>NZ_AP027149.1:0-1238750 GCF_027925445.1 Methylocystis bryophila
AATTCGATGACGCCGGCCGCGACCGCGAGCCAAGGATGCAGTCCGAGCTTCGTCTCGAACATCGTGCGCGCGCCGTCCAGACCTGGGCCGCCGAAGAGGCCGAAGAGCTTTTGCGCGCCGTGCGGCATGAGGAGGAGCCCGGCCGTGAGCCGAACCAATGCGTCGGCATAGACGCCCACGCGCTCGATCAACGGCACGCGCGCAGCGTTTGAAGTCTCATAGGCAATGGTCATGAAGGCCTCCAAGGTGAAGCGAGCTTACACACGCTTGCTGACGGAGGCTAATTATCGCGCCGCTGCGGCAGCGCCAACCTCCAGGGACGATAAGGACCTGAGATTACTATCGAGGCGAAATGTGACCGTCCAAAAACAAACGCGGCGCTCCGGCTTGACCGAGACGCCGCGCAGCAAATCGACGATAAACGTCAATTCTTAGTCAGAGAACACCCAGCGCGCGGCGAAATAGGCCAGCGCGGCGATGACGATGATGGCGACCATGCCGAACGGCGTGGCGGCATAGCTGGTGAGTTCGAGAATCGCGCCCATTGTTTCCTCCTTAGGGTCCAAAACGCGCTGTCCAGGGTCGCGGCCAACGCTTAACCTGCCGCTCGCAATGAGCGACAACTCTGACTACGATCTTGCGTAAGAGGATCGCTGCGTCACTCGTCTTGCGCCTCGGGGCCGATCTGCACGTCCCAGGCCGAGACAATATTCCTGCACGTCGCCTCCGGCCGTTTCCTTACGGAGTGGACCATCTTTCCCGCAGGTGACGCCTGCGGCTTCGATTTGCAGTTGTCGATGGCATTATTGTAACGGCTGTTGCTTGTCAAGGCGATTAGAGCAAAGCGCATACGCCCAAAGCCAAAGCTGCGCTCAGGTTAAGCCGCAACGCGATGGACCGATTAACTTGGCGGCGCAGGCTTGCTATCGTCACCGCTCTGCGGCGCTGCGCCGCCTCGCGAACCACGAAGCGATGACACTTATGAGCGACATTTTGACGCGCCATGGAAGCCGGGCGTTTCTCGTCGGCGCCTTTCTTTTCGCCGCCCTATTGCGGGCCGAGGCGCGCGGCGCGCTGATCTACGATCAAGGCGCCTGCATGGTGAAAGTCGGGCCGGACATCATCTACTTCTCCGGCTATCAAGCAAGCGCCGGTAAGGAAAAATTCTGCGAGGACGCGCCGAGGGCGGGGGAGGATGCGACCTTCGTCTTCGACGTCCCCGACGAAGAGTTGCGACACCGGAAGATCGGCTTTTCCATTCTGCGCAACATGGGCGACGAGCGGGACCCCGTCGACGGCCCACTCGTCGCGCAAATTGCGCCCCAGGCCCACCCGACCGGCACATTCAGCCTCGGACATCAATTTCCGGAATCGGGAAACTTCATCGGAATCGTCACCATCGAAGGACCCTCGGGCGATCGATCGACCGCGCGCTTTCCCTTCTCGGTCGGCGGCGCGCCCCGGTTCAATATTCCTTATCTCCTGCTCGGCCTTGCGGCCGCGCTCGCGCTCGTCGTGTTCGTGATGCAGCGCAGAGAAAAGAAAAGATGACGAGAGCCGCGCCGTTTCGCCGCGTTGGAGACGCGGGACTCCCGCTTAGCTCCTTTAGAGAAGACCCGTCTCGGAGCCGCGACCATGTCGACTGAAAAGATTCTTTCCCGCCGTGCGCTCTTAGGCGGACTAGCCATAGGCGCGCTCGCCGCTCCCTTCTCCGCGCGCGCAACGCAGGCCATGGGCCCGATGAAGCGCCTGCCGCCCCGCTGGGCCTCGCCCGGGTTCTCGCCAGACGTCGAGATCGAGCTCGTCGCCGCGCCCGCCAGCGCACAGATCCTCGCCGGCGCGACGACGAACAATGTTTGGCGCTACGCCGCGCGGCTCGTCAAAGGACCGGAGGGGACGCTGACGCGCCTCAACGATTCCTATCTCGCCGAACTCATGCGGCTGCGGACCGGACAGAAGCTGCGCGTCACGCTGCGCAACGCGCTCCCTGAGCCCAATATCGCCCATTGGCACGGGCTGCACGCGCCGGCGGAGGCGGACGGCCATCCAGCCTATGCGATCGACCCCGGAGAGAGCTACGTCTACGAATTCGAGATCCGCAATCGCGCCGGATTTTACTTCTTCCATCCTCACACGCATGAGGCGACGGCGACGCAGGTCTATCGCGGGCTCGCCGGCGGCATCATCGTCAATGACGCCGAGGAGGACGCGCTCGGGCTGCCGTCGGGCGAATATGAGCTGCCGATCGTGCTGCAGGATCGCAGCTTCACCGATGACAACCAGCTCCGCTACGACGTCGGCATGCACGAACGGATGATCGGCTTCCAGGGCGAGCGCATCCTCGTCAACGGCAAGGCGGATTATGCGCAGGACGTGGCGAGCCGGGCCTACCGCCTGCGCATTCTCAACGCCTCCAACGCGCGCATTTACAAGCTCGCCTGGGACGACGGCTCGCCGATCACCGTGCTCGGCGTCGACGGCGGGCTTCTCGAGGCGCCGGAGACGAAGCCCTATGTGATGCTCGCGCCAGGAGAGCGGCTCGACGTCTGGGCGGATTTCTCGGGCCGCAAAGCGGGCTCGACCGTCGTCCTGCGCAGCGCGGCCTTCGCGGGCGCCGCTCCCAAAATGGCGGAGCGCATGCAGCGCATGATGGGCGGCGGCGCCGGCCTTCCCGCCGGCGGCGATTTCCCGCTCTTCACGCTGCGCGTCACGCGCGAGACGACCGACAGCCCCGCTTTGCCGAAGCGCTTGTCGAAGCCGCACCTCCCGCGCCTCGAGGAGGCGGCGAACAAAAACGCGCCGCGGCCCATCGCCATCAGCGAAGCGCCGATGGCGATGCTCATCAACGGCCGCCCTTACGCCTTCGACGACTGGTTGCCGATCGAGAAGATCCCGCTCAACACGACGCAGCTCTTCGAGATTTTCCACCAGCACGGCGGCAGCCACATGGGAATGGGCATGAGCATGGGCGGCGGCATGGGCGGAATGGGAATGGGCGGCGGCATGGGCATGGGCATGGGCATGGGCATGGGCATGGGCATGGGCGGGATGATGTCCATGGCGCATCCGATCCATCTGCACGGCCAGCAATTCGCGATCCTGAGCCGCGAGCCGGAGATGGTCGACGAGGAAGCCTATGCGACGGTCAAGGACGGCTTCGTGATGAGCGGGTTGAAGGACACGGTCCCCGTGTTCACCGGAGAACGCCTGCGGATTGTAAAACCCTTCGACGATTATGCGGGAAGCTTCATGTACCACTGCCACAACCTCGAGCATGAGGACATGGGCATGATGCGGGAGTTTCTGGTGGGGTGACGGCCGGCGACGCGATCGAAAAGCACTCAGCTCGAAATCAAAAACTGAGAGTCAGTCCTGACCGGAAAATCGCTTCGCACTTTGCCGCGACCGGCTTTAGAGCGCGATGCGAAAAAGTGAAAACCGATTTTTCGCACAAGTCGCGCTCTCGTTTTCTGTGTTCAGGCGGTTCCGCCTGAATGCGGTGTGATCTAGTCGATACGACGAAGCGTCAAATAGAGCCCGAGTTGCAGCTTGCCCTGCTTGAACGAAACCAGTCCGTCCCAGACCTTGGTGTCACCGACGCGCTGTGCGGCGCCCGAGAGAGAAACCGCGTTCTTGAGGAAGCCCCGAGCCAACAGGAGCCCCGTTCCGGCCGCGCTCGCCGCCAGGGCCAGCGTTGGCGCTGCAGACGTCAATGCGTTCGACATGTCGACTCTCCACAGTTCCGCGGGAACATTACAACAAATTCCCGCAACTGGGAGAACATTACAACATGCCAAGAAACGCGTCAATTATTTTTGCGGGAAATTTACCATTCCTCTTGATGTTTTTTTAGCCAGGCGCTCATCGGTTGATTCGTTCTCGGACACGTAGTAATGTTTTGTTGAAAGTTCATCCTCCCGTCATCCACCGCCGGAGGCAAGCGTGTCGTCCGTGGAGTTCAGCAATCAGAAGATTCTCGGGATTTTGAAGCAGGAGCTGGCCGAAGCCGTCGAGCGGGCCTATGCTCACGCTTACGCGATCCTCAAGCTTGAAGACCGGGCCGAGCCCCGTCTCATCGAGGCCTGCATAGCGGAACAGGTGGCCGCGCTCTCGGCGAAACTCGTTACAACGAGAGGGGCAAATGTTGTAATGTTCCCCGGCAATGACGGGCGTCCGGCCGAGCCTACGCATATGATTTCAAAGGATGCGACCGCCTCCTCCGCCGCCCAGGAGCTCATCATCGCGACCTTGCGCCAAAGGAGCGAGGCGTCCATTCGCGAGCTGCAGGCCGAGCTCGAGGAATATGGCGTCGAGGTCACTCCGGGGAACCTCTCCGTGATCCTGTCGAGGCTCAACCAGTCCGGCACGATCATGCGCTCGGGCCGCGGCTTGTATAAATTCGCGGGTTGAGATTACTCGGGCGGATTGAACGCGCCCACGACCCCGCCGACGAGATTGCGCGCTAACAAAAGCTCGCTCGTCAGCTCCGGCGCGATGGCCTCGAGCCGCACGCCCTCGGCCAAGGCCCGCGCTCTAGCGCGCCGCGCGGCGATCGCCTCCTCCAGGCTGACGGCGGCAAAACAGAGTTCCTCGCCCGGGCGCTTTTGCGCCAGCGCCGGCAAATCCGCGCCGATCACATGCGCGATTTTCGGATAGCCGCCGGTCGGCTGGCGGTCAGCCATCAGCACGAGCGGCGCGCCGTCGCCTGGGACCTGGATCGCCCCCATCGCGAGACCGTCCGAGACGATGTCATGGCCTGAGCGATGTGCGAGCGGGGAGCCTTCGAGCCGATAGGCCATACGGTCGCTCTTCGCCGAAAGCCGCCAGCGCGCGGAAAGAAAGAGCGCCACGGCCTCCTCGTCGAAAAGATCCTGCTGCGGGCCGAGCAGCACGCGAAAGCTTTCGGGAACGACGCCGAGCCAAGGCGCATGCAGCGCCATCGGCGCCTCGGGGCCGGGTCGGGCGGCGAGGATGGGGAGGGCGTCGCCGGCCGTGAGCGCGCGGCCGCCGAGCCCGCCGAGCCCGGAGCGCGTATGCGTCGACAGCGAGCCCAAGATTTTCGGCAGGTCGAAGCGGCCGAAAGGCGCCACATAGGCCCAGGCGCCCGACGCCCCCGCCCGCAGCGCAAGACGCGCCCCCGGCGCGAGCGTCAGCACACAGGCGCCGGGCAGGGCGCGTCCGTCGAGCCGCACGTCGAACTGGCCCCCGCAGACCGCGAGCCCGATCTCGGCCTCTTCCACGGCGATCTCGACGCCGCCGAGCGAGACCTCGATCGCGGCGCCCTCCCCCGAGGCGACGGTCGCGGCGAGAAAGGCGTCGGCGTCCATCGGCCCCGCGGGCGTCACGCCAAAGCGCAGAAAACCGCGCCGGCCTTCATCCTGCAGCGTGACGCCGGGGCCTGCGGAGAGAATGCGCAATCGCGCGCTCATGCGCCCCCCTCGCGGACCGCCACGCGCTCGCCCTCGGCCGCGCGCGCATCGAGCGCGCGAAAAGCGGCGAGGTCCACGGGCTCGAACCGCAGGAGGTCGCCGGGTGCGATAAAGAGCGGCGGCTCGCGTTTTGGCAAGAAAAGCCGCTCTGGCGTCCGGCCGATAACATACCAGCCTGTCGGCATCGGATTGCTCGCAACGAGCGCCAGCCCGCCGCCGATCAGCACCGCGCCGGGCGGCGTCGGCGCGCGGGGCGTCGCGCGGCGCGGCAAGGCGAGCACTTCGGGAAGGCCTCCGAGATAGCACCAGCCGGGCGCGAAGCCGTACATATAAGCGCGGTAATCGGCGCCGGCATGCAGCTCGACGAAGCGCGCCGGCGAAAGGCCGAGCGCCGCCGAAGCCTCGGCGAGATCCTCGCCGCAGGGCGGTTCATAACAGCAGGGGAGGCGCCAGCGGGCGGGGGCGGCGGCGGTTGCGTCGGGCGGCGCATCCGCGAGCAGCGACTGAGCGCTCGCAATCAGCGTCTCGCGCGAGAGAACCAGCGGCTCATAACCGACGAGCAGCGCGCGATAGGTCGGCAGCGTTTCGGTCACGCCCTCGAGCTGAGCTCGCTGCAATGCGGCGTCGAGCGCTAGCACGCGCGCATTGATCTCCGGATCGACCGCGTCGCCGAACTCGATTGAAAGCGCCGCCTCGCTGGCGTCGAGAAAACGCGGCTTTTCGTAGCCAGCCATCTCAGCTTGCCGCGAAGCTCTGGAGGCGCCAGCCGCCAGCCTGCAGCGCGTCGCGCAACGCGCGCGCGATGGCCACGGCGCCCTGCGTGTCGCCGTGCACGCAGATCGAGTCGATTGGCGTCGGGAGGCGCGCGCCCGAACGGGTGACGATCGCGCTCTTCTCCAGCATGCTCAGCACGCGCGCGACGACGACTTGCGGATCGTGCAGCACCGCGCCTTCTTCGCTGCGCGGCGCAAGACGCCCGTCTTCGGCATAGGCGCGGTCGGCGAAAATCTCCTGCGCGAGCTTGAGGCCCGCCTTTGCGCCGGCCGGCCCCTGCTCGCTCTTCGCGATGGCGAGCAAGGTCAGGCTGGGGTCGACCTTGGCGACGGCCTCGGCGATGGCCTGCGCAACCTTGGCGTCGCGCTCGGCGAGATTGGCGAGCGCGCCATGCGCCTTCACATAGCTGATCTTGTGCTCCGCGAGCCGCGCCAGAGCCTGCGCCGCGCCGATCTGATAGGCGACCGCATGCTCGATCTCCGCAGGCGACATCGCGAGCGCGCGCCGACCAAAGCCCGCGAGATCGGGAAAGGAAACATGCGCGCCCACAGCGACGCCCGCTTCCCGCGCGGCGCGAAAGCTCCTGGCCATGATCTCGGGATCGCCGGCGTGAAAGCCGCAGGCGATATTGGCGCTCGTCACGAGCTTCAGCATGGCGTCGTCGTCGCCCATGCGCCAGACGCCAAAACCTTCGCCGAGATCGGCGTTGAGATCGATGCTGCGCAATGTTTCATCTCGCGTGCGAGAGGGCCGAGCGCATATCTAGAGCAAGAGCGCGCCTCGCGCCTAGGCCGAAGATCGATTACCGCCAAGACAGAGGGGACGGCGACAGCGCAAACGTGACCAGAACTCCCGATTTCACGCGGTTTTCAGTCGGAACCGCCTGAACACAGAAAACCCGATCGATGCGCAAGGGTTGTAGCGCGCTTTATGCGAATAACCGGTTTCCACTTTTTCGCATCACGCCCTAAGACGTTGGGAGCCCGCATCCTTCGAGACGCGCCCTGCGGGCGCTCCTCAGAGGCTGTGACTTAATTGCGAGGAGGGTGAGCGGCGTGAGATGTGGGGGGTGGCGTGCTTCTTTTTTATTGCGGCGCGCCACTGCTTTCTGGTTTTTTGCATGCGCTTAGGCGGTCTGCAGCCTCGCTTCGGTCAGGATGTTGGACGCCAGGCTAAACCAGCGCATCAAGGTCTCGATTTTTTCCTTGCCGCGAAGCAACGGGCGGTCGAGACCGAGGTTGCGGAGTTTGGCGTGGACAAGCTCGCAGCGTGAACGGCGTCGATAGGTTCTTTTGCCCTCGTCGCTCGCCATGCGCTCGCGCCACGCGGCCACCGAAGGCGTATCGCCCGGGCGGACGAGATAGGGGTCGCGCCCTGATTTCGACTTGAGCGGCGGACAATAAAAATCTGTGCCGGCCCGCGCCGCCGCATCGATGTCCTCCGCCGCCAGATAACCGCCGTCGACCAGATAGACCTTCGCGCGCCGCCCATAGGTCGTTTCGATCCTTTGCGCCATCGGTTCGGCCAAGCCCCGATCCGACCCGATCGTTTCGCACGAGACACATACGATCACGCCGGTCTCGGGCAAGCTGGTAAACTGCACATTATAAGCAGGGCGAAAGCCGCCATCGGCCATCTTCAGGACCCGAGCCTGCGGATCGGTGGTGGAGGCGCGCGGCTCCTTTTGCCGCTCCGTTTCCTTCTTGTTGGTCTTTTGCCGCTTCTCGCGCAGCTTTTCGGCTTCGCAAAGCGCCGCCAACGCCGCTTCCACCTTCGCCTGCCGCTCGCGCGCGGCCCGTTCGCGCGCAGCCTTTTGGCGCTTGCCCGAAGCGCCGGGATCGTCGTCTTCGTCCTTGGACAGGCGCTCCACCAGCGCCTTGGCCTTCGCCAATTCACTTTCCAGCGTCTTGCGGCGGCGGAAAGAGGCGGCTCCGGCGTTCGCGCGCAAACGCACGCCGTCCTGCGCGATTTCGCCGAGACTGATCACGCCGGCCACCGAAAGGCTGGCCACATGCTCGGCCAGCAGCCGGCCGATCAGATCGCCGCGCTGGCTGCGAAACTCCGACAGAAGCCGATGATTGACGCTCACGCCGCCGCACAGCCAGCGAAAGGCGACGGCGCACTCGCACAATTGCGCCAGCGCCCGCGCGCTGCCGACGCCCCGCGCGGTCGCATAAAGCCACAGCGCCAGCAAAAGATGCAGCGAGGTTTGCGGCATGCCCGGCGCGCCCTCGCGCGATTTCACATCCGCTTCGAGGACGGAAAGATCGACCTTCGCGGCATATGCCCAGATGATCCGCGCCGGATGATCCTCGTCAATCAAGGCGTCGAGGTCGCAAACCTGTAAGCTCACCTGATCGCGCACCGGCTCCCGAAGCCGGGCGCGGCCTGTTGTTTTCGCCGCGCACGCATCAACAACGGGAAGATCATCAAAAAGCTCGCCCACGACTCATGCTCCCTGGAAGGAATCCAGCGAATCACGAGTTGTGGGCGTCAGCAATCGAAAAAGTCACAGCCTCTCAGGATGAGGGGGCAGGCGAATATTGATCAGCGAAACTGTTGAGGGCGATTTTTTGCAATTTGTCGGGATTTCGCACGACATAGATGGCGACGACCTTGTCCAACTCGACATTCAAGGCTGTCGTCTGCGTGATGTTCCCGGCCTCGATGGTGACAAAGCCCGGCAGCCCGTCAATCAGCGCATAGCGCACGAGGCGCGATGGATTGCGCACGAATTCGCGGGCCATTTCGTCGTGGCGCGCGAGGACAGCCTCCATCCCCACCAAGGGCCACGGCGTCGCTGGGATCTTGCCGCCGCCGTCGGCATAAGCGACGACGTCATCCGCCAGCAAAGAGCGCAACGCGCTCAGATCGCCATTTCTCGAAGCCGTGAAGAAGGCCGCCGCGAGCTTCAATCCCTCTTCCTTGGCGACGGGAAATCTCGGACGAGCATCATGAATATGGGCCCGCGCCCTGCTGGCGAGCTTGCGGCATGTCGCCGCCTCGCGCCCGATCGCTTCGCCGACGCCGTCGAACCCCATGCCAAAGACGTCATGGAGTAGAAACGCCGCCCGCTCCAGAGGCGAAAGCCGTTCCAATGCGATCATCAGCGGCAGTGTGATGTCGTCGGATGTGTCCGGGTCCTCCGGGTCGAAAATCGGCTCTGGCAACCACGGCCCAATATAGGTCTCGCGCCTCCGCCGGGCGGACTTCAACTCGTTTAAACAAAGCCGTGTGACGATCATGCGCAGGAAAGCCGCAGGCTCGCGCACTCCTACACGGTCGCTCGCGAGCCAACGAGCATAGGCGTCTTGAACCACGTCCTCCGCATCCGCCACCGATCCGAGCATTCGGTAAGCAAGCCGCAGGAGGCGTGAGCGATTCTCCGAGAAAATTGGCTCAGGCGCTTCGGTCATCGGTCGGACAGGACTGTCATGCTCTGATCAACTCGCCCCCGCACGAATTGAAGCGTCGCGATCGCTACTCGTTTTCCGAGATGGCGAGCGGTCGCGAGGTCTGATTCCGGCGGCGCCGTATCGGGACCTTCGTCTGTATTCGACTGCGCGCCAGCGCCGAGCCAGAACCCAAGCCTATTCAGTTCGTTCTCCGATCCGGATGACGAATTGTTGGCGGGCGGCAAGTCAAGGCTGACCCAGTGCATTCCATGCTGGGCGGCAAACAGCGCCATCTGAATGAGCGTCGACAGCTTGTCTCCTGATCTCGCTCCAGAATTGGTGAAGCCGGCAGCGAGCTTGTCTTTCCAGAGATAGCCTTTCCTCATCACTTCTCTTGAGGTGGCTTCTTGGAACATTTTGAACCGCCCCGAGGCCGCGCCCATGTAAGTTGGAGCGCCGAATATAATCGCCTGCGCCGCGATGAGGTCGTCCCAGCGTCGCTCCGCTTCATCGACCGACAACAGCAGGGCGTTCGCGCAGTCGACCTGCTCCACCCCGGCCTCGACGGCCTCCGCGAGGCGGCCGGTGTGACCGTAGCCCGAATGATAAACAATCGCGATCTGCGACATGATGGCCCTCACGGGAATCCTCCTCCTGGCTGGGATCTGAGCCGCTCATTCGACGGCGCCGCTACAATGAATGTGACAAGGCAGAACGCTTCAATGTGACATCCCGCGCCGAATCTTTTCCGGAAATAGCGATCAAGGCGACGGACAACCGTCAAAGCTGCTGATCGACGAGGCGCTCGATGCGGAGCCGCCGCCCACAGATGCGTTTGCCGATTCAGCGAAAGCGTCCCGCCCTCTATGGTGACGAAGCTCGGCAGCCTGTCAATCTGCGTGTAACGGACGAGCCACAAGCCGCTTCCGTAGCGGCTCCTGCGTCATAAAGTGATGCGGAGTCTATAGGCTGCATCAGCGCATCCCAACCGGCGCCGTCTTAAAATCGAGCGCGCCGCGAAACGATCGCCCGATCGCCCGCCGTAACTGTCGCAAATCTGCGACAGTCGGAAGCGCGTCGCTGTTTCGTGATCTGGCGCGCCGCGCCCATTCGATGAATATCGATATGCGAGCCGCGTCGTATGCGGCCGTTGCCTGAGCGCGCAGCGGATGGCGCATGGCCTCCTCGACGCCGTCCGTCTCGCATGAAGCGCAAGCAAGAAAACAACTGGCTGCCGAGGGAATGAAATGCAGATGACGAAACTTCGACTGTCGACGTCGATCGGCGCGCTCGCGCTCGCGACGGGCGTCGCCTTCGCGGACCCCCTGCTCGATATGCAGAAGGACCCGCGACAATGGGTGTCGCCGACCGGCGACTACGCCAATCTCCGGCATTCGGCGTTGAAGCAGATCACCACGGCGAATGTGCGTCAGCTCGTCGTCGATTGGCAATTCTCCACCGGCGTCTTGCGCGGGCACGAGGGCGCTCCGCTCGTCATTCACGATGTGACGATTCCCGCCGTCGTCGACAAGGACGGCAAGATAACGAAAGGAGCCTATGTCACCGACGTGATGTATCTGCACACGCCGTTTCCCAATAATGTCTTCGCGCTCGATCTGAGAGATCCCGATCACAAGGTGCTCTGGAAATACGCGCCGCAGCAGGACGCTTCGGTCATCGCCGTGATGTGCTGCGACACGGTCAACCGCGGCCTCGCCTATGGCGACGGCAAGATTTTCCTGGCGCAAGCCGACGCGACTCTCGTCGCGCTCGACGCCGCGACGGGCGCCTCTTCCGGCGAAGGCAAGGACAAGCCGATCTGGTCCGTCAAGTTTGGCGATCCGTCGAAGGGCGAGACCTCCACCGCCGCGCCGCATGTGTTCAAGGACAAGGTGCTCGTCGGCAACGCCGGCGGCGAATACGGCGTGCGCGGCCATATCTCCGCCTATGACGTGAGGACAGGCGCGCTGTTGTGGCGCGGCTATTCCACCGGGCCAGACGAGGACACTTTGATCGATCCCGAAAAGACGACGCATCTCGGCAAGCCGGTCGGCAAAGACTCCGGGATCAACACTTGGAAGGGCGATCAGTGGAAGATCGGCGGCGGCACGGCATGGGGCTGGTATAGCTACGACCCGGAACTCAATCTCGTTTATTACGGCTCCGGCAATCCTTCGACATGGAATCCCATTCAGCGTCCCGGCGACAACCGGTGGTCCATGACGCTCTGGGCGCGCGATCTCGACACGGGCAAGGCGAGATGGGTCTATCAGACGACGCCGCACGACCAATGGGACTATGACGCCGTCAATGAGCTGCTGCTTGTCGATCAGGAAATCGGCGGACGAAAGCGCAAGACGGCCGTTCACCTCGATCGCAACGGCTTCGGCTACACGCTGGACCGAACCAACGGCGAATTGCTCGTCGCCGAGAAATTCGATCCCGCCGTCAATTGGGCGACGAAGATCGATCTCGACAAATCGTCGCAGACCTATGGCCGTCCGATCCTCGACGCGCGCTTCTCGACCGAGGCGCATGGCGAGGACGAGGCGACGCGCGGCGCCTGTCCGACGACGCTCGGCTCCAAGGACCAGCAGCCGGCGAGCTATGACCCGAGCACGGAGCTCTTCCTCGTGCCCACGAACCATGTCTGCATGGATTTCGAGCCTTTCCGCGTCAGCTATTCGGCAGGCCAGCCCTATGTCGGCGCCTCCGTCGAAATGTTCCCAGCCGATCGCGACAAGGGAGAGACGCACACCGGCAACTTCATCGCCTGGGACGCCAAGACCGGCAAGATCGTCTGGTCGAACAAGGAGCAGTTCTCCGTCTGGTCGGGCGCGCTCACGACGGATGGCGGCGTGACGTTCTATGGCACGCTCGAGGGCTATCTGAAGGCCGTCGACACAAGGACGGGCAAGGAGCTGTTCCGGCGCAAGACGCCTTCCGGCATCATCGGCAATGTGATCACCTACGAGGTCGCCGGCAAGCAATATGTCGCAGTGCTCTCGGGCGTCGGCGGCTGGGCCGGAATCGGCCTCGCGGCGGGATTGACGAAGAGCACCGACGGTCTCGGCGCCGTGGGCAATTATCGTAGCCTGTCGAACTATACGGCGCTCGGCGGCGTGCTGACCGTGTTCACCCTGCCGGAATGAGCGATGCCCGCGGCGCGCCGTCTGCATGGCGCGCCGCCTGCGGCGACGATGGCGGCCGCTCCTCCCCGGATACAGGAGGGACGCCGCGCGATGAAGAGGCGCAAGCGAACGAGCGCCGTTACCCGAGACGTCGCTTCTTTCTCGCGACGCCGCGACGAGCGTAGCGCGGCGAGCGCGCAGCGTCGCCGATCCCGGAAAAGACTATAGAAAAAGGCTTGCTGTCCGTCGCACCCGAGAGCGAGCGGTCGCCGGGCGTGGCGGCGTTTCATCGCTCGCAGCTCCGTGCCAGCTGCGCAGCGGCTTCGACGGCGGCTGGATAAGTTAAGGTCGCGAGCATGCGCCGAACGAGACCGTCGTCGGCGCTCTGAGCGGCGCATCCGAAAGGCAAGCTGCAGGCTCGGCCCGAAGGGCCCGAGGAGCGGTGATGCAAAGGGAGCGGGGCGACCGAAGGGAGGGAACGGTCGCCCCGGCCGGACTCTCAGAACAATCCGAGCTTGTCCGGGCTGTAGCTGACCAGGAGATTTTTCGTCTGCTGATAATGGTCCAACATCATGCGATGGTTTTCCCGGCCGACGCCGGATTGCTTGTAGCCGCCGAACGCGGCATGGGCCGGGTAGGCGTGATAGCAATTGGTCCAGACGCGCCCCGCCTGAATAGCGCGGCCCATGCGATAGGCGCGGTTGATGTCGCGTGTCCACACGCCGGCGCCAAGACCGAAGACCGTATCATTGGCGATCGCCGCCGCCTCCTCGTCCGTGTCAAACACCGTCACCGACAGGACCGGCCCGAAGATCTCCTCCTGGAACACGCGCATCTTGTTATTGCCGAGGAGCACGGTGGGCCTGACATAATAGCCGCCGGAGAGATCGGCGCCGAGATCAGCGCGCCCGCCGCCGATCAAGATCTCGGCGCCCTCCTTCCGACCGATGTCGATATAGGCCAGGATCTTCTCCATCTGCTCGCGCGAGGCCTGGGCGCCGACCATCGTCCGCTTGTCGAGCGGATCGCCCTGCACGATTGCGCCGACACGCTTCAGCGCGCGCTCCATAAAGCGGTCGTAGATGCTCCTGTGCACCAGGGCGCGGCTCGGGCAAGTGCAGACTTCCCCTTGATTGAGCGCGAACATGGCGAAGCCCTCGAGCGCCTTGTCGAGGAAAGCGTCGTCGTCGGCCATCACGTCAGCGAAGAAGATATTGGGTGATTTGCCGCCAAGCTCCAAGGTCGCCGGGATCAGATTGCGTGCAGCATATTCGCCGATGAGGCGTCCCGTGCCCGTGTCGCCGGTGAAAGCGATCTTGGCGATGCGCGACGAGGAGGCGAGCGGCTTCCCGGCCTCGAGGCCGAAGCCGTTGACGATGTTGACGACGCCCGGCGGCAACAGGTCGCCGACGAGCTCAGCCCAGACGAGAATGGAGGCCGGCGTAGGCTCGGCGGGTTTCAGCACCACACAATTGCCGGCGGCGAGCGCGGGCGCGAGCTTCCAGGCCGCCATCAGCAGCGGGAAATTCCACGGAATTATCTGACCGACGACGCCGAGCGGCTCGTGAAAGTGATAGGCGACCGTATCATGGTCGAGCTCCGATACGCCGCCTTCCTGCGCACGGATCACCGAGGCGAAATAGCGGAAGTGATCGATCGCGAGCGGGATGTCGGCGGCTGTCGTCTCGCGGATCGGCTTGCCATTGTCCCAGCTCTCCGCTTCGGCGAGCGCGGCGAGGTTTTGCTCCATGCGATCGGCGACGGCGTTGAGCAGGCGCGAGCGCGCGGCCACGCTGGTTCGACCCCAGGCTTCCTTAGCGGCATGAGCGGCGTCGAGCGCGAGCTCTATGTCGATTTCATCCGAGCGCGGAACCTCGCAGAGCATCCGCCCATTGACCGGCGTCACATTCTCGAAGTAGCGGCCAGCGCGCGGCGCCAGCCACTCGCCGCCAATGAAATTTTCGTAGCACGCCTTGAACTTTGGACTTGAGCAACGGACGAATTCAGGCCTCGTCATGACGTTTTTCCCCTCAGTATTTTGGAACGCACCTTTGCGGTGTCAGGGAAAACATCCGCTCGCGCGGCCGGCTGCGCTAGAGGCGAAAACGAGAAAGGGAAGCGAGGTGTCTCAGATTTGCGACACCGCGGCGGATTTTCAGAGGACGTCCGCAAAAGTCGACAGATCTTTGCGATCGGATTTCGCTACACGGTCGCGCTAATGTCCCTGCGATAATCCGAGCCGGCTGAGCTTACGATGCAGGGTGGCGCGGCTGACGCCAAGGAGGCGCGCCGCGGCCGTCACATTGCCGTTGGCGCGTGCGAGCGCGCGGCGAATCGGGCCGCGCTCCGCGTCTTCGAGCTCGGCCTGCTCGTTGCCGCCGGCCAAGAGAGCGGCCGTGCGAAGCGGCTCCGCGAGACGCGCGCCGGTGACGCCGAGGTCGAGCCGAGCCGACCGCGTCGCGCCGATGACGAGATCGTCACGATCGACGGCGATCAGCGAGACGGCGCGATGATCCGCATGAGGCGAGAGCAGAATGCGCGCCCCGGCGAACGCGCGGCGGAAGTTTAGCGCCTCGATCGTTCGCGAAGCGTCGATGACGGCGAGCGAAAGCAGATTGGTGAGGCCTTCGGCGAGCGTCTCACGGCAAGAGGACACATCGAGCACCGCCGCGAGCTGGCCAAGATGATCGAAGATGGGCGCGGCCGTGCAGCTCAGCTCGGTGTGGCGCGTGTGGAAATGCTGGTCTCTGTGGATTGTCAGCGCGCGCTCCTCGACGACGCAAGCGCCGATAGCGTTGGTTCCCTGATGCGCCTCGCTCCAGAGCGCGCCCGGCCTCAATCCCAACGCGTCGAAAATCGGCGCCTCCGAGGCCGCGCCGCGCCGCTCCAGCGGCACCCCATGAACATCGGCGAGAAGGACGCAGCAGCCGAAATCTGCGATCGCGGCAGCGAGCCGCTCGATCACGCCCTGCCCGACGCGAGCCAGCGGCTCCAGCGGCTCGCGGGCCTCTCGCAATTGCGCCGCGGTCAGAATGTCCGGCGGGCGGGCCGCTTCCGGGTCGAGGCCATGGAGCACGACGCATCGTCGCCAGGATGCGGCGACCGAGGAGCGCGCGGGCGCATCGACGTCCCCGACCACGGATCGCACGTGATCTGTGTGGGGATTGGCAATCCCTTTGCTCATGCGGAAGTCCCTCGCATAGGACGAATATAGTTGGAAAGCGCTCTCCGCGCACGCGTCTCCCGAAGCGCTCCTATCCTCAACTCTGGACGGAGATCTCGCGACCGAGTTCGTTGGAACGCGACGCGGCGCTGGCGCCCCCTTCGAGCGGCTTTGTCGCGGCGCTCAAAATCCCCAGCGGAATCCGGCGCGACCGAAATAGGTCTGGCCGCGGTCGGAGAACTCGCCGTCGAATTTCGCAAAGAGCGTCGTATCGGCCGGCATGCGCAGCTCGGGTCCGAGCGAGACGACCGCCGCGTTGCGGCCCGGCCTGGCGCCTTCGACGCCAAAGCCCGTCCCCGGCAGGATCGCGAAGGCCGCGGCGAGCGTCGGGTCGCTCACCCAGTCATGCGCATAGGCGGCGCGCCCGCGCAGCCCCAGAACGGCCGGTCCGTAAACGCCGATCGCCTGGTAGAAGCGCGCGCCGATCTCCGCGCGCGCGTCGGTGAAGGAGCGGCCCAGATAGGAGAGCGCGAAGCCCGAGGCCATCGGGTCGTTCTCGCTATAGCCGGGCATCTCGAAAACCTGCTCCTGCGCCGCGACATAGGGCGAGACGCCGAAGAGCGCGACATTCTGCAGGCCCGCCTCGATCCGCCCGGCGTAGTTCTGCGACTGGAAGCGCGCCGTCAGCCCATAGCCCGAGGCGTTGCGCGACGTGTCCATCCAATGATTGCCGAAGGCGAAGGCGGAAGCCACATAGGCGGAGCCGAAGCGCATCAAGCCATAGAGGCTCGCCTGCATGAAGTCGTCATGGCCGCCGCCGAGCCCCTGGGCCAAGCCCCAATCGGCGCCGCCGCCCGAAAGCGCTAGGCCCAGCGTCACGCCGGGGAGCGGCCGATACTCGATGCCCGAGGCGAGGCCGAACAGGCTTCCCGTCAGCGCATGCGTGCCGGCGCCGGTCGGATCGGCGGAGAGAGTGGAATAGCCGCCGAAGGAATTCGCCCAGACTCCCCAAACGGGCCGCGGGATGAGAATCGGGCGCGGCGCGGCGGACTTTCCCACATCCGGCATGACCAGCGCGATGGCTTTCGGCGCGGCGACGGGCGCATCCTCGGCATAGCTCATCGGCCGGACGGACGAGGCCCCGCTGTCGCCGTCTGCGATCGCGGCGTCGAAGATCAGATCGAAGAATTGGTTCGTCGCGCCAAAGCTCGTCTGCTGGGTCGCGGTGGAGGCTTCGCCGGTGAGCGTCGCGAGCGTGGAGGAAAGCGTCGAGGCGTTGAGATTGAAGAGGTTGACGAAATTGGGCGGCAGCGCGCCGCCAGCGTTAAAATAGAGGTTCAGCGCATTGGCGACATGCTGCTGATTGCCCGGCAAGCCGAAAGGCGCGCCACCGTTCAAGGCTCCGAGGTTGGCCGTGAGATTGAGGTAGACGTCATTGCTGTCGTAGCTCAACGACTCGTGGAAGCCCGAGGGCACGCTCGTCGAGACGAGACCCGCGAATTGATTGGCGCCGCCGATCCCGCCGCCCGTCGCGCTCAGGATCGTATATCGCTTCTCGAGATAGCTTCCGGGCGCATAGCCCGCGCCCACTGTGGCGCCGGCGAGCGAGGCGCTCCCCTGAACATGGGCGGCGGTCGAGGTCATCGCATTGAGCGTGACGAGATAGCTCGAGCCGGCGTTGAAGGACAGATTGCCGCCGACGGTCATGGAGCCGCCGGGAGTTCCCGCGGCTGGGGCGAAGACGCCGCCGCCGTTGATCGTCAGCGCGCCGACGCTTCCCGTTCCCGCCAGCGCCGCGCCAGCGTTGACGGTCGTCAGCGAAGAGGAGGCGATCGAGCCGTCGACGACCAGCGCGCCGCCGTTCACTGAAGTCGGGCCCGTGTAGCTGCTGTTCCCGGTGAGGATCACCATGCCGCCGCCGACGCTGTCTTTGATGGTGAGCTGGCCGTTCGTCGCGTCGCCATTGCCGATGGCGCCGGAATAGATGAACCTATTGCCATTGGCGTCGATCGTTCCGCCCGAAGCGTTGAGGGCGCCGGCGTTGGCGATCGTGAAATTGCCGTCGGCCTGCAAAATGCCGCCGTCGAAGGTGAGCGGTCCGGTTCCGAGCGCCGACGACGAGCCAACCTGCAGCGTCGTCGGCGTCGAGGGCGTGGCGTTGGCGGTCAGGCAGACCGAGTCGCGCGCGGCGCCGCAGATCGTCGTGCCGCCCGTATAGCTGTTGGCGCCCGAGAGAATGAGCGTGCCCCCGCCGTCGGCGACGATGTCGCCCGCGCCGCCGATCGCGCCCGAGATTGTATTGGTGCTTCCAGTCGCGACGACGAACGCCGGATCGCCGGTGAGCGTAATGGCGTTCGCGATATTCAACCCGTTGCCGTTGAACAGGAGCGTCGTCACGTCGCTCGCCGCCTTTCCGAGCGAAAGCGCGCCGGAACCGAGCGCGCCGCTGTTCGAAACGCCGATCGTGGTCGGCGCGGCGGTGGTTCCGCCAGAGAGCGTCACACCGCCGGTGAAACTATTGGCGGCGGTCAGGATGAGCGTTCCCGAACCGAACTGCGACAGGGCGCCAGCTCCGCTGATGACGCCGCCGAAGGTCACGCTGTCGCTGCGGTAGAAGGCCAGCGTCCCATTGTTCGTCACATTGCCGGCAATCGAGCCCGTGGTTCCGCCATCGCCAATCTGCAGGGTTCCCGAGGAGATCGTCGTGCCGCCCGTATAGCTGTTGGCGGCGGTCAGAATGAGCGTTCCCGAGCCGAGCTGCGAGAGGGCGCCGGCTCCGCTGATGACGCCGCCAAAGGTCACGCTGTCGCTGCGGTGGAAGGCCAGCGTGCCATTGTTCGTCACGTCGCCGGCAATCGAGCCCGTGGTTCCGCCATTGCCGATCTGCAGGATTCCCGAGGAGATCGTCGTGCCGCCCGTATAACTGTTGGCGCCGGTCAGGGTGAACGCGCCGGTCCCGGTCTTGACGAGCCCGCCGGCGCCCGAAATCGCGCCGGAGAAGAGGCTGCTTGTCCCATCGCCGCCAGTCGTCAAGGTGGCGGCCCCGAGAGTGACGGCGCCGGGGCCAGAAAGAGAGCCGATGGTCTGGTTGAAGCCGTTGAGATCGAGCGTCGCGCCCGAGCCGACGGTGAAGGCGCTGGCCGGGGCGAACGCGCCGGCGGCGCCGGCGCGGAGCGTCCCCGCGCCGACGCTGGTCGCGCCTGTGTAGAGGCTCGCTCCGGAGAGCGTCAGCACCCCGGCGCCCTGCTTGGCGAAGCCGCCCGCGCCCGAAACACCGCCGCTCAGGGAGAGCGAAAAGGCCTGCGTGTCGATGGTGTTTGCGGCGCCGGCGTCCAGCACGAAATGATTGGCAAAGGCGAGGCCATTGTTGCCGACCTGAAATGCGCCGCCGTCGAGCGTTACCGAGCCGCTTCCAATAGAGCCGTTGGCAGCCGCCTGGAGAACGCCACTGGTGATCGTTGTCCCGCCCGTGTAGCTGTTGGCGGCGGTCAGGATGAGCGTTCCCGAACCGAACTGCGACAGGGCGCCAGCTCCGCTGATGACGCCGCCGAAGGTCACGCTGTCGCTGCGGTAGAAGGCCAGCGTCCCATTGTTCGTCACATTGCCGGCAATCGAGCCCGTGGTTCCGCCATCGCCAATCTGCAGGGTTCCCGAGGAGATCGTCGTGCCGCCCGTATAACTGTTGGCGCCGGTCAGGGTGAACGTGCCGGCCCCGGTCTTGACGAGCCCGCCGGCGCCCGAAATCGCGCCGGAGAAGATGCTGCTTGTCCCATCGCCGCCGGTCGTCAAGGTGGCGGTCCCGAGAGTGACAGCGCCGGGGCCCGCAAGAGAGCCGATGGTCTGGTTGAAACCATTGAGGTCGAGCGTCGCGCCCGTGCTGACGGTGAAGGCGCTGGTCGGGGCGAACACGCCGGAGCCGCCGGCTCGAAGCGTCCCTGCACCGACGTCGGTCGCGCCCTGGTAGGCGCTCGCTCCATTGAGGATCAGCACGCCCCCGCCTTGCTTGGCGAAGCCGCCCGCGCCCGAAATGCCGCCGCTCAGGGAGAGCGAATAGGCCTGAGTGTCGATCGTGTTTGCAGCGCCGGCGTCCAGCACGAAATTATTGGCGAAGGCAAGGCCGTTGGTCCCCGCCTGGAACGCGCCGCCGTCGAGCGTTACCGGGCCGCTTCCAATGGAGCCGTTGGCAGCCGCCTGGAGAACGCCACTGTAGATCGTTGTTCCGCCCGTATAGGAGGAGTTGGAGCCGAGCAACGCTAGCGTTCCAGCGCCGATTTTCGCGAGCGCGCCGCCGCCGGAGAGGGAGCCACTGAAGGTCGCGCCGAGGCCGTTGGTGTCGATCGTTGACGTGCTGCCCGCCGTCAGCGTGGCGTTGACGCTGGTTGTGAGGGCGGCCTCGATGACCTTGATTGTTCCACCGCCGAGATTGAATTGATAAAGCGATTGTCCGTTGCCGTAGTTCGCCTTCAGGCCGTCGCCGCCGATTTCGAGAGCGCCCCCATTGAGACTATAGACGCCCGTGCTGGCGCCATAACCTGAAAGGTAGAGCGTCGAGCCATTGTGGACGCGCAGGACGCCGCCGGTTTGCGTGATCGTCCCTTGCGATTGCAGCGCGCCGCCATTGAGGTTGCCGTAGCCAATGATGAGCCCGCCGCCGCCGCCGCTGTTGCCCGACAAATCGACGACGCCGCCGCCGCTGATATTGAGCGCGCCCGTGCTGCCCGAGTGGGAGCCGGTGTTGCGGCCGATGGTGTTGAGCCCGGCGGTGAGGTCAAGCTCGCCGCCGCTGATATTATAGACGCCGTTGCCGCTTTGGTTGCCGATGTTCAGCGCCGCGCAGTGCGTGATGTCGCCGCATTGGGCAATGAGCTGCACCGTGCCGCCTGTTTGAGTGACTGTTCCTGTGCCGCCGAAATCGCCAACTTGCAGCTGTGTTCCGAAGGTGATCGTGCCGCCCGAGACCAGAAGCGCGCCGACATTGGGCGTGCTCCCGACCACGCCCTCGCCCACGGCGAGATAGGTGACGGAGGTGTTTCCGCTCGTTTGCTTCATCGCGCCTTGAGCGATATAGGTTTCGCCCAATTGAATTGTGGCGTTATCGATGGTGAGAGTGCCTGACCCTGTCTTGAGAAAGGTCCCGTAGGGATTGGAGCCATAACCCTGATTGGTCATGCTGATCGTGCCGGAGAAGGCCGTGTTCGAATTGTCGCCGCCAGCCGTCAGATTTTTGGTTCCAACATTCACGAGGCCGCTGCCGGCCAGCGAACCGATAGTCTGGTTGAAACCGTTGAGATCGAGCGTCGCGCCGGAGGCGACCGTGAAGGCGCTGGCCGAAGAGAAGGCGCCGGCGGCGCCGGCCTGCAGCGTTCCCGCGCCGACGAGTGTCGCGCCCGAGTAAGTGTTGGCCCCGGAAAGCAAGAGCGTTCCCGCGCCCGCTTTGGTAAGCGCGCCACTGCCGGACAGGACGCCGCTGAAGGTCGCGCCGAGGCCGTTGGTATCGATCGTCGATGTACTGCCCGCCGTCAGCGTGGCGTTGACGCTGGTTGTGAGGGCGGATCCGTAGACCTGGATCGTTCCGCCGCCGAGATTGAATTGATAGTGCGGCGCGCCCGCGCCGTAGCCCGCGAGAAGGCTATTGCCGCCGATCTGAAGCGTGCCGCCGTTGAGATTGTATATGCCGGTGCTGCTATTCAAGCCCGAGAGATTGAATGTCGAGTCATTGTGGATGCGCAATGTGCCGCCGGTTTGCGTAACCGTTCCGTGCGACTGCGCCGACGTCGATCCGCCATAACCGATAATGAGGCGCGCCGCATTTCCGCCTGTGCCTGCGACATCGACGAGACCCCCGATGATGTCGAGCTCTCCAGTGCTGCCGGGATTGCTGCCGGTATTCCGCCCGACTGTGTTGAGAAGAGCCGAGAGATCGAGTTCGCCGCCGCTGATAGAGTATAAGCCGCTGCCGCCCTGGTTGCCGATGTTTACGGAATAGCCGGCATGCACCGTGCCTCCTTTCTGGGTGACTGTTCCCTGACCGCCGAAATCGCCCACCTGAAAAGCGCTGCCGGCGGCATTCGGGATGGTGAGAGTGCCGCCCGTAATGGAAAAAGCGCCTACATTTGAGGTCCCCGATCCTACGGCCAAATAGTTGACGGCGGTGGTTCCGCTCGTCAGCGCCAGTGCGCCCTTGGCGACGTAGGTGTCCCCCAGCGTGGCGTTGTCGATGGTCAGCGTGCCGGACCCTGCCTTTATAAATTCGCCGACCCCCGTGGTCGTGGTGACCGTCCCGGAGAAGGCGGTGCTCGAGTTATCACCGCCTGCCAACAGATAGTTGGCTCCAACATTCACGAGGCCGCTGCCGGCCAGCGAACCGATAGAGATGATCTGGCCGACGCCGTTGAGATTGAGCGTCGCGCCGGAGGCGACCGTGAAGGCGCTGGCCGAGGAGAAGGCGCCGGCGGCGGCGCCCTGTAGTGTTCCGGCGCTGATAAGGGTCGCCCCTGTGTAGGTGTTGACCCCGGAAAGCGTAAGCGTTCCCACACCCGCTTTGGTGAGCGCGCCGCCGCCGGACAGGACGCCGCTGAAGGTCGCGCCGAAGCCGTTGGTGTCGATTGTTGACGTGCTGCCGGCCGTCAGCGTGGCGTTGATATTGGTCGTGAGGGCGGATCCGAGGACCTGAATCGTCCCGCCGCCGAGATTGAATTGATAGGCGCCGGCCCCCGCCCCGATCGCATTCGCGCCGCCGATTTGCAGCGTGCCGCCATTAAGATTGTAGGTCCCCGAACCCCCGCCAAATTGGATTTGGCCGCCGGACAGCGTCAAGAGGCCGCCTGTCTGGTTGACGACGCCCGTGGACCCCGCGTTTGCCGCAATGGTCAGTCCGGCTCCGAATGTCGTCCAGGAGCCATTGGCGCCCACGGTAACCGCGCCAGCGCCGGTGTCGCCAATCCGGGCGGAGTTGCTGGCCGCGCCATGGGAGAAGATCTGCGCCGTGCCGGCGTTGTCGATGACAACGGGTGTGCTGGAGTTTGGCGCTCCGCCTGACCAGTTCGCAGGATTGAACCAGTCGCCCGTGCCGTCAATCCAAGTGACTGCCAAAGCTGGAGCCGGGAGCAACGCTGTAATTGCGAAGCCCGACAACGCCGAGGTCGACCTCAGCCACCGCCTTTGCGCCCGACGGATCAGCTCGATCCGAAAGTCGAACGAATGGGCCATGGAGCAGCTCCGATTCTACTCTAGCGTGACCGGGGGCGGCGGCCCCGGAATTTCGTGTCGCTCGACGTAAAGCGCGCTGCGCTCAGGCGCGGCGTCTCCGCGCAAGGAACCATTCAGCGCCAACGCGGCGAGGCCAGCTCAGGGGTCGGGTCGGGGACGGCAAGGGGACCGGATTCGAAACCGGTCACCCGCCCAACGCTGTCAGTAGCTGGACTTCCAAAATAGTAATAGGCGCGGCCGGCGACCGAACTGGAGTTCCGAATGAGTTTTTATTTCAGAGGCCTGCCTCTGTCTCGATCATGCCCAAATTTATTCACAGATGAGAATATTTGCAACTCACGAAACGACTAATTTGGAATATTCTACTGAGGTGTTGCACATTTGCAACAGTGTTGCTCATTAAATTATGATACTCCTGTGTTAAGCTATGATACTTTTGACATTGTCCCACAGCTGACATTGTCCCACAGCGGGCGCCGGCGCCGGTCAGGGCCCAGCGCTCGATAGGCAAGAGGTCAAGAGCGTTTGAGCGAAATCGCTCAAACGCACATTGAGATCTATGCGTCGACAAGCCTCGCCGCCTCGCTCGCCTCCTCCTTCGCGCTATGGGTCGCGCCGAGCGTCAGATAGACGGCGGGGAGAACGAACAGCGTGAACAGCGTGCCGATCGACAGGCCGGAGGCGATCACGAGACCCATGTTGAAACGCGACGCGGCGCCGGCGCCCGTCGCCGCAATGAGCGGCAGCACGCCAAGCACCATGGCCGCGGTGGTCATCAGAATGGGCCGCAGACGAATGGAGGTCGCCTCCAGGATCGCTTCGCGTTTGGATTTGCCCGAGCGCTGCAGCTCATTGGCGAATTCGACGATCAATATGCCATGCTTGCTGATCAATCCCATCAGGGTCACGAGGCCGACCTGGGTGTAGATGTTGATGCTCGCTCCGCCGAAGCCCAGCATGATGAAGACGAGCGCGCCGGCAATCGACATGGGCACGGAAACGAGGATGATCAGCGGGTCGCGGTAGCTTTCGAACAACGCGGCCAGCGCCAGAAAGATGATGATCAAGGCGAAGCCGAAAGTGGCCGCGAAGCCGCTCGATTCCTGGATAAACTGCCGTGACGGCCCCGCATAGTCGATCGTATAGTTTGGAGGCAGCGTGCGCTGGGCGATCTCCTTCAACGTATCCAGAGCCTCGCCGGCGATGACGCCCGGCGCCGCGACGCCCGAAACGGTGACGGCGTTGGCCTGCTGGAAATGGTTGAGCGATTCGGGAACGACGGTCGTCTCCAATTTGGCCACCGTCGACAAGGGCACAGAAGAGCCGTCCGCCGTCTTGATGTAGTAATTCAGGATTTGGTCGGCGTTCAGGCGAAAGCGCTGCGCAATTTGCGGAATGACCTTGTAGGAGCGGCCGTCCAATCCGAAATATTGCGTGTAGCCGCCGCTCAAGGCGGTCGTGAGCGCGCCGCCGACGTCGATCATTCTCAAGCCGAGTTGCGCGCTCTTCTCCCGATCAATGACGAGCGACATCTGCGGCTGGTCGATTTTGAGATCGGTGTCGAGGAAGATGAACTTGCCGGTCCCGAGCGCCTGAGACAGGAGATCGCGAGCGACCGAGTCCATTTTTTCGAAAGTGTCTGTGCTCTGCACGACGAATTGGATGGGCAGGCCCGTGGCGCCCGGCAGGGGCGGCTGTTGGAAGGCCACGATGCGCAGCCCCGCCACGGCGCCGAGCTCCTGCTGGATTATATGTTGCAGCTCCTCCGCTCCGACCTTGCGCGTCTCGGCGGGCGTGAGCACCATGCCGCTCAAGTTAAGCGCCGGCGAGTTGATCTGGAAAACGGTCTTCGTCTCCGGATGCTTGGCGAAGATTTTATAGGCTTGGTCGGCGTAGAAGAGCTTCTGCTGCAACGTCGCGTTCGGCGCCGGCGTCGATTGGGTGAGAACGAGGCCTTGGTCTTCGTCGGGCGCAAGCTCGCTCTTCGAGTTCGCATAGAGCCAATAGATGCTTACGAGCACCAACCCGCCGAAAGCGAGCGTGACCGGGACATAATTCAGCGAGGCGTCGAGCATCCGATGATAGCGTTCTCTGAGCGCGTCCATCGCGCCGTCGATGAAGGCGACGATCCGGGTCTCGATCGTTTCGCGTCCCCGCTCCGGCGGCTTGAGCACGAAGGCGCAGCTCACCGGCGAAAGCGTCAACGCAATGACGCCGGAGACCGTGACCGCGCCGGCGAGCGTGAAGGCGAATTCGACGAACAAGGCGCCGGTGAGCCCGCCCTGGAAGCCGATCGGCACATAGACGGCGATGAGCACGACGGTCATCGCGATGATCGGCCCCGCGAGCTCGCGCGCCGCCTGCAGGGCGGCGTCGACGGGCGTCGCGCCCTCCGCCAGATGACGATTGACGTTCTCGACGACGATGATCGCGTCGTCGACGACGAGGCCGATCGCAAGCACCAGCGCGAGCAGCGTCAGCAGATTGATGGAGAAGCCCAGCGCCAGCAGGATCGTGAGAGAGCCGACGAGAGAAAGGGGGATCGCGATGACCGGAATGACGACCGAGCGCCAGGAGCCGAGGAACGCGAAGACGACGGCGGTGACGATGAGAATCGCCTCGACGAGCGTGTGGATCACCTCGTCGATCGAGCTGTTCACGAAATCCGTGGAATCATAGACGATCTCGCTGACGAGCCCTTCCGGCAGGGCCTTGGCGATCTCGGGATAGGCGGCTTTGACGCCGGCGATGACATCGAGCAGATTGGCGGCGGGCGCGACCTGAACGCCGATGTAGACCGCCTGCTTGCCGTTGAAGGAGACCGAGGAGTCATAGTCGTCGGAGCCGAGGGTCACATTGGCGACGTCCCTGAGCTTCACATTGGCGCCGTTCGCCTGCTTGACGACGAGGTTGCGAAACTCCTCGAGCGAGTGCAACGACGTCGACGCGGAAAGATTCACCTGCACCATCTGGCCTTTGGTGGAGCCGAGGCCGGCGATGTAGTCGTTGCCGGAAAGCGAGGCCGCGAGCTCGGTCGCCGTAAGGCCATAGGCGGCGAGCTTCGTCGGGTCGAGCCACGCCCTCAAAGCGAATGTCTTGCCGCCAATGAGCTCGGCCGTCTGCACGCCGGGCACGGATTGCAGGCGCGGCTGCACGACGCGGATGAGATAGTCGGTGACCTGGCTCGGCGAGAGCCGCTCACTGGCGAAGCCGATATACATGGCGTCGATCGTCTGCCCGATCTTCACGGTGATGACCGGCCGCTGCACGGCTGCGGGCAATTGGTTGAGGATCGAATCGACCTTGGTGCTGATCTCGGTCAGCGCCTTGCCGGAATCATAGTTGAGCCGCAAATAGGCGGTGATCGTGCTCGTGCCGATCTGACTGGTCGACGAGAGATAGTCGATGCCATTCGCCTGCGCGATGGCGTTTTCGAGCGGCGTCGTCACGAAGCCCGCGACCGTCGCGGGATCGGCGCCGAAATATTGCGTCGTCACGGTGACGATGGCGTTTTGCGTGCGCGGATACTGCAAGACCGGCAGCGTGGCGAGCGATCTCAGACCCAGCACCAGGATCAGCAGGCTGACCACCGTGGCGAGAACGGGACGACGAACGAATATGTCGGTGAAACGCATCGACTGGGTCTCCCTTCATTGATCCTGCGGCTTGGGATCGGCGTCAACGGGAGGCGAAGGGCTGTCGGCGATCTTCAGCGGCGCACCGTTCCTCAGCTTGATCTGACCCGCGGTGACGACCACGGCGCCCTCGGGAAGCCCTTCGAGCACCGACACCTCATCACCGCGCTTCGCGCCGAGCCGAACGAAGCTCTGACGAGCGACGAGTCCTGTTCCTTGCTGCCCCTTTTCGTCGCTCTTCTGGGCGATGAAAACCGAATCTCCATAAGGCGCGTAGACGATCGCGGTCTGCGGCAGCGTGATGAAGCGTTCCGGCTTGCCCGTCGCGACGTCGATTGAGGCGAACATGCCGGGCCGCAGCTTGCGTTTGGGATTGGCGAGACTCGCCCGCACCTGCACATTGCGGCTGGCTTGATCCACCTTGGCGTTGATGGCGGCGATCCTGCCTTCGAATTTTTCTCCCGGAAAGGCGTCGACGGTCGCCGTGATCGTCTGTCCGACGGCGACGCCGCTCAACGCCTGCTGAGGCAGCACGAAATCGAGATAGATCGGGTCGAGCGCCTGCAGCGTCACGATGACCGTGCCGGCGCCGATATATTGCCCGAGGTCGATGGTGCGGATGCCGAGCCGTCCGGCGAAAGGCGCGCGCAAGGTCTTTTGCGCAACCACCGCCTCCTGCTGCGCGACCTCGGCGTTTGCGCTTCTAAGATTCGCGACATCCGTATCGACGGTCGCCTGGCTCACGCCGTGAATCTTCAATTGCGACTGGTCGCGGCGTAGATTGATGGCGTTGAGCTCGGCGGTGGCTTTCAGGGATTCGAGCTTCGCGTTGTCGGTGTCCTTGCGCAGCTCCAGGAGCGGCTGACCCGCGGCGACGTCCTCTCCGGATTGGAATTGGATTTTTTCGACGACGCCGGAGGCTTCCAGCGCGAGGTCGGCTCCGTTGACGGCGCGGAAAGCCCCGATCGCCGTAAGCTTCGGCTTCCACTCCTGAAACGCCGCGGTGGTGACGGAAACCGTCTGCGGCGGATTGGCGAGCGATGCGAGCGCCTGCTTGATCATCATCGAACGAAAGCCGACGAAGCCGTAAAGGCCGCCGAACACGACGGCGACGCAGGCCAGCATGATCATCATGGGCTTGAACGCGGGTCCGAGGCGGTTTTGCAAAGTCGCCTTAACGAGCATTTTCAGCGTCCTCCATCACTGCGCGCACGCCCGCCGCAATTGGCGACGTCGCGATGAGATCCGTGGGTCTTGGCTGTGAGGCGGGCGTTTCGTCGACGCGATTCCACCAGCCGCCGCCGAGCGCCTGCAGCAGCGCCGTCGTGTCGGAATACCGCGCCGCCTGCGCCTTCACACGATTGATGCGGGCGTTGAGAAGCGTCTGCTCGGCGTTGAGCACGGTCGCGTAGGTCGTCAAGCCCCCGGTATATTGATTTTGGACGATCGTCAGGCTTTCCGCCGCCGCTTTTTCCGCGGCGACCTGGGCGCGCAGCGTCTCGGCGTCGTGCTTGACCGCTTGCAAGGCGTCCGCCACGTTGCGGAAGGCGTTGATGACGGTCGAACGATATTGCGCCGAGGCTTGCTCGAGCGCCGCGACATTCGCCTCGCGCTTATGGAACAGCCCCCCGCCGTCGAAGGACTGCGCGGCGACCGACGCCCCGAGGTTGTAGACCGCGGTTTGCGGCGTGATGAGCTGGTTGAGCGAAGGGGACTGGCTGCCGCCCGTCGCCGACAAGGTGAGCTGCGGCAGCATATTCGCCGTGGCGACGCCGACATTGGCGCTCGCTTGATGCAGCTGGCTTTCCGCGGAGCGGATGTCGGGACGTTGACGAACGAGCTTCGAGGGAAGGCTCAACGGCAGCTCTTTGGGCAGATGCAGGCTATCGAGATCGACGGCCTCCCCTCTGTCGGCGTTGGGGAAGCGGCCGAGATAGGCCATGAGCTGGTCGCGCATCTGCGCGCGGGCTTTTTCAAGCGGCGGCAAGGTCGCTTGCGCCTGGGCGAGCAGCGCGCGCTCCGAGACCACATCGGAGAGCGCGATGGCGCCGAGATCAAAGCGCTTCTGCAGCAGATCGAGCTGGGATTGATAGGCGGAGATGAGATCGCGGGTGACCTTGATCTGCGACGCGTAGGAGGCGTCGGCGATCGCCGCGGTGACGACATTGGCGGTCAGCGTCAGATAGGTCGCCTCGAGCTGGAAGCGCTGCTGCTCGGCGGCGGCCAAATCGCCCTCCACCGTGCGCGCGGTCTTGCCGAAGACGTCGGGCGTGAAGGAGACACCGACATTGGTGTTGAAGAGCGAGAAGCGCAGCGGCTCGGCCGAGGAGCTCGACGAAGACGCCGAAGTCGAAGACGAAGACGTCGAAAACCCGCCAAACTGCGCAGTCGAGATTTGCTGGCGTGTCGCCCCGATCGACGTATTAGACGCCTGCGGCAGGAAGGACGCCGCATCAGCCTCCGCGATCTCGCGCGCCCGTCGCAGCGCCGCCTCGGCGGCGACGATGTCGGGATGGTTTTCAATGGCCTCGGCGACGAGCGCGGAAACTTGCTTCGAACGAAACAGCCTCCACCATTCTCCCGGAATGTCCCGGCCATGGGCGAGTCTTTGCGCAACGCCGCCGGCCACGGGCGCGGACACTGTGACGCCGATGCCGCGCCCCGCCGAATAACCGGCTTCTTGGGGCGCTTCGGGGCTGACGAAGTCTGGGCCGACCGCGCAGCTGCGCAACGGCAAAACCGCCAAAAACAGCCCCGCGGCCAAGAGCGAGCTCCGCCGACGACGGCGCGGCGCCCGGAAATTCGGGTCCGTCGCCGGCGTCGTTGAGCCCGTCTCCCGTTGCGAGTTGATGCGGGTCGAAGACATGTGTATAAGGGCCTCGGAATGAACTGAACGGTTCAGTTCACCTGAGCTTTATACGGCTGCGCCTAGGCCAAGTCAACGTCAGACTGAACTGTTCAGTTCAGCCCCTTCACGGGCGCGACTTTCTCTCGAAGCTTGTCTTTGAGGAGAAGCAATCGCGGCAGCTCGAGAAGTTGGCGTCCTTTGGCCGGAGGCTGAGCCTAACAATCGGGTTTTGACCGCCATGAATTCACCATTAGCCGCGCCCGATCTCTCGGGAGAGCGCTTCTCCGGGCGGAAGGCGTGCCAAGTCCTCGTCGCCGCGCGCCAGGAATTTCTTTTGCACGGATTTTCGGGAACGAGCGTGGACGCGATCGCTCGGTCGGCGGGCGTTTCGAAAGCGACCCTCTACGCGTATTTTCCGAGCAAAGAGGCTTTGTTCACGCATTTGATCGAAGCCGAGTGCAAGGACAAATGCGGCAACATCCCCTCGCCCGATCTCGATCGGGGGCTGGCTCCGGCCCTCCACGTCTTATGCCGGCATTTCATCGATTTCTTTCTCTCGCCGGACTCGGCTGCGTTCTTCCAAACCATCTCCAACGAGCGTTACCGCTTCCCCGAGCTTTGTCACCTCTATTTCAACAGCGGCAAAAAGAATGTGCTCGACTTCCTCGCAGCCTATCTCGAGCAAGCGCGGGATAAGGGGCTGCTCTCCTTCGACGACCCGCCTATCGTCGCCGAGCAGCTCTTGAATCTCGCAGTGGCCGACCTTCCTCTGCGCGCCGCGCTCGGCCTCGAGGCGCGGGGCGAGGCGGAAGCCGAGAGGATCATGGAGGCAGGCATCGCAACTTTTCTAAAGGCCTATGGAAGCCCAAACGCCTCTTCGGGCTGATAATCCGGGGGCGTCGGCGCCCGCTCGCTGCATCTTTTGGGAACGAATGTTGCTTCCCCGCCGGCAAAGTGGGGCGCCTCATGAAAACCTTTCTCGACTGGTCGGCCTATGACACTTACGGCATTGGCGACGCCTATTCCGGCATTCCCGCGACCGGCGGCAATTACGCCAAGGCCGTCGCCGTCTGCATGCACAGCCGCGACTGTCAGAAGACCGCCAAGGGCGTCATGTGCCCGAGCTTTCGCGTCACGGGCGAGGCCAAACATTCGACCGAGGCGCGCGTCGCCGCCTTTAAGGCGGCGTTGAACGAGGGCTCGGACGCGCGGGCCTTCGCCGATCCGCGCCTCGACGAGGCGATGGATCTGTGCGTCTCCTGCAAGGCCTGCAAGAAGGAATGTCCGAGCGCCGTCGATATGACTCTGATCAAGACGGAATATCTGGCGCAGCGACACGAGATCAGGCCGCCCTCGCTGCGGCTGCGACTCTTCGGGGCCGCGCCGGAATGGCTCTCGCGCTACAAGACCCCGCTGCGCCTCGCGATCAAGGCGCATAATCGCCTGCCTGCGCTGGCGAAGTTCGTGGAGCGGTGGATCGGGGTCACGGCGCGCCGCCCCCTCCCGGAACCCGCCGCAAAGCCTCTTGCAGCCATGACGGAAAGCGCGACCGGCGAGCGCGGCGCGGTCGTTCTCTTCGTCGACACTTTCTGCCAGCACTTTGAGCCCGAGATTGCGGAAGCCGCGATCGCCGTTCTCCAACATGCGGGCTACGCCGTGCGCGTCGCGCGTCCGGCGCCGACCGACGCGGAGCCCGATCGTCCGCTCTGCTGTGGGCGCACCTATCTCACGACGGGTCTCGTCGAGAAGGCGCGTCGCGAGGCAAAGCGCGTGCTCGCCGCGTTTCAAGACGAGATCGCCGCCAAGACTCCAATCATCGGCCTCGAGCCCTCCTGCCTGCTGTCTTTGCGCGACGAGCTTTACAGCCTCGGGCTCGGGCCGCAGGTCGGCGACCTCGGAAAGCAGCTCTATCTCTTGGAGGAGTTTCTCGCGCGCGAGCATCAGAACAACGGCTTGCGCATGAAGCTGAAGGCGCTCGAAGCGCAGCGGGCGCTGGTTCATGGCCACTGCCACCAAAAGGCGTTCGGCGCGATGAAAGCGATGCGCAAGGTTTTAGGCTGGATTCCAGGGTTCTCCTTCGAGATCGTCGACTCGAGCTGTTGCGGCATGGCCGGCAGCTTCGGGCTCGAGGCCGAGCATTACGAGACCTCGATGCGGATGGCCGAGCTTTCGCTGCTCCCCGCCGTGCGCGCAGCGCCCGAGGCGCCGCTCATCGCCAACGGCTTCTCCTGCCGCCATCAGATCGCGCACGGCTCGGGGAGACAGGCCCGGCACGTGGCTCTGGTGCTGAGAGACGCGCTCGAGGCGCTTCCCTCCGGGGGTTAGCAGAGTCGGCGAAGCGTCACTGCGGCTTCAGCGCCAAGCCCCTCAAGCGCCAAGCCCCTCACCCAGCCCTCTCGCCGTGAACGGGGAGAGGGAGTAGGCTAGGCTGAGCCGCCATCAAGCCGCCGCTTTGTTGGGGCCAGTGTGCCGGCCAAAGGGGGCGCGTTCGTCGCTCCGCGCGCTTTTTACGGAAGGACCGATGATCGCTCGGCTGACGAAAGCTCCGCTTTGGCTCACGCCTTTCGCCTTGATGGCTCTCGCGCTCTCGGTTGCGCCCGCGCGGGCGGCCGGAGACGACTGCCAGGCGGAACTGCCGAAGATGATGCAGCAGCGCATGGCGCAGATCGAGAAGCTCAACGCGATCGGCAAGGCGGGCAAGGGCAAGATCGATCCCATGGCGGCCTGTCCGGTGGCGAAGGCGCTCGTCGCTTCCGAGAACCAGCTCCTGGCCTTTATGACCAAGAATAAGGACTGGTGTCAGATTCCCGATCCCTACATCACGCAGCTCAAAGAGGCGCAGGGCCGCGATCAGATGTTCGCCGCGAAGGCCTGCGAGGCCGCCGCGAATTTCAAGAAGATGCAGGAGCAGCAAGGCGCCGCCGCCGGCGGTCCGCCGCGCCTGCCCGCCGGGCCGCTCTAGGCTAAGAACGGGGGTTTCAGCGCATGGCTCGTGATGAAGCGCGACAGGTGAGGTCAAAACAGCGCGCGTGAAACCTATCGCCGAGAACAACGCGCTCGCCGCCAGATCGAGCGTCGCCAACCTCCCCGACGCCGTCGCGGGACATTGGCTCCTGCGGCTTGCGCCGGAACCCGCAAAGCCCTTTCTGCAGCTCGCGCGACTCGATCGTCCAATCGGCTGGCAACTCTTGCTTCTGCCTTGCTGGCAGAGCAGCGCTCTCGCCTGCGCCGCCTACGGCCTTCCCCCCGATGTCAAGCAGCTCGCGCTCTTCTTCCTCGGCGCCGTGGCGATGCGCGGCGCGGGCTCGACCTATAACGACATCGTCGACCGCGAGATCGACGCCCGCGTCGAGCGCACCCGCAACCGGCCGCTCGCCAGCGGGCGCGTCTCCCTGCGTGCGGCGAAGCTTTTCTTTCTCGCGCAATGTCTCGTCGGGCTCTATGTCCTCGTCTCGTTCAACCTGCCGACGATCGCGCTGGCGCTCGTCTCGCCGCTGATCGTGCTCCTTTATCCCTTCGCCAAGCGCTTCACCTCCTGGCCGCAGGCGATTCTCGGCGCGGCCTTCGCCTATGGCGCTCTCCTCGGCTGGACCGCGACGCTCGGGACGCTGGGTCTTCCCGCGATTCTGCTCTATGCGGGCTCGATCTTCTGGACGATCGGCTATGACACGATCTACGCGCTGCAGGACGCGCGAGACGACGAAAAGGCGGGCGTCCGCTCGACGGCCCGGCTATTTGGCGCGCATGTGCGGCTCGCCGTCGGGGCGCTTTACGCTTTGTGCTTGGCCTTCACGCTCGCCGCCTGCATGACGGCGGGGTTGGGCTTCTTCGCCAATCTCGGCGTCGCGGCCTACGCCGCGCATCTCTTATGGCAGACTCTGCCGCTCAAGCAGGGCCTGGAGACCGATCGCGCGTTGTCGCTCTTTCGCTCCAACCTCCACGCAGGTCTCTTGTTGTTTCTGGGCCTCCTGGCGGAAAGCCTCGCGCGGTTTCCTCACTCGTAGCAGACGATCTCGCGTTCGCCGCTGAAGACTTCGGCGGCGCGGGCCAGCTCGCCGCGGCTGCGGCGCGAGAGAAAGCGCGGGCGGCGCTTGGCTACGGCGACATTGCGTCGGCGCGCGAAAATCTGCGCGGGCTTCGCCGCGCCGACCGGCGAGACTTCGCCGTTTTCTGACGCGAGACGCGGCAGGTCGAGACAGAAGGACCAGTATTTCCAGTCCGCGGCGGCCGCGCCGCTGTCCTTCGTTTCGCAGAGCAGGACCTCGAGGTCCGGGTCTGCGTGAGCGAGCGACAGCCGGTAGGCGGCGACCCCCGAGGATGGCGCCGGCTCCACCGCAAGCGCAACGCCTTGATAGGCGGTGAAGGGCACGCTGATCCGCATGGAGACGCCCTTCAAGCGCCTCTCGATCAGCACGCCGGCGCGCGTCACCCGCACGACGCGCCGTCCGCCGTCGGCGCGCGAATCATGCTGAATCTGGCCGCAGCCGTTCCGGTCTTGGGTCGAGTGCCGTTCGAACATTTTCGCCTCCAGGGAAGGGATCGCTTGCTTCGTCGGGGGCCATAATTGCGCCAGAGCGCGTCCATATTTGCTAACAGGATCGGTGAATCCGGCTTAAACCATTGCTTTTGAGGTCGCTTTGGCTCTCCTTGGCTAAACGGCGGAAAAGACGAAACATAAAATTGCGCGCATTCTTCCCCGAACAGGCTTTTTGCCCGGCGAGAATCGCATTCGCGCGCCGCAATGGGCAAATCGCCGCTTGCCGCGCGCACGCGCCTCGCCTACCAGACAATCATGCAAGGCTTCCCGGCTGATCTTCGAAAGCTCGCGAGCCGCCTCGAGCAATTGGCGCGCGAGGCCGGCGCGATCGCCCTCACGGATTTCCGTCTCGGCGAGCGCACCAGCGCCGAGATCCGACTCAAGGGCGGGGGCTCGCCCGTGACCGACGCCGACATCGCCGTCGACCGCTTTCTCCAGCAAGGCGCCAAGGCGATCCTCCCCGAGGCGGGGTGGCTCTCCGAGGAAAGCGCCGACAACCCCGAGCGGCTCGAGCGCGACTGGCTTTTCATCGTAGACCCGATCGACGGCACGACAGCCTTTCTGCGGGGCGATCCCCGCTGGTGCGTCTCGCTGGCGCTCATCGACAAAGGCCGGCCTGTCGTCGGAGTCGTCCATGCGCCGGCGCTAGACCACACCTTTCTTGCGCTCCGCGGCGGCGGCGCCTTTCTCAACGAAGAGGCGATCGGCGTTTCGGCTCGAGCCGACCTGCAAGGAGCCGCTTTCGTCGCCCCCACCGAATATCAAGACGTTCTCGGCGACAGCCTCTACGAGCTGCATTTCGTCAAGCGCAACCCGTCGCTGGCCTTGCGCATCGCCCAGATCGCCATGGGCGACGCGGATGTGGCGATCGCCAAGCCCAACGCCCGCGATTGGGACATAGCGGCGGCCGACGTGATATTGAGCGAGGCGGGTGGCGCGCTCGTCGAGCTCGACGGAGACGCGCTTACCTACAATCGCCCTAACCCGCGCCGCGACATGCTCGTCGCCGCGCCCAAGGCGCTGCTGGGCGAAAGCCTCGCCTTGGCCAAAGCCGCAGCGAGACGAGGATCATGACGACTGACGTTCCCCCCCACGCCAAGCCCAAGCAACTGGTGCATCTCGTCTTCGGCGGCGAGCTCGAGGATCTGGGCGCGGTTCGCTTCCGCGATGTCACGAAGCTCGATCTCGTGGGCGTCTATCCGGACAATGAGAGCGCCGTCGCCGCCTGGAAGGCGAAGGCGCATGCGACGGTCGACAATGCGCATATGCGCTATTTCATCGTGCATTTGCACGAATTGCTCGATCCGGATGTAGACAGGCTTTGACATACGGACGGCTGCGCAAAAACTGGGCGTCGCCGTCTTAATTTGCGCTTTTGCGCGAGACAGCCAGCCTTAAGGCTTGCAGGTTTCTTCGCGATTGGGCATGAAGGAGTTTCACCTTCTTGGACGGCGCCAGGCCAAGGCGCCGCCCGCAGCCCAGATCGGCGAAAGGCGTCACTTGAGCGGAAGTGACCGGAGCGTCGCAAGCCAGGCGAGACTGAGACCGTCGCCACTACCCCCGGACGGCCGCAGGACGGCGGCGCCTACGCCGCCGCTGCGGGGGCATCTCCCGGTTCAGCGGCCTGCAGAACATGTCTATGCCGCGCTCGACCTCGGCACCAATAACTGCCGCCTGCTGATCGCTCGCCCGGAACGACGGCCGCGGCGACGCGCGACCGAGGCCTTGCGGATCGTCGACGCCTTCTCACGCATCGTGCGTCTTGGAGAAGGCCTTGGCCGTAACGGCCGAATCAGCGAAGCGGCCATCGAGCGCACGCTCGAAGCCTTGCAAATCTGCCGAGACAAGATGGAGGCGCGCGGCGTGACGCGCGCCCGCCTCGTCGCGACGCAAGCCTGCCGCACGGCGGCCAATGGCGATGAATTCACCGCCAGGGCGCTGGAGCGCACCGGGCTCGATCTCGAGATCATCGACCGCGAGACCGAGGCGCGATTCGCCGCGCGGGGCTGCGGCAATCTCGCCGACTCGCGCTCGGAAAACGTCCTGCTCTTCGATATCGGCGGCGGCTCGACCGAGCTCGTCTGGCTCGCGCGGCCTGAGGACGCGTCAAATAGCCGCCTCGAGCTCGACCAATGGACATCCGTCGAGCTCGGCGTCGTCTCGCTCGCCGAGCATTTCGGCGGCAAGAGCGTCAGCGCCGAGACTTTCGAGGCGATGACGGCCTTTGCGCGCGACGCGCTGCGGCCTTTCGCCGAGACGCTCGCCGGAAGGCGACGCTGCGAGCGTTTTCATCTGCTGGGCACCTCCGGCACGGTCACGACGCTTGCGGGGGTCCATCTGGGGCTCGATCGCTATGATCGCTGGCGTGTCGACGGCCTTTGGCTGTCGGACGGAGAGGCGAGCCGCGCCATCCAGAAGCTGCGCGCCATGGACTTCGAGGAGCGGGTTGCGAACGGCTGCATCGGCCCGCAGCGCGCGGACCTCGTCCTGGCGGGCTGCGCGATTTTTCAGGCGATCCGTGAGCATTTCCCCGCCGAACGCACGCGCATCGCCGACCGCGGCCTGCGCGAGGGCATGCTGCTCGAGCTGATGGAGGCAGAGGGCGATTTGCCTTCCTCAGACTGGCAGGGCCCCCAAAACCACCGCGGTTGAAGCTGAAGCGCCCGGGTAGTGGGTCAAATTTGGAGCTTCACCTACGCCAGGCAAAAGAAGTCGGAAGCGGCCAAGGGCCGTTACAGCCCCGCCGTCTGCCTTGGTGCGAAGATGGAGAAGATCGAATGCAAGCCCGGCCCGACGCTCGTGAGCACGTCATTTGTCGAGCGGAACGACAAGACGATGCGGATGCACATACGTCGGTTCACACGACTGACGGATGCGTTTTCGCAGAAGGTCGAAAATCATGCTCACGCGGTCGCGCTTCACATGATGTATTACAACTTCGTCGCCGTTCGTTCGAAGCTGCACAAGTCTCCTGCGATGGCGGCTGGCGTGTCTGAGTGGCTGTGGGAGGTTGCGGACATCGTGGCGCTGGTTGAGGCCTAAGAGGCGAAGACGCGCGCGAAACGTGGCCCTTACAAGAAGCGCTCATTGCCCAGCTCGAACGACCGCCAATAGGTCCTCAAGAGGGTAGAGCATTTTCGGCTGCTGAAGATTTTCAGAATAAATGGCAAATTTTAGGCTCTTATAAAATTCTGTCGATTTCTCATCATAAGAGACAAGCGTTAAAGCGTAGAATCCGGCAAACTCTGCTACCTTTGCCACTTTGCTGAAGGCGTCCATAAGCAGATAAGAGCCCAATCCCTGCCTATGGTATTCTGAGTGCACGCCGACGAAGCTTAAATTGATGGCAGGAAATGCCACGTATGTCTTAATATACCCAGCTTTATTCGCGTCCGGCAGTTCGCTGACACTATCAGATCCAACCTGGAGAGCGTAATAGCCTATTGCGGTTGGGGAGGCTCCGATATGGGCGCAAAATACCTTGTGCTCGCATCGCCTTTCAGACTTTTTTGCTTTGTTGCGCAAAAAATTATTTATCGGAGATACGCCGCAATCAAATCTGTTTACAATAGTTTCAGCGCAATACGGGCGTATTGATACTTCCTCCAGATTCAGGTTTTGTTGGCGGGTGTTTTGCACGGTTTATTTCGTTATATCTCTTGCGCATTTCAATTATCTTAGCGTTCGGACCGCCGTTCTCATTTTGCACGCGGCGAACGAATTCGGCGGCCTCCCGCTGATTTCGGAACTTTAGTTTCCCGTTCTTTCGTGCGAGGTTATTCCACCATCGCATAAATACTTCGATCGGGTTCATGGGTCGGCCTTCGCGATATCGCTGCAACCTCCACGCTTACGCGTTCCGCCGGTTTGCAAACCAATCATTATAGCGCGCAAATTAACATTTGCTACCGATGCGAGCAATCTCCAACTCGTATCGCAACCTAGGTCACGCCACTTTTTCCCCTACTGAAAATTTCAAACTGAGACACTACCAGCGCCCGAGGCCTCTCGACATCCGCGCCCGCTTCCTTTACGGAACACGGCTCAACTCAAAACAGCGTCCCGAAACGCTCGCGCCCGCCCTGAAGCGGAAAGCGCGAAACGGCAGGAGATTTCGATCATGAACCTCATCGCTCAGCTCGAAGCCGAGCAGGCGGCGAGCCTTCTCGCAGGCAAGACCATTCCCGATTTTCGTCCGGGCGACACGGTGATCGTCAACGTCAAGGTCAAGGAAGGCGACCGCAGCCGCGTCCAAGCCTATGAGGGCGTCGTGATCGCGCGCCAAGGCGGCGGCCTCAACGAGAGCTTCACGGTTCGCAAGATTTCCTATGGCGAGGGCGTCGAGCGCGTCTTTCCGGTGCATGCGCCGCTGATCGACTCGATCAAGGTCGTGCGCCGCGGCAAGGTGCGCCGCGCGAAGCTCTATTATCTGCGCGACCGTCGCGGTAAGGCCGCCCGCATCGCCGAGCGCGTCGAGACCAAGGCCAAGACAGCAGGCTAATGATCGGCGGGACGAGACGGCTCGCCGCCGGCGCCCTTCGCTCTGGGGCGAGCCTCGGACCAAAGCTTTTGAACGCCGCCTTCGCCGCGCTGCTCGGCGCGGCGTTTTGGGTTGCGCCGAGCGGCGCCTCCGCGCAAGCTTTGCCGGAGCGCGCCGCGCCCAGCTCGCGCGCCGAGGCGGTTCTCTCCTTTGCGCCGATCGTCAAGAAGGCCCAGCCCGCCGTCGTCAACGTCTTCGCCTCTCGCGTCGAAAAAGTGCCGGCGAATCCCCTTTACGACGACCCGATCTTTCGACGCTTTTTCGGCGAAGGCGGCATGCCCGGCCGTCAGATGGCGCAGTCGCTCGGCTCCGGCGTCATTGTCGACCCGACGGGCCTCGTCGTCACCAATCACCATGTGATCGAGGGCATGACCGATGTGAAGGTCTCGCTCGCCGACAAGCGCGAGATCCACGCTAAAATCCTGCTGCGCGACCCGCGCACGGATCTCGCCGTGCTGAAGCTCGAGGAAGGCGGCGGCTATCCCTCCATGGAGCTCGCCGATTCCGACCTGTTGCAGGTGGGCGACCTCGTGCTCGCCATCGGCAATCCTTTCGGCGTGGGCCAGACCGTGACCCAAGGCATCGTCTCGGCGCTCGCGCGCACGCAAGTCGGCATCTCCGACTACGGCTTCTTCATCCAGACGGACGCCGCGATCAATCCGGGCAATTCCGGCGGACCGCTCGTCGACATGAACGGCCGCGCCGTGGGGATCAACTCCGCGATCTTTTCAAAATCCGGCGGGTCCGTGGGCATCGGCTTCGCCATTCCGAGCAATATGGTGAAGGTGGTGCTGGCGACGGCCAAAGGCGGCGGAAAGCAGGTGCGCCGCCCGTGGCTCGGCGCAACGCTGCAGGCGCTCACCCCGGACATCGCCGAGGGCCTCGCGCTGTCGCGGCCTACGGGCGCGCTCGTGGCCGATCTCGACGCCAGGGGACCGCTCGCGGAAGCCGGCGTCAAGCGCGGCGACGTCATCCTTTCGGTCGACGGACAGGATGTCGAGGATCCCGAAGGCCTCGGCTACCGTCTCGGCACGAAGCCGCTCGGCGGCGCCGCGAGTCTCAGCGTGCTGCGCGCGGGCAAGAAGCTCGCGCTCATGAGCAAGCTCGTCGCCGCCCCGGAGGTTCCGCCACGCGATCCGGTGAAGATCAAGGGACAAAACCCCTTCGCCGGCGCGACTTTCGTCAATCTGTCGCCGGCGACGATCGAAGAACTCTCTGTTCAGGGAAACGCCTCGAACGGCGTGGTGGTCGCCGAAATCGAAGAAGGCTCCTTCGCCCAGCAGCTGAGCCTGCAGAAGGGCGATCTGATCCTCGCCGTCAACGACAAGAAAATCATGACGACCCGGGACATGGAGCAGGCGGCGGCAGGCCGCGCCTATTACTGGAAGATCACTCTCTCCCGCGGTGGGCAGACGATCACCACGATGATCGGCGGGTGATTTCGCGGGATTTGCCCCTCGCACGAACGGTTTATCCGCGCGAGGGGAAATCGAGCCACATCGACAGACGGAACGAGCCCTGCCGCGAAAGCCTATCGAGCTTCGCGGCTCTTGCGTTCAGAACAGCGCCGCGCGCCGGTCATGACGCTCGGCGCTGCTGATCATGATGCGCCGGAGTGCTGGCGTCCCGGGGCCCGTTCGACGGGTTGACGGGAAGCATCCAGCCCGCCGCGAACGCCACGGCGGCTACGACCACCAGCGCGGCGAAAGCGGTCCATCGCAGACCTTGATCGTTGTCCGAGAGACCGGACATTGGTTCCACCTCCAAAAGCACAGCCTTTGTTAATGAATATAGCGAATTTCGGTGGGCCCTCAAGCGTTGCAGCGCAAGCTCGGCGGCGCTCTCGTCGCTGCACCGCAAAAGGACGCGGCCGACGGCGAGTGTTTCTGGGCTTCTCGCTGGCTGCGCTTCTCGCTTCGCCGCTTATCGATCGAGCATAGGAAATCCAGCTAGGTCAAAAACTTATAGCGATATCTTGACCGTGGGATCTCGGGCCTAGCCCGCTCTTGAGCGCAATGCGAAAAAGTGGAGACCGGTTTTTCGCAAAATTCGCGCTCTAATCTTTTAGAATCGATCACGTTTTCTGCGTTCAGGCGATTGCGCCGGACTGTAGCGCGCTCCGAGGCTCCGCTGACGGCGGGGGCTGGAAGCGCTTCAACCGCAGCGCGTTCGTCACGACGAAGATGCTGGAGAAAGCCATCGCGCCGGCCGCGAGCATCGGCGAGAACAGCGTCCCGTTGATCGGATAAAGCGCGCCGGCCGCGACCGGGATCAGCACGATATTGTAGCCGAAAGCCCAAAACAGATTCTGCGCGATGTTCGTCATCGTCGCGCGCGAGATCGCGACGGCCGTCGGAACCTTGGCGAGATCGCCCGACATCAGCACGACGTCCGCCGCCTCGATCGCGACATCCGTCCCGGTGCCGATCGCGAGACCCACGTCGGCCGCGGCGAGCGCCGGCGCGTCATTGACGCCGTCGCCGACGAAAGCGAGCTTCCTTCCTTCACGCAGGCGTTCGACGGCCGCGACTTTTCCGTCGGGCAACACGCCGGCGACGACCTCGTCGATGCCAACCTCCTGCCCGATCGCGCGCGCAGGTCGCTCATGGTCGCCGGTGATCATGGCGACCTGCAGCCCGAGCCCGTGCAGCGCCGCGATCGCCGCGGCGCTCGAGGGCTTCACCGCATCGGAGACGCAGAGCAGCAGCGCTGGTCTGCCGTCGATCGCCGCGTAAAGCGCGGTGCGCCCCTCTTCGGCGAGCTTCTTCGCCGCCTCCGAGAAGACCGCGGTGGAGAGGCCGAGAGCAGCCATGAATCGCTCGGCGCCGATGGCGATGCGCTTGCCCTCGACGAAGCCGCGCGCGCCCATGCCAGGGACCGCCGCGAACTCCCGGCAGGGCGCGGCCGGCAAGCCTTTCTCCTTGGCCGCGGCGACGATCGCGCTCGCGACGGGATGTTCCGAGAGCGCCTCCACGCTCGCGGCGAGCCGTAGCGCCTCATCCGCCTTGAATCCCGGCGCCACGACGATATCCGTCAGACGCGGCTTGCCGAAAGTGAGCGTCCCGGTCTTGTCGAAGGCGATCAAGCGCGCTTCTCCGAGCGTCTGCAAGGCCTCGCCCTTGCGAAACAGCACGCCCAGCTCAGCGGCGCGCCCCGTCCCGGTCATGATCGCGGCCGGCGTCGCAAGCCCCATGGCGCAAGGACAAGCGACGATCAGCACGGCGACCGCGTTGACAAGCGCGAAGGAGAGACGCGGCTCGGGGCCGGCGAGCATCCAGACCAGAAAGGTCGCGGCCGCGATGGCGAAGACGACGGGAACGAAGACCGCGGTGACGCGATCGACGCGGGCCTGGATCGGAAGCTTTGCGCCTTGCGCCTCCTCGACCATGCGGATCACGCCGGCAAGGAAGGTGTCGGCGCCGACGCGCTTCGCCTCGAAAGCGAAAGCTCCGGTTCCGTTGACCGTCGCGCCGGTCACGGACGAACCGGGCGACTTGGCGACCGGCGCCGGCTCGCCGGTGATCATCGATTCATCGACATGCGACGCGCCGCGCAGCACGACGCCGTCGGCCGGTATCCTCTCGCCGGGACGCACGAGCACGACGTCGCCGGCGCGGACCTCTTGTGTCGGAACGTCGAGCGTCTCGCCGTCGCGCTCGACATGAGCGACGCGCGGCGCAAGCGCGGCAAGCGCGGCGATCGCGCCCGCCGCCCGGCCCTTGGCGCGCGTTTCGAGCAGCCGGCCGAGGAGAATGAGCGTGACGATCACGCAGGCGGATTCGTAATAGACGTGAGCCGAGCCGGCCGGCAGCAGCTGCGGCGCGAAGGTCGAGACGGCGGAGAAGAGATAGGCGCTGGCCGCGCCGACCGCCACGAGCGCGTTCATGTCGGGCGCGCCATGCAGCAGCGTCGCGAGCCCCTTCTGAAAGAAGACGCGCCCCGGCAGAGCGAGCAGCAGGCTCGTCAGAACGAACGAGACATATTGCGCGTTGTCGTGACCGATATTGGCCATGATCCATTCGTGAAAGGCGGGGATCAAATGGCCGCCCATCTCGAGGACGAAGACCGGGGCGGTCAGCGCCGCCGCGAGGACGAGCCGCCGCGACAGCGCCTGCGCCTCTTCCTCGCGCGCGTCTTTTCCTGACGCGAGCGCGCTTTCGATCTCGCGCGGCTCGTAGCCGGCCGAGGACACCGCCTGCCGCAACGCCTCGAACCGTCCGGGACCCTTCAGGGCGCGCACGCTCGCGCGTTCGGTCGCGAGATTGACGCTCGCCTCGATCACGCCAGGGACGCTCCTGAGCGCCTTCTCGACATGGGCGACGCAGGAAGCGCAGGTCATCCCGCCGACGCCAAGATCATAGGTCTCGACGACGGGTTCATAGCCCGCCTCCGTGACGGCCTCGGCGATCTTCGTCGCGTCGGCCTCCGGCGTCAGCCGAAGATTGGCGCGCTCCGTGGCGAGATTGACGCTCGCCGCCGCGACGCCCGGCGCCCGCGCCAGCGCCTTTTCGACATGGGCGACGCAAGACGCGCAGGTCATGCCGCTCACTTCGAAAGCAAGTTCGCGATCGGAGGCGGCGGTCGCTAGGCTTTCTGTCATCGAAATAGCCATCGGGGAGTTTCCGCCGCCCATTCGTCGTATTTCTCGCCAAATGTTTGTTGCAGGCGGCGCTCCTCGGGCAGCACGCTCAAAAAATGCAGAGCGACGCCCACGAGCGGCGCGAGAAGCGTGACCGTCCAGGATCCGAGCACCAGCCCCAGACCGAAAACGAGCGCGACATAGGAGACGTAGATCGGATTGCGCGAATGGACGTAGGGCCCGTCCGTCACGAGCGCGGTCGCGGCGCGGGTCGCCTGGAAAGGCGTGTCGTGCTCCCGCATCATCCTGGCGCACCATAGGATCGTGAGGACCGCCAGCACGACGATCGGTCCGCCGATGACGGTGAAGAGCGCGTCGGGCCTGTCCGTGCCCAGCGCCAAGTCTACGGCAAGGCCGCCGATGATCGCGCCGCCGACGAGGATCTGGGGCATAGGCAAGCGCGCGGGCGGGACGGCCGGCGTCGGCGATGGGGTGTCCAAGCATTCCTCCTTCTTACCGAGAACGTCCCGATCGCGCGGAATCACGCGATCAGGAAGAAACCCGAAATCAAATATTTATACCATGTCCTCATCGAAAGCCGTTTCGCGCCTTTCCGTGACATGCTCCAGATCACGCTATATTCAGGCGGAATCCCCTGACCCAGAAGACGTGATCGATCCATTTCTCGCCTCTTCGCGTCGCGCTCTAAGTCGCCCTCCCCTCGCGCCGATGCAAGCCGCTTTCGCTCGATTCTTCGAGAGTCTCGAGCCGACCCGGAAGGGACAGCCCTAGCCAGGGCGGCGATTTTGGTGTAAGCGCCGCCCTTCCGAAATTTTGCCAGGGCCCTTTGGGCCGAGGTCCCAGAGGAGAGTTACACATGGCCGTACCGAAGCGAAAAACCTCGCCGATGAAGCGCGGCTTCCGCCGTTCCGCCGACGCGCTGAAGGCCCCGACCTATGTCGAGGACAAGGACTCGGGCGAGTTGCGCCGTCCCCATCACATTGACCTGAAGACGGGCATGTATCGCGGTCGGCAGGTGCTGAGCGTGAAGACGGAAGAGGCCTGAGCGGGGAATGGGCGGCGCGGCGCATAAGGCGCTCGCGCCACCGGCAGCCCCGCCGTCCCGAGTGAGTTTCGCGCAAACCCAGCCTCCGTTGATGCGATCCCGACGGCGAGCTCCCGCTCCAAATCAAAGACTTAGAGCATATGCTGCCCGGAAGACCGCTTCGCGCTTTTCCGTGAGATGCTCTAACGTTTGTCCAGCGCCGCCGCCGTCAGCGTCATCAGCCAGCCGCGCGGGACAAATCTCGCGACGAGGACAATGATCTGGTTCATGAGCCCCGGCACGACGACGCGCCGGCCCGCCATGAGACCTTCATAGCCCTGCCGCGCCACTTCGGCCGGGGAAACAAGCGCAAGGCGCGCGGCGCCCAACTTCCCCTTCAGCTCAAAGCCCGATCGCGCCTGAAACCCCGTCTCAACGGGTCCGGGGCAGAGGCAGGAAACCTTCACGCCGCCCGCGCTGAGCTCCTGCGTCAGGGCTTCGCTGAAGGAAAGCACATAGGCTTTCGTCGCATAATAAATCGCGAAGCTTGGGCCGGGCATGAAGGCCGCGATGGAAGCCACATTCAAAATCGCGCCCTGGCAGGCGACGATCGAGGGCAGGAAGCGCAGCGTCAGCGCGGTCAGGGCGCGCACGTTCAGGTCGATGATCGCGAGCTGTTCGGCGGGATCGAGCTTCTCCACGGAACCCACGAGCCCGAAACCCGCATTATTGACGAGAATCTCGGCTCGCGCTCCGGCCTCGTCCAGCGCCTTGGCGAGCGCCTCGATCGCGCCCGCGGCGCAAAGATCGAGCGCGATGACGAGAGGTCTCCTCTCGGCGCCCTGCGCGACGATCTCGTCGGCGAGCGCCTCGAGCCGATCGGCGCGGCGCGCGACAAGCGCGAGATCATGCCCTCGCGCCGCGAAGACTCGCGCCAGTTCTGCGCCGATCCCGTCGGAGGCGCCGGTGACGATCGCCACCCCGCGCTGCTTCCCATCCGCAGTCGTCATGAAATCTCCAAAGCTCGAATCCGCCGATGAACGGCGATCTGATCAAGAGTCGGACCAGGGTCCCGGAGGCGTGGCCTCTTCGCTCGCCCGTTCCTCGCGGGCGAAACGCCGTAGGCTGACGCGCTCGCGCGTCGATACGCCGAGCAGCTCGGCGACGCGCCACACGACATTCTCCTCGCACTCGTCGATGTCGCCGTCCGCGTAGGCGATTTCCCACAGCATGCCGACAAGCTGACGGCGGCCCTCTTCCCCGAGCGAACGCTTCAGGACGCTGGTGAAATGATAAAGATCGACCGCCTCGCGCTCGCTCTCGGTCGCTTGCGTGATCAATTCGCGCGCCTGCGCATGCGAAAGATTGAAGCGCTCTTCGACGAGCCTTTGCACGCGCGCACGTTCAGTGGGATCAAATTCGCCATCTACGCCGGCGATATGGACCAGCAAAGCCGCTGCGGCCAGGACGTAGTCCTGGTCGTCGAAGACGCGCGCCTCCGGCGCCTCAAAAAGCTCACCGATGAAGCTCTTGAGCGAGTCGAACATTAGCGCGGGACCTCATGATGGACGCGGCGCCTCTATACCTCGGCGGGATGGGCGCGTCCATTGGGGATGCTCCCCCGAACCGGGGTCAGCGTCAGACGGCTGCGCGGCGCGGCCTGCTGGGCGCCGTCAGCACCGGACAGGGCGCCTCTCGCAGCACCTGCTCCGTCGTGCTGCCGGTGATTGCGTCGATGAGGTCCTTGTGACCTTCGGTCGCCATGACGATCAGGTCTGGGCCGATCTCCGCCGCGACCTCGAGGATCGTCTCGACGACCGGTCCGCGCCTCAGCTCGACATGCGGCAACAGATTGCCATAGGTCGGCAGCGTGTCGCCGACATGCAGCATGTGGAACTCCGCCGTAGGCTCGAGCATGCGCACGAACGGGGAGGCGAAGCCCCAGGCGTGCATCGGCGCAACCTCTGCGGAGACCGGCATCAACACGCGCCGCAGCTTGATCTTGCCGTTCGTGGGGTCGACGAAACCATGCGCTCCAGAGCGCAGGAACAGAGCGGGCGCATGAGAAAGCCGAGCGCTTTCCTCGGCTAGGGATCCCCCCAGCAGGCGCTCCAGCCACCCTGGAGCGTGCGTCGCGAGCACCAGCAGATCGCAGCCATGCGCCTCGGAATAGGCGCCGATGGCGCTCGCGACGTCCTGAGACTCAACGGACGCATTGACGATCTTGGCGCCCAAACGCTTTTCGACCGCCCCCGGCTCGACGCCCGCCTCGATCAGGTTCCAGCGCTGAAAGAGCTCTCGCGCTTTCGGAAACCTGTCTTCGGCCGCGAGGAGTCCCGGCTCCTCCTCCACGTGGAGGACATGGAGCGCGCTACCGCCAGCGGCCGCAAGCCGAACGGCGTGCACGAACGCGGCTTCATTATCCTCGGAGAAGTCGGTGGGATGCAAAATGGCGTGGAACGGGCAGTCTTCCATGCGCGCCTCGGCGGTGTTGGAGCCGTTCGGGCTCTCGACCCGAGCTTCGATCGGCGGATGTTAGGACATCGGCGCGCGTCGGGCCAGCGGTCTCGGGCGGCGACGCTCAAATCTTCAGCGATGATTGCGCGCGGCGTAGCCGCCCCACACGAGCCCGTGCAAGCGCTCGAGCAGACGGTCGGCCAGCCCTCCCCCTTGGGCCGGCTCCGAGACGGGCGCGCCGGAGAATTCGCGGCGCAGCGACGCCGCCCTCCTCTTCTTCCCGAGAGCCTCGAGCGCCTCGACGACGACAAAAGCGGCGTCGATCGTCCAAGGATGGCGCGAGCGGCCGTCCGCCCGCAGTCTCGCGAGCGCCGCTTCCGCGAGCGCAAGGGCTTCGCGCGGGCGGCCGAGCTTGAGGAGCATTCTTGCGCAAAGGACCTGGCGCCGGCCGGTCGCCAAATAATCAAGGCCAAACCCGGTTTCGAAGATCTTGCGCGAGCGCTCCAGCAAGGCGTGCGCTCCGGCGAAGTCCCCTTGCGCGCAACGCGCCGCCGCAAGAGTGTCCAGGCTCGCCGCCGTCTCGGGATGGCTCGGCCCAAAAAGACTTTCCCGGATCGAGAGCGCGGACTGAAACAACGCCGCAGCGCCCGCGTGATCGCCCTCGGCCAGCAGATAGTCGCCGGCGCGGACCTTAAGATCGGCGCGCGTTTCATTGAAAGCGGACTGCAAGCGCTTCGTCGCGCAAATCTCGACGACATGGGGCGTCAGCTTAGCGCAGAGCGATCGCGACTCCGGATTGCCAAAGGCGTCGGTGGGATAGATTTCGGAAAGACGCCGAAGGAGGCTTTCGGCGACGGCCTCTCCGTCTGTCATCTGCTGCGCCCGTTCACGCGCCAGCTCGTGAAGGGGCTGCCGCATGAGAAGGGCGGGAACGCCGTCCGCGAATGACGCGGGGGTCGCGAGCGCGAGATCGGTCAAAGCGCAAGTCGCCGACCGCGCCTCGGCCGGATCGCGGCTCACGCCCTCGACCAGAAGCCAGGGCGCACGCTCCCCGGCGCAAAGGCCGAGAAAGGCGACGAGTCGTTCCGCTGCCGAGCTCAGCCCTCGCGCGGCGCCGACCGAGAGAGCGAAGGCCGCGGCGAGACCGGCCGAGGAACCCCGGCCGGGAGTCGATGCCATCAGCAGCCCCGCATCGGCGGCATAGGTGGAGAAGGGCGTTCCCAGGCGTCGGCAGTGGGCCGCGGCGAGCTCCAACGACAAGGGAGTCGAGCCGAGAACCTCGATGATCGCCGCCGCGCCCGCCTCGCCGCGCTCCCCTGCGCGACGCCGAAGGAAAGCAAAGGCGTCACCGCGATCGAGCGGTTCGAGCGCGGCCTGATCCGCCCAATCGTCCCACCCTCCGATCATCGCCGGAGTTCCCGAAGGCTCGCGCTCGGCCCTCGCGGCGGCGATCGCGGCGGCGTCGGGCTCCGTCGCATGGCGGGACTCATAGACCTCGAGCCGCGCGCACAAGATTTCATGCTCGCGCGCGAACGCGCTTTTTTCCAGCTTGAGGGCCTCGAGCGCGCTTTGCGTCGCCTCGAGACGCCTCTTCACATCCGCCAGATCTCGCGCGCGTTCAGCGGCTTCATTCTCCAAGCGCGCGACGCTGCGGCTTGACGCCTCGAATTGCTCTCGAAGCGTCTGGACCTCGAACAGCCGACGTCCCGCCTCCATCATCGCCTGCGTCCGCGCGGCCTCGAGGGACTCGAGCTTTTGCTCGAATCTTCGCTGGCTCACCGCGCAGCGCGCGAGCAGCATCGACTGCTGCGCGTCGATCTGCTCGAAGGTAAAGGGCATGCGGCTTTCGAGACGACGACGCGTCAAACGCTCGGCCCGTCGCTGCAGCAGGGGGACGAGGGCGAGAAAGAATAGCGCGGCGACGAGAAAGCCGAGGGTGGAATATAATGCTTGCTCGACCACACGCACCTCCACACGTCGCCCAGGGGCCATTGCGTAAAAGCTGACGGGCTCTCGCGATCTGAATTCGCCTGAAGGCGCTAATCGGGCGCGAATTCTTTCCGCTCGAACATTCGAGCGGAAAGCGCGCGACGCCCGCTTTCGCTCCGGCGGCGCGGACGAAGGCCGATACTTCGCCTACGCAATAGTGTGGCGTCCCGTTCAAGAAGAGCAAGCGGAGCCGAGGGCGTTTTTTTTGCGTTTCGCGGACCCTTATTTTCGCCGCCATCCCCGCCGATTCTGGCGCCGGGAGCTAGAGCGCGAAGCGAAAAAGTGGAAACCGGTTTTTCGTACAAATCGCGCTCTAAACTTTTAGAATCGATCACGTGTTCTGCGCCCAGGCGGTTCCGCCTGAACCCACCGTGATCGCAAAAAGTGGACGATCCTCGATGCGGACTGCGCAGCGCGCTCTAATCGGATGTTTCTCGGCGGCTTGCACGCTGCTCGCGGCGCCGGCCGGCGTCGCCCAATATTATGGATCGCCGGACTCGTACTATTACGCCTCCCCCGAGGCTCGGGCCTATTACGACCGGCGATATTACGACGAGTATGACTCCGGCTATGGGGGCGGGTACGACCCCCGCGGCTATGGCCAGCGCGGCGATTATCGGCGCGCTTCCCCTTATGAGGAGGATTACGCGCCCCGAGCGCGGCCGCCGGCCCGGGCGCGACAGGAGGATTATTACCGCGATCCCTACGGCGCGCCGCCGCGTTACGGACGCGGATCGGGGGACGCGAGAATGGCGGCGCTGCCGCCCGACGCGGATCCCGCCTATTCAACCGCGATGGACCTCGACCAGGGAGTCGATTTCCGCCAGAAGACCGCGGCGCTCGTCGCCGATCCCTATTCTCGGCGCAACGGCGAGATCACGATCGACACGGGGCAACGCAAGCTCTACCTCTCGCTCGGCGACGGGCGCGCGATCGAATATGGCATCGGCGTCGGACGCGAGGGCTTTCTTTGGAAAGGGCAGGCGGAGATCGGCCGCAAGGCCTATTGGCCCGGCTGGACGCCGCCCAAGGAAATGCTGCTGCGCAGGCCCGATCTGCCGCGTCACATGGAGGGCGGCATCGACAACCCGCTGGGCGCGCGGGCGCTCTATCTCTTTCGGGGCGACAAGGACACGATGTTCCGCATCCACGGCACGAATGAGCCGGACACGATCGGACAAGCCGTTTCGTCGGGATGCATCCGCATGCTCAACCCGGACGTGATCGACCTCTACCAACGCGTCAAAAAAGGCGCGCGGGTCGTCGTGCTGTAGATTCGCTTCAGCCGCCCTTCTGAAACTCGAGCCGCGCGCCGCCCGCCTGCGGCGTCACGCCGGCGCCGAGCGCATCCTCGAGCCGGTCGACGCGGATCATGGCGAGGCCGAGGTCGCCCTGGCTCGAACCGGTGACGCCGAGATCGATCTCCCCCGCCTTGACCGGCGTTCCGGGCTGCGGCGCGCCGCCTTCGGCGCGATAGCGCGTGATGCGCCGGCGGGCGAGGCCGCGATGCTGCGTCCGCGCGACGACCTCCTGGCCGACGAAGCAGCCCTTCTTGAAATCGACGCCGGCGAGAAGGTCCATATTGGCTTCATGGGGGAAGGTCTCGCCATAGGAAAAATCCACACCGCCCTCCGGCACGCCCGCGGCGACGCGGCGCGCGTCATAATCGGCCCGCTCCGCTCCGGCTTGGAGCGCCGCGCGCGGCGCAATGGCCCTGAAGCCTAAGGTCTCGGCGCGGGGATCGGGCGCGACGGCGAGCGCGGCGTCTCCGGCTCGCGCCACCTCATTCAGTGCGAAGACCGCAAGCGAATCGCTCAAGGAAGCGACCGTCACGGCCGAGCGCAGCCGATACATATTGAGGCGCTTGAGGAGATCGGCCTCGAGGGCCTTGGGGCAGTCGAGCAGGTAACGCCGGCTTTCTCCCTCTCCGATCGCGAAGACGAAAAAATCGAAGAGGATCTTGCCCTGCGGCGCGAGCAAGGCGCAGAAGCGCGCCTCTCCCGGCGCAAGACGCTGGACGTCGTTCGTGACGAGTCCATGCAGGAATTTCGCGGCGTCGGGGCCGGCGACCTCGACGACGCCGCGATCCGCAAGGAGGATAGGTTTTGTCATGCGTGTCACGCTTTCCCTAGATCACGATGCGTTTGAGCGGAATCGCTCAAACGCAGATAACGTGATCGATTCCAAAGTTTTAGAGCGCGATTGGCGCGAAAAACCGGTTCCCACTTTTTCGCTTCGCGCTCTAGTCGTCGCGGAGATTGGCCCTGGAGGAATTGTCGCAAAACTTCACAAGCCCTGGGCCGGAGCTCGCTCCGCCGGAGCGATTTGGCGCGCTTGACTTGAGTTGAGTCTCAAGCAAGTTTCCGTCAAGTCGTCGAAGGCGCCGCGCCCTTGACGGTTTCTAACATTGCGCGGGGCCTCCAACCACTGCAAGCAAGGCGCCACGTTATGGCCAAGGCCTTCGACACGATCCTCTTCGGCGGCGTCCTCGTCAATCACGACGGCGAGGGACCGCGGGACGTCGGCCTCAGGGACGGAAAGATCGCCGAGATCGGCGACCTCTCCCAGGCTTCGGCCGGAGAGCGCATCGACTGCGCGGGGCTGCATATTTTACCGGGCGTCATCGACACGCAGGTGCATTTTCGCGAGCCCGGCGCCACCCACAAGGAAGATCTCGAGACGGGATCGCGCGCGGCTGTGCTCGGCGGCGTGACGGCCGTGTTCGAGATGCCGAACACCAAGCCGCTCACAACGACCGCGGCCGATCTCGCCGACAAGGTCGCGCGCGCCAAAGGGCGCATGCATTGCGACTTCGCCTTCTGGGTCGGCGGCACGCATGAGAATGCGCGCGACATCCCCGCGCTCGAGCGCGAGCCGGGCGCGGCGGGAATCAAGGTCTTCATGGGCTCCTCGACCGGCTCGCTGCTCGTCGCCGACGATGCGGGGATCGCCGAGATCCTCTCGCACACGAGCCGGCGCGCCGCCTTCCACGCCGAGGACGAGGCGCGCCTTAAGGAGCGCGCGGGCTTGCGCGCAGCGGGCGATCCGACCTCGCATCCCCATTGGCGCGACGCGCAAACCGCCCTGCTTGCGACGCAGCGGCTTCTAAAGATTGCGCGGGAGAAGCGCGCGCTGATTCACGTGCTGCACGTCTCGACGGCCGACGAGATGACGCTGCTCGCAAACCACAAGGACATTGCGAGCGTCGAGACAACGCCCCACCATCTCACCCTATCCGACGCCGACTATTTGCGCATCGGGACGCTCGCGCAGATGAATCCGCCGGTGCGCGACGCGTTGCATCGCGAGGGGGTTTGGCGCGCTCTGCAGCAGGGCGTCGTCGATGTTTTGGGCTCGGACCATGCGCCGCATACGCTCGAGGAGAAGGCGAAGCCTTATCCTGAAAGCCCATCGGGCATGCCAGGCGTGCAGACGCTCGCGCCCATCATGCTCGATCATGTCCATGCGGGACGGCTCACGCTGCAACGTCTGGTCGACCTAACGAGCGCTGGACCCGCGCGCCTCTTCGGGTTGGCCGGCAAGGGCCGCGTCGCGGTGGGCTATGACGCGGATCTCACAATTGTCGATTTGAAGCGTCGCGAAACCATAAGCAATGATTGGATCGCCTCGCGTTGCGGCTGGACGCCCTATGACGGGCGCGAGGTTATGGGCTGGCCGGTCGGGACCTTCGTGCGCGGCGCCAAGGTCATGTGGGAGGGCGAGCTCGTCACGCCCGCGACCGGCGCGCCAGTCCGCTTTCACGCGGCGCTGTGAATTCAGGACGCAATCCCCTCTCCCCGCATGCGGGGACATTCACCTCGAGTTGCGCGCGCCGATCGGCTCCTGGAAGGAAAGCCCCGTGTCCCACGGAAAATAGATCCACGTGTCCTGCGGGATCTCGCGCACATAGGCGTCGACGAGCGGAAGCCCGAGCGGCTTGGCGTAGATGGTGGCGAAATAGGCGCCGGGGAGCTGCGCCTTGACGACCCTGGCGGTGTTGCCGGTATCGACCAGATCGTCGACGATCAGCACCTCCTGGGGGGGCCGCGCCAGAATGTCCTCCGAGAGCGACTTCAGCACGGCGATTTCGCCGCGCGTCGTGTCCTCGTGGTAGCTCACGACGCAGATCGTCTCGATCACCCTTATGCCGAGCTCCCGGGCGATAACGCCCGCCGGAAAGAGACCGCCGCGCGCGACCGCGGCGATGGCCGAGAAGCCGCCGCGCTCGGCCAAGCGTTGCGCCAGCGTGCGGGTGTCGGCGTGGAACTGGTCCCAGGAGAGATGGAGAGATCTTCGCATGGGCTTTTTCAGCACGTCGCTCTGTCGCCGCGCAAGCTTTCGATAAGCGCGCGCACCGCGACGGAGGCGGCGGCGAGCGCGGCCGCGTCGCGGGAGCGCAGCACGATCTCATTATGGACGCCCGCCTGCGAGAAATGCGGGTAGGAGCCGGCGCTGACCTCGGGGTGAGCCGCGGCCAGCGCTGTGAGCCCTGCCGCATATCTCCCTTCCGGAACGCCGGCAGCGTCGATCGTCTCGACGAGCACGCGCACGCCGGTCTTGAGCTTCGGCGCCACGGCGTCGAGCATGAGATGCATGATCATCGGCACGCCGGCCATGACGATGACATTGTCGATCATGAAGCCCGGCGCCTTCGTCAGGCTGTTCTCGACGAGCTCGGCGCCCTGCGGGATGCGCGCCATGCGGCGGCGCGCCGCGTTGAGCTGATCGAGCTTCAACCGCTCGAGCAGCATTGCGATGGCGCGCGGATCCTCCTCGATGGGGACGCCGAAGGCGCGCGCGATGGCGTCGGCGGTGATGTCGTCATGTGTCGGGCCGATGCCGCCCGTCGTGAAGACATAGTCGTAGCGCCCGCGCAGGGCGTTGACCGCCGCGACGATCTCGTCCTCGTCGTCAGGCACGACGCGCACCTCGCGCAGATCGACGCCGATGTCGGCGAGATAACGCGCGATGTAATGGCTGTTCTGATCCTGCGTGCGGCCGGACAGAATTTCGTCGCCGATGACAAGCACGGCCGCCGTGACGATGTCGCTTTGCGCGGAAGGCGCCATGCTGGTTCCCTTGAGTTGAGCGGTGGATCATAGGCGGCGCGACGCCCGAGGCAAGGGGCGCGGCTGATAGCGGCTCACGGGACCTCATCCTGGGCTCCGCAGGAGCCGTCTCGGAGGATGAGGGCGCGGATACTGGTCATCGACTCGGCGCCCTGCGGAATCTAGTTTTCCCTCCCTCAATCCTCAAGAAAACAGGCAAACACTATGGCCACGGTCCACCTGCTTCGCGACGACGAGCTTTCTCCGCAGGCGCAAGCCGTCTTCGCAGACATCCGCGCGACGCGGCAGACGGATTTCGTCAATAATTTCTGGCGGGCGCTCGCCCATGATCCGGCGGCGCTGAAACGCACTTGGGAAAGCATCAAGGCGATCATGGGACCGGGCGCGCTCGATCCCAAGGTCAAGGAAATGATCTACATCGCCGTCTCGGTCGCCCACGGCTGCCCCTATTGCGTCCATTCCCATACGGCAAGCGCGCGCGCCAAGGGCATGTCGGAGACGGAGTATCAAGAGCTGCTCGCGATCGTCGGCATGGCCTCGGAGACGAACCGCCTCGTCACGGGCTTGGGCGTGCCGATCGACGACGCCTATGAGGTCGGCTGAAAATCATCCAAAATGCTCGCGTCGATCTCCTCGACCGAGCTGACGCCCGTCAGCGTCATCGCGACGCGCATTTCCTGCGCGATCATCTCCAGCATCTCTCTCACGCCCTGCTCTCCGCGCGCCGCGAGCGCGAAAACCTGAGCGCGCCCCAGAAACACGCCTTTCGCGCCGAGCGCCAGCATGCGCAGGACGTCGACGCCGGAGCGCACGCCCGAGTCCGCGAAGATGAGCAGGTCGTCGCCGATCGCATCCCTGATCTTCGGGAGCGCCCGCGCTGTCGATGCGGCGCCGTCCAATTGCCGCCCGCCGTGATTGGAGACGACAATCGCCTCCGCGCCGAGACGCGCCGCATCGCGCGCGTCCTCCGGCGTCAGCACGCCCTTGATGATGAGCGGACCCTTCCAGAAATTGCGAAGCCATTCCAGATCCGACCAGCCGATCGAGGGGTCCATATTGGCGTTGATCCAGCCGAGATAGTCCTCGAGCCCCGTCCGGCGCCCGAGATAATGCGAGATATTGCCGAGATCGTGCGGCCGTCCGCAGACGCCTACGTCCCAGGCCCATGCGGGCTTCCCGAGAGCTTGGAACAGCTGGCGCTCTGTCTTGAACGGTCCCGCCAGTCCCGAATGCGCGTCGCGCCATCGCGTCCCGATCACGGGCAAGTCGACCGTGAAGACGAGCGTGGTCACGCCCACTTCCTGCGCCCGCTCGAGAACGCTGCGCATGAACCCGCGATCCTTGAGAACGTAGAGCTGGAACCAGAGCGGCGCGGCGCTTTGCGCGGCGATTTCCTCGATGGCGCAGACCGAGACGGTCGAGGGCGCATAGGGAACCCCCGCAGCCGCCGCGGCCCTGGCGACGGCCGCCTCTCCCCGACGCCAAAACATGCCGGTCAGGCCGACGGGCCCGAGAACGACCGGAAGGCTTACGCGTCGCCCAAACCACTCGGTCTCCAAGCTCAAATTCTCGACATGGGCGAGCACGCGCTGCTTGAGCCGCACTTGCGCGAGATCGGCGATATTGGCGGCAAGCGTCTGCTCCGCGCCCGCTCCTCCGTCGATATAGTCGAAAAGAAAGCGCGGCAGCCGCCGCCGCGCCGCCTCCCGGTAATCCTCAATGCGGGAAATGATCATGCGTCCTTCTCGCCCATTGGCGCTGAAGACTCACGCCGCCGGCGCGAGCTCGCCTTCCGCCGTGGGACGGATCGGCTCGATTAAAAGCGGCATGCCGCCTTTGGCGCGCGTCGTGAAGCGCGCGTCGATTACAAGCCGATGACCCGGCGCCGTCGAGAAGCGGAACTCGCGCACAAAGGTTGCGAGCAACGTCGTCATCTCGAGCATGGCGAAGCTCATGCCCAGACAAATGCGCGGTCCGGCGCCGAAGGGAATATAGGCGTAACGATGCCGCGCCTTGACCTTCTCCGGGGCAAAGCGGTCGGGATCGAAGCCATGTGGATCGTCCCACAGCTTCTCGTGCCGGTGCAGGCACCAAATCAGAACGGCGATCGTCTCGCCCTTGGAAAAATGATAGGGCCCGAGAGTCGTCCTCTCGCGCGGCTGGCGCGCGAATCCGGCGGCCGGCGGAAAAAGCCGCATCGATTCCTGCAGGACCTGACGCGTAAAGACGAGCTTTTCGACGGTCGCGGGACCGATCTCCTCTTCGCCCGCGACAGCCCGGACCTCTTCGCGCAGACGTTCCTGCGTAGCCTGATCCTTGGCGAGAAGCCACAAGCTCCAGCTCATCGCCACGGCCGAGGTCTCATGGCCGGCCACGAGGAAGGTGTAAAGATTGCCCTCGAGCTCGGCGTCAGTCATCACCCGTCCCGTCTCGGGATCGCGCGCCGAAAGCAGGAGCTGCAAAAGATCATTGCGCGCGACGCCCGAGGCGCGCCGCTCCTCGATCAAGGCGCGCGTCGCCTGGCTCAAATAGCGCAAGGCGGCGGCGGCGCGGAAAGAGCCGGGATGCGGGATCAGATCCGGGGGCAATCCAATTATCGCGCAAATACGCCGCCAGCCGATGGCGCCGAGCGCCGGCGCGAGCTCGGCGACAAATCTTCCGCGGTCGAAGCTGGGGGCGGCGCCGAGCACGCTTCGCAAGATGACCTCGAAAGTCACCCGCGACATCGCCGGCGCCACATCGACAGGTCTTCCCGCTTCGAGCCGCCGCCATAGGGCGGCCTGTTCGCGCGCGCAGGCTGCGAAGGTTTCCACCTGCGCCAGGAGGTTCTCATGGCGAAAGGCCGCCGAAACCGCGCGCCTTTGCCATTTCCAGTCGGCGCCTTCAGCGAAAAAGAGGCTCTCCTTGTTGATCGGACCGGAAAGCGTGCTCACGGTGAGCCGGTCCCGCGAAAATTCCTCCGCGCGCGTCACCAGCATCTCTTCGATGAGCGCCGGACTCATGATGAGATTGATCTTCGGCGTGACCGGCGGAAATCCCGGGAGGACGGAGCGATCCTCGCGATAGGCCGCTCGCGGGTAATTGACCAGAAAATTCTCGCGCATCGCCCAAAGAGAGGGTTTCTCCAGCGGCGTGAAGGGCATGAGATCGGGATCGTGAAACATAGGACCCTTAGATGATCGCATCGCGATGTCGCGACAGTGTCGAAATATGGCTCGATTGTCTCCAGGACGAGGCTTGGAGTTATGCTCGATAAATTGGATGACGGGCGCATAGGGCGCGCACGCCCTCGCGTATGGCGTCGATTTCGCGATCATTCGACGGCTCGGCGATCACGCGCAAGATCCAGGCGCCGATCTGGCGAAATTCGCTGTCCGAGAAACCTCTGGCGGCGCCAGCGTTGCTCGACAGCCGCAGGCCTGAGGGCGCCTCGGGCGGACGCGGATCGAAGGGGATGAGATTCTTGTTCACCGCGAGGCCCGCGCGCTCGAGGGCTTTGGCCGCCACATCGCCGGTGATCAGCTTGGCGGAAAGATCGACGAGCAGCAATCCCATATCGGTTCCGCCCGTGACGATTCGCAGGCCGCCGTCGCTCAAGGCTTCAGCCAGCGCGCGCGCGCCGTCGAGCACCGATTGATTGTAAGCCTTGAACTCCGGGCGCAACGCTTCGCCGAGGCATGCGGCCTTGCCTGCGACGGCATGCAGCATCACCGAGCCCTGGACGCCCGGAAAAATTCCGGCGCTGATGGCGCTCGACAGCGCGGGATCGTTCCACAAAACGAGGCCGCCGCGCGCCCCGCGCAGCGACTTATAAGTGGTCGTGGTCACGACGTGAGCGTGCGGGAAGGGGTCGGGATAGAGCCCCGCGGCGACGAGCCCCGCGAAATGCGCCATGTCGACGAGCAGCAGGGCGCCGACCTCATCGGCGATGGCGCGGAAACCCGCGAAGTCGATGATGCGCGGATAGGCGGAGCCGCCCGCGACGATCATCTTCGGCCGGCGCGCGAGAGCGAGATCGCGAACCTCGTCGAGATCGATCCGCTCCGTGTCGCGCCGCACGCCGTAGTTCACGATCTCATAGTCGCGGCCCGTGAGCGTCGCCTTGTGGCCGTGGCTGATATGACCGCCGGCCGCGACATCCATCGACAGCAAGACGTCCCCGAGCTTCAAGAGGCCAAAGAAGACGCCGGCGTTGGCGTTGGAGCCGGAGTGCGGTTGCACATTGGCGAAACGGCATCCAAACAGGCGCTTTGCCCGCTCAATGGCCAAAGACTCGATCTCGTCGGCAAATTGCGCGCCGCCGTAATAGCGCGCGAAAGGCGCGCCTTCGACGGTCTTGTTCGTGAGGATCGACCCCTGCGCCTCGAGCACGAGGCGCGAGACGATATTCTCCGAGGCGATCAGCTCGACGCCCTCTTGCTGCCGGCGCAATTCCCCGTCGATGGAGCGCGCGAGCTCGGGATCGGCTTCGAGGCCTAGGGAGAAATAGCCGTCGTGGAGGAGGGACATGGCGGGGTCGCTTGCGGCGGGCCTGGCTGGGCCGATGGCCGCAGTCTTAATGCAAAGCTATGCCGTGGCAATAGATAAGCGCAAGCATAGGCGCGGCCGAATACTGGATAGTTTCCAATTTTCCACGGGAATCTGGCGCGTGCGTTGCATGTGCGTTTGCGCACCGACGAAAAGGAGCCGCCCCGGCAGCCTCCCATCGTCACGCTGGAAATCAACGGAACCCGCACAATGATCGCCGCCATCCGTCGCTTGATCGATCAAGAAACGAAGCTCTCTTCGCCCGCGACCGAGATCGCGCCGCAGGCCGATCTTTACGCAATGGGCCTCGATTCCTTCGCGGCCGTCCGGCTGCTTCTCGCGATCGAGCGCGAGTTCAACGTCGAGATCCCCCGAGACTTGCTTAAGCGGGAAACCGTGCGGTCGATCGACGCGATCGTCGAAACGGTCCGGGCTCTGCGGCCCGCTTTCGCCGAGGCGTGGCGCAACGCCGCGTGACGGCCGGGCCCCGCGCGGCGGCGGCATCGGGGCGCGCTTCCCCATGTAGACTCAAAGCGGCTGTCGCCCTCACCCGTCGACCGCGCGCCGTCCAAGCGCCGGGTCATCGGTGAAAAAAGCGTCGACGCCCGCTTTCACAAAGCGCCGGATCTCCGCGACGCTTCCTTCCGGATTGCGCGCGTTTTCACCGGCGCCGTCGCGAAACTCTTTGGGAAGAAACTTGTTCTCGGGGCGGAAAGTCCATGTGCAGACCAGCAGGCCCGCTTCGTGCGCCCGTTCGATCAAGCCTGTCGGCGGCAGGAGCCGATCGTCCGGCCCCCAGGGGATGAGATCGCGCGCATAGGGCGCGACCCAATCCGCATATTGAGCGATTTCGGCCAAACCCTGCTTCGTTTGCAGGCGCTCGCCCCAGCTCCGCATGTCCTGCGCCGCGGCCCGGTCAGCGGGCGGCTCCGCGCTCTCGGTCAACTGCATCAGCTGGAAATTCGGGTCGCCGCCGAGCTGGCTGCGCAAGCGCTGCAGATTGCCGATCTCGAAACTCTGCACGATCACGCGCATGTTGCTCAACACTTTTCGCGGCGGTCGCAGCGCTTGCAGGAACCGCTCCTCCAACGGCAAGCCGATCGAGGCGAAATAGGTCGAATGCTTGAGCTCAGGGATGAGTCCGATAGGCCGGCCGCTCGTGGCGGTCTCGGCCGCGACAAAATCAACGATCTCGTCAAGGCTTACGATCTGAAAATCGCCGTCGTAGGAATGGCTTTCCGGCCGCAATGGAGCGCCGAGCCGCTCCTTTGCGCGCAGCGTCTTGAGTTCGGCGAAGGTGAAATCCTCGGTGAACCAGCCCTCGACCTCTTTGCCGTCGATCGTCTTCTTCGTGCGCCTCGCCGCAAATTCGGGGCGGTTGGCCACGTCTGTGGTGTCGGCGATGTTGTTCTCATGACGGGCGACCAGCACGCCGTCGCGCGTCGCGACCACATCGGGCTCGATGAAATCCGCCCCGTCGGCGATGGCTTTCGCATAGGACGCCAGCGTATGCTCCGGCCGAAGCGCGCAGGCTCCTCGGTGCCCCAACACCAGGGGGCGCTTCGGCCGACCCGATTCATTCCCTTTCACAGCCCGGCCCTCGGCGGGTCCCGCCGGCGCAACGCCGGCCAAAGCCATCGCTGCGCCCATTTTCAGCACGCCTCGTCGCGACAATTTCTTTGCCCTCTTCGCCTCGCCGGCTCGAGCCACTGGCTCATCGGCGCGGCTTCAGCGGACCGGGCAGCGACGGAGCGGAGGCGTCCTGGCTAAGATAGCGCTCCAACGCCTGTTGGGTATCGAGCATGGGCCGCTCGCTGATCGAGATGAAGCCTTCGGTCGGGCGGTCGAGGTCTTGGATCAGGAAAATGACGCCCGCGACGAGCACGCAGGCGACATAGGTCGGCAGACGCCAGCGCCGCCGGTCGAGCGCGCTGGCGTAGCCGGTCAGCCACAGCGCGGCGACCGCGACGCAATAGAGCCCCACGAAGACGATGTTCGGCACGCGGTTGCTTATGATCGTCAGACGTTTTTTCTGATTGTTGAAGGTCTCGTTCAGCGCCTGGATATACAGGCCTGTGGGGACCACGGCGTTGTCCTTGGCCGCCGCCGCCTGGGCTTTGCGCCACAGCGTCTCCTGGAGTTCTCTCGAGCGGCGAAGGGCCTGTGCGGCCGCGTCCAAATTCGGCTCGCTCTCGGCGAGACTGACGCGGATGCGCACATAATCCTTGAAAAGCTCGAGGCTTTCTTCGCCATAGGGAGCCGGCAGCAGGCGCGCCCGCAAAACCGCTGTTTCGATGGCGTTGGCTTCGTTCACCAGCGCCTCGCGGCGCGCTTCGAAGCGATTGAGCGCCATCGAGAAGGTGAAGCCGATGATCAGCGCCAGCAGGCCCAGCACTGAAGCCTCAAGAGTCGCGACATTCGCGCCTTTTTCCACCTTAGAGCCGATCAAATGCCCGGCTTCGATCGCCAGGAAGAACACCGCCAAGCTCCCGATGAAAATAATGGCCAGCGGGACTTGGGCGAGTTCGACCATCCTTCTCGGCCCTGAACTTTGTTTCGACGTCGCTTCACACTAGAGCATGTCCCTTTTGAGCGAAAGCGCGCGTTGGTCCGATTTTCGCTTGAGCGGTCGCGCCATGACCGCGCTTCGAAAAGTTTCTCACGGAAAAAACCTGCCTCTCGTCGCGCGGCTGGACGCGCGCGTCCTGCGTCATGACGAGGGCTACGGGCTTTCGACGCTGCATTTCGCCGACGGCGAGCTGCGCGCGCCTCTCGTCGACGCGCCGCTCGGCGCAGGCCTGCGCGTCAAGATTGACGCGCGTGACGTTTCGATCGCGCTGTCGCGGCCGATGGATGTCTCGATCCTCAATCGGCTGCCCGGTTCGATCGTGGGTCTCGTCCCTCTGCGCCTACCCTTCGTTCGCGTCGCGCTCAGTCTCGGCGCGACCGAGATCTACGCGCTCGTCACCGCCGAATCGGTCGATCGCCTCGCGCTCGAAGAAGGGCTGGGGGTCTGGGCGATGCTCAAGAGCCTTGCGATCGCCGAGGAACGGATTCCGGCTTCGCGGCTTCCGACGCCGCGTCGCTGGCGCGTCGTTCAAAATTCGGATTGAGCGCCGCCGCGATTTCCTCGAGCGCGAGTTTCGCCTGCGACCGCGCGCGGCGTTCGATAGAGGCGTAGAGCGCGACGAGCCGCTCGCCAAAGGGCGTCAGCTCCGCTCCCCCGCCGCGCCGTCCGGGATGCGTGGCGATGACCGGCTGCTCGAAGGCGCGATTCAGCGCGTCCACGATAAGCCAGCAGGTGCGATAAGAAAGTCCGGTGGCGCGGCTCGCCCCGAGGATCGAGCGCTGCTTGCGCACGGCCGCGATGACGCGCAGCTCATCCGGCGTCAGCCGTCCGCCATTCGAGAAATGAAGCGCGATCTCGAGCCGCGTCTCAGCGCGAGGCGCCGTCGGTTTCTGATCGCCGCTCACTGAACGCGCTCGGGCGATTGAAATAGCAGGCTCGCGCTTTCTTCCGATTCATGCCCGAGCCGGGGCGCCTGCTTCGCCCACCAGAGCTCGAGCGCGTCGCAGCTTGCGTCGACGAATTGAAAGAGCGGAGCCGCGAACCGCTCCCATTCTTCCGCCGCGGCCGGCGAAACAACGGTCAAAACCGGGATGTCCGCGCCGAGCGCCGCCCGAAACGCGTCAGCAAGGCCGCTACGCGCCGCCTCCAGCTTGCCGAACTTGCTCAGCACCACGAGATCCGCGCCATCCGAGATCGCGCTCTCGATCCTCCCGCAGGCGTGGATGAGCGCAGCGGGATCGATATTGCAGGCGGTAGAGCCTCGTCCAAGATCCTGCGAGATCGAGATCGTCTCTCCCGATTGAAGATCACGAACGCGGAAGCGCTTGCAAGCGCCGTCATGAGCGCAATCGGAGTCTTCCACGACGCCGGCGACGCGCAGGCCGGCCCGGGCGCGCCGACGCGCGAACTCGTCCAGGAGAGCCTGCATCGCCGTGCTCGGCGCGCCGCGCAGCGCGGCGATTCTCGGGGTCTCGGCGGCGAACTCGTCGGTCTGCATTCTCGCCTCCTTAAAAATCAATGCATGAGCGCAGGCGAAAGCAAGGCTTTGCGCCCACCCGCGCGCGCCGCGACGACCGCCTGCGCGGTCGCTTCGCCGATGGCGCGGCCGCGCTCATCCGTGCCGGTCCAGCAGGCCAAGCGCCCTCGCGGATCAATCTCGACGAGCTTGGCGCCTTCCGGCGCCTGCGCGCCGTCACGCGCCAACCCGCGCAGAAATCCGTCGATCGGCGCGACGAGGGGCGCGCCCCCTTGGCGTCCGACCGTCACGCCTTTGTAGATCCGATCGCCGATGTTGAGCGGCGTGCGCCAGACGCCTGCGCGCGGCGCGCGAAGAAATCGCTCCTCGCCGAGGCCGCCGAGCGCGCGTGGGATTCCATCGGCCGCCCAGGTGCGGCCGGCTTTGACGATTGCCCCGGGGCGCGCGGGATGGGTTTCGATCGCGACGTCGCAATTCTTGCCGACCGTGAAATTGGGTCCGAGGCCCACGGCGATCCCAGCGAGGCCGCGCAGGTCCGGCGTCACGCGGTCCTTCTGCATGCGCGCGTCAATGATCGCCTCCGCCCAGCGCAAGGGAATCAGGTCCGTCGCGTGTAGCGGCGTGACGGCGACGCAGCCGCGGCTTGCGAAGACGTCGAAGAGCTCCACCGCATTTTCCGCGCGACGGCCGACGATCCCGTCGAGTTGCGCGCAATCGTCGAAAAGCGCGTCATGAAAGGACATGCCGCGTCGGAGCACCGGCGGATGCGGATCGTAGCTCAACGCGACGTCGTAGCCCTCCCACAGAAGCCGAACGGCGACCGCAGACGCGATCTCATTCGTGCCGAGAACGATCGCAAACCCGCGACCGACGTTCCGCGGCGCGTTTCCCATCGTTGATCCGTGCATCGCCGCTCTCCTTTGCGTCGGGGTTCGAGGGCGCCACGCAAAGGCCGCGCCAGAGACGACAGATTTGCAGACTCTGTTTAATATTCAGATAGTTGCAGGGTAAGACGCGCGAGCGCGACAGGAGCGGAAGCTATATTGTTATAAATATAGCTGTGTGGCCTCAGCTATGCTGTCTGGAATATAACAAATGGTGTCGGCGCGCGGGGCGCGCGGCGCCTAGAGCGTGTCACGGAAAAGTGCGAAGCGGTTTTCCGGTCATGACATGCTCTAACTTTTTGACGTGGCGCGATTCCTTGTCGCTCGAACGATTCCGTTCGCGCGGGAAACGCGCGAGAGCGCGATACGACAAAGTGGGAACCGGTTTTTCGCGCCAAGCGCGCTCTAAAGCTTTGGAATCGATCACGTTATCTGCGTTTGAGCGATTCCGCTCAAACGCATCGTGATCTCGCGCGAAGCCGCTTTTTTCCGCGTGTTGCGCGCGGATCGCGCAGCTGGCGCCCGCCCTGCATAGCGGCGCGCATCGGCGTTGCGTCCCGCGCCTCGTTTCGGCGCCGCGCTCGCCCCAGCGTTAATGCGAGAGAGCCCATGACCTTCGACTTTCCGAGGATCGACGACGCGGCCGAGAGAGAGCGCATCGAGACGGCGATTGTGGCGTGTGTGCGCGACTTCTATAAGCGCGGCCTCGCCGATCCGATGCTCGGCCCGATTCTGGCGGGGGGCATTCCGGATCTCGAGCGTCACGTCACGACCGTCGTCGCCTTTTGGTCAAAGTCGCTGCTCCACACCGAGCGTTACGACGGCCATCCTTACACCGCTCACACGCATCTCCCCGTCGAACCCGAGCATTTCGCGCGTTGGCTCGAGCTCTTCACGCAAGCCGCGCGCGCCAATCTCCCGGAGACCCAGGCTGAGCAGGCGCTCGCCAAGGCGACGCATATGGCGCAATGCTTCCAGGCGGGGATGTTTCCCTTCACAGGCGCCGACGGACGTCCGAGCCGCACACCGGCCGAGACTTCCGCTCCGCTCAACCACTAGCGCGCATCCGCTTTCACGCCGCTCGCGCCTGCGAAGGAACTCCAAACCATGAGCATTTTCGACGATCTGCGGGGGCTGTCTTCGGCGGAGCTATTCTTGGAGGCGACCGGCGTCGCGGCCTGCGACACAAATCTCGCGCAATCCTATGCCGATTTCGTCGCCTCGACCTCGATCGAGCACGACCCCGCCATGGCGCGCGAGGACGCGGCGAGGGTTACGGAGGAGCCCCTCGTGCCGCTCCATCTGCTCATCCCCCCGGACAGCATAGCGCTCTGAGCCGCGCGCGCCGCTTCGGATGCGGCAAAGCGCCGCAAAGGCGGGCGCAACATTGCTTGGATTTCGGTTTGCTGGCCTAATCGGCCGGCGCCATCGCGGGAACAGCGCGCGCCTATTCAAATAAAGGTGAGGAAATCCATGCCTAACGTGACCTTCGAATCCCCGTTGCTGCACAAGAATCTCACGGTTTACGCCATCGCCGGCGATACCTCGACCGTGCTCTCGGTCGCCGAGGCCAATAAGGTGCCGATTCCCCATGATTGCCGCGACGGCGAGTGCGGCTCCTGCTTGATCGAAGTCGTGACGCTCACCGGCAAAACCATGGGATCGCTGCTCACCGAGAAGGAGAAGGCGCAATTGAAGTCGCTCGGAAAGATCACGCCTGAGGAGATCCGTCGAGCCGAGGTGGAGGACGTCGCGCCGCGCTTTCGCCTCGCCTGCCAATATGTGGTGCGCGACCAGGACATATTGGTGAAGTTCACGGGGGAGCCCGGCGGCGCGTAAGGAAGGCGTTTCGCCATCGAGGCCCGCGGCGATCGCGGGGTCGATGGTCTGTTTCGTCGACTTTCCGACCCTTCGCGTCTGCAAGATGCAGACGCGAAGGCGCGCTCGGGCTTGATCCGGGACGCCGCGATCAGGAGCAGAAGCAGCCGAACGACCAAGCGCATGGGCGCGTCCACAATCGCAAGGAGGATCGACTTGTCTGAGAACGCGTTCAGGAGATACGGCAGGCTCGCGTGGCCGCTCCTTCTTTGCTTCTGCTGCGCCGCGCGCGTCGCGGCGCAAACAGCGGCTCCGCCGCCCACGAGTGACATGCCGCCGTCCCACGCCATGCATCATCATGGGGAGGATGACGACGGCGCCTTCCATCATCGTTTTGAAGGCGCGGAGAACTGGGCGAAGGAGTTCGACAAGGCCGAACGCGACGAGTGGCAGAAGCCGCAAGCGGTGCTCGAGGCTCTAAGGATCGGCAAAGGCGCGATCGTCGCAGACATCGGCGCCGGCACGGGCTATTTCGCGACGCGGATCGCACGCCTCGCGCCGCAGGGCCGCGTCTATGCGGTCGACGTGGAGCCGGGCATGGCGCGCTATCTCGGCGAGAGAGCGAAGCGGGAGGGCCTTACGAATCTCATCCCGGTGCTGGCGCAAGGCGACAGCGCCCCGCTACCGGAGCCGGTCGACCTCGCCTTGGTCGTCGACACCTTCCACCACATTGGTCATCGCGTCGCCTATTTCGCGCGGCTCAAATCCTCGCTGAAGGATGACGGCCGATTGGCGATCGTCGATTTCAAAACGGATTCCCCGAGCGGCCCGCCGCCACAGTTCCGCATTCCGCCCGAGCAGGCCATAGAGGAGCTCATGGCCGCCGGCTACACGCTCGTGGAGACGGGCCCCTCCCTGCCGCGGCAATATATGCTGATCTTCCGCAAGAGCGCGCCTTAGTTCCGCGCATCTAGAGCCGCAGAAGCGTCCGTCATTGCGAGCGAAGCGAAGCAATCCAGGCGCGACAACAGGATTCTTTTGTCGGTTCTTGCCTTTGCAGCAGACGATATCGATCGCGCAGACCGCTCCTGGATTGCTTCGCTTCGCTCGCAATGACGACGGCAGGCGTCCCGCCCGGCGCAATCACTCTGCGAGGTCGCCGACCTTGCAGATCGTCGCCGCATCCATCACGCCGCCGCAACATCGGTCGATCGCCTCGCCGAAGACGGCCTCCTCCGGGGCGACCGCGAAAAAGAGCGTCACGCAGGAGCGGAATTTCATGTCGTCCGGAGAGCCGAAGATCTCGTTCAACGATCGTTGCGACGCAACGACCAGACGAACGCATTCGCGTAGACGTTCGCCCAGCACAGGATGCTCGAGATAGGCGCGCGCCTCGCCAGGCGAGCCGATCGCATATCGAACCGACCTGGCGCTGGAGCCGAGGCCCGCAATTTGGGGAAAGACGAACCACATCCAGTGCGTTCGCTTGCGTCCGGCGCGAAGCTCGGCGAGCGCGCCATCGATCACCGCCGCCTGCGCCGCGAGGAAGCGCGCAAGGTCGAAAGGATCGTCGCCCTGCCGCATGCGCCCCTCCCATCCGCGCTCACTCGCGAGCAAAGGCCTTGTAGCTCAGCACGCCGCCGGCGATCAGAAAGACCGCGCCGATCGCCGGCAGCACGACGTGCAGAGCCGGGGCGAAAGCAGCCCGCGTCATGACGCTGGTCAGCTGGATCGGGAAAACCATGCGGATGAAGCCCGCGACGACGCTGAGCCAGCCGAACAAAGTGATTAGCGTTGGCCAGCCGGCGGTCCAGCGATTATGGAAGCGGAGGATCGCGAGGCCGGGGACGAAGGCCGCGTAGCCGGCCAGCACGATGAGCATAGGGCTCTTGGAGAGCTCCTCGATCATGCCGGGCATCGCTTCGAGATTGAAGAGCACCATCAATGCGGTGGCGACGAGCGTCGGCCCCAGCAAAGCGGCGATGACTTTCGATGTCGTCAAGAGCGGCTCCCCTTCAGATCGGCTCAGTCCCGCGTGCGTCCCTTGTGGACCCGCCCCTTGCTGGCCGGCCGTTCCTTCTTTGACCTCGGAATCCGCTCGGGCTTCAGCGCGCGCAACGCATCAGCAGCGGCGGCGCGGCGCCGCTCGTCCTCGTGTTTTGCGGCTTCGGGCTTTCTCATCGGCAACGCCCGTCATGCATGACGCCTTCATATAGGGCTCAAATATAGGGCTTCAAAAACCCGGCTCCGGCGCACGGTCTTCGAGCGGGTGTCCGCCCTGCTCCCAGCCGTCGGTGCCCTCGGGATACCAGTAAACGTCGGCGTAGCCGAGCGCCAGGGCGCGCTTCGCCGCGTTCCAGGACATCCAGCAGTCCGCGAGGCAGTAGAAGACCAAGGACTTGTTCTTGTCGCCGGCTGTCGCCTTCTCCAGCCCCGTCTCGAAATAGCGCTGCGTCGACTCCGCCAGCGCGCCAAAGCCCGTGTTGACGAGCCAGAGGCTGCCGGGAATGTCGGCCCTCGGCTTGTCTCGCCAGACCGTCTTGGGCGGGAGATCGGCGGGCTTGGGTGGGCGCGGCAGGGCGTCGACGAATACGGCGGACTTGGCCTGCCACAGCTCGAAGGCCTGCTTCGTGTCGATGACATGCGCGCCTCTGAGCGTCGCAGGCGTCGGCGCGCGATAATCGTCGAGCCGGTAGCCCTCGGGCTCCATCGCTGTGGTTTCGGCCGCGAGCGCCGAGGAGCAGCAAGAGAAGGCGAGAAGCGCCAGAGCGCGAAGCGAAAAAGTGGAAACCGGCTTTTCGCGCGAATCGCGCTCTAAGACTTTGGGATCGATCACGTTATCTGCATTTGAGCGATTCCGCTCAAACGCAGCGTGATCTAGAGCGGCGCAAATAGAGGGTCGCGACATCGTCTTTCTCTCTTCCCGAAGGCGTTGGGCGGGCGCCCATTATCGTCGCCGGCCCTGCGGCCGCAAGCTGCTTGTCAGACGATTCCGTTCGAGCGGAAACCGCGCTAGAAGGGCGCCTCCCCCTCCTCTGGCTAGGCTCGTCAATGCTGTTGTTCCTGCGCTCGCTCGTCTTTCACTGCCTCTTCTACAGCTGCACGGTGCTGCTGATGCTCGTTTGGCTGCCGACACTCGTCACCGGGCCGCGTGGGATCGTCCAGGAGCTCGGGCGCCAATGGGGCCGCACCACGCTCTGGCTTTTGGAGAATATCTGCGGCCTGAAGCACGAGATCCGCGGGCTTGAGAACATTCCGAAGGGCGCTGTCATCGTCGCCGCTAAGCATCAATCGACGTGGGACACGTTCACGCTGCCGATCTTCTTTCCGGACTTCTCCTTCATTCTGAAACACGAGCTGGTCTATTTGCCGCTCTTCGGGTGGTATCTGCTGCGAGCCGAGCAGATCGCCATCGACCGCGCCAAGGGCCGCAAGGCCATGCCGCAGCTCATCGCCAAAGCCAAGGCGCTCTTCGCGCAAGGTCGCCAGCTCTTCATCTTTCCGGAAGGCACGCGCCGACCGGCGGGCGCGCCTCCGGCCTATAAATTCGGCGTCGCCTTGATCTATCAGGAGACCGGCGCCCAGGTCGTGCCAGTCGTGCTCAACGCGGGGCTATTCTGGCCGCGCCACGCGCTCCTGATCAGGCCGGGGGTCGCGGTCATGGAGTTCCTGCCGCCGATCGCGCCGGGGCTCGACGCCCGCGCCTTCTTCGCCGAACTGCAAGAGCGGCTGGAGGCGGGAACAGAAAAGCTCCTGCAGGAGGCGGCGGCGAAAGACTCTGCCATCGCGGCGATTATCGAGAAGAACCGGCTTGCGCCGGCGCCGGCGCCCGCCCCGCAGCGCGCGGAGGGGTGAGCCGCGGCGGGAGGACCTCCTGGCGACCGCGGAACTTCCCGTTCTAAGCCACCGCTTCCTCACGCCGCGCGGCGAAAGGATAGGCGGCCTCGACGACATAAGGCCCTCCGCCGACGGAATTCCTCGACGAATAGAGGACGAAGCGCGTCGGCGAAAATTTGAGCGACGGAAAATAGCCCCGCGCGCTCAGATAGTCCGCGACCGCCATCGGAGACGCGCCGCGCAGCCGCGCCAGCGTCACATGCGGCGTGAATTTGCGCGCCTCCGGAGCCGCGCCGAGCCGCCGCATCAGGCGCTCCTGTTCGGCCTGAAGCTCCACGATCGCCGGATCGGGCCGCGCTCTCACGACAATGGCGCGCGGCTTGTCGCCGCCGAAAGCGGAAAGCTCCCCGAGCGTCACGATCGGCGCGGCGCGGCGGACGGCGTAGAGCGCATGCTCGACGTCACGGGCCGTCCGGTCGTCGACGTCCCCGATGAATCGCAGCGTGAGATGGTAGTTTTCCACGTCGATCCAGCGGGCGCCGGAGAGTCCGCCGCGCAGTCGTGCGAGGCTCTCGCCGATTTCGGCCGGGATCTCCAAGGCTGTGAACAGTCTCGGCATGACTTTCCTCCCGCAGAAAACGTGATCGATTTTAGTATCTTAGCGCGCCCGAGGCGCGAAAACATCGCCGTTTCTCCGCATGCCCGCGCCAAAAGCGCGCCGCGCGCAGTTCAATGCGCTTTTTTGGCCCGCGCGATCATGATTTCGCGAAGGCTCTCCTCGACCGCGGGCGCGACTCCCGCCACAATCCGCCCGACGCCCTCGGCGGTGGGATGGAGCCCGTCTTTCTGCAAGAGCGCGGCGTCCTTATCGAGGCCGTCGAGAAAGAAAGGATAGAGCGGCAAGGACTGCGCGCGCGCGAGCCCCGGGTAGATCGCGTCGAACTGCGTCCGATAGGCGTCGCCGTAATTGCCGCTCGCCTTCATGCCGGCGAGCAAGATCGCGGCGCCCTTTTCCTTGATCGCGGCGAGCATTTTTTCGAGATTCTGGCGCGTGAGCTTCGGGTCGACGCCCCGCAGCATGTCATTGGCCCCGAGCTCGAGAATCACGAGATCCGGCTTCTCGCTGAGCGCGTAATCGAGCCGGGCGAGGCCATCGGCGGTCGTGTCGCCGGACACGCCGGCGTTGACGACGCGCACGGGAAAACCGTCCGCGACAAGGCGTCTCTCGAGCTGCGCCGGGAACGCCTGGGCGCTCGGCAATTGGAAGCCCGCGGTCAGGCTATCGCCGAAGGCCACGACCGTCAGGGTTTCGACGCATTTCCGGTCGAGGCCGAGAAAGGGCGGAGCGTCCGCGCACTCCGCCGCCGCGACGGCCGGGGGGAGCAGCACGCCGAGACAAAGGACGTAGGAGACGGCTTGGAAGGCGGCGCGCAAAGCGGCATAAGAGCGCGCGCTCCGTTTAAACGCCCAGATCGAGGCCCCGCAGGTGACGCTCTCCACGATTGAACTCATCGATGTCGACCTCACTCTCGGCGCCGGAGCCGCGCGGGTGCATGTGCTCAAGGCTCTGAGCCTTACAATACTCCAAGGAGAGACGATTGGTCTCGTCGGACCTTCGGGCTCGGGGAAATCCACACTTTTAATGGCGCTTGCGGGGTTGGAGCGTCCCGATTCCGGGATCGTGCGGATCGGCGGCCGCGACCTCGTGCAGATGGACGAAGATCAGCTCGCGCGCTTTCGCGGCGAGAACATAGGCGTGGTCTTCCAGTCTTTCCAGCTCATCCCGACCATGACGGCGCTCGAGAACGTCGCCGCGCCGTTGGAGCTCGCGAATCGCTCCGACGCTTTCGAGGTCGCAGCCGCCGAGCTCGCGGCTGTCGGGCTGGGGCATCGTCTGCGCCATTATCCGCGCCAGCTCTCGGGCGGCGAGCAGCAGCGCGTCGCGTTGGCGCGGGCGCTCGCCCCAGACCCGCTGATCCTCGCGGCGGACGAGCCCACCGGCAATCTCGACTCTGAGACCGGCGCGCAGATCATCGAGCTGATCTTCGCGCAGAAGGCGCGGCGCGGCGCGACGCTGATCCTCGCGACGCATGACCCGGCGCTCGCCGCCCGCTGCGACCGTGTGGCGCGGCTGCGCTCCGGGCGGATCGAAGCCGACGAGAAGCAAGAAGCCTGAGTCCTCAGAGCGCGATGCGTAAAAAGGGAAACCGGTTTTTTCGCGCGAATCGCGCTCTAAGTTTTTGGAATCGATCACATTATTTGCATTTGAGCGGTTCCGCTCAAACGCAGCGTGATCTATAACGGCGCGGGCCGCAGTCCGCGAAGGATCGCGTCGGCGAGCGGCGCATAGGCGCCGTCCGAATGATGCAAGATCAGGGGCGGCAGGATCGAGAGCGGGGCCTTCGAGCCCTTGACTCCACGGATCAGCACACGGGTCGCCGCGGCCCCGTCGCGCGGCGAGACGGGGAGAATCGCGACGCCGCCGAGCTTCGTTCCCATGGCCGCCAAGCATTCAGCGAGCGCCTCGGCGCGATGGATCATCGCGAAGCTTCCCCCGGGCGCGAGCAGCGCCAGCGCCGCGCGCGTCCAATCGGCGAGCGGGACCGCGGCGACATGCGCCAGGGCCCTGGCGGGATCTGGGGACGCGCGCACCCTGCCTTTCGCGTGGTGGGGAGGATTGGTGAGAACGACGTCCGCCTCCTCGTAGACGAGCCCCGAGGCGCGGCGATTCGCCGCGTCTACGAAATCCGCTTCGAAGACGCGCGCCCGCTCCTCCAGGCGATTGAGGCGAATGTTCTCGCGGGCGAGCGCCGCCGCCGCAGGCGCGATCTCCACAAGGCCGATCCGCGCCCTTGGAGCGAGCAGCGCGGCGGAGAGGCCGACGGCGCCCACGCCAGCGCCGAGATCGAGAATGAGACCCGAAACGGCCGCAGGCGTCGCGGCGGCCAGCAAGGCGGCGTCGAGGCCGACACGATGGCCGCGCTCGTCCTGCGCCAATTGTAGCCGCCCGCCCAGGAACCCGGAGATTCGCGTCGCCATGCGTTGAAGCAGTGTCATGGCCGGGGGCCCCTCGGCAAGCCGCTAAACCGGCGCATTCGGTTGAGCTTGCCGCCCGTAACGCAAACAATTAAGTTGCAGCTGCCGTCGAGTGGATGGTCATGAGGCAGGATGGGGGAGCAGTGGGTATCGTCATTTCGCTCGACGAGAGAGAAAAGAAAAGCGGCGCAAGCCTCGATAATCTATTGGCTTTGATCCGCCCCGATCTCGAGCGCACCAATCAGCTCATTATTCAGCGGATGGGCTCGGATGTGACGACCATCCCGGAGGTCGCCAATCATCTGATCTCTGCGGGCGGCAAGCGACTGCGCCCAATGCTTGTGCTCGCGACCGCCGGCATGTGCGGCTACAAAGGCGACGGACATCTGAAATTCGCCGCTGGCATTGAGTTTATGCACACGGCCACGCTGCTCCACGACGACGTCGTCGACGAGAGCGACATGCGCCGGGGCAAGATCGCCGCGCGCATGCTCTGGGGCAACGAGACCTGCGTGCTCGTCGGCGACTTCCTGCTCGGCCACGCGTTCAAGATGATGGTCGAGCCCGGCAATCTCCCTTGTCTCACCGTCGTTTCGAGCGCCGCGGCGGTCATCGCCGAAGGCGAGATCATGCAGCTCAACGCGGCCAAGGACACGCAGACGACGGAAGACGCCTACATGGAGGTGATTCGGCGCAAGACAGCAGAGCTGTTCGCCGCCGCCGCCGAGGTGGGAGTCATTCTCTCCGGCCGCCCGAAGGCCGACATCGCCGCCGCGCGCAGCTATGGGATGAATCTTGGCGTCGCCTTTCAGCTCATCGACGACGCGCTGGACTATGGCGGCTCCTCGGCGAAGCTCGGCAAGAATGTCGGAGACGATTTCCGCGAGGGCAAGATCACGCTGCCGGTCGTGCTGGCCTTCCGCCGCGGCACCGAGAGCGAGCGCGAGTTCTGGCGTCGAACGCTCGAGAAGGCGGAGATCAAGGACGGCGACGTCGAGATCGCCTGCGGCCTCATGAAGAAGCACAAGGCGCTCGACGACACGATCGAGCGCGCGAGCCATTACGCAGCGATCGCTCGCGACGCGATGGAGATTTTTCCGCCCTCGCCGTCGAAAAGCGCTCTGCTCGAGGTGCTCGATTTCTGCATCGAGCGGGTGCACTAGCGCGTTTCCCGCTCGAAGCCACCGCCCCCTAAGGAAGAGCGACGCCGACGAACGGGCCGGGCTTGCGAAGTTAACGGAGAGGCGACAAGCGGCGGTCGCTCAGGCCGCCGAACGCGGGAAGGGCGCGGATGGGCGAGGCGCCGTCGAAGACCGAGATCCTTGTGGCGCGAGCGGCCGTTCTGTTGCTGGTCACCTTCGCAGTGGTCGATATTCTTTACTACGGCCTTTCGACGCAGGAGCTGGACCGGCTTTGGCGTAACATCTCCGCCCGCCCCAGCGGTCCGATGACCTTCCGTTTCTTTCTGCAACCCGCAATGGCGATCATCGCAGCGGCGCGTGACGGCGCAAACGACGCGCGCCGAGGTCGCAGGCCCTATCTCGCCGCCATTCTGTTCGGCGGCGAGAAACGCGGGGCTCGCCTCTGGGAAGGCCTGCTCTCAACCGCCAGAATCCTGATCCTCGGCGTCGTCATGGACGTCGCCTATCAACTCGCCTTTCTCGATTCATTTTATCCAGGCGAGGCGGCAGTCATCGCGATATTGCTCGCGTTTCTCCCCTATGCGTTGCTGCGGGGACCGGCGGCGCGTTTGGCGCGACGTTTGATGGCGGGGCGCAGCCCATCCACAAACCCATTCCGGTGAAGAGCCCCAAAGGCGCTCAAGCGAGGAGCCGCGAGCGGCTGCTCGAGCTCATTCTGAGCCGTCCTTATGTGGTGGAAGCGGCGAGCGCATAGCGGCGGCAATGCTCGAGATAGGCGCGTTCATGCACCGCCAGCAGATCGACCACGCTGCGCCAGAGCCAGGTCGGCGCGTCGAGTGTGCGGGTGCGATTGCGACCAAGCTCCGCGCTCCAGGCGTCTCGGGTCGCGCGGTCCATCTGACGGGCATGCGCCTTTCCGACGACCGCGGCGAGATAGCCAGCGGCTTTGACAGCCTCGTCGACCTCGATGGCGTCGATCTCGAGCTTCAGGTCTTGCGGACGCAGCTCGCGCACGACGATAGGCGTTCCGTTGACGCGAGCCGCGCGCATGCGCTCGCCGAGATGCGGTGAAAGGGCGCGCGCGCCGGTGACGACGCGTTCCGCCGGGTCTTCCGGCGTCATCCTATCGTTTGCGATCGGCGCAGCTTCTTTTTGCGCTTCTTTGAGGTCGAGCAAGCAGAACGTAGGCGGCTTCTTGCGCCGGCTGCGGATCATCAGGAGCGCGGCATAGCGGAGCTTGCCGAGCGAGCTGCAGCCCTTCATCCAATAGGCGCAATCGATGACCTCCGCCGTGGCTCCGTCGTCACGGGTGCGCAACATGGTGACCAGGCGTTGGATATCCTCGCGCTCGAAGAGCGCGAAAATGTCCTGGCGCTCCTCAGCGGAGAGAGGCCAGAACCGCTTTCCCAAGGGAATGTTCGGCAAAGGATCGCGCAGTCGCTGGCGCGCAAGCGTCGCCCAGCTTGCAATCCGCGATTGACGGATCGCGAGCGTCACCGATTTCGGTCGCTCCATCTCCATGTTCTCGTCAAAGCCAGGTTCAAAGGCGCGTTCGTAACCGTCCATCATGGACTCGAGCATGCGGGCCGTCATGACGCCAGGCAGATTGGATCCTCGCGCCGCGGAGGCGAGGGAGAGACCGAGACGAATGAGGTCATGCGCAGGATTGCCGACGACCGTCTGATCAAGATCGCGGATTTGGATCTCGATCTTCTCGTTGGCGCCGGCGATCGGTCCGAGGTTGCCGACATGGCAGTCGCCGCAGATCCAGATGGGCGGCCCTTCCGGCAACTGGCGGCCCTGGATATTCGAAAGCCAGTCGTAAAACTGCTCGGTGGAGCCGCGCACGTAGCGGTGCGGGGAAGCCGCCATCTTGAGGCGGCGAACGGCGTCGAGGCGATTCAATCGCTCGTGCGGCTGTGGAATGTCGCTGACCCCACGCATGCGAAGCTCCCTACGCTTGTCGAGCTAGCGTCCCCGATTTCAAAGACAAGGCCGCGCTGGCCCTCAGGCCAGAGGGCGCTCGAACGGAACCCTTCGCAGCGACGATCTTCGAGGCGCAGCGCGTTACGAACTCGTATTTGCTTGCTCGAAGGCGGCTTTCGCTCAGGGTAGGGAGGGAGGCGCTAGGCCTTGGCGGAGAGAATATCCGCTCGGCTTATGCTGGCAGGAGTGGAGGGGGTATCCAAAACCCCTTTAGATCAGATACTTGCAATCGGCCCACCGTGGGAACTGCGCCCTTTGACTCCAAAGGGGTTTCCCATGCGCTGGCCCACCACGCTGAAGGCCTTCCTGAAAAAGAAATTGCCGCCCCGACTGGCATCGGAAGCGGCAACGCAAATAGGTTTGTTTTGGCGGCTGAAGCTTACTTCGCTTCCCCTCTCGATGCAACGCCCTTGCCGCATGTGCGGGCCGCCCATGAGCGCGATCGGCTGGCGCGCGAGCGCCTGGGCCTCGTCTGTTGGGGAGGTCGCCGATGAACGCGCCTCTCAATCACACGGTCATTTGCGAGCACGTGGCGTCCGAGGCCGAGCTTATCGCTCTGGACGGCATTGTCGAGTTTGCAAGCGTGTTGTGCATGCAGTCGACCGCGCTCTTGGCCGCAGCGGCGACGTCTGACGTGTTGGCGACAGGCGAGCGCCTGTTGACGTGTCATCGCGCGCTGACTGCCGCAATCGCGTGCTGGCGAGAAGCCGATCCTGCCCTCTCTTCGAACGAAGGGAGCGTCGCATGACCTTTCTCGAAAACGGGTTTAATCCCGGCTGGACGCAGGCGGAAAAGGATCGCTGGGCAGCGGAGGGAGCGGCCAAATACAAACCCCCAGCCAACAACGGCAGTTCTGCTCATAAAGCGAAATCGTCCGCAACGCTTATTCGCTGCGCCGACGTGAAAATCGAAGCCATTGACTGGCTTTGGCATGGCTGGCTCGCAAGGCGAAAGTTGCACGTCCTCGCCGGAGCGCCCGGAGGCGGCAAGTCGACGATCGCATATTCGGTGATCGCGATCATTACGAGCGCCGGGACTTTCCCCGACGGCTCGAGATGCGCGTCGGCGGGCAATGTCGTCATCTGGTCGAGCGAAGACGATCCTTCTGACACCATAAAGCCCCGGCTAGTCGCGATGGGAGCGGACGTTAAGCGCGTCTATTTCGTCAGGGGAGCGACCGAAGGCGGAAAAGCGCGCCCCTTCGATCCATCGAAGGACATGGATGCGCTTGCGACCGCAATTGCCGACATAGGCGGCGTTGTGCTCGTCATTATCGACTCTATCGCAGAGGCGGTGAGCGGTGACAGTCATAAGAACACCGAGGCGCGTCGCGGGCTTCAGCCGGTCGTCGACTTGGCGCAATCCGCCAATGCGGCCGTGCTTGGAATCGCTCACTTCACCAAGGGCACATTCGGCCGCTCGCCCATAGACCGCATCACGGGTTCGCTCGCGTTCGGCGCAATGGCGCGCGTCGTCCTGGTCGCGGCTAAGAATGATAGCGACGAAGGGCCTGCCCGCATTATCGCACGCGCCAAGAGCAACATTGGGCCGGATGGCGACGGCTTCGTCTACGACTTGGAACAGCGTCCTGTCCCCTCTCATGAAGGGATGTTCGCGTCGTGTGTCGCATGGGGCGAGGCTCTTGAAGGGTCGGCGCGCGAGCTACTGGCTCAAGTAGAGGGTGATGAGCCTACGAGCGACGGCGACGGCGAGGCCGTGAATAAGGCCAAGGAGTTCATTAGCGAGACCTTAGCCGCTGGGCCAAAGGCGGCGAAGGAGGTTGAGGCTGAAGCCAAGGGCGCGGGCCACTCGGAAAGAACCATCCGGCGCGCGAAGAAAGCGCTCGCTGTGGTTGCAATAAAGGGACGATCCGCGCCTTCCGGCGCGTGGACGTGGTCTCTGCCGGTGCTCGATCTCAAGCGACAAGGCGGCCAAGGCGGCCAACACGGCCAACGGGTGGCCACCTTCGATAAGCCCAACAAAACCGGGCGACACGCCGAAGGCGGCCAAGATGGCCAACTCTACGAGCAGAGGCCGTCTAGATCGTCCGCTCAGGGTAACTTGGCCGCCTTGGCCGCCTTCTCTGAAAGCCCTGAAGAACTGGGCAAAAATCTAGATGGCCAATGTTTGGCCACCTTGGCCACCTTGGCCACCTTCGACAGCCCGGAAGGGGGTCAGCTATGACCGGCCCGCATCAACTTCCGGCTGTATCGACCAAATTCCGCGTCGGAAAGAAGTTCGTTTGCGAGATGAGCTTCGGTCCGTCGGGGCTGGCCTGCGAATGGTCGCCGCGCGTTCCGGATCATCTCAGCAAGAAGGACCTTAGGACGTATCGCCAGCGGCGCGACATGCTCTTGGCTGAGGTCGCGGCCCTAATAGGCGCGCCTGTTGGCGTCGCAGATGGCAGAGGCTGCGGCTTCGTCATGAGCGTCATACGCCCCGAGGACGCGGCACAAGCGGAAGGCCGCGCATGACTATCGCTTCTTATGGCAGGCGCGCTGAAGGGCTCGTCACGAAATACGGCCAGCCCGCTATCCTGCGTCGCGTGACTACAGACTGGGGCGGACAGGTGACGGTCTCGGCTGACTACAGCGTCACGGCCTTGCAGATGGTCAAGCGTGACCAGCCTGACGCCAATGCGCCATCGCCCGCGCCTGAAGCCACGTTCTACTTGCTCTCGTCACTAGAGCCAGGACCACAGGACGTGCTCGTTATCGGCGCTGTCAGTTACGCGATCGTCGATGTGAAGGCGCTAGCGCCTGGCGTCGGCGCGCAAGTCTACGAATGCGTGGGGAGACGGCCCCGATGATGGTTCCAATAGTCAGCTCTTCTGGGTGGGGGGCAAACGGGGGGCGGGCGTTTCCTCTTTCTCTCCCAAATTCCGGGGGTTCTGAATGAGGCCGGCGTCAAAGGCTATTTCGTTCTTGCAGGGGCTCAAGATCCCTGAAGGGCCAAAGGCGGGGCGGCCTTTGCGCTTGGCTCCCTATCAAAAGAGCTTTGTCAAAGGGGCGCTTGCGCCGTCAATGAGCGCTGCTTGCCTGTCTGTTGGTCGCGGCAACGGCAAGAGCGCTCTTTCGTCCGGTTTGGCTCTTGCGGAGCTTGTTGGCGTCTTTGGAGACCAGCCTAAGCGCGAGGTCATTCTCGCGGCCAGGACGCGAGATCAGGGCCGCATCTGCTGGAGCTTTGCCGAGGGCCTATCGCGCTCGCTTCCCGAAGAGATGCAAGAGCAACTCATATTCCGGCGCGGCGCTCGCCTAGAGATCGAGTTTGCCGGCAACGGTGGCGGCATTCTCCGCGTTATTGCGGCTGACGGCCGGTCGGCGCTGGGCTCGGCTCCGACGCTCGCGATCTTGGACGAGCGCGGCCACTGGGAGCGCGACAAGGGCGATGCGCTAGAGCATGCGCTGTTGTCAGGATTGGGCAAGCGCGGCGGCCGAGCGCTGATTATCAGCACGTCTGCGGCGGATGACGCCCACCCCTTCTCCAAGTGGATCGATGATCCGCAAGAAGGCGTCTACCGGCAAGAGCATAGGCCTTCGCCCGGCCTTCCCGCTGACGATCTCGAAAGCCTCTTGCTGGCCAATCCTGGAAGCAAGGCTGGCATTGGTTCGAGCCAGGAGTGGCTACAGGCGCAGGCGCGGCGCGCGATCAAGCGCGGCGGCTCTGCGCTAACGACCTTCAGGCTTTACAATCGCAATGAGCGCGTTTCCGGCGAGACGCGCGACCTGTTGCTGACGGTCGACGAATGGGTGGGGTGCGAGACGGCGGACCTTCCTCCGCGACAGGGACAATGCGTCGTCGGGATTGATCTTGGCGGCTCCGCCAGCATGACGGCCGCGGCGTTCTACTGGCCCGCTTCCGGCCGGCTCGAGTGCTTGGGAACGTTCCCGTCGAAGCCGTCGCTTCTAGATCGCGGGCAGAATGACGGCGTTTCGGGCCGCTATGTCGAGATGCAGGAACGCGGCGAGCTTTCGACGCTCGGCGATCAGACCGTGCCTGTTGCACCCTGGCTTGTAGAGGTTATGCGCCATGTCGAAGATGAGCCGATCGCGGCGCTAACGGCCGATCGATACAAGCAGAGCGAGCTCGGCGAGGCGTTGCAGCGTGCGGGCGTTCGGGCTCCGATCGTCTGGCGTGGGCAAGGCTTCCGTGACGGCGGAGAAGACTGCGAGCGGTTCCGTAGGGCCTGTTTCGACGGTCGCGTGAAGGCGAAACCGTCGCTCCTGCTGCGCTCTGCTTTCGCGGACGCTGTGACGCTCCGCGACCCTGCAAACAATTTGAAGCTGGCGAAGGCGCGAAGCAATGGCCGCATTGATGCGGCTGCGGCCACCGTGCTTGCTGTCGCTGAAGGCGCACGCATTGCCGGCCGCCCGGCAAGACAAGCGAGGGCCGCGCTATGGGTTTGAGAAGCGACTATGCGCGCCACTCTGCGCGCGTCCTTCGTTCGAAGCAATGGCAGGCCGTTCGATTGCTGGCGAAGCGACGCGACGGCTTCAAATGCGTTCAATGCGGCTCTCGATATGGACTTGAGGTCGACCATATCAAGCCTGTGCGGACGCATCCTGAGGGGTCTTACGCCCTCGACAATCTTCAAACTCTATGCGGCCGCTGTCACGCGAGAAAGACGCGGATTGAGGTTGGCATGGGCGTTGAAAACCCCGCGCGTGAAGCGTGGAAAACAGCCGTTGCGGAATTGCAGCGGCATAAACCTGAAAGGCTAAATTGATGTTGGAATCTGTAAAAATCTCTCGCCGTCAGTCGGAAATCCGGCAATCGCTCGCCGGTCTCGTGGGCAAGCCCACCCCGGACGAAAGCGAAATGCGTTCGATCGTCGACCTTGACGCTGAGTTTCAGCGCAATGAGGTTCGTCTTCGCGGCGCGCTTATTGCCGAAGATACCGAGCGGCGCGACGCAAAGCGTGATCTTGAGACGCGCGGCGGCAATGAGTGGGACGATCTTGTCGGCAAATTCGAGCTTCGGCAGGTTGCGCTTGCTCTTGACGAAGGCCGCACGCTTAGCGGCGCGACAAACGAAGTTGTTTCGGAGTTGCGCAGCAAGGGCGGCTATCGCGGCGTTCCGGTTCCGTGGGGCGCTCTCGAAATGCGAACTGGCGAGACGATCGCGAGCGGCGTCGTTAAGCCGATCACGAAGGCTCCGATCATCGATCGCATTTTCGCGGCTTCCGTCGCCGGCCGCATGGGCGCGAACTTCATCAACATTGACACGGGCGAGCGCGATTATCCGGTCGCGACGGCGGGCTGCACTGCCGCGTGGGCCGCGACGGAAACCGGCGCTGTCGGCTCTCCGGCCGCTTATCAGACGACCGATAGGCCGTTGAAGCCGAACCAGACGCTTGGCGTTCAGATGAAATTGACGCGCAATGCGTTGAAGCAGGCGGGCGACGCGGTGGAGCAAGCCGTGAGGCGCGACATGAACGGCGCGATGGGCATTGCGATCGATCAGGCTGTGTTTTTGGGCACGGGAGCGAGCGGCCAGCCCGCTGGCGTGCTTATCGGTTCCTATTCGATCGCTTCGACCGCTGTCGGCGCTGCGGCGACGTGGAGCGCGTTCAGGGCGGCGGTTCAAGCTTTCATGATTGCCAACGCCGCGACCTCGCCCGGCGATGTGAAGCTGCTCATTCGTCCCGAGGTTTGGAACAAGATGGACGGGACGCTCCTCACGAATACTGGCGTCAGCGAGTGGGATCGGATGGTCAACAACATCGGACTTGAAAACATCGTCGGTTCGTCGAACGCGCTCGCCACCCCGACGGGCGCGCCGCTCGCATGCACGGCGCTACTGGCGACAAACGTCGGCGGCGTTCCTCCGATCTTCGTCGGAGCTTGGGGCTCGATCGACATGATCCGCGACCCGTATTCCGATGCGACGAGCGGCGGCTTGCGTCTCACGGCGCTCGCGACGCTGGACGTGACGGTCTCGCGGCCGGCGCAGCTGCAAATCCTGACCGGTGTTCAGGTCTGATGCTCTTTGCTGGTCTCGACGGCGAGCTCGAAATTCGCCGTGCAAAGGGCTCTCCCACGCGTTTGCGTGGGAGGTTCCCTTACGGAAAAAAAGCAGTTTTGTCGGATGGAGGACGACGTGGAAGGCCGCGAAAAGAGATCATTGCGCCAAAAGCTTTCTCTTTTCGCATTAATGATCCAAGCCAGGATATCCACCTTCTCGTGGGCCATAGTTACGATCGCCCTTTAGCGTCGCGCTCGGCTGGGACGTTGGACATTAAAGACAGCGCCGACGCGGTGGAATTTGTGGCGACCATTGCATCTGCGCTCGAAACTGCTTCTTGGGTTCAAGACGCTCTTAGCGCGCTTGACGCGGGCCTTATCGGCGGGATCAGCCCCGGCTTTCGGCTCCCGCCAGAGCGCGCCGTCAAGAAACCCGAGACGATCGAAGAAGAGCCTATCGATCCTGAGAATGGAATGCACGGCGCGATCATTCGCACCGTGAACGACGCGCTGCTTTACGAAATGTCGCTCGTAACGGTTCCGGCATACGACGAGACGCAGATTGAGGCGCGCAATTGGAATGCTCGCGCATGTGACGAAGCGCCCCATGCAGGAATGCGACGCGCTCTTGAACGATGGAGGGCTTGATGACCGCGACGATCAAGGAAAGCGAAGATGCTCCCGCGTCGTATCCGGGAATTTCGTATGCCGGGTTTTCAACCGAGGCGACAGCGATTGGTCCGGGACTCATTTGGGAGCGGATCGAACACTATACGCGGTGGCGCTTCTCGGCGCGCTCAGTCGTGTGGATTGTTGAGGGGTGCGGCGAATGGGCTCCGCCGCTTGCGCCTGCGACGGTGACCGCGACGGAGGTTTGGGAAAACGATGCATGGGCCGCGTTCACGCCAACGCCTGGGCCGCTTGGCGGCTATCGTTTCGATGGACATGGGCCTTATCGCATTACGGCGAATGTCGGGGGCGGGACTGTGCCAGCTGCGGTGCAGGAAGCGTTTCAGCGGCTTGCTGAATATTTCGCGGATGCGCGAGAGAGCGCTTCAACGCGCGGGACTGCCGGCGTTGTGAAGGCCGACGTGACCATCGGGCAGCTTTCGGAAATGACGACGCGCTCGCCGGCCTGGGTCGCGAAGGCGATGGAATTGAGCGGCGCGGGCGATCTTTTGCGGCCCTATAGGAGGACGTGATGCTTGATTGGTTCAAACGCAAAATTGGTTTGGAAAGGCGCAGTTATACCAGCGCCGGCTTCACGGCTGAAATCGTCGCGGCGCGCTCGCAATATCTGAGCGGCAAGAGCGGGCTCGGGGAACTGACAGCGACGGCGCAGAGTTGCGTTAGCTTGTGGGAAAATGGTTTTGCTCTTGCGGACGTTGTAGGGACAGACGTTCTAGATCGTCGAAAGATGGCGCTTATCGGCCGCGCTCTGGCGCTACGTGGCGAAGCTCTTTTCCTGATCCGCGACGGTGACCTCATCCCGTGCTCGGACTGGGACTTGCGCACGCGCGACGCGGAGCCTGTCGCATATCGGCTTTCTATTCCCGAGGCCGGCGGCGGGAGAACTGAAACCGCGCTCGCGGCCGAAGTGCTGCATTTTCGCATAGGGTGCAATCCTGCCACGCCTTACGCGGGCACGGCTCCGCTGCGTCGCGCGATGCTCACGGCGTCGATGCTGGACGCGATCGAAAGCGCGCTCGGGGAAGTGTTCGAGTATGCGCCGCTCGGCTCGCAGATTATTCCTTTTGCCGAAGCCGACGACGTGAAGCTTGAGGCGATGGGGCGCGGCTTCAGAGGGCGACGCGGGCGCGTGCTCTTGCGTGAGTCCGTCAACGTCTCTGCGGCTGGCGGCGCGGCTCCGAGCGTCGACTGGCGGCCTGTTTCAACGTCTCCGGACCTTTCCAGCTCGCAGGCTACAGAAGCGCTTGGGGCGGCCCGTGGCGCGATTTACGCTGCGTTCGGCGTATTGCCTAGCCTCTTCGTCGACGCGGCGCAGGGGCCGCTGGTGCGCGAGGCGCAGCGCCATCTTGCGGCGTGGACGCTCCAGCCGATCGGCGAGCTGATCGCCGAGGAGGCGTCGGAAAAGCTCGGGGGCGAAGTGAAGCTCGATTTGCTCCGACCTACGCAAGCGTTTGACAGCGGCGGCGCGGCGCGGGCGCTCGGCGCGCTGGTCACTGCGATGGCGGCGGCAAAGGAAGCGGGTTTGCCGCCCGAGGCGCTGGCGGGCGCGTTCCAGAAGCTCGACTGGGAGAGCTAGCGCCGTTTGCTAATTCCTTTGACAGACGGCGCAAGGGACCGCCTCTATTATCGCATGGTCAACCCAACTGAAGGAAAGACCATGCGTCTTCTCAAAGCTATCTCTGCCTGCGTGCTCGTCACGATCGCGCTGCATTCGTTTCGTGCAGGCCGTCGCCTCTTAGCGGATGTGTAGCAGAGGGACGCCTAGACATGCTTAGAGAGTTCTTCGACGTCCAGAATGACGTCCTCAGGGCGATCGTTGTCACGGCCTCGCTTGTAAATGAACGTGCGGCCTACGACAGTGTAGGGTCCATGGGTGTCGTACCAGAAGGTGTCACCAACGGCCGGCAATTCTTGGGTCGTCTCGAAATCGCCAACGAATTTCGGGCCGCTCTTGAGAATCTGGTTGACCTTTACAATCATCGATGCACCTTCCCTGACAGAACGTGAGGCTTGCCACGCTTCAGAAAGCGTGGTATATCTCACCTTATGACTATATCGCTACGCAACACCTATACGACCTTCACGGCCGGAGAAGCGGAGAAGATTACGGGCGTCTCCGCCACAACGCAAAGAGACTGGCGGCGTCGGGGCTTCCTCGACGCCCCCCAGGGGTGGGCGCGTTACGAACTTGTTGATTTGTGCGAATTGCTTGTCATGTCCGCTCTACAAGAGCGAGGTATTGGCCCCGCAACAAGCTGTAATATTTCTGCGGCTTCCGCGCTCGGTCTAAGTTTTTTCGTGTTGAGCTGGGTGGATGCTATTGACGATCGAACGAACGGGGAATTTGAGAAACTCGTTCGCCAACGCGGAGAGCCTCGCGGACGTTTCTTTGTGCAGCCATCAGAGACTGAGCCATCTAAATATATTATCGTTTGGGCGAGCGGTGAGGTTGAGTTTGTAAAGGATATTCTCAGGGCGTTCAGCGATCTGAGTTCGAGTCCGAAATATCATGGAGCTATTATTGTTTTGGACCTCGAAGCGCTCGCGGGGCTGCTTATTGAGCGCGCCGGGCGGCCATTCGTTTCGGTTGAGTTGCGATGAAAGGCCCCGTCCGATTCAAGCAAGGCGACGTTTCGAAAGCGCTGAAGGCTGCAAGCGCGGCTGGACATAGCGTCGAACGTTTCGAGATAGGCCCTGACGGTCGCATAATTGTTTTCATTGGCGAGCCGGAACAACCTGCGGAGAGTTCTATCGACAATGAACTGTCGCGCATTTTGGAGCGCCGCCCATGAAATGGCGTTACCTCAAGCGCGACGTGTCGCGACATGGGCAGGTCAGATGGTATTTTCGTCGCGGCTCAGAACCGAAGGTAAGGCTTCCCGATCATCCTGGCGCGTCAAAGCAAGCGGAAGCAGCCTATTTCGCTGCTCTTGACCGCAAGCCGATCGCGCCTTCGCCAATGGCCGATAAATGGCCGGCTGGTTCCTTTGGCGCTTTGGCGACGGCCTATCTCCGATCGTCGAAGTATCAAGCTTTGTCGCCTGTGACGATGGCGGGCTATCGACGCCAGCTTGACCGGCTTCGCGCCGACATAGGCCATTTGCCGTATCTAAGTTTCCGCCGTCGCCACATCGTCCAAATAATCGAGGCTAAGGCGAGCGCTCCCGGCGAGGCGAACAACGTCCTGAAGGCTCTACAGGCGCTTTTCACCTATGCCGTAAAGGCCGATCTTCTCGACCGCAGCCCGGCGGCTGGCGTTGAAAAATTGAAGGTGACCGGCCCTCGGGCCGGCGGCTCCGAAACGTGGTTTCCGGAACATGCGGAGAGGTTTCGCGCGCGCTGGCCTCTCAGCTCGCCGCAAAGGACGCTGTTCGAAATCTGCTGGAACACTGGCTTGCGCATTGGCGACGCCTTGCGTCTTGGGCCGCAGCATATTCGTGACGGCCGCGTGAGGATGAAGACGAGCAAGAGGGGCGTTGAGATTGACACGCTTGTTTTGCCTGAGCTCGCCGAAGCGCTCGCCGCAGCGCCGACGCCGCACCTGACCTACCTCGCGACGCAGGGCGGGCGCACGCGCTCGGCGAAAGCCGCATACACGTGGTTTTCGCAAGCGGCGCGGGCCGCAGGCATTCCGCCGAAGTTTACCTCGCATGGCTGTCGCAAGGGCTTGCTGACCGAAGCCGCAGAGCATGGCGCGAGCGAAGATCAACTCGCCGCGCTCGCCGGTCACGGCTCAACCAAGAGTGTTGCGGCATACACCAAGAAGGCGAGCCGCAGAGCGCTCTCCGACGCCGCGATGATGCATCGTCTTGAGAAGGGAGAAAACGGAACAGAGGCCGGCCCACCTTCAAAAAAAGTGGGCCAAAACGTTAAGTAAGCAGCTGAAAATAAAGGATCTTTAGTCATGAATGGCAGGAGTGGAGGGACTCGAACCCCCAGCCCCCGGTTTTGGAGACCGGTGCTCTACCAATTGAGCTACACTCCTGCGAGGCCTCGACAGGCTGGCTCTCCATGCCGCAATGACGGCCGAGATGCAAGGGCGACGTCGAAAGATCGGCGCGAAGGGCTAATCCCGGACTATTCTTCCGCCTCCCCGGCTCCGTCGTCGTCCTCGAGAATTTTCTCGGCGACGACGCCGGCGTTGGCGCGGATCGCCTGTTCGATTTTGGCGGCCGCCGCCGGGTTCTGCTTGAGGTAGTTCTTGGCGTTCTCGCGCCCCTGCCCCAGCCGCTGGCTATCGTAGGAAAACCAAGCGCCCGACTTATCCACGACGCCCGCCTTCACGCCGAGATCCACGAGCTCCCCGACCTTCGAGATGCCCTCGCCATACATGATGTCGAACTCGACCTGCTTGAACGGCGGCGCCACCTTGTTCTTGACGACCTTCACGCGCGTCTGATTGCCCACCGCCTCGTCGCGGTCCTTGATCGCCCCGATCCGGCGAATGTCGAGCCGCACCGAGGCGTAGAACTTCAGCGCATTGCCGCCCGTCGTCGTCTCCGGCGAGCCATACATCACGCCGATCTTCATGCGGATCTGATTGATGAAAATCACGAGCGTGTTCGAGCGAGAGATCGAGGCGGTGAGCTTGCGCAGGGCCTGGCTCATCAGCCGCGCTTGCAGGCCCGGCTGCACCTCGCCCATCTCCCCCTCGATTTCCGCGCGCGGCGTCAGCGCCGCAACCGAGTCCACGACCAGCACGTCGACCGCCCCCGAGCGCACCAGCGTGTCCGTGATCTCCAGCGCCTGCTCGCCCGTGTCGGGCTGCGAGATCAGCAGCTCGTCGAGCTGCACCCCGAGCTTCTTGGCGTAGATGGGATCGAGCGCATGCTCGGCGTCGACGAAGGCGCAAACGCCGCCCGCCTTCTGCGCCTCGGCGATCACATGCAGCGTCAGCGTCGTCTTGCCCGAAGACTCCGGCCCGTAGATCTCGACGATGCGCCCGCGCGGCAGGCCGCCGACGCCGAGCGCGATGTCGAGCCCCAGCGAGCCTGTGGAGACGGTCTCGATCTCGACCGGCTTCTGGTTCTTGCCGAGGCGCATGATCGAGCCTTTGCCGAAGGCGCGCTCGATCTGCGAGAGCGCGGCGTCGAGCGCCTTGGTCTTGTCCACGGAGGTTCCTTCCACAAGGCGGAGATTGGCTGGGCTCACGGCGAAAAATCCTTCTGACATGGAGAACGCGGGCGGCGCAACGGCGGGCGGAAATCGAAAAAAAGCCCGGACCGTCGAGCGCATTGTGCATGCTTTGTTCTTTTTGACAAGCTCAGATTCTACTTTCGTTCACGACTTTCTCTCTCGGATCGGGGAGAAAGAAGTTGCGGCCGCATTCGAGCTCCTCCGACCGCCCGATCGCGTGAGCCGCGGGCAAGGCGGGGTTTCCGGCGCGACGAAAAAACGACGCCGGACCGACAGAGAGCAAAGCGAGGCCATGCGTCGCGTTGACACAGATCGCGGCGCAGGCGAAAGGGAGTCTGAGGTTCCCGATTCGAACGGCCTCGCCAGCCCTTAGGGGAGGCATCTTTGACCATTAGTTCAAGGCCCCCCGGAAACCTCGCCGCAAAGCGAAGACCCATCGAAGCACGCCGCCGCGAGAACGAAGCTTCCCGTCCCGCGAAAAGGAGCGACGCATGACCTTCCGTTCGAAAAGTCTCCATCTGTTCCATTTGCAACCGAGCCGCGCCGCGCTGGCCCTCGGCGTGACCGCCGCTCTGTTCCTGACGGGCTGCGGCGATACGAAGGACAAGCCCGGAGAAAAGGCGGCGGCGCCGCAAATGCCGGCGGCCCCCACCATTGCGACCGTCGGCAATGACGAAATCAAAGCCTATGAGCTCGCCAATGAGATGCGCCTCGCGGGCGTGCCGCTAGGCAAGGATAAAGAGAAGCCCGACGATCAGATCACGAAGCGCTTCGTGCGAGAGCTCGTGCAGCGAAAATATCTCGTGCAAAAGGCGCTGGCGGAAAAGCTCGACCGGGATCCGGGCTTCCTCGTCGAGGCGCAGCGCCAGCGCGAGCAATTGCTCGCAAGCCTGTATCTGCAGAGAGCGGTCGCCGACACATCTCTCTCGGGCTCGCGGATCGAGGCCTATCAGGCCGACCACCCGATGATGTTCGCCAAGCGCCAAGTCATTGAGATTGAGCAGATCGTCTTTCCGCTGAACGCCTCCACAAAGCAGATTCCGGAGGCGGCCAAGGACGCCAAAACGCTCGATCAGGTGCTGCAACTGCTAAAGAGCCACAACGTCCCGTTCAACCGCGGCGAAAGCGAGCTCGGCAGCGGCGAGATGCCGCCCGAAGCCTTCGACATGATGCAGAAAAAGGCCGCGGACAATGTGTTCTTCACGGCGCGCGGCGGATCGGGCGTGTTCTTCGTGGTGAAGGAAATCAAGCCGCAGCCTCTCACCGGCGAGCCGGCGGCGCAGCTTGCCAAGCGCATGCTCCTCAATGAGGTCGCTCGCGAGAAGGCCACCGAGAAGCCGCCGGCCGATCTGAAAGTGCGTTACGAAGGGGATCTCGAGCGGATCATGGCTCTGCCTGACGTCGCGCCGAAAGCGCCGCCGGCCGCGGAAGCGTCGGCAGCCGCCAGCGAAGCCCCGGCGGCGACAGCGGCGAGCAAGACTGCGCCAGCGGCCGCCTCGCCCACCCCGCCCGCGGCCACAAGCGGCGACGGCAAGGGGAAGGCGCCCTTGAAAAAGTAAGGCGCGGCGCAACGCGTCTCGTTGTGCTCGAAGAGCGGCGCCGAGGCCGTTGACTCGACGCCGCAGGACCTTCGGGGGAGGAGTCCGAACGATCGGCCATGGCAGAACCCATCGACTCGAGCCCTTCGAATCCCCAGACCGTCGGTCTGCAAGGATTGCGAATTCTGATTGTCGAAGACAACCCCTACATTGCGATCGCGCTCGAGGAGATGCTCACCGAGCAAGGCCTCGTCATCGCCGGCGTCGCCGGCGCTCTCGATGACGCCCTGCTGCTCGCCGCCTCGACCGCCCTCGATATCGCGTTGCTCGACGTGAATGTTGGCGACCGGAAGATCGATCCGGTCGCAGAAACGCTCGTCGCGCGCGGAAAGCCGTTCGTATTCGCTACGGGCTGCGGTCGAGCGGGGCTGCCTGAGGCCTTTCTCGATCGTCCGGTGGTCGAGAAACCGTTCTACATCGAGGAGATCCTGCAGTCCCTGCAAAATGCGCTCGATTCTTGATCGCAGCTTGAAACCAATCGGACGCGCGATAAGAAAGCACTCATTGAAGGCCGGCTCGCAAAACTGGACCTTGGCCGATGCCCACGCGTTTCCCTCCGCTCTGCCTCGCGCCAGCGCGCGCCGGCCTCTCGCGCCTCTTTCGTGGTCGCCAAAGGCTGTCGCTCCGTCTCGCAGGCCTCCTGGCGCTGCTCGCTCTGCTGGCGTTTGACGCGCCTCACAGCCGCGCCTGGGCTTTCTTCTTCGACGACTTCGGCGGCTCCGATTCCGGCTATGGGGATTACGGCTATCCGCGCGGGGGAGGCGGCGAGCATTGGGCGCATCGGCGACACCCGCGCAGATCGCGCGCCGCACGCCTGGGCGAGGGTCATGGGCGCCATTGGCTCGGCGCTTGGACGGTGGCCTCAGACCCTCAGAACCTCTCCTCCGTCTTGCATAAATCCGCCTATTCGGCGGCGCTCCCTCCCGGGGCGGCGTTCTCCACGCCACTCTTCACAAGAACCATTTGCGTGCGCGCCTGCGACGGCTATTCCTTCGGCAGAGCCGCGGCCTACGCCGGCTACAACGCCGCGTCGCGCGAGGCCGTCTGCAACGCGGCCTGCCCGGACGCCGAGACGAAGCTTTTCGTCTTGCCTCCCGGCGTCGAGGACGTCGACAAGGCGAAAGAGGCCCACCGCGGCGAGTCTTACGCGCAGCTGCTTGCAAAGTTCAGAGAACGCGACGCCAAGCCGGCGAGCTGCGGCTGCCACGTCGCCTCGAGCTCGAAGAACGACGCGAAGGCGCTGCTCTCCGACCCGACCTTGCGCCAAGGCGACATGGTGGTCACCGAAGAGGGCGTGCAGGTCTTCCTGGGGCGCGGCGCGCTCCCACACCGGACAAGCGAATTCCTCTCGCTCGCCCGCACGAACGCCGTCTCGCCCGCCTATCGCGGCGCGCTGACCGCGATAGATAAGATGGTGAAGCTTCGCCCCGCCCGCGCGCATAGCGAGCTCGACCGCCGACCCTGAGGCGGATCAGGCGGTGACGGCTTTGACGTAGAGTTCCCGCGCATGCGGCATCGGCGCGCCGCGCGGATCGAAGACGTCGCGACGCAGAAAATGGCCCGTGAGGCGGAAGGCCGCGGCAAGCTCCTCGCCGCTCGGCGTCGAAGCGCAGGGCTCGCCGCGCAGAAAGGCCGGAAAGGCCAAGAGCTTTGCTCGCCAGGGCGAGCCGGCCTCTCGCGAGACGGCGCGGCCGCTCTTCGGCGACACATAGACGAGATCGTCGCGCGCGCCGGTGAGCGCGCAAGTCTCGAGGTCGAGACCGAAGCCCAAGGCGCTCAGCAAAGCGATCTCGAAATGGGCGAGAAGCGCCGGCGCGCGTTCCTTGACCACGAGCACATCGGCGATCGCGCGCGCCATCTCGCAGATTTCGGGATGCGGATCGCGTTCCGGCAAGAGGCGCAGCAGCGCGCAGAGATGCCCGACGCCATGCAGCGCATGGCCGTGATCGATAAGCGCCGCCGCGCGCGTGCGCACCGGCTCGACGACGAAGACGCCGAGTTGGTCGGGGAGGCGGGCGCGCCAGACGGCGTCGACGTCATTGCCGGGTTGAAGCGCGACGCGGATGGATTTGCTCGCGCCGCCGCGCACCAAGCCGAGATGACGGCCATGCGCGCGCGTCATCAATTCGATGAGCGCCGACGTCTCGCCATGACGGCGCGCGCCGATGACGAAGCCTTCGTCCCGCCACTGCATGGGGCCGCCTACGCGTCTAGCTCAGGATATTCTGGTCAAGCGGCATTTATATACAATCCCGCATCTCCTTGCCGCGTCATCTAGCGCGAATTCCGCATAAGCTGACAGAATTTTGCGATTCGCCGGAACGCAGCGTGATCTAGAGTTCCGAGAGCTTCAGCTCAGGCGAATATTCGCGGCCCTCCAAATCTTTGGTCACGGCCTGGCCGCAGATCACGCGTCCGTTGGCCGTGTCGAAAGTCAGCGTCGGCGAGCCGTAGAGAGACCATCCGTCGCTGAGCGCCTGGGTCACGCGATGGCAGAACGATGCGTCGTCGGGGCCGGTTAGATAGCGATAGACTGTCAGGGTCTTTTGCGCCTTGGACATGTTTCTCCTCGCGCGAATCTGCTCCTGGCGGAAGATTATACGGATCGCCCCGAAAGCGTAAGGCGCAGGAGGCCCGAGCTTGGCCAAAGCTTCCGCTCTTCACGCGTCGACGCCGTTGACGGGCCGGGGCCTTCGCGTTACCAATTTCTTGAAGAAGGGGCCATAATCCACGTCGAGCGCCATGCCGATACACAGCATCGCCAAATTTGGGATCGGGCAGGTCGTGCGTCACCGCCGCTATCCGTTCCGCGGCGTCATCTACGATGTCGATCCCGTGTTCTCCAACACGGAGGAATGGTGGCTGTCGATCCCCGAGGAAGTCAGGCCGCGCAAGGATCAGCCCTTCTATCATCTGTTCGCCGAAAACGCCGACACCGAATATGTGGCTTATGTTTCCGAGCAGAATCTCGTGATCGACACCTCGGGCGACCCCGTGCGCCATCCGCAGGTCGAGGAAACCTTCACCCGCGCCGATGACGGCGTCTATCGGGTGCGAACGGGCAGCCGCCATTAGTGTCTTGGAGCTCGGCTAACATCTGAGGCAGCCGCGTCATCGCGAGCGTGGCGAAGCGATCCAAAAGGTGAACCAGCGTCACCGCTCGCTCCTGCGGTCGTGGCAGCAACCAATGTCAGGGCGCCGCCGAAATGATCACGCTCTACTGCTTCGGTCGCGGACCCGGCCTGCCGGATTTCAGCCCTTTTGTCATCAAGACGATGCTGCTCCTGAAGCTCGCCGGCCTCGACTATGTCGAGGACCGCTCCGGCCTTCAGCGCGCCCCAAAGGGCAAGCTTCCCTATATCGACGATGACGGCGTGATCGTCGCGGATTCGACATTCATCCGTTGGCACATCGAGAAGACTCGCGGCATTGATCTCGACCGGGGGCTCACCGCGGAGCAGCGCGCGATCGCCTGGGCCGCCGAAAAGATGTGCGAGGACCATCTCTACTGGATCGGCGTGCGCGGGCGGTGGCTCGACGACGCCAATTTCGCGCGCGGTCCCGCGAGGTTTTTCGATCGGGCGCCGGCTTTTGCGCGCCCCCTTCTGCGCCATGTCGTGCGCGGCAGGATTCGCAAGGCGCTCTACGCCCAGGGAACGGGCCGTTACACGGACGAAGAAGTGACGCAACTCGGGATTCGCGACGGCGAGACGCTCGCGACGCTCCTCGGCGACAAGCCCTATTTCTTCGGCGAGGAGCCCTGCGGCGCCGACGCGACTTTTTTCGCTTTCATCGCAGCGACCCTCGCGCCGAACTGGGAGTCGCCTCTGCGCGCGGCGGCGGAGAAAGCGCCCAACCTCGTCGCCTATCGCGATCGGATCCTGAAGACCTATTTCCCCGATATCGCTGAAGCGCGTGCGTAGGCCGCTCCGCTCGAGGCCTCGGCTTCGAGACGCTCCAGCGTTTGAGCGAGCTGCTCCAGGTCTTCGGGACGCGAGAGCCGATGATCGCCCTCCGCCACGAGCGTCACGACGACCGGATCGGCGGCGAGCTTCTCGGCGACACGAAAGGCGTGACGCCAGGGCACGGCCTCATCCCGAACGCCTTGCAGAATGCGCACCGGCGCATATGAGCGCATCTGCCCGCCGAGCAGCAGATGCCGGCGGCCCTCCTCGAGCAAGCGCCGCGTCAAGGGCGGGCTTCCGTCGCGCCCCGCAGGCCTTATGATCTCGCCGCTCCCTTCGTCGAGTTCGCGCCTCTCCGCTTCGGAGAGGGTCGGAAGGATCAGCTCCTCGGTGAAATCGACGGCCGGCGCGATCAGCACAAGGCCGAGGAGACGCTTCGCCTCGCCGATCGCCTCGAGCCGCTGCGCCAGCCGCAGCGCGATCCAGCTCCCCATGGAGCTGCCGATCACGAGTTGAGGCCCTTGGGTCGAGGTCAGAAACAGCGCCAGACTTTGCTCGAGCCAATCGCCAAGCGAGCCGTCCTCGAAACGCCCGCCCGGAAGGTCGAAGGCGGATTCTCCATGACCGGAGTAGTCGAACCTCAGCAGCGCGCGGCCGCTCGCGGCGGCGCGAGCGTCCAAGAAGCTCGCCTTGCCGCCCTTCATGTCCGAGGCGAAGCCGCCGAGCCAGACATAGCCGGGACGCGATTTCCCGCCCTCCGGCGCCGGCCGACGCCGGCGCGCGATGCGCCAAGCGGCGGCGCCGTCGCGCGGGACCGTGACGAAGTCGAGCAAGGCTTCAGTCGTCATCTCGGCACTCTTCCTTAGGCGCGGGCGCGGCCGCCCCGCGCGGCGAGCAATCGCGCTTGATCGTAGGCGGCGCGCTCATAATTGGTTAAGCGTTTGGGAAGACAGTAGCGCCGGAGCGCGCCCATCGCGAGATGATCGCGTCTCACGCGGGCCCTGACCGGGCGCGTTCTCTCCCCCGGCGTGGCGCGCCCCTCGCCTTCCCTCCGCTCATGACGTCGATGTCCTCCGCCTTGTCCTACTTGTCGCCGCCCGAGCGTCGGATCGCCGGCCGAACCATCATGCAGATCATACCCGATCTGCAGTCGGGAGGCGCGGAGCGCACGACTGTCGACATCGCGCAGGCCCTGACCCAAGTCGGCGCCCGCTGCCTGGTCGCCTCGCGGGGCGGGCGCTTGGTGAGCGAGCTTCAAGGCAAGGGCGGCGTCTGGATGCCCTTCCCCGCGGCGACCAAGAATCCGCTCGCGATGGCCTTGAACTCCGTGCGCCTCGCCAGGCTGCTTCGCGACGAAGGCGTCGACATCGTCCATGCGCGTTCGCGCGCGCCCGCTTGGGTCGCCTATTACGCGGCGAAGCAGGCCGGCGTGCCTTTCGTCACCACCTATCACAGCGCCTATTCCGGAACCTCGCAGGTGAAGCGTCGCTATAACGCGATCATGGCTGCGGGGGACATGGTGATCGCCAATTCGGAATTCATCGCGCGCCGCATCGTGGAGCTGCATCCGGAAGCGACGGGTCGCATCGCCGTGATTCCCCGCGGAGTGGATCTGGACGATTTCGCTCCCCACGCCGTCGCGCCGCAGAGCGTGCAAAAGCTGCGCGCCGCTTGGAAAGCGGAGCCGCATTGCCGCATTGTCCTGCTCCCAGGACGGTTGACCGAACGCAAGGGTCAGCTCGTGCTCCTCGAAGCGGCGCAACTGCTCGTCTCGCGGGGGCTCGAGGACGTTCGTTTCGTGCTGGCTGGCGACTGCCGCAGCGAAGCGTTCAAGCGCGAGATCGAAGCGAAGATCCGCCGCCTCGGACTGAGGGATCGCGTCATTCTTCCGGGATATTGCGCCGACATGCCGGCCGCCTATCTTGCCGCAGCGGTCGTCGTCGTTCCCTCGACCGCGCCAGAGGCGTTCGGGCGCGTTGCGGTGGAAGCCGAGGCCATGGGCGCGCCCGTCATCGTATCGGATATCGGCGCCGCGTCGGAGGTCGTTCGCGCGCCCCCACAAACGCCGCCGCTGCACGCGACCGGCTGGCGAACCCCGCCGGGCGACGCGCGGGCCTTGGCGGACGCCATCGCGCAAGCCTTGTCGCTCACCGCCACCGCACGCCAGTCCCTGGCGCTCAGAGCGCGGGATTTCGCCCAGAGCCGATACTCGCTCGAAGGCATGTGCGCGGCGACCCTGGCGGTCTATGAGAGACTGCTGATCGATCGTTAGAGATGCGAAAAACTGGAAGCCGGTTTTTCGCACAAAATCGCGCTCGGAACTTTAGAAGCGACCGCGCATCCGCGGAACGCACGGACGCGGGAGAACATGAGCGTGGTGACGATCCGAGATGTCGCCCCCGGGGACAAGACGGCCTGGCTGACGCTATGGGGCGGCTATTGCGATTTCTACCGAGCCGAGATCCCCCCTGCCGTCACCGAGGCGAGCTGGAAAAGGCTCGTCGACCCGCGATCGGATTTCGTCGGGCGTGTCGCCGAGCTTGAAGGCGAGATTGTGGGTTTCGTCCTTTTGGTCATCCATCCATGTAGCTGGACCATTGCCCCCGTCTGCTACCTCGAAGACCTCTATGTTGCGCCAAAAGCGCGCGGGCTTAGCGTCGGCAGGGCGCTCATCGAGGACGTCCTCAGCCTCGCCCGCCAAAACGCGTGGGCGCGCGTCTATTGGCACACCGAAGCCGACAACGCCGCGGCGCGGCGGCTTTACGACCGCTTTGGCAAGGCGGATGGTTTTGTGCGCTACCAGCTTCGCCTCGACGACGCGTCTTCCGCTTGATGAGATAGGCGCCAGATCATAAAGCCGGGGCGAGTTCTCATCGCACAAGCCTATCAACTCCCGCGGAATTTGCGCGCGCGATGCAACCAAGGCGGAAGCGGCCTTTTCGCGCGGAGCGGGGGAATTCGCCCGGGTGGCCCCACGAGTCAGCGCGCCTTGTCGCAAGCTTGACCTCACAATGGCGCCCGAGGCGCCGACCCCGCGCAGATTTCCACAAGTTCACGCAGCGATCCGAAGCCCGGTTCTTGCGGCGGCGCAACATCACGTCATCGTCGTAAATATGTCATTTCCAGATTCATTGAGGCGACGCATAATCGAGACAAAGTTGCCGTAGCACTTGGCTAGCTTCCCCTTATGACGTTCTTGCCCCACTCCCTTTCGCCAGATGCGCGCTTTCCCCGCCTGGCGCGCCTCGGCGCCGCCGGCCCCGCGCTCTGCCGCTGCGCCGCCCGCTTCCTCGAGGCGGATCTCGAGCTCGTTCGAAAGCTGAACGCCGAAGGATCAGCGCTGCTGCGGCCCGCTGCGGTCGTGATCAGCAAGCTCGGCAACGGCTGGATTTATCTCTTTATCGCCGCCTTCGTTTTCGGAGAATTAGGCTGGAACGGCGGCAAGCTCATGGCCCTGCTGGCCGGGATCAACGCTGCGGCGCTGCATCTGCTCTATCCCGTGATCAAGCAGCGTTTCAAACGGCCGCGTCCTTTCGCGGTCGACCCGAGCCTGCCGTCCCTTTTGCGGACTCTCGACGAGCATTCCTTCCCCAGCGGTCACGCGATGACTCTCGTCGGCGTGCTGACGCCCATCGTCCTGTTATGGCCCGCCGCCTTCTTCTCGGCCGTCATCATGGCTTGCGGCATGGCCTGGTCGCGCATCGCGACCGGCCATCATTATCCGAGCGACGTGCTCGCTGGCGCCGGGCTCGGCATGGGCCTTGGTTACTGCCTCTCCTCGAGCATATTGGCCTTCCTTTGAAGTTGGGGCTCTTCCCCTTTTAGGCTTCCCCGCTGCAAGTCTTGCCTTGAGCGCGAGCCGCGCCCAGGCCCCGGTGGAAGCGATCATCGCGTGATTCCGCGCGATCGGAACGCGCTCTAAACTTATAGAAATCGTTCCCGTTTTCTCACTCGAAGGCGACAGCCAGCCCGCGCTTGTCGCATTCGCGTTCTATCGCCTCCAGAATTTTTGCAAGCTCGTCGAGCTCGACGAGGCGCTCTTCGTCGGGCGGATCCCAATGCTCAATCTCGTCGAGGCCGACGAGCAGATCCGCCTCGTCCTCCGCATCCTCCGGCGCCGGAGCGAAAGGGATCGTCAGAACACGACCCCAAGCGCGCACGCAAAAGGCGTGATCGCCGATTTCGACTGCGATTGAGCTTCCGCGTCGCGTCATTTAGTTTTCTCTCTTGATTGCCGCCAAAGCTTCTGCTGCGTCTCTCGGCGAGCCGTTGTCAGCGCGGACCTCATTTTGTGATTGGCTTCCGTCCGTCAGAAAGACCCGCATGGACCGCGACCTTGCGCATCAGGGTCGGCAAGCCCTGCTCGTCGAGCCTTGCGGTCGAGATCCAAAGGCCTTTCGCGCCGGCGCCCCCTTGCGCGACGTAAACGGCAAGCTCCAGCGAAAAATGCGTGAACACGTGATGCACCGCGCCGTCGAGACGCCGCCAGCGGGCCTTGATCGGCGCATGCGCGAGCTGCGCTTCGGGAGCCACGTCCTCCCCGAGCGGCGTCGTCGGAAAAGCGGTCATCGACCCGAGCAGCCCTGCGCTCGGTCGGCGCAGCAACAAGACTTCATCGTCCCTGAGCAGCACGAAGGCCGCGCCGCGGCGATGCGGCTTCGCGGTCTTCGCGCTCCTCATCGGATAATCCTCGGGCGCTCCGGCGCGGCGCGCTTCGCAAGCGGAGGACCAGGAGCAGCGGTCGCATTGGGGAGCGCGCGGCCGGCAAATCGTGGCGCCGAGATCCATCATCGCCTGCGCGAAGTCGCCGGCTCGCGCAGAGGGCAAGAGCAAGGCGGCGCGCCGCTCGACCTCGCGTTTCAGCGCCGGGCGCGGATCCGCCAGGGTGTAAAGGCGGGAGATCACGCGCTCGACATTGCCGTCCACGGCGACGCAGGGCTCCCCATAGGCGATGGCGGCGATCGCGGCGGCCGTATAGGCGCCGACGCCGGGCAGCTCGCGCAGCTCGGCCGCCCGACGCGGAAAACGCCCTCCGTGACGGCGCGCGACGGTTATCGCGCAGGCGTGCAGATTGCGGGCGCGCGCGTAATAGCCGAGCCCGGCCCAGGCGGCGAGCACATCCTCGATCGGCGCGGCAGCCAAGGATTCGACGGTCGGCCAGCGCGCCAGGAACTTGGCGAAATAGCCTTTCACCGTCGCGACCGTGGTCTGTTGCAGCATGATTTCGGAGAGCCACACCGCGTAAGGATCGGCGCATCGGCCCGGCAACGCCCGCCAGGGAAGATCGCGACGCTCGAGGTCCCACCAACGCAGGAGGCTGTCTCCGAGCGGCGTGTTCGTGGGAAGGCGAGAAATGTTGGGCTGACGCGTCAAGACCGGGTTCTCAAGAGATGCTCGCCTCGCGGCGGCGCAGGCCATATAACCTCCGGCCATGGCCATGCAGAAGCATACGCGATGGGAGACGCGCCGGCTCGCGGAGCTCGTCAACCGGGCGCTCGATCCGCTGATCGCCAAGCAAGGCTTTGGCGAAACGGCGCTGCTGACGCAATGGGAGACGGTCGTCGGCGCTCGGCTTGCGGCGATCTGCGAGCCGGAACGCCTCAAATGGCCGCCTCGCCCTAAAAACCCGCCGAAGGAAGCGCCGATTCAAGCCGCAACCCTCATGCTGCGGGTCGAGCCGGGTTTCGGCCTGGACGTACAGCACATGGCCGGCGCGCTGATCGACCGGATCAATGCGCATCTCGGCTGGCGCTGCGTCGCCAGGATCGCCATGCGGCAGGAACCGCTTCGCCGGGCTGCGCCAAAGCGACGCCCCGAAGCAACGCCTCGCGATCCCGATCTTCGCGCGCGCGCCGAGGCGGCGACCCAGGGAATCGCCGATGAGGCTTTGCGCCGGGCGCTGACAAAGCTTGGCGAACAAACATTCGCGCAAGCGGCTCCTCAGAGTGACAACAGCGCGAGCGAAGCCGTCCAGTCTGGAAGATTTCCAGCTCGCTAAGTCTTCGGGCCAGAAAGAAATCGACGGCGCGCACCCCTCAATCCTTTAAGGAACCGGTAAAAAGGGCAGCGTCAGCCATGGCCCTTCTTCTTGGGTCGACACAGATGAGTCGCAGAGCGGGCCTATGATCCGCTTCCATCGGCACGGCGATTGCTCCATCCTCTCGCAAACACAGCCGCGTCGGAAAAGCGACGAAAGGTTTGCACTTTTGGATGAGACCGCATAAACTGCTGAAAGAAAAGGCAGTTTATAAGGTTTCCAAACTAGGGCCTCCGATGATACTCTGCTCTTGCAACGTGCTCTCGGATCGCGAAATCCAGTCCGCGCTCGCCTCGGGCGGCCGGCGTAGCGTAGGCGGGCTGTTCCGCAGCCTTGGATGCGAAGCGAAATGTGGGCGCTGCGCGCGCAGCATTGCCGCCGCCATAGAAGGCTGCAGCAACGCCGCGGACGCCTGTAGCGACGCATGCCAGTCCTGCAGCGCCGAAGAGCGGGCGGCGGCCTGAGCCGCACGCAAGAGACATTTTAGGAGGAATGAAGCATGCGCGGCGACGCGAAGGTTCTCGACTATCTCAACCGCGGCCTTCGCGCCGAGCTCACGGCCGTCAATCAATATTGGCTTCACTTCCGGATCTTCGACAATTGGGGCTACCGAGAGCTCGCCAAAAAGTGGCGCGAAGAGTCCATCGAGGAGATGAAGCACGCCGACGAGTTCGTGAAGCGCATTCTCTTCCTTGAAGGCTTCCCGAACATGCAGACGCTCGATCCCCTGAAGATCGGCGAGAGCGTCGAGGAGATCATCAAGGCCGACCTCACCACCGAGATGGAGGCGCGCGCCATGTATATCGAGGCCGCCGCCTACTGCCTCTCCATCAACGACCGCGTCTCGGAGAGGCTGTTCCTCGACATCGTCAAGAGCGAGGAAGGCCACATCGACTTCCTCGAGACGCAGCAGGAGCTGATCAAGCAGCTCGGCGTCCAGCTCTATGCGCAGAGCCACATCGGCGAGCTCGAGTCCTGAGGGCTTCACGAGATTCGTTCTCGGAACGTGCAGCGCCCTTTTGACCTTCTCTCGCGCTGGGCCTAGGCGCGCTGCCTGGGCTCAGAGCGACCGACGATATGAGCACAATCAACAAACGGAACGGGCCGACTGGGCAGAAGCTGATTCACTTCTTGAATACGGCGTCAAACTCCTCGGCCGTTAATTCTCGCGAATGATCCCCGTAGTCGTAAAGGCGGGACAAGAGGTCATGTAACGTGGACGACTTCGGGCCAGGCGGAGGAGCCTGGTCCGCGAGCGGCATCCACTCCCGCGGCAAATAGAAATTCTCGGAAACCTCCTTCCCGCGCACCACCAAATAGAATGGCGCGGGTTCGTCGTTCGTCTTCAAGCTGAAGGGAAGGCGGTAGTGGGCTCGAATCCGCGCCCCCGAATACTGCAGAAGTTGCACGAACAAAGTCGCTGCGGAATTTCGTTTGCCGGCCTCCGCTTTGGAGACGTCGAAAATCTCGTCGAGAGTTAGCGCTTTTGTCAAAAGCCGTTTGCTGTCTTTCCTTGTGTCGGCGGGGTCCGAGAAGAAGTGCAAGACGGCCTCAAAGCGCGCATCAACCCAAGGCCTGTATTCGAACACGGCGGCGCCCGCCCCCTTTATCTCTGTCCAGCCGGGGAGCCCCGCCATGTCGATCGGCGAAGGAAGCCGAAGGAGCGCTATCGTCCCTCCGGTCAGGAGATAAGCGCGAGCGAATGGATTGTAGCTCGCATGGACCTGCTGTTTTTGGTCGAGCAACCAAACGCCGCCGACCGCAGCGACTTTCTCGGCGAGGGCAGAGCGAAATCTGGTCATCGCCTGATCGAGACTGTCGCTCGCGTGTTTCGCTTCCGCTTGAGTTGCTAGCCTCTCGATCGCGTTCGTAGCAATCAGCAGAGCTTGAACGCCCTGCGCCGGTGGCGTTTCCTTAGCCGCCCGTCTCTCCCTAGCAGGCCGAACCTCGGCGACCTTCTCGGGCAGCCGACCAAAAGTCGGCGAGCCGCGAAGCGGATCAACGTTGTAGCGATGATAAGCCTGCAAGTCGTCCAGCAGGCGGGGATCATGCCGGAGGCGGTCGTTGCTGATCCCCAGGTTCGCGACAACCACACCCTCCGTCGCGTCCCATTCGACATCCTTAGGGCCGGGAAATACGCGCTCCGACAAGGGAAGATATTGGTACCAGACCTGAACGTCGGCGGTGAAGCCCGGTCGCAACCGCGGAATTTCTATCGCAAATCGGTTCGGCGTCCATTTCTGGCTCTTGGCCGCTTCACCTTCCAGATTGACAGTTACGTCATAGACAGCGCCAGCGACGTTGATCTCCACAACGAAATTCTCTGCGTCGACAGGCTTATCATTTTTGATGCGAAGCGCGAGCACCCTGTTCGGCAGTGTTTGCTCAATCTCCTTTCGGCGCAATTCGAGCCGTTCAAGCGCATCCGCTGTCCGAGGCCCTGTCGTCGCGCGTACAGCGGCGAAATTTTCGGAGTTCTCGGTGAGAAGCATGCGCAGCCGCGCATATTCGACCGCGCCGGGGTCAACGCCTCGACCCGCGACTCTAAGTTTCTCCGTCCGCTGGGGCCATCGCTTGAGCTCGCTTTGGATTGGCTCCGCCTCCAAGGCGTGAATCAACTCCATAAACTCGGTGCGATCTTTGAAAACGCGGGGCGGCCATTGAGATGGGTGGTCGCTCGTTTGGGAGTAGTAGGGAAAAGCTGGAAACGGCTCGATGCCGCCCATCGCAGCGCCAATGGGATCATCGGCGGGATTAACCGCCTCGAGCACCGCAGCGTCATATACGATGCCGGGAGGAGGCGTCCACACGGAAAGCACGAACAACAAGCTGCCACCGGTAAATACAACGAGCACTATCGCCGTGATTATAAGCTTGGGCAGAAAGGGCATTGCAGCCGCCCAATCAATCACCTTTTTAAGTGCTTCCAAGAAATCCATTCATTCCTCCATTCTACCCAATTATTTACACGTCAGGCGCTTCTTGTTGCCGATGAATTACCTTTATCATTAGTAATAACCCCTTTTCGGGCTTCCATCTAGCCAAGATCGTGCTTCAGCGCCTTCTGCTCGTTCGCTATTCCGAACGGAAACCGCTATTCTACCGTCCGCGCAGGGTGGGGAGCGGCCCGGATGGGCGTCGAGGGACGGGAAAAGCAGAAGATCATGGAGGCTGGGGCGCTGGCGCTCTCGGGCCAGCTCGGGGCGACCGTGCAGCGGCTGCGCAAGGCTTACAATCTGTCGCTTTCCGAACTTTCACAGCAGTCCGGCGTCGCGAAGTCCATCATCAGCCAGATCGAGCGCAATGAGACCAATCCGACGCTCGCGACGATCTGGCGCCTCGCGCAGGCGCTCGACGTCTCCATCGAGCGCGTGCTGCAAAGCGCGGCGGACGAGCCTTTCTTGGAGAAGACCAGCAGGGCCGACACGCCGATCCTCGTCTCCGACGACGGCCGTTGCCGGCTCGCGATCATCGGCTGGATCAAGACCGTCGAATGGCTGCAGGTCTATGATTTCGCCGCCGAGCCCGGCGGCGCGCTCGAGTCGGAAGCGCATCAGCGCGGCGCGGTCGAGAGCCTCTCGCTCTCCGAGGGCGAGCTGACCGTCGAGGTCGGCGGCGCGGTCGAGACGGTCCGGGCGGGCGAGACGCTCCGCTATCGCTGCGACCGCGTGCATGTGATCCGCAATCTTGGCCAGGTCCCGGCGCGGGCGACGATGGTGTGCATCCTGAAGGCCGCGGCGATGGCGTGAGAGGCGGCGCCGGCGCCGCGCCGGCTCTGGGCGTCCGCGCGCGCGGCGACGCAAACCCTCCAGCCGACATCGCGTCTTCATCACGCGGAGCGCATGAACGCCGAGATCTTCGCGAGACTCGCGATGAGGACATCGCGGTTGTTGGCGTAGCCGATCCGCACATAGCCCTCGCCTTCGAGCGCGCTGCCCGGCACGAGCAGGACGCCGGTCTTTTGGAGGAGCGAGACGCAAAAATCGCGTGATGGCTTGTCGGCGCCGAGGCGCAGCCACGCTGTCGTGCCGGACTTCGGCTTCACATAGGAGAGCTGCGGCTCCTCGGCGATCCAGGCGTCGAGCAGCGCGAGATGGGCGCGCAGAATCTCGTGGTTGCGCTTCAAAATCGCGGCTTTGTTCTCGAGCGCGATCGCAGCCAGCAAATCGTTCAACATGCCGACGCTGATCGTGTTGTAGTCGCGATGGATCTGGATGCGGCGAAGCGTGTCGACAGGCGCGACGATCCATCCCAGGCGCAAGCCTGCGAGCGACCAGGTCTTGGACATGCCGCCCGTGCTGACGCCCTTCTCATAGACATCCGCGATGGACGCCGTGAAACCGTCGCCGTGTTGATCCGTTCCGCGATAGGCCTCGTCGCTCAAGACATAAGCGCCGCAGGAACGCGCCACTCGCGCGATCTCTTCGAGATGCGCGCGGTCCATCAGCGATCCGGTCGGGTTGTTGGGATTGGCGAAGGCGATGAGCCGTGTCGCCGGCGTGATCATTCCCCTCAGCTCGTCGAGGTCAGGCAGGAAAGCGTTTTCCTCACGCAAACGCAAAATATCGACCTTTGCGCCCATGCTCTCGGGGATAGAATAATGCTGCTGATAGGTCGGCAGGACGGATATGACGCGATCGCCGGGCTCGACGAGCGTTTCATAGACGAGCGCATTGGCGCCGATGCCGCCATGCGTGATCAGCACATTTTCGGCCTGCTGCTTCTCATACAAAGAAGCGACGTTGGCGCGCAGGCGCTCGGACCCGTCGATCGCGCCATAGGTGAGCTTCATCGGCAGAATTTCGCCGAGCAGCGCGTCTTCCTTTCCCGCGATTTTTATGAGCTCGCCGAGCGTGAGCGGCTCGACGCAGGTTTCCGCAAGGTTCAGCTCGCAATCGTTCTCATAGTGATAGAGCCAGCGTTCGACGCCGAATTCTCGAATGCGCATCAGCTCCACCTTCGCCTTGAGGCTGTTTTAGGCGGCCGGCCGCCGCGCGGCGACTATAGGCTTGAAGGAGAACCAGCGGAATGAGCCCTCCCTGCCGCGGACGGCCCCAGGGGCGACGGCTGGAAAAGGAGCAAGGGCGGTTGTATCCTCTGCCGAAGGGACGCGCCGGGGAAAGCCCCATGGCGCGAACAAGGGGGACGAAACCTCCGAACCCGGCATCGGAAACTTGCCAATGGAACTCCACGGCGCGATCCGCTTTTGGCTGAGCCCAATCGCCCATGAGCTCTTCTCACCCGGCTCCATTCTCTCGATCTATTCGCTGGCGACGACCTTTTGCATTGCGGTTTTGGCCTTGGCCTATCGTCACAAGGCGCGCCGGGGCCGCGCCAATCTGCGAGCTATCGCTCGCGCGACATTCAATTTGCGCTTGCTGCGGCATGCATCCTCTTACGCAGACGTGAAGCTCGTGATCGTGAGCGTCGTCATTGCGCCGCCGATCTTTGCTTCTCTCGTGCTATCCTCCAACGCCGTCTCCATGGCCGTTTCCTCCGTGTTGAGGAGCGTCTTCGGCCCGATCTGGTCTTTCTCAGGACATGACGCGGCCATGAGAGCCCTGTCGACGCTGGCTCTATTCCTCGCCTATGAGATTGGCTATTTCGTCGATCACTACTTAAAGCACCGCGTTCCGTTCTTATGGGCCTTGCATAAGGTGCACCACACGGCCGAGGTGCTCACGCCTTTGACGAATTATCGCAATCATCCGGTCGACAATCTGATTTTTGGCTATATGCTCTCGATATTCATCGGCGGCGCCTCCGGCGTGCTGGGCTGGATGTTCGATCGCAAGACCGACATCATTTCAGTCGATGGAAGAAACGTCATCTTCCTAATTTTTCTTTGGACCATCGGACATTTGCAGCATTCGCAGTTTTGGATCCCGTTTGGGGGAATCTGGGGGCGGCTCTTCATGAGCCCTGCCCATCATCAAATCCATCATTCGGACGACCCTCGGCACTTCAACCGCAACCTCGGCAGCGTGCTGGCGATCTGGGACTGGATGTTCGGCACGCTCGAAACGCCTTCGGTCGAAAATCCCCGACTCGCCTATGGCGTCAGGGAAGAGCGCCAGCAAGCGCACTCCTGGGTCGGACTGCTGGTCTCTCCGCTTGTCGAAGCCGGCTCGGCGCTCTCGCGCGCGCTCATCGCGATGAAGCGTTCCTTTCGGCGGCGCACCTCCACCCTGGCCGACGTCCATATTACGCCGCGAGTTTGAGATTGTGAGCCCTTCCGCTCGCAGTATTCCCTGCCGGGCGTCGGTGTCGTCTGTCGGAGATGCGTCGTCTGCCCGGAGCGCAAGAGCAGCACGCTGTGACAGGATGACGCGGCGCCTTTCTCAATCGCAACTTGTGTACGTCCGGCAAGCCATCTACTGATTGAAATGAGCTGCAACTTACATTGACACGCGTAAAGGCGGCTTACGTAACGGGCGTGTCTATCCGAAAGAGAGACAAAATGAGCAGCTCCAACACCGGCGCCGGCACTCTTGCCCGCATGAAGGGTCTTCTTTGGGTGGCCGGCGCGATCGGCGCAATTTTTGCCCTTATTGCGCTCGCGCCGATCATCTCGCACAACTTCTAGTTTCGCGCGCGAGCGCGCGCCGCTCGTCAAGCTGCAAGCGCAGGCCTTCCCGCCGAATCTGCTTGAGCCATATGAGCTACGCCACACAACGCCGCGCAACCTAGGCTGCGCGGCGTTGTGTTATTTTATGGGTCGATCGAATAAATGAGCGCGTCCATGCGTGAGCGCCATGCTCCCGCCGCCTCCTGAGCGCTTCGCGACCAAAAAACCAGCGACACCGATTTCATGCCTGCGCGTCCGCAAGGCGCGCCGGCGAAAAGCGAACGAGAATTCCGCATTTCGGTTTTGAGGAAATCTAACGCCGAGCGTCCTTCAAGGCGTTCGAACCGGCTGGAAGCCATGGGGCCGACGTCGGACTCTCCCGTCGGATCTTCACCACGGATTCCCCGTGAACCCCGTGAAGCCACCGGTCGGATCGGCCTGCCAGGCCCTGACGGAATGGGGAGCCCGGGCGCGTCGCGTGGGAGCATAGGCCAGCGCGCTATTGCCGGCGCGCGGGCCGTGCCGAAGCGCGGCGTGGCGGGCGCGGGAAGCCGGCGACGACCCGCCGATCGAGATGCTCGCGCCTTCGGCCTCGACCATTTGATAAAGCTGCGCGGCGTGCCCGGGAGAAAGGCGCACGCAACCATGCGATGCGGGGCGGCCGAGCTGGCCGACGGCGTTGGTGCCGTGGATCGCCCAGCCGCTACGAAAGAAGATCGCATGCGGCATCGGCGCGTTGTTATAGAGCGTCGAGTGGGTCATGCGCGTCATGTAGGTTGGCGAGAAGGTCCCCCTTGGGGTGACATAGCCGGCGCGCGCCGTCGAGACCGGCCAGGAATAGCTGCCGCTCGAGGACTCGACATGCATGGTCTGCGTCGACAAATCGATGTGGACGCGCACTTTCGCCTGCGCGACGGAGACGCCGAGCCAGGCGAAGACCATCGCGAGCAATATCCCCACACAACGCATGACTGAACTCCCTACATGCCATCGACGCCGCTTCCGCCTTGCTATAAAGGGCTGCTCCATTAAGGGACAATCGAAACGCTTCGTTAAGGTTGACAGGCAGGGCGAATCAGAGCCCTTTCGATCGCCTCGCGTCTCTTTGCGACAGGGCTCGCGCATGTTGGATCGCCACTGCTGGACGTTGATCGTCGCGGCTATTCTCTGCGGCCCGGCCATGGCGCAGGAGAAGGGCACGGTCGATCCAAAGCCCCTGCCACCGCTTGCAAACCCATCGGACCCGAAAACCCCGGCGAGAGAGTTCTTCGGCCGCGCCACGCAAGGTGCGCCGATGGATCCCGATCCGATCGGCTTTTATTCGCACGGCTGTCTCGCCGGCGGCGTCGAGCTGCCCGTCAACGGCCCGCACTGGCAGGTCATGCGCCTCTCGCGCCATCGCAACTGGGGTCATCCGGCGCTGATCGGGTTCATCGAGCGGTTCACGGCCGCGGCAAGCAGCGGCAGCGGCTGGCCGGGCGTCCTGATCGGCGACATGTCGCAGCCGCGCGGCGGGCCGATGATGGGCGGACACGCCTCGCATCAGATCGGCCTGGACGTCGACGTCTGGCTCACGCCCATGCCGCCGCGCGAGCTCACACCTCTTGAGCGCGAGGAAATGTCGGCGACCGAAATGGTGCGCGGGGACAGGCTCGACGTGATCCCCGGATGGACGGAGGGACACGTCGCCGTCGTCCGCGCCGCCGCCGAGGACCCGGCCGTGGAGCGGATCTTCATAAACGCCGCGATCAAGCGCGCCTTGTGCCGCGTCGCCGCGGGCCAGCCATGGATGCACAAGGTGCGGCCCTGGTACGGGCACGACTATCATTTCCACGTGCGCCTCCACTGTCCAAAGGACTCCGAAAGCTGCACGGACCAGGCGCCCGTTCCGCCAGGCGATGCATGCGACGCCTCGCTCGCCCATTGGTTCTCGCCTGAGATCCGGAATTGGAAGCCCTCGGGCAAGACCTGGCCGCCGATGACCATGTCAGGGCTGCCCGCGGAATGCCGCCAGGTGCTCAAGGCGAAATAGCGCGTGGATCAGGGCGCGAGGTTGCGCCATTCCTCGCCTTGTTCCGGCCAGGGCTGCTCCGCCTGGGCGACATGCACCGCCTCGAGACGCTCCGTCTCCTGATTGATGCGGTAGAAGAGCGAGAGCCGCGTCCCCCCGATCCGCAACTCGCGGAGTCCCGAGCCGACGGGACGTCCGATCGCGCGCCCGTCGCGTAGCGCCTCGGCGGCGGCGAGCAGCCGATCCGTCACCTCGATCGCGGCCCGGGGGCTCGCCAGCGCGATCTCATCCGCGTGGTTCAACAATTCATTGAAGGCTCGGCGCAACCAGCGCAGCTTCATGAGGCGGCCTCCTCGGCGAGAAAGGTCTCGCGCGCCGCGGCCCATTCCCGCTTCAAATCCTTGTGCGAAAGCCATTGAGCCGCGGGCGCGTCAGCCTCAAGAAGCGCCGCCTGCAGCGCTTGCGGCAGCGGGGTCTCCGACGCCGCGACTCGGTGCACGCGGCGCAAGGCCTCGGCGCGATCCGGCCGGCGCCGGGATGGCGCCGCCTTCGCCTCAAAATCCGCGGTCTCCACCTGAAAGCGGTCGATCTTGAGACCCCTCAGATAGGAAACGAGACTCTCGAAGCGCGCAAACAGCCGCGGCTCGCCGGACCGTTGCGCGCAGAGCCGAACCCCGGATTGCGCGCCGAAGCTCACCGCGAGAAGCCAGCCGCCACTCTGTCCGACCGCGCGAACCTCGGTCACGGCGCCCGCCCGCGCGAGCTGAGTCAAAGTCGCGTGATTGAGCTTTTGCTCGTCTTCGTCCATGTCGGCGCCGAATCTCCCTTCGGCAAGTTGTGCGATATGAGTAAATTCGCAGTTGACGTTATTATAAATTGCAAGGCGGTCAATTGCTCACTGACGAGCTTCATCCCGCAATCTGCACGCGCACGGGGCCAATACTCGCGATCTCGCCCTCCGCGACATCGCCCGGGCGGAGCGGGCCCACCCCTTCCGGCGTGCCGGTGAAGATCAGATCGCCGGCCGCGAGCCGCACATAGCGGGAGAGCTCCGCGATGATCCCGGCCGTGTCGAGGATCATATCCGACAAGTCGCCTTGCTGGCGGATCGCGCCATTGACGGCAAGCGCGATTCGTCCGCCGCGGGGATGACCGACCTGCGCTGCGGGCGCAATCGCGCCGAGCGGCGCCGATTGGTCGAAGCCTTTGGCGAGGTCCCAGGGCTTGCCCTCGTCGCGCGCCCTCTTTTGCAGATCGCGCCGCGTGAGATCGATCCCGGCGGCGTAACCGAAGACATGGTCCAGCGCCGTCTCCCTCGAGATCTCCGCCCCGCCCGAATGCAGCGCCGCGACAAGCTCGATCTCATAATGGAGATCGCCGGTCATCGACGCATAGGGGATCGTCGAGCCGCTTTCGACGACGGCGTCGGCGGGCTTGGAAAAGAAGAAGGGGCGCTCCTTCGCGGGATCCTTCCCCATTTCCCGCGCGTGGGCCGCATAGTTGAGGCCGACGCACCAAATGCGCCGCACCGGAAAGCGGCGCGATTGGCCTGCGACCGCGACGCTCGGGCGCGGGAGGGAGAACAGAAATTCGGCTTCCGTCATTGAACTCTCATTTGTGCGATTGAGCTCTGAAAACCTCGGCTCCGGCCCAAGCGCTAGGCTTAGGCCCGCGGGTCTTCAGTTTCTTGCGCGCGCTTGCGATCGCCGGCGCGAATTCCTTCGCGGAGGGCCGATATCCCTCCGCCGCCTTGGCGTGCTCAACGCTATAATGCCCTAATGAGGCCGGACTTCGCAATCGAGCGATAATCTTCTCAAAGCGAGCCGCAACTGCGCAATTTCAACCCAAGAAGTGGCCGGGTCGGGCGGCGCGATCGCCGCCCGACCGATTCGCGCGATCAGAATTTCACGCGCGTTGCGACATAGAAGGAGCGCCCCATGCCCGGGACCGCGATTCCCCAAGCGGGTCCGACGGGCAAGGGGCCGGACATTGTCGCGCCATAACCGACATAAGCTCCGCCCAGCGGCAAGTAGTAGAACGAGTTGAAGACGTTCTCCACGCCGAAATCGACGCGGATATTCTTCCACTCATACGTGCTGCGCAGATTGATCAGCGTGTAGCCGCCGGTCTTCACCTCGTTCCTGACTTGCTCCACACGGTTCTTGGCTCCGACGAGCTCGGCCTCCACCGCATTCGTCCAGCCCCATAGCGTCTGCTCGAGAGACAACTTGGAGTTGATGGGCATCATTTGGTACAGGCTCCCGCCGGTGACGGTGTTCTGCCCATTGACATAGCCAAGAATGCCCTTGGCGGTGAAATCGCCGAGGGGGGTGTCCTTCGCCAGGAGCGCGCGCGCCGACGCGTCCACGCCGAAAATCCGCGCGTTCTGATTGATGAACTGCAGAGAGACGAAGCCCGTCAGCCCTGTCAGATTGTTCATCGCGGAGGTTCCGCAGACCCAAGGCGGGCAGCGCTGGACGTCGATATAGTTGGAGATATAGGTGAAATAGGGCGTGACCTGAAGCGAGAGGCCTCGCGCCGGGTCGTGCCAGTCTGCGGTCGCGCTGGCCGTGTGAGCGATTTCCGGCTGCAGGTTCAGATTGCCCACATAGTAGTTCCCGTCTCCGAACCACCCGATCATCTCCATCGGCATGATCGCGGGCGACCAGGCGTAGCGCTCGTAGAGATTCGGCGAACGGGCTTTTTGCGAATAGCCGATCGTGTAGGTCTGCATGGCGTTCGGCGTGTAAACCGTCTGCGCGGTGAGATCCCAGTTCTGATCGATGCGGCTGCGATTCGCGGCGTTGAATTTCGTAGCCGGAAATAGCGGGCCGGAATCATAGCCGGGATTGTAGCCATGCACAGGATCCGTGCTCATAAAGACCGTGTCGTTGCGAACGCCCAGCTGAGTCATCCATTCGGGATTCCAGCGCGACTCGAGTTCCGCGAAGACGTCGATCCGGTTCCGTTGTCCGTTGTTGATGTTCTGGAACGACCACGGAGCCATCCCGCCCGTCTTGTAGCGGGGCGGAAGGATCGCCGGAGAGGGGGGCCACCATTCGTCGTAATGATATTGCTGAACCTCGCCCCCGACTTTCAGCTTATGCACGTCCGTGAGGACGATATCGGCCCTGAGCTTTCCGCCTGCGTTTTGCGCGGCCGTGTCCATCGGCATGCCCGGAGCGAGGATCGTCGTGAGCGATCCGTAGTAGTATTGTTTATCGGCGTTGAAATCCATGATGTGGCGGATCGCCTGATAATAGGCCTGAGCCTCCAGACTGCCCCAGTCATACACCCCTTGGTATAAGGCATTGCCGATGATGCTTCTATTCTCTGTCATGTCCATGCGCTGGTTTGGATAATTCTGGTATGGAATATGTTGCAAGCTGAAATCGACTTTCAGCGAGTGGTTCTCATGCTGGAATGCGGCCACGATATCGTGATTTTGCGCCTGATAAGAAGTCGAGCCGACCTCGTTGGCGTTCAACCACGGCGTAAACGCGCCCGTTATCGTGAACGGAAGCGTATTGTTGGTCCAAAGATAGGCCGGATGCCAGAGCTGGAAATTCCCGCCGGCCGTATAGTTTTGCGACCGCGCATAAGACCCCTTGTAGCTGAGGCTGAAATTCTGCGTGGCTGCGGTCGTCGACAGATTGCCGCCATAGGCGCTGCCGTTGCTGCGGAAATAGGAGCCGATCTCGCCCTTCGTCAGCAGCGGCTGAGCCGGGGAAGCGAAGGCCGGCGGCGCCGGATCGACGAGGATCGCCCCGCCGACGCTGTCTCCGCCGACGCTCACCGGAACAATGTTGTTGAAGACGCGGATATCGCCCACCTGAAATGGAGCGATGTAGGAGAGCGGCGGGTTCATGTGGTTTGCGCAGGCGGACAACACAGGCACGCCCCCGATCGTGACATGCAGCCGATCGTCGCCCAGGCCATCCAGAACCGGGAGGCCGGAAACGCCGCCATTATTGTAAACGGCCGCGCCCGGCACATCGCGCAGCAATTGGGCCGTATCGGAGGTCCGCGGCGCGACGGCTTCCACCTCCTCGTGGGTCACGATGGCGTTGCCGAGCGTGGTGATCACCTTTGGCGGGGCGACAGGGGCTTGTGGCGGCGCGACTGGGGCCTCTGGCGGAGCGACTGGGGCTGAGCTGCGTGGCGCCGGGGCCTCGGCAGTGCGTGCGCTTGGGGCCGGGGGACGACGATTGTTATGGGCGGCGGCGAGCGCCGGCCGGTGCCGGGCGGCTCCGATGTTGACTACGGGGAGCACAGTTTCCGCCTGCGCCGTCGCGGTCGACGCGAGCATGATGATCGCAAGGCTTGCGCCCCGCATGAGTTGGGAACGAGACATAGCTTTCTCCTGCGCCCCGAAGTTCGTGGCGTTCTGAGTTGAGTCGATGCGGTTGAGGGATTGGGACTCAGGAGAAAGAGGGAGGCGCCCGCGCGGAGAACGCCAATGTGCGTTGCCCCCGAGGCAGATCATGGTCTCGGCGCGAATAGGGCGCATCGGGGTCGCCCGTCCGCAGGCTGGCGACGAAGGCCGACCGCGCAGCCACCCCATCGGCGTCCTCGCCGATGGGTAGACAGCAGTCGTGCAAAGGATCGGCGCAGCGCTCGTGGCTGGCGCTATCGGTCTGAGAGGCGGAGCAATCACCGGCGAGATTCTGTTCGCCAGTCGACAAGCCGAGCTGCTCGGAGCCGGCCCGAATCGGCGCCGTCAGCGCGGACGCCGGCAGGAGCGCCGCCAGAAGCAGGAGGCGTAAGCCCCACATCAAGGCCGTCAAGCCGGTTCGAGATTCTTTGTCCACTGCCGCCGCCGATCTGCTCGCCCCGCGCTTGGCCTCCGCGGGTCTCTGCATTACTTGCGCTCTACAGAGGTGACGAGCTTTAGCTCCCATTTCGTTGCACAGAATCTCGAACGCCAGCAATGAAGCCGGACAGCTCTACGCAACGAAAGGGTCGTTAATGAGAAGAATAACAAGCTTCGACTGACTCTGCCTAGATTGAAAGCAGTCTCATTTTTAAATTCTTCACTTATGTGACATTTATGTCACCGCTGTCACAATGACCGGCCGCCCTGTTCTTACGCGCCGCGAGCCGATCAGCGCACGAGCTGTCCCTTCGCCTCGACAGGCCTGCGCGCGCGTGGCAGAAGCGCGCGCATCCGATTTTCACCGAGCGCAGCAGCATGACCGATCTCGCAAGCCTCCAGTCCGAGTTCATCGCCAGGGTCGAGGCCGCCGACTCCGAGGCGGCGCTCGAGGCCGTGCGGGTCGCGGCGCTCGGCAAGAAGGGGGCGATCTCGGAGCTCCTCTCGACGCTCGGCCGCATGGCGCCCGAGGAACGCAAGACGGAAGGCGCGAAGATCAACGCGCTCAAGGACGCGGTCGCAACCAGCATCGCCGAGCGCCGGACCGTGCTGGAGGCGCAGGCGCTCGAAGCGCGGCTCGCCGCGGAGCGACTCGATCCGACGCTGCCCGCGCCGCCGAGCGCCCAGGAGCGGGGCCGTGTGCACCCGGTCTCGCAGGTGATGGAGGAGCTCGCCGTCATCTTCGCCGACATGGGTTTCGCCGTCGCCGAAGGGCCGGACATCGAGACCGACGACTACAACTTCGTGAAGCTCAACGTGCCGGAGGGTCATCCGGCGCGCGAGATGCAGGACACTTTCTATTTCCCGCCCGGACCGAACGGCGAGCGCAAGCTGCTGCGCACCCACACGAGCCCCGTGCAGGTTCGCACCATGCTGACGCAGCCGCCGCCGCTGCGCGTGATTTGCCCCGGCCGCGTCTATCGCTGCGACTCGGACCGCACCCACACCCCGATGTTCCACCAGATCGAGGGCCTCGTCGTCGATGAATCGACGCATATGGGTCATCTCAAATGGGTTCTGGAGGAGTTCCTGAAGGCCTTTTTCGAGGTGAAGACGCTGGATCTGCGCTTCCGCCCTTCCTTCTTCCCCTTCACCGAGCCCTCCATGGAAGTCGACGTGCGCTGCCGGCGCGGAGCCGACGAGGTGCGAATCGGCGAGGGCGACGACTTCATGGAGATTTTGGGCTGCGGCATGGTGCATCCGAAGGTCTTGAAGAACTGCGGACTCGACCCCGACGTGCATCAGGGCTTCGCCTTCGGCGTCGGCCTCGACCGCCTCGCCATGCTGAAATACGGCATGCCGGACCTGCGGGCCTTTTTCGACGGCGACCTGCGCTGGCTGGAACATTATGGTTTTCGGACGCTCGACGTCCCGAGCCTCGCGGGGGGCTTGAGCGGTTGAGGCCGGCCGACTGCTAGCGCCCTCGCTCATCGGCTTCATGCAAAGCCCCCTCCCTATCCCTCCCCCCCGCTTTCACGGGGGAGGGATATGCCTCACAGCAATGACTCGAGTTCTATGACAAGGCGCCGAATCCGCTCCCTCTCCAGCGAAGCGGGGGAGGGTTGGGCAGGGGCAAGAGTCGCGTTCAGGCCGAACGACCGCTCGAGGCCCGCCGCGCGCAAAAGGCCGCGCCTGGGAAAGGCGCGGCCTCTGCCATGACGTTCGTAAATCTTACTTTGCGGCGGCGGCTTTTCGCGTCATCATCTCGATCGCCGTCACGGCTTCGGAGACGTTCAACCAGTTTTCCGCCTGCTCCTCGTTCTTGAACTCCTTGCCGAGATGGGCCGGGGTCTCCTGTCCCGGCAAATGAAGAAAACACGCCCATTTTCCGCTGGGTAATTGCTCGATGGTGACCTTGGGATCTGCCATTTCCTCACCTTGGATGCCGGCGCGTTGTCAGGATTGCGCCAATTCTCCGCGATGGGTTGCGAAAGCAATAATTTCGCCAGCGTGCGAATATGATGCATTTCGCGCGCTGTGGCGCGTTTGCCGCTCGAAGGGAATCGTTCGAGCGACAAAATCGCGCTAAATCAAAGGCTGGCAACAATGCGTCACCCAGGTTTCAGAGCGAGAATCGAGCAGGTCAAACGCGCCAGAAGCGGCCTGAAATTACTTCTTCTCGGCGGCGTTGCGGCCGTCGCGGGCTTTTCGTTGAGCGGGATGGTGACGGTCCCCGTCCGGAGCAATCCAGCGGCCTGGGCCTATCAATGGGCGGTCGTTCTCGTTTTGATTGGCCTCGCCGTATGGGTGGCGGCCAAGATCATCGGCTACCCGCCGTCGTCGGATTAGAGCCCACGGTTCGGCGCCTCGCGAACAAAGCGTCATTCCTCAAGTGCAGTCGCAAAAAAAACCGCCGGCCGCTGACTGCGGCCGGCGATCGCTACTCTTAAGCGCGCGAGGCGCCGTCGTCAGTCGAAGGGATAATAACGGAAGCTGGTCAGGATCATGCTGTCGTGGCCCGAGGACGCGCCGCCCAGATAGCTCCAGAAGCCGTCCTTCCAGGTGTAGGAATATTGCAGACCCGCTTTGATCTTGCCGGCCGGCCCGGCGTAGAAAGTATGCCAGATCCCGCCAGTCGCCTGACGAACGTCCTTGATGTTGCCGCTGCAGGCTGTTCCGGTGAACGGAGCCGGCGTGGCAGCGCCAGCGAACTCGTTCTCGGCGTTGCAGCCCCAGTTGGAGTAGTACGGGCTGCCGTAGCCGCCGACGACGAGCCTCGTAACTCCGCCGACGTTAGCGCCATAATATTGCGCGTTCTTGTTCTGGAACTCGCCGCCGTAGAAGCCGTAGATGTCGGTCTGGCTGGTCGGGTGCAGCGTCGCGCCGACGAGCAGGAAGCGCTCGGTGATCGGCAGAGGCGCGCCGCTGACGCTGATCGCCGCGTCGTTGAGCACGCCGTAGCGGCCGATGCCGCGACCCACGACGCCTTGCGCCTGCACGTCCAGGAGCTTCGGCACGACCTCGAGGATCACGCTGCCGCCGCCGCCACCGCCCCAGGCGTGCTGATTGCCCCAAAGGCTGCGATCGGTGAAGTCGCGGACGATGCCGAAGCCTTCGATATGGAGCTTACGATCGGGCAGGTAGGGCACATCCCAAGCCGCCTTGCCGATGAAATCGGGCATACGGTTGAAGCTATAGTTGTTCGCGGCGTTGAACAGGCCACCGCCAGCCGGAGCAGCGGTGACAAAAGGTCCTGCATAGCCTGCGGGCCACAAGGCGGAGGACGTCGTGACGCTCGAGAAGGGACCGCCCACCCAGCCAGGGTTGTTGCTGATCAAAGCGGGCGTCCCGGCCCAGGTCTGCGCCGAGCCTTCGGCCGAGAAGGCGACCCAGAATTCCTTGTTGAAGTCCTTGGAGATACGGACGCCCGGTTGACGCGACCAGAAGAAGCCGGGGAGGTATTGGGCGTCGATCGTCGGCGGAGTCAGGTAGCTATCGATTTTGGTGCCGACCGAGTTCGTCGTCGCGAGAGACCATGTCTGGCCAGCCGAAAAATGCAGGCCGTAAGTGTCATTGTCGACGTTCCACCAGAACTGGCGCATACGCAGATTGTAGGAGTTGCTCTGGTTCGAATTGGCCGTCTGGGCGGCGCCCAGGAAGTCGGTCTCGACATAGCCAGTGATATGGTTCAGCGGATCGAGGTCGCCCTTCACCTTGAGGGCGAGGCGCGACTGGCGCGCCGAGAAGCGGAACTCATCCGTATGGCCCGCTGGCTGGAAGCCGTAGGGAATGTTCTGGAACGGCGTGTTGATGTCGGCGCCGAGCCAGTTGCTGCGGCGAATGCTTTCCAGCGCGATGAAGCCGCCCGGAGTGATCGTGAGACCCTTGAAGTGGAACGAGTCTTCCCCCACCGGCTCAGGCGCCGGCCCCTTGACGAACAGAGTGGGCGCTTCGCCCGCTTTCGACCTGCGCGCCACGGCGTCCTGCTTGGCGACCTTCGCCTCGAGCGCTTTCACGCGGGCGAGCAGCGCCTGGATTTCCGCGCGATCGTCCGTCGCTTGCGCGGGCGCCACGGCCGCCATTCCGAAAGCGGCGATCAAGATCGCGCGCTGTGCAACTGAGAACTTCATGAGAGGTGCCTCCCTCGGTTGGTGATGCGCGCAAGAAACTGGCGCCGCGTGACGGTTGCGTGACAACTGAATGATTTGAGGGCTTAGGGATACCCCTTAGGCGCAAAAAACGAGAAGCGTGGCATTTTCGCCACAGTAACTGTGGCTAAATAGACACAGAGGAGCGCAACTCAAAGGCCAAGGAGACTGAACTTGACTGTTGCAAAAATGCCACACCTGCAAATGAAACAGCAATAGACTTTGCCCTTGTAAAGATTCCCTTAGCAATAGGCTGCTGCGCCTGGATGCAAGCGATTCGCATCAGCAGCCGGGGCCCCCGATCCGTGCTCACGAATGATTCGTAAGTTGCGCATCGCTGATCTGCGCCCACTGCCTCGCGCTCACCTTGGAGAGGGAGGAGGGTCGACTCCCGGGCGGAGCCTCCCGAAAGACAGTAAAGCCTAAGCTATTTCGTCATATAAATCATAAACAACAGAAATATCATGCAGATAACAGCAATCACTTGGTTTGGACAGACAGCGGTTTTCCGTATTAAATCTTTAAAATTACGTACGGCGGGTTGTTTCTCGAGCCAGGAATCACAGCTTGGGTCCGGAAGGAGGCAGCTTGGTCTCAGAAGGAGGTTGCCGTCATGTCAACAAATACACGCAGAACGGTCGCTGCAGCGCTTGCGCTGCTGGGAACCGTCGGGGTCGCTCCGGCCCATGCAGACTCCACGGCTTGCACGCGGTGGGACGAGAGCGATTCGATACGTTGCTTCGAGTGCATGCAGCGGGTTTGGACCGGTTACGACTGGACTATCGTGAACACCTGCCCGCGGCGCAGCACCGTGCCGCCCTATGCCTGGGGATACGGATACGTCCGTTAGAGCATGTCCGTCGGGACATGCTCTACGGAGAACTCGCGCCAAATCGAAAAGCTGGCGCGAGTTTCGATTTTTAGGGCTTTGAGCGGAACATCCGCTCAATGGAACATCGCCGCGGTCTTTTGTAGCGTGACCCACACGCCCCACGCCAAGGGCGCGCCCACGACGAGCCACGCCAGGCCCATGACGATGACGCCGCCCACACCCAATGCAGGCCTCGTCCCAGCGCGACCTGCGCGAACCGCCCTGCCCTGGCGCTCTTCTTCTTCGAAGTCCTCGAAGTCGGCGGGGCCGCCATCGTCTTCGCGCCTGACAGCCGCGACGGTCGTGTGCTTTTCGGCCGCCACCTCCTCGTCGGTCATGAAATATTTGGCGGCGACCGGGCGCACGAGGAGGTCGCAGATGAGGCCTATGACGAGAAGTCCGGCCAACACATACATCGTCTGGTCGTAGACGGCCGCCTTCGGCGCCCCGGCTGCAAGCTGGCGCTCGCGAAAGGAGGTGACGAGCCAGGGACCGACCACACCCGCGGTGGACCAGGCGGTGAGCAGGCGGCCGTGGATGGCGCCGACCATATGCGTGCCGAACAAGTCCGCCAGATAGGCCGGGATCGTGGCGAAGCCGCCCCCGTACATTGTCAGGATGACGCTGAAGGCGAGCACGAAGACCGCGAGCAGCCCCGCGCGCGCCGCCGCGGGAGCGAGCGCGTAAAGCACGCCGCCGAGCAGAAAGAAGACGGCGTAGGTCAGCTTTCGTCCGAGCCGGTCGGAGAAGCTCGCCCAACCGATGCGTCCGAAGATGTTGCACAAGGAGAGAAGACCGGTGAAGCCCGCGGCGATCGTCGCAATCTGCGTTTTTTGCGTTGCGCTGAGGCTGTCGAAACCGATGTCCAAGCCGAGAAGCCGGCCGCCGAAGACCTCCTGCAGCATGGGCGAGGCCATGCTCAGCACGCCAATGCCGGCGCTGACGTTCAAGCAGAGCACGCCCCAAAGCAGCCAGAACTGCGGGGTTTTCCACGAGGTCTCGAGATGCACGTGGCGATGCGTCACCATGGCGTTGGCGGCGGGCGCGGGCGGCGTCCAGCCCGCAGGGGTCCAGCCGTCGCGCGGCACCCGATAGCCGAAGGCGCCGCAGACCATGAAGACGAAATAGATCAACCCCAGGGCCAAGAAAGTTTGCCAGACGCCGACTTCGTTCGGCGTGGCGAGACGCCTGAAGACGGCGTCGAGGGGCGCAAGCGCCGCTGGCGCGGAGGGCGCGGCGCTCGTGAAATAGCCGATGAGATAATTGGCCAGCGGCGCGCCGATCATCGCGCCGCCGCCGAAACCCATGATGGCGAGCCCCGTCGCCATGCCGCGGCGGTCAGGGAACCATTTGATCAGCGTCGAGACCGGGGAGATGTAGCCGAGGCCGAGGCCAATCCCGCCGATCACGCCGGAGCCGAGCCAGATCAGCCAGAGCTGGTGCGCGTAGACGCCGAGCGCCGACATCAGGAGGCCGCCGCACCAGCAGAAGGCCGAGGCGAGGCCGGCCTTGCGCGGGCCGGCGGTCTCCAGCCAGTGACCGAACACGGCTGCGGAGGAGCCAAGGAAGACAATCGCGAAGGTGAAGGTCCAAGTGAGCGAGCTGATCTTCCAATCGCAATCTCTCGCGATCGCCTCGGCGAAAAGGCTCATGTCGGCCGGACAGGTCTTGGCGCTTGTAACGCCGATCGCCTTCGAGAGCGGCAGCCAAAACACGCTGAAGCCGTAAATCATGCCGATGCAGAGATGGATGGCCAAGGCCGCCGGCGGGACCAGCCAACGATTGAAGCTCGGTCCGGCGACCGTGCGTTCGCGGCTCAGGAAGCCCGGCTTCCCGGCGATCGACTGCAACATCTCAATGTCTCCGAAATTCGTGTGATGACTCGGCTTTAGCATAAATCCTGAAAATGGAGCCAACAAGCAGGCTGCCATCGAGACGGATAGATTTGGCCGGAGACTTCGAGGCTTTCAGCGGCAGCGCGCGTTCAGGCTCTCGGCGATGTTGGCGCCGTAATTGGTCGTCCCCTGCAATTGAACATGGAAAACTTCGCCGGGCTCGACTGAAAACGGCCCGCGAGGCCCAACCACGACAGACCTGCGAACCGGCGTCCAGGATCCGTCGGGGTTTTGGCGAAAGTCCGCGCAGGAGAGTGAGGCGGCCTGCGCGACCGTCCCTGTATAAAGCAGGCTCGCCGCCGCGAGCAGTAAAAAGGAAGTTCGTGATCGCATTGCCGCGCTCCCGCACCGCGCCCTTCCTCTCTGCATAACAAGCAGAGATCGAGAGTCATCGCCGAAGTATCTGCTCCCGCGACAGTGGATTTCAAGGAGCCGCCCCGGCCTCGCGCCAAGCCAAGAAGGGCGCCCCGGCCCTGCCGGAGCGCCCGCTCTCGTAATTGATTCTGGCCAGACATACGAAAACCCGCGACTCACCAATCGACTTGCGTGCGCAGGATGACGGTCGTCGGATGCACGCCATTGAGCCAGGGCTGGCTATAGGGCGCGCTGAGCGCCATCACGCGGGTGACGTTCAGCATGAAGCGTATGCCGTTCTCGGGATACCAATTGACGCCGACCGTCGCATCCTGCTGACGGCCGCCGAGCACGCCGGCGTTGTAAATGGCGAGCTTGTTCGTGCCAAAGCCCTTGCTGGTGATGGCTCCTATGGGGGCCAAGGCGTAGAGGGTGTTGTAATAATTGCCTTGGAACGGCCCGCTGTTCAGATCGACCTCGCTGAGGCGCCCGGTCAGCGCGACGGCGCCAATTCCACCCGCGCTGAGCGGATGCTTGATTGTCACTTGTCGGAAGCCGCCGGGGTTGGAGTTATTGTCGACCTGATAGGCGGAGGCCTTCGATTCTCCGGTCAGGAACCACATGGCGGAGAGGTAATAGCCGCTGAAATACATCGACGCGCCGCCCGGCGAGAACGGATAGGGGTAGAAGCTTTTGGCGGCAGGAGCCCAGTAGCTATTGGTCACCGAGGCCGCATAATTGGCCCGCAGGACCGCATAAGGGTCGCGGTTATATTGCGAGCCCATATATTCCGCCTGGAAGAATAGGGGGCCATAGGCGGCGGCGAGCTCCGCGCCGAAAGTCAGGACGCTCTTCAAGCAATGGCCGGCGATCGCAGTCTGCGAGATCTGCTGACCGAAAAGGGGCACATAGCCCGCGCTGGTCGAGGAGATCAGGCCGTTCGGATCGGCGGTCACACCGAGATTTCCGGTGGGAATGTTCGAGCAGGAGAGGTCCGGTGTGCCGAGCAGGTTCTCCTTGAGGACGTTGCTTTCGGACGCAGTGTTGGAGCCCAGCGCCAGGACCCGGTCGTCGTTGGCCGCGGTCGAGTCGTTCGGGCGGTGATAACGACCCGAGGCGCCGAAGTGCAGAAGCCTGTCCTCGCTCCAGATGGGCGCATAGGTCGCCCTTGCCGTGATGTCATAATATTGCCTGCCGCCCGTCGAGACCCAGTTCGCCTGGCTTCCGACGCCGACGGGCACGGCGGTCATCGCCGCCGGCTTCAGGGACGCGTCTTCGAGGCTCGTCGAGGAGACGGCAGTCTTGAAGGTCCAGTCGGAGCCGTGCGTCAGAAGCGCAAGGCCGACGTGACGCGAGGCCCCGAAAGTGTCGGACATCAGGGAACGCTCGACGAAGTCGATGTAGTTTTTGGATTCGCTGCGCTCCAGCCCATGCGGCAGGAAGAAGTTGCCGACCTGCACCTCGATCGGGTTCGGCAGGAAGGGCGGCTTGAAGCCTGGATAGATGAGCGCGAGATAGGCGTCGCGGATGCCGCCCGCCGCGCCGACGGTCGTCGCGTTGGAGCCGCCGACAAAGTCATATTGGAGCTTGTATTCCCAGATTCTGCGCAGGCGGCCCTCCACCTGCAGACGCGCCTGAGTGATGTTCGCGGTCTCGGACAGTCCCCGCTCCGGCTGCGTCGAAAGTCCGCCATCGACGTAGAAGCGGCCGCCGATGTGGAAGCTGTCGGCCTTGTCGAGCGACTGGACCGTCAGGCCGTGGCTGAGGTCGATCGTATAGGGGAAGGCGGTCGCAGCGATCGGCCCTTTCGTAATCGGATCATGCGCTGAAGCGCTTGTGGACGCCGGGGCGGCTGCGGGCTTGGTCGCCTTGGCGGCGACTTCCTTTATCTTGCGATCCTGCTGCGCTGACTTGTCCTGGTAGCGGTGAAGCTCATCCTTCAACGAGCGCACCTCGCCCATCGTCGCCTCGAGCTGCGCCTTGAGCGCGCGGATTTCCGCCGCGGTGTCCTCAGCCAGGGCCGCGCTGACGGGGAGCAGCGCCGTCGCGCCGAGCGCCGCGGCGGCCAATGTCGAACGTCTTCTTGTCTCTGGCTTCATGACGGGCGCCTCCACTGCGCTTTGCCTTGATCATCCCGCCGCGCGGCGGTTCCTGACGCCAGACAAAAGGCAAGACGGTCTTTTGTCAATTAACTTTATAAACTTTATCGTTTTTATTGTCATAATTCCAATCTCCTGTGTCTTGAACGCCACAGTTGGAGCCTAGCCAGGGCGCGCGCCGCTTCGGAAGCAAGGCGCCCGACCTTGACGAGCCTAAAAGCGAGGACAATTTGGCCTAAATTCCGGACGCGGAAGAGGGAAACCGGCAAAAAAGACTTCTGGTCGATCGCGACACGCCGCGTTAGCCCCCTACAAGCCGCGCCTCCTTCAAAGATCGCTCCTTCGGCAAGCGTCGATCCCTATGGCTTTCTTGCAACACCCTCCGAGAATTTTTCAAAAACGCGAAATTTGAGCTTTGCGGGAGTCCGAAAGCGACTATGTTCGGCGAACAGTAATGGATTTACAGCCTGCGCTCCGCCAGCCATTGGCGGAGCACAGCAATGCTTCGCGGGCGGCGTTCCGGCGCCACATCGCCTGTTGCTATGATTAAATGGCAAGTTTCAGAGAATTTACGCGCAATCAGCTCTCTGCAAAGTGATTTTGCAGAGAGCCGCGCGCTTTTGTTGCCAGAACGAGCTACTTGCACGCCAATTGAGAATATTGCCTAGTAAGTATGCAGTCAGCGTTGCTTTATTAACAGGGTATTATAAGAATAGCCGATCGTTGCATATATGTCACACACGCAGAAATACGTATTTGATACAGGATATGCCGTTGATCGAGCTGTGAATCGCTATATACTTTGAATGCGCGCTCTTCCGACACTAGGGAATGGTCTTAGCAAGCGAAGCGGATCCGGGGACTCGAAACCGCTTCGGGAGGCAGGACCGACAGGCAGTCCTCGAGCCCGGGCAGAGCGTAACGGAGCAGAGAATGAACAAGAGGTTTTCGCAGCGGTTCCGTCGTCTTGCGACGGTGAGCCTCCCGACGCTTCTGGCCGTCGGCGGTCTTGGCGCGACTCCCCTGCCAGCAGGCGCGGTGGATCTTTCCGGCTTGCTGGGAATGGGGACGCAAAGCGAGGAGCCGGCGACGAAGCCGCCGCCGCCGCCGCTCTCCGTGTTCGGGGACAGCATGCCCGAGCCCGGCCATGTGACGCTCTCGGTCATTCCGCACTTCGGCGAAAACGGCCATCTGCGGGTGGGCACGCAGAACGTCACCCAGCAGCAGGTCGCCTCGACCCTTCCCGGCTGGTACTGGGATCCGGCGGTGAACTACACGACGATGCCACAGGCGCAGTTCCTGGAATCACAGAGCGTGACGCTCGCCTATGGCATCATGAAGGATCTGTCGATCGTACTTCTGACCGGCACGCAGGAGAAGCACTCGCATCTTGTGGTCATGAACGCCGCGTCGGTGAACGGCAAGTCGATCGGCCAGTTCTTCACGCTCGACCCGCGCGGCACGAGCTATCCGGGCACCGACAGCCTGCTCGACACGCAGGCGGCGCTCATCTGGCGCGCCTATGAGGACAAGATCAACCGTGTGAAGCTCAATCTCGGCATGTCCTTCCCGACCGGCAGCAACCACAATATGGGCGGCGCCGTCCTGAATACTCAGGGAGGTTACGGCTTCCTTTACGGCGCCAACGGGGTCGGGAACCAAATCAATCAGGCCTTCTATGGCATGCAGACCGGCACCAACACCTTCGACGTGCTGCCGGGCGTCATGTATGCTGGCGCGATCCTCCCCTGGTCCTGGGGCGTCTCCTACCGCGCGCGTCTCCCGCTCACCACGAATCCGGAAGGCTACAAGTGGGGCAATTACCAGGAGGCGAACGGCTGGATCGGCTACACATGGTTCAAAGGCTTCACGACCACCTTCCGGTTGAATTACAGCGTTCAAAGCCAGATCTCCGGCGGCGATTTGTGGCTCATGGGCAAGCTGCCGAGCGCCAACCCCAATAACTACGGCGGCAAGGTGATCCAGGTCTTCGGCGGCGCCGACATTGACGGCGCGCTCCTGGGCGCTCCGGGCTTTTCGGTCGGCCTCGAGGCCGGCGTGCCCGTCTATCAGAACCTGAACGGCCCACAGCTCTCCAGAATCTGGCAGGCCGGCATGGCGCTGCGCTGGCGGGTCGGCGAGGAGCAAAAGGAAGAGAAGGTCTCGAAGGGCGGGATCTTCAAGGGGCCGGCGCCAGAGTCCACCAAGCCGCGCGCGCCGTGGGACGGCGTGTATGCGGGCGTGACCAGCGGCTACACCTTTGCGGCGAACACCGCCACCCACTTCACCTATGCGGGGTCCCCGGGCTCGCCGGGCTTCCTCAGCCTCTATGCGCAGGGGGCGCTTCCTGCGGAAGTCGATCTCAACAGCCAGGGCGTCATCGCCGGCGCAGAGGTCGGTTACAACCGGCAGCTCGCAGAGAAATATGTCGTCGGCCTCGAGGCGGATCTCTCGGGACTGGGCGTCGGCAACAGCAGCAAGGGCTCCTGGCAAGGAACGACGACGCCCGCCTATCTGCAGGCGGGCCGAAATCAGCACTTCTTCGGAACGGTGCGCGCCCGCGCGGGCTATCTCGCAACGCCCGAAGTGCTTGTCTACGCCACGGGCGGCTTGGCCTTCGGCGAGAACGACCTCAACGCGACCTATTTCGCTCCGACCCTGAAGCCCGCCCTTTACCTAGGCGGCAGCCAGTACGGACAGGTCGACATGTTTACCGGCTGGACCGCCGGCGCGGGCGTCGAGTGGCTGGTCAATCCCGCCTGGAGCCTGAAGGCCGAGTATCTCTACTACGACCTCGGCACGGTCAACACAGCGAACATCGGCCCGCTTTGGTACTCCATCACCAAGCCCGGATCCTGGTCGAACGCGGGCTACAGGGCCGACTTCAGCGGCAATGTCTTGCGCGTCGGCGTAAACTATCACTTCGGCAGAGATTCCGCCGATCCGGTGGCGCCCGGCGCGCCGCTTCTCGCCGCGGGTCTGCCCTCGACGAAAGGAGCGCCCGCGTCCGCGCCTCTGCCGCCTCAGTGGCACGGCCTCTACGCCGGCTTGAATGCGGGCGCCCGTATCGCCGGCGACGACGCGGTGAGCCACACGACCTACGCCACCGGCCCCGGCTTCGACGCCGGCACGGTCCTCGCCGGAACCTATCCCGTCAGGTTCTATAACGGCTCTGGCTTCATCGGCGGAGCGCAGGCCGGCTACAACTATCAGCTCGCTCTCGGCAAAGGCATGAAAGATCTGGTGCTGGGCGTCGAGACGGATATTCAGGGTCTCACAGCCTCGGACAGCGAATACGCCTCCAATCTGGCGTTGAGCTATCTGTCCCCCGGCGGCCACGTTTTCACGGGGACCAATTTCAACCGGAGCATCGACTACTTGGGCACGCTGCGCGGTCGTGTCGGCCTCGTGCTGAAACCGACTGTGCTCGCTTATGTGACCGGCGGCTTGGCCTATGGCGGCGTGAGCTTCAGCAGTCGGGGGATGAGCGACGTCATGACGGCGACGAGCGCCCTGGCGGGCGTCGGCTTTGGGGGCTCGAGCCTGTCGGACACGAAGGCCGGCTACGCGCTCGGCGGCGGCGTCGAGTGGGCGTTCCTGCCCAACTGGAGCCTCAAGGCCGAATATCTCTATTACAACCTCGGCACGTACACGAGCCACGCGCCGCATCTCGAGATGTTGCTGGCGACCGGAGCGGCCGCTTCGAACACTGCAGGAGTTGATAGCCTCACTTTCGACGGTCACGTGCTCCGCACCGGCGTGAACTATCACTTCAACGGCTTCGCGGCGGAGCCCGTGCTCGCCAAATACTGACCGAGGCCGCATCTCTCTCGAGGATCGGCTCACATACGACCGGGGGGGCGCGCGGCGTCCCCCGGTTCGTTTTCGAATTGGCGCGCGCAGCAGCGGGGCGCGGCCCTCCCCTCCCCGCTCCGCCGTTTAGACCACTCTTTTGTAGCTCGGCATGTCCGTCCGGATGCTGGCGGCGCTCGCGCGTTTCCCGCGCGAACGGAATCGTTCGCGCGGGAAACGCGCCAAGTCATAAGACAAGCATGTCATGACCGGAGTAACGCTTCGCACTTTTCCGTGACGTGCTCTAGGCTTTCACTAAACGAGAATTTAGTTCCGGATGTCGCGTCGGCAGGCTAGACCAGCCTTGCCCGCCATGGTTCGGGACGCGGTCGGACCGCCACGGAGTTCATCGCAGCATGATCGGCATTGTCCGGATCGCCCTACAACGTCCGTACACTTTCGTTGTCATGGCGATGCTGATCCTGATTTTCGGGGTCAAGGCGTGGTTCCAGACGCCGACCGATATTTTTCCCAACATCGGCATTCCCGTCATCAGCGTGGTGTGGACCTATAACGGCCTGCCGCCGGACGACATGTCGGGACGCATTGTCTATTTTTACGAGCGCACGCTGACGGCGCAGGTCAACGACATCGAGCACATCGAGTCGCAGTCCCTGCCGGGCTACGGGGTCGTCAAGGTCTACTTCCAGCCCAACGTCAAAATCGATTTCGCCATCGCGCAGGTGACGGCGGCCTCGCAGACGGTGCTCAAATTCCTGCCTGCCGGCGTGACCCCGCCCTATGTGCTGAGCTTCAATGCGTCGAGCGTGCCGGTGATCCAGCTCGCATTATCGAGCGACACGGCCTCCGACATCGAGCTCTTCGATTACGCGCAAAACTTCATCCGGCCGCAGCTTGCGACCGTAGCCGGCGCCGCCATCCCATCGCCCTATGGCGGTAAGGTGCGGCAGGTGCAGGTCGAGATCGATCCGGCGAAGCTGCGCCGATACGGCCTTTCGGCCCAAGACGTCGGCGCGGCGCTCGCGCAGCAGAACCTCATCACTCCCGTCGGCACGCAAAAGATCGGCGACTACGAATATATCGTCAATCTCAACGTGTCGCCCAGGGAGATCGCCGAGCTCAACGATCTGCCGATCAAGAGCGTCGGCGGAACCATCGTTTATATGCGCGATGTGGCCTATGCGCATGATTCGGCCCCGCCGCAGACCAATATCGTCCGCGTCAACGGACGCAACGCCGTGCTCATGACGATTCAGAAAATCGGCGCGGTCTCGACCCTTGACGTCATCGAGGGCGTCAAGACGCAATTGCCGAAGATCAAGGCCGGTCTGCCCGAGGGGCTCGATCTCGTCGCCGTCGGAGACCAGTCGCCCTTTGTTCAGGCCGCCGTCACGAGCGTGCTGCGCGAGGCCCTCATCGCCGCCACCTTGACCGGCCTCATGATCCTGCTCTTCCTCGGCAGTTGGCGCTCGACGGTCATCATCAGCATCTCGATTCCGCTGTCGATCCTGACCGCCATCGCCGTGCTTTCGGCCCTTGGCGAGAGCATCAACGTCATGACCCTGGGCGGCTTGGCGCTCGCGGTCGGAATCCTGGTGGACGACGCCACGGTGACGATCGAGAATATCGACCGTCATCTTGAAGACGGAGAGGAGATCGTCGAGGCGATCATGAACGGCGCCAGCGAGATCATGATCCCGGCGACCGTCTCCATCCTCGCCATCTCGATCGTGTTTCTCCCGACCTTCTCGCTGGGCGGCGTGGCGGGCTATCTTTTTCGTCCCATGTCCGAGGCCGTGATCATTTCTCTAATAGCTTCCTATGTGCTGACCTACACGGTGGTCCCCACGCTGGCTCGCCACCTCTTAGGCAAGCAGTTCGTCCACGGCGTGGAGTCGGAAGCGGTGGAGGCTTCCGAGCTGCAAAGCCCCAATCCCTTTGTCAGGTTTCAGCGCGGTTTCATGCATCGATTCGAGCGCGCGCGCGAGGGCTATCGCGAGCTTCTGGAGCGCGCGCTGACAAGGCCATGGCCCTTCGTCGTTGGCCTGCTCGGCGCCGTCGTGCTCTCCTTCGGTCTCGCGCCCTTCCTCGGCGAGAATTTTTTCCCGTCGGTCGAGTCGACACAGATCAAGCTGCATCTTCGCGCGCCCATCGGCACCCGCATCGAGAATGTTGCGATTCTTTGCGACGATGTAGACACCGCGATCCGGCGCCTCATTCCCGCTTCGGCGCTCGCCTCGATCGTCGACAACATCGGGCTGCCGATCAGCGGCATTAATCTCGCTTACAGCAATTCCGGCACGATCGGCGTCGTCGATGCAGATTTGTTGATCACGCTGAAGGAGGGCGAGGAAAGCCATACGCACGAGTATGTGCAGACCATGCGGGAGAAGCTGCCGCAGCTCTTCCCGGGCGCCACCTTCGCCTTCCTGCCCGCCGACATCGTCACGCAAATTCTGAATTTCGGGCTCCCTTCGCCAATCGACGTGCAGGTCATGGGCAATCAGAGAGAGGCCAATCGCGCTTTTGCGATGAAGCTCTACAAGGAGATCGCTAACGTGCCCGGCGTGGCCGACGCCCGCATTCAACAAGCCTTCAACGCGCCAACCTTGCAAGTGGACGTGAACCGCTCCTTCGCGATCGACGTGGGTCTCAATCAAAAAGACGTGGCGAACGCGATGCAAAACACGCTCGCCGGCAGTTTCCAGACCGCGCCGACCTTTTGGCTCAACCACAAGAACGGCGTGTCCTATCCGATCGTCGTGCAGGCGCCGCAATATTGGGTCGACACGATGCCCTCGCTCGTCAACATGCCGCTCACGTCCTCGGGGGAGTTCCAGGTCCTCGGCGGGATCGCCTCCATCTCACGTCAGCGAACGGACGCGGTCGTCTCGCATTACGACGTGCAGCCCGTCGTGGATATCTATGCGACAAACCACGCGCGCGATCTCGGCGCTGTCGCGAGCGACATCGACGCGATTCTCAAGAGCCACGCAAGCGAGGCGCCGCGCGGGTCGACCATCGTGCTGAGAGGGCAAGTGCTGACGATGACGAGCGCCTACATACAACTCTTCGGGGGCCTCGCGCTTGCCGTGATATTGATTTATCTGCTCATCGTCGTCAATTTCCAGTCGTGGCTCGACCCTTTTGTGATCGTTACGGCGCTGCCGACTGCGCTGGCCGGCATCGCCTGGATGCTATTCCTGAGCTTCACAACTCTGTCTGTGCCGGCGTTGCTCGGCGCCATCATGTGCATGGGCGTCGCGACCGCCAACAGCATTCTGGTCGTGAGCTTCGCCCGCGAGCAGCTCGCAGAAGGCGCCGACCCGCACCACGCCGCGCTCCAAGCCGGCTACATGCGATTCCGCCCTGTGCTCATGACGGCGCTCGCCATGATCCTCGGCATGCTGCCCATGGCGCTTAGCGCCGAGCAGAACGCGCCGCTTGGCCGCGCGGTCATCGGCGGACTATCCTGCGCCACAGTCGCCACGCTGTTTTTCGTGCCAGTCGTGTTCAAGCTCGTCCATTCGCGGAAAGCGCGGCTGGAAGAATCGTCGAGCGTCTGATGTTGAGGTGCATCCCATGACGACGACAGAAAAGCAGAGCGAGAAGACAGCGCCGCGCGGATCCCGGCGCCGCTTCGCCCTTGCCGCTCTCGTTGCGCTGGCGCTGGCGGCGGCAGGCATTTTCGTGCGCAGCAAAGACTTCAAAGAGCTCGCCGAAGCGACGAAGCAAGGCGCAATCCCGACGGTCGCGGTCGTCACGCCGCAGCCGGGGCCCGCCGTCGAGGAGATCATCCTGCCCGGCAACGTCCAATCCTTCTTCGACGCGCGCATTCGCGCGCGGGTGCAGGGCTTCGTCCGCGACTGGAAATACGATATCGGCGCCAGGGTAAAGGCCGGCGATGTGCTTGCGACCGTCGAGGCTCCCGAGCTCGACCAGCAGCTGCAGCAGGCGAAGGGCGAGTTCTCTCGGGAGGAGGCGGAGCTTGCGCTCGCGAAGCTCACCTCCAAACGCTGGTCGGCGCTGCGCGCTTCTACCGCCGTCTCGCAGCAGAGCGCCGACGAGAAGAGCGGCGACTACCAAGCCAAGCAGGCCGCGGTGGAGGCCGCGCGCGCCAATGTCGAACGACTCCGCGCGCTGACAAGCTATCTGCAGATCACGGCGCCTTTCGCCGGCGTGGTCACGGCCCGCAACGTCGATATCGGCGCGCTCGTGGGTCCCGACAGCAAGACGGAGCTTTTCTCCGTCGCCGACATCCATCAGGTCCGAATCTATGTCGGCGTGCCTCAGGCTTTCGCGGCGTCGATTCAACCCGCCATGACCGCCGAATTGAAGCTGGCGCAATTTCCCGCGCGGCTGTTCACGGCCAAGGTGCTGACGACCTCCAACGCCATCGCGGAAAACTCGCGCTCCCTGCTCGTCCAGCTTGTCGCCGATAATCCTGAAGGGCTGCTGCTGCCAGGATCTTATGCCGAGGTTCATTTCAAGCTGCCCGGACGCTCCGGCGTCAGGCGCATTCCCGCCTCTGGCGTCTTCTTTCAGAGGAACGCGCTGGCGGCCGCCACGGTGGGCGCCGACGGCAAGGTGACGATCAAGCCGATCACAATCGTGCGCGATCTCGGCGCAACAATCGAAATCTCCTCGGGGCCTTCGCTCGGCGACCGCGTGATCCTCAACCCGCTGCAGACCTTGAACGACGGCGACGTGGTGCGAATCGTCCCATCGCAGGCTGTCGCCAAGGCGGGGGCCAAGGAGTGAAACCCGCTGCGCAAGAGCCGACAGACGCGCCTGCTTCACGCGAGAAACCGTTCTCCACTTTTTCGCATCGCGCTCTAGCGCGCTTTCGCCGCCTTCTGTTTCTGGTCGTTCCTCTCCTGCTCTCCGGCTGCAATTTTGCTCCCTCCTACACGCCGCCGCCGGTCGAGGTTCCCGTCAAATATAAAGAGGGCGGAAAGGGAGGCGGCAGCTGGCAGGAAGCGCGTCCGCGCGACGATCTGCCCCGGGGCCCGTGGTGGCGCGCGCTCGGCGATCATCTGCTCGACGCGCTCGAGGAGCAGGTGGACGCCGCCAATCCCAATCTGGCGGCGGCGGTCGCCTCCTTCGCCCAGGCGCGAGCCTATTCGGCCAAGGCGACCTCCGCGCTGATGCCGCACGTCGATCTCAACAACAGCCTCACGGCCAACAAGGAATCGCAACACCGCCCCTTTCGCAAATCCAACAGGGCCTTCACCCCACAGGGTTATTTCAACGAGCTGACCGACAACCGGCCGCTCAACGAGCCGGACCATTACGGCAACAATCTGCTGACGCTTCAGTCGTCTTATGAAGTCGACCTATGGGGCCGCGTGCGCAACGCCGTCGACGCCAGCGTCGCCAACAGCGAAAGCGCCGCCGCCGAGCTCGAGTCCGTGCGCCTCAGCCTGCAGGCCGAGCTCGCTCGCGACTATGTCGCTCTGCGCGGTCTGGATTCAGAGATCAAGCTTCTCGAAGACACGGTGCGGGCCTATACGCAGGCCTTCGTCTTGGCGAAGACGCTCGTTAACGGGAAGATCGGCGCGCCGGCGGATGAGCCGCGGGCGCAAGCCCAGCTCGAATACACCCGCGCGCAATTGCTCGACATCAAATCGCGCCGGGCGCTTCTTGAACACGCGATCGCCTCGCTCATCGGCAAGCCGGCCTCGTCCTTCACGATCCCGCCAGCCTCGCTCTCCGTCTTCGCGCCGAAGATTCCGCCGGGGGTCCCGCTCGATCTTCTCGAACGCCGTCCCGACATCGCCGCTGTCGAACGCCAGGTCGCCGCCGCCAACGCCGAGATCGGCGTCGCCAAAGCGGCGTTCTTCCCGCGCGTGACGATCAACCTTATGGGGGGCACGCAGGACACCGGGCTGAGCCTGTTCAACTTCCGTAACAGTATCTGGACCCTGGGACCCGCGATCACGCTGCCGATCTTCGATGCAGGCCTGCGCGCCGCCGATCTCGCCCGCGCCGACGCCGCCTATCTCGAAATGGCCGCCCGTTATCGCGCCACTGTCCTTTTGGCCTATCAGGAGGTCGAGGACTCGCTTTCCAACTTGCACTGGCTCGCCGGGGAGCAGCGAAGCCTGGACTCGGCGTCGAACGCGGCGCAAAAGGTGCTGGATATCTCGCTCACGCTCTATCGCGACGGCGCGACCAATTATCTCGATGTCGTCATTGCGCAGACCACGCTGCTCGAGGCGCAACGCGCCGCGCTGGAGGTGCGGACGCGCAGGCTCGAGGCGAACGTCGCGCTGATCGTGGCGTTAGGCGGCGGCTGGTCTGTCGCGAGTCCAGCGCTCGCGGAGCGGGCCGTCGTCCAAGTCAACGAGCCGGCACATGACGGAAACTAGGCCCGAAAGATCCCGCTGCGGCGATTGCGCTCATTGGCAACGCGTGACCGCGCATGTCGGCGCGTGTCGGCTGCGGGCGCCGCCGCCGGGCGAAAATCGCGACGAGGTAGCGCATTGGGCGCAGACCTTTCATGAGGATTTTTGCGCAGAATGGCGCGCCTCCGACGGCACGCCTCCGTCGATGACGCTCTGCAAGCATTGCGCCTACTGGTCTTTCCGCAAGGGAGGCCTCACGCCCGTGGACCGGCGCGACCAGCTAGCCAAATGGTGGGAGCAGGCGGGCCATTGCCAGCGCCACGCTCCTCTGCCGTCGGACATCCCTGGCCACAGCGCCCACTGGCGGGCGACGAACCGCGAAGATGGCTGTTTCGAGGGGAAGCCCCGCGCTGCGCAGGCCCAGCCGCCGGGTCCCCAAAAATAATACTTCAAGCTTCGAAGTGGCGCGCGGCGCGACCTTCGTGTTAAAAGTTTCTACGACTAGAGCATGTCACGGAAAAGTGCGAAGCGGTTTTCCGGTCATGACATGCTCTAACTTTCTGACTTGGCGCGATTCCTTATCGCTCGAACGATTCCGTTCGAGCGGGAAACGCGCTAGCAACATATCTCAATGAAGTTCGCCAAGCTTTTACCGCGCCCATCACGTCGGAGGACTCGCCGAGCGGAAGCTTTCGGGCGGGCTGGGAGGCCTTCTTTGAATTCATGTGCGTCGCCGCCAACGACTTTGAGAATTAACGCAGGGCTCCCGCTGCAACCCTTCCCAAGTTTCGCACGGTTTTCTGTCGCCGCCGAAGGTGAGGGGGAACTTCGGTGACCACCCGCGTGTTCGGCGGCGGCCTTCTCATTGCTGCGAATTTGTTCGGCGCTCCTGCGACGGACGACCCCTCGTCGGGCTTCAATCATTGTGTGGCCCCCCGACCGCCCGACTGTGTCGATGCGCCTGCAACGTCCTACCCTACCGACGAATGCGAGCGCCGGGTCCGATCCTATGTTGCGAACGTGTTCCGCTATCGCGAATGTCTGGGAGCAGAGACCCAGCGCCAGGTTCGGCGCGCCAACGATACATTAGACAAATGGAAGCGCAGGCAATCCTACGAGCGACGATAGCGATGACGCGCTTAGGTCGCGATCACGCTCACGGGAACACGGCGACCATCGAATGACGTAAACTTTTGCCCCAGCAAAATGTTTCCGTTGCTGGCCCAGAGAGGGCGTCCGCAAAGAAGGAGACGTCTTTTTCTTCCTTGACCGAAGCCGGCCAAAACCGGGAACAAGTGAGCCGCCTGCGCGTTAGAAGGGGTCCTGCTTGCAGCGATGCTTGCGGCAAGGAATCACGACCCCGCGAAGCCAACGGCTGCCCCATGAAAAGCTTTCACTGCACATCCTGCTGGCAGACGATCGTCTTCGAGAACACGCGTTGCGAAAAATGCGGCCATCACTTGGGGTTCCTGCCGGAACGCCTGGAGATGACCGCGGTCGAGCCCCGGGGAGACCATTGGATCGCGGCAGCGAGCGGGGATGGCCGCTATCGATTTTGCAAGAACTGGGAATTGCATGGGTGCAATTGGCTCACCGAGCCCGGCGAGGACTTTTGTCTCGCCTGCCGGCACAACCGCACAATCCCCGATCTCTCAGATCCTCGCTGTCAGCTCATGTGGCAGAAGACAGAGCAAGCCAAGCGACGCCTTTTCTACAGCCTGATCAGGCTCGGATTGCCGATCGAAAACCCGCAGGAGCCGCTCGTCTTCGACTTCGTCGCCGACACCGGCGCGGGCTCGAAACCCACGATGGGCCACAGCAACGGGGTCATCACCATTACGGTCGAAGAAAGCGATGACGCGACCCGTGAGGGCCATCGCAACGCGATGGGCGAGCCTTATCGCACGCTGCTCGGACATTTTCGTCACGAGATCGGCCACTATTATTGGGACCGGCTCGTTCGGGACGGCGACCATATCGACGCCTTCCGCGAGATCTTTGGCGATGAAAGAATCGATTACACGACGGCTTTGAAAAGCCATTACGAGCGCAAAATCACCGACCCGGGCGAAGGCTTCATCAGCGCCTACGCCACGAGCCACCCGTGGGAGGACTTTGCGGAAACCTTCGCTCATTATCTCCATATCGTGGACACGCTCGAAACCGCCCGCGCAATGGGGGTTTCGTTGCGGCCGTTCAACAGAATGGAGCTCGCCGTCGCTTTCGACCCGTACCGCGCCGTTGATGTGAACGATCTCGTCGAGACTTGGCTGCACCTTGCCTTCGCCGTTAACAACTTGAACAGATCGATGGGGCAACCGGATCTCTATCCTTTCGTGCTTTCCCCCAAGGTCGCGCAAAAATTCGCATTCGTGATCAAGCTCGTGCAAGAAAGCGCACGCGCCGTGCATCAAGAAAGCGCATGCGCCGCGCACTGATACGTGCGACGCAACACCGTGGATTCCGGCTAGCGCAGAATAACAATTACGTCACGCTTGCTTTGTAAGCGGCGCGCGAGATCTCACCCTCTGCTTAATTCCCTGGCGCGCGGCTCCAGGGAAAGTCGAGGAGCAAATCATGATCAAATCGAAGGCGAGCGTTGCGATCGCGGCGGCCTTGCTCATCTCGAACGGCGTCGCGTTTGCCGCTGGCGGCGGCGGCGGCGGTGGCGCGGGAGCGGGCGGCGGCGCAGGCGCAGGCTCCGGAGCTGGCGCCGGCTCGGGTATCGGCTCGGGCGGCATGGGAACGGGAAACCAGGGAACAGGAGCGGGGCTCGGCTCAGGTTTCGGGAGCGGGACCCAAGGAACAGGGTCCGGTTCGAGTTTCGGTTCGAGCTCCAGCGACCCTGGGTCTTCAACCGGCGTCAATCGCAGTGGCGCGGTCGGTCAAGGCAATAGCTCTACTACCCCCTGAATGTGAGCGTCTACGATCGGGCGCGGCTTCGGCCGCGCTCGCTCTGTGCAGACTCTCTCGCAGCTCGCGGCGCGAAGACGCGTCGCGCAAATTTTTCCATGCGCAGGAACATTCGTTCACGCGGTCGCGTTTGAAGCTCGAATAGCGCGCGGCGCAAAACGAGCAGAGACACGGCTCCGCTCCGCCTGATCTCGCCTTTCAGTCTGGGAGAACGATCATGGACGGCATCATCTATCTCGTGGGGTTGGTGGTCATCATATTGGCCATTCTCTCGTTCCTCGGCTTTCGCTGATCGGCGCGCACAGGACAGAGAAAGGGCTTGCAAATGACCGACGTCGTCAATTCCCCAGCGCTGGCGCAGCCAGAGCGCGCCTATGCATCGCGAGCCCATGGGTTCGTCGATTGGCCCGCGATTTTTGCCGGCGCCATGGTAGCGGTGGCTGTTTCCTTTATCGCCGCGACATTCGGCTCGGCGATCGGCCTTTCTGCGACGTTGCCCTATAGGGGTCCGCAGCCCGTGCTCTTCTATGTGGCGCTCGGCATTTGGATGATCTTCGTGGCCGTATCGAGCTTTGCGGCCGGCGGTTATGTCGCGGGCCGATTGAGACGCCCGAGCGAAGGCGCCTCGCCGCATGCGCGCGACGTGCGCGACTGCCTGCACGGACTGGTCGTATGGGCGCTCGCAGCGGTGGCGGGGGCGCTTCTCGCCGCGGCCACGGTGGGCGCAATCGCGAAGACGGCCGCCGACAAAGGGCTTGCGCCGACAGATCGTTACGTCGATCTCTTGTTGCGCGGCGAAGGCGTCGCGGCGGCCAAGGGAGCCAATCCGGTCTCGGATGCGACGAGAAGCTTCGTCTCCCGCCTGGTGGCGGAGAATCCCAGCGGAGATTTCTCCAACGAAGACAAGTCCTACCTCTCGAGCGTCGTCACGGGCGCGGGCGCGCCGCCGGCCACAGCGGCCGATCGCGTGAACCGCGTCGCGTCCGAGATGAAGGCGGACGCGAACAAGGCGCGCAAGGTTGGCATTTATCTCGCTTTCCTCACCGCGGCGACTCTCGCCGTCGGCGCGGCGACCGCCTGGGGAGCCACGCGGCTGGGCGGAAGACACCGTGATCAGGACGTCGACCTCGGCCATCTTGTGCGAGCGCCGCGAGAGCGTTCACAGCGATAGGAGGACACAATGGGACGCAGCATTCTCCTCTGGATGCTCGGAGTTCCGCTCCCGATCATCATTCTGCTGGCTCTGATCCATCATTGAGGCTCCTGGGACCCTGGCGGGCGATCGCGCGGTGGGCTGCGTCGGACCGCCGCATTTTCGCTCACAGAAAAAATGTTAAGGAGGCGGTGTAGACAACGCCACGCTTAAGCCTAGATGGGCCCGAGACAGCCAACTTGGGCGCGGCTGTAGGATCGGCTTGAGGGAGACTGCGTGAATGATGCAGCCACATTTCCTGTCCCTTGCGCCTTCCACAACCAGAGCGAGCGCCGCTCTTTCAGAGCTCAACCAGGCATTGGTCTCCGGCGGCGTGCTCGAGCCACGCGGGCCGGTCGGCGCAGGCAATGCGCAGATTCTGCTCAACTCCCTGGCGATCATGTTGATGATCGTCGTCCCGACCCTTCTCGCCACGATCGCTTTCGCCTGGTGGTTTCGCGCCTCGAACAGCAGGGCGACCTATCGCCCCGACTGGACTTATTCCGGTCGCGTCGAGCTCATCGTCTGGGGCATTCCGCTCCTCGTGGTCTTGTTCCTGAGCGGCGTGATCTGGATCGGCTCGCATGACCTCGATCCCGCCCGTCCGCTCGCCGGAGAGCAGAAGCCGCTCGAGATCCAAGTCGTGTCGCTCGACTGGAAGTGGCTTTTCATTTATCCGGAGGAGGGCGTCGCCAGCGTCAACGAGATCGCCGTGCCGGCCGATCGACCCGTGCATTTCACGCTGACCTCGGCCACCGTCATGAACATGTTCTTCGTGCCGCAGCTCGGGAGCATGATCGCGACGATGAATGGCATGGTGACCGAGCTTCACCTCAAGGCGGATCGCCCCGGTTCCTATTACGGCCTGTCGGCCCAGTATAGCGGCGCCGGCTTTGCCGACATGCATTTCCTGCTGCGTGCGCTTCCACCTGAGTCTTTCGCCCAGTGGACGGCTGAGGCGAGAAAATCCGGGACCGCTCTGGACGAGAACGCCTATCTGGCGCTCGCGCGCGAGCGCGCAGCGTCCCCACCACGGCTCTACGGATCGATCGATCGCGCGCTTTTCGAAAAGGTCGCGGCGCGCCGACTTCAGAGCGACGCCAGCCTGCCGGCCGGGCATGCTGAACCGATGGAGTGACGATGTTCGGCAAGCTCACGATTAACGCTATTCCCTGGGATCAGCCCATTCCGCTCGTCGCCGGAGCCGTGGTCGTCCTCGCGCTGCTCGGCGTCCTCGCCTGGGTCGTTCTCAAGGGGCATTTTCCTTACATTTGGCGCGAATGGATCACGAGCGTCGATCATAAGCGCATCGGCATCATGTATGTTCTGCTCGGGCTCGTGATGCTGCTGCGCGGCTTCATCGACGCGATCATGATGCGCTCGCAGCAAGCCATGGCCTATCAGTCCCCCGGCTATCTGCCGCCTCATCACTACGATCAGATCTTCTCCGCCCACGGGACGATCATGATCTTCTTCGCGGCGATGCCGATCATCATCGGCCTGATGAACTTCGTCGTTCCGCTGCAGCTCGGCGTCCGCGACGTCGCTTTCCCGACGCTGAACTCGACGAGCTTCTGGTTCACCGCGACCGGCGCGCTTCTCGTCAACATCTCGCTTGTCGTGGGCGAATTCGCGAAAACGGGGTGGCTGCCCTATCCGCCCCTCTCCGAGCTTCCCTTTTCGCCGGGGGTGGGCGTCGACTATTACATCTGGGCGCTCCTGATCTCCGGCGTCGGCACGCTCATGACCGGCGTCAATTTCGTCACGACGATCCTCAAGATGCGCGCGCCCGGCATGAGCTACATGCGCATGTCCATGTTCTGCTGGACCGCGCTCGCCTCCAATCTTCTCATCGTGGCGGCTTTCCCGCTTCTGACCGCGACGCTGATCATGCTCGCGCTCGACCGCTATCTCGGCTTCCACTTCTTCGGCAACGAGGCCGGCGGCAACATGGCGCTTTTCATCAACCTGATCTGGGCCTGGGGACATCCGGAGGTCTACATCCTCGTGCTGCCGTCCTTCGGCATTTTCTCCGAGGTGATCTCGACATTCTCCGGCAAGCCCTTGTTCGGCTATCGCTCCATGGTCGCCGCAACTTTAGGGATCTGCATCATCTCCTTCATCGTGTGGCTGCACCATTTCTTCACGATGGGCGCCGGCGCCGACGTCAACGCTTTTTTCGGCATCGCGACGAGCGTCATCGCCATCGTGACGGGCGTGAAGGTCTTCAACTGGCTATTCACGATGTACGGCGGCCGCATTCGCTTCGACACGCCGATGCTCTGGTCGCTCGGGTTCCTGCTCACCTTCGTCATCGGCGGCATGACCGGCGTGCTGCTCGCTGTGCCGCCCGCCGATTTCCAGCTCCACAACAGCCTCTTCCTCGTGGCGCATTTTCACAACACCATCATCGGCGGCGTGGTGTTCGCGGCCTTCGCCGGCGTCGTCTACTGGTTTCCGAAAGCTTTCGGCTTTCGGCTGCACGAGGGCTGGGGCAAGGCGGCGTTCTGGTTCACGTTCATTGGTTTCTACGTGACGTTTCTCCCGCTTTACGCCGCGGGCCTGCTCGGCATGACGCGACGGCTGCAGCATTATGAGGTCGCGGAATGGCGGCCCTTCGTTTTGATCGCGGCCGTGGGCGTGGCGATCTCAGCCGTCGCGATGATCTGTCAAATTGCTCAACTCGTCTTGAGCATCCGCGACCGCGCCGAGCTTCGCGACGAGACCGGGGATCCTTGGGACGGGCGTTCTCTGGAGTGGTCGACGGCCTCGCCGCCGCCCGTGTTCAATTTCGCCTTTCTGCCGGACGTGAAAGACCAAGAGCCCTATTGGGCGATCAAGCAGCGCGCGATCGAGACGCAACAATTGTCGGCGGCGGGCGAGTATCGGGCGATCGAGATGCCAAAGAACAGCGCCACCGGCTTCGTCAGCGCCTTTTTTGCGACCATCACCGGCTTCGGGCTGATCTGGCATATCTGGTGGATGGTCATTCTGGGGCTCGTCCTCGCCTATGCCGGCTTCGTCGTCTTCGCCTGGCGCGATGAAGACGAATACGCGATCCCGGCGAGCGAGGTTAAGCGGATAGACGGCGAAAGGCGGCGCGCGCGCGAGGAATGGTTGAGGCGCAGGGCCAGCGCGGAGGAAAGGGCATGACGGCGACTGCGACAGCGACCTTGCCCCACGCGACGGGGCTCCACACCAGCGCCGAGGCGCCTGGTCATGGCGAGGGCGGTCCGGCGTCGACGCTCGTGATCGTCGCTTATGGCTTTTGGATTTTTCTCATCAGCGACATCGTCATGTTCTCCGCCTTCTTTGCGGCGCATGCGGTGTTGCAGACGGCGGTGGACGGCGGTCCCACAGGCCGCGAACTCTTTGACCTGCCCAGGGTCGCGATCGAGACGGCGTGCTTGCTCCTATCGAGCTTCACCTGCGGGCTCTCGGCCCTTGCCGCCGAGACGCGGCGCCTGGCCTGGACCCAGGCGGGGCTTCTCGTCACGGGCCTTCTGGGCGCCGCTTTTCTCTATTTGGAGTTCCACGAATTCGCGACAATGATCGCGGCTGACGCCGGCCCTCAACGCAGCGCCTTTCTGTCATCTTTCTTCGCGCTGGTTGGATGTCACGGCGCGCATGTGAGCGTCGGGCTCCTTTGGCTCGCAACAATGATGGCGCAGCTCTTCGTCAAGGGATTTCGCGCCGACATCCGGCGGCGGCTGCTCTGCTTCAACATGTTCTGGCACATGCTTGACATCGTCTGGGTCGCGATTTTCACGCTGGTCTATCTTGTCGGAGTCGCCCGATGACAGCAAATCATAAGGAGCTCTTGGCGCTCGACACAGCTCCCGGCGCCGAAGAGACGCGGGGCCAGGAGCTTTGGCAGGGCGCGCAGGGCTATTTTCTTGGCCTCGTCCTCTCCGCCCTGCTGACGGCCCTCGCATTTTTCTTCACGGGCTCCGACTGGTTGTGGGGCCCGAGCATACCGGTGGCGCTCAGTGTCCTCGCGGTTGCGCAGATCGGCGTGCATCTGGCGTTCTTCCTCCATCTGACGACGGCGCCGGACAGCGTGAACAATTCGCTGGCGCTTGCATTCGGCACGTTGATCGTGGCGCTCGTGATCGGCGGCACGCTCTGGATCATGTATCATATGAACCTGAACATGCCGCCGATGGCGCAAATGGAGCCGATGGCGCAAATGGCGCCGCCGGCGCCGGGCCAATCTCGCGCCGCGAGCGGCGTCATCGAAGCCGCGAGCCCGATACGCGTCGCAGCCAAGGTCTCCGGGCTCGTCCGATCCGTCGACTGCGAGGCCGGCGCGCATGTGCGACAGGGTCAGCTCTGCGCGACGATCGACGCGCCCGCCCTCAAGCAGGCGATGACGCAAAGCGAGAGCGCGCTGCGCACGACGCAGGCGCGTGTAGCGCAAGATCGGGCCGCGCTCGCCGCGGCCCAAGCTCGTAGCGCTCGGCGCCCGGCCGCGGGAGCGCGCGTCGACGCCTTGCGAGCGGCGCTCAGCCGCGATGAGCGCGACGCCGCGTCCGCTCAGCAGGAGCTCGACGCTGCGAAAGCGCGGCAGGATGACGCAAAGATCGTTGCGCCGACGGATGGCGTCGTGCTTGCGCGCAACATCCAGGCGGGCCAAGATGTCGACGCGGATGCAAAGCAGCTGCTCTTTTTGTTCGCGCCCGAGGAGGCCATAATCGCATTCAGGGTCTCCTCGCCTGCCTCTCTAGGGGCGCTTAAGCCGGGCGAGCGGGTGAGCTTCACGGTCGAAGAACTTCGGAAGCAGAGCTTCGATGGCGAGGTCCTCCGCATCGAGTCCGGGCACGGTGGCGGTCAAGTTGTCGTCAGAGCGAAAAACCCCGGCGCGGCGCTGAAGCCAGGCATGAAAGCGAGTCTCCAGACGCCTGCTGAGTGACCGGCTGTTTCAGCATGCTGCCGCCGGGTCGCGACCAGCGACCGCGCCCCGACCTCCACTTTCTTCAGCCGCGCTCTACGGTCTGTAGCATCGAAGTCGGGAGAGCGGCATGGCGACGCCCATCGAGGATTACGGCCTCATCGGCAATTGCGAAACCGCCGCGCTCGTGTCGAAGTCGGGCTCGATCGACTGGTTCTGCCCGCCTCGTTTCGATTCCGCCGCATGTTTCGCGGCGCTGCTGGGAACGCCGGAGAATGGCAGGTTCTTGATCACGCCCAAGGATTCGTCCGCGCGCGTCACGCGAAGATATCGCGACGGCACGCTCATCCTGGAGACGACATTCGAGACCAAAGACGGGATCGCGACTCTCATCGACTTCATGCCGAAATCCGGAGGCTGCGATATCGTCCGCCTCATCGTCGGCGAATCCGGACGCGTGGAGTTTCAAACTGAGCTCGTCATTCGCTTCGATTATGGCGTCAGCATTCCCTGGGTGAGGCAATTGGAGGACGAGCCCGGACTCTACGCCGTAGCCGGGCCCGACGGGCTCATATTGAGGAGCCCGGTCGCGCTCCAGGGCCAGGACATGCGCTCGAGCGGCGAGTTCACGGTCGCGGCGGAAGAAACCGTCTCCTTCGCGCTGAGCTATACGCGATCTTATGGAAGAACGCCGGCGCCTCTGAACCCCAAGCAGGCCCTCGCAGAGACGGAAGCATTCTGGCGCAAATGGCTCCATCCCTGTCCTTCCGTCGGCGACTGGGAGGAGGAAGTGAAGCGATCCTTGCTCACGCTCAAGGCGCTGAATTATGAGCCGACTGGGGGAATCGTCGCGGCGCCCACAACCTCTCTCCCGGAACGCCTCGGTGGCCAGCGTAATTGGGACTATCGCTATTGCTGGTTGCGCGACGCAGCCTTCACGCTCGGCGCGTTGATGAACCTGGGCTACTACGACGAGGCGAAGGCCTGGCGCGATTGGCTCTTGCGCGCGGTGGCCGGCAGCCCCGCGCAAATGCAAATTCTCTATGACGTCACGGGCGCCAAGCAGTTGCCTGAACGCGAGCTGACCTGGTTATCCGGTTACGGGGGTTCGCGCCCCGTCCGGATCGGCAATGCAGCCGTGGATCAGCGCCAGCTCGACGTCTATGGCGAGGTGCTGCACGCGATACATGAGGCGCGGCTCGGCGGCTTGACCACAACGCGCCATAGCGCGGCTGTCGGACGCGTGGTCCTCGAACATCTGGAGTCGATCTGGCGCGAGCCCGATGAAGGGATTTGGGAGGTGCGCGGCGAGCCGCAGCACTTCACGCATTCCAAGGTCATGGCTTGGGTCGCGTTCGATCGCGCGGCCGAGATCGCGGCGAGCAATGGCGATGCGGAGATCGCCGGCCGCTGGCGTCGAAACGCCGACGAGATTCGCGCGGAGGTTTGCGTCCGGGGCTACGACGAGAAGCTCGGCAGTTTCGTTCAGTTCTACGGGTCTCGACGTCTCGATGCGAGCCTGCTGCAAATTCCGCTCGTCGGCTTCCTGCCTCCCGACCACCCGCATGTGCGCGGCACGCTAGCGGCGGTCGAGCGCGTGCTCCTGGATGGCAGCGGGCTGGTGATGCGCTATGAGACCGAGAGCGGTGTCGACGGCCTGCCCCCCGGCGAGGGCGCGTTCCTGGCCTGCAGCTTCTGGCTCGTTGAGAATTACGTCCAGCAAGGGCGCTTCAGCGAGGCGAGCGCCCTGTTCCAAAATCTCCTCTCCATGCGCAACGACCTCGGACTACTCGCAGAGGAATATGATCCCCGAGCCCGGCGGCAGCTCGGCAATTTTCCGCAGGCCTTCAGTCACATCGGGCTCATCAACACCGCGGTCCGTTTCGCGCGCGCGAAACACGGGCAACAGCTACCCTAAAACCGTGCCCGCCGCCTCGACGTCCGCGAAGATGCGCAACGCGCCCTCGGCGCGCAGCCGCCCTGCGGGAATGCCGGCGTCGTCCGCGCGCAGGCGCTTCAACGCGCTCCGCTTTCCGGCGCCGGCGATCAGAAAGGCCGTTTCGAAAGAGCTTTCGAGCGCTGGATAGGTGAGGGTGATGCGCGCCTCACTCGCAACCCCCTCAACCGCTACCACCCAACCGCGAGGCTCTTCCAAGGCGGACGCGCCCGGCATCAACGAGGCAGTGTGGCCATTGTCACCCAGTCCCAAGATCATTGCGTCGAAGATCGGCCTCTGCGGGTCGAGTTCTTGTGCGCCGTAAAAGGACTTGAGTTCCGCTTCATAAGCCCCCGCCGCGGCCTGTGGCGACAGCCCGACCGTCGGAATTGGATGGATGTTGACATGCGGAATCGGCGCGCGTGAAAGAAGCGCCTTCTGCGCCATCAGATAATTGCTGCGCGGATCGTCGTGCGGCACGAAGCGCTCGTCGCCCCAAAACCAATGCGTCCGCGACCAGGGGAACTTATCGCGAAAGGGCGGTTCGGCGAGCAGCTCGTAAGTTCGCTTGGGTGTCGAGCCGCCAGCGAGCGCGATGGCGAGGCGCCCCTCTCTCGATCTGGCGAGATCCGTCAGCCAAGCCGCGGCGGACTGCGCCAACGTCTCATCGTCGAGCAGGATTTTCAGCTCCGCTTGCGACGGCTTCGTCATCTCCATGCCCTCCCATGGGCCTGCGTCACGCCGCCAGAAAATATTTCCGCATGGCCTTGGCGAAGCCCTCGCTTTGGTTGCTGTCCGTCACAGCGTCGGCCTGGGACTTCACCGCGTTGCTGGCGTTGCCCATGGCGATGGAAAAGCCGCTCTTCCTGAACATCAAGACGTCGTTTGGGCCATCGCCGATCGTCGCGATGTCCTTTGGCGAGATCCGAGACAGCTTCGCCAGCGTCTCCACGACGTCGCCCTTGTTGGCCTGCGGATGGGTCACGTCGAGATAATAGGCCTGAGATCGCGTTGCGCTCGCCTTGCCGTCAAGCGCTTCCTGCGCGGCCGTCTCGCAAGCGGCGACACGCGCGAAGTCGTCGGAGACGCCCACAATCTTGACCGTCTGAGCCAGATGCGCGTCGGAGAAACGCGCGACGACTTCCGGATCGAATTTGACGGTTCGCCGTTCGCGCGCGACATGCGGAGCGTCGGGGTCTCGAATAAGCCAAGAGCTTTCGGTGTAGAGCCAGGCGTCGAGCCCCTTGTCGAGGATGAGCCTCAACGCCTCGACGGCTGCCCCAGGGTCAAGCGTGCGCCGCTCGATGACCGAAAGATCCGGATGGACCAACACGCCGCCGTTAAAGCCGGCGATCGCGCCCGTGAGACACAGGGGCTCGATGAGCATCGACATGCCGCGTGGCGGACGCCCGCTGGTGATCGAGAGCTCCATGCCCGCCTCGTTGAGCTCTCTCGCCGCCGCCATCGCCTCTTGCGTCAGAATCTTGTCGTTCGTGACGAGCGTGCCGTCGACGTCGGCGAGCACGAGGCGAGGACGCGAATGTTTGGTCATCTCGCGACTTCCAGCTGCGGCGCCACCGCACGCCAGCGGCGTCCGTCTCGCTTCAGCAGCGCGTCCGCGGCGGCGGGACCGTCGCGGCCGGAGGGATAGTCGGGAAAGTCGGGCCGGGTCGAGCGCCAGGCGTCGAGCACCGGCTGCACGACGCGCCACGCCTCCTCCACCATATCGGCGCGCATGAATAGCGTCTGATCGCCGATCATGACGTCGCTGATCAGCGTCTCGTATCCGACATTGGGCTCCTTGGGGAACCAGTCCTCATAACGGAAGTCCATTCTGACGGCGGCGAGATCGACGACGGCGCCTGGCCGTTTGACGTCGAATTGCAGAGAGATCGCCTCCTTGGGCGCGATGCCGAGCACGAGCCAGTTGGGCGTGAGGCATTCCACCGGCGTGTGCTGGAAGGTGGCGGCGGGCGCTTGCTTGAAGCAGATCGCGACCTCGGTCGAGCGCTGCGACATGTGCTTGCCGGTACGGATGTAAAACGGCACGCCGGCCCAGCGCCAATTGTCGATCTCCAGCCGCATCGCGACATAGGTTTCGACATTGGAGGTCTGCGAGACCCGAGGTTCATCGCGATAGGCGCGCTTTTGCTGATTGAGGACCACGCCGGCGCCATATTGGCCGCGCACGGCGTCTTCCAGCCTTACGGGCGGCATGGCCATGAAGACCTCGGCCTTCTTGGCTCTGATCGACATCGCGTCAAAGCCCACCGGCGGCTCCATGGCGATCATCGACACGAGCGAGAAGACATGGTTCGGGACCATGTCCCGCAGCGCGCCGGTCGCCTCGTAGAAATTGCCGCGCCCCTCGACCCCGACCGTTTCGGCGACGGTTATCTGAATATGATCGATGCGATCCCTGTTCCAGATGGGCTCGAAGAAGCCGTTGGCGAAGCGCAGAGCCATGATGCTCTGCACCGTTTCCTTGCCGAGAAAATGGTCGATGCGGAAGATCTGCTCCTCGCGCAGGACGCGGAGGATGCGTTCGTTGAGGAGCTGTGCGGAAGCAAGGTCGTGGCCGAAGGGCTTCTCGATCACGACCCGACGCCAATAAGGCGGGGCGCCGTCGGCTCGAGGATGATCACGCGCAAGGCCCGCCGCCCCAAGCTCCTCGATGATCGTTTCGAAAAAGCGGTCGGCCACGGCAAGATAGAAGACGACATTGCGCGCCTCGAGCCTTTCCAGCTCGCTCGTCAATTGCTCATAGGTCTCCGCCCGGGTGACGTCGCCTTTGAGATAGATCATTTTCTCCGAGAGCTTGGCCCAAGCCCGCTCGTCGATGCCGGCCGCGCTGAACTCGGCGCGCGAGCCCACGAAGCGCTCGAGCGTAGCGTGCAGATTCTCGCGCCACTGCTGAGAGGAAAGGTCGCCGCGACTGACGCCGATCAGCGCGAATTCTTCCGGCAGACTGTTCGTGCGCGCGAGATTGTAGAGCGCCGGCGTGAGCAGCCGATGCGTCAGATCGCCTTCCGCGCCGAAGATCACCATGGCGCAGGGGTCAGGCCGCTTACGCGCCTGTCGCGGCATGCCGTCCCGACATCCGTCCTCAGTCATGATCTACTCCGCTGCGTCGCGAGACGAGGCGTCGGCCTCCTTCTTTTCGACATGTCCGCCGAATCCGAAGCGCATGGCGGAAAGCAGCCTGTCGCCGAAGCCGTGCCCGCGTCGCGACCGGAAGCGGGCATAGAGCGCGGAGGAGAGCACCTCCGCCGGCGTCGCCTGCTCGATCGCCGCTTCAATGGTCCAGCGGCCTTCGCCGGAATCCTCGACAAAGCCAGAGAAACCCTGGAGCTCCGGATCCTTGGCCAGCGCCGCGGCGGAGAGATCGAGAAGCCAGGAGGAAATCACGCTGCCGCGCCGCCAGACCTCCGCGATATCGGGAATGTTCAGAGCAAATCGCTCGTCCTCGGGAAGCTCGCTCGAGTCCTTGGTGCGCAGGATGTCGAAGCCTTCGGCGTAGGCCTGCATGAGGCCATATTCCACGCCATTGTGCACCATCTTCACGAAATGCCCAGCGCCGGCGGGACCCGCGTGGATGTAGCCGCGCTCGGCGCGCGTATCGGCCGAGTCTCGGCCCGGCGTGCGCGCGATCTCGCCGACGCCGGGCGCGAGCGCCGCAAAAAACGGATCGAGGCGCTCGACGGCGTTCTCGGGGCCGCCGATCATCATGCAGTAGCCGCGCTCGAGACCCCAGACGCCGCCGGAGGTCCCGCAATCCACATAAAGAACGCCTTTCTCCTTCAGCGCTTTCGCGCGGCGAATATCGTCCTTGTAAAAAGTATTGCCGCCGTCGATGATTGTGTCGTCCGCCTCGAGCAGCTCGCCCAGTCGTTGGACGGTTTCCTCCGTTATCTCTCCCGCCGGCAGCATGACCCAGACGGCGCGCGGCTTGTCCAGCGCCCTTACGAGCTCTGCAAGCGAATCCGCTTGCGTCGCGCCCTCCTGCGCTAGAGCCGCGCGCGCCTTTGCGTTGGAGTCGAAGACGAAGGCGCGGTGCCCCGCGCGCATGAGACGGCGGGCGATATTTCCGCCCATGCGGCCCAATCCGACGACGCCGATCTGCATAAAGTTTTCTCCTTGAAGCTAGCGCAGCGCAGCCTCCACTGCGCCGTAAAGATCTGCAAGGCCCGTTTGCGCGTCCTTGAGATGCACGCGGAGCGCGCGGCGTCCTCTCTCGACCATGGCGTCGAAATCGCCGCGCGCCTGCGCCGCCTCCACAACGCCGAAAGAATAGGCGTGGCCGGGAACGGCGATGTCTTTTGCTTCGTGGCAAGTGATCTGCAGAAAGACCCCCGAATTCGGGCCGCCCTTATAGGCCTGGCCCGTCGAGTGCTGAAAGCGAGGCCCGAAGCCGAGGCAAGAAGCTGAAAGCGTGCGTTCGTGGATCAGGGCCCGCAATTCGTTGAGCGCGCGGATGTGCGCCTCATTGCGTTCGAGATAGGCAAGCAGGGCGAAGTAATCGCCTCTCAGCGCGTCGGCTTGAGCGAGATGGCGGCGAAGATATCCCGTCAGCGTGTTGTGCCGGCCGAGCTTGGCCCCGTATTCTCCGTCGGAGTAGAGCGCGAGACCGTTCTCGCTGAAGAGCGGCTCCTGGTCGGGCAGCCGATGCGACTTTTCATATTCCTCGGTCAAGGCGCGCGTGTTCGCCTTGCTGGCCTCGACGTCGGGCTGGTCGAAGGCGTTGACGCCGAGCACCGCGCCGGCGACGACGGTCGCGATTTCAAATCGGAAGAACTCCTGACCCAAATTCCCGACATCCCGCACGAGAACGCGGGCGACCGGATGACCCGCCCGCCCCAACGCTTCGACGAGCTGTTGCTGGCGCATGTCCGCACGCCCTTCGAGCTCGATATAGACGAAGAAGCGATCCTGACCGTAGCGCTCGACCGCGGCAAGCGGCTCGTCCGCGATGGGGATCAAGCCTTTCCCCTGCTTGCCCGTGCTCTCGGCGAAAAGCTGCTCCAGCCAAGCCGCAATGGCCCCGAAAGCCGGCGATGCGATGATCGTGACCTTGTCGCGCGCGCGCCATCGCGTCGCCACGCCAATCGCGACGCCAAGTCGCACGCCGGGGTTCTGCGCCGGCGGCGCATCCGGACCACAGGAGCGCATCATGATCTTGGCGTTTACGAGCAGGCGCCGCACGTCGAGCCCCATCGCCGCCGCCGGCACGAGACCGAAGCGCGACAAGGCGGAGTAGCGGCCGCCAATGCTCGCGTCGCCGAAGAAGACGCGCGCGAAGCCCGCCTCACGGGCGCGCCTCTCCAGCGAGGACCCTCTGTCGGTTACGGCGATGAAACGCTCCCCGGCCCGGTCGCGTCCGCGGGAAGTGGCGATGCGATCAAAGAAATAGTCGAACAGAATGTTCGGCTCGAGCGTGCCGCCGGATTTCGATGACACGATCACAAGGGTCTTGTCGATGTCGAGCGCCCTTTCGGTCGCCTCGATCTGGGCGGGATCGGTGCTGTCGAGCACGTGGAGCTTCGGCCAGCCGGGCTGAGGCCCGAAGGTTTCGGCCATGACCTCCGGCGCCAGGCTCGAGCCGCCCATGCCGAGGAGCAGCGCGTCGGAGCACCCTAGCCGCTTCACTTGCGCGGCGAAATCTTCAAGCTCGGAGACGCGCTCGAGCTCGGCGTCGACGATGCGCAGCCAGCCGAGCCATTGGCTCTCGTCGGCGCCGCTCCAAAGCGAGGCGTCCCCCGCCCAGAGACGCCGGACATTGCCATCCTTGCGCCATCTCTCGAGCTCTTCCTCATAGCGCCTTTGCGCATCGCATGAATTCATGCCGAAGGCGAAGCTCGGCTGCGGGCCGTCAATCAGCCCCAATCGCCGCTGAGCGATTGCCGCGAGCAGCTTGTCGAAAGAGTCGGCGAAGAGCCGGACGCCCTCCTCCGTAAGAGCCTGCGTGACCTCGTCCAAGCTAACGCCATAGTCGGCGAGCGCCGCGAGGTCGGCCTGCGCTTGCGGCAAATCGCGCTCGATCGCATCCGGCGTGACGACGCCATGGTCGCGGAAGGCGTCCAGCGTCGCGGGCGGCAAGGTGTTGACCGTATCCCGTCCAATAAGCTCCTCGACGTAAATCGTATCCTTGTAAGCGGCGTTCTTCGTGCTCGTCGAAGCCCAGAGAAGGCGCTGGACCTTCGCTCCGGCGTCTGCGAGGCGCCGCCAGCGCGCTCCGGCGACAAGCGACTTGAACACCGCATAGGCGACCTTGGCGTTGGCGATCGCCGTCTTGCCCTTGAGCCGCAGCGCGCCCTCGTTCTTTGCGCCGTCCAGCAGCTTGTCCACGGCCGTGTCGATGCGGCTGACGAAGAAGCTCGCGACGCTCGCGACCTTTGAAACGTCGCCGCCCGCCCGCAGCAGATCCTCAAGGCCCGCCATGTAGGCGTCGGCGACCCGTTCATAGACGTCGACTGAAAACAGCAGCGTGATATTGACGTTGATCCCCTGCGCGATCAGCGCGCGAATCGCCGGCAGGCCGGCTTCCGTCGCCGGGACCTTGACCATCAGGTTCGGGCGCGCGACGGCTCGCCAAAGATGGAGCGCCTCGGCCATCGTGGCCTCGGTGTCGTTTGCAACGTAGGGCGAGCACTCCAGGCTGATGAATCCGTCCCTTCCTTGCGTGCGATCGTAGATAGGACGCAGGACATCGGCTGCATTCCGGATGTCCTCGATTGCGAGCGCCTCGTATATCTCCGATATGCTGTGATCGCCTTGCGACTGGACCGCCTTGAGCCCGGCGTCATATTCGTTGCTCTCGCCAATCGCCTTCTCGAAGATTGACGGATTGGAGGTTGCGCCTCTCAGGCTGTCGCGTTCCATGCGCATGCGCAGCTCGCCGCCTTCGACGAAGCTTCGCTTGAGGAAATCGATCCACACCGACTGGCCGCAGGCGTCCAGATCATTCAACGCATTCATGACGCGACCCTCGACATTTCTCCGTGCCTTCTCATCGCTCGAATAGTCCTGCTCGAACAAGCTTTAGAGCTAGAGCAAGGCTTCGACGCGCTTGCATACGTTCTCCACGCTGAAGCCGAACTCTCGCAGCGTGACCTCGCCTGGCGCCGACGCGCCGAAATGATCCAAGCCCAGGACGTCGCCGCGATCGCCGACATAGCGGCTCCAGCCTTGCGTGGCGCCGGCCTCGACGGCGAGCCGCGCGGGGACATCTCGCGGGAAGATCTCGTCGCGATAGGTCTTCGGCTGCGCCTCGAAGAGTTCCCAGCTCGGCATGGACACGGCGCGCGCGTGAATGCCGCGTTCCTCCAACTTCTTTTGGGCTTCGACGATCAGATTGACCTCGCTTCCGGAGGCGATCAGCACCGCATCCGTCTTGCCATTGGGCGCGTCGGCGAGGACATAGGCGCCGCGGCGTAGTCCCTCCGCGGGCGCGTAGCGGCTGCGATCGAGCGTCGGCGCCTTCTGACGCGATAGCGCCAGCGCCACCGGACGATTCTCGGCGGCGACCGCGACGCGCCAAGCCTCTGCTGTCTCATTGGCGTCTGCCGGCCTGATGACCGTGAGCCCGGGGATTGCGCGCAGGCTTGCAAGCTGCTCGACAGGCTGATGCGTCGGCCCGTCCTCGCCGAGCGCCACGCTGTCATGCGTGAAGACGAAGACGACATGCAGCTGCATGATCGACGCAAGTCGGATGGGCGGGCGCATATAGTCGGAGAAGATCAGAAAGGTCGCGCCGAAAGGCAAGGCGCCGCCATGCGCGGCCAGACCGTTGACCACGGCCCCCATCGCATGCTCGCGCACGCCGAACCAGATGTTCCGGCCGGCATAGCTCCAGGCTCCGTTCGTTTGATGCCCCGGCGGCGCGCTCTCCGGCTCGAAATCGCCAAGCCCCTTCAGAGCGGTGAAGGTCGAAGGATTGAGGTCGGCCGAGCCTCCGATGAGCGCCGGAAGCTTCGGCGCGATCGCATTCATGACCTTGCCGGCGGAGACGCGCGTGGCCTCGCCTTTGGCGTCGGCTTGAAATTCGGGGATGTCGCTGTCCCATCCGTCAGGGAGCTCTCCGCGCCACGCCTGTTGCAGAGATTCCGCCAGCTCCGCATATTTTTCTTCGTAACGCTCGAGCTCTCGGCTCCATTCCTCCTCGAGCTTGCAACCGCGCGCGATCGCTTCGCGCATGTGGCTTGCGACGTCTTGAGGCACGAGGAATGTGGGTTCGGTCGGCCAGCCGAGGTTCTGCTTGGTCAGGCGCACCTCGTCCGCGCCCAGCGGCGAGCCATGCGCCTCGAAACTGTCCTGCTTGTGCGGCGAGCCATAGCCGAGATGCGTGCGCACGCGGATCAAGGACGGACGGTCCGCCTCGTCACAGGCGGCGCGCAAGGCCGCGTCCAGCGCCGAAAGATCGTTGCCGTTCGCGACCTCCTGCACATGCCAGCCATAGGCGTCGAAGCGCTCGCCGCAATTTTCAGTAAAGGCCATGTCAGTGCCCGCGGAAAGCGTGACATGATTTTCGTCGTACAGGCAGATGAGCTTGCCCAATCGCAGATGACCGGCGAGCGAAGCGGCCTCGGCGGCGACGCCCTCCATCATGTCGCCGTCGCTCATGATCACAAAGGTGCGGTGGTCAATGACATCAAAGCCGGGGCGGTTGAAGCTCATTGCGAGATGGCGTTCCGCGATCGCGAAACCGACCGCATTGGCGAAGCCCTGGCCGAGCGGCCCGGTCGTAATTTCGACGCCGGGCGTCAGCCCGCGCTCAGGATGGCCCGGCGCCTTGCTGTCCCATTGCCGAAAGCGCTCGATTTCCTGGAGCGGCAGGTCATAACCGGTAAGATGCAAGAGCGAATAGAGAAGCGCCGAGCCGTGTCCCGCGGACAGCACAAAGCGATCGCGGTCGTTCCATTTCGGATTTTTCGGGTTGTGCTTGAGAAACCGAGACCACAGCACATAGGCCATGGGCGCGGCCCCCAGCGGTAAACCTGGATGTCCGCTGTCGGCCTTCTGCACCATGTCGACCGAGAGAAATCGTATCGCATTGATGCAGCGCTGGTCTAACGCAGCGTTTGAGTTGGAGAGCGTCATGACGTCGGTCCACGCGCGACAAGGACACGAGAAAATTAGGGTGGCGAGCCGACCCATCAAGCCGGCCTGCCGCGCGCTCGTCCTCGGCGTGGGGCCTTCCGCCGGCTAGAGCGCGACGCAAATAACAGCGGTCGGCGCGCTCTTCAGCCCCAGCGTCTTTATCGAATGGAGGCCGATAGCGGCGTGCAGAAAGACGCCAGTCGCTTCAGCGGAGGAGAACGAGCGGATCGCCGAGACCGGGAATCGGATGGGCCTGGGGGAACGGAGGGTGTATGGGCACGACATCGTTCGAGCCGCCGCTTACATATTCAAAGAAGGAGATTTTCTGCGCCGTCACGCTCGGATAGCAAGTGACAATATTCGCGCAGCTCACATGGATGAACAACTGCGCCCAGCCGTCGCCCGATGCGACCTTATCGATCGCGATCGCGGTTCCCTCGCTCTTTCCATAAGGCCCGAAAGTTTGGATGCGCCAGGCGTCGACCTTCTCGATCTTGTAGCAGGCGTTTTGCTCGACCCAGGCGATCGCTCTCGCCCATTTGCGGTCGCAGTCGGGTCCGACCCTGCAGGCGACCGAAGTCGGCGTGGCTCCGTCCTCGGCGGCGCTGCCGCAAGCGGCCAGCGCCAAGGAGATCAGAATCAAGCAAAGCCGCGCGAGGCGTTTCGTCATAGCAACGATCCACGTCAGTTCAGGCGCTCGGATGGCGCAGCCAACAGCAGGAGCGGACGGGCAGGACGTTGGCCTATCGACGGCGAAAGGTAAAGCCTGAAGCGCAAGCAGCGTCCGAGGAGGGCGACGAGGCGATCTCCCTGATTGTAGGTCAGAGGTCGAAATTAGAAGCGCCTAATGGCTTCGATCTGTGGTCTCCATCGCCTTGCCGAGCGAGACTTCGAGCTGCTCGAGCTCCTGTTTGTTGCCGCACTCGTGGAGAAGGGGGACAAAGGCTTCGCGTGTCGACTCCGACAACACCCAGCCCAGCGGCGCCTGGACAGGCAGCGGCGCGCCGTCTTTATGCGCCCTGCACATCGCCATATGGGCGAAGTAAGGCGCTTGCAATGTTGCGGTCACTGGAGTGGATTGCGTGACGAGCATCTCCTTCGAGTTGGCGAAGGTCTTGGCAAGGCGGGCTTGAGGGGATGGCGCGCCTGATGAATTCGTTACAGCAGGCTTCAGAAGGTCGTCGAACTCGGCGCAGATTTCCGCGGCGAGCTCGGCCGCGGCTCTGGTGCCATGCGCTTCTCGCACATGCACGAGCCCCTGAAACGGCGCGGAAAACTCGTTGATATAGGCGTTCTCGACTTGTACCGGATCAAGGGAGAGATAATTCGCTGGGTCGCCGACTCTTTTCGCGTCCGTCGAAGCCTCTCCTGGCGGGGTCGGCGGATGTTCACGCTCGGCGTTGCTCAGCAGGCATTTTCCGCCTTTCTGCGCCTCTTTGATGCGCACCAGCGTGCGGGTCTCGTCGAGCCCCGGATCGCTGCTTATCATGAGGATCACGAGCTTGACGCCGGGGGACTTGTCCTTGAGCGCCACACGCGCTGCGCGGGCGAGCTCGAGCGCCGAGAGCGCGCCGTAGTTTTCGAAATATCCGCCGTCGATGACGGAGCCGCTTCCGCGACCCAGATCGCCTGCGGGTGAAACATAGGTGAAGCGCGCGCTATTGTGCGCGGCCGTGCTCGCGCGAACATCGCTGCCCAACATGTGGAGCTCATCGAGACTATCAACGAAGACGTCGCGCTCGATTTTGACATGTCCGGCGATGATCCGCCTGCCCGTCTCCTCATGCGTGCCATTCAGCAAGAGGATCGGGCGCCATGTCTTCGACGTGGTCGCCCTGTCGGGAAAGAAGCTGAGGAAGGGCCGCGCCAGAAAGCCCTTGCTGGCGTGCTCGAAGCTTTGCTCGAGCGCCACGCCTCGGTCTCCTTGGCCAAAATCCGGCAGGATTTGCGACGGCGCGTCGACAAATATCCACGTCGCGAGCGCGGGCGCGAGAAAGTCGTCTGCGAGAAATTCAGTCGCGTGCGGCTTGAGGCCTTCGGCGCGCGCCGCGAGCGACGCCGAGTAGACCGCGGCGCCGACGCTGCCGCCCGATACGCCGCTGATCGCGAATAGATACGGCGACAGACCGCCAGAAGGTTCGAGATCTTTTTCTAATTTCTCGAGGACTGTCGCGGTCCAGTAGGCCGCGCGGATGCCGCCGCCGGCAGTCGCCACAATCACCATGGGAACGGGTTCGCCAGCGTGCAGCTCGCCGTATGCCGTCCGCGCCTGCTCATACCAAGCCTGCGCCGCCTCCTGGACAGTCATCCGGTCTTGGGGCGAGGCTACGAAAGAAAATTCCGGCGGCGTTCGGCTGACAACGCAGTTTTGGCCGTCGCACAGCCGCACTCGATGAAAAGGCCGTAGGACGGCGTTGGCCAAGCCCAGCACCAGCACGAAGGCGATCGTATAGCCGAGCACCACGCGCTTGTTGGCTCCGGCGCCGAAGATTTGCTTCTCTACGGCGAAGTCCACCGCGAGCTCGAAGAAATTGACGGCGGCGAGCACGGCTCCGAAGGCGAAATAAGCCACGACCATTGAGCCGAAGAACCGCCCAATATGCGTAGGGCTGAACCACACGGCCGCAGCGACGGCGACCGCCACCGCAAAAAGGCCGATGGTGAAGCTCACGATCTCCCGCCGTTCCCGCAGCTCATCCTCGTTGCGCATTTTCTCGGTGGCGATGGCGCCAATTGGCTTCTTTCGCCGAAGCCAACTAATCAGAAACAGAAACACGAACGCGGACCCGCTGATCGCGATGGTCGCCGGGACAAACCCATGCGGTACGGTGCGGCGGAATGCGATGATGACGAGGCCGCCAAGCAGCAAAGTCTCGCCGATCACAGCCCCCCATAGCAGCCAGCGCGCCAGCAGCGCCAAGTCGCGCTCTGATCTTTGCGAAAACATCAGATAGTCGACGGTCCAGACGATCGCCGTCGCAAGAATGATGGCGAGCGGCGCCGTCCAAGCAAGCCAGCGCAAAAGGTCATCGCCCCAGGCGGCCTCCGGCAGGGCCCAGGCCGCCAGAGATAGATTGATCGCCGCGAAAAGATGCGCGCAAACGCCGAGCAATCGTGGCGGCCAGTAAAGCCACCGCTCATCGCCTGTGGGATGCGGGAGCGCGCCGGAAGCGACCGCGCCGTTTAGGCCGAGACGCGCGGTATGCCAGTTGTTCGTCGCCCAATAGACGAGCGCGAGGAATAGGAAACCGATGCGCCAGGGTTGGTTTTCACCCATGAGGCTGACGCCGAGATCACGCCCTTGATCATTGACAAAGAGAAGCCAGGCGGCGGCAAGAACGAGGACGACGGGTCGCCACATGGCGCCGAGGGCCCTCAACAAGTCGTGCGCCTTCGATACCCCCCGCAACAGAAGGGCCAAGAAGGCGACAGCGCATAACCACGTGACGAAGGCGGCGTAAATTCCCGCAGCCGTCGGCGGCCAGATTTTGAAAGAGATCAGCGCGCTCCCGCAGAGAAGGAAAATTGCGAGCAGCGATCCCCAAAAAACTTTTCCAACTTGGCTAGACCGCGGCAATTCCGTCATGGCCACCCTCACGCATTTGAAATTGGCTCACCAAAGACTCCTCGAGCAAAAATTGAACGCCTCGCAGAAGTCTTAATGCGAAAACCGACCCGATAATGGACCCGGCCGGAAATCTACCCTCCCTCGATTCCGAGATTTTGGCAAGAGAGCGCAGCTCGGCGTCTAAAAGCCAAGCCCCGCTTTCACAACGGTGACCGCTACCGTCGCTCCGCCGCCCAGTGGAAGCCCGCAGCTCCGACAACGCAAGCGAAAGGCAAGACTGCGATCCAGGCCGGATAGGAGAAGAGCGCGCCGCATAAGCCGGCGCCAAGTCCATAAGTTAGAAACATTGCAATCTGCTGCTTGGTGGCGTGCAGCAGGGTATGTGGCGGCTGCAGCATCGCCTCGGTGGCGGTGGTCACGATCGAGGTCAGCGTGCTGGTGAAGACGACTGTGGAAATTCCGAACCGACCGACCAAGCGCGCGGCGACGCTTTGGATTCCCATTGCCGACGAAGCTGCGATAATGAGCCCGTAGAGGCCGGCGCCCGCAAGCGGCCGGTCGATGAACTGCCACGCCAGCGCGAATCCGGCGAGAAGACAGGCTTCGAAAGCAAGAAGCAGCCATACTGCGCGCGGCGTCGCAAGCTTCGAAAGCCAAAGCGTCACGCAGGCTGAGGCCAAGGCGGCGCCCGCGACAAACCCCGCAAATGCGGTAAAGGGGCGCGAGGCCTGCATCAAATGCCCCCCTCCGAGCGCAAGGCCGAGCAAGGCTGTATTGCCCGTCATGGCTGACGGAAAGACCTCACCAAGATTGAAAAAAGCGAGCGCGTCCATGCTGCCGGACGCAAAGCTGAGCAAAGCCAGCCCTGCGTCCGCCAACTCCGGGCGCTCCTGCGAGGAATCGAAGTCCGTCATGTTCGTTGCCTGCTGTTGCGCCCGGCTGCATGCGATCGCGCGTCACTCCGGCATGACGAGCGGCCTGTTGTTCGGGAATTTTGCAATTGTCGCCTGATCGATGTTCAGGGTCTCTGCGACCATCTCCGGCGGCGAATGCGTGAGCCAATCGGACAGCGAGATATCCGCGTAATAGGAGCTCCTGAACACCTCGATATATTGGAGATCCGTATCGCCGATATTCTTGACATAATGCCCATTGTTGCGCTTGACGTAGCCGATATCCCCGGGACTGAAGTTCAAAGTGACGGCGTTCGGACCCGTCTCGAACGCCGTGACTTGCGCCTTGCCTTTGATCCAATACGCCCATTCGTCGGCATTGGGATGCCAGTGCAGCTCGCGCAAGGCCCCGGGCCGAATCGTGACGAGCCCCACGGCGATCGTCTTGGACACATTGAAATTGTGGCTGTCCGCGACTCTGACCTCTCCGCCCTTTGTCTTTTTCACGGGCGCGGACGACGCGAGAGAATAGGTGAAGGGATAAGGAGGGAAATCGCCCGGTTTCTCCATCGCTTTCTTGACCGTGGCCAAGGCGGCCGGCGTCGGGCCCTGAAAGATGTAGCGATTGTGAAGCGGGATTTTCGAGAAGGCCTCGACGGGAACGCCGAAATTTTCCGCGAGAATTTCGGGAGGCGTGTGCGCGAGCCAATCCGTCACGAGAGTGGTGTTGAATTCGGTGGCCTTGCCGTCATCGAAGCAGATGACGAATTCGCACCCGTCGGGACCGAGCCCTTGCAGCGAATGCGGGAAGCCTGAGGGGAAATACCAGAGGTCGCCCTCTTTCACGTCCGAGACATAGGCGCGGCCGTGATCGTCGAGCACGGTGACTCGGCAGGATCCGTAGGTCACATAGGCCCATTCGGCCGCCAGATGCCAATGCAACTCCCTTATCCCGCCAGCAGTCAACCGCATATTGACGCCGGAGATGGTTTCGGAAATCGCGAAATCCGCCTGCGTCACCTGTCGCGCCCACCCCCCGTTTTGAATGCGCTTCGGCGCATTGTTGAACGAGGCCCAGAACTGAGGGAGGTCTCCGACGTCGGTCGCGGGCGGGGACTGCGCCGCCGGAAATTGGCTGGCTAACGTCTGGTTTTGCGGACCGGGATCGGTCGTGCTCGCGGGGTTTGTCGCGTTGATCGCGCCTTGCGGCGGTTCATCCGGATTGCCGAAAGATGCGGCCCGACCTGTCTTCGCCGCAGCGGCCATCGCGCCCGCGGCTCCTGCCGTAAGAACCTTCCGTCTCGAGATCATTGCCTGCTCCCTCCCAATAGCGACGCGCGGCTAGGCTGCAGCGCCAGAGCTAGGGCCCCGCCCACCATCGTCAAGGCTGCGGTGGCCCTTCGAAAGCGGAGCGAGTCAGCCGACGAGGCCCCGTTCTCGCGGTAGAATCTAGGGAACGATGCGGCGACGATCTACGAAACTGGCGTCGACGGTCGAGGCTAAGTTGGGAAATGGCGGGAACAGTAAGCTGCGATGCGAGTTTTAATTTCCACGATTCACCTCAGCCAAAGGCGCTGCACGTGAGAAGCTTGATCTTGTCAACGCCGGTGGTTGCGGGCTTGCTCGTCTCGGTCTCGCCTTCCATCGCCCAGGGTTGCTTGAAGGGCGCAATCATAGGCGGCGTCGCGGGACATTACGCGGGCCGCCACGGCCTTCTCGGCGCGACTGTCGGATGTCTGATCGGACGTCACGAAGCGTCGAAGGAGGAAAGCCGGAACCGCGATCATCGTCGCAATAATGCTCAACGGTATGCTGATTGAAGATGGCGTGACCGACAGCTGCGCCCGCCCCGATGGCGGGCGCCGCTACGACGCCCGTGAAAAGTTCGAGCGAGACTCGCAGCGCCGGTGTTGCTCAAAAATCTCCCGCGACAAACATATGGTCCGCGCCGTCATCGGCGAGCGCTGACCTCGCCTGCGCCGTGAGTTTTTAGCGCGGCGTGGCGATGCTGAGCAGAGGCGCCGCGGGCTTCACGCGTGCTGTCGGGCGCACGAGCGGGAAGCAACCAGCCGGCAGCGAAAGCGAAGGCGAAGGCGGCGGCTGTCACAAGCGAGAGAAAAGCGGTCCAGCGCAAGGCATAGTCGTTGTTCGAAGGGCATGACATTTCTGCGACCTCCAAAAAATCAATGCGATCTCAAACAGAGCGGCGGCTCGGCGTAGCGAGCGCTTTTCTATAGCATGGTAAACGCGGGTCCTGAAGATCAAAGTCAGCAGAAGCGTTCCAATCACAGCCGCCTCGAGCTCCGCGGCGGCCATTGGAACAGTCGAGTCCGCGCGCGCTCATGGGAGCTTAAATGCGGTGCGCCTCGGTTTCGGTGAGCATCTGTTGCAGCCATCGCATGTAGGGCGTCCCGCCGGTTCCCCGTGGATCGTCCATCCTTCGATTGATGTATTCCTGCGCCCAACTGAAATGCACACGGCGGAAGTCCGCCATCGCCTCCAATATCGCGTTGAACGGCTCCTTGCGCGCAGCCTTCCGGATGTCGGGCATGCCCTCGACCTCGTTGATGAGCGCGCGATGCTCCGCCGGCATGTAGTTGCGCATATCATCGAGGTGATCCGTGAGAACGGAGCGCTGGTGGGGGATTTTCATGAAGGCGATCAACGTCGGCATGATGCTGCTTTGCGCGCCCGTTTCGCCGCGAAATTGCATCGGCCCGCGATCGACCCCTTCATAGGCGACGTTTTCGAAAAATCGAATGTACGGGCGGAACGTCCTGTAGTACAGGGACGAATCCATATGCTCAGGAATGCGTTTGAGCACGTCGACCTGTCGTTGCACAGCATTTTGGATGCCCCACAGCTCGGCGTCGATATCTGCGTTCTCGTCATGCGCCAGCCGGCGATGAATCGAAGCGATCGCCCCGAGGATGTCCGCAGCGATCGCCTCGATCTCCACATGCACGAGGATAAACCAATGCTCGTCGTACATATGGACGAAGTTTTGAATTGTATCGATGTTCCCGAGCGCGATCGGAGCCTCCTTGCAAAAACGTTTCCAATTATAGAGCGCATAGCCGTCGTAGCTGAGGATCGGTGGGCGCCGCAGGCGCTTCGCCGCGTCAACCAAAGGTTCGGCGATGTTACGGGGAAGAATCGCAGCCGGCTCCTCGCCGACCTGATTGACATAGGCGGAGGCGAGGAAACCCACGCGCAGGTAGTAAAGCCGCAGCTGCGGCTGCGCCGGCTCGGACTCCGGGCCGTTCCACCTAGGAATCCGAAGCGCGCGCGCATAGGCCCGAAAGCCTTTGTCATAGAGCAGGCTCGGCAGATCGCGCCCGATCTCGTCGAGCGCCGCGTAGGGCGAATCGGGGGGAAACGCAGCGCGCGGATCGGTTTCCGGCAGGAAACCGCGCCGAGCATAGCTCGGCCTGAGAAGCTCGCTGTCTTGACTCGCGGCGCTCTGCAATGCTCAGCTCGCTGATTTCGAGCTCCTGACCTAGAGCCTGTCACGGAGAAGCGCGAAGCTTTGACTCGCTCCAAGTCTTGATTTGGAGCTTAGTCCTTTTCGCGTAAGAACACGCTCTAGCGGGAGGTCCTATCGCCTAGCGATATGGACAAATAACGCGGCGGCCCGCACCTTCCAGGGCAGGATCGGCTGTGGCGAACGCCGCATTCGCCATCCGCACGCCGAAAGGCTCGACCTCGGCTTTGGCGTCGCCTCGACGATTTCCATTCCGCCTGGCGGAACGTCGAATTCTTCGCCGAATCGCGGTCGCACCCAAGGATGGCGCGAGCGCCACAAGTGACGTAAGGTCCGCCCTCCTCCTTCCTTGGAGCTCGAGTTCCTTCGAACCCAAGGCGGCGCGGCGATAGCCGAGCCGCCGCCTACCCAGCGACTCTGCCGTGACCTTATTCCTGAACGCTAACCCCGCGCTCGCCAAAGCCCTGAACGAGCGCAACTACACTTCGCCGACGCCGGTCCAAGCCGCGATGTTGTCCGACCCGGCGCAGGCCGCGGACGTGCTCGTTTCGGCCCAGACGGGTTCGGGAAAGACCGTCGCATACGGCTTGGCGATGGCGTCCACGCTTCTCAACGAAGCCGAAAGCCTTCCCGTCGCCACGGCGCCCCTTGCGCTCATCATCGCGCCGACGCGCGAGCTCGCCTTGCAGGTCGCTCGCGAGCTGGATTGGCTTTACAAATATGCGTCGGCGCGAATCGTCGCATGCGTCGGCGGAATGGACGCTCGCCTCGAGCGTCGGGCCTTGTCGGCTGGCGCCCATATCGTCGTGGGAACACCCGGACGTCTGCGCGATCACATCGAGCGCGGCGGACTGGATACGACCCGCATCGCGGCCGTCGTTCTCGACGAGGCCGACGAGATGCTCGACTTGGGCTTTCGCGAGGACCTCGAATTCATTTTGGAGGCGACGCCCCGGGAGAGGCGCACGCTGTTGTTCTCGGCCACGATGCCGAGAGGCGTATCGGTTTTGGCCCGGCGCTATCAGCGCGACGCGAGACGGATCGACGTCGCTCGCGGAGAACGCGGCCACAGCGACATCGACTATCGCGCGGTCCGCATCGCGCCGAAAGAGACGGAGCTCGCGACCGTCAATCTCTTGCGTTATTTCGAGGCGCCGACGGCGATCGTGTTCTGCAACACGCGGGAGTCCGTTCGCCATCTACACGCCATGCTTCTCGAGCGCGGGTTCGCAGCCGTGCTGTTGTCGGGCGAGCTCAGTCAGCACGAACGCAACCACTCCATGCAGGCGTTGCGCGACGGGCGGGCGCGGGTCTGCATCGCGACTGACGTCGCAGCGCGCGGCATAGACCTGCCCAGCCTCGACCTCGTCATTCACGCCGATCTGCCGCATGACGCCGAGAGCTTGCAGCATCGCAGCGGCCGAACGGGGCGCGCGGGCCGCAAGGGCGTGAGCGCGCTGCTCATTCCGCCGGCGCGTCGCCACCGCGCCGAGCGGCTGCTTAGAGACGCCGGCGCCCACGCCCATTGGAGCGGGCCGCCCTCGGGCGAGGAAATTCGTGATCTCGATCAGACGCGCATGATGCGGGATCCGCTGCTGCTGGAGCCTCCCACGGAAGAGGATTTCGAGGCGGCGAAGCGGCTCCTTGCTGAGCGGACGCCCGAAGAGCTCGGCGCGATGCTCGTACGCCTCTACCGGACGCGCCTTCCCGCGACAGAGGTCGTCTTCGACCCGGGCCCGGAGTCCGAGCGTCAGGGGACGCGCGAGCCCCGGACGTTGAGCGTGAGCTCCGGCAAAGCGCGACGTCCGGCTCGTCTGGCAAGCGACGCCGCATGGTTTCGTCTCGACATCGGCCGGACGAAGAACGCCGATCCGAAATGGTTGCTGCCGATGCTCTGCCGAAAAGGAAACGTCACGAGACAAGACATCGGAACGATCGAAATCATGGAGCACGAAACGAGGGTTGAAATCGCAGAATCGGTGGCGGCGCAGTTCGCCGCCTGCATGCGCCGCCCGGGAGGCGACAATATTCGCATCGAGCGGCTGGGCGACAGCGTCAGACCCAAGAACGTCAAGGCGGGCGGCGCGGGCGCAGACGCAAGACGGAAGAAGAGCGCCGGCGATAACGCAAAATCGAAGCGATGAACGGGGCGATGCCATCGAGCGTCAGCGCTGCGCATCGGCGACAGCGGCTCCAGAACCCAGCGCTGAAGGTTGACACCGCCTCGCTCAAGGTGAATAGGCGTGTCGCGGCCTATAAATGCAGCCGAATGGCTACACGGGTGTTCCACTGACCCATCATCAACTAATCGTTCCGGTTGCCGGAGTCGATCCAAACGGCGCGCCGGACGCGAAAACACTGGCTCGGCGCATGGCTGAGCTGAGAGCTTGGGCCCGCGAGAAGGGCTATTACAGCGTGCCGCTGTGGGAGAAGGCGCTTCGGGGCCTGGAGCTCGTGGCGGCGCCGGCGCTCGCCTTCGTCCTTCTGGCTCAAGGCGGCGTCGCCGCGGCGCTTGGAGCGCTCATCCTTGGCCTGCATTACCCGCGCACGGCCTATCTCGGACATGACCTCGCTCACGGTCAGTGGGCTCCGCGCAACGAGACGAAGGCGCGCATCATGTTGCGGCTCGTGTCGCTGGGCCAGGGTTTCGGCTCGACATGGTGGGTCGAAAAGCATGAGCTGCACCACGCCTTTCCCAACGCCTGCCGCGTCGGAGAAGACGGAATCCGCGCGCCGATCGACGGCGACATCGACTCGCCCCCTTGGCTCGTCTGGGACAAATCATTAGCCCAATACAACGCCAAGGCGCGCCAAGCAGGGCTTGGGCGAGCGCTAACCTTCCTGTTGCCGCGCTTTCAGGTCTCGCTGTTTTTTCCAATCCTGTCGGTCGCCCGTTTCAATTGGAGCTGGCAAAGCATCGACGTCGCGGTGAAAAACAAGCAATGGACTGAAGCGACGTTGTGTGTCGCGCATTGGGTCGTCGGCTTTACCCTCGCCGGGCTGATAACGCCGGGCGCGGCCTGGACAGGTTGGCTCTGGTTTTTCGCGTCGCAGCTTCTCGGCGGATTCATCCTCGCGTTCGTCTTCGTGCTCAACCACACGGGCATGGAAGTCTATGAGGCGGCGGAGGCGAAGGGCTTCTATGACCGGCAAGCGCGCGCAACGCGCAACACGCCGAGCTCGCCACTTCACGATTGGCTCACGGGGGGCCTCAACAGCCAGATCGAGCACCACATGTTCCCGAGCCTATCCCGCCGGCGCTTGGCCCAAATGCGCGAGGCGACAAAGGCTGCGATGCTTGAAAGCGGCTACCCCTATGTGACGTTGGACAATCGCAACGCAATCCGCGCCGTGCTTTGCGCCCTCGGCGAAGCCGCGCGCGCATGACCTGAGGCTTTCCGGTCACGTTGCGGTCGAGGAGTCGAGTCCTCTCGCCCTCGGTCGACGGGTTACGCAGGCCCCATTGTAGTAAAGCCTGCAAAACTCTTGTCCGGAAAGCGGCATAAATCCTGCCTGCCCCGTGGGGAGTCGCCGTATTTTGAGCGCGCGGCCTCAACGCCTAGATCTCGTAACTGGAGCAAAAATTGCCTTGCCCCAGCGGTTGGCTATTGAGCGAGAGCCAAACCGAAGTAAGATGGCTGGGCAAAGGCAACCATAAAAAATTAGAGGGACAGGAATGATACGCGAGTTCAAGTACAAGGGCGAAACCTTTCGTGTGAACGCGCATGGCGTCGCGGGTTCCGAAGAGGTCTTCATCATCCATCTGGTGGACGATGAAGAAATGGGAGAAATCTCCATCGATCGGATGACCGAGGAAAATGACCGAAGCGCGCCGATCGATGCGATTTGCGTCATGTTGTGCGATAAGCTCATCGAGGCCGAGCATATCGACTGCTCCGAGCCGGGCGCCGGTTTCGTTTGGGCCGAAGGCAAGCGCCTGCGCGACGTGCTCCCCAGCAATGATACGGCCGCCGCTCACTGATTCTCGGCGGAGGAACCCTCGTTTCCGGCGACCTTCGTCCGCGAAGACCGCCGGAGGCGAGCTTTAGAACGCTGGATTGATCGTCGAAATTGAACAACGTCTCCTTCTGAGCCAGATGGATTTTTCGGGTGCGCGGCCCGGCTCCCCCCTTGTCGTCGTCAGATTGGACCTGGATCAAATCCAAGGACGGCGCCGTAATTGCTTGAGTAATCCACGGACCAGGCGCAGTTGGGTCAGCGTCTACACCGCGCATTCGGACGCGCCGGGCGGCGGCCCCGCTACGTGTTGTGACGAGGAGACGAAAAAGATGGCGGCTCTGAAGGAGACCGTGGACGTCGTCGAGTCGATAGACGTCGACGCCTATAAATACGGCTTCGTCACCGATATTGAGTCGGAGAAGGCGCCGAAAGGGCTGTCGGAAGAGATCGTCCGGTTTATTTCGGCGAAGAAGAACGAGCCGGAGTGGCTGACGGAGTGGCGTCTTGCGGCCTATCGCCGCTGGCTGACGATGGATGAGCCGCGCTGGGCGCGCGTCGAGCATCCGCCGATCGACTACCAGGATCTCTATTATTACTCGGCGCCGAAGTCGTCGCCGGGTCCGGCGACGCTCGAGGAGGTCGATCCCGAGCTGCTGCGCACTTATGAGAAGCTCGGGATTCCCTTGCGCGAGCAGGAGATTCTCGCGGGCGTCGAGACGCGCAAGGTCGCGGTCGACGCGGTCTTCGACAGCGTATCGGTGGCGACGACCTTCAAGGAGGAGCTGGCGAAGGCGGGGGTGATCTTCTGCCCGATCTCGGAGGCGGTGCGCGAGCATCCCGAGCTCGTGCGCAAATATCTCGGCTCGGTTGTGCCGGTCACCGACAATTTCTTCGCGACGCTCAACTCCGCCGTCTATTCGGACGGCTCCTTCGTCTATGTGCCGAAGGGCGTGCGCTGCCCGATGGAGCTGTCGACCTATTTCCGCATCAATGAGAAGAACACCGGTCAGTTCGAGCGCACGCTGATCGTCGCGGACGAAGGCTCCTATGTGAGCTATCTCGAAGGCTGCACGGCGCCCAAGCGCGACGAGAACCAGCTGCATGCGGCGGTCGTCGAGCTCGTCGCGCTCGACGACGCCGAGATCAAATATTCGACGGTGCAGAACTGGTATCCCGGCGACAGCGAGGGCAAGGGCGGCATCTATAATTTCGTGACGAAGCGCGGCGATTGCCGCGGCAAGAACTCGCATATCAGCTGGACGCAGGTGGAGACCGGCTCGGCGATCACCTGGAAATATCCGTCCTGCGTGCTGCGCGGCGATGGCTCGCAGGGCGAGTTCTACTCGATCGCGGTGTCGAACGGGCGCCAGCAGGTCGACAGCGGCACGAAGATGATCCACCTGGGGAAGAACACCAAGAGCCGGGTCATCTCCAAGGGCATATCGGCGGGGCGCTCGCAGAACACCTATCGCGGGCAGATCTCGGCGCATCGCAAGGCCGAAGGCGCGCGCAACTTCACCAATTGCGACAGCCTCTTGATCGGCGACCTCTGCGGCGCGCACACCGTTCCCTATATCGAAAGCAAGAACCCCAGCGCGCAAATCGAGCATGAGGCGACGACCTCGAAGATCAGCGAGGATCAGCTTTTTTACGCCATGCAGCGCGGGCTGTCGGCGGAAGAAGCGACGGCGCTGATCGTCAACGGCTTTGTGCGCGACGTGCTGCAGCAGCTGCCGATGGAGTTCGCGGTCGAGGCGCAAAAGCTCATCTCGATCTCGCTCGAAGGAAGCGTTGGGTGAGGCTCTCGCCTGCACCGTAAGGCCAAACTGGGATTTGACATGCTGGAAATCAAAAACCTCCACGTCTCGATCGGCGAGCGCAAGATTTTGGACGGATTGGACCTCACGGTGCATGACGGCGAGGTGGCCGCCATCATGGGTCCGAACGGCACGGGCAAGTCCACGCTGTCTTATGTCATCTCCGGACGCGAGGGCTATGAGGTCACGCAAGGCGAGATCCGGCTCGACGGCTTGAGCCTGCTCGAGCTTGCGCCTTGGGAGCGCGCGGCCAAGGGGGTTTTTCTGGCCTTTCAATATCCGGTCGAGATCCCGGGCGTCGCGACGATGACCTTCCTGAAGGCCGCGCTCAACGCGCAGCGACGCGCCCGCGGCGAGGAGGAGCTGCAGACCCCCGATCTCATGAAGCGCGTCAATGACGCCGCCGCCAAGCTTGGCGTGGGCAAGGAAATGCTGCGCCGTCCCTTGAACAGCGGCTTCTCGGGCGGCGAGAAGAAGCGCATGGACATTCTGCAGATGGCGCTGCTCGAGCCCTCGCTCGGCATATTGGACGAAACCGACTCCGGCCTCGACATTGACGCCTTGCGCGTCGTGTCGGAAGGCGTCAACGCGTTGCGCGACAAGAAGCGCAGCTTCCTCGTCATCACCCATTATCAGCGCCTGCTCGATTACATCAAACCGGACACGGTGCATGTGATGGCGAAGGGCCGCATCCAGCGCAGCGGCGGTCCGCAGCTCGCTCTCGAATTGGAGGAGAGCGGCTATAAGGATTACATCGGCGAGGCGGCGTGACCATGGCGAACCCAGCCCTTTCCGCGACCGAAGCCGCCTTCGCCTCCTTGTTCGAGCAGAAGAAGACCGCGGGCGCGCCGGATCTGCGCGAACGCAGCTGGCTCGCCTTCCTGCGCGACGGCTTGCCCAATCGGCGCCTCGAGAGCTGGCACTACACGGATCTGCGCGGCGCGCTGCGCGACTTTTCGCCCACAGCGACGGCGGGCCTCGTCGAGACCGAGACGCCGCCCGCGGGCGTGACGCGGCTCTCGCTCAGCGAAGCCCTGCAGCGACTCGACGAAGACGCGCTTGCGGCGCTGGCGCCCCGCATCGAGGATCCCGCCATCGCGCTCAATGGCGCGCTCATGACGGATGGCGTGGCGCTCATCATCCCGCCGGGGGCCGAGATCACGGCGCCGCTCTCGCTATTGCGCCGCTTCTCGGGCGCGGGGCTTTCGGTGACGCGCTCGCTCATCGTGGTCGGGGCGGGCGCGCGGGTTTCGATCGTCGAGCATGCGGCGGCCGGCGCGGAGACGGGCGGCTTCGAGAACGACCTTCTGATTTTGGCGCTCGGCGCGGGCGCGAAGGTCGAGCATTGTCTCATCAGCGAGGCGCGCGCGGACGGCGCGGCCAGCGTCATGAGCCTTGTCGCGACGCTCGCGGAAGACGCTTCGCTCGACTCCTTCAGCCTCATCGAGGGCGGCGGCTTGTTGCGCCGGCAGATCTTCGCCAAGCTCACAGGCGCGAAGGCGCGGGTGCGCTTCAACGGGGCCTCGCTGCTGCGCGGCGCGAGCTTTTCCGACACGACGCTCGTGGTCGAGCATCTGGCGCCGCAAGGCGAGAGCCGAGAGGCGTTCCGCTCGATCGTCGACGACACGGCGACGGGCGTGTTCCAGGGCAAGATCAGCGTGGCGCGCGAGGCGCAGAAGACGGACGGTTCGATGCAGTCGAAGGCGCTGCTGCTTTCGGACACGGCGACGATGAACAACAAGCCGGAGCTCGAGATTTTCGCCGACGACGTGGCCTGCGGCCATGGCGCGACCTGCGGGCGTCTCGACGCCGATCAGCTCTTCTATCTGACGGCGCGCGGCATCCCCAAGGCGCAGGCCGAGGCGCTGCTCATCGAAGGCTTCGCCAATGAGGCCTTCGCTCAATTGGAGCCGGAGCCGCTGCGCGAGGCGCTGGCGGCGCGCGTGTCGGCCTGGCTCGCCCCGCGCCGGATTCCGGCGGAAGCAAGCGGGAGCGCGCCATGAACATGCCCCTGGGCGCGGTCGCGGGCGCGCCGCTCTTCGACATTGCGGCCCTGCGCAAGGATTTTCCGATCCTTGCGGAAGAGCCTTACGGCAAGCCGCTCATCTATCTGGACAACGCCGCCTCGGCGCAAAAGCCGCGTCAGGTGATCGATCGGCTGACGCGCTTTTACGAGCATGAATACGCCAATGTGCATCGCGGCCTGCACTATCTCGCCAATGCGTCGACGGAGGCCTATGAGGGCGCGCGCGAGAGCGTGCGGCGCTTCCTCAATGCGGAGTCGACCGACGAGATCATTTTCACGCGAGGGGCGACGGAGGCCATCAATCTGGTCGCCGCGTCCTATGGCCTGGCGCATGTCGGCGAGGGCGACGAGATCATTCTGTCGGTGATGGAGCATCACTCCAACATCGTGCCCTGGCATTATCTGCGCGAGCGCAAAGGCGCGGTGCTGAAATGGATCGAGGTGGACGCGGACGGGCGCTTCGCGCTGGAAGACTTTGAGAAGCTCTTCACGGCGCGCACGAAGATCGTGGCGCTGACGCATATGTCGAATGTGGTGGCCTGGCCGACGCCGATCGCCGAGGTCACGCGCATCGCGCATGCGCATGGGGTTCCGGTTCTCGTCGACGGGTCGCAAGGCGCCGTGCATCTCGATGTGGACGTGCGGGCGCTGGACGTGGATTTTTACGTCGTCACCGGCCACAAGCTCTATGGCCCAACGGGCATTGGCGCGCTCTACGGCAAGCGGAAATGGCTCGAGAGCCTGCCGCCCTTCTGCGGCGGCGGCGAGATGATCGAGACCGTCACGCGCGAGAGCGTCACCTATAACACGCCGCCGCAGCGCTTCGAGGCCGGAACGCCGCCGATCGCGCAGGCGGTGGGGCTCGGCGCGGCGCTCGACTATATGGAGAGCGTCGGACGCGCCGCCATTCGCGCCCATGAGGCGGATCTGACGCATTATGCGCATGCGGTGCTCTCGAGCCTCGAGGGGATTCACATCTACGGGCGCGCGCCCGACAAGGGGCCCATCGTCGCCTTCAATCTCGACAACGCCCATGCGCATGACGTCGCCACGGTGATCGACCGCTCCGGCGTCGCCGTGCGCGCCGGCACCCATTGCGCCATGCCGCTCCTCGCCCAGTTCGGCCAGACCTCCAGTTGCCGCGCGTCCTTCGCGCTTTATAACACCCGCGCTGAGATAGATCGGCTGGCGGAGGTGCTCGTCAAAACGAAGGCCCTGTTCGCATAGAACATCGCGTGAGCGATCAGGATGCGCTCTGGAGCGTGGTGCGAAAAAGCAGATGCGGTTTTTCGCACACATTGCGCCTTGAACTTCTAAAACCGATCACGTTTTTTGCGTTTTGGCGACCGCGCCTGAGCGCAGCGTGATCTCGGCGCAAGCGGAAGGCTCATTCGTTCGAGGCGGGCCATGGCGGGCGCGCTCGACAGCACGCTCCTATGTCCTAGTATTAGGAGGGGCGATTTAGACGCTCCTCACCGGGCCCGGCGCCCTTTGACGAGCGACAAAACATGTCCGGCAACGAGCTTCATCGGGCCGCGAGCCCCTATCTGCTGCAACACGCCGATAATCCCGTGCATTGGCGCCTATGGGGTCCCGAGGCGCTGCAAGAGGCGCGCAGACTACGCAAGCCCATTCTGCTCTCGGTGGGCTATGCCGCCTGCCATTGGTGCCATGTCATGGCCCATGAGAGCTTCGAAGACCCCGACACCGCCGCGGTGATGAACGAGCTCTTCGTCAACATCAAGGTGGATCGGGAAGAGCGGCCAGATATCGATCATCTCTACATGACGGCGCTGCAGGCTTTGGGGCAGCGAGGCGGCTGGCCCCTGACGATGTTTCTGACGCCGGAAGGCGAGGCCTTTTGGGGCGGCACCTATTTTCCAAAGTCCGATCAATATGGACGTCCAGCCTTCGTTAGCGTTTTGCAACGCGTGGCGGAAGCCTTTCACAAAGAACCGGCAACGATTGTCCAGAACACAAAGGCGATACGCGAGCGACTGCAGGAGGCGGCCGCATCCGGCTCGGCGTCTCGTTCCTTTGCCTTCCCGCCCGCGCAGTTAATCGAACTCGCGACGCGCATCGCTCAGGCGATGGATCCGGTAGACGGCGGATTGAAAGGCGCGCCCAAATTCCCCAACACGCCGGTGTTGGAATTTCTTTGGCGCGCCGGCGCGCGCGGCGGCCCGTCCGTCTTTCGCGATCTCGTGGCGCTCACTTTGACGAAAATGTCGCAAGGCGGGATTTACGACCATCTCGGCGGCGGCTTCGCCCGCTATTCCACGGACGCGCGCTGGCTCGCCCCGCATTTCGAGAAAATGCTTTACGACAATGCGCTGCTCCTGGAGATGCTGGCGCTTTGTCACAAGCAGACGGGCGACGACCTGTTCCGTCGAAGGGTCGTTGAAACCGTCGAATGGCTTCGTCGCGAGATGACGGCGCCCGACGGCGCCTTTTGCGCGAGCCTCGATGCGGACAGCGAGGGGGCCGAAGGCCGATTCTATGTCTGGACTTTCGGAGAGATCGTCGCAGCGCTCGGCGAGGAAGACGCGCGCTTCCTCGGGGCCTTTTACGACGCGTCGCCCGAGGGCAATTGGCATGACGAGTCGCGCGGCGAGACTGTGATCATTCTCAATCGGCTCGGCTCTCCGGCGGCGACGCCCGAGGAGGAAGCTCGCCTCGCCGCGCTCTGCGAGAAATTGCGGCTCACCCGCGAGGGTCGCCCGCGTCCCGGGCTTGACGACAAGATCATGGCGGACTGGAACGGCCTCATGATCGCGGCGCTGGTGAAAGCCGCCCTCGCCTTCGAAGAGCCCGACTGGATCGTCATGGCGGCGCGCGCCTATGACTTCATCGTGGCCAAATGCGCGTTTCATGACGAGGAGGGCCGCCTGCGTTTAGCGCATAGCTGGCGCGCCGAGGCGCTCGTGAGCCCCGGCTTGGCTCTGGACCACGCGGCCATGATGGGCGCGGCGCTGGCGCTGCACGAAGCGCGAAACGCGCTGACAAATCCAGCGCCGCGGCGGGACTATCTTGCCGACGCCAAAGCCTGGGCCGAAGCGCTCGAGAGCTATCATCGAGATCCGCAGACGGGCCTTCTGTGCATGGCGGCGCGGGATGCGCGGGATTTGATCCTGCGGCTCTCTCCCACCGCTGACGACGCCATTCCCAATGCGCATGGGGTCTATCTTTCGGCGCTTGTTCGTCTCGCCGCCCAGACTGGCGAGGACAAATGGCGGGAGCGCGCCGACGCTCTCTTTGCAGCGCTGACGCCCGCCATAGAGGCGAATTTCTTCGGTCATCTCGCCTGTCTCAACGCGCTGGACTCGCGGCTCCGCGCCAAGACCATCGTCATGATCGGGCCTGAGCGGCAAAAGCTACTGGCGGCGGCGCTTCGCCTTCCCTATTTCGACCGGATCGTGGTGGATGCAGACGGCTCTCGGCCGCCCTCGGCTCTCGAGGCGGCGCAATGGAAGGCGGCAAAAGACAAGGCGGGAGCCGCTTTCGTTTGCGCCGGAGAAACCTGCTCCCTCCCGGTTTGGGATGAAGAAGGCCTCCGCGCCACGCTGGAAGCCTTCGACACGGCGACAGGGTGAGCCGCAACGCGGCTCTTGGATTCTTATCAGCCTTCCAAAAGACTTCTAGCCTTGGCCACGAGCTGCTTGACCGACAAGGCCTCCGTTCCCTGCACGACCGCGTCGAAATCATTGGCGAGGGCCGCGCAGAAAATCAGCGCAGCCGCCTCTTCGCGCGGGTCGCCGCCCCATTTTAAATTGAGCGCGACATTTCGCTCCCCGAGATTGAGCGCGGTCGAGACATCCTCTGCGACGTCGCCAAAACGCAAATCGAAGCCCGCGTCCTCCCCGTCGAGCGTGCACGGCAGATAGCCCGAGGTTTCGAAGGGAACGTAATCGCTATCGAGCTTCAGGGGCAGCTTGAGCGCGTCGATCGCCTGCTGGAGGGGCTTGCGCGCGGGGACGTTGTCGCGGGAAAGATAGGCAGACAAAGCTCGAGCCATGTGTTCTTCCTTATCATAAAGATGGCGACGGAGAGCTTACAGCCGTCACGGCAAACCCAGCCGGCGCGGTCTTCAATCCGCGATTTCGGTTTGAATGGAGAAGATGTCGTAGGGCGGCGCGCCCTCGCCATTGGCGTAACCGACCCCGGGGCCCTCGGCGGGCCCTTCCCCGGTCCATGCGCGACGGAGGAGCTTTCCGAGGTCGCCGCCGTACACGTGGAGAGTGATCGCGTTTTGCGCTTCCGCCGGATTGGATAGGATCATGGGTTGCGCGCCGCGCGAGCCGCGCGCTTCGACTTCTCCCGATCGCAGAACGCGCGCTTCCGCCTTTCCCTGCGCGTCAAGATCGTAGGGCTGTCGCGCGACGGCCCCCGATAACCCGCCGGCGATCTCCCAATGGGAGGATTGGTCGATCCACAGGCTGGCGCCAGGCGCCAGCACGGTCGCGACGACGGAGAAACGGTCGAGGACATCGCGGAAAAGCTGAAACTGCGCGCCCTCCCCCGGTTTCGCCTGAGCGAAGACCGCCGGAAACCAATCATCGCTGGCGACGAGGCGAGTCATCAGGTCGCGGCCGATGAGGAGAATCTCCCGCTCACTGTCCGTCAGCTCGACCATGGACTGAATGTCCCAGATAAATCTCTTGAGCAGAGCGGGTACGGCTCCGCGCTCGACCGTCCCTGTCGCGTCAACCATGCTCATGCTCGTCACTATGTTCGTCTTCCGTGTGAGCGCTCGATTTGTGGACGAGCTGGGCGGAGAGGAAATCGCCGGCAGCGATGACGCCGTCATCGTCCATTTCGTGACCGAGGCCCGGCCGGCGTAAGCTTTTGACCGGAACGCCCAGCGCCTTGAGGCGCTCCTTCGTCGCCGTCATCGCCGCGAAAGGCGCGGTGGCGTCGGCCTCGCCATGGATCATCAGCACCGGCGGCCGCACGCGAATCTCCTGGAACAGCGCATCGTCCTCCTCGATCGCGCCGGAGAAGGAGACGATGGCGGCTATCGGCTTGGGTCGGCGAAGCCCGACCTGCAACGCAAGCCGCGCGCCGTCAGAAAAACCGACGAGCGCCAGATGGCTCTCGGGAAGACGGCGCTGCGCCAACATGTCGTCGAGAAATTTGTCGAGGAGGGAGGCCGACACGTCGAGATCCCTCGAGCCGGAGGCGTCACTCCACCGCCTTCCGCCTGATGGCGAAACAAACGGGGCTTCGACCGCCAAAAATTCAGCCTTGGGCATGGTCGGCGCCCAATTGAGCGCGTGATTGATGATGGCCTCGCCGCGGCTATCGGGGCCGTGGAGCAAGACAACGAGATAGACCGCCTTGCCGCAGGACAAGGCCGCGATTTTCGGTCCTTCGACAATCCCCGTCACGCCGCGCCTATCCCTGAGAGCCCCGACCTTCCGCGGCGGCATGCAAGGCGTTTGCCGACCGCCCACCGCGTGCGGCGCGACATGATCCTGGCTTCCAGAATGCATGGCGAAATGCGGCCCGAACGTCGCGCCTCGTCGCGGCGGCCTCAAGGCCCAGATCCGGCCAGAGGATGGAAGCCGCCGTATGACGCTGAACGAGCAAGTCGTTGTCTGGAACGGCTCCATGGGCGTGCTCGACATGGCGATTATTGGCCGTATCGAGCATGGCGAGGGCGGCCGAATGGCCTATCTCGCGCCGCCCTACGAGGTTGTCGGCCCCTTCAGCCTCGATGAACTGGAGACGCAGGGCCGGATCGCTTTCGCCGCATGTCTCGTGATGTCGCGGCAAAAATGGCAGGAGGATCAGGTCGAGCTGCGCAAGGAGGCGATGGAGAAGCGCCGCGCGCTCTATGCGCAGTTCGAGGGCGTCACCAATCAGCGCGAGCATCGGGAGACGCTAGAGCTTCCGAAGGACGGCGCTCTCAAGCCCTCGGAGATCAACGCCGCCTTCCGCAAATTGGCAAAGAACGCGCATCCGGACGCCGGCGGCAGCGACGAGGATTATCACCGCATCGTCGAAGCGCGCGACGCGCTGCTGGAGATCTTCGCGAGCTCCTCGTCCGGCCGATGATCCAAGTTCGCACACCGTCAAGGCGCTGCTTGGCAGCCGCATCAATCAGGACAACCACAAAAAACAACGCCTTACTCAGATCGGCTTCGGTCCGCGAATTGCATCTACCCGCGCGTGCCTCGCATCTAGCGACCGGAGGATGAGATGTCGGAAGAAGCTTCGCGCTCGGTTATCGTGGCGAAGAAGAACCTCGAAGCCCATAACATGATGTCGTTCGAGCTCGTCGACGCGGAGGGCGGAGAACTGCCGCCCTTCTCCGCCGGGTCGCATGTCGACCTCACGATTCCCGGGGGCTTCGTGCGGCAATATTCGATCTGCAACCCCGCCTCGGAACGCAACCGTTATGTCATCGGCGTTTGGAAGGACGGGAATAGCCGCGGCGGCTCCGTCGCGCTGCACGACGCGGTGAACGTCGGCGACCGCCTAGAGATCAGTCTGCCCCGCAACCGTTTTCGCGTGCCGAAAAATGCGGCGCGAGCGATTCTCGTCGCGCGGGGGATCGGAGTGACGCCGATCCTGAGCATCGCCGACGATCTCAAGACGCGCGGCGTGCCTTTCGAGCTGCATTATGTCTATGCGCTCATGTCGCCCGATGCGTTTGCCGGCTTCATCGGCGCATCGAGCTTCGCCGAGAACACCAGCTATTATTTCGAGTCGAGCAAGGACAATCAGCTCCTCAACCCCGCCACCTTGTTTGCGGATCGTCCCGAGGACACGCAGCTCTTCATCTGCGGCGCGGATTGGTGGATGGATCCCATCGTCAACCTCGCCAAGCAGAAAGGCTGGAACGACGAGCGCATACACATCGAGCGCTTCACCGCCAAATTGGCGGCTCCGGTGCTCGACAAGGTCTTCAAGGTAAAGATCGCCAGCACGGGCGCGGTTTACGAAATCCCTGGAGACAAGACCATCACGGCCCTTCTCGAGGAGAAAGGCGTCAAGGTTCCGACCTCATGCGAGCAGGGCCTCTGCGGCACCTGCAAGATCAAAGTGCTCGAGGGCGAGATTGACCACCGTGACAAGCGTCTCACACCCGAGCAAAGAGCCGAGGGGTATTTGCTCGCTTGCGTCTCTCGCGGAAAGGGCGATCAGCTCGTCCTGGATCTCTGAGGACGTCTGAATATCGGGAGTGCTTCACGATGACGACGGAAGAACAGGTGTGGAGGACGGCCTGGATCCTCGCAGAACATTATGGGGAAGATGGCATCAGCGTCGCTGCGGATATGGCGAGGAGCTTCGAGTTCGGCGGAAAAAACGAGGAACGCGAGGTTTGGCTGTCTATCATGGACAAGGTTCGCGAACTCACCGCCGAGCATGACCCCAGCCCCGCGTTCCAACAATGAAGGGACTGCGGCGGCGATCTGAGCCCAGACCGGCGACCGACTCGGTCTGAAAGCGGTGAACGCCGAGCGAGATCCAGCCATGAATGATCCGCGTCAGCGGGCGCCTTCGGTCGAACGCAATCGCGAACCCATTTTGGAGCTCTTGCGCCGCATCTTGCCGGAGCGGGGCCTCGCGCTTGAAATCGCGAGCGGCTCCGGCGAGCATGTGATCTATTTTGCAAAATATTTTCCGCAGCTCGTCTTTCTTCCCTCCGATCCAGACGAGTCGGCGCGGACCAGCATTTCCGCATGGATCGACGCTTCCGGACTTCCCAATATCCTCGCTCCGATCACGCTCGACGCCGCCGCCTCGCCCTGGCCGATCGACAACGCCGAAGCGATCATCTGCATCAACATGGCGCATATTTCTCCCTGGTCCGCGACGGAAGGATTGTTCAAAGAGGCGGGACGCCTGCTCGACCTTGGCAAGCCGCTCTATCTCTATGGCCCCTATAAGCGCGGCGGCGCGCACACGGCCGAGAGCAATCAGGCCTTCGACGAGTGGCTGCGCGGAAAAAACCCGGAATGGGGCCTGCGAGACCTCGAGCGCATGACGGAATGCGCCATCCGCAACGGGTTCACAGAACCGGAAATCATCGAGATGCCCGCAAACAATTTGAGCCTGCTCTTCCGGCGCGATGCCGCGCGCAGCGAGATCGAGTGAGCTCGGCATGGCGTGCTTCCACGCGATCACGCTCTTAACTCTTAGAATCGATCACGTTGTCTGCTTTACGCGCGACAGCGCCCGAACGCAGCCTGATCTAGTCGCCGGTCCCGCCGGCAAGTCGCCGGCGCCATTTTTCCTCAAAGGCTTCCGCATGATTTTGTGAGGCGAAAGTCACTTCCGCGAACCATTCCGTCGTGCGCATTCCGTCATCCCATCGGCGATCGGCGCTGCGCCAAATCGTCGTCGGCCATTCCGGATTGCGCTGTGGAGGGTAGTGTCCGGCGAGAGAGGCGCGCCCGACCCGGTCGATCAACCAGCTTGCAATTTCCGGCTGAAAGGCGAGACCAAAGTTGAGGCCATGACGGCTTGCCCGGTTCGGCGCGCGGAAGATGCGCTGATCAATCCAGGCAAAGGATGGCGGCGCAGAGTCGCTGTGGTAGCAGCGTAGCGTGAGCAGCCGGAACCCTCGTGCTGTTATCTCTGCGGGAACCGGGTTTACGCATCCGGGCTCTTCGCGCAAAGCCGCGAAAGGCGACGCCGTCACTCCGGTCGTTCCGACGGAATCGGCGCCGGCCGATCGATGGCCTTGAAGGCGTCGAGACAGGCCGCCAGCGCGTTCTGCGCATCGGCCTCCGCCTCCGCCATGCTGTCGCCGACGCCGAGGCAGCCGGGGATGTCAGGAAAGCTCACGACCCAGTAGCCGCCGTCTTCGGAAGAAAGCTGCTCGATGTTGCTCGCATAGATATGCTGGGCGTTCATCAGTCGATCTCCTCCATCCGGTCGATCATTTCCAAGAAGGCTTTCACATGGACGGATCTGGGAGCGGCTTTCAACGGGATTGCGGCGCAGTAGAGCGTCGATGGATGCGTGAAGACGACATGCGTTCCGGTCGCCTTTCGAAACTTCATCGCGTATTGCGACGCGGTGATCTCGAAATCCGCGGGCGTCCAGGCGCCGCCCGGATTTTCGCGGAATGCTGCGATTCGCTTGTTGTGCATGAGCCGACATTCCAACAATGGCGCGGCGCCCATCTTGCGTCGCTTTCGTTGACGCTGTCGATGCAAGTTTATCGCCAGCCGCGTCAGCGCGAGGCCAGCATGTTCGAACGTGTCTGCAAGGAGGAAACCCTCATCGAGGGGGATATGCGCATCGTTGTCGCCGCTCAGCAGCTCGTCGTGCTCGCTTGGCCGGAAAACGGCGTCGTCAAAGCGTTCCAAGGAGTGTGCCCGCACACGAACGCGCCGCTCGCGGATGCGGAGTTTGACGGCGTCGAGCTCGTCTGTCCGATCCATCGGTGGTCATGGAACATGCTGACGGGAGAGCCCTCACATCCGCATGCGACGCCGCTCGCCGAATATCCCGTAAAGATCGAGGCCGGGATTATCTATGTCGACGCCGAAGGCGTGACGCCGATTTTCGCCGCGCCCTAGATCACGCTGCGTTCAGGCGGAATCGCATGAATGCAGAACGCGTGATCGATTCTGAAAGTTTAGAGCGCGTCGACCCGACCACATTCGCCCGATCCGTGAATAAACTTGTCCGGGCGAGCCTTGTAGCGCGGACTGCGGAAACTCGAAAGGAAAGCACGATGTCGATCGACCTGAATGGATCATGGACCGACGCGGATGTCGCGGAACTTCTACGCGTCGTCGAGGACGACAGGGACTGGCGCCTCGAAGTCACGCGCGCTGGCGTCGCCTCTCTTGCGGACAAAACGGCCCACCCGACCGATGCGGAATATGACGAAGGCCTTCACTGCCACTTCGAGACCTGGATGCAGGGAACCGACTTTGTCGGACCTTCTGCCGCGTCGGACAAAGTGTTGGTCGGCAAACTCGCCAAAGCGCTGCGGGAGAACTACCCGACGCTAAAGGCGGCAAAGTTCGTGTACGTGGATCTCTAGACCACGCTGCGTTCGGGCGGAGCCGCCCGAACGCAGTAAACACGTTTAATTGTGAAATATGAGAGCACGCTATCAGTGAGAACCCGGTTTCCCGTTTTTCTTCGAAGCGCGCTCTAAACGGCGCGTTTATTGCTTCGTCTATATAGCGGAGGCGAGCATGTCGAAACGAATGTTAGATAAGTTTCTCGAAGATCGGAGCGCTCCCTTTGTGCTGATCCTCGGCACGAACGAAATCGCCTCCGCCGTCGCCGTCCGTCTGCGGCGCGAGGGCGGCCGGGTGCTGATGTGCCATGACCCGTTCCCGCCGGTCATTCGACGGGGCATGGCGTTCTATGATGTGCTTTTCGACGACCAGGTCGAGATTGACGAAATTCCCGGGCGACGGGTGGGCTCGACACTGGAGATCGGCGAAGCCTTGGCGAGCGGCAGAGCCGTCGCCGTCACTGAGCTTCAGCTCTCCGACGTGATCCCCTTGCGAATCCCCGACATACTGATCGACGCGCGCATTCAGAAACATCGTGTCACCCCCGATCTACGCAAGACCGCCGGCCTCTCCATCGGATTAGGCCCCAATTTCACCGCCGGCTTCAATTGCGACATCGCCGTCGAGACACATCCCGCACACACCGGCGAGCTCCTCGCGACGGGCGCGACGCGGGCCTCGGACGGCGTGCCGCGCTATCTGGGCGGCGTGGGGCGCGAGCGCTTCGTTTATGCGGCGCGTTCCGGCGTGTGGCGAACTCCCCTCGACATTGGCGCGCGCGTCTTCAAGGGCTATGTGATGGGTCGTCTCGACGGCCTGCCGGTTCCTGCGCCGATGGACGGCCGACTGCGCGGGATCGCGCGCGATGACATCCTCGTCCCGCAGGGCGTGAAGCTGATCGAGATCGACCCGCGCGGAACTTCGGCGAGCTGGACCGGCACGGACGAGCGCGGGCGGGCCATCGCCGAGGCGACAGTGACGGCTATCAGGACAAATTTCATTCCCTCTGTAAAGAACGCGCGCATGGCGGTGACGCTCCATTGACGCGCGCGACGCATGGGGCTCAATTGCGAGGAAAGATAACATAAGACAAATCGTCGGCGACATGCGCATGGCACGGAGTTCGCGAGCGCGACGAGGTCGGCCGCCGTCATCAAGACAGGACTGAAAGGCAGTCAATGCCCGAAAACGCAAGCACGGCATTCGAGCGAATCGGCGGCCAGAAGGCCGTCGACGCACTAGTCGATGTCTTCTATCGCAACATGGAAAGCTTCCCTGAAGCGCGGGGAATCCGCGCGATGCATGCGGAAGATTTGGAACCTACCCGCGCCGCGCTGAAAACCTACCTGGCCGAATGGCTGGGCGGCCCCAGAGATTACTCGGCGAAAAAGGGACACCCGCGCATGCGCATGCGGCACGCGCATCTTCGCATCGGGCTCGCAGAACGTGACGCTTGGTTATCCTGCATGAACGCCGCCCTCGTCGAGACGATCGCCGACGAGCCCATGCGCCATCGTATCGGCGAAGACTTGGCGAAACTCGCAGACTGGATGAGGAACGATCCCGGCAATCCCCACGACAGCCGCCATGCGACTGCCGACTCGGCGAAAGTGTGATCTTCCGCGCAATTGGCCGATTGCGTCGTTAGAGCGCGATGCGAAAAAGCGCCAAGCGTTTTTCGCACAGCTCGATCTCGAGCCTGTCACGGAAAACTGCGATGCGGTTTTCCATGACAGGCGCTATGTTCTTGGTTTGGCGCGATTCCTTGTCACTCGAAGGATTCCGTTCGAGCGGGAAAGACACGAGCCGAGAGCTTGCGCTTTACGATCGCGTGATGGGTCCCGCCCCAAGAAGCCGATAAGTCGCGCGCGGGCAACGCCTCAGGCCTCGCTCACTGAACTCGTCCAACTCGGCTGCGACACAGGCTTTTCCTGAGCTGCTGCCGGTTGGTTTCTCAGCAGCTCAGGCTGGAGCGCCTTTGAATTCCCTGCTCCCGCTATGTCGCACGCTCTCGCGAGAGCGCCATTCGAGGGAGGCTCGCGCGCGGCGAGGCTAACCTTTGAATGGCTTACTTACCGCACAGGATCAGCCGAATTTGAACAGCACGCCGTAGCCGCCGCGCGGATAGTTCCATTCGATATCGCCACTGGGTTCGGCGATCACGCGACATGTGCCGCACTCGACGCAACCATCCGTCGCGATCTCTACCTGTCCCGTCGAGTTCATCTCGTAACAATGCGCCGGGCACAGCTTCAGAAGGCTCAGAAGCTGTGGCGAGGGCTTTGTATGGGGCCGCACCTTGATGTGGGCGCGACCCGCGTCGACGAGATAACGATTGAGATAGAGCTTGTCCTCCACCTTGCTCGCTGCCTGCGCCATCTCTCTGCTCCTTCTACCAATGACCGTTTAAGCTCACATTCTCATCGCCACGCGCGCGCCAAACTCCAAGCGTCACCGACGATGCCCTTCAGCGACCGCGCCGCCAGGAAGGACCGAAGCGTGCTCTTCTGCTTTTCCTTCTTCGTCACGCCGTCAACGCGCACGAATTCCTTCATGGCCTTCGACACGAGCTGCGGGTATGTGAGGAAGAAGTTCTGCGCGCGGATGTGCAAGAGCTCCGGCATGTCGCGGTATTTTTTCAGGTCCTTCATGACGAAGGAATCGTCCAGCATCTTCTTATAGAGCGCCAAATTTTCCGCGGTCATGGGATCGCGCCGGGACTTGATCTGAAAGATCGCCTCCGCCGCGATACGACCCGAGGTCATCGCCAGATTCGAGCCTTCGCGATGGATGGCGTTGTTAAGCTGCGCCGCATCGCCGACAACGACCCAGCCGTCGCCGTAAAGCTGCGGGATCGCATTATAGCCGCCCTCGGGAATGAGGTGCGCCGCATATTCCTTGACCTCCGAGCCCGCGATCAGCGCGCTAACGGAAGGATGCGACTTGAATTTCTCGAGCAGGCCGTAAGGCGTCTGACCGCTCTTCTCGAAATCGGACACGAGGCAGCCGATTCCAAGCGAGATGGACTCCTTGTTGGTGTAGATGAAGCCCATGCCGGTCATGCCCTCGGAGATCGTTCCGACCACCTCGATCACCGCGCCTTCATCACCGGTCAGATTGAAGCGCGCCTCGAGCGTCTCCTGCGGAAGGAAGTGCATTTCCTTCACCGCAAGCGCGACCTTGCTGGCATCGGGCCGCTCGCGGAGCCCCGCGCGCGTGCCGAGCAGACCGTTGACGCCCTCGGCGAGAACGACGACATCGGCGGCGACCTGCCCGTTCTTGCGATCGGTCTTGACTCCGATGACCTTGCCACGCGCGTCCTGGATCAGCTCCTTCACCGTCGTCTCGCAAAGGACGACCGCGCCAGCCTCCTGAACCCTCTTTGAGAACCACTTGTCGAACTGCGCGCGGATGATCGTATAGCGGTTCGGCTTCTCCTCGTTGAAGTCGTCCGAACGATAGTGCAGCCCCGTGTGGGAATTCTCGTCCACCATCCAGAAGCGCTGCTCGACCAAATGGCGCTCGAGCGGCGCATCTTCGCGGAAATCTGGAATGAGCTTTTCCAGCATGTCCGCATAAAGAATTGCGCCTTGGACATTCTTTGAGCCGGAGTATTCGCCGCGCTCCAGCTGGAGCACTTTGAGTCCTCTTTGAGCGAGGGTCAGCGCCGCCGCATTGCCGGCCATTCCGGCGCCGACCACGATCGCATCGAATCTTTCGTCGATCACGGGCTTGTCTCCTTTAGCTCGCCAAACGGTCGCGCGTGTGGGGCGACAAACGTTTGGAGAACGCTTCTGTGAGGGCAGGCAAAAGGCGTACCGCGTCACCGACGACGCCGAGATGGGCGAAATCGTAGATCGGGGCGTTTTTGTCGGTGTTTATCGCGAGAATGTAATCCGCGCCTTCGACGCCGACCCGATGTTGGATGGCGCCCGAAATGCCCGCGGCGATGTACAGTTTAGGACGGATCGTCTTGCCGGTCTGGCCAATTTGACGGTCAGAACTGACCCAACCCTTTTGTACCAACGGGCGAGAACAGCCGTATTCGGCTCCAATAACGCCAGCGAGCTGACGCACGAGCTGGAAGTTTTCCGGAGACCCCAATCCAAGCCCGCCCGCGACGACGACGTCGGCGAATGCGAGATTGGATTTTGAGGAATCCCTATCCGGCAAGAAAGCGAGCACCTTGGTCACGATGTCGTCCTCGACAAGGCCCAAGGGATGCTCAACCACCCGGCCGATCGGTTTCGTCACGCGATCGGGCATCGGCATCACACGCGGGCGGATCGTCGCCATCTGCGGCCGGTAGTTCAGCGTGAAGATCGTGCAGAGCAGCGAGCCGCCGAAAGTCGGACGGGTTGCCGCGAGAGAGCCCTCCGCGTCGACGTCGAGCGCCGTGCAATCCGCTGTCAGACCTGTGAGGAGCGTTGTCGCGACGGAGCCGGCGAGATCTCGGCCGAGCGTCGTCGCGCCGAGCAGCAGGATCTCAGGCTTGTAGGTGTTGACGAGGTCCGTCAGCGCCTTGGTGTAGCTTTCGTTGCGGTAGTCCTTCAGAATGTCGTCGGCGACGAAATAACAAAGATCCGCGCCATAACAGAAGGTCTCCCGCACAACCGCCTGCGTGTCATCGTTCTTGGCCCCCACGACAACCGCGGCCAGATCGACGCCCAGCTTGTCGGCAAGCACGCGTCCCGCCCCCATCAGCTCCCATGAAACGGGATGCGTGTGGCCGCGTTCTTGTTCGACAAACACCCAGACGTGCTTGTAGGCTTTGAGATGCTCGGGCAGCTCCTTTTTCGCCGATGCGCGACCGCCTGCCGCGGGAGTTTTTGTTGCCTCACTCATATCCACCTCCGGCTGCGATCATTAGTAGCCCCGCGCGAGCTTCTCGAGCTCGCTCTCCAACTTGGGTTGACGCTGGAACAGCGCTTCGACAAGGGACTCGCCTGGCTGCTCGCCGAGCTCGATCAGCTCGGCCTTTTGCGCGCGCGGCTGCGGCGCGAAAACCTTCTTGACGATGGTCGGCGATCCACGAAGCCCGCATTTGGTGATGTCCTCGACGCCGGCCTCCTGCGCGCTCCACTTCACGACCTTCGCGCGCGCGGCCTTCAACGCATCCGTCAAGGAACCGACACGGATCTCGTTCACGCCCTCGAGGATGGTGATCAAGCAAGGCAGGCGACTCTGCAACTGCTGCACGCCCCCTTCCGCGCGTCGCTCGACTTCGATCAGGCGCTTTTCGGCGTCGACGGAATTGATCTTTGAGACATAGGTCAGCTGAATGAGCCCCAGACGCTTGGCGACTCCAGGCCCGACCTGCGCCGTGTCGCCGTCGATGGTCTGCTTTCCGGTGAAGACGATATCGGGAGGCCCGAACTCCGCGCCAATCTTGCGCAGCGCCGTCGCGAGCGCATAGGTCGTTGCGAGCGTGTCGGCGCCGGCAAAAAAGCGGTCGGTCAGCAGGACCGCGCGGTCGACGCCGAAGCTGAGAGCCTTGCGCAGACTATCCTCCGCAGAAGGCGGACCCATGGTCAACACCGTCACTTCCCCGCCGAACTGGTCGCGCAAGCGCAGCGCTTCCTCGATCGCGAAGAGATCATAGGGATTGATGATCGTGGGAACGCCCTGCCGCATGATCGTGTTCGTCACGGGATGAACACGTATCTGCGCGGAGTCCGGCACTTGTTTCATACAAACGACGATGTGCATCGGCTGATCCTTGGCTCGCGAAGGTCGCTTACTTCTGGGCGCCGAGCTGCACGAGCGTCGGCTGTTGAGGAGGCTTCACCGCGTCTTTGTGGACCTTGAACAGGCGCTCGGCGATCGGCGAGGATTTTGTGAAATCCAGATAGGCCTGCTCGAGGAACATCCTGCATTTCTCGACCGCCTCTTCGTCTGAGAAGCTCGAGAAATCCTCTTTGAAGAGATATTCCCCCATGCGCCGCAATATGTGAAGGCGCGCCACGTTCACGATCTGGGGTTCGTAGTCAACCTTGAGCAGGGTGAAGAATTCCTCGGCGGAAGACGCTTTCTTGAGTTCGTCGATGATGCTCGGCGTGGAAGACATTCCTTGCTCCTTCAGATGATGCGCGGCGGCTCTGAGGCGCCCGCGGCGGCGCTCTGCGCCGGAAGAGAGTCGACGCGCCCCTTCACCTTATTTTGCAGGTGGGAAAGGCGCGCCTCCAAAAATTCGACCCGATCGGCGAGCGCGGCGAAGGCTTCCCCGACCGGGTCGGGGATGAGATGATGATTGAGGTTGATACGGCCGCCGAATGCGTAACGCGCGGCGTCGCGTTGCACGGTCTTGGCGGGAATGCCGACGACAGTGGCGTCGCGGGGAACACTCTCGATGACGACGGAATTGGCGCCGACGCGAGCATTGCGGCCAACCGTGATCGGTCCGAGAATCTTCGCGCCCGCGCCCACGATGACGCCATCCTCGAGCATGGGATGACGCCTGCCGGGAGACCAGGAGACGCCGCCTAACGTCACGCCGTGATAGATCGTGACATCGTCGCCCACGACGGCGGTCTCACCGATCACGACGCCGGCGCCGTGGTCGATGAAGAAGCGTCTTCCAATGCTCGCCCCGGGGTGAATGTCAATGTTGGTGAGAAAGCGGCAAAGCCAGGAAGTCAGCCGCGCTAAGAAACGCCATTCATGCGACCATAGCCAATTCGCCAGGCGGTGCCAGATGACGGCGTGAACGCCGGGATAGGTGAGCAGAGTCTCGAACTTTCCGCGCGCCGCGGGATCGCGCGTCGAAACGCAAGCGAGATCCTCGAGGATCGGTCGGGGGCGAGAGGCCGCATTCGCAGTCTCGGCCTTCCCCGAAACATGCGCTCTCTCTTGGGTAAGACCTGACATCGCCCGCTTCATAGCGTTCTCGCTTCCGACTGGCTGCGCACGTCGCGCCAGATGTCTTTCAGGGCCTCTTTGCTGACAGGCCCTTTATGGTTGAGCGCGCATGCGCGCACGCGCGCAAGGATCCTGCTGATCTCCTCAGTGTCCACAGGAAGACGCATATCCTCCAGCATCGCCGCGACGGCAGCCGAACCCGAGTGCTTTCCGATGACGATGCTGTGGGCTCTGCCCAAGGCGCAAGGATCGAGAGACTGATAGGTGAGCTTGTCCTTGAGCAGGCCGGCGACATGAATACCGGACTCATGCGTGAAGGCATGGTCGCCGACGATTGATTTATCGACCGGAATGGGTCGGCGCGCCGCCTCGGCGACGAGCTTGGCGATAGCCTGAAGCTCGGTCAGCCGCACGCCCGTATCGTATCGATAGAGCTGTGTTGCGGCCACGGCGACTTCTTCGAGCGGGGCATTGCCGGCGCGCTCGCCGAGCCCGATGACGGTTACGGAAGCGTGGGACGCGCCGCCCCTGACGCCGGCGAGGGTGTTGGCTGTGGCCAAGCCGAGATCATCATGACAATGGATCTCGATCTCCATGTCCGTTTCTCGGCGCAATTGCGAGATCAGCGCGAAGGAGGAGAAAGGATCGAGAACGCTGAGCGTGTCGGCGACACGGAAGCGACGCGCGCCCGCCGCGCGGGCGACGGCCATGAGTTCGATAAGGAACTCCGGCTCCGCCCGCGAGGAATCCTCGCCGCCGACGGCGACTTCCAAGCCTCGGCCACGCGCATATTCCACCACCCGCGCGGTCAGCTCCTTGGCTTGCGCGCGGTCGCCTCGCAGCTTCACCGCGATCTGTCGATCCGAGGCGGGCACGGAGAGATTGACCATCGAGACGCCGGCGGCGAGCGCCGCATCGACGTCCTCTTTTCGCATCCGGCACCAAGCGATGGCGCGAAGCGGCAATTCTGCCTCGACGATCGAACGAATGCTGGCGATCTCGTCCGCCCCCATCGCCGGCGTTCCGGCCTCGAGCTCGCGAACACCGGCCCGGGCGAGCGCGCTGGCGATCTCCACCTTCTCCGCGCGGGTGAAGGCCACGCCCGGCGCCTGCTCGCCGTCGCGCAGCGTCGTGTCATTCAACACAAGCTTTCGGACGGAAGCCGGTTCGCCGGGAGGATCGTCGACTGTCGAGCAGCGTGAGGAACGGGGCATGGTTACATCAGGCGCTGACTGGGCCTGCCTTATTGCGGTTGAGGTCGCAGCTCTTCCTTCAAAGCGCTCTCTCGGAACTGGCTGCTTCGCTCCGGGCGCCGTGGGGCTCTCGACCCGCGTCGTTAGTTGAAGGATTTCTGACAGCCGCATGTCGACGAGGCGTTCGGATTTTCGAAAGTGAATCCCTCGCCTTCCAAGCCTCGCTTGTAACCGAGCGTCATTCCCTGCAGCCACGGACTCGAGGCGGGATCAATGAGGATGCGAACACCCCCTGCTTCAACGATGATGTCGTCGGTTCGTTGTTCCCTGTCGAGATCGACGACATATTGATAGCCTGCGCAGCCGCCTTGCTTGACGAGTATCCTTAAGCCGCCCTCAAGCTGGCCTGCCTTTTCCATCGCGTCCTTGACGGCGGCGACGGCTGATTCCGAAACGAGGATCATGGTGAGAAGCCTTTAGGATGCGTTTCTTGATCGAAGAGAAGCAAGGCGCATGCCATCAGGCGCGACGCGACAAACGCCCAATCCTCGGGCGTGTCGCGTTATTTGACATTTAATGCTGGGATTTGTCAGAAACTTTACATGCGCCGCGTCGATTTAGACTCGCGACGCGGGGGAAGCCGGGTCTTCGCTGAGGCGGCTTGTTCCTTCTTCCGCGCCGAAGCAGCTGTTGTAGTCAGCACAATTCGTACAGACAGGGGTCGCACACATCACAAAGCCGTCATTCTCGCACATCAAACGATAGATAAAGCGTTTCCAGCGCATATTCTTGTCATTGCGCGCAGCGAGCGATCCGAAGTGACGGGCCATCAGCCGAGTCAGCTCACCTCGATTGCGCAAGCCGAGGTCTTCCCAGAGGTGGTTTGGCTCCAGGGCGCGCCTCGCGATCATCGCCGCGAACCACCGCCCTTTTTCGCTGCCGGGAACGACATGAGCGAGCAAAATATCTCGGATGAGCTCAACCTCCTCGGCGTCCGCCATTTCGGTCGCGACGACGTCGCTATCAGCATCGATCCCGCCACAGACCAGGAACGACGAGAATAGCGCGCTGAGGTCCGCCTCGCTCAGCCCGGTTCGTTCCGCCAGCGCCCCAGATTCGGAAGCGGCGACCGAGACGATACAGGCGAGGGCGTGAAGATCGAAAGCTTCATCCGACTCGATGCGTGCGGCTTTCGGAGGAACCCCGGTCAATTTTCGATAAGTTTCCGCGGGGCCTGAAACCGTCTGTGTGGCGCCGACGGAGAGCCCAAATTGCCGCGCTTCAGCGACTGGAGATTCCGGAACGACGCGTAGGTTCACGGCGAGACTCCTAGAACGCGTCCCCATCGCGCGGGGTCACGCGATCGAAATGGACCCGCTCCAAATCAAAAATTCAGAGCATGTCCCGAAAAATCGCTTCGCACTGCAGTTTTCCGGGAGATGCTCTCGTTGTTGTCGGTCTTCCCGTGTGGGAAGACCGACTTTTTGTTTCCGATTTACGCGATGGCGGAGAGTTCCGAGGCGGTCTTGCCGATCTGGCTCTCGTCGACGGCCTTCATGATGCCATGCTCCATGAGCATGTCTTCGAGCTCGTCCATGGTGATCGGGGTCGGGATGATGCCCTTGCCCTGGTTCGCATGCACCTTGTTCGCGAGATTGCGATAGTGACCCGCCTGCACCGAGTCCGGCGCATATTCGATCACCGTCATGCGGCGCAGCTCGGCGTGCTGAACGATATTGTCGCGCGGCACGAAGTAGATCAGCGTCGTGCCGAGCTTCTTCGCAAGAGCCTCAGCAAGCTCAAGCTCCTTGTCCGTCTGGCGCTCGTTGCAGACCAGCCCGCCCAGGCGCACGCCGCCGGAGTTGGCGTATTTCAGAATGCCCTTGGAGATGTTGTTGGCCGCATACATGGCCATCATCTCGCCGGACATGACGATGTAGATTTCCTGCGCCTTGTTCTCGCGGATCGGCATCGCGAAGCCGCCGCAGACAACGTCGCCGAGCACGTCGTAGGACACATAGTCGATGTCCTCGTAAGCGCCGTTCTCCTCGAGGAAGTTGATCGAGGTGATGACGCCGCGGCCGGCGCAGCCGACGCCCGGCTCCGGACCGCCCGACTCGACGCAGCGGATGTCGAGATAGCCGACCTTCATCACTTCTTCGATCTCAAGGTCCTCGACGCTGCCCGCCGAAGCCGCGAGGCTCAGGATGGTGTCCTGCGCCTTGGCGTGAAGGATCAGGCGCGTCGAATCCGCCTTCGGATCGCAGCCGACGATCAGGATGCGGTGACCCAGCTCCGCAAGCGCCGCCAATGTGTTCTGGGACGTCGTCGACTTGCCGATGCCCCCTTTGCCGTAAAACGCGATCTGCCGTAGTGACATATTCGTCTCCTGTGGTGTCCTTCGACCGACGCCTGCCTGCGGCGCGGCCGTTCCTGTATTTTGGGAAACTGATCGCGGGTTGCGGGAAGGAACACATCGCTCGGCGTGGCGTAGGCGTGCGCTCAGCCCTCACTCGCACGCCTTTCAAAGCAACGGCCATGCCAGACGTCGCACTCCTTTTAAGACATTGATATATCTGAGAGTTGTGAGAGAGGTCGGGTTTGTCGGGCCGGCGTCTTGCAGACTATTCCGACACTCACACACTACATACACAGACATTTGTAGTTTAGCTTGCGAACGCGCCATCGCCCTCTCAAGGGGTGGAACGACCTTTGCAGCGTCACGGGATCAGGTTTCGTCCATGACCGGGCCAGCGCGCGTCGCCCTCGATCCGCGGGACCGGGCAGCAACGGCGAAATTATATCGGAGACGTGAGGTCATGACGCCTCTCCTGGAAGCGAGCGCCAAAGGTCGCGTGGCGGAGCTGCGCGCTTTGATCGACGGGGGTGCCGATCTTGGCGTCACGACGGTGGACGGCAACAACGCCCTCTGGCTCGCCAGCGCGGCCGGAAGCCTAGAGGCGATCCAGATGCTCATCGACGCCGGCATAGAGGTCGATCATCGCAATCCCGACGGCGCAACGGCTCTCATCTACGCCGCTTCGGCGGGCAAGGCGGAGATCGTAGCCGTTCTATTGCGCCATGGAGCGGATCCGACGCTCGAGACGAGGGATGGTTTTTCCGCGCTCGACCTGGCCTCGACGGTCGAATGTCTGGCTTTGTTGCGCAAGGCTCATCGCGAGGTCCGCGCGTCTCGCTCCGCGGACGCGGCGCCTTAGAAGCTGTCACGGAATACGGCGAAGCGGTTTTCCGTTCAGACATGCTCTAAGTTTTTGATATGGCGCGAGCCGTCTTCGATCGCGTGATTCACCCGGACGCGCTCTAGGCGATTACAGAGACGAAATGCCCAGCGACCTCTCGACGATTGAGAGGCTCGCTACTGTTACGCGATCGATCTCGGGCGCGGGCGGCGCTGGAGGCGCGCGCCCAGGCCAGATCCTTCAGACCACGTTTCAGCTCCGGCGATCGCCCCCTTCGGCATTGTGTTCCGGCGCGCTTCCCGAACGGGAAGCGCGCGTGAGGCAGGAAGCCGCGAACAAGGGAGCGGATTACCTCGTCAGAATCATCACAAGACGGTCCACGCGTTTGCCGCCCTTGAGATGTGAAGAGTAGATCTCGTCAACGTCTTCCGGCGTCGTCGGTCGATACCAAATCCCCTCGGGATAGACCACCATCAAGGGGCCGGCGGAACAAAACCCCATGCAGCCGGCGGCAGTAAAGCCGATCTCGCCAGAACCGTCGGCCTCGACGAGCTTGCCGAGTCGATCCCAAAGCGGCTGCGCGCCATTGGCGCCGCAGCTGCCGCGCGGGTGCGTCGGCGGTCTCTGCGTGAAACACGCGAACACATGGCGCTTGTAAAGCTGGGGAACTTCGAATTCTTCCTCCGATGCGTCTGACATCGCGCATTCAACCTTTCGAACTGGGCCTAGGGCGTCAGAGCGAGTCTTTCGCAAAAGTGGATAGACTTTTGCGATCGCAACTTGCCCAACATTTTGGCTTCGCGCGATTTCATGTCGCCTGAACGATTCCGTTCCAGCTGTGAATCGCGCTAGGAGCGTGAGGAATTTCAGCGCCGAACAGCGGGCAGAAAATCCTCGATTTCCAATGAAGCAAATCCTGGTCCAGCGACTCCGATTGGCGCCCGATTTGCTCTGAGGCAAAGGAAGACGCAAGGCCGAGATTCGCGGCGCCTCTCTCCCGGCAGAGAGGGTCATTCGCGGTGGCGAGACGGCTCTTATCGTTCCGCCACGTTAGAGAGGAGATCACCTTGGAAGCGGAGACGACAACCGAAGCTGCTGTCACGACCGCCAGCACCCGTGAGAGCGACGCGTCGAGACCCGCGCCAGAGGCGGTGCACGCCGCGGTGGTCGCAGCGCTGCGCGAGGTCTTCGATCCCGAGATCCCCGTGAACATCTATGACCTCGGACTCGTCTACAAGATTGACATCATCAACCGATGTCATGTGGAAGTCGACATGACCTTGACGGCGCCGGGTTGTCCGGTGGCCGGAGAGATGATGAACATGACGAAGAGAGCCATTGACGGTGTTGAGTGCGTTGCGAGCTCCAAGGTAAACCTCGTGTTTGATCCACCGTGGAGTCAAGCCATGATGTCTGATGAAGCCAAATTGGACCTCGGCTTCTTCGGCGATTGATCGCGCTCCCGCGAGCGACGACCGCGAGCTTTTGTCATAGGCACGAAATTCGCAGACTCGTGTCAGGCGCGGTGGACACACAGACGCTTCTCTGGCGTGCCGCCGTATCATGACAAGAGGTTGCATCATGATCGAACTCACCTCAGGGGATGGACACAGTTTCTCGGCCTATCGCGCCGATCCTTCGGAGGCTCCCAAAGGAGCCGTCGTCGTGCTGCAGGATTTTTCTGGAGTGGGCGCGCACATCCAAAAGGAAGTCGACGCCTTCGCCGCGCGGGGTTATGTCGCTATCGCGCCCCTGCTCTTCCAGAGAGAACACAAGCAAGAATCCGTCAGCGAGAAGGAAGGCGTCGACATCGCCAAGGCCGTGACCGTCGACTCGGCGCTGCTCGATGTCCAAGCCGCCATCGACTCGGTCAAGAGCGCCGGCAAGGTAGCTGTCGTCGGCTATAGCTGGGGCGGTTATCTCGCCTATCAATCCGCGAACCACCTCAAGGATATCGCCTGCACCATCGCCTATTATGCTGCGGGTCTCACCGAGGGACGCACGGACAAGCGCAGAGTTCCGACACTCCTTCATTTTCCCGAGGACGATCCCAGCACGCCTCTCGACGGAATTGTCGCCTTTCGGGCATTGCGCCCGGATGTCAGCGCGTTCTCTTACCCGAAGGCCAAAAACGGCTTCAATTTCGAGACGGCCGAGACCTTTGACGCGACGGCGGCGGAACAGGCGAAAGAGCGCACGCTCTTCTGGATCTCCCAATTTGTCGAAGGCCAGCCTCCGGTCACTTTGAAAAACTCCGGCGCCTATGCGCAGGCGAAGACCGAAAAGAAGAAGAAAAAGGCGTCCGGCGACGACGACATGGGTCCGCCGATGGACTGAGCGCTCCCACGGCGCCGTCTACGCGAAGCCTGCCTTTGGTTGAATGACGCACGGAAGCAACCGCTTTCGCGCTTCCGTGCGATCCCTCATTTTGCAGACATCATGACAAAAGAGCCGGCGGGATGCTCACTTCCCCCGGCTCTCTTTTTTACTCTTACCGATCGCTCAAGCGAGTTTCGAGGCTGCGGCTTGCGCTCAGCCGCGTCGACCGAGCGAGCGCAGATAGCCCTGCATATCGTCGGCGAGCTCCATGTCCACCGCGGGAGCGGTCTTCAAGAGCAGATTGGCGATGAAAGACTCGTCATTGCGGGGATCCTCGAGCGCTTCGCGCAACACCGGAACATTGTCCTCAATGTGATGCAGAAAGGCGATGCCCTTCTCGGCTGTCTCGCTCCAGCGCTCCCGGTGCCATTTCGCCAAAGGATACATGATCTCGTGAACGAAATTGGACTTGCGCGCCTTTTCGAAGAATCGAAGCCCGGCGTTCCAGTTTTCCTTCGCGCGCAGCGGCGGCGGCGGAATGTCCTGCGTCAGCATTTTTTTCGCGGCCTGCCCAACGAAATCCTCGAGGCTGACCGGCGCGTCGATGTTGGCGCGGAAATACCAAAGCGCGTTGGCGCCGGGAAATTCCTTGCCATAGCTCTCGACGAGCGCCGTCTCCACCTTGTCGACCGCCGATTTGTCGGCCTTTAGCGCGGCTGTCATGCAGAAGGCGAAAACGGCGTCGTTGCCGACATCTTTGACCGTATCACTGCGAAGTCGGTCCTCGTCGAGCTTCGGCGTCACGCCATCGGCCGGTGGAACCGCCTCGCCGGCGCGTAGCGCCGTGATGTAGGAAGTGATCTCCAACCAACCCGTGAAATGGGCGACGAACGCCTCCGGATCGACATGAACGATTGCAAGATTGATCGGCTTCTTGCGCGCTTGCAATTCCGCCATGTCCGTCATGCGCTATACTCCTTAAGATCGTGAGGCGCGTTGCGCCCAAGCTCATGCTGATGACGGATTAATCGGAGGTGATCATGACTTCGGGCGCTTCGTCCGGATCGGAACCGTCATCCTCGGCGAGCTCCACTCCGGTCACGCAGACGTCGCCGTCATCGACGATGATCGTGATCGGCGTGAGCGATTTGCCTTGACAGGGGCCGATGAAGCACTTGCCGGTATCCAAGTCGAACTGCGCGCCATGGTGCCCGCAAGTGAGGAAATTTCCTTCCTCATCGAGAAAGGCGCCTGGGTTGTTGGTGTCGAGCTGCTCGCCTTTGTGCGGGCAGGCGTTCTCGAAGCCATAGAAATTATTACCCTTGCGCGTGATCAAGATCGGCCAGGGCTTGGGCTCGCCGGTCGACGTGATCCGCATGAGCAGAAATCCGGTCGCCTCTCCGTCCTCGATCTCGCCGTTCTGGCAGATTGCGTAAAGTTCGCTCATGGTATCCCGTCCTACTTCTCTGGGCGCCCTACGAGGGAACCCTCGCACCCGTCTCGCCCGTGCAAGCGGCAAGCCATCTCGCTCGAGCCTTACATGGTTTTTGCTACGGGGACCCAACATTCATACGGGTTGCAAGGGGAGGAGGCATGACTGTCATAAAGCATGACTTCGGATTGGCCGAGCGCTTGAACGAGCGCCGCTTCGCGCGGCTTTTGGAGCTCGATGCTCTGCACGAAGCCAATATTCGCGCCAACCCGCTTCCCTATCTGGAAAGAGCGAGCGAGCGCATCTTCCGTCTGAGAGAGACGCTTTTCGACGCGCTGCAGGCGGCAAAAGCCCCCACGCCCGAGCCGGAAGCGGAGAGCCGCCTCATCGCTGTGGATGAGGCGGAATTTTTGCGTCTGAAGGCCTGCCTCGCCATCGTCGAGAAAGGCTTCGCGGAGCACGGAAACTTCGACGACGCTCTTTAGAGCGCCCTGATCGCGCGGAATCACGCGTTCGAAAAGGACTAGGGTCCAAGTCAATAGCTTAGAGCATGTCCCGTCGGGAAAACTGCTTCCCGCTTGTCCGGGACATGCGCGAGATCACGATGCGCTTGAGCGGAAACGCTCAAACGCAGCGTGATCGATTCCATAGATTTAGAGCGCGATCGAGAATAGATTCGATCAGGCCAGGCTCGCGCTCAGGCGGCCTTCGCGGCCGAAGCAGGCGGCTCCCATTTGTAGATGGTCTGCTTGGACTCGCTCTCCAGCGGCGCGAAGCCGTTCTCTTTGAGCGCGTCAGCCAATCCTTGCTTATCGTCGGCCGACACGCTGGCGTAGATAGCCGCTCCTCGGGACACCAGGGTCTGGAGCAACAGGCTCAGCGCCTCTGCCCTCAGCGGGGACTGCGCAACCGCGACGATGCACACATTGAGCGTTTCCTTCTTGATCAGAGCCAAGTCGAGAAGGTCTCTTTGTGCGAGAAGCACGCCCAAGATCTTTTTATCCGGCCCGACCACGACCCCAGAACGCTCATCGCTCAGACATTGCATGACGCGAGTCAGGGCGAGCTCCTGCTCGGCGGCGCTCGACAGCGGTAGTGAAATGTCCGCCGCAACATCTCGCAGCAAGCCCCAGATTTCTTCAATGTCGTAAAGCGACGCCTCTCTGTGGACGAGTTCCGACACGGTGCTTCTCCTTCATTCTCCGCAATGTCGCATTTCCTGCGACTTCGCCCTGGACTAGCAATCGTCGTTCCGTATCCCGATCCGGCGACATCCGATTTGCGGCGCAAGCTTCGGATCTCTGGCAAAAATCTTGCTGCACAAAAAGGCGAGCTCATAACAGACGGGATGACCAATGCCATCGAACGGTTACTTCATCGATTGGGATGGAAACATGCGCAGCACCGGCGATCCGGGCGGCGGCTATGAATGCGAGGTGGACACTGTCGCGCGCTATGTCGCGATCATGGGTAAGGGCGGCGCGCTCATGCATGAGGCCACCTATTACAAGACCATCGAAGACGTGAGCAAAGCGGGCATCAAAGCGACGCTGGTTCCGGGATCGCATCCCTGGGGTCGGAAGGCAGACGGTTTCTGATCCCCGCTACGGCGCAAAGGAGGGTCGTTTACACCATGCTTCCCACGACCATTCTCATCGACGAACGTCCTCGCTGCGTCGTGCGTCCCAACGACACGAAGGATCTCAACCGGTTCATACGAAACGGCAAGGGCTTCCTGCTGGCGCAGCAGCCGGAGGGACGCATCTCCCATCGGCCGGCCAGCGATGAGGAATTGTCGCGATGGCGAGAGGCCCTTGCCCTTCACAAGGCTTGGGGGGGAGAGGACGAGGGCTTCTTCGGCGTTCCTCTCGTAGACGGGGCGTCCGCGCCTGCGAATAATAAGTGATCCGGTGAAGCCGGTTCGAGGGCGCCTCTGAGTGGCAGAGGCGCCCAACCGCCATTATTCGTCCATGCTCGGCGTCAGGATGACCTCCGGGGGCGCGCCAAGCCCCTGCCCGTCCATAAACTCTATCGCGCTTACGCGGGAAAGGCCGCCGTCGCTGTCCATCAACACGACAGCCTCCGGAGGCAACTCTGCGAGTTTCTTTACCAATTCCTCGACTGTCATGGTTTCGATTTCCTCACGAGCGGGAGATCTGTCGGCTAGATCACGCTGTGTTTAGGCGGCATCGCCTGAACACAGAAAACGACCGCAAAATTGTTTTGCGCTTTTCGCGACATGCGATTGGACCCCAGTGGCCTCACGGGTGAATCATGATTTCCATGGTGTCTTCGAATTCGTTATCGTCGGAGAAACGCGGTTCCTCTTCGCTGAGCTCGACGCCGCAGAGACACACTTCGTCGTCCATCACGACGATCGGTATCTGCTCCAGCGATTTGTCCTTGCATGAGCCTTTCACGCAGGCGCCGGATTCAACGTCGAATTCCGCCTTGTGTCTGCCGCAGCGCAAACGCGCGCCGTCACCGCTGAAGAAACCTCCCTCGCCGATGTTGAGCCAGGCGCCTTGATGCGGACAGATGTTCACATAGCCGAAAAACTGATCGGCTTTCGTGCGGACAACGAAAATCGAATAGGGCCGCGCCTCCCCCGTTTCCGTGACTTTCAGGAGGCTGAAGGCCTTTGCGGCGCCGGGTTCAATCTGCTGCGTCGAGCAGATCACATAGACATTGACGTCATCGTTCATCTTCTGGAGCCTCCCAAAGCCCTGCGCCCCGCGGCTCCAAGAGTCCGCTCGCGATACGAGGCTAAGTTTTAGTCGCAGATGCCACAGAGCTAGGCACAGGGAGTGTCGGCCCTTTGCGTCTCGACGTATATCGATGCATGATTCTTGCCGAATCCGTGCGGGCGTTCCCCGCTCGAAAGTTGCATGTCCCGAGCTGGGCGCCCTCTTAAAGGATCAATCGATGAGCAGCATGACGATCGTGGAAGAAGCCAACAGGGACGCCCTTACTCGGCTTGCGGGCTTCTATCTGTTTCTGGACACGCGCCTTTGGATGGAAGAGGGAAACATTCATCGGGAGGATGGACCCGCGATTGTATTCCCCGATGGGGCCCTTCGCTGGTTCGTACGCGGTCGGGAAGTCACGCGCGAAGTGAACACATTCTTTTACGAGAATAAATGGCCAATCAAGACGGGACTCGACTCAACTGAAAAGCTCGCGCTGTTTCAAGCGCGGTTCATAAATTAAGCGCGTAGCCCGCCGGGGCGAGCTACGCGTTTAGGGAACGTGTCTCCGGCGTGAATTAGGCTGCAGCGGCGCCGCTGACTTTGGCGACCAACGCGTCGATTTCAGCCTGCGCGAGGCGGAAGTGGCCGCGGCCGCCAGCCAATGCGCGATAAACGTCGGGCCCTACGGCCTCGCTTAACGCATTGAACCATTCTTGTGGGGTCAATGGCGCAGGTCTTTGGCTGATTTCCGCAACGCTGCCATCATTTGCGAAGCGGACGTGAATCGCCACCAAATTGTCTGTCATTTGATCCTCCGACGTCACAGGCCCGAAGAGAAGCCCAGAAGCTCTAGCTTGATGTTTTCCGTTCCCAGCACCTTCGTCTGACAAGCCAACCGGGATTTGGAGCCGACCCCGACAATCGTGTCGAGTTTCTCGTTCTCTTCGCGGCCGATCTTGCTCACGCCCTTGCGCCCTTCCTGCACGAAGATGTGACAAGAACCGCATTGAGCCTTACCTTCACATTTGTGATTGATCCCCTCTCCGGCGGAGAGGATGATCTCGAGCAAGGTCGCGCCTTCGGCGGCTTCGACCGACTTGCCCGAGGGCATGATTGTTACCGTGGCCATTTGTTAACTCCTTTTTGCTGAGCCGATTTTCCGGAGGGTTTTCAATAGATCGCGGCGCCCGCGCCGATGTTCACGGACGCGTCCTTCATCGTCGCGACGATGAACTCGATCTGGCCTTCCGTGAGATGCGTGTGGAAGGGCAACACGACGGCTCTGTCCGACACCTTTTCCGTGACGAGCAGAGCGCCGCGACGATAGCCGAAGTCGACATAGCGGCGCTGCGTGTGTAGCGGAACGCTATAGGCCGCAGCCTCGATCTTTTCGACCCGAAGATCATCAACAATCGAATCTCTGGAGGACCTGCTGAAGCGGGTGCCGAGATGCACGGCGTACAGGAACCAGTGGACCTCCGTCACGTCAGGCGCAATGAAGGGATCCTTGATCCCTTCAAAAGACTTGATGTGCTTGAAGTAGTAGTGCTCGATGAGCTTGCGCTTCTCCAGGATTTCGTCGAGCCGGTTGAGCTGCGACAGAGCGAGCGCCGCGTTGATGTCACTCATTCCCGCTTGATAAGGCGCGCTGGAGCTGACGACGACGGAGGCGCGCTCGTCGTGCCGATGCGCGCGCAGGCGCTTCACGGCCACGGCGACATCGATGTCGTCCGTGACGACGACGCCGCCCTCCCCGCAAACGAGAGGTCCCGGTTGCGAAAAATCGAAAACCGCGGACGCGCCAAAGGTGCCGACCAGCGCGTTTTTGTATTTGGAGCCGAGCGCTTCCGTCGAATCCTCGAGGAGCAGGATGCGCTTGCTCTTCGCGATCGCTTTCAGCTCATCCCAGGGAGCGGGATGGCCATTGGTGTTGCTGGCGAGAATCGCACGCGTGCGTTCGGTGATCGCAGCCTCGACCTTTGTCGCTGCGATCGTTCCCGACCAATAGTCGATATCGACGAACACGGGATGCGCGCCGCAGAGCGCGATGGCGTGCTGCGTTTCACGAAAGGAATGCGGAGAGGCGATCACTTCATCGCCGGGGCCGATCCCATGCGCGATCAAGGCCAGCAGCAAGCCAGACGTGCCGCTCGAGGTTGCGACTGCGTATTTTCTTCCGACATAAGCGGCGAACGCCGTTTCGAACGCCTCAACGACAGGGCCGCTTGACAAGCGACTCGTGCGCATGACGCTTTCCACCGCTGCGAGATCGTCGAGCGTTACATCCGGATCCGAGAGCGGGATAAAGGTGTCGGGAGCCGCGATCAGCTCCTCGCCCTCTTCATCGAGTTCATCCACGGCGGAGCTCATGAATATTTGGGCTTATAGGCGATTGCGAATCCGGTGGCCTCGGTCGGCTCCGTGGTGACGTGCACGCAGTGATCCTGGGCGTTCAGCAGATGCACGTCATAGGCGGCGTAGCTGCGAAACGGTTCCTCGATCACATCGGACGCGTCGCATTTCGTCCATTTCAAATGCGGGAATTTCTTGCGCAGCTCCAGGAAATCCAGAGGCTCGCTGGCTGATAGAAGCGACTCGATCGTCGCCAGCTCTTCAGTGGTCACGCCCATTTTCGTTCCTCTTTCACCGGTCCATCACTGCCAAAAGCGACGCTCGGGATCTTCGTTCAGATAATCGAGCAGCTCCGCCAACCGGTCGAAGGCCCGAGCGAACTCCCACACGCCGCTCGTGTGCTCCTTGCGAAGAAGGCGCCAATTTCTTGAGCGATCATCAAAAAGGAGCAAGGCGATGTCGACGACGCCGCCGTCAGGATCGATGTTGCGTGAACAGCAGGGGCTTTGAATCCTGTAACCATTCGCTGTCCGCAAGAGAATGGGTGAGACGTAGCGGTAGCGCTTTCTATTCTCCAGCGCTCGCTCGATCCTTCTAAAGTCGAATTCGTTTGGTTGCGACGGCTGACCCGCCTGTGCCTGCGGCGCGCCGAATGCCCTGATCGTGCTCATGGACTCTCGATAGGCTCGATCTCTTCCTCCAAGCACCCAACAACGCGTCCATTCGTGAATTCCACGAGGTAGAGCGGGGTGTTCGAATCTGTGTGCGCACCTGTTTGAACGATCTCGCCTTCACCGCCGGCGGCGACGAGCAGCGCCTCCGGTTCGACGTCGGGATAACCGCCATCATTGAACAGATCGACCGCCGCTTTTACGCGGCGGCCCCATTGATATTTGGGAAGTCTCGGTTCGATCATTGGCTTTTGGCTCCGGGAAGCGGGAGTTCATCCTCGTCATCGCGGGGATTGGCGGGCTCGAGTTCTTTGCGCTTCATGCCCACGCGATTGCCACTTTCTGTGAACTCCACACCATAGATGTAGAACTGCTGCAGAAAGGTGCCGATGCTCACGACATAACCGATCTCGCCTTTCTTCGCCAGAATGTCTCCGATTTCTTTTCCGGCGTAGGTGCCGTCATTGCGAATCGTGCGTTTCGCTTTCACCTTGTCGCCGAAGGCGAAGTAGGCCGGTTCCGTCAATTCGCACACGTCGCTGTCGCGTACGATATTGCTCATGGCTACTTCTCCTTCGGCTACAGCCTTCGCTTAAGCGGCGTTGATGAGGGCGCCCTGACGGATTTCCGCGTCGCCGCGGATCTCATGGACGATCTCTCCCGCGTTCACCTTGTCGAGATAGGCCTTGAACCAGGCGATCGCCGACTTCTCGATGAACTCATGCGCGAATTGATCCACAGGCTCGATGCCCGCCTTGATCAGATCGTTCTTCGGGCAGCCGCCGATCTTCGCGACAAACACCGCATGGCAGTCGTTGATCGCGCGGATCACCGTCTCCAGGCTGTCCTCGTCGCCATAGCCGCCCTGGCAGTAGAGGTCCACGCGCCGATGCCCGACAAATTTCGCGCCGGCCGTCGACAGCTCATACACCTGGAACTCCTTGGCGTGCCCAAAGTGCTCGTTGATCAGCCCCGAGCCCTTCGTCGCAACCGCAATCAACAGCTTGATGTCGCTGCTCTCACCCGCGAGGATCTTCAGCTCTTCCTGCTTCGCCGCGACCTTCGCAACGCGCTCTTCCTCGACCTTCTCCTGATAGGCCTTGCGACCCTCCAGATCATAGTCGACCTCCATCGCCATGATCTTGTCCGTCGTGAACTCGGCGCTGCGGTCCTCGCCCAGAAGACCCACCGCGTCCGCGCGGCACTGACGGCAGTGGCGCATCATGTTCATCTCGCCTTCGCAGCTGTCCTGCAAGGCTTTCAGCTCCTGCGCCGACGGGCCGCGCTGGCCCGTCAGACCAAACACCGTCCCATGCTCCGCCGCCGAGATCAGCGGCATGATGTTGTGCAGGAACGCGCCCCGCGACTTCACCGCTTTGTTCACCTCGATCAGGTGGCGGTCGTTGACCCCGGGGATCATCACCGAGTTCACCTTGCACAAAATGCCGCGCTCCGTGAGCATCTCGAGGCCCTGCAGCTGACGGTCCGTCAGCAGCTTCGCCGCCTCCACGCCCGTGTAGCGCTTGTGCTTCCAAAACACCCAAGGATAGATCCGCGCGCCGATCTCCGGATCGACCATGTTGATCGTGATCGTCACGTGATCGACGTTGAAGCCCGCGATCGTGTCGACATGGTCGGGAAGCGCCAGACCGTTCGTCGACAGGCACAGCTTGATGTCGGGCGCCGTGCGCGAGATCAGCTCGAAGGTCTTGAAGGTTTTCTCCGGATTGGCCAGCGGATCGCCCGGACCCGCAATGCCCAGCACGGTCATTTGCGGGATCGTCGAAGCGACGGCGAGCACCTTCTTGGCCGCCTGCTCGGGAGAAAGCTTCTCCGACACGACGCCCGGACGCGACTCATTGGCGCAATCATATTTGCGATTGCAGTAGTTGCACTGGATATTGCAGGCCGGCGCCACCGCCACATGCATACGCGCATAATGGTGATGCGCTTCCTCGCTGTAGCAGGGATGGTTCTTCACCTTCTCCCAGATCTCGGTGGGTAGGTCCCCCGAGCCCGCGCTCGAGCCGCAGCTCGCCTTCCCGCTCCCCCCAGACGTCCCGCAGCCCTTGTGCTCCGCGATCTGCTGCATGATCCCGTCCATCGCCGGTGCGGAAGCCTCACTCTCAAGACCTTCGAGCCCTTGCGTGTCCATGTCCAATCCCCTTACCTGCGCTTTGGCTGGACTGCGTCAGAAGCCGAATGGACGCCACGCCCGTGAAGCCAAAGCATTCGCTATGATCTGCGTGTCTCGTGGCAACATGCGTGCCAGCGGCGAGATCTAGCGAGGCTCGAGGCGCTCCGAGGGCCTGTCGGCCACCCTAATGATTTGATATTTTGTGTGTTTCTACCCGCGGAAAGGGAGCCTCTGCGCATCCCGGCCACCGCTCGGGCCGCCTCGCGCGCTGGAGGTCAACATGTCGAGAACTGCCACATGTCCAGCTGCACAATGTTCAGCAAATCGACGTTGCAAGCGCTGATCTTTCTCAAATCCTGTCGTCTGACTGATGTTCGCAATGCGAATACGATATGCAATTCATTTTTATAACGCTGGACGCCAAAAGATCTTGCGAGATTTCGGCGTCCAGGCCGTCGGTCTGCGGCGTCTAGGCGCCGATAAGGATCTCGCTGGCTCTCGGCAGCGAAACGGCGAGAGGAATGATGCCTTGGACGGTCAGGAACTTCAGCTCATTCTTGGTCAGAAGTTCCGGCGTGACAATCGCGTGATGCGTCGTCGTCGAGCGCTTGGTGATCTGCCGCGCATAGGTGCGCAACATCTGGTCGTGAAAGCGGCAGCCAATGAACAGGAAGCTGCGTTCGGCGCGACGGCTTTTCACGACATCCGGGATCGGCGTCTGGATGTCGATCTCTGTGAGCACCTCGACATAGTCGGCGTCCGAGATCAGATAGTTTTTCGCCGGCGCGACCGAGCCATGGGGCTTGTAAAGCAAGGTGCGCCAGGAGTCGGCTTGCGTCTTCGGGGCTTCGACGCCCTTGGCGTCATAGAAGCGGAACCATCGGTCCTCTCCGATCCCAGCGCGGGTGATGCCCTGAACCTCGCCCCAGTCGCTTCGGGAAGAGAGCGCGTCGCGCATGGCGGAATCGTACCAGCTGTCGACAATGACCGGCAAGCCCAGCTCAGCGAGATATCGATGCAAGGGCGTCGGCTCGACCTTTGGCGTGAAAGCCTCGGTCATGAGCGTCGAGACCGTGGAGCGATGCTTCATGCTCTCAATGTGCTGGGCACACGCCCAGACATTGCCCTTCGCACGCTTCGGCAAGGCGACTTTCGTCGCGAAAAAAGCAGCGAGAGCCTCGGGAGTCGTCGGCGCCGCCGCACCGGCGAGCTCCGCCAGCTCCGGACCCAGATAGGGAATGGTCGAGCCGGTCTTGAGCTCCGACGCGATCTCCAGGAGCCGCGCTTCAGCCTGCGCGCCCTCCAGGACAAGGTGATTGGTAAACGGAGCGTTCATTACGCCTACTCCTCTTCGCCGCGCTTGCGCGCATTGACGGTGATGGGGAGGGTCGTCTCCGCAGCCATCTCCGGCAGATCGAGCACCCAACCATTGGCGATGCGGATCCACCCGCCCCAAAGGCCTTCATGCTCGCTCTCGACGATGGGCTCCTCCAAGTCCTTCTTGGGAACGTAGATGGAGAGCCCCGTCTCGGGAGAACGGCGGATCATAATCTTCATATCTTTGTCTCCTTGGCCGCGAACTTTGAGCTGCGCTCACTGCGAGAGCGTCGGTTGCGGCGCCTGCGCCGCCGCCTGAGCGATACCACGCAATTTGGCGACGATGCCGGGTAGAATTTCCAAGACGCGATCGACATCCGCTTCGCAATTGTCGCGAGAAAGTGAAAAGCGGATCGCGCCATTCAATGCGCGGGCTGGAACATTCATCGCCCGCAAGACATGCGACGGCTCATTCGAACCCGCCGTGCATGCAGAACCCGTCGATGCGGCGACTTCTGCGCGATTGAGATGATTCAACACCGCCTCTCCTTCTATGTCGAAGAACGCAATGTTGGTCGTGTTGGGGAGCCGATTCTCTTTGTCGCCCGAGACCAGGCAATCACCGATCTCTTCCAATATCCTTCGCTCCAGGCGATCGCGCAATCCGCCGACCTTCGACGCCTCCTCGGCAAGCGAGGCGGCCATGATCTCTGCGGCCGCGCCGAAACCTATGATCCCCGGCGTGTTTTCCGTGCCGCCGCGGCGGGTTCTCTCTTGGTGGCCGCCCCGGATCAAGGGAGTGAATTTCGTGCCTTTTCGCACGTAGAGCGCCCCGATGCCCTTAGGACCGTGGATTTTGTGCGCCGACAAGGACAAGAAGTCGATCCGGGTGGATTTCAGCTCGATCGGCGTCTTGCCGGCGGCCTGGACCGCATCGGTATGGAAGAGCGCGCCGGCTTCATGGGCGAGATCGGCAAGCTCCTTCACGGGGAACAGCGTGCCTGTTTCATTGTTCGCCCACATGATCGAAACCAGGGCGGTCTTGGGCCCGAGGGCCTTCCGAAACGACTCCATGTCGAGCCGCCCGGTACCGTCGACGCCTATAATGTGGGCTTTGAGCCCGCGCGCCTGCTGCAGATGTTCGATTAGCGACAAAATCGCGGGATGCTCGACCGCGGAAACCACGATCTCATCACGCCCTTCAACCGCCGACAGCCCAGCCAGAATCGCCGCATTGTCGGCTTCCGTGCCGCCCGAGGTGAAGACAATCTCATGGTCATGCGCCGCCCCAAGCAGCGCCTGCACGCTACGCCGCGCCGCGCGCACCGCATTCGCGACCTCTGAGCCAAAGACGTGCGTCGAGGAAGCATTGCCGAATTCATCCGAAAAATACGGCAACATCTTCTCAACGACCCGTGCGTCGACGCGCGTGGTCGCATTGTTGTCGAGATAGACCCGGGTCACCTTCGGCCCCGTTCAGTGTCTGCCCGGAGTCATGGGCCTCGCCTGAGCTCCCGCGACCGGAACCAGCCGCACGAACTCGCCGAGCTTTTCTATGATGCGCGCCTGAATCCCCTCCAGAGTCGCGCTGCTCAGCTTGCAGAGCACGCAAGCGCCGCTCATCCGCACCATCACCTTGTTGCCGCAGATCTCGACGAACTCGCAGTCACCGCCGTCACGCCGCAAGTTTGGCCGGATCTCGTCGATGACCGCGCGAATCACCTGCTCCTTGTCGAGACTCTGCGCAACCGGCGCGGCTTCCGCATCCTGCAACATCTGCTAATCCTCGCTTTACTGTGAGTGCGCCTCGCGCGTCGGCGCCCTCGTCCTCATCCGAACGACTTGCCGCAAGAGCAGCTCGATTGCGCGTTGGGATTGTCGAAGGTGAAGCCCGAACCTTGCAGGGCGGCGACATAGTCGATCGTCGTCCCCTCGAGCAGCTCATGGCTACTGCCGTCGATGAAGAGCTTCACACCCTCCCGCTCGATGACCGTATCGTCAGGCTCGCCCTCGCGAACGAGGCCCATCTTGTATTGAAAACCAGCGCAACCACCCGCCTCGACCTTGATCCGAAGCCCGTCGACCGGTTCGGAGGAGCCGGAAATTGCAGTCTGCACCGCGCTCAAGGCGCTTTCTGTGAGATGTATCATGCCCTGCTTCCTTCGCCGCAATGCGTTTGCAGGAGAGCAAGCAAACCCTATGCCGAGCCGGGCAGGCCCTTAGGCCGAAATTTGGTCGCAGAGCGCGGATACATTGTTAGCTTCCTGACAGCTCTATAAATCCCGCCCGCATCGCGCGCTCGGCGGGCTTCTTGCATGCTTGGCAGATCGACCCGCCGGCGCTGTCCTGCGGGAGCGCCAAGACTGTAAGCGGAGAATGCTCTATGACACAGATTGAGAAGACTGCCCTCGCTCGGTTGGAGCGGGAAGGCCGCCTGCTCAACGCAGTTTTAAAGAGTCCGACGACCGTGCCGGGCCGATTTGGCTTTCGCGGCGACATCGCGCTCAAATTTCAAGCACAAGTCGCGGACGAAAAGCGGCCGCCGGAGTTCAGCATCGAGCAGGTGCTGACCTTCGCCAGGGAGAACGAGCCCACGCTCCCGATCCTCGCTGGCTATCTCCACAACTTCGCCTATCTCGAGACCGCGGCCGAAGTGTTGGGAGATCTGCTCTCGCCGACCGGCGTCTATTTCATGTTCTGCAACAATATCGACTTGCTCACGAAATTTCGCGTCAAGATCGGCGAGATCACCTTCAACATCCTGCCCTGCGACGAGTCGACGGTCTGGAAGGAGATGATGGATCTCAATTACGTCGACAAGAACGACATCAAGAAGCTCGACACCGCGGGTAAGCTCGACTACCTGCTCGATGCGGCGCTGAAGTTCAACGATTCCTTCGAGGTCATCGCCTATCAGCAAGGCGTCGAGCGTATGGAGCCGGTCAAGAACCGCAACGAGAACCGGCCGGTTTGAGCGAGGCGGCTCATTTCTGATCGCAGGTCTGTCCATGCTCTCAGTCTTTTTGGCGAGAGCCGCCGACACCCAGAAAACATGAGAGCGGAGGGGCGCCACAGGAGCCTCTCCGCTCGAAATTTTTAAGCGCCCTCTTCCTCGGCGTCCTCGTCTTCGTCTTCCGCGAGCGTGACGCCGACGATGCAAATGTCATTGTCGATCACCGTCACCGCCACAGGCGTGAGACTGTCCCCTAGGCAGGGGCCGTCGACGCAATTTCCCGTGCCGATTTCAAAGGCGGCGCCGTGCTTCCCGCACATCAGCCGAAGGCCGTTGGGATCGAAAAACTGATTTCGTTCCCAATCGAGATTGACGCCGTCATGCGGACATCGATTCAGATAGCCGAACACCTGCTTGCCCCATCGCACGATGAGGATCGACAAGGGCTTCTCTTCTCCATTCTCGTCGAGAACGAGCAGCTTGAATCCCCGGGCTCTCTTGCTCGGGATGTCGTTCAAGGAGCAGATGACATAAGGGATCGGGTCAGATTCAAAACCGGTTTCGCCAGAGGCCTCCGTGTCCATCATGTAGTCTTCTCCTGCGCTTGCTGTTCGGCCTTCTTTTGCAGCAGCAGCCGATTCGCCGAGAGCGAGAATTCTCGCCACGCCGCTGCAATGTCCTGCATGATCGCCGTCTTATACTCCCCCGAGGGACGATGCTCGGCGGGAAAGTTGGAGAGCGCGCAGGACGTCTGATTGAAGGCGACGACATCATCCATGATTGTCTGCATTAGATCGCCAAACGGCTTCTGAACGAGCGGCATGAGCTCGACCTTGCCGCGCTCCACGGCGACTGCCGCAAGATCGAAGGGCAGCTTCGCCAAAACTTCGAGCGCCTGCTGGAATATTTGCTCCATCGCGCCGAGAATCGCAAGCTGAGTCAGACCGTCGCGCTCTTGCGACGCAAGCGCGCGATTGAGACGGCGACGGTAATCCTCGAAGACGGCGTCGGACTGGAGATCGACCCAGCGGCCGAATCGCACCAGGCTCGCCTCATTGGGCGGAAGCCCTTCTGCAGACGGGTCCCCTGCCTCCTCCGGCAAGGTCTGCCGCAAGGCAAGGGCCGCCAGCGCACGATCGACTCGACGCGCCGCGTCCAGCGCTCCCTCCATGTAGCCAGCGTTGCGTGCTGCGGTCTCCGATCCAGCGAAGTAGAGCTTTTTGTCCCAAAGCGCGCGTCGGAGCATCGGATTGGCGACGTCCGCCGCATGATCCGAGGGCTCGCCCTCGCGATCGGCCATGCTGCAGGTCAGAGGCTCTTGAGCCCAATCCTTGTAATGCGTCGCAAGACACTCCACATCGGCACCGAATACTGCGCCGAGCTGGCTTGCCATTAAAATAGGCAAACCTACGTTGAAGCTCTCACGTAGGGCAGGACCAAGCGCCAGGAAGCCGCCAATCGCCACGAGCCCCATAGAGAGATCGCAGGCGTCAAAGATTTCGCCGAGGATCGCCTGCTCATGCGTCACATAGGCGGAGCCCGATAGTCCCCGCGCGCGCCAGAACGGCGCGGCGATCTCGAAGGCGGCCTTGGCCTGCGCCGCCATCCAGGTTTCGGCTCCTTGAAGAGCTTGATCCGTTGGCTCGTCGAGCGCTGGCTCGAATTTGACCGTCTCGCGCACCAGGCGCGGCGGCATCGCCATTACGACCTGTTTGGCGGAGACGGTGGTTGACGCGCCATCGACATCGAAGGTGAGCTCGACATAGTCCCCACGATCGCAAAGACGCGTGAGGCGACGCTGCAGCTTCACCACGCCCGAAGGAAGGCGGCGCGCCACCGTGTCGACAAGAGTCGACATGCCGCCATGCAGACGACGCGCGCCGTCGTACAGTCGTTGATCGTCGATGCTCTCGGCCTTCTTATCGGCTTCGCGCAGGTGCAGCACGGCTCCTTCGTCGTGCTGAGGATAGCTCGCAAGCTCGAGCTCCTTGACGAGCGCGGACATGAGCGGTTGTGTTTCCGGCCAAAACCAGCCGGCGCCGAGATCGAGCGCGCCGCCTGCACGTCCTGGCGTGCTGTAGATTCGTCCGCCAATGCGATCGCGGGCTTCGAAGATCTCGAAGCTTGCGCCGCGCTGATTCAATCGTCTCGCGAGCGCAAGCCCGCTGATGCCGCCTCCGACGATCGCCACGTCCAGCATGTTGTTGGCTGCTCCTCGATGATCGGGTGAATTGGTGTCAGCTTAAAAAGCAATTTGCGTGCAACGACAGTCCGCGATCGCCATACGAATTTCGAAATGTATGGCACGAATTTTGATGAACGACGGTGGAAGATCAACGCAAGGAGAAGCAAATGAATCTTGCCTCTGAATTCGCGAGTTGCTCCCTCGATGAGATTAAGGAGCTTCTAAGCGGCGGCACCCTGACCGTTTATTCCGTGGCTCGTCCCTTGACTGCGGACCTCCCCGTGGATCGCAGCGGAGTGCTCGCGACCTTCACCTTCGCCACCCCCGCCTTCGGGCCCGCGGAGGGCGAGTATGAGAGTCCGAATTTCGAAGCCAATCCTGTTGTCGGCGCGACCGTCGGCACGCCGGGTTTCTTGCGCGCGCGCAAGGCCGACGGCGCGACCGTCGCCGATTTTTCCGCCGGTCCTGGCGATCGCGAGGTCAAATTCACCGAGGTTTCCGTCTCTCACGGCGCCCCCGTGCGCATCGTGAAGTTGCGCTTCAAGCAAGGCGATTGGCCGGAACGCCCCGACTATTACGGCACCCACCCGCGCGCCGGCTATCCGCTGCCCGCCGCGTGAGTCGATCGCGACGCGCCGTTTGCTTCGGAAACGTCGACACGATGATCCTGAAGATGGAGCCTCTCATCCATGACTGAACGAGTTCCCAGCGCGCTTGTGAGCACGGAGTGGCTTTCCGCGCATCTCGGCGAGGGCGACATTCGCATCCTCGACTGCACCTGGCATCATCCAAGCACCAACCTCGACGGCCGCAACCAATATCGCGGCCGTCACCTGCCAGGTTCGGTGCATTTCGACATCGATCACATCGCCGACACAACATCCGATCTGCCTCACATGCTGCCGAACGCCGCCGATTTCGCCAAGAAGCTCGGACTGCTCGGCGTGAGCGATAGCGATCGCGTCATCGTCTATGATCGACTCTTTGGCGGTTCCGCGGCGGCGCGCGCCTGGTGGATGTTTCGCGTCTTCGGATGCGACAATGTCGCCATGCTCGACGGTGGTTTTGGCAAATGGACCGGCGAGAAGCTGCCCACCGAAATGTCGCCGGTTCGTCCGGAGCCAAAGACATTCACCGCAACATTCCGACCGGAGCTCGTTCGCACCTATGAGCAGATGAAGACCAATCTTGCGTCAGGTTCCGAACAGGTTGTCGATGCGCGCGGACCCGGTAAATTCGACGGAAGCCAACCAGACGTCTTTCCGTTCAAAAAGGTCGGTCACATTCCCAACGCCGTCAACGTGCCCTGGGCAGATCTCCTACATCCGGAGAAAGGGATATTTCTCGACCCGGAAGCGCTTGCGGCGCGCTTCCAGGCCGAGGGAGTCGATCTCGACAAGCCGATCGTGACCACCTGCGCATCGGGCATTACCTCATGCATGAACGCACTGGCCCTCTATCTTATCGGTCGGACAGAAGTCCCCGTCTATGATGGCGCCTGGGCCGAGTGGGAGCGCCTCGAAGACGCGCCGGCCGCGGCCGCTTGAGAAGACGAGCGACCGCCATGGCCGAAGACGATCAAACATTCACGCTGCTCGAGGATGGAGACGAGTTCGCTCTCTCCTCCGGACATGGGGGCTTCCGGCTTCGTAACAAGTCGGAGGGAACCTGCGCCGACTTGCAGGACGCCGACGCGGAGCGCTTTCGGGCGGATTATGAGGAACTCAGATCACGCAGCCCCGAATGGGGGCCCGATCAGGTTCTCGCGCAGCTTTGGGATCAGGGCGGTTACGGATGGTTAGCTAAGGAAGAAGGCGAGGCTACATGACTACGCTGGTAAAGGTCACTCAGGATGGACGTCGGCTGGAAGTCAAGGGATTTGGCATCTATCTCGACGGCGTGCTTGAGGGGGTCGAAGTTGCGGAAGTGGGTGCGCATCCTCTCAAATGGAAAATTCTGCATCTCATGCCTGAGGCGACTCATGTGGTCGGGCGAGTCGCACTCACGCGCGAGGAAGCCGACCTTGTCTTTAAGGCTCTCAAAGAGGCGCAAGATCAAATGCTCGCGGATCCGAAGGCGATCGCAGAGCGTTTCCGTATCGCCGCCATGTGGAAAGCCCGCGAGCAGGGCATCGAGTAAGGAAATCGGAGCGCCGCCTGCGCTCCATTCAAATGGCTAGAGGCGACCGTTCGGCGAGCGAATACCGGCGCGCAAGCGGTCTGGGCTATGTCGAGGCTGGCGTATCGGCTCGTCTTTCCGAAAACTAGGGCCGCACTCTCGATCGCGCTGCATTTAGGCGAAATCGCCCAACGCGAAAGACGTGATCCATTCCCAACATTTTGAGGGCGTCGCGATCGTGTGGCTCCGCGCGATCGATAAGGAGTAGCTCACAAGACTATAGAGCATAATGTGTCCGGAAAAGCGCTTCACACTTTTCCGGACACATTATCTAATCTTATGCTGCGATTTTGTCGGCGGAGACGTGCGTTTGACAATTCTTCGGGCAGACCCGGGCGCACGCGTTGCAGCCGATGCAGGCCCCGGCTTCCTCGACCTTCATAATCTTGCGATTCAGCTCGCCGTCAAAATCATTGTCATCGTCGTCATCTTCCGTGACGGCGCCGAGGATCTCGCCTTCGTCATTGACGCCATACAACGCCATCACCCCTTGCGGACAGACCTTGAAGCACCGACCGCAGCCGATGCAGGTCGAGGCGTCTATATCGGTAAGATATTGAGGAACATAGTCGCGGCCGTCGCGCGTTTTGAATTCGCTCATCACACAGTCTCCAATTCCTTCAGCTTCGCGCGCGCCGCTTCCAGCGCAGCAAAGGAGTCATGCGCTTTTTGCGCCACGCTCGGAATGGAGTTCCAATTGATGGGCAACTCCTCGGAGAGATCGTGCAGATCCATCTTCGCCTGCATGGCCTTCGCCGAAAGCTTCTTGATTTCGGCCTTCAGAGTGTCGATTTCGCTCATACGGCTGCCTCAGTAGTTCGCCACCGCGGGGAATTTCTCGATCATCTCGACCCCGGACTGGACGTATTTATCCCCCTCGGCGGCAAGCTTCTCGAAACTGTCGAAGCCAAATCGATGGACATCGCGGAGCTGCTTGTTCACGACGATGAGCCGCCCACCAATGAGCACCATGCGGCCGAAGCCCTCGTGGCTCATTTTGAGCATCGGCGAGATCATCACGCCGGTGGCCCGTTCGATCATGAGGCAGACAGCGTTGAAGAAGAGCTCGAGCCGCCAGATCGTCTCCGGATCCGGATCGCCGATAAGCGGCAGTGCGCGGCGAGCCTCCTTGTCGACGACATAGGGAGCGAGAATGTCGAGATCGCTCTTGCTCTCCCAGGCGCCATGGGTGTCCTGAGCGCGCCAGACCTTGATGAGCTCCTTCATGAAAGGAAGCTCTTTGACGGAATCCTTTTGGGCTTCCACGACTGTTGTTGACATGTTTTCTCCTTAGTCTTCGAAGTCCAGGACTCGCTCTTTTCCCTTGGTCAGCGCCTTACGCAGCCACGGTGGCGGCACGCCCCGCAGAACCTCCTCGAGTTTGGCGAGAAGGTCATCGATGTTCTCAGGTTGATTCACCTTCATCGGGTGAATGTTGTTGGCGACGACCCGCGCTGCGCCCGAGCCGCCAATCGCCGCCACGTAGAGAATGGCGCAGTCCTTGATCGCGTCGATCTTCGGCGCGAGCTTGTCCTCATTGCCGTCTTCCTTGAGATCGCCGTCGAATTCGATCGCCTCGAGGAAGGAATGCCCCTCCGGCCCGATCTCGTAGATGGCGATATTCTTCGCCCAACCAAAATGCGCGTCGACGCGCTTGAGGTCCTGAGTGGCGAATGCGACTTTCATAACGCCTCCGATCCTTTTGTCAGTGTGTAGGCGCGTGCGCGGCGCCGACACCGCCGCGCCAGCTTTCCGGCGTCGGCTGATGATTCTCTTCGTGGTCGGCCATCACCAGGTTGCTGACCTCGAAAATCAGGTCGCGCGCGCCCCGATAGCCTACAGTGAGCTGATGTCCGCCACCCAGTCGGTCGAACTTGGGTATGCCAATTCTGAAGAAGGGAATCTTCAGCCTCTCCGCGCCTTGTCGGCCATGCGAATGCGTGAAGAGCAGGTCGCAACCGCGCTCGCGCGAGAGCGTCTCCAAATCCTCCAGATCCCCGATGAGCACTTCTTCGGTCGCGACGCGCTCGAGCACAGGAGATTGCGTCGTCGTGACCGCAGCGAGAATTTGCGCGCCCATCTCCGTCATGAAGGATCCGACGTCGTAAAGAAGATCGGGCTCTGCGCCAATCGCGAGCTTGCGGCCGCCAATGTGGAAGTGACCGTCGAGCATGGCGTCGACAAGTTGACCGCGCTGCCGCCGATATTTCATGGGCGCCGGTCGGCCGCTGATCGCGGTGAGGAAGCTAATCAGATCGTCATTCGGCTCCAGCCCGCAGAGCCGTTCGAAGAGCCGAAACGGCACGCCGGTCTTTGCCGTCATGGCCTCTGCGGCCTGTCGCATTTGCGCGCCGACGGCGATCGTCCAGCCGGCGTTTCCCATCGTGGCGATCTCTTCGATCCCTACGCCGCCGATGGTGGTCGGGGTGAAGTCGTCGGGGATATGTCCATCGAGCGAGCCGCCGATATCCGGCAGGAAGGTCGGTTCGAGCCCAAAATCTTCGATGATCGTGCGCAGTTCGTCGAGGTCGCCCGGCGTGAGATGACAGCCCGGAAGGACATTGACTTTCGACAGGTCGCGCCGACTCGCACTCTTTGGCGCGTCGACGAGAACCTCGACCATGCGAGCGACCGTCTTGCCCCACCCGTCCTGGAAAGCGTCCTTGAAGTCCGGTGTGGAAACATAGACGATCGGCAGTTTGGCGACTTCGGCGTGCTTCTCTCGGATGAGCTTGATGTAGCCGTCGACGTCGTCGCCTTTGGTTTCGGTCACGCCCGTCGAGCAGATCCCGATAATCTCCGGCTTCGCGCGCTTATTGATATTTAGGATCGCCTGCTCGACATTCTCATAGCCGCCGAGCACGGTCGCAACCTCGCTCATAGCGGTCGTCTGCATCGGGATGCTCTCCTTGAAATGGCGCGTGAAGAGCACCAGTCCGAAAGATGTGCAGCCTTGCGAGCCATGCAGCAGCGGCATGGCGCCGCGCAGCCCCATGAAGGCGAGGGTCCCGCCAATAGGCTGGCTCATTTTAAGCGGATTGACGGAACAAGCCTTTTTGCTGAGCCTCACGGTCGCCATGCTGCTTACTCCGCTGCGATCGCATGCGAGGCGGGAAGCACCTCCGCAAGAATTTCTTCAATGCGGATCGAGCAGGCCCCGCAGCCTCCAGAGGCGTTGGTCAATTCTCGCACGGCCTCGACGGTTGTCGCGCCGTTGAGCTGAATCGCGTCTTCGATCACGCCAAGGGCCACGCTCTTGCAGTCGCAGATTTTCTTGGCGCGCCGAACCTCCTCGGCCTTGACCGGGTCCGCCGCGAGCGCCGCGGCTTCCGCCGCTGCAGCGGCAAGCGCACGCGCCTGCCAATTATCCGCCGGGTTTTCCCAAGGCGCGGGCTTGCGGACCTGGCCCCAGATCGGATTGTAAAGCGCCTTGTCGATCTCCTCGACAAGCTTCACCATGCCCACATAGCCCATATAGGCGTGATGCCGTTCCTGGTTGATGTCGAGCCAGGGCATGGAGGCCTTCAGCGCAATGAATTGCGAGCGGCCGCCCGAAAGCATGATGTCTGCGCGCGCATCCTTGAGCATCTTGTACATTTCGCGCGGCGTCATGTCGTCGATCATATGAGCGTCCTGGCCCATCAGCTCCTTGATACGCTCTTTGTCTTCCTTCGTGGACTTCTTCACAGAAGTGCCGACCAGCTCAAGACCAGCCTCCTGAAGCGCGGCGACGACCGACCAGGACTTCACGCCGCCGGTGATGAGCAGAACCTTCTTGCCTTCGAAGCGCGGCTTGAAGCGCGCGATCGCAGCCCAGGCCTTGGCTTCCTCGCGAGCGATAACGGCTTCAGTGCGCTCCATCAGATCCGCCGGCGCGCCGCGCTCGATGAGCATGCGCGCGATTTCGCGCAAGGAGTCGCTTGTATCCTCGATGCCGTAGAAGGACCCTTCGAAGAAAGGAATGCCGTATCGCTCCTCCATCTTGCGGGCGACGTTGATCATCGCCTTGGAGCACACCATCATCGCCGCCTTGGCGCGATGCGAATATGCGACCTCGCGGTATTTGCCGTCACCGGAGATGCAGGAGAGAATCCGGATGCCGATCTCGTCGAGAAGCGGCTTCACCTGCCAGAGCTCGCCGGAGAGATTATATTCCCCGATGATGTTGAGATCGTAAGGAGTGGTGTAGTCGGGCTCCTCCGTGCCAATCACATGTTGGAGCAGCGCCTCTCCCGCGAGCTTGTTGCCGAGATTCTTCGGGCCCACGAAGCCGGGTGAGTTGATCGGAATGACGGGCTTGCCAAATTTTTCGCGCGCGGCCTTGCACACGGCGTCGATGTCGTCGCCGATCATCGCGGGCACGCAGGTCTGATAAACGAAGACCGCCGGCGGATCGTATTTCTCGATGATCTCTCTTATGGATTTGAAGAGCCGCTTCTCTCCGCCGAACACGACGTCGGTCTCATTAATGTCCGTCGTGAAGCCGGTGCGCCACAGATTGGAGCCGGAAGAGGCGGCGCCGCGATTGTCCCACGAGTTCCCCTCGCATGCGATGGGGCCATGAACGAGATGGGCGACGTCTGTCAGCGGTTGCAGAGCGATCTTGGCTCCGTCGAAGGCGCATCCGCCAGCCGCGCCGCCGGGCTGCAATTGCTTGGTGCAGCCCTTCTTGCGCTCTGCCTCGGATTTGTTTGCATTTTTGCCGCAACCGGGCTCGTTGAAAACGTCCTGTATTGTGGCCGAGACCGAAGCCATGCGCCTCTCCTCTCTGGGATCGTCGTCCAACTGGCGAAGCAAGACCCGGACCGCTTCCGCCGAGGCGGAAGCGGTCCCTTTTTTATCAGCGAATGATATCGAAGCTATAGTCGCTCTTCGCCGGAACGTTGGTGTTGGCGTCGATCGATTCGAAGATGCGATCGAGGACCCAAACCAGCGTGTTCATCCCGCCCTGATAGCCCCACACCGGATAGCGGTGGTGATGATGGCGATCGAAGATCGGGAAGCCGATGCGGATGAGCGGCGTGCCCGTATCGCGCTCAAGATACTTGCCGTAGGTGTTGCCGATAAGGAAGTCGACCGGCTCCGTGAACAGCAGCGAGCGCATGTGCCACAGATCCTTGCCGGCATACACTTGGCAGTCCTTGCCGAAGGGCGAGCTGTCGAAAAGCGCCTGCACCTTTTGCGCCCACGCCTTGTTGCCATTCGTGGCAAGCACATGCGTCGGTTCGGCGCCGAGCTCGAGCAGGAAGCCCGCCAGGCCCAAGCAGAGGTCCGGATCGCCATAGATCGCGAACTTCTTGCCATGGATATGGGCGCTCGAGTCGGCCATGGCGTCGACCAGGCGTCCACGCTCCTTCTCGAGCTCGGCCGGGATCGGCTTGCCAGTCATCCGCGAGACCTCGAGCAGGAACTTGTCGGTCGCGGCCACGCCGATCGGATGATTGAAGGCGGCGACTTCCTGCCCATGCGCCTGGATCAAGGGCAGCGTCTTCTCGGTGCAATATTCCTGCATCGAGATCGTTCCCTTGGCGTTGAGCGCGGCGGCCGTCTCTTCGAGGGTTGTGCCGCCCGAATACATGCGGAACTCACCGTCGGTTGGCGTGTCGAGGACCTCGCTGTTGTCGGCAAGGATCGTCGCCTCTACGCCCATCAGGCTGAAGATGCGCTTGATCTCGCGAGTGTTGCCGACTGTGTAGCCGTCGAAACCGCCGATGAAGTTGATCTTCTCGTTCGGCTTGCGCTCCAGCTTATCCACGGTGCCGGCTTTGCCGTCCCAGAAGTGCTCGAGAACGCCCTTCAGGGCATTGTCGTAGCCGGTCACATGGCTGCCGACGAAAGCCGGGGTGTGCGCGAAGGGAACGTCGTATTCTCCGGGAACCGAGCCCTTTTCTTTCGACGTCTTGATGAAGGCGTTGAGGTCGTCGCCGATGACTTCGGCCATGCAGGTCGTGGAGACCGCGATCATCTTGGGCTTGTACATATTGTAGGTGTTGGCGAGCCCGTCGATCATGTTGTTGAGGCCGCCGAACACCGCGGCGTCTTCCGTCATCGAGGAGGAGACGCAGGAGGTCGGCTCCTTGAAGTGACGCGACAGATGGCTGCGATAATAGGCGACGCAGCCTTGCGATCCATGCACGAAGGGAATCGTCTCTTCGAAGCCGATCGCGGCAAAAACAGCGCCGAGCGGCTGGCAGGCCTTGGCCGGATTGACCACGAGCGCCTCGCGGGCGAAGTTCTTCTCTTTATATTCCGGCGTCTTCGCCCATTCGCGGATGCGCTCGACCTCAGCGGGGTCGCGCGGATTCTCGAACATCTTCTTCTTGTTCGCCAGCATCTGCTGGTATTCCGGCCCCCTGAAGAGGTCGAAGTGGTCGAGCACGTTTTCGGCATTCTGGGGCATTGTCGAAACCTTTATTTTCCGTGTTGAGAGGGGGCCCGGCGCCACATGTTTCAGGGCGCCGGGCGATGTCGTTATTCCGCGGCCTGCAGGAGCGGCGCAGGCTCGGACTTCCAAGGCGCCTTGGTCATTTTCCAAACCGGGGAGTTGATCGCCATGTCCATGTCACGCGCGAAGATCGCGAAGCCGTCATAGCCATGATACGGGCCCGAGTAGTCCCAGCTGTGCATCTGACGGAAGGGCACGCCCATCTTCTGGAAGACGTACTTCTCCTTGATGCCCGAGCCGACCAGATCGGGCTGGATCTTCTCGACGAACTTCTCGAACTCATAGCCCGTGACGTCGTCGTAGATGATCGTGCCGTCCTTGACGTAATGCTGAGCGGTGCGCTGATAGTCGTCGTTGTGGCCGAACTCGTAGCCGGTGCCGACGACCTCCATGCCGAGGTCCTCATAAGCGCCGATCACGTGACGCGGACGCAGACCGCCGACATAAAGCATGACCGTCTTGCCCTCGAGACGCGGGCGATATTTGGCGATGACCGCGTCCATCAACGGCTGATACTTGGCGATGACGCGCTCGGCGCCTTCCTTGATCTTGTCGTCGAAGAAGCTCGCGATCTTGCGCAGCGATTCCGCGATCTTGCTCGGCCCGAAGAAGTTGTACTCGCACCACGGAATACCGTACTTCTCTTCCATGTGGCGGGAGATGTAATTCATCGAGCGGTAGCAGTGCAGAACGTTGAGCTTCGCCTTCGGCGTCGCCTCGAGCTCGGCGAGCGAGCCGTCGCCCGACCACTGAGCGATCACGCGCAGGCCCATTTCCTCGAGCAGAATGCGCGAGGACCAAGCGTCGCCGCCGATGTTGTAGTCGCCGATGATGGCGACGTCATAGGGCGTGGGCTCGAAGCGCGGCGCCGCATTCGGATCCATCTTGTCGAAGACCCAGTCGCGGATCGCGTCATTGGCGATATGGTGGCCAAGCGACTGCGAGACGCCGCGGAAACCTTCGCAGCGCACCGGCACGATCGTCTTGCCGTCATATTCTTTCGACTTCGCCTTCGAGACGGCTTCGATGTCGTCGCCGATGAGGCCGATCGGGCACTCGGACTGCACCGTGATGCCGTTGTTCAGCGGGAACAGCTCCTGGATCTCGTCCATGATCTTGGCGAGCTTTTTGTCGCCGCCGAAGACGATGTCCTTCTCCTGGAAGTCCGAAGTGAACTGCATCGTGACGAAGGTGTCGATGCCCGTCGTGCCGATGTAGTAGTTGCGGCGCGCCGCCCAGGAATATTGGCCGCAGCCGACGGGGCCGTGGCTGATGTGGATCATGTCCTTGATCGGGCCCCACACGACGCCCTTCGAGCCGGCGTAAGCGCAGCCGCGGATCGTCATGACGCCGGGAATCGACTTGATGTTGGACTTGACGCCACAATCCTGCTTGCCGGCCTCATGCACGTTCAGGTGCTTGGCGCGACGCTTGGCGGTCTTTTCCGGGTAGACTTTCAGCACTTCTTCGATGAGCGCCTTATTGCGGGCTTTGATCTCCGCGACGCTCTGGCTGGGCGCGAGACTCATTATTATCTCCTTGGATTCTGGAGGGAAGAAACCGTCGAGCGGCACGAGCCGCTCGACGTCGGAAGCCTTACGCGATGGCGGAGAGTTCCGAGGCGGTCTTGCCGATCTGGCTCTCGTCGACGGCCTTCATGATGCCATGCTCCATGAGCATGTCTTCGAGCTCGTCCATGGTGATCGGGGTCGGGATGATGCCCTTGCCCTGGTTCGCATGCACCTTGTTCGCGAGATTGCGATAGTGACCCGCCTGCACCGAGTCCGGCGCATATTCGATCACCGTCATGCGGCGCAGCTCGGCGTGCTGAACGATATTGTCGCGCGGCACGAAGTAGATCAGCGTCGTGCCGAGCTTCTTCGCAAGAGCCTCAGCAAGCTCAAGCTCCTTGTCCGTCTGACGCTCGTTGCAGACCAGCCCGCCCAGGCGCACGCCGCCGGAGTTGGCGTATTTCAGAATGCCCTTGGAGATGTTGTTGGCCGCATACATGGCCATCATCTCGCCGGACATGACGATGTAAATCTCCTGCGCCTTGTTCTCGCGGATCGGCATCGCGAAGCCGCCGCAGACAACGTCGCCGAGCACGTCGTAGGACACATAGTCGATGTCCTCGTAAGCGCCGTTCTCCTCGAGGAAGTTGATCGAGGTGATGACGCCGCGGCCGGCGCAGCCGACGCCCGGCTCCGGACCGCCCGACTCGACGCAGCGGATGTCGAGATAGCCGACCTTCATCACTTCTTCGATCTCAAGGTCCTCGACGCTGCCCGCCGAAGCCGCGAGGCTCAGGATGGTGTCCTGCGCCTTGGCGTGAAGGATCAGGCGCGTCGAATCCGCCTTCGGATCGCAGCCGACGATCAGGATGCGGTGACCCAGCTCCGCAAGCGCCGCCAATGTGTTCTGGGACGTCGTCGACTTGCCGATGCCCCCTTTGCCGTAAAACGCGATCTGCCGTAGTGACATATTCGTCTCCTGTGCTGCGCTGCCGTAGGCCTTCCCGGTCGTGGGGCGCGGCCTCAATTCTGCGCTCGACCGGGAATTTTCCCTCCCTCGCGCGACAGCGCTGCTTGGGGCTCCGATCGTTTTGCAGGAAGATCAACGCAAGCCCTATGCCAGCCTGGGTTGGAATTATTCAAACGTAGAATCAATAACATACTGATTCGACCCCTTGGGCATTGCGATGTTTGAAAATTGACGTGGTTGGCGACATTGTTGCGCGGGCGGCTCGACGGGCGTCACGCCCGGGCGGTCAAGCCCTCGGTTCGCGCTTTGTCCGCTGGCGTGCGGTTTCAGCGACGATTGGGTCCACATCGTCGATCATGGCCTCGACCTCATCGACGGACATCCGAGACGCCACAAGGTGACGAACCCGCCAATCCGCGTCATCTCGGAGCGACAGCAATTGTTCGCTCGTCATGCGTTCGGCCGCCTCCAGCCTGACATCCGGGCAGTCGTCGAGGGCTACGCGGCCGAGCCATTGCGGATCGATGCGTTGCGCGACGATGCGCCGGACCTCGATCTCGGCGTCCTCGATCATGAGGATCAGGAGGGCGGGGTCGATCTTGCGGGCGACGACGATGCGGACGTAATAATCTTGGTCCTTCATCATCGGCATAAGATCCGCTCCATCGAGGAGCGTCGCGACACGGATCCGCACTTCGCGGTGAGGATCGTCGCGAAGCATAAGGCGATAGCGGTGCGGCAAGCGGCGCACGGCTTCCCAGCGCACGGTCTCGTCGGGATCGGACAGCAATGCCGGGAGCAAGAAGGCGTTTGCGGATTTCGCGGCGATGGCGCGCACTTCGAAATGAGGATGTGCGATATGCCCGTCGGCGAGCTCGGGATTCCAGTCAAAGAACCGATCGATGCGGCGGGCGTAACGGTCTTGAACACAGGCCTTGCGCAATTCGCAACGATTCGCGGCGAGGAGCTCCTTGTGGGGACAAGCGCTGCAGTCGACCTCTTCGTTACGCCAATCTCGGGCTTCCTCGATCTCACGCATCTTCGTCGATCCCAATTCGGTCAAGGATGCCAAGGAGCACTTTTGCTCCGATCTTGTCCGAAGGGTCGAGCTCGAGAAGTTTCATGACCGCGGCGCGACTTTCGTCGATCTCGCCGAGCCGCATTTGCAGATAGGCGTAACCCTTCAGCGTGAACAAGAAGAAGCGAGGGAGAATTTCTTCATAGTCGTCGAAGACGGCGTCACCGCGCGCGACTTTGCGCCAGTCTCGCGGCAATGCGTTCTCGCGAGCGGCTTTCCCGAGGCAGATATTGGCGATCTCGAGCGCTTCGCGTATGCGGCCCTTATAGAAATAAAAGCGGTAAAGACCGATCAGCACGGCCGCGTGGTCCGGCGCCCATTGCCGGGCTTGCATCAGATAGCGCTCGGCGGTCTCCGAGTCCGCATAGGATTGGCTTGCGAGTTCAAGATACTCTTCCGCCTCTGGAGGCAGGCCTTCACCAAGCAGCGCCCCGGCGAGAAATTCCTTCTCGCCGGGCCCGCCGTCCAATTCGCCGAATTCGTTCATTGAGACGACCTTGGTCCTAATGAACATGCGCTCCGAGCGTCACGGGGGCGCTGCTCTTGCACGAGCCCGTGTTCTTGGGGTCGTGGAAAACCAGTCCGCCGCTGGACGCAGAGTCGGCGAAGTCCATCGTGACGCCATCCAGCAGCAAGCGGCTTTCGGCGGGGAGAAAGAACTTCAGCCCCTCAACGATGAACTCCTGATCCCCCTGGCGGGGCTCCAACTCCACGTCGTATTCCGCGCTCAAGCCCGAGCAACCGCCCGGAGAGACCCGCAGCCGAAATCCGCCATTGGGATTGACGCTGAATTGAATCATGCGCCGAACGAATTTCTGCGCAGCGGGAGTGATTGCGAATTTCATGTAGGCCTCTTTACGCCGGGGGTTGATAACGAGGATAGGCGTTGTCGATCACGCAAGTGTCGTCAACTGGGCAGACCGCGGCGCATTGCGGCGCGTCGAAGTGGCCGATGCACTCGGTGCACTTCTTGGGATCGATCACGAAGGTCCCATTCTTTTCCGTAATGGCGACATTGGGACATTCCGGTTCGCACGCCGAACAGCTCGTGCATTGCGAGGCGATGATCTTCAAGGTCATTTCAGTCTTTCTCCTTGTGATGTTTGATCGGGCCCAAGCGGGATAGGCGTCGCTTAAGCGGCGTTGATGAGGGCGCCCTGACGGATTTCCGCGTCGCCGCGGATCTCATGGACGATCTCTCCCGCGTTCACCTTGTCGAGATAGGCCTTGAACCAGGCGATCGCCGACTTCTCGATGAACTCATGCGCGAATTGATCCACAGGCTCGATGCCCGCCTTGATCAGATCGTTCTTCGGGCATCCGCCGATCTTCGCGACAAACACCGCATGGCAGTCGTTGATCGCGCGGATCACCGTCTCCAGGCTGTCCTCGTCGCCATAGCCGCCCTGGCAGTAGAGGTCCACGCGCCGATGCCCGACAAACTTCGCGCCGGCCGTCGACAGCTCATACACCTGGAACTCCTTGGCGTGCCCAAAGTGCTCGTTGATCAGTCCCGAGCCCTTCGTCGCAACCGCAATCAACAGCTTGATGTCGCTGCTCTCGCCCGCGAGGATCTTCAGCTCTTCCTGCTTCGCCGCGACTTTCGCAACGCGCTCTTCCTCGACCTTCTCCTGATAGGCCTTGCGACCCTCCAGATCATAGTCGACCTCCATCGCCATGATCTTGTCCGTCGTGAACTCGGCGCTGCGGTCCTCGCCCAGAAGACCCACCGCGTCCGCGCGACACTGACGGCAGTGGCGCATCATGTTCATCTCGCCTTCGCAGCTGTCCTGCAAGGCTTTCAGCTCCTGCGCCGACGGGCCGCGCTGGCCCGTCAGACCAAACACCGTCCCATGCTCCGCCGCCGAGATCAGCGGCATGATGTTGTGCAGGAACGCGCCCCGCGACTTCACCGCTTTGTTCACCTCGATCAGATGCCGGTCGTTGACCCCGGGGATCATCACCGAGTTCACCTTGCACAAAATGCCCCGCTCCGTGAGCATCTCGAGGCCCTGCAGCTGACGGTCCGTCAGAAGCTTCGCGGCCTCCACGCCCGTGTAGCGCTTGTGCTTCCAAAACACCCAAGGATAGATCCGCGCGCCGATCTCCGGATCAACCATATTGATCGTGATCGTCACGTGATCGACGTTGAAGCCCGCGATCGTGTCGACATGGTCGGGAAGCGCCAGACCGTTCGTCGACAGGCACAGCTTGATGTCGGGCGCCGTGCGCGAGATCAGCTCGAAGGTCTTGAAGGTTTTCTCCGGATTGGCCAGCGGATCGCCCGGACCCGCAATGCCCAGCACGGTCATTTGCGGGATCGTCGAAGCGACGGCGAGCACCTTCTTGGCCGCCTGCTCGGGAGAAAGCTTCTCCGACACGACGCCCGGACGCGACTCATTGGCGCAATCATATTTGCGATTGCAGTAGTTGCACTGGATGTTGCAGGCCGGCGCCACCGCCACATGCATGCGCGCATAATGGTGATGCGCTTCCTCGCTGTAGCAGGGATGGTTCTTCACCTTCTCCCAGATCTCGGTGGGTAGATCCCCCGAGCCCGCGCTCGAGCCGCAGCTCGCCTTCCCGCTCCCCCCAGACGTCCCGCAGCCCTTGTGCTCCGCGATCTGCTGCATGATCCCGTCCATCGCCGGTGCGGAACCGACTGAGTCACGCGCTTCTATCGCCTCAACTTCTTGAAGGTCCATCGCCAGTTCCCCACTCTCCTGCCGGTCGCCGCTTCAAGAGCCGCGGCCGCTTAGGCAGGCAACAAGCGTGCCAATTGCTTTGACGCGATGATTTCCAATTTTTTGAGACGCTTATTGATGTGGGGGCGAAAGCGGTGTCGCGAGATCACACAATTGCGCGCCAGAAGCTCTGTAAGGATTTCAACACGCGCCACACACCACGGGCGTCGTTGGAGGCTAAGCGCCCGTGTCGGCTCTTGAGCCCCGCTCAGAGCCTTTTCTGCGCTCTCAATGGCTTGGTGAGCTTTGCGAGTCTTATGCGTCGCGGCGAAACAAAAGTTCCGGTCAACAACCTTAAATATCTTGCATCCTTTCGGCTGCGCCGAAACGCGATCCGCGCGTTGCCTTGCCTCATAGACGAAACAAGGCAACACACCGATATCGACGTCAATGATCAGAGCCGCGTCTTCGCGCGAGGCGATAAGCTCTCATTCCCTCGCGCCGCCACGGGTTTTCGGCTGCAAAAAGCCGCCCGCACCGTCGCCTCGGAACAGCCCTGCGATCTTACGACCGGAGCTAGACGGGAACGCAGGTGTTTTCCACCGGGCAGACCTCCGCGCACTTAGGCGTATCGAAGTGTCCCTCGCACTCGGTGCATTTCTTCGGATCGATGATGTACATGTCGTTCTTAAGGCGGATCGCTGCGTTCGGACATTCGAACTCGCAGGCTCCGCACACGGTGCATTGCGAAGCGACGATCTTATACGCCATGGCGGAGACTCCCTCGGTTAATTCAACTCCTGGCCCCGTCATTCAATTTGCATGCCAAAGGGGCGGACGCCATGAGGGTGTCCGACCCGGGTCCAATCCGAACGATTGCCGACGAATGTCCATCAATGATGTCCATTCTCTGACAGGCGCGAGCGGCGGGAGCGCCCTCCTGCGCTGACTCGCGCCGCAGCGTCTCGCGCGGCGTCGCCAAGTCCGGACACGCGGCTCAGAAGCGCTTGACCTCAATGTTGTATTTCTTCAACGCATAGTTCACTTGGCGTAGCGACAGTCCTAGCAGTCGCGCGGCCTTTGCCTGGACCCAGGCGGCCTTCTCCATGCCTTCGATAAGCCGCTCTTTCTCGATCATGCGACGAGCCGGCGCGAAGCCATTGCCCTCCGCGAACTCCCCGTCTTGCAAGGCCGACGTTAGCGCTTCCGGGGGAGAGCCCTTGACCTCGTCTGTCGCCGGCCTCGCCAACAGATCGGCCGGGGGATTCTGGCGCCCATGAAAGGCTCCACTGCCGCTGCTCGTCCACAAGAGGGCGGAAAGACATTTGCCCGACGCGCAAGCGAAATCCTTGTCGACGATCTTTTCCTCGCGCGCCAGGGTCGCGGTTCTGCGCACGCAGTTCTCCAGCTCGCGCACATTGCCGGGAAAATAGCAGCGTTGCAGGGTCTCAATCGCGCTTGTCGAGAAGACTTGGCTTCGCTTGTTCTCGGAGTTGAACTGCTCGAGGAAGTTTTGCGCCAAAAGCGCAACGTCGCCAGGGCGTTCGCGCAGCGGCGGCAGGAAGACGGGCACGACGCTGATGCGATAATAGAGATCGGCGCGGAACTCGCCTTTGGCTACGGCCTCCTCCAGATTGATGTTGGTTGCGAAAATCAGGCGCACGTCCACTTTCAGCGTGCGTGTCCCGCCGACGCGCTCGAACTCTCCTTCCTGAAGCACGCGCAGCAGCTTGGCCTGAAAAGCGCTGGAGATTTCGCCGATCTCGTCGAGCAGCAGCGTCCCGCCATGGGCGAGCTCAAATCGTCCAGCCCGTTGCGCGAGCGCGCCCGTGAAAGCGCCGCGTTCATGCCCAAACAGCTCGGATTCGAGCACGCTTTCCGGCAAGGCCGCGCAGTTCACCTTGATGAAGGGCTTGGGTCTGCGCAGCGAAAGCTCATGCACCGCCCGCGCGAACAGCTCCTTGCCTGTGCCACTCTCGCCGCGCAGCAAAACCGTGGAGTTGGATTTTGCGACCGCGGCGATCGTCTCGAGCACCTCGTGGATCGCCGCGCTTTCCCCGATGATGCCCGCGACCTCTGGCGCCGCTCGGCGCGGGGTCACGAAGGGCCGCGCGTCGAGCGCCTTTTCTAAGCTTGCCCGCTCGCTCAGCAAGCGCTGGCGGTCCATCGACAACATCCGATGGAGCTTGACCGTCTGCCCGACAAGATTGGCGATCATCGCGAGCAAACGAAGATCATTGTCGAAACTGTATCCGCGCTCCTGATCGAGGATCCTATGGACCGACAAGGAGCCGATGACTCGGGAGTCGCTCTTGATCGCCACTCCGACAAAGGAGACACGGCTTCCGAGGCGCTCCGTGATGACGTCCACGGCGTCGGCGAACAAGGGCTCGCTGCACACGTCTTGAATGACGATCGGCATGGCGGTCGCGACGAGGCGATCGAGAACCTTGCTCGGCAAGGTCTCTATGGCGCGTCGCTGGGTCGGATCGGCCCAGCCGGAGGAGGCGACGATCTCGGGATCGCCCTTCTGATCGAGCACGACGATCATGCCGAGGCGCATCTCCAGGAAGGAGCTCAACACGCCCACGACATTCGTGAGCGCTTGCTCGAGCCGCGCCGGGGCCGTCAAAATCTTGGAGATTTCATAGATGCCGAACAGCGCCGTCTCGGCCGAGGTCGCCCGCGGAAGAGAGAGCTGAGGCAGGCCATCCGCCTGTCGATCAGGGTTCATCGCACCACTCAAGGCCGCCCTCCCCCGCCAATGGCGCCGCCGCGGCGCCAACGAATTTTCGCTTTGCCGCTGCGAAAGGAGCGCGTCGAATTAGCTCCTGTGCGGCGAATGGCGCGTTCAAAACCGATGCAGCATCGGCTCGTCGCGCTTAAGCGCGCTGCGCAACCGGCCCTTCTGCGCGACTTGCCTTCCCGGCCGCAGGGCAACCCGAGACTGCCTGCAGGCTTCGAAATGTCGAGTCTCCAGCCCGAAAGCGCTTTTTCAAACGAGCCCATTGGCTAGTTCCCCTACGACCGTCCATCCGACGCTCCCCGTGGGGTCCTTTTTCGACAGGATATCCAGAAATTCCAACGCCGTTTCGCGGTTTCCCCGCCGCAGCTCAATGAAGCTGAGAGCCTTCAGCGTATAGAGAGCGAAGCGTCCCGGCCCGTCGCTGTCCAGATTGCCGTCCGGCCATTCACGGGGATCTTCCGACCAGGCGGCCTGCCGGACGGCTTCTTTCAAACCCGCGGTCGCGACCTCCGCCGCGACATCCAGACTGCCCATGTAGGTGTGGATTTTGTACAGACAGTAATAGGGAGCCAGCTCGCTGGGATTTTGCGACAACGCCTGCCGGAATAGGCGGTCTGCGGTCGCGCGGTCATGTCGATAGGCCGCGACGCCCTGCTGCAACAGATCGTCGATCTCCGGCGGCAAGGCGCCAAAGTTGATCCGTTCGGCCTGTGCGAAAACTTCTTTCACGCGCAGACCAAAGCAATTTTCTAGCCAGGAATATTGCCGGCGGGCGAGGACACAACGGACGGCTCGCGCAGCCCTCGGGCAAAGCGGCCATTCCGCCTGAAAACGGCGCGATCTCGCGCAGTTTCAGCAAGTGACGCGGTCAGCGCCTAATCGATGGCCGCCGCAGGGAGCCGCTGGCTGCGTCGTCATGAATCAGCCCAGCGCCAGCCGCGCACGATCGACGTCGGGGCTGCGGTACAATTCCTCAGGAATGTCGCCCAGGCGTGAGGCATGAACCTGACCCTCGGCAAGACCGTAGAATTTTTGGAAACTCATGATCAGCGGTCGCCATTTGTCGGGATCAATGCGATTTTTATGGCCCGCCATGAGAAGCTCCGAGGCGACATGGACGCGCTGGATGCGAACTTCGAAGGCTGTGAACGCGCCTTTCCCGGAGCGGTCCTCGCCTAGGCCATATTGCCCGGCCAGGACAGCCTCGAGTTGGATCGGACATTCCAGCGCCCTCGGCGGCGCAACGGTCAACGACGGAATTTGCGTCAGCCCGGCCGCCTCGAATTTTCTGGCTTCATGGCGATACCCTCTCGCTCGCTTGCCCGCCGGCGCCGGGTTTGAGCCTGTCAAACAGGCGAGGCGATTCACCGCTGCCACTTGATCCGTCGAGGGCAAATTCAGAACGCATTCTCCGGTTCTTGCCAGATTTTCCGTGGTCTTGGAGGAAGCGTCGAGACCGAGCATGCAGCGCCAGCCCAGCCACCAAGCGGAGGACATGGGCGCCAGGTTTGCGGCGCCATCTTCATTCTGTGTGCTGAGCAGCACAACGGTCGTGCCGAAGTAGAGGATCGCGGGTTCAATTGTAAGTTGCTGATCGAGCATGAGCGGACCTCGCTTGAGGAAGTCCGGCTTGAGTAGTCTGCGCCGATAGGCGCCGCACTCCGGTTCTTGCCTTCAAATCGGCTCGGGATTTGAAGGCAAGAACCGGAGCGCCACGAGAGTTGGATAAGATAGAACATCAGAAGGGTGACACAGAAAAAATCGAAGGAAACCGTGATGAACCTCCCCGGGTCCGCCGCGCTCACGCCCACGGAACGCGACCCGCGATGGGTGCGCGTCGCCGCGCGCGACGCCTCCGCCGATGGCAATTTCGTCTATGCGGTCAGGACGACCGGCGTCTATTGCCGCCCCTCATGCCCATCCCGTGGCGCCAAACCTCAGAACGTCCTTTTCTTTGGGACCGCTCCTGAAGCCGAGGCTGCGGGTTTTCGCGCCTGCCGACGGTGCCATCCCAACAGTCTCTCCCCCGGGCAAGCCAATGCGCAGATCGTGGCCGACGCATGCAGGCTCATCGAGAATTCGGTGAAGTTGCCGAAGCTCGACGCGCTTGCCGCCTCCGTTGGCATGAGCCCTTATCATTTTCACCGACAGTTCAAGGCGATCACCGGGCTCACCCCCCGGGGCTATGCCGAAGCGCACCGCGTCAAGAAAGTGAGATCGGAGCTTGCCGCTGAAGGCGCCTCGATCACGGACGCCATCTATGGCGCAGGCTACTCTTCCAACAGCCGCTTCTATGAGCAGTCCAACGCCGTCCTAGGCATGACGCCGAGCGCGTTCAAAAACGGCGGAAAAAATGTCGCCATCTATTTTGCGGTGGGTCAGTGCTCGCTCGGGGCGATTCTCGTCGCGCGCAGCGCTAAGGGCGTGTGCGCGATAAGTTTGGGAGACGATCCCGAAAACCTGGTGCGTGAACTCCAGGACCGTTTCCCAAAAGCCGATTTTATCGGCGGAGACGCTGACTTCGAAGATCTGGTGGCGCGGGTTATTGGCTTTGTCGAAGCGCCACAGACCGGGCTTGAGCTTCCGCTCAATGTTCGCGGGACGGCCTTTCAGCAGCGAGTTTGGAACGCGCTTCGCGAGATCCCAGCCGGCAAGACCGTCAGCTATGCCGAAGTCGCTGCGCGCGTCGGCGCGCCGACCGCCGCCCGAGCCGTCGCCCAGGCCTGCGCCGCCAATAAAGTCGCCGTCGCCATACCCTGCCATCGCGTCGTGCGCTCAGATGGCGCCCTGTCGGGCTATCGCTGGGGCGTGGAGCGAAAGCGCGCGCTCTTGGAAAAGGAGGCGCTGCATGAGACGGGCGCCATAGCCGAAACCTAACTCTAGATCGCGCTGCGTTCAGGCGGAATCGCCTGGACGCAGGAAACGCTAGAGCGCCGCGCTTCGCGACGCCGCGATCATCCGGCCGAGCGCGCGAAACTCCTCGTCGCGGCGCGAAGATTTGCGCCAGACGAGCCCGATGATTCGGCGCGGCTCTGGCGGCTCGATCCGCAGCAAGCGGACATTTCCTCGCGCCGTCTCGATCGGCAGGCTCATCTCCGGGAGCAGCGTGCAGCCCATGCCCGCAGCGACCATCTGAACCAACGTCGTCAGATTGGTCATGCCGAAGGTGTCGATGTTCAGCACATTGCGGCTCTCGCAATAGCTGAGCGCCTGATCACGCAGGCAATGGCCGTCCTCGAGCAGCAGCAGCCTTTGCACTTTCAGCGTCTCCGCGCTGACGGAGCCGGCTTCCTCCGGCGATCCGCTCAAAGGAGCGACGAGATAGAAGCGATCCTCGAAGAGCGGCATGGACTCGAGCTCCGGATCGACGGGCGTCGCCAGCATGACGAGGTCCAGCAGGCCGTCGTCCAGCTCGGCCAGCAATGTCGCCGTCTGCGCCTCGCGAAGATGCAAGGGCCGCAGAGCACCCGCGCCGCCGCCGAGCGCGTCGAACAAAGTCGGCAGAAGATAGGGCGCGACGGTCGGGATGATGCCGAGGCGAAGCGGACAGAAATTCTGATCCGCCATGGTCTCCAGCTCCGAAATATCGGCGAGGATTCGTCGGGCGGCCTTGGCGATCTCAATGCCGGTGGGCGTCAATATGACCAGTTTTCCGCGCCGCTCGACCAGCTGAGCGCCGAGCTCGGCCTCCAGCTCCTTGATCTGCATGGAGAGCGCCGGCTGTGTCACGGCGCAGAGATCGGCCGCTTTGCCGAAATGCTCGGTGCGAGCGAGGGCCTCGAAGTAGCGGAGCTGCTTGGTCGTTATCATCAGTTTTCCTGATCGACGACGAAGAAAATCGAATTTTACCTAATCGATTTCGCGCCCTATAGCAAGCTCAGCAGAGACGCTGACGAGGAGAAAGCAATGCCAAATACAACCGAAAAAAGGATGGCGAACGCCCCAGCTTCACGCTCCCGCGTGGAGTTACGGCGATTTCTGCGGACGACGGCCGCGGCGATGGCGATCGTCGTCGGCGCAACGATGACCGCCTCGGCCGAGGGCGCGCCGCATCCCAATCAATTCTGGTGGCCCGACCAGCTCGATCTCTCGCCGCTGCGCCGCAACGCTGCGGAATCGAACCCGCTCGGCAGGGATTTCGACTATGCGAAGGAGTTCCGGTCGCTCGATCTCGCCGCGGTGAAGAAGGACATAGAGGCCGTGCTGACGACCTCGCAGGACTGGTGGCCGTCGGACTACGGCAATTACGGGCCCTTTTTCATCCGCATGGCCTGGCACGGCGCGGGAACCTACCGCATCCACGACGGCCGCGGCGGCGCGGGCGGCGCGCAGCAGCGCTTCGAGCCGCTCAACAGCTGGCCGGACAACGCCAATCTCGACAAGGCGCGGCGTCTGCTGTGGCCGGTGAAAAAAAAATACGGCCAGAAGCTCTCCTGGGGAGATCTCATGGTGCTGACCGGCAATGTCGCCATGGAGAAGATGGGCTTTGCGACGTTCGGCTTCGGCGGCGGCCGCAGCGACGATTGGGAGCCCGATCTCGTCTATTGGGGCGCGTCCAAATTCATGGGCAATAATCGCGACAAGAGCGGCGCGCTGGAGAAGCCCTTGGGAGCCGTGCAAATGGGACTCATCTATGTCAATCCCGTGGGGCCGAATGGCGTGCCGGACCCGCTCGCCGCGGCCAAGGACATCAGAGAAGCCTTCGGCCGCATGGCCATGAACGACGAGGAGACCGTCGCGCTGATCGCCGGCGGCCATACTTTCGGCAAGGCGCATGGCGCGAAATCGCCGGCCAAATGCGTCGGTCCCGCGCCGGCGGGGGAGAAGACCGAGGCGCAGGGCCTCGGCTGGGCCAATCGCTGCGGCTCCGGCAAGGGCGCCGACACGATCACCAGCGGGCTGGAAGGCGCCTGGTCGGTCGATCCGGTCTCCTTCACCACGCAATATTTGGACAATCTCTTCGGCCATGAGTGGGTCAAGACCAAGAGCCCGGCCGGCGCGACGCAATGGAAGCCCAAGGACGCCGAAGACGTCGTCCCCGATGCGCACGAGCCGGGCAAGGCGCATCCCTTGATGATGTTCACCACCGATCTGGCGCTGAAATTCGATCCCGAATACGCCAAGATCGCCAGGCGCTTCCATGACGATCCGAATGCGTTCAAGCTGGCCTTCGCCAAGGCCTGGTTCAAGCTCACCCATCGCGACATGGGACCGCGCTCGCGCTATCTCGGCGCGCTGGTTCCGAAAGAGGAGCTGATCTGGCAGGACCCGGTTCCGCGCGCGGATTACAAACCGATCGAGGCGGCCGACGTCGGCGCGTTGAAGTCGAAAATCCTCGCCGCGGGCCTTTCCGACGCCGAGCTGGTCCGCACGGCCTGGGCTTCGGCCGCGTCCTTCCGCGGCACGGATAAGCGCGGCGGCGCCAATGGCGCGCGCATTCGCCTCGCGCCGGAGAAGGATTGGGCCGTCAACGACCCCGCCGAGCTGGCGAAGGTCCTGAAGGCGCTGGAGGAGGTGAAGGCCGGCTTCGACAAGGGCCGCGCCGACGGCAAGCGCGTGTCGATCGCCGATCTCATTGTGCTCGGCGGCTCCGCTGCAATCGAGGATGCGACGAAAACGGCGGGCTTCGCCCTCGAAGTTCCCTTCTCGCCGGGGCGGACGGATGCGACGCAGGCGCAGACCGACGTCCAATCCTTCTCGGTTCTCGAGCCCAAGGCCGACGGCTTCCGCGACTATTACGCCAAAGACGCAGCGAAGTCCGGCGCGGAAAAATCGCCGACCGAAGCGCTGGTCGAACGTGCGAGCCTGTTGGACCTCACCGTCCCTGAAATGACCGCTCTCGTCGGCGGCATGCGGGCGCTCGGCGCCAATGCGGGCAATTCGCGGCTCGGCCTCCTCACCGCGCGGCCGGGCGCGCTGAGCAACGACTTCTTCGTCAATCTGCTCGACATGTCGACGGAATGGAAAAAATCGGCCGAAGCAGAGGGCGTCTACGAAGGCCGCGACCGCAGGAGCGGCGAGCTCAAATGGACGGCGAGCGCCGTCGATCTGATCTTCGGCTCCAATTCCGAGCTGCGGGCCGTCGCAGAGGTCTACGCCTCCGACGATGCGAAAGAGAAGTTCGTGCGCGACTTCGTCGCCGCATGGGTCAAGGTGATGAATTTGGACCGCTTCGACTTGAGCAAATCCTGACGGTCCGGCTCTCTCCCCGCGCACAGCGCGGGGGGAGGGCTCCCGTGCAAGCCGGGCTCCGTCGCCAGCGCCCCCGATTCGGGCGGGTGGCGCCATAGATTACGCTTGGAAGAATAGAGAGTTCAGGCGCTCCAAGCAGAAATGGCCCCGAAGGGCCATTGTCATCTGCTTGACATTCGACGTGAATTTTTGGAGCGGGCGAAGGGATTCGAACCCTCGACCCCAACCTTGGCAAGGTTGTGCTCTACCCCTGAGCTACACCCGCATCCCTCGCGGCGGCCCATCGGGCCGGCGAGGCGCGCTTTATGACCCAAAGCTTTTGGGTTTGCAACAGCCCCGGCGCGCTTAATTCAAAATGGGCTGTTTCCGGGCGCGCGGCGTGATTTTTCCCCCGGGGCGTGGCATAAGGGCGCATGGTCGCGACGATTCGCAACGCATTCGATCCGGGCTTCGGCGTCTATGTTCATTGGCCGTTCTGCCTATCGAAGTGCCCCTATTGCGATTTTAACAGCCACGTGCGGCGCGGCGACGTCGACGAGGACCGCTTCGTCGAGGCCTTTCGCACGGAGATCGACCATCGGGCGCAGCTGGCCCCCGGCCGCGAGGTCCGCTCGGTGTTCTTTGGCGGCGGCACCCCTTCGCTGATGCTGCCCTCGACGGTTCGAGCGATTCTCGAGCACATCGCCAAGCGCTGGACGCTCGCCAAGGACGCCGAGATCACGCTCGAGGCCAATCCGACCAGCGTCGAGGCCTCGCGCTTCCAGAGCTTCAAAGCCGCCGGGGTCAATCGCGTCTCGCTGGGCCTGCAAGCCTTGAACGACATCGACCTCAAGGCCCTGGGGCGCCAGCACACGGTCGCCGAGGCGCTCGCCGCGCTCAATGTCGCCAATCGGATTTTCGAGCGCAGCTCCTTCGACCTCATCTATGCGCGCCCCGGCCAAACCGCAGCCAGCTGGAAGAAGGAGCTCGAGATCGCGCTCAGCTACGCGGGCGAGCACCTCTCGCTCTACCAGCTGACGATCGAGCCCGAGACCATGTTCGAGCGCATGTTCGAGGCCGGAAAGCTCAAGCTCCCGGACAATGACACGCAGCGCGCGCTTTGGGACGTGACGCAGGAGGCGACGATTCGCGCCGGGCTGCCGGCCTATGAGGTCTCCAATCACGCGCGGCCCGGGGCGGAGAGCCAGCACAATCTCATCTATTGGCGCTATGGCGAGTATGCGGGCGTCGGCCCCGGCGCGCATGGGCGAATCAACACGGCGCGCGGTCGTCGCGCCCAGGCGACCGAGCGCCACCCGGAGATGTGGCTGACCTGCGTCGAGACGGAAGGCCACGGCCTCGTCGAGGACGATATTTTGAGCGCCGAGCAGCAGGGCGACGAATTCCTGCTGATGGGCTTGCGGCTGCGCGAAGGGGTCGATCCACAGCGATTCTTCCTGATTTCCGGCCGAAAGCTCGCGCCCTCCCGCATTTCCGAGCTCGTCGGCGACGGTCTCGTCGAATTCACCCGCGACAATCGTTTGCGGGTTTCGAGCGAGGGCTTTCCGGTGCTCGACGCCGTCGTCGCGGATCTCGCCGCATAAAATTTTTGCGGCTCTTGCGTTTGGGCGGTCGAGCCCCTAGATAGAGCCCTCAACTGGCGCGGGGTGGAGCAGCCCGGTAGCTCGTCAGGCTCATAACCTGAAGGTCGTAGGTTCAAATCCTGCCCCCGCAACCAGTTCTGTCATAACTCGATCGCCGTCCCGATTTAATCTGGGGCGGCGTTTGCGTTTCGGCCCGCGAATTCAAGGGGCGAGAGACGAAAAGCCGGCTCCGTTTGGCGTTTCTCGGATCTATCCCGGATGGTCGGTCGCGCCCTTAGAGCGGGATGGGTTTAGGCAGAAACATATCCTGCGTTTGCGATGTATCTGGCGCCTTCCTCGGATTTGAACTCGTCGAGCAAGGCTCCGGCGCGCCGCCAAGTGGTTTCGACCGAGCGCTCTCCGGCTTTGCGCATAAAGTGCTTCAGCTTAGCGAACAGCTGCTCGATCGGATTGAGGTCGGGACTGTAGGGCGGCAGGAAGACGAGCCTCGCGCCGACGGCGCGGATGGCGTCGCGCACCGCCTTTCCCTTGTGGCTGCCCAAATTGTCGAGGATTACGACGTCGCCAGGCGACAAGGCGGGGGCCAGCAGCTCAACGACATATCTCTGGAAGGCGGTGCCGTTGATCGGCCCGTCGAGCACGAAAGGCGCGACGATGCCGTCGTGGCGCAAGGCGGCGACGAAGGTCAGCGTCTTCCAGTGGCCAAAGGGGGCGAAGGCCTTCAATCGGCTACCCAGCGGGGCCCAGCCGCGCAACGGCGCCATGTTGGTCTTGATCCAAGTCTCGTCGAGGAACACCAGCCGCCGCACGTCGATGCGGCCCTGATAAGCCTTCCATCGCCGCCGACGGCGCACGACGTCAGCGCGCGTCTGCTCGCTGGCAAACACGGTTTTTTTTGAAGCTCAGCCCTTCGTCATGGACGAAGGTCCAGACGGAGTGATAATCGACGCGAATTCCGCGTTCGGTGAGTTCCGCGACGAGCCCACGCAAGGTGAAAGGGCGTTCGCCCATCCGCGAGCGCAGCCAATCGGCGTTGGCTCCTGAGAGAACTCGCCGCTTGTGGCCTCCCATCTTGCCGGGCGCGACGCTCCCAGTCGTCCGCAACCGCTGTGACCACTTCGATACGCTTGAGGGGCTGATCGACAGGGCCGCCGCAATTTGGCGGATCGGCTCGCCAGCGGCGATCCGGGCCACCGCCCGCTCTCGAAGATCATTGGAAAGGGGTCGCGCCATTCATTCCGGCCTCCGTCTCCGGCAGCCAGTCTGAATCAGATTCCAGCCGATTCGGGAATCCCAAATCGATTCCGCTAAATCCCATCCCGCTCTAGGCGCGCGGGAACGCCACCTTGAAAGTGGCGCCGCGACCCGGCGCGCCCTCAATCCATATGCCTCCCCCAAGCTCGTTCATGACCTCCTTCGCGATCGCCAGACCCAATCCGGCTCCCGGGGTCTCTTCGCTCTTTCGCCAGAAGGGCTCGAATATCTTCTCGCGATCCTCGGGCCTTACGCCCTCCCCGTGATCGGCGACCGTCAAGACGGCGTCCTTGTCCAAGCAAAGATTGATGCATCCGCCTTCGGGCTCGACGCGGAGCGCATTGTCGATGAGATTTGACACGACGCTCTGGAGCGCGCTCTTCGCGCCCTTGACGACGACAGGCTCGTCCGGCGTTTCCAGCGCAATTTTCCTCTGGCTCGCCAAAACGAGCGGTGCGTAATCTCCCACCACGTCTTGGAGCAGATCGGTTAAATTGACATCGTCGTTCGGCGACGAATGAAGAGTTTTTAGACGCGTCACGGCCAGCAATTGCTCGACGATGTTTTGTAGCCGTTTGACGTCGCGGGAGATCTCGAGCTTGAGCGGCGAGCGTGGCAGCGTGTCGACCCGCGATTTCAGTATCGTGACGGGCGTGCGTAGCTCATGCGCGGAGTTTGCAAAAAAGCGCCGCTGCCTTTGGGCCGCCTCTTGCAAGCGCGACAGCGCCTCGTTGATCTTTTCGACGAAAGGCGTGATTTCTGTAGGAAGGTCCGCGCTCGAAATTCTCTGGTCCGGCGATAAAAGATCGATGCTGTCTGCGTCTTGCCCCGCAGCCCGCAGCGAGCTCAGGCTGTGGCGCAGGGAAAGCCAGCCGACGATCAACGAGATCGCCCATACGGGCGCTACAAATATGTAGCTACTTTCCATGTACCGATAGATTGTGCCAAGCAGGTCTGTCGGCCTGAATTTGAATCCGAAAACGACTATGTTGAAGCTTCCGTAGGGCGTCGTTTCCTGAGATAGCGCGGCTTGGAGGGAGCTGGAGTTCGAGCCGTCGAGCAAAAAGTCGAATCTACTTCGCGTTATGATGCCGCCAATCGAAGCGACCGCGACCGCGAGTCTTTGCGACGAACCCGGCAATGCGGCGCCGACGCCGGGAACGAACGCCGCGACTTCGAGCGTCGGCGTCCGCTGCAGCTCGTCCCGCAGCTCCGCGGTAGGATCTAGCACGGCGGCGCCATTCGGCCCCATTCGGATCGATCCGGAAACCAGATCGATGACGCGACTCTCGGCCAGATCGTTCAAATACAGCGTGTTGCCCTTCCAAAGGCCAACGATGGATAAAAGCAAAAATAGAACATACATCAAGAGATAAGCCGCCGATAAGCTAACAAACACATGAATAATCAGCCGCGCCGTCAGCGAACGAGGAGGCGTCATCGGTCGCCTTCGGTCAAAATATATCCCACCCCCCGCACCGGATGGATCGCGACTCCAGCGTTACATTCCAGCAAGTGACGCCGCAGCCGCGATACGAGCACGTCGAGGACATTGGATTGCAACGTCGAAGAGGCGGCCCCGTAAACGTCCTTCATCAGCTGTCGGCGCGGGGTGGTCCGGCGCACGTGACGAAGCAGCGTTTCGAGGAGCGTCAGCTCCAGTCCGGGAAGCAACAAGGGCTCTTCGCGGACCAGCGCCGTGCGCGTCGAGAAATCGAAGGACATAGCGCCGCATTTTACCGGAGGCGGATTTTCTCCCCCCGGCCGGCGCAGACAGGCGCGTATTCGCGCCATCAGCTCGTCAGGCTCGAACGGCTTGCTGAGATAATCATCGGCGCCAGCGTTGAGGCCTTCGATTTTTTCCGCGGTCGCGTCGAGGGCCGTCAGCATGATGACTCTCACTCCCGGTTGCCGCGCTCTGGCATCGGCCACCAGATGGAGCCCGTCGCCGTCGGGAAGGCGGCGATCGATAAGGACGAGAGGGAAAAGCTTATTTTGGATGGCGTCGCGGGCGTCGGACAAGCTTCCGGCGCGGTGGGGGATGAAGCCCGCCGTGAGAAGTTGACCGGAGACGAGCGAAGCGATGTTTGTGTCGTCTTCAACCACAAGAATGTTCATGCCGCGCCGCCGAACGCAGGAGGGAAAGGAGGTCAAAGCATGCGGCAGATGTGGCGCCAATGCAACAAGTGTGGCAGCCCTGCAACACGCCAAAAGTTTTAGCGCCGGATAGCCCATCTCATCTCCATCTCATCTTCGCTATGCTAGCAACATCATGCAGGAGGCTCGTCGCCCCCGCCGCGACAAAGATGCAGGCAGGTCACGAAAATGCACGCCGAAACGGGCGCCGGGATATGGATGCGCCGCCTCCTCGTGGGGCTGGCGGCGCTGTTCATGCTGGTCCAGGGCGCGCGCGCGGCGACGGAGCTCTCAGCCCATTCCGCCTTTGAGTTCGGACACCCGGCCATCGGCGGATCGACGTCGAAAACAAACTGCGATGCCTTCGGCGGCAGCGAAAACTCTCCGGCCCATCCAGCCGGCGACTGCCTGGCGTGCTGTCTCTTTTGCAGCAGCGGGCCGTGCCCTACGCCTCTGGTTCGAATCCCGGAGCCGGTTTCCTACGATTTCGCCTCGCTAGACTTAGCCTCCCCGCTCAAACACCCGGATTTTGAGGAGCTCAAGAAGCTCCGGCCCGATTGGGTTTCAGGCTCCGGATCGCCGCGCGCGCCTCCCCTCGTTTTCTGACCTTCGCGCACTGCATTCCCACTCCAATCCTCCAGTCAGAACGGCGGCCCGAGGGCCGCTTGGGGAGAAATTCGCCATGACCCGCAAAACGCTGCTTGGCGGCGCGTCGACTGTTACCCTCTCGCTCATCGCCCTCATCTCCAACGCCGTCGCGCAGCAGAGTCTGCCCTCGATCGACATCGGCAAGCCGAAGCAGGTGACGCGGACCGCGGCGAAAGCCAAGCCCGCGCCGCGCACCGGCGCGAGCCGCAGCGCCAGCGCGGGCCGCGGCAATTCTGCGCCTGTGGCGGGACCGGGAACGAGCGGGGTTGGCGAGGCGTCCGCGGCTGCTGCTCTGAACTATGGCGGCGCGGGGCCTCAGCAGAGCCCTTTCAACACGAGCTACACCTATGAGAACGCCTCGACCGGCACCAAGACCAGCACGCCGGTCATGGAGACGCCGGTCAATGTGCAATCGGTCACCCAACAGGTGCTCCGGGACAACCAGGTCAGGGACCTCGGACAGGCGCTGCGGTTTGTCAGCGGCGTGACAGTCTTGAATGTCGCTGGCAGCAACGGCAATCCCTATGACAACATCGTGATTCGCGGATTTTCCACGAATTTCATCTATCGCGACGGGTTCCGTCTCGACATCGGGTACGGGGCAGGTCAGGGATTTGGCTCGTCGGCCGCGCAGCAATTGGCCAATGTGCAGAGCGTCGAAGTGCTTAAGGGCGCCGCGGCCGTGCTCTATGGGCTGAGCGAGCCAGGCGGACTCGTCAACATCATCACCAAGCAACCGCTCGATCAGCCGTTCTATGCGGTTGACCAGCAGATCGGCTCGCTCGCCGAATACCGCACCACGTTCGACGCCACGGGGCCGCTGACCTCCGACAAGTCATGGCTCTATCGGATCAACATGTCCTATGAGAACAACGGAGCGCCTTACGGATCATTCGTTGACAACACGCATGCGGAAAACACCTTCGTCGCGCCTGTCGTCAAATGGAACATCGACAATGATAGCTGGGTGAAGCTCGAGGGACAGTACTATAGGAATAATTTTGCTGGCTACATCCAGAGCAATCCTCTATGGAACGGAAGCTTCATTTCACTTCCACGCAACACAAACTACAATGGGTTCTCTCCCCAGGTAAACAACAACATATTTGCCGCCTTGACGTGGCTCCATGACTTCAGCAAGGATTGGTCGATAAAGCAAATAATATATTTCAATCGATATGCAACTGAATCAACTATTCGTCGAACGACGAATCTAGATAATTTTGGCTTCCCATATGCGGCTAACGCCTTTCCTTGCTGTTCATTTGGATGGCCCGTGTATGATCGCAGAATGATTGAAGACCGCGCCTCCACCCAGACGCTTGCAACGGAGGTCAACCTCACCGGGCATGTCGACACCTGGGGTGTCGAGCATACACTACTATTCGGCGGAGATTTCTATAGCACACTGAATTGGGCTAGCGTTAATATTGGCACGATCAATTCGGCGAAAAGCATATTTTTTCCAAACAGCCCGGGGATGCCCTTTCTTGGGCCCCTCTCACCTTTCAATGAAGGCACGATCCCACAGGACACTGGGGGTCTCTATGTGCAGGATCAGATCAAGCTGCCTTACGATCTGTTTTTCATGGCGGGCGCGCGCTACCAATATTTCCGCCAAGGCGGGGGGGTCAACGGCTCCCCCAGCTTCGATACGAATCTATCCGCACTCACGCAAGCGCCCCAGCATGCGAATGCGCAGCAATATTTAACACCTCGTTTCGGGCTGTTGTGGCGTCCGTTTCCCTGGATCAGCGGCTACATCAGCTACGCCGAGGGTTTTTCGACCAATTCGGGCATCGTCTTTCCCAACAATCCTGCGCCGCCGACTGGGGCGCAGGACGCCGAAGCCGGTCTGAAATTCGAGTTCTTCGACGGCAAGCTCAGGGCGACCGTAGACTATTACAATCTGACGAAGACCAATGTCACCGAGCCGGATTTCAGTCCTCTACACCTTTGCGGCGGGGGGCCTGGCAGCTGTTCCATCGTGGTCGGAGATGCGCGCAGCAAGGGGCCGGAAGTCGATGTCCAGGGCGAGATCTACCCGGGATTGAACCTGATCCTCGCTTACACGAATCAGTCGACCGCCGTCACCAAGACCACTCTCACCGACCAATCGAACCTGCTCGGCCAACCCTTTCCCGGCATTCCGCGTAACGTTGCCACCGGCTCCGCGACCTATGAATTTCAAGACGGCAGTCTCAAGGGGCTGAAGCTCGGCGCGACCTATCATTACAATGGCGCGCAACGAGTCAATGACTTTACATTCCTGACACCGGGTCTCGGCTTTCTCATCCCGAGCCTCGCTGGCTATGGGACCGTCGACCTGCTCGCCGACTATCCCTTCAACTACGACGGCTGGAAGCTTGACGCCGGCATCAACATCCGCAACCTCTTCGACCGGACCTATTATCCGGGTGCCACTCTCAGCAGCCCTCTCGTCGGGCTTGGCGGCTCGATTGCCACGCGCAACATCGGCGACGCTTTCAGCGTACTTGGACACATCAGCGCGCAATGGCCGGGCTCGCCCCCCGCGCCGTCGAAGATCCCGGCCCCGGCCATGACCTGGATTCACGACTGGACCGGCCCCTATGCCGGCGCGCAGATCGGCATGGGCTTCGGCGACAATGACGGAAAATTCTCCTACGTCACGCCCGACGGCTTCGGCGGCTCGCCGTCCTTCGTCACTAACGCCTATGGCGTGCTGGCCGGCGCGCATCTCGGCTACAACAAGCAGCTCGATAATTGGGTTCTCGGCCTCGAGGGCTCGGTCGACGGCGGGAACCTGGACCTACATGAGCCGCTGGCATGGGACAACCCCGCCGGCGGTGGCGTTTGCCCGTTCCTCGTCCAATACACGACTGTCGGCTGCGGCGGGACGATCAACGCCCACATTCAAACCTTGTTTCAAGGCTCGCTGCGGGCGCGCGCCGGCTATGCGTGGAATCGCTTGCTCCTCTATGGAACAGGCGGTCTCGCCTTCGGCGATTTCAATGTCCAGTCCAACATCGGCGGACAGGACAACGTCGGCAACTTCTATTTCGCCGCCGCGAACGATCGTTCTCTGTGGCGTCTCGGCTGGACAGGCGGCGCGGGCGTCGAATATGCGATCACGCCGCGCTGGTCGGCGCGCGCGGAATATCGCTACAGCGATTTCGGCCATATCGCCGAGGCGCCGACGAGCTTCTCCACGACGGTCGGCGGTCCGGTGTTCTACCAGGGTGAGCGTCACGTCACGCAGAACCAGGTGCAGGTCGGCGCGAGCTACAAATTCGGCGGGACGGACCCGGAGATGTTTCCGCTTGTCTCGCCGATCGTGAAGGGCCCGGCCCTGGGCGATCTGCCCTCGCATAAGGGCGGTCCGCTTCTTCCGGCGGCTTACGCGGCCAATTGGACGGGCTTCTATCTCGGCGGTCAGGCGGGCTACGGCTGGGGCGACAATCACGGCGCCTATAACTACTCGACGCCCATCGGCTTCGTTGCCCCCATCGGCGTCGTCGGAGCGGGCGCCTTGTCGCATGACGCTCAAGGCGTGATCTTCGGCGCCCACGCCGGATACAACCGGCAATTCGAGAGCGATCTGGTGCTCGGCCTAGAGGCCTCCGTCGACGGCGCGACGCTGATGCGGCGCGAGACGGTGGGCGCCACCAACGCCAGCGCCGACCAGGCCGTGCTCACCTCGATGGTGCAGTCCGACATTCAGGGCTCGCTGCGCGGCCGCGCGGGCTACGCCTTCGGACGGCTGCTGCCCTATGTGACCGGCGGTCTCGCCGTCGGCCATTTCGGCACGCAGTCGGACCTTGCGGGCGGCGCATCCTCGACGCCCGGCGCTTATTTGCCGCCAACCTACGTCGGCTTCGCCACGCACGGCCTGGACTGGACGACGCGGCTAGGCTGGACGGTCGGCGGCGGCGCGGAATGGGCCGTCAGCGACCATTGGTCGATCCGCGGCGAATATCGCTATTCGGAGTTTGGCTCCGTCTCCGATACGCCGAATGTCGCGCTCCCCGCGACGCTCTATGGCGGCGCGCGGCGCCTCGATCAGGGCCAGGTGCAGTTCGGCGCGAGCTACAAATTCGGCGATCCGCTGCTCGCGCCCGTCGCCGCGCCGGTGCTCGCCGCCAAGGCGCCGCCCATCGACTGGACCGGCTACACATGGGTAGGCCTTTACGCTGGCGGACAGGTCGGCATGATCTGGGGCGCCAATAACGGCCACTATTATGTCGCGACGCCGGGGGGCCTCGGCGCATACGATCCGCTCACAAGGGACGCGCAGGTTGCGAACGTCGAGGGCCATGTCGGCTACAACTGGCAATACGATCATCTCGTTGCCGGCATCGAAGGCTCGCTGCTGGGGACGAACCTCGTCAAGAGCTCGCTGCTGCCCGTCTATGATCCCTCGAGCCTCTCGCCGGGCGGCACGCTGACGACGGCGGTGAAGTCCAACCTCCAGGGCTCGCTGCGCACGCGTCTCGGCTACGCCTGGGATCGACTGCTGCCCTATGTCACGGGCGGCGTCGCGCTCGGCGGCTTCACGCAGCAGAGCTATCTCTGGGGCGGCGACGCGCAGGGCCTGTTCAACGCCTCGAGCAGCCGCTCCTCGCTGCGTGCGGGCTGGACGCTCGGCGCCGGCGCCGAATGGGCGATGACGCGCAGCTGGGCGGTGCGCGGCGAATATCGCTACACCGATTTCGGAACCGTAGCCGACGCCTCGACGCTCGCCGCCCCGGCCAACACGCTGTTCACCGGCACGCGCCGTCTCGATCAAAATCTGCTCGAGTTCGGCGTGAGCTACAAATTCGGTGAAGAGGGGCAAGCGTCGGTCGTCGCCGCCGCCGATCTCCCGCATCTCAAAGACGCGCCGGTTGTGGTTCTGCCGCCGGGGTCGCCGTGGCGCGGCTTCTACGCCGGCGTGAACGCGGGCGGCGTCTTCGACGCGAAGAGCGGACAGGCCGCGACCGCGCTCTTCTGGGATCCGAGCCTGCCCTTCGGCTCGGGCGTCAACCCGAACCTCGCCTATATTCCCGGCGGCGCGAATGGCGCCGCAGGCGGCGCGCTCGGCGGCGGGCAGGTCGGCTACAACTATCAGTTCGGCTCCTCGGTCGTGATCGGCGCCGAGGCCGACATTGCGGTCACGAGCGTTTCCGGCGGCGGAAAGCCGAACGCCGCGCTCTATGCCTCGCCCTTCTCGGGCGGCGCGCTCGTGCAAGCGGCGCCGCTCAATGCGGCGCAGGCGAGCCTGCCTTATGTCGGGACGCTGCGCGGCCGCGCCGGCTATCTCGTGACGCCGACGCTGCTGCTGCACACCACCGCGGGCTTCGCTTACGACGGCGTGGACGCTTGGGGCGTCGCCAACACGCGCGCCGGCTGGACGGTCGGCGCCGGCGCGGAATGGATGTTTGCGCAGAGCTGGTCGGCGAAGCTCGAATATCTCTACGCCGACATCAGCGGCGGCGGGGTCTCGGGCGGCTGGAGCGGAAACACTGACGCCAACTTCCATCCGCAGATCAACATCCTGCGCGGCGGCCTGAACTACCACTTCAACAGCTTCGCGTCGGAAGCCATCGTCGCGAAATACTGACACGCGCGTTCAGCGGAGGGAGCGAAGCAATGCGGAACATCCTTGTCTGGGTTCATCGCTGGGCGGGGCTGACGATGACGGGCTTTCTCGTCATCCTCGGCCTCACTGGCAGCGTCCTGGCGTTTCACGAGCCGCTGGATCGCTGGCTCAACGCCGATCTCTTTTACGCGCCGACGAGAGAAGGGCCAACTCTCGACGTTTTCGAATTGCGCGAGAGGGCCGAGGCGCTCGAGCCACAGGCGCGCGTCGACTCTTTCGACTTGCGACGCGAGGAGGGACGATCTTTCTCCGTGTTCATTTCGCCGAGAAATGATCCCGCGACGGACAAGCCCCTCGTGCTTCCCTATAATCAACTGTTCCTCGATCCTTATACCGGCGCCAAGATCGGCTCGCGCGACACGCGAGAAATTTCCTTCGATCGGCGAGGGATTCTCAATTTCATCCTTCGTCTTCATACCGCCCTCGCGCTGCCACAAAGCTACGCGCTTTGGGGAAGCACGCTACTCGGGATCGTCGCGCTGACATGGACGATCGACTGCTTTTTCGGCTTCTATCTGACCCTGCCGCTCCACGTTAGTTCGGAGCATTCCTACGGCGCGCGCGGCCACTGGTGGAACCGTTGGAAGCCGGCCTGGCTCATACGTTGGAATGGCGGAGCCTATCGGCTGAATTTCGACATTCACCGGGCGTTCGGACTTTGGACCTGGGCGATGCTCTTCGTCTTCGCCTGGTCCGGCGTCTCCTTCAATCTCACGGGCGTCTATCTGCCGGTCATGCGGTCCGCCTTCGACATGGGAACGCTTTTCGATGAGCAGAGGTCGCTTTTGATGACGCCGCTCGAGACGCCCGGTCTCGGCTTTCGCGAAGCATACGCCCGCGGCCACGAATTGATGGCGCAGGAGGCCGCGCGCCGAGGCTTCACTGTCGATCGTGAAATCGCTCTCGGCCTCAACAGGGGAGACGGTCAATATGTTCTCGCCGTGCAGAGTTCGAAAGACTGGGTCGATTGGGGCACGACGGCGGTCTTCTTCGACGCCAACACGGGCGAATATGCCCGTTCAATGCTCTGGGCCGACGACAAGTCCGGAGAAGCCATCACGCACTGGCTGATGTTTCTTCACATGGCTGCCGTCTTCGGCCTGCCGATGAAGATCTTCGTCTGCGCCATGGGCTTCGTCATCACGGCGCTCTGCGTCACTGGAGCCTATATTTGGTGGAAGAAGCGGAGCGCCCGCCGATCGCGCCGAGAGAGGAGTGGGACGCCCATCCTGGAACAGAGCACGGTCGAGCTCTAAGGAGCGATGTTTCGTGGCCGCCTAGCAGTAGATTGTGCGAGCGCCTTCGGAGCCTTCGCACTTCGGCATGGACTTGGCGCTGCAACGCGCTCCGATTCGTGCAAGGAGGCGGGCCATTCGATGGTGAATTCTCTGCCCCTTCGCCGTCGCTCGGCTTGCAGGATTTCAGTGCTTCGGCAACGGCGCTTTTGCAAATCGGCGGCAGCAATTCGACCTCGGAACCTGCATTGGAACGGCTGCGGGGCGCGCAGTCCAAATGGCAAGATGGTCCGCTTGGAAGGTCGCCCGATGCGCAATGAAACTGCGAAAATCGCGGCGTTTTTTTCCCGATTTTTCGGCTCTCGATTGAGGCGATCAGCTTAGATTTTCTAGCATGGATTTTCGCGTAGCTACCGAAGTTAAGTGTGACCGCAAGATAAAGCGAACTGACGTTCGCCGCTCGCTGCGCTCGCAAGGGCTTGTCTGCACATTGTTTATTGCACCTCGGAATAGCACTCTCTCAGCACTGTGCGAGGTGCGTGTGGCGCGACCGCCGTCAAATTCGTTCATCATTTCAATTTGAGCCCAGCGCCGCAATGCGAGGTGCGTCATCCATCGCGCCGCTGCTTGCACGACATCATGCGCTATTTTTCGATTTCCTTCGACGCGTGATTTTCGACTGTTGCGACGCGCGAGTCCATGCCCGATCCTCTGGCCATGGCAGGCGACGACACCGAGGATTTCCGTATTCGACCGGAGCGCTCCTGCAGGGGAGGAATCCGCAGCGACGCGCGCCCACAATCGTTCGTGAAGCGCGTGGAGGCGGCCGTCAGGAAGGCGGCCGGCAATCCGAGTCGGATCGGCGGTTCGACCGGGAGGAAGAAGAGCGGGCGGTTCAACGCGCGAGGTCGGGGCGCGAAAGTAGCAGCGTCCTTGTCGGCCGAGAGCGGCGGATGGCGTCGCGACTCCGCCGGGAGGTTTCGAGCGCGCCGCGTCGTCGTCAAGGCCCGGGTGGTGAAGCTCAATCTCCAGGGGCGCGGAGGAGGCCATGGTCCAAAGCTGCGCGGCGTCGCGAGCCGAGCAGCCGACGCCCATTTGCGTTATCTCGAACGCGACGGCGTGACCCGCCAAGGAGAGAAGGGCCGCGCCTATTCGGCGATCGAGAACGAAGCGGACGGACGCGCCTTTCTTGAGCGCGGGCGCGGCGACCGGCATCAGTTCCGCTTTATCGTCGCGCCTGAGGACGCGGTCGAGATGGCCGACCTGCGTCGCTTCGCGCGCGACCTCATGCGGCAGATGGAGAAGGACCTCGACACGCGTCTCGACTGGATCGCAGTCGATCACCACAACACCGGCCATCCCCACAGTCACATCATCGTCCGGGGCGAGACCGACGACGGCAAAGTTCTCAACATCGCCGGCGACTACATCGCCCACGGCGTCCGCCATCGGGCGAGCGAACTCGTCACCCTGGAGTTGGGGCATCAGAGCGAGATCGAAGTCGCCCGAAAACTGGCGAACGAGGTCGACGCGGAGAGGTTGACCCGGCTCGACAGAATGCTCATTGCCGAGCAGCGGGACCAGGGCCTCGTCGACCTGCGTCCGGGCGAGGGAGCCGCCTATCCCATCCACGAGAATCGGCATCTTCTGATCAGCCGGGCGAAGCGTTTGGAGCGTTACGGCCTCGCCGACGAGACGGAGCCCGGCCGTTGGGTCTTCGCCGAGAGGGCCGAAGCGACCTTGAAGGCGCTCGGTGAACGGGGCGACATCATCAAGACCGTACATCGGGCGCTCGCCGAGCGCGGCCTCGCCGAGGCGCGGGATCCAAACTCATACTTCCTTCACGAGGACCGCTGCGGAGAGCCGATCATTGGCCGCGTCCTCGGCAAAGGACTGGCCGGTGACGAGATGGGCGAGCGGGTTCATTTGATCGTTGATGGCGTGGACGGCCGAGTCCATTACGTTGAATTCGCCGATTCCAGTCGCGTCGAGGACATTCGCCGGGACATGATCGTCGAAACGAAGCCGGTCATCGCCCAGCCGAGGGCGGCAGACCGCAATATCGGCATCGTCGCGCAAGGCGACGGCGGCATCTATCGCCCGAGCAGCCATCTCGCCCAAATCCGCGGCCGGTTCGAACGTCAAGGCAAGGACCCGGAAGCCTTCGTCCGCTTCCATGTCCGCCGGCTGGAGGCGCTCCGCCGGGCCGGGCATGTCGAGCGGCTCGACGCCGACAAATGGCGCGTCCCGGGTGAGATAACGGAGCGGGGAATGAGCTATGATCTCAACCGAGGCGGTGACGAGCTCGCCGTGCGTGTTCTCTCGACACTCGACCTCGAGGCCCAGATCGGCAGCGATGGTGCGACGTGGCTCGACCGCGAGCTCACCGCTCCCGCCCAAACGCCGATCGCGCAGGCCAATTTCGGTCGCGACGTAACGGCTGCAATGGAGCGGCGCAAACAGACCCTGATCGAGAAGGGCTACGCCGACCGTTCGGCGGACGGGCGATTTCGCGCGGGCGACGACATGCTCGCGCGGCTGGAGCGCGCCGAAGTCAGTCGAGTTGGCCGCGCGATGGCCGCCGAGCGCGGCCTCGCCTTCAAGGAAGTGAAGCCCGGAGATTACATCAGTGGCAAGCTGGTCGGCTCGACCCCGCTCGCTAGCGGGCGTTTCGCCATGATCGACGACGGTCTCGGCTTCAGCCTCGTCCCCTGGCAGCCGGTGCTCGATACGCGGCTCGACCAGCACATCACCGGCGTCATGCGCGGCGGCGGCGGGATCGACTGGAATTTCGGGAGGAAGCGCGGGCTGGGGTTGTAAAATCAGCTTGTGATTTCGTTTGAGGGCGAATAATATAGTCAATATAACTACAATGAGAGCTGCGCCATGGAAGAAGCCGTTTCAGCCGCCGAAGCCAACCGCAAGTTTTCGTTGATCCTGCGCGGGGTTCGGGAGGGCCATAGCTATGTTGTGACCAGCCATGGAAGACCTGTCGCGCGTATCGCGCCCGTCGCCAAACTCGAAGATGTGGCGAGGAGCGCGCGGACGGCGTTGCTTGCCCGCCTTGAAAAGCAGTCCATCGTCGAAACTGGGCGCTGGTCCCGGGATGAACTCTACGAGGATGATCGGTGAGGGTCGCCATCGACACCAATGTCCTCGCCTATGCCGAGGGCGTCAACGGAGCCGAGCGACGCGCCCCCTGTCTCGACCTCCTTCGTAGACTGCCGCAGGAATTGGTGGTTGTTCCGGTGCAGGTGCTTGGCGAGCTTTTCAACGTGCTGGTGCGTAAGGCTGGCAAATCGCGAAGCGACGCCCGTGACGCGTTGTTGAGTTGGAGAGACGCTTTCCCTGTCGTAGAGACCTCTCCAGTCGTCATGTTGGCGGCGTTCGATTTGGCGACCGATCATCAGCTCGGAATTTGGGATGCGGTCATCTTGTCGGCCGTTTCGCAGGCAGGCTGCCGCCTGCTGCTGTCCGAGGACCTTCAGGAGGGATTTACCTGGGGAGGCGTCACCGTCGTGAATCCCTTTGCTTCGCCACGCCACAATTTGCTGGAGGCGCTATTGAAATCTGACCCCGAATGATCGCTTAGCGCTTTCCACTCACGAACCTCATTGGGATCGCTCAAGGGAACATATAGAAACCGCAACGTGCAAGTCTTTTTGCGCCACAGCACGACGACAAATGATTTGGACTTCCATCATGGATCGTGTCGCCGCTTTATGCCTGCTTGACCTCAGCGAAAATGAGCCGCAGCATGGCAAACGACATCGAACTGGGCCTAGATGAGCTCGCTTCGGCCAACGACAACAAGAGTCCTGATGGCGAACCGGAGAATGAGACGCGGCAGAAAATCGACAAGGTTGCCCTAACCATCGCGCGCCTGGTCGGACGTTGCATTGCGCGGGAACATTACGAGGCGTCGCGCGCCGCCAACGACAACAAGCCTTGTGTCGATACCGCGGATTTTAAGGCTGGCGAGGAATAGCAGAACCGGAGACAAGCCGATGACCCGTGTTGTGCTCTACGCCCGCTATTCGTCCGACATTCAGAGCGGAAGCTCGATCGACGACCAGTTTCGGCTTTGCCGGGAATAAGCAAAGCGCGAGAAGTGGGAGATTGCTGGAGTCTATCATGACGCCGCCATTTCGGGCGCCAGCATGATCCTGCGTTCGGGCATTCAGTCGCTCCTGCAGGACGCCCAGCGCCACAGGTTCGATGTTGTGCTGGCTGAAGCGCTCGACCGCGTCAGTCGCGATCAGGCGGACGTCGCAACGCTGTTCAAGCACCTGCGCTTTGCGGACGTTCCCATCGTAACCTTGGCCGAAGGCGAGATCAGCGAGCTTCACGTCGGGCTCAAGGGGACAATGAACGCGCTGTTCCTGCGGCGGTAAATTCGGCCTCATCACACGTGATCGCTTCGGCTGCCTCAATCACCACCGGCGGGGGGCCTGCGACAATAACCGCACCATCTTGCGAAATCGGATCGAACGGCGCGTCTTATCTGGCCTCAATGAACGGCTCATTTCGGCCGATACTGTTGCCGAAGCCGTGCGCGCCTATCACGAGGAAGTGAATCGTCTCAATCACGACCGCCGCGCGCAGAACGAAGTCGACCGTCGCGCGCTCGACAAGATCGAGCGCGCCATATCTGCGATTCTCGGCGCCATTGAAGACGGCATGTACCAGCCGGCGATGAAAGCGCGCATGGAGGAATTGGAGACTCAGAAGACCGAAATCGCCTCGCGTATGGCTCAAGCTGATCCCATCCTGCCCGACGTTCATCCAAACGTCGCCAACATCTATCGGGCCAGGGTCGCTACCTTCACCGAAGCGTTAAGCAGTTCGGACGGCGGCAGGGAGGCCGCGGAAGCCATCCGCTCTTTGATTGGCGAAGTCGTTCTCACACCCGGCGAGAAGCGAGGGCAACTCAACGCCGAGCTACGCGGCGAGTTGATGGGGATTCTCGATCTCACCAGAAGCCCCAGTAATTCAACGGGATCGCAAATTACGACACATGAGGCCGCGCGCCCCCGCAACCAATTGAAAGCCCGTTAGAACAGAGATCCAGCTCTGCTCTAACGGGCTTTTTCATTTCTTCTGAAGCCTTGCCACACCACGGAAGCGATGCGTGGCCCTGCTCGCGGCCGCCGACGAGGTATTTTCGCGTCAAGCTCGCTTTTGCCAGCGCCACCGGCGTCCGCGCCGGCGAGCTGCGCGCCCTGTTTGAAGCGCGAACGCAGAGCAAGCCGGCGGCCCCAAGCAATCAAGCCTTCTTAACAAACTCTGATTTCAAATACATCGCGCCGATACCATCGATTTTGCAGGAGATATTGTGACCGTCCACAGCATCGTCGATCAAGCGGATATTCTTGACCTTGGCGCCGCTTTTCACGGTGGATGACGATCCCTTGACCTTCAAATCCTTTATCAAGGTTACGGTATCGCCCGACGCCAGTAGATTGCCATTAGCGTCGCGCACAGCTTTATCTTGCGATGGACTTTCTGGCGCGGCCTCGGCCTCTTTCCATTCATGCGTGCATTCCGGACAGATCCACAAGGCGCCGTCCTCATAAGCATATTCCGAACCGCATTTTGGACACTTCATGTCGTTCATTTCCTGTATTTTCAGAAGGGTTAGCCTTTTCCTACGCCATCCGCGGTTTAAACGAAACCATTGCCTTTAAAGTCTCTCAGCACGGGGGCGTGGCGAAGGCGCTTGCCAGCCGCGCCATCGCCGCCCAATCGCGTTCCACGCCAATTTGAGTCATTTATCGCTGTGCGAACATCCAAGATATTGAATTTATTGGTATATAAATAATGAGAAATGGACGGACCTGCCGAGATTGAAACTATTTCAGAAAATTCCATGGCGCAAAATTCTTTAGGTACGCTGATTTTACAGGGCTTTCTTCGATGCCCGCGCGGCCTCATAACCTGAAGGTCGTAGGTTTAAATCCTGCCCCACAACCAATCTGAAATACGAAAAAAGCGCCGAGGCCCAGCCCGGCGCCTCTTTTCGCAAAGCGAAGCGACCGTTGTGTTTGCGAAACATTTCGTTTTGCATGCGAAGGTGAGTCGCTGCGCACGCGAGCGCAGCGACTTGACGCGCCCCTTTTGCTCAGGCGGCGCGCTTCTCCTCGATGAGCGCCTTCAGATTGGCGAGGCCCCTCTCGAAATCCGCGCCGATCAGTCTGTCGCAGTCGACGAAAAGCGAGAAGAGCTTCGCCTGGAAATCGTTCTTGCCCTTCATGGTCCATACTAGCCTTGTGCCTGGGCCCTCGGGCTTTAGCTCGAAGGCGGCGGCGTGCGTCGCCCGCATCGGCCGCTGGAACTCGAGCTTGATGCGCAGCAGCTCGTCCTTCACGCATTCGAGGATCGTCATCCTGCCGGCGCCGACCTTGCGGTTGCCCGACCAGGCCATGCTCGCGCCGACTCCGCTGTTTGGCCCCTCGAACGTGCTCGTCGCATTGGGGTCGAGCTTCGCCCAGGGCGACCAGTCTCTCCATTCGTGAAAATCGACGAGCCGCGCGAAAACGGCTTCGGCCGGCGCGGCGATCACCGCGCTTCGCGCGACGCTAAACGTGTTAGGCTTCAGCGAGGCGAGCGCGACGACGCCCCCCAAGATCGCCACGATCAAAAGTCCCAGCAACGACATGCGATCATCCCCCTGTGGCGCCGCATAGCTCATGATGGCGCGGCCGGCGGCCTCGGCAAGATGGCGCCCGCCTGCGCTTGGCTCAAGCGGGACGGCGGGCCAATGAGAAGCGGCCGCGCCCGCTGAAGCCGCGCGTTCTGCGAATACGAAAAAACTAGCCGCTGGCCTGGAAGCCAGCTACGAAAAAAGGAACCTATGTAAATTCCTCAGCACAAATTCGCGTGAAGAACGTCCTATGACCGATTCAAGCGCCAACGATCCTCCCCTCACGCCAGTTTGCGCCATGGGGGCGTCGGCCGGCGGCGTCACGGCGCTACAAGCTTTCTTCTCTCAGATCGGCGACGACCTCGGTCTCGCCTATGTCGTCATCGTGCATCTTGCGCCGGATCAGCCGAGCGCGCTTGCGGAGATCTTGGCGACGCGCACGTCCATGCCGGTGCATACCGTCCAGGACTCGACGAAGCTCAAGGCGAATTGCGTTTACGTCATCCCTCCCGACCGCGAGCTCGTGATCAAGGGCGACGATCTGACGGCTCGTCCTTTCAGCGAGCCGCGCGGGCGGCGTACTCCCATTGACATGTTCTTTCGGTCCATCGCCCTCGCCAAAGGCGACGGCGTCGCCGTCGTCTTGAGCGGTTCGGGCTCCGACGGCGCGGTCGGCGTGCGCGCCATCAAGGAGGCCGGCGGCGTCATCTTCGTGCAGGACCCGAACGAGGCCGAGTATATGATGATGCCGCAATCCGCGATCGCGACCGGCGTCGTCGACTTCGTGGCGCCCATCTCGCGCCTCGTGGGGCAGATCGCGGACGTCATGCGCAGCAAGGAGGCGATGCGCGGCGTCGGCGAGGAGGAAGCCGAAAGAGAGCTGCGCCAGATCGTCAATTATCTGCGGCAGCGCACGGGCCACGATTTCTCGAGCTACAAGCGGGCGACGATCCTGCGCCGCGTCTCGCGGCGCATGCAGGTCACGCGGCAGGAGAGCCTCAACGCCTATTATCAATTCCTGCACGCCAACGCCGACGAAGCCAAGGAGCTGTTTTCCGATCTTCTGATTTCGGTCACCTCGTTCTTTCGCGACCGCGCCGCCTATGCGGCGCTCGCCGAGAAGGTCGTCGCGCCGATCTTCGACCAGCTCCAAGGCGATGCGCCCATTCGCATCTGGGTCGTCGGCTGCGCGACCGGCGAGGAAGCCTACAGTGTCGGCATGCTCTTCCTCGAGGAGGCGGCGAAGCGCGCCGTGCATCCGACCCTTCAGATCTTCGCGAGCGATCTCGACGAGGCCGCTCTCGCCGTGGCGCGGGAAGGCCGCTACCCGAAAGCCATCGAGACCGATATGAGCGAGGAGCGGTTGAAGCGCTTTTTCGTCGAGGAGGGCGGCGGCTATCGCGTCAAAAAGGAATTGCGCGACCTCGTGCTGTTTTCGCTCCACAGCGCGCTCAAGGACCCGCCTTTCATCAAGCTCGATCTGATCTCCTGCCGCAATTTTCTGATCTATCTTCAGCACGATTTACAGCGTCAGCTCTGCAGCCTGTTTCATTACGCGCTGAAGCCGACCGGCTCTCTGTTCTTGGGTTCGGCCGAGACGGTTGAATCGATCACGTCGCATTATCGCGTCGTGGACCGCGACGCGCGCATCTATGCGCCCCTGGCGCAGACCGAGAAGGTCGCGCCCATGCTCCCGCAGCTCTCGACCGATCATCGGCCGAGGGAGCTGGGGCCGAGGCATTACGTCCTTCCCGAGGCCGTGATCGCCGTCGGCCACGCGCATGCGACGGCGCTGGAGCAGCATGCGCCGCCCAACGTGCTGATCGACAGCTCTCAACGCATCCTGCATCTCTCGCCGAATGTGAGCCTTTACTTTCGCCCGATGGGGGGACCGTTCAGCAGCGACTTGACCGCCCAGGTGCGGCCGGAGCTGCGCGTCGATTTGAAGCTCGCCTTGCAACGCCTGTTCGAAAGCGGCCAGCCGACGCTGACGGCCCCGATCGCCGTCGACTTCAATGGCGACCGCCGACTGGTGTCGATGCATGTCGCGCCCTCGGCGCCGGCGGAACCCGGCGCGCAGGGAAACGCCCTCGTCTTGTTCATCGAGGCCGGCAAGACGCCCGAAAACGGCGAGGCGCCCCAGGACGACGACATCAATCGCGAGGAGGTTGTGCGGCTGCGCAAGGAGCTTTCCATCGCTCAGGATCGCGTGAGCGCCAGCCGCAAGGAGCACGAGCTCGCGACGCAGGAGCTGCGCGCCGCGAACGAGGAGCTGCAATCGATCAACGAGGAGTATCGCTCGACGGCGGAGGAGCTCGAGACAAGTAAGGAAGAGCTGCAGTCGATGAACGAGGAGCTCGGAACCGTCAACACCGAGCTCAAGAATAAACTTGAAATCATCTCCAGGGCGCACAACGATCTGCAGAACCTGATGGCGGCGACGGAGATCGGCACGCTGTTTCTCGACAACGATTTAAAAATCAGGCTGTTCACGCCGATCGTCGCTAATTACTTCAATATCACGCCCGGCGATATCGGCCGCCGCATCTCCGACTATACGAACCTGCTCGAATATTCCGAGCTGGAAAGCGATGTGGCTACGGTGCTCAAGACTCTAACGCCCATCGAGCGGGAAATTGCGTCGAAGAATCGTCGCTGGCTCATGATCGGCCTTCGGCCTTATCGCACGCTAGAGGCGCGCATCGAAGGCGTCGTGCTGACGCTGACCGATATCACCAGTCGCAAGACCGCGGAGGCGGAGCTCCACATGGAGTTGGAGGCGACCCGGCAGCTTCAGCAGCTCAGCACGAAGTTCATCCAGAGCGAGGACATTACCCAGCCCCTGAACGACGTGTTGAAAACCGCGATCGAGTTGGTCGGCGCCGATTTCGGCGCGATTCATCTTTACGACGACGCGAGCCAAAATCTGCGGATCGCCGCGCACAAAGGCTTTTCGGAGCGCTTCTTGGGCCGTCTCGCGTCGGCCGAGTCCTCCGACGCCTCGCACTATGGGCGCGTGCTGAAGACTCTTCAGCAGATCATGATCACGGATGTCGAACGGGATCCCGCCGGCGCTCCGATCTTGGAAGAGGCGCGCGCGGCGGGATTCAGGGCCGAGCTTTCGACGCCGCTGGTGGGTGCGCCGGGAAAAATCGTAGGCGTGCTCAGCATGCAGTTTCGAGAGCCGCACGAGCTCTCAAGACGCGATTCGCGGCTCATCGACATCGTGGCGCGCAACGCTGCGGACGCCATCAACGCCTACCAGTTGAAACAAAAGCTGCGCGAGGACGACCGCCGCAAGAACGAGTTCCTCGCCGTGCTCGCGCATGAGCTGCGCAATCCGCTGGCGACGACGAGCAACGCGATCCAGACGCTCACCCGCCTCAAGCTCGACGTCCCGGAGGCTCAAGAACTGCTCGCCATGGCTGCGCGCCAGATCGAGCAGCTGACCCGGCTCGTCAACGATCTCTTGGACATATCGCGCATCACGCAGGGAAGAATCGAGCTGCGTCCGCAGCTTCTCGATCTCAACAACGTCGTTCGCCGCGCCATGGAAGCCAATGAATCGGCCATCAACGACAAGCGGCACAAGCTGAATGTCTCCCTCTTTTCGAAGCCGCTTCGTGTTTATGGCGATCCCGTGCGTCTCGCGCAGGCGCTCGGCAATCTCATCTCCAACGCCGCAAAATACACACCGGAAGGCGGACAGATCGACATTGCGAGCGGCGAGAAGGACGGGAGCGCTTTTGTCAGCGTTCGCGACAATGGCGTTGGCGTTCCGCAAAACATGCTGTCGCAGATCTTCGAGCTTTTCGTTCAGGCCGAACAAGCTCCTCACGCCAAGCTGACCGGCGGCCTCGGCGTCGGCCTCGCGCTCGCGCGCAGCCTCGTGGCGCTTCATGGCGGAACGATAGAAGCGTTCAGCGACGGTCCCGGCAAGGGTTTCACGGTCGTCATTCGCCTGCCGCTTTCCACGGCCGACTCGCCTGCGCAAGGGACGACGGTCAAGCAGGAGCCGGTGTTATCCGCCTTTGCAAAGCGCGTTTTCGTCGTCGACGACAACGCCGATGTCGCCAACGCGCTCGTCTTGTTGCTCCGCAGCTTCGGGGCCGAGGCGCGCGCTGCTTACAGCGGCGCCGAGGCGCTCGCCAAGGTGAAAGAATTCAAGCCGGACATCGCCTTCATCGACCTCGGCATGCCGGGCATGGACGGATATGAGGTGGCGCGGGCGCTTCGCGCGACGCCCGAGGGAAAAGAGGCGATCCTCGTCGCGTTGAGCGGCTGGGGCGGTGACGAGCATCGCAAACGCGGGCTCGAGGCGGGCTTCGACCGCCACATCATCAAGCCGATCGACGCCAATGAATTGGCGGATCTGCTGGCTGCGCCCGGAAAGCCGAAGGCGTGAGTTCGGGGTTCTTCGACGCGCTTGCGTGAAGGCGTTCAAGCAAGCGCGCAGCGGCATGCGCGGATGCCCCCGGGTCATCGAGCCCTGGGGCCGGCCATGACGAGGACGAGGCTCGTCGCGCGGGCGAGCCTCGGCGGAGAGAGGGGGTCTTAGGCCGCCGCGGGCAGCGCGGGCAGCGCGGCCTTGGCCTTGGCGACGATCTCCGCGAAGGCCTGCGGCTGATGAATCGCGAGCTCGGAGAGCACCTTGCGATCGATCGTGACGCCAGCCTTGTTGAGCCCGTCGATGAAGCGCGAGTAGGTCAGCCCGAACTCGCGCACGGCGCCGTTGAGGCGCTGAATCCAGAGCGCGCGAATGCTGCGCTTCTTGGCCTTGCGGTCGCGGGTGGCGTATTGCATCGACCGATCGACGGCGGCCTTGGCGGCGCGGATCGTGTTCTTGCGGCGGCCGTAAAAGCCCTTGGCGGCATCCAGGGTTTTCTTGTGCTTGGCGTGGGAGGTGACGCCGCGTTTGACGCGAGCCATGACGATAATCCTTTCGTTGTGATTCTAGCGCGAAGCGATCAGCCGTTCGGCAGGAAGTATTTCTTGATGTTGTCGCCGTCCGTCTTGAAGAGGATCGACGTGCCGCGCAGATTGCGGATCTGCTTGTTGGTGCGCTTGATCATGCCATGGCGCTTGCCCTTCTGGGCGTAGACCACCTTACCGGTGCCGGTGATCTTGAAGCGCTTCTTGGCGCCGGATTTCGTCTTCAGCTTGGGCATTTTGCTCTCCTTGGGGCCCTGGGCCCTCTCGTCTCTCGCGCCGCGCCCCGGGGAACCCCGCGCTTGACGACAGCGAAAAAAACCGCCCCGGCAGCCCATCACTGGCCGGGCGGTTTGGAAGCGGGGCTTATCGCCGAGCGTCACAAAAAATGCAAGAGGAGCGGCTCTCGAGAATCGAAAAGGCCTAAAACTGAGCCTTGATTGACGGCGTCGACCCGCGAAGCTAGAAAGACTCTCGCATTTAGCTGCGACTTAGCGCACTTGGCCGCCGGAACGAAACTGTTCGAGATTTGGCGACTCGCGCTGCGTCCTCGGAGGCGCGGCGACAATTCTCCTCACGCAAAGAAGCCTGGGCGCGACTGAATCAGACAAAGAACGCTTCCACTGGGAGGAATGATAATGAAAAAGCTCGCCTTCGCCGCAACGACCGCGGCGCTGATGTGCTGCGGCCCCACCCTCGCCTTCGCCGCGGAGCAATGGCTCGTGACCGAAGAGAACCTGGGCGGCGTCAAGGGCGGCCAGGGCACTTGGGCCATCACGCGGGACGGAAATAAGCTCAAGGGAACTGCCGAGATCCAGGCCGACAACGGCTCGATGATGACCTATAAGGTCGAGGGCGAAGAGGCCGCGGGTGACAATTACACGATCACGATGAGCGATCGTTCCGACGGCAAGAAGGGCTGCGTCTGGAAGGGCCATCCGCCGTCGGGCGCCGGATCGCAGCAGCGAGGCATCGTCGGCTACGCCGAATGCGAGGGCACGAAAATGATCCTGCGCGCGAGCATCTTCGGCAAGTGACCGGAGGGCGGCGCGCGAGCGTCTCGCCGCGCCGTCCCCTGCTCGATAATTAGACGCCTAAAGCGGCCTTCGAGCGGATCGAGGCCGCTTTTCTTTTCTGTCTCGCGGGCTGAAACGCTGGGTCGGATGCGCGCGGCGCAAGACTCCTCCGGGCCAAACGGGTAGAAGCGCGCTCTGGACCCACGGTCAGAGCAAAGCATGCCCGAGATCATTCTCACGCTCGTCGCCGAAACGGCGGATGCGGCGTTGACCGCGAAGGCCGCAGCGGCGAGCGGCGACGCGTTGCGCGCGCTTGGCGCCAGGGCTGGCGAGCCGGATTGGCTCGCGCCAAATCAAGCCTGCGATCTCTTTTTTGAAGGCCCCGAGCCGGATGGCGTCGCGACCGCAGTCCGTCATTCGCTCGCAGAACGCCTCCCTCACGCGCGGCTCGATGTTTTCGTCCAGCGCGCCGAGGGCCGTCGCAAGCGCCTCATCGTGGCCGACCTCGAGTCGACAATAATCCAGAACGAGATGCTCGATGAGCTCGCCGAGCTGATTGGCGTTAAGGCCAAGGTCGCGGACATCACGAGACGCGCGATGAACGGCGAGATCGACTTCGTCGAGGCGCTCAAATCGCGCCTCGCTTTGTTCGCTGGCCTGCCCGAGGCCGAGCTCGCCAGAGCCGCCGCGAAGATCCGTCTGACGCCGGGAGCGCGCATGCTCGTTGCGACCGCCCGCGCACATGGCGCCGCCGTCGCGCTCGTGACGGGCGGTTTCGCCTATTTCGTGCGGCATGTTGAGGCGATGCTGACCTTCGACGCGGTAGTCGCCAATGACCTCGTCATCGAAGCGGGAAAACTCACGGGAGAGGTGCGCGAGCCAATCGTCACCAAGGAAGGCAAGGAGACGGCGTTGCGGCGCCTCGCCGCCGATCGCGACCTCCCGCTGTCCCTAACGCTCGCCGTCGGCGACGGCGCCAATGACGTGCCAATGCTCAAGGTCGCCGGCCTCGGCGTCGCCTTTCACGCAAAGCCGGCGGTCGTCGAGGCGGTCGACAATCGCATCGACTTCGGCGATCTGACGGGCCTGCTCTACGCCCAGGGGTTTCGCGCCGAGGAGTTTGTGCGCGAGTAGGACGGACGGTTGGAATGAATGGCTTTTCAATCGTCGTTCGAACGCGACTTCACCAAAGCCGACGGACGCCATAAGCGTCGAACGCCAGCTCGTTGGAAACGAGCGCCAGGCCCTCGAGCATGGCTTGTGCGATCAGCATTCGATCGAAGGGATCCCGGTGAGGTCCGGGCAAGGCGCCGGCTGCTTGTCCATGTCGGACGCTGATAGACAGGCCAATGAAACCCTGATCCGACATTACGCCGTGGAGGTCTGCGACGATCGCGGCGACGGCGGGCAGCTTCCCGATCCTGTGTTTTGTCGCGATTTCCCAAGCCGAGGCGGCGCTCACGAAGACCTCGTTCTCGGCGTCGGCGATGGCCGCCCGAGCGGAGGGAGAAAGCTGCTCGTCGCCGGCAAGCCACCACAAGAATGCATGCGTGTCGAGCAGCAGGCGCATTTGCGCTCACTCCCAGACGACGAGCTCTTGTTCCGGCAGCGGCTCGAAAAATTCGGGACCGACGATCACGGAGCCCTTATAGGCGCCGAAACGACGGCCGTTCCTTTTGGGATTGAATGGGACGAGCTTGGCGATGGGCTCCTTCCCGCGCGCGAGCACAATCTCCTCGCCAGCTTCAACGCGGGCGAGGAGTTGGGATAGCGTGGTTTTGGCCGTGTGGATCGTGACCGTTTCCATAGGCGTCTCCTAGCTAGGAATCTTAGCTAACTTCAGGCGGCCTGTCTATTTTTTTCTCGAGGGCTCTGCCCGGCGGCGATTTCTCTCGGTTAGAGGCAAGCGCCGCGATTCAGCTGAGAAAGATGCGACCGGGCGCTGGCGGGCTTGCTAAAACCTCAACGCCGCGGCGCGCTTCACGCCATTGAGTCTGCGGATTGCCGCCAGGGCCTCCTCCGGCACGTCGCCGTCGACGGCGACGATCGCCATCGCCGACCCCCCGGGACTGTCGCGCCCGAGCGCGAAGGTCGCGATGTTGATCTTGGCGTCGCCGAGAAGTCCGGCGAAGCGCCCGATGAAGCCGGGCCTGTCCTCATTGGACACGACGATCATCGACGGCGTGAATTCGGCTTCGACCGCGATGTCGCCCACGCGCACGATGCGCGGCTTGCCGTCGTGAAAGACGGTTCCGGCGACCCCGATCTCTCCTTGGCTCGTGACCGCGCGTAGCCTCATGAGCGATTCGTAATCGCCCTCCGCCTCGCGCGTGATCTCTTCCACGACCACGCCGCGATCCTTGGCGATCGCGGCCGCGCAGACGGGGTTCACGTCCTGCAGGATCGGCTTCAGCAGCCCGCTGAGCGCGGAGGCGGTGATCGCCTTTGTCTTGAGCTCCGCCACGCCGCCTTCATAGACGAGCGAGATCTTGTCGACGCCCGCGCTGGCGATCTGCCCGACGAGGAGGCCGAGCTTTTCCGCAAGCTCGACATAGGGCCGCAGCCGCGGCGCCTCCTCGGCGGAAATCGAGGGAAAATTCACCGCATTGGTTACAGCGCCGCGCGTCAAATAGTCGGACATCTGCTCGGCGACCTGCAGCGCGACCATTTCCTGCGCCTCGGTGGTCGAGGCGCCGAGATGGGGCGTGCAGACGACATTGGGGCGGCCAAAGAGCGGGTTCTCCGTCGCGGGCTCCGTCGCGAACACGTCGAGCGCCGCGCCGGCGACATGGCCGTCGTCGAGCGCCTTTCGCAACGCCTCCTCGTCCACGAGCCCGCCGCGCGCGCAATTGATGACGCGCACGCCCTTCTTGGTTTTGGCGAGATTTTCCCGCGAGAGGATGTTGCGCGTTTGCGCGGTGAGCGGCGTGTGCAGCGTCACGAAGTCGGCGCGGGCGAGCAGCTCGTCGAGCTCCACCTTTTCGACGCCCAAGGTCGCCGCTCGCTCTCCCGAGAGGAACGGATCGTATACGATGACGCGCATCTTGAGGCCGAGAGCGCGCGTCGCGACATTGGTCCCGATATTGCCGCAGCCGATGACTCCGAGCGTCTTGCCGGAGATCTCGACGCCCATGAAGCGGTTCTTCTCCCATTTGCCCGCCTGCGTCGAGGCGTCTGCGGCGGGGATTTCGCGCGCGAGCGCGAACATCAGGGCGATCGCGTGCTCGGCGGTCGTGACCGAATTGCCGAAGGGCGTGTTCATGACGATGACGCCGCGCGCCGTCGCGGCGGGAACGTCGACGTTATCGACGCCGATGCCGGCGCGGCCGATGACCTTCAGCCGTTTGGCGGCGCCAAGGATTTCGGCGGTCACCTTGGTCGCCGATCGGATCGCCAGGCCGTCGTAGCCGCCAATGGCCGCCGCCAGCTTTTCCGGGTGCTTCCCGAGCGTGGGCTGGAAATCGACGTCGACGCCGCGCATCGAAAAGATCTGCGCGGCGGCCGCGGAGAGCTGATCGGAAATAAGAACCCTCGGGCGCATGAGAAGACCCCGGTTGAGAAGCGAATCTACGCAGGCAAGATCGCGAGCGCCTGCTCGAAGGCCCAATCGATCCAATCCGTGAGCAGCGACACATCCGCGGGCTCGACGGTCGGCCCGCACCAGATGCGCAAGCCCGGCGGCGCGTCTCGATAGGCGCCGAAGTCGAACCCAGCGCCCTCCTTCTCGACGAGCGAGACAAGGGCCTTGGCCAGGCCTGAACGCGCTTTGGGGTCCATCGCGATGACTCTTGGGTCGGCGAATTCGAGACAGACGCTGGTGTTGGAGCGCGTTTGCGGCTGCTTCGCCAAGAAGGCGAAGGCCGGCTGGCGCAAGGTCCACTCGGCCACGACTGCGGCGTTGGCGTCGGCGCGCGCGCAAAGCGCGTCAAGCCCGCCGATCGAGCGCGCCCATTGTAGCGCGTCGAGATAGTCCTCGACGCATAGGAGCGACGGCGTGTTGATGGTCTCGCCGGCGAAGACGCCTTCGATGAGCTTGCTGCCTTTCGTCAGCCGAAAGATTTTCGGCAAGGGCCAGGGCGGGACATAGGACTCGAGACGCTCCACCGCGCGCGGCGAGAGAATGAGCATACCGTGCGCCGCTTCGCCGCCGAGACATTTTTGCCAGGAGAAGGTCGTCACATCGAGCTTGGCGAAATCGAGCGGCTGCGCGAAGGCGCCAGAGGTCGCGTCGCATATCGTGAGGCCCTTGCGATCGGCGGCGATGAACGCCGCGTTGGGAACGCGCACGCCGGAGGTCGTGCCGTTCCAGGCGAAGACGAGATCATGATCGCCATTCACTTGGGCGAGGTCCGGCAGCTCGCCGTAAGGCGCCGTCAAGACCCGGGCTTGCGGCAGCTTGAGCTGCTTTTGCACATCGGTCGCCCAGCCGCTGGAAAAGCTCTCGAAAGCCAGAACGTCGACGGGGCGCGGGCCGAGCATCGACCAGAGCGCCATTTCCACGGCGCCCGTATCGGAGGCCGGCACGATCCCGATGCGATAGTCGTCTGGCACGCGCAGAACTTCGCGCGTGAGCGCGATGGCGCGCTCGAGCTTTTCCTTGCCGGCCTTGGCCCGATGCGAGCGCCCGAGCGCCGCGGCGCTCAGATTTTGCGGCGACCAGCCCGGTCGTTTCGCGCAAGGGCCTGAGGAGAAGCTGGGATTCTTGGGGAGCCCGGCGGGCTTGGGATGCGAAAAACTCATGAGTGGCCTCGATTTGTTTTTTCGATATCCAAGAACCGGCTTAACAGAAGTTGGCTCTGGACGCATCGTTTGCAAAGCAATGGAACGCCCGCCGAGCCTGCGCTGACCGGCTCTGCGCAGACAAAGCCTCGGGCGGCCCGCAGGGAGAGAAATGGCCGCGGCGAGGGCGCCACGCAATTGTGGCGATTAGCCACGCAGGCGAATTTTCCGCTGAATCTCCGCGCTTTTAAGGGAAGGGAAACCAAGATCGTCGTCTAATCGCCTTTGAGAAGCCGAACATTCGCCCAGATGCGGAGCTAGAGTTTTCTAGTCATCAACGATCAGGAGCGGCCCATGAAAGCCATTTCCCATTCCTCGAGCCTCCTCATCGGCCTCGCGCTCGGCGCGATGGCGCTGGCCGGCGTGGCGCGCGCGGCCGATCCGATGGACCCGCGCGGCTTGTGGCTTCGCGAGGAAGGCGGCGTCAAATTCAGCTTCTATGACTGCGGCCAGGGGCTGCTCTGCGCCAAGGTAGTCGACGCGGAGAACGCGGAAGACAAGGCCGGCATCGGCACCGTCATCCTGCAAGGGGCGAAGAAGGTCGCGGCCAATGAATGGCGCGGCACACTCTACAATTCCGACGACAAGAAGACCTACGACGGCCGCATCACGGTGAAGTCGAAGGGCGCCGAGCTTTCGGTGCAGGGCTGCCTGATGGGCTTCCTCTGCGGCGGCGAAACCTGGAAGCGTCTGCCTTCGCCCGCCCATGCGGCCTCGACGCATAAGAACGCGCCGGCCGCCTCGCTCGTCGCGGCGGAATGATCCGAACGCGCTCCAACTTGCCGCATCGACGTTCAGGCGGCTGCGCCTGAACGCAGGGTGATCTAACGAGACGTGGCGCCTTCGATGACGTCGAGGGCGCCGACGACCGCGTCGAAGGGCAGCAGCGTCGAGGCATGCCGCGCCTTGTAGTCGCGAACCGGCTCCAGCGCCGCGAGATCCGCCCATCGACCCGCGGGCGGCGGACCGTTTTCCTTGAGCATTTGACGCATCGTCTCGCGCAGCGCCCGCAGCTCTTCGGGCGTGGCGCCAAGAATGTGGCGCGCGAGGATCGAGGCGCTCGCTTGGCCGAGCGCGCAGGCTTTCAGCTCCTGACCGAAATCGCTTACCCTACCCTGGTCCAGGCTCAGATCGACCGTGATCGTCGAGCCGCAAAGCCTGGAATGGGCCGTGGCGCTGCCTTGCGCATGGGCGAGGCGGCCCAGCCGAGGGATATCTGCCGCGAGCTCGAGGATGCGTTTGTTATAGACAGCGTCGATCATGGCATATCGAACGGGGGCTTATCTTGGCCGTCCTGAACCTCTATATAGGCGTATGACGCTCCTCGCGAAAGCGCGGAGTTTAGAACGAAAGCCGTAACCCTTCCCGCGCGATCGACGGCGCCGCTTCCCACGGCGCGCTTCAGCCGGCTCTTGGAACCGGTTTTGCTTGTCGGCCGGAGACACGGCTCTCTCACCCGTCGGAGGCTCCACATGGATGACGTGGTTAAGACCTTGATCGATAAACCGCTCGGTGCGCTGAAGCGCGAAATTGAAAAGCCCACGCGCGAGGAAGCGGAAGCGGCGGTGCGGGTCCTCCTGCGCTGGGCCGGCGACGACCCGGATCGCGAAGGCCTGCGCGAGACGCCGCGGCGCGTCGTGAAGGCCTATGAGGAGGTCTTCAGCGGCTATAATCAGGACCCGCGCGAGGTGCTGGAGCGCATCTTCGCGGAAGTCGAAGGCTATGACGATCTCGTCATGGTTCGCGACATTCCTTTCTTCTCGCACTGCGAGCATCACGTCACGCCCTTCATCGGCAAGGCGCATATCGCCTATTATCCGACGGGCGGCGTCGTCGGACTCTCGAAGCTCGCGCGCCTCGTCGACGTTTTCGCCAAGCGGCTGCAAACGCAGGAGGCCATGACGGCGCTGATCGCCAACACGCTGGAGCAGGAGCTCAACCCCCGCGGCGTCGCCGTGCTGGTCGAGGCTCAGCATCTGTGCATGTCGATGCGCGGCGTGCTGAAGCAGGGCTCCGAGACCGTGACCGTCCAGTTTTCCGGAGCCTTCCGCGACAATCCGGCCGAGCAGGCGCATTTTTACACGCTGCTGCGGGGCGCGAAGGGATGAGCCGATAGATCCGGGACGCGCGCTTGACACCCAAGAAGCGCGCCGCCTATACGTGGCGCCCTTGGCGCCAGAGCCTTGACGGGGCGGAGTAGCTCAGTTGGCCAGAGCAGGGGAATCATAATCCCTGTGTCGGGGGTTCGAATCCCTCCTCCGCTACCACACGTCCCCCCGACGCCGCGATGCGCATGTTGGGGTAGACTTTGGCCGCGCCCATGAGCATGGCCAATCGCCCCTGAAGCTCGAGCTTGAACCCCTCTTCGGCCGGCTTGACGACGACCTTCGCCACCAGCTCGCGGATTTTCTCCGCGGCCTCCTCATTGTCCGGCGTGACGCCCCGCCCGAAAACCTCGTTCAACTGTCCGACCAGCCGCTCGTAATGCTGGAGAGCTGCGGGATGCAGGGCGAGGACCTTCTCTGGCTCAGGCTGCGTCTCCAGTTCCGCGAGCAGCGCCACTTTTTGCTGGTGAGCCTCCTTCATCTGAGGCCCCAAGACTTCCGTTGGAACGCGCTCTTTCTCATAGTCGGACCACAGCCGATCGAGCGTGCGCTGCACCTCCGCGAGCCTGCTTTCTAACCTGCCGCGCTGTCTGACCTTCTCCGCCGCCAGTCGCAGACGCTCTTCTTGATAGCTCGCAACGAACTCTCTCAAGAGTTCCGGCGCCTTGAGGTGCTGTTGCAAACCGGTCAAGACGGCCTTTTCGATCTCGTCGAGATAGAAAATCTTTCGGTTGGCGCAGGTTCCGGCTTCCTTCATCGTCGAGCAATGAACTCGAACGCGGCCGTGATCGCGGTCCTTCATTGACATCCCGCCGCCGCAACAACCGCACTTCAACAGGCCGGAAAGCAGGAACTTGGCTTTGCGCACGCGTTCGGGCGGTTCGAACGACCGCTGTGCCTTGCGCTGTTGAGCAGCCTCGAACACGTCCTTGTCGACGATAGCCAGCCTTGGCGCGTGCGCGCGCTTCCACTCCTCTGGCGGATTTGACCGTGAGACTCGACGTCCGGTGTCGGGGTCCTTGATCATCCGAACTCGGTTCCACACGACAACGCCCGCATAAAGCTCGTTGAGAATGATCCCGTGGTGACGCTTCTTGTTGCCGTTGATCGTGGAGGGCGTCCAGTTCGAGCCGCGGGGCGGACTTACGCCTTCCCTGTTGAGCGCGTGCGCGATTTCCCGCGGGGTTTTGCCGTCGACGTAGTCGCGAAAGATACGGCGAATCACCCCAGCTTCGCTTTCGACGATTTCGAGCTCGCCGGGTTTGCCGGCGACAGGCCGATAGCCATAGGCTCGCCCGCCGGCATGGCGCCCATCCCGCACAACGCCTTGCATTCCACGTCGAACCTTGTGAGCCAGATCTGTCAAGAAAAGCGAGGCTAGCAGACCTCGCACGCCAATCTGAATTTGGTCGGCAGTCCCTTCGTGCACCGCCCGCAATTCGACACCCACAAAGTTAAGCCGCTTCCAAATCCCGGCAAGGTCCTCCTGGTCGCGGGACAGGCGATCAAGCGCTTCGACCACGATCACATCAAAGGCGCCGTCCCGAGCAGCCTCGAGAAGGCGCAACAACCCATCCCTCCCGTAAATCGACGCTCCGGACCGAGCTCGGTCGTGGAAAACGCCGACGACTTCGAGGTCATTGCGTTCGGCGTAGTTTCGGCAAACGGCCACTTGATCTTCGATGGAGCGTTCGTTCTGGAGCTCCGTCGAAAAACGGGCGTAAATCGCTGCGCGTTTCATCGGTGTGCCTCCGCAGTGTCGTCGCTTCGGCCTCCTGGGCTTTGCGATGATCCTCCCGCGCGGCGCTTCGCGCAAGCGCCTGAACGATTTCAAGAAGAGAAAATCGGATATCTGAATCGATCCCGATAGTTGCGGGAGGCCCGTCGCACTTACCCGATTTCAAAGTTCCCGAGGGTGTTCTTGATCGCGACATAATGACGATCATCGCAATCAAGATCTCAATCAGGAAGCAGCTGAAGCTTCGCATCGAGAAATCGGCGGCGCTGTCGTGCGATTCGGATTACTTTTTGAATTGAGATAACGCGTCGCGGCCGCGGTCTGACTCTGATCGACACGTTTTTCATTCGATCCGCAGTCAATCGTCCGCAACCGACCCTGACGGCTCATCAGCTTCCGATCCGCTCAGGACAGCCCAGCGCCGCGCTTCTGGTTCCACGCCGGTCCCGCGGTAACGCGCCGCAGGCTCCTCACGCCCATTGTGGATAAGCTGTGGGTAATTCGTGGATAGTATCGTGCTATTGGGAACCGCACCTATCGTGCTATCAGGGACCAAATCCTCGTGCTATTGGGAACCGAAAAGGGGTCTAACCCATTGCTCAGCAATCATTCACGCGCCTCCTAACTGTACTAACATAGAATCCTTCGGATTCTTTCTAACGGCCCGCCCCTGAAACGCAGCCTGTGGATAACCGCCTGCTTGGCCAACCCAGTCGCCGCGCTCACTACGAAAAATTTGCACTTCGCGAAATTTCTTCAGTTCCGTTGTCGTCATAAAGAAGGCTCAGCAATGAAGGCTGAGACGCTCCTGGGACTGATCGGGAACTCAGGGGACTTGAACGCACTCGCCTTCGAAGCTGAGTTGAGATAGCGACCAGCAAATCGATTGCGGCCCCCGCGCCGTCAGCTTCCCACAGGCGACCTTTCCGACTTCACCCGTCGGGGCGAGAACTGCCGTCGGTTGTCATCTGAAACGCCACACCCAGCGCGTCGTTTGGCCTCCGGAGCCGCTCGCAGACTGGCGCGACGAGCGCCGCTCATCGAGCGCGTGGCCGCAGTTCCTGGACAGAAGATCTGACCCAGAGGCCTCGACGAAATCGTCGTGGGGCGGACGCTCGAACGCGACCACTCGGGCCAGATTTTGATTCTGACCTTGTACGAGTCGTGCTTCGTCTTCGCGCGATATTCACTTCCGCGCCGCACGCCTGCGCTCCCTTTCTCCGCACGCCGTTCGTTCACTGCGCACCCAGAATGTCGTCAACGACGCGATGCGCAATTCGGTGAGCGCTTCCATATCTTCCTCTCAACCAGCGGCCCGCCGAAAGCGTCAGGGGACAGGATAATCTTGGTCTGAGGGGCGCTCGGAAAGCTACGACCGGAGACCATCGAGGGATGCTGGTCATGCGCGGCCTGCGGAGCTGTTCCTGCGCCCCGCGTGACATTTTTTTTCGCCGGCCAGCTCGTCTCGCAGACATGGTCGGGAGCTTTGATCGGGCAGCTTTCTTATCGCCGAGAAGCCCGGCTCCCGCCGCTACGGAGAACATTTTCGGCCGTCTGTTGCCCTTTCCAAGCCGTCGATAACGTCACCGGCGTGGTATCGCGGCGAGCCTCCGAGCTGCGGCCGAATAGGCCAACGGCTGCGCCAATCGACGTGCGCGCAGCGTCAATATTTTTCACCGCGCCCGCGCGAGAATCACCATCCGTCATGCTCGCCCGAGCTGCGATCGCCGACGCTCGAGCAGCAAAAAGAGCTGCGTCCCATCCCCTCTTCCCGCGCCTCCGGAAGACAAAACTTTCGGAGAGGGCATGCGCGCGATCCGCACGTCGAACGATGGAACAGCTGCGGTCATCCTGCTGTCCGCTAAACTTTTCATCCAGTTTTGGCGCCCGAAGCGCCGTGATGGCGATTTTCGCACTCTGGCGCTTGCTGGCGAAGTCTCTCGCGCCTTTGTGCGCGAGCGCAGATAAGGGAGCGCAAGCGACCGATTTAGGGCCAGATAAAAGGCACAGCCTGCGGCCTAGTTTGACGGTCGATTTGAGCTTACAGTTCAAGAGAATGCCGCAGCCTTTGATTTCAACGCACAGCCTGGCGCGATGCGCAAGCGCATGTTCGGAGGCACTAATTCTCACCTCGTGGCTTTGCGCCAACCCCCGGCGACCACGAGTCGGGTCGCTCCGTTTTGGGCGGCCGGGAAGGGAAAGGAGAACCGTTTCGCCCGACCTCACGCCGTGCAAGTGGCCTCCCTTTGCGTCAGTCGGTGAAGCGAATTGCGGCGGCCTCCCGAGCGAGTCCGCACCCCTCGCGGCCCACCGCGCGACCTCGACTCGCGGTCGCGCGTCATCGTCATCTAGCCGCGCGTTGCGACGCTCGTGAGGCGAGCAACTCCGAGTGAACGAGCCCGGTGTAGGCGCGCCCGCAATCCGGCGCGGCGACGCCTCGAGGCGCCCCAGGTCCGGAGCTGACCCGATGCCTCGGGATTTCCTCGCGGCGGCTTCCACGAGCGGCAGAGGGGCGCCCCCTAGCGTCCCCGCATTCGACGACCGGATGTCTCAAAGGACGACGCGCTCCCGCTCTTGGCGGCGGGCATTCTTCGCGTGAAATCCAGACAACCCGCGTCTTACTCGCGCAAACGATAGCTCTCTTTGCGCTCTGCTCGACCGTGAGCCGAAGCTGGTCGGCGCGCGGATCGTGCAGTAAACAATGTTCGAGTTGCTCATTGAGAGCTTCCCACGAGACCGCCGGCGTTGATGATCCCTTCACAGACCGATGCGCGCGGATCGGCGGGCGGCTCTACTCAGCCGGCGCCTGTCATCTATGACATCACGCGCCTCGTCACCCGGGCGCTGAACCCTTCGCCTAACGGCATCGATCGCATCGATTTCACGCTAGCTCGCCATCTCCTCTCTTCGCCCGACGAACGCAGAGGCGCGCTGATTTACACATGCCTTGGCCACAGGCTTGCCGGAGCCGATGCCGCCCTGCGAACCATTGGCGGCATTGAGGCGTGCTGGAACGAATTTATCGACCCGTGCGACGACGCAGTTTACGAATCCGTGGTCGGCGCGCTGCTGGGCGCCAACCCGCGCCGGGCGGCCGAGGGACGGGTAAAGCGCCGCTTCGACGCCAAGCTCTTCGCCCAGAACTGGCGAGCCCTACGCCAATGGGCTTTTTATCCAGGGGCTTCGCTCGCGAAGGTTCCCCAAGGCGCGATCTACGTCAACGCCAGCCAGTTCCTGCTTGACAAGCCGTGGTTCATTCATTGGCTCGACCAACGAAAAGACGTGAAGCCGGTGTTCTATGTGCATGATCTGCTGCCCATAGATTTTCCGGAATTTTTTTGGCCAGGAGAGCCCGAAAGGCACCTGCTGCGCATGCGCAACATCTGCCGCTATGGAGCCGGAGCCATCACGGGAACAGAGGTGGTCGCGCGCCGCCTACGCGTCTTCGCCGCCGAGAAGGGCCGCAATGACCTGCCGATCTGCACGGCGCGACCTCCCGTCTCACAAGCTTTCGCGACATTTGAGGCGGCGGATTTGCGCCTTGCCAAGGTCAGCTATTTCGTCGTCTGCGGGACGATCGAGCCCCGCAAGAACCATCTGATGCTGCTTAATGTCTGGAGGGAGCTGGCGACACGCGGTCCGGTCCCCAAGCTCGTGATCGTCGGCAAGCGCGGCTGGCTTTGCGACAACGCTCTCGACCTGCTCGATCGCAGCGAATCGCTCCGCCCCCACATCGTCGAAGTCGGCGGGCTCTCAACGCCGGGCCTGCGCCGCCTCCTCGCTGGCGCCTGCGCATTGCTGATGCCCTCATTTGGCGAAGGATTCGGCATCCCCGTCGCCGAGGCCATGGCCGCGGGCATTCCCGTCATCGCCTCCGACATCGATGTCTTCCGCGAGATCGGCGGGGACGCTCTCGACTATCTCGATCCGTTGGACGGCCTCGGCTGGCTTGAGGCAATCGAAGCCCATGCTGGACTGGGCTCAGCACGGCAACGGGAAGCGAAGCCTCCATTCTCGCAGGTCCAGCGCTCGCAAAAGCACGAGTTCCTGTCCGAGATCGACGCGTTCCTAGAGAAGGTCGCGAGCCGACCGGCGGATGGGAAAGAGCTGAAATCCAGCTTGCAGGATTGCTGAGGGCGCCGCGCTTCAAACCTTGAAGCTTCGAGGACCCGGCAGCGCGGCCGGAAGGATGTAACGCGGCCGGCTGTCGTCTCGGCCGTAAAATGGGTTGTAGGCGGGGTCGACATATTCTGAGAGCGAATATTTCCGACGCAGCGCGTCCTTCTCACGATTGAAGCGCTCGAGGTTTTCCTTTGTCTCATCGCTGCCGCGAGACGCCGACTCATGGTGACGCAGGGTCGCAAAAGGCGTCCACACCACGCGGAAGCCGGCGCGGCCGGCGCGCAGGCAGAAATCAATATCGTTGTAGGCGATGGCCCAAGTCTGCTCGTCGAATGCCCCGGCGGCGTCCGCGCACTGACGCGAGAGCAGCATGCAGGCCGCCGTGACCGCTGCAAAGGATTGGCGAACGGTCAGCCGGCCCATCGGTCCTGGGAATTTTGCCGGCATGCCGCAAAACCAGTGCCCCGCCACCGAGCCGAGGCCGACGATGACGCCGGCGTGCTGCAAACTGCCGTTGGGATAGAGAAGCCTCGCTCCGACAATTCCCGTCTCGGGATAGTCGAAGCAAGAGACCATCTCCTTCAACCAGGACGGATCGAGGACCTCGATGTCATTGTTGAGGAGGAGAAAATATTCCCCCTGCGCCAGGCGTAGGCCACGATTGATCTGCTTGGAGAAGTTGAAGGGCTCCGCTTCGATCTCGGCCCGGAACGCCGCGTGCGTCTTGCGCATCGTTTCATAGAGATCGAGGACCTTCTTGTCTGTCGTGCCGTTGTCCACGACGATGATTTCAAGGTCGGGATAATCGGTGCGCTTCACGAGATCGTCGAGCAGGCTCGAGATGAGCGGGAAAGCGTTGCGACTGGGAATGACCACCGAGACCCGCGGCCAGGCTCTCTCGAGGCCATCGAAGCGAACGCGATGCAGATTTGCGTCCAGGGCCGGGTCGACAGTGGCTGGCGCGCCGCCGACCGCATATCGTTCCGCGATGGCCCGGCGCGCGTTCTGCGTCGCTTTTTCCATGAACTTCGCCGAGAAGCTTTTTCCGTCGCGCCGCCAAACATAGGCGGGATAGGGAAGATGCAGAATTCGCCGCTCGGGGACCCCTGAAAGATAGCGCATGAGCAGGTCGTAATCCTGCGAACCCTCATAGCCTTGCCGCATACCCCCAATCTCGCGCAGTCGATCGCGGCGGTAGATCGAAAGATGATTGACGTAATTGACGCCGGAGAGCAGCACCGGATCGAAGGCGGGCTTGAGGAAATACTCCCGAGGCTCGAGCTTGGCGTCGGCCACGACCTCGTCAGTGTAGAGAAACTCGGCCTCCGGCTCCTGCTCCAGGGCGTCGATGATGCGGTCGACGGCAAAGGGCGTGAGCGCGTCGTCGTGATCGATGAGTGCAACCCATTTTCCTCGCGCGACGGAGAGCGCGGCATTGGTTGCCGCGGCAATGCCTTCATTGGCGGAGCGCCTGAGGATCGTCAGAAAGGGAATGTCTTTGTGAGCCTCGAGCCACTCGACTGTCGCCCCCGAGGACGAGCCGTCGTCGCAAAGGACGAGCTCCGCGGCGCCTTGCCGCTGGAAACGAAACGACCGCCACAGCTGTTCCAGATATTCGGCGGGAGGGTTGAAAACAGGACACAGGAAGGAAAGAAAGGGCGCATCGCCGCTCCAGGGCGCCTTTCCCGCATGCGCCGCGCTCGCCATCGCAATGACCTGCTCATAGTGCTCGGCGACGCTACGAAATTTCGTGGCGCGGGAACCGAGGTCCGCAAGCGGAGCGCTGCGTGGTGAGGCGGCAATCTCGCAGCTCGGCGCAATCGAGCCGCTTTGCGCTGCTCTACGCATGTGGCGCCCCACGAAGGAGCGGGCGGCCCCCTCGTTGAAGCCGATGAAGGCGCGAAACTCGAATCGCGAAGGATAGCTCGAGGGATCGAAGCGCACGCGTCTCACCCGCCGGAAGCTCTTGAGCGCGATGACGAATAAGCCGTGTTGCGTCGGGCGCAGCGCCAGCTCGTCGTCGCTGCAAATTCCTTCGCCCTCGTCGACGTAAATCCGCGGATCCATCACGCCGTCGGCGCTCGCCATCTCGATCAGAAGATAGGACGCGCGAAACCAGCTGGGCGCGAAAAAAAACTGCGGATCGTCGTCTTGGGCGCGCCATTTTGCGATGCCGTCTCGGCGCAGACCCCGACGGCGAATGGAAGGTATCGGAAAGAGCATGATCTCCAAACTCGCCTCTCGCGGCCCGCCCCGCCGCTGCGCCGGGGCGCACCTCGCGTCTCGCCTCAACGCGGCCGCATTCGCGCCCTAATGGCGTACGCGCGTGCTCTACCTGAAACGGCCGGGATGATCCAGCTCGACAACGTCTTCAAATTCTACAGGACGGAACGGCACACGAAGGTCGTGCTCGACCACGTGTCGATGATTTTCGACACGACCCACTCCTATGGCCTGCTCGGCGTCAACGGCGCCGGCAAATCCACGACTCTTCGCCTGATCTCCGGGACGGAGCTGCCGAATTCCGGCACGGTGCGTCGCTCGGTCCGCGTCTCCTGGCCGCTCGGTTTTGCCGGCGGCTTTCATCCGCAGATGTCGGGCCGCGAGAACGTCCACTTCGTGGCGCGGATTTATGGCGCCGACGTGCGCAAGACCGACGACTTCGTCGAAGAATTCTCCGAGCTCGGCGACTATCTCGAAGCGCCGGTGAAGACCTATTCCTCCGGCATGATGGCGCGGCTGGGCTTCGCGATGTCGATGGCCATCGAATTCGACGTCTATCTCATCGACGAGGTCACCGCCGTCGGCGACGCCCGCTTCCAGAAGCGCTGCCAGGAGGCCTTCGCGCAGCGTCGCAAGAACTCCGGCCTGATCCTGGTCTCCCACTCCATGCAGACGATCGCCGACTATTGCGACCGTGGCGGCGTTCTCGTCGACGGCCGCCTCATCATGTTTGACAATGTCGGGAAGGCGATCGAAACCTATAACAGGCTCAATCAATGAGCGCTTGCGCATGAACCACGCCGAAGAGCCTCGCGGTCCGCAGCCCTTCAGCCCCCTGGAGCGCACGCAGGCGATCTCCCGCGCGCTCAACGAGGCGGCGCGGCGCGCGCGCTTCTCGAGCCGCGCCCGAGGCTCCTACGAAAAGTCGAGCTTCTCCGCCCGTCGCGGCGCGCGGCTCATGCGGATCATCCGCTGGGTGCTCTTCGTTCTTCTCGTCGTGGTCCCCAACGTCGTCGCGCTCGCCTATTTCGGCCTCCTCGCCTCCGACCAATATGTCTCCGAGGCGCAATTCACGGTGAGCAGCGGCGCCATCCCCAAGATGGACGGCCTCGGCTCGGTCACGGGCGTTCCGCCCATGATGATCGTCCAGGACACGCAGATCGTGACGAATTTCATCGAAAGCCGGGCCATGGTCGAATCGCTGGAGCGAGACGTCGATCTTCGCGAATTATATGGTTCGGGCTCGATCGACTGGTGGGCGCGGTTCAACAAGAAGAAGCCGATCGAGAAATTCACGGACTATTGGGAGAAGATGGTCAAGACGTCGATTTCCTTCCCGGCGGGCATCGTCACATTGACCATTCGGGCTTTTACCGCCGCCGACGCGAAGCGCATCGCCGATGCGATCATCGCCAGATGCGAGACGCTCATCAACGGGCTCAACGACCGAATGCGACTGGACACGGTCTCGGCGGCCGAGACGGATCTCTTCCGCGCCGGCGAGAAGCTCAAGACGGCGCGGCTGCAAATGGAGCAGGCGCGCAACGCCGAGCAGCTCGTGGACGTGCGCCAGACCAGCGCCTCCCTCAGCCAGCTCCTCTCCGAGCGACAAACGGAGCTGTTGAAGGCGCAGTCGGAGTATCAGACTCAGCTCCAATATGTGCTGGAGTCCGCGCCGCAAATGCGCGTGTTGAAAACGCGCATGACCTCGCTGGAAGCGCAAATCCAGAAGATGAAGGCGCAGATCACCGAGCAGCAGGAGAAGAACGTCGAGGCGGTTGCGGAAAAGGCGCTTTCGGGAAAGATGACGAAATTCGCCAATCTCGACCTCGAGCAGGCGATCGCCGAGAAGCGCTACGCCGCCTCGGCGGCGACGCTGGAGGCGGCGCGCATGCTCGCGCAGCGCAAGATGCTCTATCTGCACCCGATCGTCGCGCCCGCCGAGCCGCAGGAGGCGCGCTACCCCAAGCGCTGGCTCAGCATCGGCATGACCCTCGTCGCCTCGCTCGTCGGCTATGGCGTGGTCGTCGGCATCGTGGGTTTCGTGCGGAACAATATGGCCTGAGGGCGGGGGAAGAGGAGACCATCGCGGATGTTGATCGAGCATGGGGAACGCTTCGGCCTGCGCGAAGGCGTGACGCGCCAGGGGCGGGTTCTGCACGCCGTCATGCTGCGAAACATCCGCACGCGCTTTTTCGGGCACGGGCTCGGCTATCTGGTGGCCCTCGCCTGGCCGCTGACCCATATTGTGATCTTGCTTGCGTTATGGAGCTTCGCCAGCCGCGCCCCGCCTTTCGGCGAGAGCGTCGTGCTCTTCCTCGCCACTGGCACGGTCCCCTTCATGGTCTTCTCCTATCTCTCGCGCTTCATGCAACTCTCCGTGATCATGACGCGGCCCCTGCTGGCCTTTCCGGAGGTCAAGGTTCTCGACGTGCTCTTCGCCTCCGCCGTGCTGGAGATTCTCTCCTCATGCTGCGTTGTTTTGATCCTGCTCGTGCTGGCCTGGTTTTTCGATATTCCCGTCATGCCGAGGGATATCGTCGAAGCCTTCTACGCCTTCGGCGCCGCCGTGCTGCTCGGTTTCGGAGTCGGCCTGCTGATGGGCGTCATCGCCCTGGCCGCGCCGGTGTGGATGACGATTTATGGGCTGCTGACGATCGTACTCTGGATGACCTCGGGGGTGATCTTCGTGCCGGATTTCCTGCCCGAGCCTATGCGCACCATGGCTTCCTACCACCCCGTCCTCCAGCTCGTCGAATGGATGCGCTCGGCCTATTACGAAGGCTATGGCGAGGGGCTGCTGGACCGGCGCTATGTGTTGGGAGTGGCGATCGGCTCGATATTTCTCGGGCTCGTAATCGAGCGTGCCACGCGCGGCCATGTTTTGGCTCTGCGCTAATCTTATCCGGGCAATGAAGCTACGACTTGCTCCGCAATCGCGAGTGAAGACGTAAGGCCTGGGCTCTCGATCCCAAAAAGGTTGACAAGCCCGCGGACGCCGTGACGCTCGGGGCCGTCGAGGCGAAAGTCCGCGGCGGAGTCAGCCGGGCCGGAAATTTTCGGACGGATGCCGGCATAGGCGGCAACGAGCGCGTCATCGCGCAGGCCAGGCCAGTAGCTGCGAATCGCCTCGCTGAAGCCCTCGCAGCGCCTCGGGTCGACGGCATAGTCGATCTCCTCGATCCACTCGACGTCCGGTCCGAAACGCACTTGCCCCGCGAGATCGAATGTCAGATGCACGCCAAGCCCATGACTGTGCGGCGCTGGATAGATGAGACGCCGGAAGGGCGAGCGGCCGGTAAGTGCGAAATAGTTGCCTTTGGCATAGCGCGTCTCAGGCACGAGCGCATGCTCTAATCCGACGATCGCTCTCGCGACTTTGGAGGCTTGCAAGCCCGCGCAATTGATCAGAGCCGCCGTCTTGAGCGTTGTCGGCTCCGCTCCGCCAGCCGATATGACAATTCCGTCGTCCTCGATTTTTGCGCTAAGGAAGGGCGTGTTGAAGGCGATCGCCGCCCCGTGATCTTCAGCATCCCCCCGCATCGCCAGCATGAAGCCGTGGCTGTCGAGAATGCCGGTCGACGGCGCGAAAAGCGCGCCCACGCAATGGAGAGCAGGCTCCATGGCAGTCGCCTCCGCCGCGCTGAGCCAAACGAGATCCTCTACGCCATTCGCTAAGCCTTTTTGGAATAGGGCTTCGACTGCAGGGCGCTCTTTCTCGTTGGTCGCAACGATCAGCTTTCCGCAACGCTGATAGCCGACGCCGTGCGCGTCGCAGAATTCGTAAAGCCGTCGGCGCCCCTCCACGCAGAGACGCGCTTTGAGACTGCCCTGCGGGTAATAGATGCCGGAGTGAATGACCTCGCTGTTGCGCGAGGAAGTCACGCTTCCGATCAGCCGCTCGGTCTCGAGCACGATGACGCTTCGACCGGTCAGCGCCAGCGCCCGCACGACCGCCAAGCCGATGACGCCGGCGCCAACCACGACTGCATCAACGTCCGACATTTTCGCCCTTTTTCCTCGCGCGTCAGGGCGCGGGATATGAGATTGAGCTCTCTAGAGCCTTACAGCGGCTTCAACTGTTCGGCGTAATAAGCCGCGACCTCGTCCCAGGCGGATGCTTCACTCCAGCCGAGGCGTTTGGAGTCGACCGGGTCCGTGTTGATGCGAACCAAAGGCTCGGAGAAATCGGCCTGCTCGCCAATCTTGACCGGGCAGGCGACGGAAGAGCGCCTGCCCACCTCAAAAGCAAAGCGCTGCGCAAAGGCGCCCTGGCTCTCGACATATTGGCTGGGGGCAAACCGGCTCGTTCGCCGTTCCTTGGCCGTGGTCAGCGCGAAGTCGGCGTAGGCCTTTGCCAGCAACGACACGTGAATGTTGTCGCGCACATAGAGCGGAGTGCGCACCTCCGGCGTTTCACCAGCGGCCCAGGTCTTAGCCAGATAGGCGCAAAAGCGCGGCTCCTCGAACGGACCGAAGGGATTGGGGATCACAAATTTCCCCAACGGAATCCGACCGATTTCGCACCAATAGCGGAAGACTTGCGCGGTCAGCGTCTTCGACAGGCCATAGGGCGAGAAGGCCCGACGCGGTTCAGTTCCCGCGCCCTCGTCCGCTTCGAAAACGCTGCCGGTAAGGATGACCGTCGCGCATGCGGCGGATTGGATCCGCTCGCTCAGAGATTTTAGTCCCCGGGTGTTTTCTTGAACCGCGAAATTCACGTCGAAGTCAGGGCTGCGATAGTTCGCGACCCTCGCCGCATGGTGGCAAAGCAGATCGCAGTCGCTCTGGTCGAACAATGCGAAGAATTCGGACGAGCCGAATTCGACCCCCGGCTTGACGACTGCGAAGTGCGCGAGATCCTTCGCGCGGGCTTGACGCACACCGGTATAGGACTCTGGAGCGGAGCGCAGCGGCGCTATCACCGTCGCGCCGCGCTCCGCGAGCGCCTTGGCGAACCAATAGCCGGTGAAGGAGCTGGCGCCGGTCAGAAGGATCTTCACTTGATCCCCCTGAGCCGCTCCACGCCATGGAATTCGCGATCGAAGCTCGGCCAGCCGCGATCTTTCTCTGAGATTTCCACCGGCTCGATCGGCCACTCGATGTTGAGCCAGGGATCATTGAAACGAACCCCGCGCTCAGTCTCCACGTTATAGAACTCGCTGACGAGGTAAAGCGCCTCGACGTTGTCGGTAAGCGTTAGGATTGCATGGGCGAAGCCGCGCGGAACATACATCATCAGGCGGTTGTCTTCGTTGAGCTCTGCGCCGAACCATTTGCCGAAAGTCGGCGAATCGGGTCGGAGATCAGCAATACAGTCCCACAGGGCGCCCTTGATGCAACGCACGACTTTAACTTCCGCCGACGGCGACAGCTGATAATGCATTCCGCGCAGCGTGCCCTTTTTGCCGCTCAACGAATTGTTGACCTGAACGAAATGGGTCGCCAATCCCTCGTCACCGAATTCTCGCTCGCAATAGAAGCGGGCGAAAAAGCCGCGTTCATCCCCTTTCCGCTCAAGCTCAATCAAGCGTGCATCATTCACCGGAGTCTTATGGAAAATCATAATTTTCGTCCCGATTGGATTTTGGTTTCAAATCCAGCGCAGGTCGGCGCTGAGACGGCCTTCAGCCATGTGCTTCTCCAGCACTCTCAGCCGGATGCGTTCCGACTGGCGGAAGTTGCGATCATCGAAGTTGATCACCCTCAAGCCATCACGCAATCCGGCGACAGCTGTATCGAGAGTCTGCAAAGGCTGGTGATTCGGCGCCAACTTCTTGAACAGACTGAAGTCGACCTTATACGAGCGCTTGTCCGGCGGCGCGTCGGCGTTGATCGACACGGTCGTGCCGGGCACCGATTCGGCGACGCTCTGAGCCAACTCCTTGACCTGAAAGTTCCAGCCGTCAGATCCGGCGTTCACCGCCAGGAACTGGCCTCCGCTTTCGGGCGAACGCGTGATCGCCCATTCGATCGCCCGCGCCATGTCACGCACCTCGATGAGCGGCCGCCAGGGCGTTCCGTCGCTCAACACCGTAATCTCGCCAGAGGACAACGCGCAGGCCACAAAATCGTTAAGCACGAGATCGAGGCGCAGCCGATCGGACATTCCGCAAGCGGTGGCGAAGCGCAAGGACGTCACCGTCAGACCTTTCAGATTGGCCTGTTTCAGCGACTCCTCGGTGGCGATCTTCGAGCGCGCATAGGCCGTCAGCGGGTTGAGCGCGTCACTCTCTCCGCGGGCGCGGCCATCGCCGGCGAAGCCATAAACGCTGCAGCTCGACGCGAAGACAAAATTCTTGACGCCGGCTTCGGCCGCCGCTTCCGCGATAGCGGCGCTGGCGCGATGATTGATCTCGTCGGTCACGGCCTCGAACCGGTTCCCCATCGGGTCGTTCGAAACCGCGGCCAGATGCACGACCGCGTCAAATCCCTCGAGATCGCCGGCGGTTATCGAACGCACGTCGCCAAACCGCTGCACATCCAAATGGCGTTCGGGAAGCTCGCTTGTGGTGGTAAGACAATGGGCGAAAAATCCGTCATCGTAGCCGGCGAGGTAGGCCGACCCTAGCACCTTGCGAAGATGACGCGCCAGCACAGGGCCGACATATCCCATATTGCCGGTGATTAGAACGCGCATAGTTCCCCCTTACCAAGTCTTCCAGGGAGCCTTTTCGGATTCCCAAAGCTCTTCCAAGTGGCGCTTGTCGCGCAACGTATCCATCGGCTGCCAGAAGCCATTGTGGTAATAAACGGACAACTGCCCCTCTTGCGCCAGCCGCTCGAGCGGCTCTCGTTCCCACACCGTCGCGTCGCCATCGATATAGTCGCCGACTTTTGGGCTCAGCACGAAGAACCCGCCGTTGATCCAACCGCCGTCTCCGACTGGCTTCTCGCGGAAGCCGAGCACCCGGGCGCCATCGGCCTCGAGCGCGCCGAATCGACCAGGTGGCTGGGTTGCGGTCACGGTGGCCAGGCGACCCTCGCGCTTGTGAAGCCCGATGACCGCCTCAATATCGACGTCGCCGACGCCGTCGCCATAGGTGAGGCAGAAGGCGGGATCGTCCTTCACATAAGGGAGAATCCGCTTGATGCGGCCGCCGATCATGGTCTCGGCGCCGGTATCGACCAGAGTGACCCGCCACGGCTCCGCCTTGGCGCTGTGAATCGTCTGACTATTGTCGCGCATATCGAAGGTGACGTCCGACATGTGCAGGAAGTAGTTGGAGAAAAACTCCTTGATCACATAACCCTTGTAGCCGAGGCAGATGATGAAGTCGTTCACGCCATGGGCGCTGTAGATCTTCATGATGTGCCAGAGGATCGGCATGCCTCCGATCTCGACCATGGGCTTGGGACGAGTCGAGGTTTCCTCAGACAGCCGCGTACCGAGGCCGCCGGCGAGAATGACGGATTTCATCGCGAACTTTGAACCGACGCCTATATTCATATCATTGGCACTCCTTCTTCGGTCCTCGACAATGGGAGTCGAGAGCGCGTTAGCGCACTAAGGGCGACCGGGGCCGGCCGACGCCTTCATCACCGGAGGCTTCAAGGTGCTTCGCCTCAGCAACGCCTGCAGCTCTGCCCCTCAAGCAAGCCACATTCAGCCCGAGTTGACGTCTGAGTTGATTTGCGCCGACCTTGTGCTCGATCGCAAACAGGCGGTCGCGCACATTCCATTGCCCGAGATGAGCGTCGGCGTCGCCTGCGATGTCGAAACCAAAATGCTCCATCCAAAAACGCCCCTCGATTGAGTACCATTCCTCCGATTTGCGAAGATCCCATTCGTGCGAGTGGTAGACGATGGCATCGTCCGCATATGCCTTCTGGAAGCCAAGCTGCAGAGCTTCCCATGCCCACACCATGTCTTCGCCCCAGTCGATCTCCGGATAGGGAAGCACCTTCCAGACTGCGCGGGACATGCACGAATTATTGTCGGAATAGAAAAGGCTTATCATCTGCCATTCCTGGCCGCCCGGGTAGATATGACGCGCCAAGGGGACGTCGAAGCCGTACACATCCGAGAGATTTCGGAAGTTGTCGAATCCATTCTTCATGTCTCTCTCGAGGAACGGCCCATGATTGGGATGAGGCCGGTGCCGACCAGTGACTCCAGCGACTCGAGGCCCTTTGCTGAAGCCAGCCACGAGGTTCGCAAGCCAGAATTCGTCGGCAGGCAAAGCGTCCGCGGTGGTAATTGCGACGTACTCGCCATCCGTGTTTCGGATGCCGAGGTTCCTAGCCCGGCCATGCTGGAATTCGTGCGGGGGCTGCTCAATGAAGCGGAAATTCGAGTGCTTCGCCGCTTCGCGTTTCAACAGATCTACGGTTCCATCGGTGGAGCCGTTGTCATGAACAAGAAAATCGAACTCGAAATCGGTTTTTTGTCCGAGAATCCGCTCCACGACCTTCTCAAAGAACGCGCCGCCATTCTTCACAGGCAGGAAGACAGAAGCCTTGCGGCATTTCGCGAGGTGCGGAGCGCAAATTTCCGCAACGTCTAAAGGTAGAAATTTCTTCTCTTGCAAACACTCGAAGATCGCCACCTCGGCAAGCCTCGCGCTTTCCTCCCATTTGTATTTTGCTGCCGCGGCTTGACCTTTGGCGGCAAGCGCCGCTCGGATTTCGGGCTTCTCAATCAACTGAGCGATGGCCTTTGCCACCGACGGCGGCGTGGGCTCCGTCATCAGAAGCTCGTCATCCTTGAAGACTGCGCGAATGCTGTCCACGTCGAGTTCGACGACAGGCAGCGCGCAAGCCATCATCTCCAGCGGGATCAAAGAATAGTTCGTTGCCGAAAAGACGACGCCGATGTCGCAGCGGCGATAGAGATCTCCTAGTTCTTCAGGGGACACAACTCCGTGGTAAGACGCTTCGAATCCGATCGCAGGCAATCTCTCCTCGCCGCCGAAAAAGTGAACATGAAAATGATAGCCCATTTGAGCCAGTTCTTCGAACGCTGCCAGACCCAAATCAACGGCCCGCCTTGCTGTATTCGCCCTGGCGTAGAAGGCGATGTGGGTCGTTTCATTCCTGCGCTTCCACTTTGGCGTGCTCGCTGCAAAATAGAATTTTTCGTCTGCCGCCAAATACCAAGCACGCGACCACATGCCATGGTCACTCGCCATCTTTGCCAGCCACGGACCTGCGCAGAGGGCGGCGAAGCCGAAGTGATACGTGCGTTCGACCGTTAGCTGAATTGCGCCTGCTGGATGGAATAACGACTCGTAATCCTGGATGAAATAGAAGCGTTCTTTGAATTTTGTCGCCGCCGCTACCGGATAGGCTGTCCAGCAGTCCGTTGCAATGAGAACATCTCCTGAAAGCTGCGCTAGGCTCTCGGGCAGAAATCGGACAAACACGCTGTCGCCAATTGGACGGTAGTTTTCTCGGATAACCTTCAAAGCGTCGACGGGCGCGCGATAGTTACTAGGATTTTGAATCCAAATTGTCTGGCGATGACCAAATCGTTCGAATTGTTCGACAAACCGAAAGATAGTCATGTGTCCTCCCGCCCCAACTCCGAAGGACGGGATGATCCAGTGAATATTCAAGCTATGAGCGTTGTAGAAAGGATGGCGCGGCGCGAGGGGCGCCTGCGTATTCTTCGAGATTCTGGGGGAGTCGCGCAACCATCGGGACGTGTGAGGCTCCAGATAGACAGGAAACTCTCGCGCCTCGGAACTGTAGTCGAGGAGCGGGCGTCGAGGGGTCGAAAAGCTACGTATCTTGAGACCAGCCGCTGATGGAACTGCAGCAAAAGCTCGCTCGAGAACGTGTGCCATTGTGCCTTCAATGCTCTCACCCGGCGCAAAAGCATCGTAGCCGTTCAAGTGTTCAACGAGCTTTGCATAAGCGGAGGATCGGAACCAAGCGAAGGAGCCTGCGGGAAATTCCCTGAGCGTCCGAACGTTGTAATTTGGGTAACCTAGCGCGCGACAAAGTGCGCTGAGCGTGTCCTCATTACCGTTCAGACCCACGAATTTCTTGATCTCGAAGAAATTGTCCGGAAAAACGAGCGCCACGCTTGGATCTTCGACGAAGACACCGAAGACTCTATCTAGCAGCTCCGGCATTCCGAGACACTGATCAAGTAGGTATCGGCGCCAAGCGTCACCGAAGTGAGTATGCTGGCTCCTCTTTGTGTGTATATGTAGCATGAAATCAGAAGTCTGCCAGAGATCAGCGCAAGCCTGAAATAGGGGGCCCACATCCCTGCCGACGCGATCCACAACTACTACATCGAAATCCCACCGGGGTTTCCGCGCCGCCACAAAATTTTCGACATATCTGCGGTCGCCTTCCGCGATCGTTGTGAAGCGGAGCTTGGCGTGCTCAGGAAGATTCGCCAGCGCTATCAGCAGTTCACCGATCAATTCCGGAAAGAACACGTGCACATGGACGCCGATTTTAAGACTCCGGTCTCGCCAATACCTCAGCTCAGAGGCTTCTCCGCAAAAAGGGTCTAGGACGATGCGATGTTCCGGGGTTGGCAGATTACCCGCTTCGCCGCCGTTAGCGCGAAAATGGTAGAGAGGGGCTTGATGGCCGGCCCTCAGCTCAGGGTGTCGTGAAAGGTAAAACGCCGTATCGAAATTTTCAGAAGGGTTTCGATCCTCACGCCAACCATAGGATAAGTAGTGATCGAGCGGATCGACGCCAGACAGCGCAACGTCCTGATAATGACTTAAGTAATAAGGCGAAGAAATCATCCTCCTTAGATCTGGGGTAATTGGGACGTCCGCCAAGTTACCCGCCTCGGCTTCCAACGAAATTACTGGCGTCGGGCTCGACGCGGTCTGGGCTGCCGCTGCGGGTAAGCCGGCCGTCGCAGGTTTGCCATCATCCCAAATCCTTCGTCCCTCCACTCGGCCATGGCGCAGAAAATGCTCCAAAGGATTTATGTCGGCTGCCGCAACATCCGGGTTCAATCTGAGATAGGCGGTCGTGCTGAAGCGCTCCGAGGGATCAAATCCGAGCTTCCAGCCCACGGAAAGATAATGCTCAATCGCTGCCGCTCCGCCCCAAACCTGGTACTTGGCCGCGTAAGCCGTCTCGTCGAACAAGCCGCTGGCTCGCACCATTTCAATGCGGGCGCTGAACTTGCGTGATCGAGGCAGAAAACGAGACATCAGTCGTAGGGAGAGATTGGGATTCGCCAAAATGGTCATACCCACAGGCCTCTAATTTTGGTTCTGCGAGGGCTTCAGTCCGGAAGGCTTCTCCGACTGCCATATTCATCGGATGATCGCCGGCGCGGATCTTGTTGGCAGATGCCGACTTTTGCGCGGCGGTCGTCGAAACCGCCCCCTCCTCGTTAAGCAAAACTACCTAGCCCAGCTAAATTTTTCGGTCGCATACCCTGTATGCAAAGTCAAGCCCGTGGTACCCGCGCAGTGACTCGCGCGCGCAAGGATTAGAGTTCGCGAGAAGTCCCAACCGATCACGTTAATACCGGCGCGGATCATATAACTGAGATAGTGGACACGCTCCTCACCATTGGCCGCCAAAGGCGTCAGAACCGCCCATGGCCGGCGACAGACTAAAGCGGCGGCGGTTTTGAAATAGAGCTAAGAACAATATTACAAGATCTTCCTGCCCTTGAAAATCACATTGGCTGAAATCGATTTCCGCCCAGTAGAGTGCATATCATCAAAAGCCTTTTTCACCAACTCGTTGCCAGAATGCAAGTTTCCAATCAAGTCACCGATCGTCAGGCTTTCAAAGATTTTGCGTCCACTTTCACTTAGCGCACCGTGAGCCCATTTCATAATGACCCCGAGAGAATGCGCAGCCTCAGCAAAGTCGTACTCGCCAGAGTAGGCGTCATCAAAGAGCGCGCGCATACCGAACTCCGTCGGATTGAAATAATGGCTAGGTAGACCGTGCGTAAAATGCATATTTGTTCCGTTGATGAATAGCCAACCATTCTTCCTTGTTACTCTCTTGATTTCACTCGCCAGCTTGAATGGATTTTTAACATGCTCGATGACATTGGGGCAGACGACAACGTCGAAAGCTTCATCAATGAAAGGCAGGTAATCATCGAAAGATACCACATCGATATTGGGGTAGCCTGTTATGTCCAGCTGGGCAACGTTATCGATCACGGGACTGATTCCAGCACCGACGACCAAGCCCATTTCTGCTCCATTCAACAACTCGGCAGCTGCATCACCATAAGCCCAAGTTGAGGTCGTGTGTGTTGACCAATTACCGTCGAGCGCGGATATAAAAAACTGCTCTGAGAGCTTACGGTAGGGTTGATCAATGATTCTATGAAGATTGCGCAACTTTGCCGGCCGTGTAAGATTTATTGTACGATGACCAAGAGATACGCTGCGCGCGCCGTCATGTATAAACACTTCAACGTAAGCATCCTCCTCCGCAAAGCTGTCGACGTTCACGGCATGCTGCCAACCAGTGAGACCAGAAGCCTCTGGTAACTGGGAAGCGAAATAAATATCGATGTCTTCCCTATAGGAAGTCGGCGTTATCTCATCGACCACCTTACCGTTAATATGGACAGTAACGCGCGGATGCTTTGCAAGAAGCCAGCCGACAATCGGCAACACGCCAGTGCGCGTAACCTTGTATCCACGCGTATTTTCCCGCGGATAGTCCCACGCACCGAGCAACGTCATAACTGGCCTCTCATTAAGTTTGATTTACATTCCTCGCGTCTGCCCGCTTCTCGCCTCAACATAGAACCGACTCACATGCTCAATAGATCGTTCTTCACGGGCGACGAGCCCACACCCGCGCGATCGCCAAAGCTCGACGAGCGAGAGCCAAGCAACGAATCACCTTATGTTGCCATCCTCTTCATGACCGTGATGCAGTCTATGTCTGCGGCGCCGCCCCAGGCGAAAGTTTCCTGCCTCAGGACATCGAATCCGTCGTGGACGGCTACATGTTTGAAGATCGGGGCCGACATGAAGTTCCGCCAGTGCGGATTTTGTTGGAAAGACCCTCCCGGATTTCCCGTAAAATTTGAATGGTGAACGAAGGCGAAACCACCCGGTCTAAGAACGCGAGCGAACTCGGCTATATAAGACAGGACAATCTCCAAATCGAAGTGAACCATTGCGTCGAAGCTGTAAACGAAAGTGTAAGCTTCGGAAGGGAGCGGATGAAGGTCGTACCCGTTGTTCAAGAATACAGCATAGCCCCCAAGGGGCACAAGATTTTGGTCGCAGTAAGCGATATTCTCAGCATTAACGTCAACCAGGGTAATGTTTCCGGCACCGACTTCTTTCAGCTTGCGTGCGTTTCGTCCACGCCCACAGGCGAAGTCAATAGTTTCCGATAGGTCTATCGGATAGGTACTCAAAATTGGTAAGATAATACTGCTCCAATGAGCGTCCATGTGGGCAGCAGCAGCCTCATGATAGGCCACAGCTACATTGTCACCCCAGTGGAATGCCTCCGTTTCTACGACTTTTGAAAGACGTTCGCTCAATTTATTTTTGTTCATAGTTTGTGCCCTCTAGGCGACTGCGCTGATCCCCGTAGATCTTGCTTTCTGGAGATGATACATGGCTTCTTGTCAGCGCGCAAATCCGCGGTCAGTGCACTGCAGCAAATAAATTTACAGCGTCGACCATAGCGGGTTGCCGCGCGTCGGAAGCCCCTCAATCGGTAGAACATGCACCGCATGGGAGCTGATGCCGGGACGTCACGCCACGAGCCGGACCAGACGAATTCCTGGAGCGGTGAAACCGTTTCGATTGCGACGTCACATTTCAATGACTGTAATGCCGAGGTCGTAGAGGTTGATCTTTCCGGCTGTCATCGCTCTTTGCCCGAGATCGAGCCAGTAGCTCTTTCCCACACTCAGGCCAGAGAGCCAGTAATTCAAAGTAAAAGGAATTTGCGTATTCGCCGACAAGTTCCTTACATTTATGGAAGTGGTCGAAGTTCCGGCAAGCTCCGCGCCGTTCCCGGGGATCTTTCCGCTGCCATAGAGGAGCTCCACGCCAAAGCCGTTTCCCGCTGTGTTGCTTCTCCCCTCGCCCGTCACCGTGATCAGGACATTACCGGTTTGCGTCGGCACAAAAGTCACACCAAGTCCCGTCATGGCACCGACCGTGCTCGTGGTGCCCGGAGGATTCGAGGGGCGAATGTTCAAACGTAGCGGAGTAGCGGGGGCGACTGCCACACCGGGAAGATCTCTAGGAGAATTTTGATGGACTCCGCTGAAGTTGCTCGAGCCGACACCAACGCCAACGTTGGGCTCTGAACCTTTACCGCAAAAGGCGGAGCACACCGACGATCTCCCAAGTTCGCGCCATTCAATCTCGGTGTCCTTGATAAATGTGATCGTGTCCCCGCTCTCGGGCGTCCAGTCCACGCCATTATTCAAAGCCAATTGCGCGCTCGCCGTAAGTGTCGAGTTGTTATCTAGGAAAGTGAGAATGGCAATCTGTCCGACCTGACCATTCAGGAAATCAGTAACAGTTGTCGGGCCAGACTGGAATAGACGAAATGTCTTACATGGCAAACCAGCCGAAAGGTTGGGCCTTGCCCCGGACACCGGGCACCATCCCCTGTCCAATCGAGTAATAATCGGAGAATTGTTTGTGAACTCCGTGGCATAATTTGGCTTATTGATCCAGCTAGTCACTGAACCAAACAGTAGGTTATTTGTAATTTTGTTGTACGTTTGCCCATTATGCTCCTCTATAAAGTAATCAACATTATACGCGCTATTTGCTTCAACCAGAGTTTGCTCAGTCGCAGGGCCCAATGAAACGGCGATTGCCGTGCCACCCGCTGAGTTCCCCTTAAAGCCAGAGCATGCGTTGTTAGATATAATATTCCCGATGCTCGTTCCAATACCTGGATTGTCTGCAATCACATAGCAGATGAAATCCTCGCTGCTTTCCGGGCGCTTCATGGCATAATTTGCATATATCTGTCCTTGTTGATAACCGGCAAATAAAACACAGTCTACGTAACATGAAAATGCGTTATTCTGCACAAAAAAGCTCGGCCAGTTTGCACCGTCGGGCGCATAGACGCCATGATTCACGCCAACATAATTACCGTTAATTACAACTGGCCCCTCAGAATCGTCCATAAACTGGGTACCAACGACGGAATCATACACTGTTACATGATCTTCTAAAAAACCATTGCTCCCCAAGCTTGCCCCCACGCCGGCGGCCTTGCCCCCATCAACCAACACACCTACACTCATTTGTGAAGTCGGAGACCAGCCCGAGCCTCTAAAGTTGGCATTTATACCATTTATATCCACATTTTGCGCAAGGCCTGCATCACAACCTGTGCAGTGAACACCGTATTTCCAATAATGTTGATGCGCACCATCGTTGACCCCATCGATCGAAATATCTCGGAACACACCACTATTAAATAACTGATGCGAACCCTCCGTGTAGTTCACCCAAATTGCGGCCGTCTCTATTTGATTCAACTGCACAGTCTGGATTTTAAGATTATCGAACTGCGTAAAATAGTTATGACTTTCCTGCATAACTACAAACCCGCCGCCTGGGGCGGTAAAACCTAATATCGACTGGCTTGCGCCAGCTCCTGAAACGCGCAAGCTCACGTTCGAGGCCTTCAAGGCGCAGGGTAATTTATAGGAGCCTCTTCCAAAGTGGATGGTTCCTCCATTTGGAATAGCCGTCAAAGCCGACGTCCACGCAGAGCAACTACTCCTGACTCCTGTGGGATCGGCGCCGTAAGCGTCAATCTGGACCTCAGGAAGATTGGCAAGGCGAGCGGGAGCGACATTTCCGCTGGAAACTGCTGCTGGAGCGCGTCCTTTTGCAGGTCCGACATTGGGCGGGCTGACAGGCTCTTGCACATCAGAATCTTCCGAGGTCGATGACAACAAATCTTTTGCCTGCCCCGGCGTCGTCACAAACACGGATGCGACAGCAAGAAAAACATTCAAAAGCGTGGCGCTTTTCATTCTCGACTTCCGAACTATCCGTTTGCAAATTTGCTCCGCGTCGCATTCGACTGGGGAACCGTTTCAGAGTCGCAAAAATAGCATACGCCTCCAACCCGGCAAAGGATTAATCATTCACTCCAAACCGTTGCGTGTCTTTCACTCCCGATTGCTCCGTGATAGAAAATGAGTGCCGGGGTTACAGTGATCGGATTTCGGAGACGTTGGTCAGATTACGAAAGCGCGGTGTGTAACCCCACAAGATATTTCCGCGGCCATCACCCGGGAACCGACGCCCCGATACCACTGGTCAAAATGGTGCTGCCGTCACCGAGAAGAGAAACGTGATGAACACTGAAGCGCACAACGACGACTTGGCCCCTGGCCGATTTCCACTCATTGTTTTCGTGCACGTGCCAAAAACTGGCGGGAGCACCGTAATTAACGTTCTAGATAGACTATCGCCACGCGGCCACGGTAATGCTCAGGTCTTGGATAATGTCGACATCATAAAGACTGCGCTGAACGCGGATTGGATATCAGGACATATCCCTCGATTTCATTTCTCAGCAAAGCTGGCTTGGCTACCGCTACACCATATGGAAGGCGAGGAAGCGATTACTATTTGCCGTCCCGTTGAATATTTTTCTATGGTGAGGGAGCCGCTATCCCAATTAATCTCGCACTTAAATTACAGCTTCGAACGAATCGCAAATCCTCCTGAATACTACGGATTTAATCAAAGAGAACGGATGTTAGATCTTGAAATTATATCGACTGATTTTTCAGATCCCATTGCCATCAAGAAGATCCTGCTAAAGCATTATGAGCAGTATTGCGTCTGTCAGTCGTATTACATTCTGGGGGACGATTTCGCGCATCTCTCCGATGAAGGCGTGCGCGACAGACTTCTGAGTTATACATATATCGGAACAACAATTGATCTACCAATATTATACGGCCAATTTGGATTCGCCAACATCCATGAGGATTTTTCATCAGTTGTAGAAAACAGGAGTCGGCCGTGGTTCAAAAAAGAAATATTCTTATCAGAAGAACTACGCGGATTTATTGATAAAATTCTGTATCATGAAATAAGACTGTATAAATTTGTCACTGAACTTAGCGCTTCTTATAGAAGCAGGAAACCATCTCGGCCCGCGTTTCCCATCGTCAACCCTGAAAATTTCAACGAAGCCAGTTATTGTTTAACGCATCGGGATGTTTTACAGGGAATCTCCGAAGGAGTTCTCTCCAGCGGTCGAGATCATTTTGAAAGATTCGGCGTCGCCGAAAAGCGGAGAATAGCGATATTTCCGGGTTGAAGTTAAGTGCGCGATGCCCTCACAATCGGTTCTCACCCTCGTCAAAAAGTTATTCACTTCGCTTTCCCATCGATCTGTGTCCAATCGGCGCAAGCTTCCTTGGATGAGAACCCGCCATGAACTAAGACCAGGTGATCTCAAACAAGGGCTCGCGCACTCCGACGCCAGCCGTAAATAGGGGCCGGATCATGCACGACACCGCCTATGAGATCGGCAGACATTTCTTTGAGATTTACGGCGCCGCGGGGCAAATCATCATCGAACTCGGGTCTTACAATGTCAACGGAAGTCTGCGCGACTTCTGTCCCGCCGGAGCGACTTACCTCGGCCTAGACGTGGAACTCGGTCCCGGTGTGGACATAAGAGTCGAGCCCGGCCGGGATTTGCCCCTGCGGGACGATTTCGCCGACATCGTCGTCTCGACCTCAGCTTTCGAGCACGATCCCGCTTTCTGGGACACTTTCCTGCAATTTGCGCGCGTGCTGAAGCCTGGCGGGGTCCTTTATTTGAACGCGCCCTCTAATGGCATGTTCCACCGTTATCCCATCGATTGCTGGCGCTTCTATCCGGACTGCGGGAAGGGTTTCGTCGCCTTGGCGCAAAAGCGCGGATACCCGTTGACACTGGTCGAGTCCTTCATCGCCGAGCGTCGCGGCGAGCATTGGAACGACTTCGTCGCCGTTTTCAAGAAGTCGAGCGCCGACGCCTGGCCCGCACGGTTTCTCTCGGACACCGTGCCCTGCAAGAACATCGTTCGGCTTGGCGTCGAGGGGATCGGCGCGCCGAGTGAATTGCCCGAGGACATGAGGATATTGGAAGCGCTGAGGGGAGAAAACGCCGAGCTGAAAGCCGCGCTTGAAGCGGCTGAGTTTCGTGCCTTGGAGGCCCAATTGAGAGCACGGCTCGCGGAGAAGGAAGAGACCATCGCCCAGCTCAGCGCGCGGCTGGCGGAATCGGTGCCGAGCTGAATTTGCGTCTCCACAGGACCAGCCACGGCGCGCGCGCGTCGAGGCGGGTTTGGATCGCCGCCAGCAGGCGGCGCGGCCAGGGGGCGCCGCTCCAGAAGATAACGCCGGCGATCTCGAGCTTTTGCGCCGCGAAGGGCGCTTCGCTCGGGGCGCCGTGAAAAGTCCGGTCCTCGGGAAGACGCATTAGCGCCACCTCCTCGGCCGGCATGGATATCTCCAGATCCTCCTCGGCGGCCGGCTGCGCGCGCACATAATGCAGCAGCATGACCTTCGGCAGCACCGCGCGGATATGCGACTGCGCGGTCTTGCGCAGGCTCCAGCCCCCCGCAGCGAGGCGATAGGCGCCGGCGGTCTCCGTCGTGCGCAGCATCAGCGCGACGAGGCGTCCGCTCCCCGGCCAGAGGCTCGAGCCGCCGCGCGAGACCTCGAGAAATTCGTCGCTGTAGACTGTGGAGACGATCTCCACCCGGCGGCAGGGCCCTTGCGTTCGCGCGGCGCGCGCGGGAACGAAGCGGAAGGACGGCGGCGCCGTCTCGCCCGCGCGCGGGACGGGGACGCGCGCGTCGCGCAGGACCGCCGCGAGATGCTCGGCGACGCGCATCGAGGCCTCCGCGTGGAGATGCAGCTTGTCGACGTAATCTTCGGCGCGCACGCCGCCAAGCGCCTCCTGCTGCGTCACGCAAGGGTAGAGCCTGTGGCGCTGGCTAAGCCGGCGATAGCAGGCGAGCGCGCGCCGCGCCGCCGCATCGACGCGCGCCGCCTCGCCCGGGCGGGGCTGCAGGCAGAGCAGGAGCAGCGGCAGGCGCTGCTCGCGGCAGAGCTCCGCGACGGCGCGCAGCGTGTCCTCGAGCAGGTCCATGCGCAGCCAGCCGGCGTCAAGCAGCACGGCGTCATTGAGCGCATATTCGAAGATGACGAGCTGCGGCGGCGCCGCGTCCTCGCCGAGGCGCATGAGCCGCATCAGCCCGTAGAGCGAGCCGACGGCGCCGAGAAAGCGGTTCGAGACCCGATGCTCGGGGAGACGCGCGGCGAGCTGCGCGGCCCAGCCGTAATGCAGGCCGGCGTTCGAGCCGCCGAGAAGCAGAATGTCCATCGAACTCCAGCGTTTTTGTCCAGCTTTGAGGAAAATCGCAAAAAGCGGCATTATTAGCGGCATGGCGATCTCCCTCGAGCCCAAGCGTCTTCCCCCCGGCAAGCGGGCGATCGTTTATGACGTCACGCATCTGACGACGCGGCTCACGGGCGTCACGACGACCGGCATCGACTGGGTCGACCGCGCCTATGCAAGACATTGGGCGGGGAGCGAGCGCCTCGCCTGCGGGCTGCATTACGGCCTGCTCGCCCCGCACTTGTTGGCCCCGGCCCGCGTGGCGGATTTATCGATGGGCCACGAGAGGAAATTCGCGGGCGCCGACGCCTCGATCTCCGATCTCGCGCGGCGGCAATTGAAGGCATGGCTGACAGGAGGGGGCGACTTTCCCATAGCCGCGCGGAGCCGGCGGGAGAGGGTCGTGGAATCCGCGGCGTCGCTCGCCGCGAAGACGCGCCTGCGGATTGCGCACCACCGCCATCTCGAGATCCCCGAGGGCGCCCTCTATCTCAATGTGGCGCAGCATGGCTTCGAATATCCGGGGCTGTTCCGGTGGCTGGACGCGCGGCCCGACGTGGCGCCCGTCTTTCTCGCGCATGATCTGCTGCCGCTGGATTTTCCCGAATATTTCCGCCCCGGCTACAAGGCACTGTTCCGGCGCCGTTTTGAGCTCATCGCGCGGCGCGCGCGGGCGATCGTCACGACCTGCGACGCCACGGCGGCGCGGCTGAAGGCGGAATTTCGGGCCTTGGATCGGCCTTGCCCGCCGATCCATGCCGAGCCTCTCGCTTCGCCGTTGGAGACAGCGGGAGGCTTAGATCACGCTGCGTTCAGGCAGAATCGCCTGAACGCAGAAAACGTGATCGATTCTAAAAGTTTAGAGCGCGATTCGTGCGAAAAACCGGTTTCCACTTTTTCGCATCGCGCTCTAGCGCTTCTCGACCCCGAACTCGCGAGCTTCCCCTATTTCGTCGCCATCGGGACATGGGAGCCGCGCAAGAACCATATCCTGCTGCTCAATGTCTGGCGCGAGCTGGTCGCCAGAGGCGGAGAACCGCCCAAGCTCATTTGCGTCGGGGGGCGCGGCTTCGGCGCTGGGCAGATGATCGAGGGCTTGGAGCGCTCGAATATCCTCGCGCCGCATGTTCGTCGCGTGCACGGGCTCTCGTCCGACGCCTTGCGGCAGCTTCTTGCAAATGCCCGCGCGCTGCTGGCGCCGAACTTTGCGGAAGGCTACGGCATACCGCTCGTCGAAGCGCTTACGGTCGGCGCCCCGGCGGTTTGCTCGGACATCCCGGTGTTTCGCGAGGTCACGCAGAACTGCGCGACCTTCCTTTCCCCGCTCGACGGCAAAGGCTGGCTTGCCGCAGTTCGAGAGCTCGCCGAAAGCGGCTCGTCCGCGAACGACAACGCGCGGCGGCTCGCGCACAGTTTCAAACCGCCGAACTGGACGGAGTATTTCGCCGGGGTCGAGGCCTTCCTTGACTCGCTGTAAGCGAAGCCGGCTCCCCGCTCAGACACAGGTCCCGAGATGCCAAATCACAGCCTGTGGTCCTCGACGGAGGCGATGACCATCATGACGATGGCCCAGACCACGGTGAGGGCGACAAAAGTCAGCAGCGAAAAGGCGAAGCGACGCGGGTAGCGTGATTCCTCCGGTAGGGAGGGAGGAACGAAAACGCTCAAATAAATGTTCTGGCGAGTGGCCCGCAGCTGCGCGCGATCGAGATCCGCCTGGGCCAGCGCGTAAAGCCGCTCCGCCAACTGCCGCTGGATCTCCAATTCCTCGAATTTGGCGATCGAGGCCGCGACCGTCTGGCCGGCCCCTCCGGGCTGGCTCGTGATTCTGGCCTTGAGCTCCTTGATATGCGCCTCCGCTGCGTCGAGGTTTTTCCGCAGCACCTGCACCGTCGGGGCGTCCTCGGACATTTCGCGAGTGGCGACGAACAACTCGCTCTCGAGTTTTTCTTTTTCCGTCAACAGCGGCAGGAGAAGCTTGCCGATCTCGCCCATGGCCTGACCGGGATCGATGATACCAGCCTTGTCGCGAAACTCATGCAGTTCGGCTAACGACTTCTGCACGGCTTCGAAAGCGCGGCGCACTTCCTTCTCGGCCATTGCGGTGGCGTCGCGACGCGCGCGCTCCGAGATGCGGTTGACCAGCGCCTCGCTCGTCTCGACCACGGCTCGACCGAGCGCCAACGCATCGTCTCGCCGAAAAGCCCGAAGCCTCACCGTGACGACGCCAGAAAGGGAGTCGACATAAGTATCGACCATGGAAAGCCAGTATTGCGTCAGCTCGTCGATCGACGCATCTCGCCTGAGCCGCGCCCAAAAATCCGCTTCCGGGCGGCGGAAGATCTCCCGCAGATTGAGCTTCGAGTTCATGTCGTCGACGATGGCGCGGCTGCGGATGTAGCTCGTGACGATGTAGGCGTTCTGCCCCGTGGCGGTGAAAGAGAACCCGGCCGATGAGGACGAAGATGACGCGTTCGCCGAGTCGGATGACGACTGCTCGGTCTCCACCGAGCGAACAGCAAACTTGCTTTCGACCGCGAATTGATCGGAGGCGAAGAAAGCAAAATAGAGGACGACCGCCAGCGACGGAACCAAAACGAAGCCGATGAAGCTCAGGAGCACCGGCGGCGCGCTGGCGAGCGTCGTCGGCAGCGTGCGCACGGGAGCTGCCCCCACGACCCGTTCGATGTTTTCGAGGATCAGCTTCGCCGCGACGGGCCCTGCAGCGGCGACGGGACGAAGCCAGCCGACATTGACGGGAAGGCGCGGCAGATTCCCCAAAGGCGCGCTTAGGGGCGCGAGTTCCTCTTCCTTGCGGTCTGGAGCTTTGAGCTCTCGCATCTTCTCAGAAGCCTATTATCGCGCGCGAGTCCAAAAGATGCTCAACTAGAGAGTCGCCGAACACAGAGGTCCTCAAATCGCGGTCTCAATCGCCTCGCGCACGGTCTGGTAGACTTCAAGATCCTGCTCGAGCAGCAGCTCCGCCTCGGGCACGAGCCGCAGACACTTAGCAAGATCCTGAACTTTTGAGAAGCTGTGCAGACTGGGCATCGCGCCGGTCGGAAGCTGCATAAGGGCTTCCAGCGCATCCAGAAACAGGTCCTCGTCCTCGCGCAATCCGATCAGCGAAAATGTGGAGAGAGATGCGAGCGCTCTGGCCACCGCGCCCTTTGGCGGCGGCTCGTCGAGCGAATCCCCTGCGAACTGTCGGGTCATAGGATTGGTAAGCACAGCAATGGCTTCTTTCGAGATCGCGTCAAAGGCGCGTAGCAAGCTCTTTTCATCCGGTTCGACGGCTTGAGAGAATTCGATCGCCGATCGATAAGTAATCACATCCCGCGGCCCCAGAACCTGTTTGGAGAGCTTGGGCACGTTCTTTAGCATCAAGAGCCGCTCCGCCAACTCCACATAAGGGTCCTGGATGAGCGCGATGCAGCGGAATCGATCATGAAGATGGTTCTCATAGGGCTTGAAAGCCACACGGCCGCTCAAGTAGATCGATGAGGCGTTATTGAGCTGCAGCATCTGCGTCGCCGTCTCGCGGCCGTGACGATCCACCCCTTTGTGAAAGAATTGGAACTTGTGCTCGGCATGCTCATCGAGCCGCCACAGAGGAAACAAGTGCGTCTCGAACCGAAAAATTTTCTCTTGTGTCACGTCGGCCGTTTGCCTGCGCCGGTAGATCAGGATGTCCGTGTCAGCATCATAAAGTTCAAGCCCACTGTTTTGGGCCAGGCTCGGCACCGTCGACTCATCGACCGTAAACCCGCATCGCCCGGTTCCATGCCTTCCGGCAGCGACAAGGGACGGACGTTCTTCCAGACAGGGAAATTCAGTCAGAACCGAGCCGGAATCGCGGACTCGCAGCGTCGGCGATTTAGTGAAATCGTCAGGAACCAGATAGCCGACAATCTGGTTTCCTCTGTCTGCTTCAATGTTGAAGAGCATAATCGAGGTGCTGCCTGGGACCCGCTGGCGCTACGAAGGCTCACCCCAACGCAGCTTGGCGAGCGAATAGCGACAGACCTGGGTGAAAATATGGATCGTCGCGGATGACGGCGCGCCAGCGCGCCCGAAAATAATCGCGCTCTTTGGCGTAGACGCTGAGCGGACGCGCCCCCGCCCCGCCCCGGGTCGCCGATTCCTTGTGGATGAGGCGCACCTGCGGCGTATAACAGTTCGTCCAACCCCTTTCGGCCAATCGCAGGCACAAATCTACATCATTGAATTCAATGGGTAAGTTCTCCTCATCGAAGCCCCCGACGGCCATGAATTTGCTCCGCTCGACGCCCAAGCAGGCCGCCGTGACGGCGCTAACTTCTTTCACGAAGCGGGTCCTATCCAGCCACGATGGCGCGTCCGGCGTCTGTAGGGCTTCGAAGTGCCCTGCGTCCTGGCCGATCCCCACGGCCACGCCGGCATGCTGAACCAGGCCATTGGGATAGAGCAGCAGGCAGCCGACGGCGCCCAAGCTTTCTTCGAGAGCAAGTTGGCTTAGCTGCTCGAGCCAGTCCGGCGTGAGGACGACGGTGTCATTGTTGAGGAAAACCAGGACGTCGCCTGAGCTTTGCCGGGCCGCCTCGTTGTTGAAGGCGGCGAAATTGAAAGGACCCGGCCGGCGGCGGAGCTGCACACGTCGATCTCTCGAGGCGCGATCCAAAATCGATAACGCCTTAGCCTGGCGCGTGTCATTGTCGATGATGACGAGCTCGAACCGCGAGTGGGTGGACAAGCCGAGCACGCTGTCGAGACATGGACCTAACAGATCCGCGCGATCTCGCGTAGGAAGCAGGATCGATATAGATGGCGGCTCGCGCATCGTGCGAACCGTCTCGATTGGCGCCGGCTCGCACAGTGTCTCTCTTGCCTCGCGCCTGCGCGTGAGGAGGCACCGCCGCAAATGCACGATCTCGTCCCGAGCAAGCTTCGGCGCTATCACCTGCGTGCAGCGCTGAAAATCTGCGGCGTTGAGCGGGACGAGCCCTGAGTCGAGCTCGCTCGCGCGAAGAAAAACGCTTCGGCCGAGATAAGGGCGCGCGGCGGCAAAGAGCGGGCTCCAGTTGGGCTTGAGCAAGGGCGTCGTCTCCTCGCCTTCGACCACCCACTCGTCACTGTAGAAGAGCTTTGCCCCTGGAAAGCGCGCCAACTCCTCCGTCACCAGCGCAAACGCGTGCGGCGCGAGCGCGTCGCCGGCTCGAAGCAGGAGCAGGAAGCTCTCTCCCTCGAGCAGCTTTTGTTTTCCATTCTCACTGACAAAACGGGTCACGAGAGGGTCATGACATGGCCCCAACGCCTCGGACCCGGCGATGACCACCCTGAAATTTTCATAGACCTGCGCGCGCAAGGACGCCATTGTGCGCGCGAGCGACTCCTCTGTGGCGTCCTGCGAATCGATCACAGCGAGATAGGCTGGGCCCCCTCGCCAATCCGTGCGCGCCGCGTCCAGCCCGGCGGGGTCCGCGCCGCGTTCCCGCTCCGCGCGCCACTCTCGAGAGCGCTCCAGCGGCTCGGCGCCGATGGCCCAGGCCACTGCGTTCTCTGCCTCGGCGAAATAGCCGAATGAAGCGGCGAGCAGGATATCGAACATCTTGCGCGGCCGCTTTGCCCAAACCATCGCAGCGATTTCCAGGAGTTTGAGCGGCCTGACGTTTTCGACGACGAAGTCGAATCGGCCGACTCTCACCGCGGGGCTGATCAGGACGCTCCTCAAATCCTTCGGCGCAGCCCCGCGCCAAATGCCGACGCCCGCAATGGGCCCAGGCAGGGTACGGTCTGTCTCGCCCGAGGCCGTCACAAATCGAAGGATCGGTCGCACAGGGTCATCGTAAATGCTTGACCGGTAAGTGATTTCTATGAACCAGCTCAACTCGAAACGCGCCAATGACTTGAACCGCAGCCAGGGTTCGGCGGATGTCGCAACCGTGCGGCCGTTCTCGATCACAATGCCGGCTTCGGGCTCAAGCTCGCATGGCAGGGTCGGATCAGGGATCATCGTTTCGGCCGATCGCCTAATGCGCGGCGCCGGGCGACGACGGGGCGCTCCACAGCTCCTCGACATAGCCCTGACGGATCCAACTGCGGAAGCGATAGCGTCGCGTGAAGCCGAATTCGGGCAGGAGCGCGCCGACGAGGGACTGGCGATCGTTAGGCCCGCGAATCTCTCGATTGCCCTCCTGATTTATGCTGAGCAAGAGCGGCGCCCAGAGCGGAATACGTCTGAAATAGTCTCGGCAGACCGCGTCGCCCATCTCCGGGAAGGAGTCGCAGTTGAGTGCAATGTCGGCGGAAAGCTCCAAGCGCTGCGATGCGCTCGGTGCGAAGACGAGAGAAATCCCGTCTCCCTCATCCTTCTCTGAAGCTCCGAGGGAAATGCTTGCTTCAGGAAGCGTCCTGCGCAGATAGAAATATTGCATTGCGCACACTGTGGGCAGGTCGATGATCGTGTAGCGCCGCACGCCGCGCAGCCACGCATATTGCGCGACCTTTCCAAATCCGCCGCCGATCTCGCAAATCGCTGGCTTTGACTGACCGCTCGCCTCTATCGCGCGGAGCGCGGCGTAGAGGGCTTGAATGTCTCGGCCATGAAGAACCTTATCGCGGATCGCCAGGCCATAGAGTCCGTCGAAGACATCCGGAAAGACGATCGCCTGTCCGAGCGCCGCCTCGATCTTGTCGACCAGGACGCTTTGGTCCGTGACCAAAGTCTCGCCAACGAGATCCTGCTCCGCGCATTCGGCGCGGGCGATACGCATGTATTGGACAAGCGAGGCGAGCATGTCATGGAAAGGGACGACCGCCGCCCGCCGGCCTTCCGGCGAGGCTGCGAGGAAGTCTCTATAAGCGCGGTCTCCCTGGGCGAGGCCCACAGATTCGGGAGATCTCTGCACGGCGACCAAGTGCTCGGCGAGGGGACGAGGATCGGAACCTTCAAGGCAAGCCAGGAGGGATCGGTGACGGTTCGCGACGATCTCGCCCCACATTGTTTTGCGATCGAGCAGAGCGCTTGCGGCTCTGTTCCCCATCGCCTCGCGCCATGCGCGCTGGAGCGCCCCGGCGATCTCGACGTCGAGAGCGTCAACGCTGCGCATTGATAAAGCTGGCCGCAGCAAGGGCAGACCGCGTGCGGCAGAGTTCATCAAATCGGGAAGCTGTCGACTGCCGCTGTCGATGAGCCAGAATTCGCTCTGCGCCACCTTGACCGCGATCGTCTCCTCGGGGAAATCTCCCGGCGGCAACGGGAAGTTGAAGCCGTGCCGGCCGTCTCCGATCCCGTTCGCCGCGAGATCCGCTCTAAAGAGGTCGGCTTTCGAAGAGCCGATCAGCGCGCCGGCCGAGTAGATTTCTACGCGCAAGCCGCAGTGAGGCCGCAGCCGGTCCCAAACCCAGCCGCGCACCTCTCCGCCGCCGCAGGAATCGACGTAGCCTCTGAATTCAGGCGGTTTCCTGCGGAAAAACGGCATGGAAGAGCTTCAGCGCCGATTTCTTGCCGCTCGTAGCGCGCCCGCTGGCGGCTATTTGCGCGCAAAGATGGAAATAGCCGGGCCAAAAAGATGCCCCGGTTCTTCATGAGCGGTTTGGATGTCATGAAAGCCCATCGCTTTCAATGCTTCGAAGAGATCCTCGTGGTCAAGCCAGCGATGCTCGTCCTGCATCCCCCCACAAAAGGCGGGATTGGCCTCGGCTTGCAAATAGGTGCGCCGATGGGCTTTGACCTTCACGCCGTGAAAGAGATGCTCTTCGACTTCCGGCGAAAAGACGACGCGACGCGGGTCGTCGGGCGGCATGTGCGTCTCCCAGACGAGATGCGTCCACATATACACTGCAGATGATTTTTGCGCGATGAGGTCCAGGAGACGCAGAGGGTCGCGCTGGTGGTATAGGACGCCCGAGGCGACGATCAGATCATAGGTCTTTTCGGAGTTCTCGAGCCATTTTACGAAGTCGCCGAGCCAGAAGCGGGATCGAGGGAGCCCGATAATCTCCTTGGCCACAAGACAACGCATGAAGGCCAATTGATTGGCCTCGACAGCGTCAACCTGCGCGCCCGCCCGATCCAACATGAAGGTGTGGCCGGCCTCGAGCGGCCCCAGTTCCAGCACCTCCCGCCCTTCGAGCGAGCCGTAGCATTGGATCGCCCAAGCGATACGCGGGTCCGCATAGGTGGCGAGCGCCCCGGCTTTCACCCCATGTTCGGGCGGCAGGCTCGTGCTCCATCCAGGGATCGCATCGACGGCGTTCTGATGTGAGGGCGCCAGGGGGACATATCGCTCGAAGATCGGCGGAGGCTTCTGCTTCTTCTCGCCGAATAATGCGCCCCACTTCTTGATCATCGGCGTCACCACGTCATGCGCTCTGTCGCGCGCCGAAGTGGGGAGAAACCGGAGCGATTGACAGGCTCGCCGTTTCGCCTTCTGCGTCCTGTGTCGGACTTTTTCACTATCTTGCCTTCGATAAGCGCGCGGCCTGAAGGCGCATTCATATGCAGCAATCCGACCTAATCCAGGTTCCCATACCTCAGGGACCGCTTTGGGTCCAGAACGCCGGCGAGTCCCCTAAGGACAATCTCTTCCACGAATTGGAAAGAGTCGCTGTGGGCCAAATTCTACTCGGAGCGCTCTCAGGCGGCCCCTCGCTGCGGACTCTATGCGCAGGGTATAGGCAAGGCGCGCCGGAAGCGCGCCAAATCGCTGATCGGTTTCATCTACTGCAGGATCTGCGCGAGCGGACTAAGCACCAGTTAAGCCGCTCCGACAAGGGCTTGGCGTGTCCCTCCTTGCCCTGAGCTGTGGGCGCAGACGTTGGCTTGATTGCTTGCAGCACGCCAGGGCGGTAAGTGATCGCGGAGGACCGCTATCTTAAGCGACTTGCTCATCAACCTTCGCGACAGGACATGTTTGAAAAGGTCCAGATTCTGAAAGCTGAGGGAAGGAACATTCGCGGCATCGCTTTGGAAATGGGCGTCAATTGGCGCACCGCCAGGAAGTGGGTGCACGCACCCAAAAAGAAGCCCGGCCCAAGGCCAGGCTTCTCGCTGGTCAGGCTGTTGCTGTCGATCAATATTTGGCGAGCACCGCCGCAGGTGCAAACCAGTTGAAGTGATAATTGACGCCGGCGCGGACGATGTTGCCGTTGAAGTGCGCCCGGGACTGCGAGGCGATGACGGCAGCAGATCCGCTGGCGGCTACCAAGGACCCACTGTTGTAAGCCAGCGCGCCGTTCCCCCAGGTCGTCGTCCCGAGGTCGTAGTAAAGATACTCGACCTTGGCGCTCCAGTTCGGCAGGAACATCCACTCGAGGCCGCCGCCCGCCGTCCAGCCGACGAGCGTGTTGGAATGAGATCCACTCGTCGCAGCGGCGGGTTGCACGCAAGCGCCGGGGACCGGGGTCGCGCTACAGTCATTGTTGAACTGCGCGATCGAGGTCGAGCCGCTCACGCCCCCGTAAGCGAGGCCGCCCGTGCCATAGACGAGCAAGATCGGCGAGACCAGGAAGCCGAGGCGACCGCGCACCGTGCCGATGTAATCGAGGCTACGGCTGCTGCTGATGCTGGTGGTGTGGACCTCAGAAGCGCCGACGAAGGGGAAGGGGCCGACCTCAGAGAACGCGCTGGCTGTGCTCTTGCTGGAAGCGACGCCCTGGATGTCCGCTTCAAGGCCGATAAGCCACGAGCTTCCGAAGCGGCCTGCGTCGAACTGGTAGTTATAGCCAATCTGGCCGCCACCGATGAAACCGCCGTTGCTTCCGGCGGGGAGGATGCCGGTTGCGCCAAAGGCCGCCATGCCCGCCCAGGAGACTCCGGTGGCAGGATTAGGGAAGTCGGCAATCGGGCTGGAGACGATAGTGATCGACTGGCTGTTGCTAAAGGTGCCGCCGGCGTTCAAACCGACGTAAAAGCCCGTCCATGTCGGGGGCGGCGGTGGCGGGATGATGGCCGGCCCCTTGTTGATGGGGAGGTCGGCTGCGAAGGCCGAAGCGGTCAGCGCCAGGCTGAGCGCGGTTGCGGAAAGGAGTATCTTTTTCATCCCCGTCTCCATCCTGAAGTTCAAGAAGAGCTCGACGCTGCGCTTGCGAAGTAACGATCGCTAAGCTGTCGCTTTTCAATTAGTACTGAAGGCGAACGAGCGTCAATAGAGCGCGCTTGCAACCGCCCATGAAATTGGCCTGCAGCGGCTTTTTTCCTTCAGGCGTGGCAAATGTGCAACACTTCACGCGGAGTACATGCCAAGTCGTGGGGTTTGTCGCGCTGATGACCGCATGGTCCGATCGGAAACCTGATAGAGCCGCCTGACGGCGTTTTCTCTAGAATGGCAACGCGCACGTCGAGGAAGGGCTGCAATTCCGACGAAGGTCGTTTTGAAATCGGCGACCGATCGTCGCGCTCCTCCATAGTCCTTGCCCGCGATCAATTTGAAATGCCGGCGTTCATCGCGCCGCCCACTGGCAGCAGTCCCGAAAGCAGCTTCGCAACCTTCACGAAGGGCGCGAGCGCGCCAAATTTGGTGACATAAGCGAACTCAGGGGCTATGCCGCCCCGAGCATCAACGTCAAGAAATTTCTCTGCTTCCCCGCGATTTCACGTCTTTGCGGCTCGGCGAACCGACGAACTCGAAGCGGCACATTGCAAAAGAGGGATCGAAACGTGAGGGATCGGTATCCGGTGCTGGACGAGGTCAATCCGCAACGCGCTCGGCAGTGGAAGCGTCGTAGACGAGATTCATTTCGACCGATCGCTTCACGGGTAAAATCCGCGTGGCCCATCAACTTAATTGCCTGTCTTAGCAATCGGCTTTCCTCGTATCCGGACTATTAATGGCACAGTCAACGTCATGGAATGGCTAACGCCATGTTCCCATAGGTTATCCTCTCCCCAACAATCTCCGTGGTCGGCACAAATGAGAATCGTCGCGCCGAAAAATGGCTCTAGAAGATCCTTGATCTCGCGGTCGATGTACTCACAACAAAGTCTCTGCCTCAAACGACAGTCATCGGCCCTGTTTGTTTTCCCATAGGGCTGGCATGGATTGTCGTTTCGCGACCAAGACGCCCCTTTGTGCCAATAGGGCACATGTGTTTCGCCAAGATTCAGGAAGCAAAATACTGGTTTGTCGTTTGCCGCCTCAATGCGTTGCCTCATCCAAGCGATCTGTTTCGCGCCATCCGTTCCGACATAGAAGTAATGCTCGAAATCGCAGGTCAAATTTCGTCCAGTTTCTGTCTGTGGGTCAAACCAGCCAACTGCGCCAGAGCCAATCGTCGTATAACCGAGACGTCGAAATCCGGCGATAACATTCGTCCCGGTCAAATCGAATTCGGGCTTGTTACCCGAATAGCCACCGCCTGCAAGCTTAAATATCTTGGCGAACTTGTTATCTAAGAACGGTTCCCCGCAACCGCCAATGCTCGGCGTGAAGCCGACGAACATCGCCGCATGCGAACCAAAGGTGAAATGACTCGGCGCGCTCGCTTTGTGAAGCGGCGCTATGGCTTTCATGTTTGGCGCGGACGCTGCAAGAAACGTATCGAATCTGCAAGAGTCCAGAGTGACAAACAGCACGCTATCCCGGTGAACGCTCATCAGGTCCTTACATGTCGCCAGCGGGGAGGCTGCGCCCAACAAAAACCCGATCATCCGGGATTTGCCGGATAGTCCCCGGTTCGGATGCACCTTTCCCCGAATTTTTCGCCGTGACAAGTTCTCGCGGTCACGGAGACTCCGCCGGAGCGCGGGGTCCCGAACGGCCGGCCTTCCAACCGGCTGTTTGGAAAGTGACGTAGCGGTCATGCCTGACGACCTTCGCCCCGATTTTTCAGCATTTCCTTGAGCCTCGTCACCGACCAATCTTTGAGCGGCCTCGGCATCGCGAGCGTGCCCGGGAAGTTGCCGGGGTGAAGCTCGAGCCGCACGGCGTTGGCGGCGAAGGAGCGATTGACAGCCGCGTCCGATTAATCGCCCGCGACCAATCTTTCTAAACGTCACTTCGTGTCCCGTGCAAAGGCCCCGGTTGGCGACCGGGGCCTGAGCGCATCGGCAACCGAACTATTGATTGGTGTTGCACAGCACGCTAGTTGTTTTGTTGCAACTTGCAGCGGTTGTGCAAGACTCCGCAGGTATCGTAGTCACCGTATATTGTGTTTGCGCGTGGGCAGCTACAATCGGCATCGAATATCCGTACACCCCAGCGCCAGCGGGGGGATTTAGCTTTTCGCAACACCACAGCTGGCTCGAAAATGGGTTAGAGGCGTTGCCCTTGCACCCGACGTAGGCGCTCGTTGCGGTCGTCCACATGGCGTTGGCGGGATTCTGAAAAAATGGGAACGCGTTATTCAGGCCCTGCGTGCTACCATCAGTAAGCATCGTAAATGTGTACATCTGTCCCTTCGGCGGACCCGAGGGATCTGTGTCGTTTTTGTTGTCCCAAAGATATATTGGGCAGTTCTGGGGATTCTGGGCGCTGATATCGAAAGAGGCAAAACCTGGAATTACCGGTCTTACTCGATCATACGGTTGTTGATCCGAGATTTTGCAAACGGCGTATTTGTAAAACCTCGGCGTAACGTTGGGATCATACCCGAGAGTGATATTGATGGGTGGGTTGCATTTATGTTGATTTTCCAGATTTACGGTGTCTCCGACGTCGACGATGAAGCCTTGGCCTTGCGCCTGGACGTTCCCCTGCGCGTCATCGACAGAGTAACCGTATGCGCAGGGTATGTTGAGATTAGGCGAAGCAGTATGAATGAGCTGCGCATAGGGATTGAATATGTAAGGAGGATTGCCGGGATAATACGGCTGGTTAGTGACTGGGTCGTAGGTGTAGTTCAGTTTATCGAACGCCGTCTTTACTTTGTTATAGTTTGAATAATCTCGCTTTGCGGGATCGCCACCATTCGGATTCGTTAGCGTTGGGCAGCCGGTGCCCACGCAGAAACCCGGAGTGTCCTGGAGTAGGTTAATTTTGGGCGCACATCCACTGCCCCCAGTCGCCTCGACCCATGATGTGAATCCGTAGAGGTGCCCAATCAGTAGGGCGTCGCTGATCGTGAGCGGCGTTCCGCTGCAGGTCCTATTGTTAAATAACGCCCGGTAGTTCGCGTAGTTTGCAAGCAGGAGCGCTTTTTGAGCGAGGAGCGCTGTACACCACGTGTTAATATCGTTGCCCGGCGTATAGGTTCCCTGGCATGAACCGTATCCACTGTATGTCCCTGCATAGTTTATCCAATTCGTATACAAGCCCTGTATGGGCGGCCAAGCCGCCAGAGAGGCGGGAGGCCCTTTCGCCCAATCCGTTGGACTTATCGCTGGGACAAGATCGCTCGGTGGGTTGGCGCCAGCCAATTGTTGAAAGATAACAAGCAGTGATGGGAACTTCAGATAAGTGAACGCCGGGGGACGAGTGTTGGCTGGTATATTTGAATAATTGTCATAATATTGCGGCCAACCGGCGACATTCGTTTTCTGGAAATACTTCAGGCCACTACTTCCGTCCGAGGGGCCCTTAAACGTGTCGATTGTCTGTGGCGCGCCCGTATAACCGACTTGATCATTAAGATACGGTCCCATTACCGCCGGCATCCAGACGTGGTTCACGTAGCTCACGTCGAAGTCGACGTTGCTCGTATCCAGCCACCATGCGATCCAATCGGTGGCGCCTCGGGGGGCGACGTTTACGTTTCGAGCACCCAGGGTATACTCGAGGAGCTGACTTCCACCATTAGCCGGCGAAGAGGCCGTGTCCTTGTAGATGGTCAACGGCTCACATGTGATCGCGGGTGGGGAAGGCTGGAACTTTGACTGAACGCCCACACACGTGGGCACAATCGGCGCTGGCGTGATGCCGGACGCGATCGTAAGCGGCTTCTGGGTAGATGCTAGCATCGCATTCGTCAGCGATGGCGGTTGCACTGCCGACGTCGTTCCCGGACTGGTGTAGACGAGAATGTTGCCGCCGCTCCACCAATCGATGAATGTGTCCGGTTTACCAAGACCTGTTCCCGGATTCGAGTTTATCGGATCTGACATCAGTTGGGTGTAGAGCGGAAGCGTTATAGACACGCCTGTGTGCGGCGGGATGCCGTTGGTTGGATTAATATAGATCCGGTAGGTGTTGTTCCTCGGGTAGGGCTTGGCGGCGAGCTGAGAATTCATGACGCTGAACCAGGCTTGCATCCATAGATCGTTATTGCCCTGGCCTGTCTCCAGCACGGGATAAATGTAGTGATTGGGATCGTCGTTGAAAATTTTGATCGTCATCACGCAGATCGTCGGGTCCGCGGGATATGATTTCGAATGCCCCGGACACGGCAACGGCCCGTAGGTCGGCAATTGCTGCGCCCGCACCGGAGAGGCGTCTCCAAGAGATAGCGCGAGGAAAGTCGCCAGCGCGAAAAAAAAGGTGCTGATAACTGTGGCGATCTCGCCCGTCTTCGGCATCGTATTGCTCGTCGCCATTGTGACCCCCCCCATATGCTCGCTCCCGCGTCGCTGGCACCTGCGCACCACATCCTCCGTTAGAAGGCCCTGGCTGGCAACCCTTAAGCTTGGATACCATCGTCGGGATACATCTGTCGATTTACATTTCAATGTCGGACTCACCGAGGACGAAGGCGGTTCGAACCACGCACGATCGCGCGCCTTCTCACCGAGCCGTTTCGCCTAATTTCATCTCGCGGTGACGCAAGGTCATGAACGAATCTATAGATGGGATCGGAAGGAATTCCGCCAGCATGTCCGCCGCCTTTCGATAGGGCATGAGGCTGCCCATGCGAGCCGATAATTCCATCAGCTCCGGCGTCTCTTGGTTAGGGCGGATATCGCACGTGATCTTCCAACGCATCGCCGTCCTCCTTGGAGTCGACATCTCCTGCATCGGAAATCGTTAACGGTCGTCGCAACCCAGTCAATTTATTGGTCCCCTTGGAGCAATGGTCAAATCGAGGGACAGATCAATCAATTAAAAATGCTCAAGCGGGTCATGTATGGTCGCGCGAACGCCGAATTGCTGCGGGCGCATATATTGCGTTTCCGGAGCACAAAAAGTGAGGCAGACCCAAATAAGTCGCGTTAGCTGCTTTTGTAGGATGTCAGCCGCTCCAACAGCAGACCCTCAAAACGTTTGCGCTCCTCCGCGGCTTCATGGGCCGCCCGCTCACGCTCAGCGCAGACCGCGGTTGACTGGGCCAACAGGCTGTCGCGCTCTTCGGTCAAAGCCACGACGGCGTGCTGCAAACTGTCACGCGCCGCGGAAATCTCGCCAAGCCGCACCGCAAGGTGGTCTCGCTCACCGGTCAAAGCCACGACAGCGTGCTGCAAACCGTCGCGCGAAGCGGAGATCTCGCCAAGCTGCGCCGCCAGGTGGTCTCGCTCGCCGGTGAGAGCCGCAACCGCGTGCTGCAAACCGTCACACGCAGCGGAGGTCTCGCCAAGCTGCGCCGCCAGGAGGTCTCGCTCACCGGTGAGAGCTGCGACCGCATGCTGCAAACCGTCCCGCGCAGCGGAGGTTTCGCCGAGCTGCGCCGCGAGGTGGTCTCGCTCGCCGGTCAGACCGGCAACGGTGTGCAGCAAGCCCTCGCGCGCGCGCGAGGCTTCAGCAAATTGGGCCGCGTGGCTGCCGGCAGCCGCCTGCGCTGCGACGACATTCTCTTCGAAATCGACCAAGACTCGGCCAAAAATCCGCGACGCCTTTTCGAACGCCGCGCGCGCATCGTCCAGCCTTTGCCGCGCGCCGATCGAGGCAGGATCGTCTGAGAGGGCGACCATCGCGCTGTAGACATCTTTAATCCAGTCGTTCACGTCGGGATGAACGGCAAGGGTCTCGGCATCCACGACATTGTGACGCAGACTGGGCGCCAGGAAGCGGTCGATGTCAGCAGCCGTCCTATCTGAGAGCCTTGGCCAGACGAGTTCCGTCCGCTCGCCGGCGCGGGCCATGGACAGCCGCCAGTCGGCAAGAAAGTCCGGCCAATGCAGAATATGACGCGGTGACTGGCGGGTCGCGGCCTCGGCGTCGAGCACGTGCCTCAGCCAAAGGAGCAGCCCCTTGCTCGTCGGAAAGCCGTCGCGGAGCCGGAGAGAGCTAGCGACCTCCAACGGCGAGCGCACCGGCACAATGACGTGGACAGCGTAGTCCGCGCGTTCTAACACGCGTGTCCAGAACGCCGTCATTCGGCAGATGCGCGGATCCTTGACCACGATGAGCCGCGCCGCGCCGAACTCTTCCTTGAGAGTCGCAACGGCCTTCTCCTCGAAGTCTTCGGCTTCAGCGCTCTGCAACCAGTCGGGGTTGAAGGCGCGCCAGTCATCCCAGGAAGAGCCCGCGGACGCCAGGATCGCGTCGTTGAGATGCATTAGCGCGTCGGATTCGAAGTGGCCGCGCTCGTTGGACGGATGTCCCTGCATTAGCGTCTTTGGCGCTTGCCCTCCGAGTTTCACTAATGTGCCGGCGAGGGAGGAGGTGCCGCTGCGGTGCATGCCGAGCACAACGACGGCTGTTCCGAGAGGACCACCGGTTTCCGGCTGTCGACCTAAAGGCGCCGGCGATTGTTGCGCCAAACCGGGTTCAACAACCCTCTCATCGCGCTGCGGAAAATCATTGGGCTGCGGGCCTTCCTCACTATTCACGGTCCTAAAACTCCTCCCTGAGGCCGTTGCGCCGCAACATTTCTATCATTCAAGGCTGTATCGGCAGAAAAAGTCATCGCGGCGCTCCTGCAGCAGCTCTTGACCCTAGCATTAACCAAGATTATTTGGGTAGGTCAAACTTCACATAAGCTATCATCTAGGCGGCAATCGATGAAGATCCTTTGCTTGGCGCTTACGGATGCGTCGATGCAATTCTCTCTCGGCCGCGCAGGGCGCAAACGCAAGGCGGGGCCACCGCCACAGGCGGCGCCGTGACGATCAACGTCTCGGGTTATTTCAAGACTCCAGTGACACAAGGCGGCAGCGTCAAGTGCACCAGCATCGTGTTCCTGGTTCCCAACAACAGCGGCGCCGTGTTCACCACTCCACTCGCGAGCCTCAATCGGAGACGGCGTCGGTCGTGGCGACCAACGCCAATGGAGGCGACACGAACAACGGTAGGGCTTTCATTTCTGCCACGTCTTCAAATGTCCCGATGGGCCCACCAGGCGCCCGAATTGCTCGCAGCAGTTTGATTTCTTACGCGTCGCGCGCTCCAGCGCTTTATGAGTCGCTTCCGAATCGTCGGGAGGCTCGATCGCGTCGCCATAGTATAACCAAGGAGTGCGATACGTGCGGCTTTCAGTTATTGTGATCAGCTACAACATGGCGCGAGAACTTCCGCGGACTCTTCAGAGCCTCTCTCCGGCGATGCAGCGCGGAATATGCGCCGAGGATTACGAGGTTCTCGTCATCGACAATGGTTCGAGCGCACCAATCGACGAGGACGCTTGCAACCTTATACTTCCCAATCTTGTTTTTTGCCGGTTGGAGAGCCCATCGCCGTCGCCGGTCCGGGCAATCAATATGGGCCTAAAGCGTGCTCGCGGCGACCTGATTGGAGTCTTCATTGACGGCGCGCGTATGGCCAGCCCGGGCATGCTGGCGAACGCACTCGCCGCAGCAAGCCTCAGCTCGCGGCCAGCGATCAGCACCCTGGCGTTTCATTTGGGCCCGCGGGTTCAGATGGAGAGCGTGCGCGAGGGATATGATCGAGACGCTGAGAACGCGCTGCTGCACGCCAGCAAATGGCAAGAAGATGGCTATCGCCTTTTCGATATCGCGGCCTTGGCGGGCTCATCGCGATGGGGCTGGTTTAGATGCCCTGCCGAAACCAACGCACTCTTTCTGAAGGGCGAACATTGGCGGGAGATCGGCGGCTACGACGAGGGCTTCGAGACGCCCGGAGGCGGGCTCGCCAATTTGGACGTCTGGGCGCGAATTTGTGCTGACCTTTCCTTCTCCGTCATCACGCTCTTAGGAGAGGCCACCTTCCATCAGGTGCATGGTGGCGTTGCCACTAATTCGCTCAATCCCCCGCAGGAAGCCTTTCACGCTGAATATGAGCGGCTGAGAGGCCGGCCATTCAGGCCTCCGAGCCGCGCTCTCACCTTTTTTGGAACGCCACCGCAGCAGGCTTTGCGCTGGATTGCGCACTCCGCCCAACTCGCGCAGGGAGAGGTTGCGCCAGACGCCAGCTTGCCGAATTTATGGCCCGCTACGCAATCACAAGAATAATTGTGCGCGCGGAGCTTCTCGGGACGCAGGCGTCAACACAATCGGGCGGTCGGGGAACCACACAAAGGTTGAGCCAATCGAGGGCTCCTCCTCGGCAGGAGGAGCGAATAGGTTGGCTTGCGGCGCTCCCCGAAATTGCCCCTCAGACCCGCCGCCCGGCGGCGCGTCAGCCCGTCGAGCGCGAGGGGTCGATCTCGATGAGGGCGAAAGGGCTTTCCTCGGTCTCCGTCACCTAGAAAATTCTGACCTCGACGAATCCCCGCCCGCTCATGAGGCGAATTCAAGCGAAAAAATAGCCTCGTTCTCCCGTCGGGGGGCCAGGCGGTAACGGGCCTCCGCTACCAGACCCGACGCGGGCCTGCCTGAGGGCGAGCCGAGGCCGCTCAAGGCCGGGAGAGCGGCCAGACCGCGGATTTTCTCGACTGCGAAGTGACGCCCCGCTCGAAGACCTTGTTCAGCGGACCGACCAACGGCTCGCGACGCCGGAGCATCGGGCGGTTACCGGCTTAGAACAGGTCCCGGAAAGGTGCGAAGCGGCTTTCCGGTCAGGACAGGCTCCCGGTTTTTGATTCGGGACGCGTTCTGGGCTGCGCATTGTCCCCGGCAGCGCCAGTTTTTGCGTCGGAGCTTCCTTCATCCAGACAAGCTTCTGACGCAGGCGAGCCACGGTCCGCCTCAGAAAGGCCGGACTTGAGCTGTTTGCTTCGATGAACGCGCGAATACGATAGCCTGCGGGAATCCAGCGCGCTAATCGATGAGATTCGCCGAGCGAAAGCCTCAACATGGCTACCCTGGTCATTCCCGAGCACCACCGCCTGCGCGGCAGCGCCGAACGTTTCATCCGCGAGGTCTATGAGCAGGAATATGGCGCAAGGCTTCGCGCCTTCCCCCGCAGACTTCTCGTGAAGCTAGGCCATCAAGGCGAGATTCTCTGCGCCGCAGGCCTTCGAACCTGCGACGAGGGTTTCTTTTCCGAGCGCTATCTCGACACCACGATCGAATCCGCGCTCACCCGCGTGCAAGGGCGATCCGTCGCGCGCGAGCGCATCTTCGAAACCTCGACATTCGCCAGCCGGTCGCCGCGCGCAGTTCCGCTTTTCATCGGCCAAATTATCGACTGGGGCGAGAACAGCGGTTTCGAGTGGAGCTTCTTCACGATCACACGCAGGCTTTCGACGCTTCTCGACCGGCTCGGCCTGGATCTCGCCCCGCTCGGTCGCGCGGATCCCGCCCGGATCGAAAACGCCGACTCATGGGGGAGCTACTACGAGCAGGAGCCGCGCGTTTATGCGGTGAACCGGGACTGTCAGATCGGGAACCTCGCTGCGCGGCGGCGGCAAGCCGTCAATGCGTGAGGTCTATGACGCGCTGCGGCGGCACGCCTCGAGCGACGGCACGAGGCTGATTTTCAGCGACTCCGCCAAGCGCCTCTCGCGGGAGCAGCTTCTCCTCGGCGTCGGCGCGCTTTTGCAGAGGCTGCCCGCCAGCGCGCAAACGATCGGCATCCTCGCCCCGAATGGCGTCGATTGGGCGGCCGCGCAATTCGCGGGCGTAGCGGGCGGCAAGACCATTGTGCCGCTCCCTCTCTTCTTCAGCGCCGAGCAGCTCGGCCACATCATCCGCGACGCTGGCGTCGAGCTCATCCTTTGTAGCGAGGAGCTGCGGTCGGCGGCGAGCGGCTGGGGCATAGCGACAGAGTCTATTATTGGCGACTTATCCGCCGAGCCGGCCGAATTCGTCGGAGGGTTCAGACAGATCATCTACACGTCGGGGAGCACCGGCCATCCCAAGGGCGTGCGGCTCGACGCAAGCCAGCTCGGCTGGTCGGCGCAAGCCGTGGCGGAAGCGAGCCAAGCGCGCGAGACGGATTCTTTTCTCTCGATCTTGCCTTTGCCGCTTCTCCTGGAGACGATATCGGCGATCTTTCTTCCCCTGCTCGTCGGCGGCCGTGCGCATTTCGCCGCGGAGAGCGCGCGCATCTTCGCAGGCGGCGGTCAGCTCGACCTCGTTGCCTTGTTCGAAGAGGCGCGGCCCAGCTGCACGGTGCTCGCGCCGCAACTCCTTGGCTTGTGGGTTCAACAGCTCTCAGGCGCCGGCCGGCGCGCGCCTCAGAGTCTGCGTTTCGTCGCGGTCGGCGGCGCCTCGACGCCTGCCCCGCTGATCGAGTCGGCCTGGAACGTCGGGATTCCCGTCTATGAGGGCTACGGACTCTCCGAATGCTGCTCCGTCGTCACGCTCAACCGCCCGGGCGAGATCAAGAAAGGCTCGGTGGGCCGTCCTCTGCGAGGGCTCGAGCTTTCAATCGACGACGGCGAGATTGTCGTCAAAGGCCCCTCGGTGATGGAAGGCTATCTCGGCGGCCTCAACCCAGGCGGAATCTGGCGCACGGGCGACCTCGGCTCGCTCGACGAGGCTGGCTATCTCACCGTTTTTGGCCGCAAGGACAATCTCATCGTCACCTCGCTGGGGCGCAATGTCAGCCCGGAATGGATCGAGACGATGCTGCTCGCCGATCGACGCATTGGCCTTTGCGTGGTGTGCGGTCATGGCGAGGCGCATCTCACCGCGCTCGTCGTTCCATCGGCCGCCGGCGCCGAGTGGTTCGCGGAGACCGGTCACGACGAGTGGCTCGCGCTGATCGCGCAATGTTGCGCCGGCGCCCCCTCCTATGCTGTGCCGCAAGCGATGGTCGTGATGCCGCCGCATGAATTAGCGAGACAGGGTTTGGTCACCGGAAACGGCCGGTTTCGCCGTCAGGAAGCCGCCGCTTTTTTGAAAGAGAGTCGAGGGGCCGTCGCTTGAGGCTCATGCGAAACTGGCAAGATCGGCCGCTGGACACGGGCTTGAGGGGTATGGCGATGCGATATGCCCCCCGTGTGCGGGCGCTTTGGGGCGGGGAGACAGGTCGAGAATGAGCTTTTATGGCGAGCTGCTCGCGCGCACCAAGACGGAGCGCGACGGATTCCAGTCCATACCCCTCATTCGGGCGGTCATGGGCGGCGGCGGCGGCGTGACGCGCGGCATGTATCTGGATTTTCTCACGCAGGCCTACCACCACGTGAAACATACTTTTCCGCTGCTCGCCTCGGCGGCGGCGCGAACGACCGACGTGTCTTATCAGAAGGCGTTGCTCGCTTATATGAACGAGGAGCGAGGCCATGACGCCTGGATCCTCGACGACATCCGCGCGATCGGCGGCGACGCCGAGGCGGTGCGCGACGGCCGCCCGGGCGCGGCCTGCGAGCTGATGGTCGCCTACAGCTATTACGCGATCGAGCACGTGAGCCCCTTCGCCATGCTTGGGAGCGTGCATGTGCTCGAAGGCGTGTCGGTCGCGCTCGCCCACGGAGCCGCGAACGCGATTCAGGCGACGCTCGGCGTGCGGCAGGAGGAGGGCTTCTCTTATCTGCGCTCGCATGGGACGCTCGACATCCAGCATGTCGCTTTTTTCCGGGAACTCGTGGACGGGTTCGCGGAAGAGGAGATACGTGAAATCGTCGTCCACAGCTCGAAGATGTTCTACAAGCTCTATGGCGACATTTTCCGCGAGCTTGGGAGTCGCCACGGAGTGACCGCCTATGCAGCTTAACGGAAAATTTGCGCTCGTCACCGGCGCCGGCTCCGGCATCGGCCGCGCCCTCGCCATCGAAGCCTCCAAGCGCGGCATGACGCTGGCCCTTTGCGGTCGCAGGCCGGACGCGCTCGCGGGAACGCTCGCGCTGCTCGACGCCTCGAAAGCCCATATCGTCATTCCCGCGGACCTCACCCGCGCCGAGGACCGCGCCACGATCGTCTCGCGACTCACGGAGGCCTGGGGCCGACTGGACGTGCTCGTCAACAATGCGGGCGTCGTCACGGGCGGCCCGCTGGAGAAGGAAACGGACGCAGCGCTCGAGCAAGTGGTCGCGACGAATGTCACCGCGCCCATCGCTCTGACCCGCGATCTTCTGCCCTTGCTGCTCGCTGCAAAGCCTTCGCTCGTCGTCAACATCGGCTCGATGTTCGGCGACATTCCCTACCCGCTCTTTGCGGCCTATTCCGCGACGAAATTCGCCTTGCGCGGCTTCTCCGAGGCGCTACGCCGGGAGTATCGCGAACGCGGGATCAGCGTGACCTACGCCGCGCCGCGCGCCACCAAAACCGAGGGCGTCGACGCTTTGGAAAAGCTCATCGCCGCGATGCAGCCCAAACTCGACGATCCCGCGACCGTCGCAGCCCAGATCTGGACCGCCGTCGAGAAGGGTGAAGCGAGCGTCTATCCCGGGCGCGCCGAGCGCCTCTTCGTCGTGCTGCAACGACTCTTTCCCGCCTTCATCGACTCCGCCGTCTGCAAGCAGATGGCCAAGCTGATCGCCAGCTGAGTCTTGCGTTCGGCAGACATCACGATCCCTGAGGAGACATCCATGTCGATCATCCGGTCTTTCTCCACGCGCGCGCGCGTCGCGGCCTTGCTGCTCTGCGTCGGCGGCGCGCCCGCCTGGGCGGCTCCCGCCACGAGCTACGACCCGGACGCGCTGAAGCTCGCGCTCTCCTGGGAGAAGATCAAATTCCAAATCGACGATCCCGCCGAGCAAATAAAGCAGATTGACGCGCTCGCCGAGCAGGCAGACGCCCTGGCCGCGCAGCACCCCGACAAGTCCGACATCGTGATCTGGGACGGCATCATCACCAGCGAGCGCGCGTCGCTCTACAATGAGCACGGCGGGCTCACCGGGCCGATAAAGGCGCTGCAATACGCCACCCGGGCGCGCGACACGCTCGAGCGCATGGAAAAGAAGGATCCCAAAGCGATGGACGCCGGCGCGCCGACGAGCCTCGGCGTGCTCTATTACCGCGTTCCCGCCTTCCCCATGGGTTTCGGCGACAAGGCCAAAGCGCGCAAGCTGCTCGAAGAGGCGGTGCGCAATGCGCCGAACGGCCTCGACGCCCATTACTTCTACGCCGACTTCCTGCAGGAGCAGGGCGACTACGCCAAATCCGCCGAGGTCTTGAAGCACGCCCTCACGCTGCCGACGCATCCCGAGCGCCCGATTTGGGACAAGAACCGCCGAATCGTGATCCAGGAGCTCCTGGAAAAGGTCGAGAGCAAAGCTGGCAAATAGGGCGCGCGTGAGCGACACCCTGTGGCGCGCGGTCGGCCGCCAGTTTCGGCGCCCGGCGGGCTTGGGCGGCCGGCTCATGGGCCATGTGATGGAATGGATCAATCGGGCGCCGAACCGCGAGGCGATCGCGGCGCTGGCGATCGCTCCCGCAGACGTGATCGTCGAGATCGGCTATGGACCGGGCTGCGCGATCGAGGCTCTTGCGGCAAGCGCGCCGCGAGGACGGGTCTATGGCATGGATCCTTCGCCAGCGATGCTGGCCTCCGCCTCGCGTCGCAATCGAGAGGCTGTCGCCTCAGGACGCGTGAACCTGTCGCAAGGCGATATTTGCGACCTGCGACTAGCGCCCGAGTCGGTCGACAAGATCCTCGCCGTCAACGTCGTTTATTTTCTCGATGAGGACGGCGGCGAGCTCAAAGAGGCGCGGCGGCTCTTAAAGCCGGGTGGCAGGATCGCGCTTTACGCCACCGACCAGTCGGTCATGCGGCGCTGGAAATTCGCGGGGCCCGAGACGCATCGGCTCTATGGGCGCGAGGAGCTGTTCGAGCTTCTTCTCCGCGCCGGGTTCGACCCCGGCGATATCGCGATCCGGCAGGTCGACGTTGCGTTCGGCGTCACGGGGCTCGTCGCTACGGCGACGAAGCAATGAAACCAGGACGTCGATCGCGTGATTCCCTGCGATGGGGACAGATGCTCTAGCGCCGGGATCTTTGAGCGATGGAGAGACGCGGCCGCTGAAGCGAGCGCGCGCTAACGAGGTTATGATGCTGCAAAAAGTCCAGAATGGCGTTGAGGGTTATGAGCGCTACGTCAATCCGCAATGGGCCCGCCTCCTCGACATCATGGAGATGAATGTCGAATATTCACGTTGCGAAGGCGCTGAATTGCACACGACCGAGGGTCGGCGAATCCTCGATTTCAATTCCGGCTATTGCGTTCACAACATCGGCCACAATCACCCGCGCCTCGTCGCGGCGCTAAAGCAGGAGCTGGACGCAGCGGGCCCGGCCATGCTGCAGAGCCACGTCTCGGGCCTGGCCGGCGAGCTCGCCCAACAGCTTTGCACGCGCGCCGGCGGCCGACTGGCCAAGGCTTTCTTCGCCTGCTCCGGAGCCGAGGGCGTCGAGACGGTCATCAAATTCGCCCGCGCCCATACGCGACGCGCCGGCATCCTCTATGCCGAGAACGGCTTCCACGGACTGACTTGCGGCGCGCTATCGTTGATGTCGAACGGCTTCTGGAAGGACGGCTTCGGACCGCTGTTGCCGGAAACGGAGTCGACGCCTTTTGGCGATCTCGCCGATCTCGAGGAAAAGCTCGCGACCAAGCGTTTTGCGGCCTTCGTTTTGGAGCCCATTCAGGGAGAAGCCGGCGTGCGCGCGCCGCCAGAAGGTTATCTCGAACAGGCGCAGGCGCTTTGCCGCCGCTACGGGACCTTGCTTGCGCTCGACGAGGTGCAGACGGGCTTTCACCGCACCGGTCCCTTTCTTGCCGCCCATCGCTTCGGCGTCGAGCCGGACATGGTCGTGCTCGCCAAGGCGATCAGCGGCGGACTGATACCCTGCAGCGCCGTGCTCATGACGGACGAGATCTGCCACTCCGTCTATAGTTCCTTGAAGCGCGCCTTCGTGCACACCACGACCTATAGCGAGAACGGGCTCGCGATGCGCGCCGGCCTCACCACGCTGGCCATATTGGAAGACGAAGAGCTCGGCGCGTGCGCCGAAGACAAAGGCGAGGCGCTTCGCGCCAAGCTCTCCGAAAAGCTCTCCGGCTATGAGATGGTCGAAGACATCCGCGGTTTCGGCCTGCTGAGCGCGATCGAGTTCCGGCCGCCGCGCTCGCTCCTGCTTCGCGCGCCATTCGAGTCCTTCAAGGCCATCCATCCCGGCATGTTCGGGCAAGTCGTCGTCATGCGCCTCTTCCGCGACCATGGCGTTTTGAGCCAGATCTGCGGCAATGACTTCCTCTCGCTGAAGGTTGCGCCGCCGCTCATCGTGAGCGATGCGCAGATCGACCAATATGTCGAAGCCATCGGGGCCGTCGTCGCTGACATGCATGCTTCGCCGAGCTTTTGGACCGAGCCGCTCGGCATCGCGCGCCGCGTCATCACCTCCATTTAGAAAGAGGCTGACGGTGAGAATCAGCGGCGTCGGAAGCGCCCTACCCGAGCATCGCTATCCCCAGGAGATGCTCACGCAGGCCTTGAGGGCTTATTGGGGCTCGCGGCTCGAGAAGCCGGAACAATTCGAGCGGCTGCACGCGCATATGCGGGTCGCCACGCGCCATCTCGCTTATCCGATGGCGCGATATCTGGACTTTCACAGCTTTGGCGACACCAACGCCGCCTGGCTTGAAGCCGCGCAGCAATTGGGCGAGCGCGCGATTGACGCGGCGCTCGATCACGCGGGGCTCGCGCGCCGCGATCTCAACGCCTTGATCGTCGTTTCCGTCACGGGCGTCGCCAGTCCCTCGCTCGACGCGCGCTTGATCAACAGAATGAACCTGCGGCCCGACATCAAGCGCACGCCGATCTTCGGCGTCGGCTGCGTCGGCGGCGCGCTCGGGCTTTCGCGAGCCGCCGATCACGTGCTCGCCTACCCGGACCAGACGGCGGCGGTTCTCGCGGTCGAGACCTGCTCGCTCACGCTCGACCGCAACGATCTTTCGACCGCGAATTTGATCGCAACGGGACTTTTCGGCGACGGCGCCGCGGCGGTCGTTGTCTCCGGCGCTCGCGCAAAGCGCGCCGATGCGCAAGACAGGGGACCGGAAATTATGGCCAGTCATTCCGTCTTCTATCCCGAGAGCGAGAAGATCATGGGCTGGGATATTTCGGAGAACGGCTTCAAGATCGTGCTCTCGCCGCAGCTCATGGACCTCATTCGCGCCAATCTCGGCCGCGACGTCGATGCGTTCCTCGCAGGCCGCGGACTTTCGCGCGCCGATATCGGCAATTGGGTGATCCATAATGGCGGCCCGCGCGTGCTCGAGGCGATGCAGGAGGCTCTCGGCCTCGATGAAGGCGACGCCGCGCTCTCCTGGTCGAGCCTCAACCGCATTGGCAATCTCTCCTCGGCGTCGGTTTTGATGGTGCTCGAGGACACGGTGAAAGATCATCGGCCGGAGCCTGGAACTCTTGGCGTCCTGCTTGCGATGGGCCCTGGCTTCTCCTCCGAGATGATCCTGTTGAAATGGTGAGCTTGACGAAAACGGATGTCATCGTCGTCGGCGGCGGCCCCGCAGGCCTCGCCGCTGCGCTGGCCGTCCGCTCTGCCGGGCTCGAAGTCTGCGTCGTCGACCTCGGCGCGCCGCCCATCGAAAAAGCCTGCGGCGAGGGGCTGATGCCGGACGGCGTCGCGGCGCTTCGCGCTCTTGGCGTCCCGCTCGACGGGAAGGGGTCGCCCTTTCGCGGCATTCGTTTCATCGACCGACACCATGTCGCCGAGGCCTCGTTTCCAGGGCAAGCCGGGGTCGGGCTCAGACGTAGCCAGTTGCATCAGATTCTCATAGCGCACGCCGAGGCCGCGGGCGTCGAGATGCTATGGCGGACGCGGGCGACGGCGATCGAAAGCGGCGGCCTGCGACTCGAGGAGCGCTTTCTGCCTTGTCGATGGATTATCGGCGCTGATGGCGTGAATTCACAAGTGAGACGCTGGACCGGCTTGGAGCCCTCAAAGCAGAGCCGCCGGCGCCTCGGTCTTCGCCGGCACTTTCGCGCCGAGCCTTGGACGGACTTCGTGGAGGTTCACTGGGCGAAGGGCGAGCAGGCCTATGTCACTCCCGTCGGGCGCGAGGAAATCTGTATCGCGCTTCTCGGCCGGACCGAGGAAGCGGGCTTCGAGAATCTCGAGCGGCGCTTCCCGCGCCTATGGGAGAGATTGAGGGACGCTGAGCCCGTGACCGCTCTGCGCGGCGCGCCGACGGGAACGATGCGCTTGCGGCGCGTGACGCGCGCCAATGTCGCGCTCATCGGCGACGCTTCGGCCGCGATCGACGCGATCAGCGGTGACGGTCTCTCGCTCGCTTTTCACCAGGCGGTGGCGCTGGGCGACGCGCTGCGCCAAAGAAAACTCGCGCTCTATGAAGCGCGCCATCGCGAGATCTGCCGCGCGCCCTTCCTGATCGCGCGCCTCCTTCTGTTGATGGACCGCCACGAGGCTTTGCGGCGTGTCGCCCTGCAGGCGCTGGCGTCGGGACCTGCGATCTTCAACGGGCTGCTCGCGACCCATGTCGGCTCGCGGCATCCGGCCGCCGCTTCCTTGGACATCGCCGCGCTTGGTCTGCGCCTGCTCGCTCAGGCGGCGGCGCGCGTCGGGAGCGCGACGCCATGATCTGGCTTGCGACGCGGCTCGCCTTCCACAACCGCGCGCGCCTCGTCGTGACGCTCTTTGGCGTCGTCTTCTCCACCTATTTGACGCTCACCGAAACCGCCCTCTACATCGGGATGATGGAAAACGCGACGTCCATCATCCGGCACGCGGGCGCTGATCTGTGGATCGCATCGAAAGGCGTCCAGAATTTCGACTTCGCCAAGCCGTTCCCGGATGAGCGGGCGAAGTCGCTGCAGGGGCGCAAGGAGTTCCTCTGGGCGAAGCCCATCAGCCTGAGCTGGGGCTTCCTCAAATTGCCTGACGGCGCGCAGGAGCTCGTCGAGATCATCGGCTACGATCCAGCGACGCCCGTGGGCGGTCCTTGGGAACTCACGAGCGGCGCCGCGGGCGATGTGGGCGGCGGCGACAAGATGATCATCGACGAAAGCGCCGAGCAGCGGCTCGGCGCTCTTCTGCTTGGCGGCTCTTGGGAGGTCAACGATCGGCCACTCAAACTCGTGGGTCTTTCGCGAGGCGCCAAGACCTTCACGACGGCGCCGATCGTTTTCACGTCCTACGATCTCGCGCAGGAGATGACGCCGGACATCTCGCGTCACGCAGCGGCGGCCTATATCGCGATCAAGCTGCGCGACCCCGCCGACGCCGAACGCGTCGCCTCCTCGCTTCGCCGCGAATTTCGGGATAATGAGATTCTGACGACCCCGGCTTTCGTCAATCGGACCATTCTTTACTGGACCTTGCAAACCGGGATGGGAGCAGCCTTTTGCCTCACCGCGCTGCTTGGCCTCGTCGTCGGCGCGGGAACGATCGGTCAGACCGTCTTCGCCAATACGATGGAGCACCTCGGCGAGTTTGCGACATTGAAGGCGATGGGCGCCTCCCCCGGTGATCTCAACACGATCATTCTGGCGCAGGCGGCGATCGATGCGACGGCGGGTTTCGCCATCGCGGCGCCGCTGGCGTTTTTGAGCCGGGCGCCCCTGGAAAGGATGGGCGTCACGCTGGCGATTGGCCCGCTTCTTCTCTTTGGCCTTTTCTGCGCGACGCTCGCCACGGCGCTCGGAGCGGCCTATTTCTCGATCCGCAGAGTGCAAAAGCTCGATCCCGCGACGATCTTCAGGAGCTGATTTGAAACCGCTGCTCGAAGCCCGCGCGCTGACCAAGCATTATGAGCAGGGAAGGATCTCCGTCGCCGCGGTCGAGGGCATCTCATTCTCATTGAGACCCGGTGAAGTCGCGCTGATCATCGGTCCGTCTGGCTCAGGGAAATCGACATTGCTCTCGATGCTCGGCTGCATCCTGCGGCCGACCTCCGGCGCCATCCTTCTCGCGGGACGGGAGATCAGCGCCCTCTCCGATCGTGACTTACCGCGAATTCGGCGCCGCTGTTTCGGCTTCGTGTTTCAGTCCTTTCACCTCTTCCCCTTTTTGACGGCGCGCGAGAATGTCGAGACAGCGTTGCGTCTCCGTAAGGTCCCAGCCGCCTCGCGGCGACGGCGGAGCATCGATCTATTGGAGGACTGCGGTCTCGAAGAACGAATGGAGTTTTATCCGGCGAGCCTCAGCGGCGGCGAGAAGCAACGCGTCGCCATCGCCCGCGCGCTGGCTGGCGACCCTTTCATTCTGCTCGCAGACGAGCCGACGGCCAGCCTCGACTCGGCGAATGGCGAGCTGATCTTCAAAATGTTGCGAAGCTTCGCAAAGGCCAAAGGCAAGGCGGTCGTGATGGCGAGCCACGATCCCAAGGCCCGCGGCTTCGCTGACAGCGTCTATAATCTCGTCGACGGACGCATCGCCGCGCTCGACGCCTGATTTTCAGCGTCTGCAAGAGCTCGAGGACACGGAGCGCATTTCCGCGAGGTTCCGTAATATCCCTATTGCGGCGCGGCCGACACCACGCCGCTCTATCTGATCCTTCGCCATTCCACTTGGAAGCGCAGCGGCGAGCGCGGACTCATCGAACGGCGCTCGCCAGGGCGAAGATGTCGATCAATACGGTCTCGGGAGCTTCTCGCGAGGAATGAGACAGGGTCCAGCGGATGGGCTTGAGCGAACGTCTCACGACGCCGACTGTGCTGGGCTCATCCTATCTTGATGATCGCGTCACTTCGACACGATCCAGACTTCGACGCGTCGATTCTTGGCGAGCGCCGGGTCTTTGACATCGGTCGCCGCCGCGGGGTTGCAGGCGACCGGCGCCAGATAGGACAGCGATTTCACATTGTTGCGAGGCAGCACGAAGCCTGCGTCGCGCAGTTTATTGGCGACGCTCTGGGCGCGCTGCTGGCCGAGCGCCGCATTGCCTGCCCAATTGCCGACGGAGTCGGCGAAGCCAATCAGATAGACGTTGCCGGGGTTCGTGTTCGACGCGCGCAGATAGCGCGCGAGCCGGTCGACGTCGCGCACCGCGCGCGTGTCGAGCTCGGAGCTACCGGATTTGAAACGAAACTCCATCGACGCGCGGCGCATTCTCTCCATTGCGTCCTTGAAGAAATGCAGCGGCGCCGAAGGCAGCTCCTTGCCCTCGCCGACTCCAGCCCGCGGGTTGTTGGCGACGGCCGCCGCGAAAGCGCGTTGGTCGGCGGGGTCTTGGAGCTCGACGGCAAGGTTGATGAAGCCTGCGTCCGAGATCACGCCTTGCGCCTCATCCGACATCGTGAAATTCAGGAGGTCCCGCGCCGTCGGCTCGCTCGGCGCGCCATGCGTATAGAGATACAGCCGACGCGCCAGCGGATATTCCTCGCTCTTGATCGAGAAACGCGAGGGCGCGCTGATCAGCCCGCAGTCCGACGAGATCTTCAGCGCGACATTGCTCGAGGTGACATAGGGAAGGGCGACGAAGCCGATGCCGCCAGGGTCTTTCGCCACGGCGTCGGACAAGAGCTCGCTCGACTCGAATTTTTGCGCGCTCGTCGACATTGTCGCATGGTTGGGCTCGAGAACGAGCGCTTTGAAGGTGTCGAATGTGCCGGACTTGTCGTCGCGGCGATAGAGCGTGATCGGCCGATCCGGTCCTCCGACGGCGCTCCAATTTGTGACGGCGCCCGAGAAGATTTGCGCAATCTGAGCGAGCGTGAGCGCGTTGACCGAGTTCTCCGGATTGACGATCACGGCGAGACCATCGAGCGCGAGAACATGCTCGTTCTCCGCGGCCGTCGGGTCCATATCGGAGAAACGCTGCTTGAGCTTGTTCTGCTCCTCGTCTTTGACCTTGCGCGACATCATGCCGATCAACGCCTGATCCGAGACAAGGCCGTCGACGGCCGTGCCCGAGCCATGCGCCTTGAAGTCGACGACCGCCTTCGTGTCCGCCCCCGAGCGGATCGTGATTTCCGACTCTTCCGGCTTGACGATGCGCGTCGCAGGCTCCGCGCCGGTCGTGTGGCGCGCATAAGCGTCAATCAGCATCGGCATCAGCCGCTCGCCGATCGTGTTCGAGCCCTGGACGCCGAAACGCGCGGAGTTCTTTCTGCTTCCGCCGCAGTTGCATGACTCGACGTTCACGCTGCAAACAGAGGAGTTCTCGTAACGTAGCGGCTGGGTTGCGCCCGGAACGTAAAGGAAGAAGGCGCCTTCGCGCTGCTCGAAACGCTCAGCGCCGACCTTCGAGCCGTCAGTGAGGCAGAAAACGGTCTTCGGAGCTTCAGCCGACGCCGTCGTCGAGGCGAGTAGAAAGACTCCGGCGATAAGCGGAAAAGCGCGCAGTGAGCGAAGGAAGTGGAACATGACGCGGCCTTTCCTCGGACGAGGCGAAGGAGGAGCATTTTCGTGCAGGCTACTTCAATTATTCGGGATCTGTGCGCCGCCAATGTTTACTTTTTGTGACATCGACGGCGAGACTGGACGTGACGTCAGGCGCTTATCAAACGCCGCGCAATGGCGTAAGAACTCGCAGGTTCGGGCGAGCGCGCCCTTTCCAAAAGATGGATTGCCTTCGTGCGCGTCGACATCCTTCTCTGGTTCCTTCTGGCGGCGTTGCTCTCCGTGTGCGGCGTGCTTACGCTTCGAGCCTGTGATCTCGGCTTCGCGCCGCTCTTTGGCGGCCGCTATTGCGTCGTCGCTGCGCAAGCGAACGACTTGGAAGCAGAACGGGCGCGCGCCCGCGATTTAGAAGAACGTGTGCGCGAGGCGGAATTGCGCATTGCGGAGAAGCCAGCCTGCGCACCGCCCGCGCAGATCAAAAAAAAGGACGAGACGCCGCCGACCTCTATCCCGCCAGAGGAGCAGCTGACGGTCCCAAAGAAGATTTCCGAGCTCAAGGGTTGTTGGGAATCCGTTCGCGGCGATCTCGATATCGTTTCAGATGACGAGGAGCGCCGCCTCATTGGCAAGGTCCGACAGTGCTACTGTTTCGGCGGACGCGGCGCCGGGGAGTTCAAGCTGAACTACAGTGACGGCGTCAAATGCCGAGCGCCCATCACGGCCGAGCTCGAGGGAGATACGCTCAAGATCCACCAGCCGGGTTTCCGTTGCGTCTGGAAAGGGCAGCATAGGGGGCTGGTTCCCACCGAGATCGTTTGCCGCAGCGCCGAGAACGAGGCTACGCCATGCGAGTATCAGGCTCTCGGCCGCTTGCGCACCAAGGGGGTTGAGCAATATCGGCGCGTGCCCCTCGGTCACTGCAACTGAGGCGGCGTCGGCGCGAGCAATCTCATTAGCTTCCGATGGCGCCTTTTCCTGCTTGTGAGAAGAAAGCCTCAGTCGACTTGCGGCGTCAGCGCTCTGCGCATCCCGTCGAGCGTTGCCCTTTGAGCTTGATGATCACCGACGAGCCGCATCCAGGATATGTCATGCGGATCTCGCCGGCTCCGCCGCCAACACTGCCAGTGGCCGAATAGCCGGCCCCGCCGGCGACGCTGGCGTCGACGCCGCCGTCGCTTTGGATCGACCCGCGCCACTGCCACGTCGCATTCTGCGCCTGGTGGCGCCAGGTGACCGAGCCCCCGCAGACCGTCACGAGCATGAAGGGATCGGCGCGGACTCCGCAAGCGGGGACCGCGGAGGCTGAAGCGCCATAGACTCCGTCCGCGAGCGCGGAGGCCGGCGGATTCACGTTTGAGTGGGGATGAGAGTCCTGCACCGGCTGACGTTGTTGGGCCAGGCATTCGGCTTTCGCCTGCGCCACGCGGGCGCGTGCTTCCCCGGCGCGCGGCGCGTTCGGAAACTTACTCAGATAGTCGGTGAAGCAGGCCTCCACGACGCAAGCCGCCGTGGTGCTTGCGCAGTCGAAGGCGTTGTTTGCGGTCGCGACGCTAAGATCGTCGCCCGGCTTGCAACCGACGCCGAACACGGCGCAGCGCAGCGGGGGAACCAAGGCTATGGCGGCGATAACGGTCGCGAGCGCCCCGACGCCAATGGCGATCGCGAGCATCGGGAGTTTTTTCCGCTCTCCGTCGTCATTGTGCTCAGCTTCCTCCCGAGGGGGCTCCGATCGCGGCTTTTCCGGTTGCACCGTCGCGGGTTCGGGCGCCTTCGTCGTGATCGGGGGCAGCGTGGACGCCTTCACGGGGGCGGCCGGCGGCGACACGAGAGGCGCGCCAGCACTCGAGATGATGTGCCTTCGCCCGCCTCCCGGCATCTTCGACAGGGATGGCGTGACAGCGCCCCAGAATCCGCTTTCGGAGAGCTCAGCGTCGTCGCTCATCACCTCGATCTGGTCGTCCTCGAGCAGATGATCGACCATTTCCGGCCCGACGCGATAGCCGGGACCTTTGGGAGTATCGACCCTTTCGGCGACGAAATAGTGAGGCGTGCGGGAAAACGAGCCTCCCGGCTCAAGATAGGAGCCCTGCCCGACCTGCAGCGATTTGATCGCCAGCCGCAACGACGGGCTTTCGACCGACTTGTCGAACAAGAGCACCGCGTGGCCCGGCTGGTCGCCGTCGAGAACGCGCACGTTTTTCCCCCGCCTTCTGTCGTGGCGATACACGACAGGTGATCGGCTGTCACCTCTCGAGAGCGACAAAAACTGTCACGATATCGTCATGCAGCTCTCGCTTGATCTGAGCTGGGAACGGGATTGGGGATTGCATGGGGCGCGACAACCGATTCTTCGTCATGAGCTCCGATTTGACCGGTCGCGTCGCGCTCGACGTGGGCGGGCGGCGGGCGATATCCGAGTACGACGGGCTCGTCGATCGCATCGAGAGACTCTGCGGGCGTGAGGCTGCAACGCTTTTCGCCGAGCCGGTGCTGCCGCGCGGGGGCGCCGAGCCGGCCACGGCGATCTCCTGGTACGGCCCTTTCGAGGGCCGCCCGACGACTCTCGACGCGATTGACGCCGTGGCGAAGAAGCCGACGGTCGATCGGCTGACGCAACGCCTCAACGCGCTCGCGCCGGCGCTCGGCGATCCCGAGTTCGCCCCCATGCTGGCGGCGGCGCTCGCCGTCGACTCGATCAAGGACGTCCTCGCCGTCGGCGGCGAGCCTCTGATCGTGAATTGGGGCCTGCTGCCGCAGGACGCGGCGCAGCAACCCGCGCGACGGCTCGCGCATTTTTCCGACACCCTCGGCCGCTACGCGCCAGCCTTGATCCCGCTCGTCGCGCAGACGCTCGGCCTGGCGCCGCCGCCCCCCACCGCGGCGCCCCCGCCTCCCTCTCCGCCGCCGCCTCCCTTTGCGCCGCCGAGGCGCGCTGCGCCCACAGCGCCGCGCGGCCTGCCGCCGCCGGGCTGGCGAACGCCGCTGGTCGCCGCCGCCATCGCAGGGGCCGTGCTGCTCGTCCTGCTCTTGCCCGGCGTGCTTCGCTATCCCGATCTCGGCGACCGCGCGGCTCGCGACGCCTTCGAAACCGAACGCCTCCGCAAGTCCAACGACTCTCTCGAAGCGCAGCTCAAAGCGCTCCGCAAGGCCCAGGAGGAGCGCAGCTGCCGCGCCGACGGCATGCTGCAGGTTCCCGGCCTCCCGCCAGGCGAATCGTCGCAACAGCCGCCGCAAATGGACGTTCTGCCGCGCCCGCCCGAAAAAGTGCCTCTGCCCCAGCGCTCCGGCGAGGCGCCTTCGGCGGCCAATCTCGCCGAAATGCTGGAGAAGGCCACCGTCTTCGTCTTTGTGATCACGAAGGATGGTTGGTCGAGCGGCAGCGGCTTCTTCATCAACGACCGGCAGGTGGTCACTAATCGACATGTGGTCGAGAACGCGGCCGACCCGTCCATCATCTTTCTCGCCAGCAAATCCTTCGGAGGCGTGCGGCGAGCGAGCGTCGTGGCCGAGACGCCGCCAAGGGTGAAAAACGCAGGCCCCCAGCCGGATTACGCCGTGCTGGAGTTGGCGGAGCCAATTCCGGGCGCCGTCGCGCTCAAGCTCGGCGCCACGCCGCCGAAACTCTCGACGGCCTATATCGCCGGTTATCCAGGATTTCTCGTCGAGACGGACGCCGCCTTCAGCAAATTTCTGCGCGAGCTGCGCGACGCGCTCAAGGCGGGTGACGACGATCGGGCGCTCGCCGCGAGGCGCTTTGACGTGCCTAGCGCTGATCTGCGCTATGGACGCATCAACAACACGATGTCCAGCGGAGCGGGCGAGACGCCGGTTATCGTACACGACATGCAGGTCGCGCATGGCAACAGCGGCGGACCGCTCGTCGACGCCTGCGGCCGGCTCGGCGGCGTCAACACGCTTTTCTTCGCCGACGAGCATCAGGTCGGCAATGTCGCGCTCGACGTCACGTCGCTCAAGACGTTTCTGACGGACAAACGCATCGGATTCGCAGGCGATGATACGCCCTGCGCCTCGGCTCCGCCCGCGAGCGCAGCCAGATGAGCGGGAGGCGGCTCGACACGGCGCTGGCGACGCGGCTCCCGGCTTTCCCATGCGCTCCGCGCGGGGGCGCTGATGTATAGCCTTTGCGTCGCCACGACCGACGACAGGGAAACGCCGATCGCGGACGACTGGCCGAACCTGACCTGGGACCGGCTCGTCGACGTGTTGCGCGCTGAGGTGTCTCCCGAGGCGGGGGCGCTGTTCGCAGAACCGATCGCCGATCCCGCGCGGGGCGTCACGCATTGGCACGTCTTGTCCCCAAACGAGCCCAAGCCCTTGCATGCGCTCGCGCCGCAAGAGCGGGAGGCGCTGCTTGCGCGCTTCGAAAAGATTGCCGCCGACATCCGCGCCTATGCGGAACGCCTCGCCGCGGCGGGCGGAGAGACGAATCTCCGCTTAGCCCATGCGCTGCATACGGCCGTCGTGACCAGCGATCAGAACGCGCAGCTATGGTCGCTCGGCGGAGCGCCGGTGCTCACGGGGTGGGGCCGGCGCCGCATCGCCACCACCGCCGCCGCGCCTGCAATCTTGACTCGCGACGCAGAACAAGCCGGGGCTTCCGGCGGCCCTTCGGAACGTTCCTTCATTCCGGGCCTGGCGCGAATCCCTTCGCCCTCGGGGTTGGCGCGCCGTCTGCAAGCGCCCGACTGGTCGAGCTGGCGCACAGATTGGCGCGATAGCGCTTGGCTGCTCTGGCTGCCCTTCTGGCTTCTGATCGGCGCCATACTCTACCATCTGCTTCCGGCTTGCGGGATGGACCTGCCTTTGCTGCGGGGACTGTCGCGCTGCGACGGCGCGGCTCGAGTGGACGACCTCGACGGTCGCAACGAAGCGCTGCGGCGCGCCGTCTTCGAGGAGCAGAAGCGCCTCGCCGCGCTCTGCGCGGAGACTCGGCCGCGCGCGCAAACGGACAATGTCGCGCCGCCGAACGTCGAGAAGACCAAGGCGCGGCTCGAGGACAACCAGCTGAAGGCCGGCCGCCTCGATATAACGCTCGCCTGGGACGGCCGCGAGGATCTCGACCTGCATGTGCGCTGCGGCGAGGGACATCTTTTCTTCAAGCAGAGGAATGCTTGCGGCGGCGTTCTCGACCATGACGCCAATGTCAGAGAACCCGTCTTGGACCGCCCGGTCGAGCACGCGACTTGGGAGAGCGATCCGCCGCCCGGCCTTTACAAAGTGTCCGTGGCGATGGCGTCGCGCAACGGCAACCCCGAGCGGCCCGTGCCCTTCACACTGCTCATGCGATCGGGCGGTAAGGAGCAAGTTTATCGTGGCGTCATGAACGGCCTCGAAGAAACCCCGGTGACGACCTTTGAGCGCCACTGAGAACCACTGTGTAGACTTTGCGTCGCGGAACGAAGCCCGTTTGAGCGTTCGCGGCCGCCGTGAAGGATTCTGGACGACATGACCCGGAACGCATTCCCCAATCCGCGCGGCGAAACGCTGAAGATCGCGCCGAACTCAGGCGTGCAGTTTCTCGTCTATGGATTCGACATCGAGGCGAGCGGGAGGTTTTCGCGCTCCTTCATCGAGCACAAGCGCACGGATCTGCGCGGCCCCGACGGAATGACGCCGATCGAGTTGCGCCCGAACTGGAACGACGACGACCCCGAGCTCGATCCCCCGCTCCCGCCCAAGGGCAATGATGACGTCTATGATATTTCGAAGCAGAAGGCGCTCGAGCCGTTTCTCGGGCAGTGGACGCCTATTCCCTATCTCGCCGTGCAGTCGGGGCGCGACCAGATCGGGCGCGAGCTGCTGCAGCCGGGTCCGACGAACTGGGCGCGCGTCCGCGTCGACCTCGCCGAACCCGCAAACGCGCCAGGCCACACCCATGTCGTGACGCTCGCCTTCGACACCGAGCTTCTGGAGCGTCGCGAAGGGCGCACCTATGTCGCGCCGAGCCCGCAGGACGCGCTCGCCGAGCATGAGTTCGTGTTCGCGTCGCTGTTTCGGGACGTCGCCGCCTTTCTGTCCGACTCCGCGCCCGGCGGCAACACGAACAATCAGGAATGGGTCGATCGCTGGATTGACGAGCTTTTCGTCGAGCTCAAAACGGCGCAGCGCGGCCGGCCGCCGCGGCCGGAGGAGCGGCAACCGCTCGAGCACGCCGCGCGCTACGTGGCTTTCCTTCAGCTCTTGGCGACGGCGATCTCGCCGCCGCGCATCAAGCTCATCGACACGCTTTCGGCGGATCCCGCGGTCAAGCCCGTCAACGTCGATCTTGTCCTCGACATCGGCAACAGCCGCACCTGCGGCATGCTGATCGAGAATTTTCCCAATCAGGACAAGATCGAGCTGGGCAACTCCTACGTGCTGCAGCTGCGCGACCTCGAACATCCGCAGCGCCTCTACGCCGAGCCCTTCGCGAGCGACGTTCAGCTCGCGCAGGCGCATTTCGGCAAAGAATATCTGTCGCGCTTTTCGTCGCGCACCCGCGCCTTCTTCTGGCCGAGCCTCGTGCGCGTCGGTCCCGAGGCGACACGCTACCGCCAGAGCGCCGAGGGCACCGAGGGCGCGAGCGGCATGTCGAGCCCCAAGCGCTATCTCTGCGACGTCGATCCTGTAAATCAGGATTGGCGGTTCCAGCCCGGCGACTATGGCGCGAAGCGCGAGCCGCCGACGATCGATCGCGCCGCCCGACGCTTCGTCAATTCCCGCGGCGATGTGCTGCGTCAACTCGCCGACGAGCGCTCGTTCTACCTCCGGCTTTCCAGCGCCGCAGACACGGCCGAGCTCGAGAAGCCCGCCGCGCGCCTGACCTTCGCGCGCTCGTCGTTCTTCACCTTCCTCGTCGCAGAGATTCTCGTCCAGACGCTTTCACTCATTAACAACCCGCAACTCAGGGCCAAGCGCGGGGAAAAGGACACGCCGCGCCGCTTGCGCCGCATCATTTTCACCTTGCCGACGGCGATGCCGGTTCGCGAGCAGCGCTTGCTGCGCAGCCGCGCCAGCGCGGCGGTGAAGCTCGTCTTTGACATGATGGGCTGGACCGAGTCGCCGCCGCCGGGTCTGATGGTGCCCGAGACGAGCGCCGCCTGGGACGAGGCGAGCTGCGCGCAAGTCGTTTACCTCTACAGCGAAATCGCTCAGAAATTTGGCGGCGCCATCTCGGACTTCATGCGGCTCGTGGGACGTCCCCGAGCCTACGCCCCGGCCGGCCGCTCGCCGGCGCCACAGGAGCAGCCGCAAGCATCCGTGCGCATCGCCAGCATCGACGTGGGCGGCGGCACGACAGATCTCATGATCACCACCTATTACGTCGAGGACAATCGCGCGATCGTTCCCTCGCAAACCTTCCGCGAAGGGTTTCGCATCGCGGGCGAGGACGTGCTGCAGGAGACCATCCAGCAGGCGCTGCTGCCGGCGATCGAGGCCGACCTTCGCGCGCGCGGGCTCTCGCGCGCGCGGGACTTCCTGGCCGATCGCTTCGGCGCCGACCGCGCCAATATGACGGAGCCCGAAAAGCATTTGCGACGGCAGCTGGTGCTGCGCGTCCTCAAGCCGGCGGCGCTCGCGCTGCTGGGCGAGTATGAAACGGTCGGCTCGGCCTGGGCCGGCTCCGGCGGCAAGGCGACGATCGCCGAGCTCGTGGCGCGCGCGACGCCCGAGGCGGCCGCGCTCGAAGGCCGCGTGCTCGATTATGTGGACGCCGCCGCAGCGAGCTGGGGCGCCGAGGACTTTCGTCTGGCGCAGGTCGAGATCGCCATTGACTTCAGTCGCGTCAAGAACGCCGTCGAGACGACTCTGGGCGGCGTCTTCGACAATATCGCAGAGGCCGTGAATCATTTCGACTGCGACGTGGTGCTGCTCTCCGGCCGCCCCTCGCGCCTGCCGGCGACGATCGATCTTTTCGTCAACAAGCTCGCCGTGGCGCCGGATCGCGTGCTGCCGCTCACGAATTACCCGACAGGCAATTGGTATCCGTTCGGCGGGCGCTCGCGCTTTCGGATTGAAGATCCGAAGACCGCGACGGTGGTCGGCTGCATGCTCTGCGCCCTCGCCGAAGGGCAGATTCTCAACTTCACGCTTTACACCAATCGCTTCGCCATGCGCTCCACGGCGAACTACATCGGCGTCATGGAGCGCAACGGCAAGATGCTTACGCGCAACGTGCTGTTCTCGGCGCCTGGGGGAGAGGCGCCAGCCGAGTCCCAGAGCGGAGAGGTGAGCTGGTATGCGCCAATGCTGCTCGGCGCGCGTCAGCTGCCGATCGAGCGCTGGGTGACGACGCCAATGTATCGCATCAAAATGCTCGCCGGCTCCTCGGGAAGGCTCATTCAAAGGCCGATTAAGATCACCTTGGAGCGCGAGCTGCCCGAAGAGCTCGCCGACTACGACAGTCGCGAGTTCTCCTTGCAGGAGGCGCGCAAGGAGGAGCTTCGCATCACCGAGGCCGTCGCCCAGGACGGCGCCGCGGTGAAGCGCTCGTTCAGCCTCGTCTTCGACACGCTCGGCAGCGAGCAAGGCTACTGGCTCGACACCGGCATACTGGGCGTCGCTTAAAGGGAGGAGGGACCATGGTCGACGCTGAGCTGGCCAAGGCCTGCGACTCCGCCGCGCAGGCGGCGACAGAGGCTTTGGACTGGATCAATCTCGCGAAGAACGAGAAGACTCTCGGCCACGAGCGCGCCTTTCTCGAGCGCACGATCCGCAACGAGGCCTATCGGCTCCGCCGACTCGCGCGCTCGCTCGACCGACCGATGTGCGTCGGCGTCTTCGGCCCGAGCCAGGCTGGCAAGTCCTATCTCGTCTCGGTGCTCGGCCGCAAAGGCGAGACGCTGATCGCGCTGTTTGACGATCCGAACCGGCCGGAAGTCGACTTCATCCGCGACATCAATCCCTTCGGCGAGAAGGAAGCGACCGGTCTCGTCACGCGATTCTCGATCAACCCGCCCAAGACTCCGCCAGGATTTCCCGTCGCGCTGCGCCTCCTGACGCAAACCGACGTGCTCAAGATTCTCTGCAACTCCTATTTCTTCGACGGCGACCTCGAGGCGGAGACCGCCCTCTCGCCCGATGACATCGGCAAGCACCTCGCGTCTTTCGACGCTCGCCTGCGCGGCGGCTACGCCGACGTGCTGCGCGAGGAGGACATTTGGGACGTCGAGGAATATTTCCAGCGCCAGCTGCGACGCGCCGAGGCTAAACTGTTCGCGCCGTTCTGGCCGCGTTTCGCCGCTCTGGCGCCCCGCCTCGAAATCTCCGACCGCGCGGAGCTGTTCTCGATCCTTTGGGGTGGACACCGAGAGCTAACGGAGCTGTTCCTCACGCTGCTCGAGAGCTTGAGCAAGCTCGGCTTCGCAGAAGACGCCTTTTGCGCGCTCGACGCGCTGACGCCCGCGGCGACGGGCATCCTCAACGTCGAGACGCTTGCCGGGCTCGGGGTTGCGAACGCCGAGACCATGGAGATTTCGGCCGGGGGAAAGACCCTTTCCCTGCCGCGCGCGGTCGTCACGGCGCTCGCGGCCGAGCTGCGCATGACGATGAAGGAAGCGCCCTGGCCTTTCTTCGACCACACGGACCTTTTGGATTTCCCCGGCTATCGCAGCCGCACGCCCACGAACCTCACAAAATACCTCCGCGAGGCGGGAAGCGGCGCGCTCAAGGAATTATTCCTGCGCGGCAAGGTCGACTATTTGTTTCAACGCTACACGGCCGAGCAGGAGCTGACCAGCATGCTGCTTTGCCTTCGGCCGAGCAACCTCGAGGTCGCGACGCTGCCGGCGATCATCGAGGAGTGGATCGGCGCGACGCATGGCGCGAGCCCCGAGGCTCGCAAAGGCAGACCGCAGCTGCTGTTCTTCATCTTGACCATGTTCGACCAGCATTTGTCCGAAACGGTCGTCAGCGCGGGAGAAGACGTCGACCCGGGGATTCGATTTCAGGCGCGTCTCGAGGCGTCGCTTTTGAAACCCTTCGCCAAAATGGCCGATTCCTGGCCGCGAAGATGGACGCCGGAGGAGCCTTTCAAGAACTGCTTCTGGATTCGCAACCCGAACTACAAAGCGGAAGGCGTGATCCAATACGAGGGGCGCCGGGAGGTCGGAGTCCTCCCGCAAAAGGTGGAGCGGATAGCTCAGCTGCGCGCGGCGCATGCAAGAGCGCCCGAAGTGATCGAGCACTTCCGCGATCCCGATCGCGCCTTTGACGAGGTCATGCGTCTCAACGACGGCGGCGTTTCCTATCTCGCTGCGGCGCTGGAGCAGGTGTGCAAGCCAGGCATGAAGGAGGCGCAAGCGCGAAACCGCATGAGCGACCTCAAGCAGCGCATGTTCGACACGCTCGCGCCGCATTATGTCCCGACGGACGCCGAACGTCGCGTGGCCGAACGGACCGTCGTCGCGGACGCCGTTCTCGACGACTTTGCGGAATGCGTCCAACGGCAAGCGTTCGGAACTTTCCTGCGCGGCATGTGCGTGGACCGCGGCGATCTGGTCGAGGCTTTCTACGAGGCGCGTCTGTCGGGGGCGCTGAGCGAGAGCGGAGCCGAGCCCTCCGGCGAGACGAAGCCGGCGGCGCCGCGCAAGCAGGAGTCGCTCAGCGCGATCATCAAAAGATTGGGAAAGCCCGAGCTGCAGCCGGCGGCGGCGCCCGTCAATCCGGCTGCAGCCGCCTCGCGCCCGCGCGCCGCGCGCTACGAGGGTCTGGCGCAGGCGGCGATGCAGCTCTGGTCTAAAAGCGTGCATGACGCCTGCGACGATCTCGCCTTCGCCGAGGCGACGGGCGTGCCGCCGAAGGCGCTGAAGGAGATTGCGACGGAGCTTCTCGCAACCGCCCGCCGGAAGGGACTAGAGGCGAGCCTCCGCGTCGCGATCTCCGACGCGACGCATATCGAGACGACCGAGCAGGCGGCGGCGAAGGCGACGATCATCGCCGAGCGCTTGATCAACCGCTTCGTGTCGACGCTCGGCGTCGACCAGGCTGCGCGCGACACGCGCTTCGACGCGTCGGGCATCGGCGAGCACCCGACCGACTTCCGACAAGAATTCTTCCTCACGTGGCTGAAGAGCTTTTATGACCAGACGATCGCCAACGCGCTCTCCTCGGATGGTCTTATCCTCGATCCCGAGCAGAACGCCAGGCTCGGTGAGATATTGAAAGGCTTCTCGGGGTGAGCGCGCCTCAACGGAATCATTGAGCGATAAGCAATCGTCGGCGACGCGCGGCGGGCAAGCCCTCGCCCGCGAGTCGCCGATGCGAGCGGCGTGATCAGAACGCGACCCTGATCAGTCCGCGGAAGGTGCGCGGCGCGCCGATCACGTTCAGATTGTTGAGGCCCCATCCCTGGCTGATGGTCGGAGCGGCAAATCCCGGTAGAAATCCAGGAATCCAACCGAAGCCTCCGTTCGTGAAATAGCTCGTGTCCAAGAGATTGTCGACGTTGAGCTGCGCCTTGATCTTGAGGCCGTTGTATTCGGTCTCGTAAGCGGCGAAGAGGCCCACCAGACCGTAGCTTGGCGTCGACGATCCATAGATGTAATTGCCGGAATTGTCGTAATGATAGAAAGGCAGCAGGCCTGTGTAGTCGTATCTCGCGCCGAATTTCAGTCCCCTAAGCGCGCCATCTCGGAACTCGTAATTAGAGGCGAGAGTCGCCTGATTTCGCGGCACATAGGGAAAGGGCGCGCCGACTGCCGGCGTAGCGCTGCTCGCGCCCGCGATGCCCTTCGTGACGATGACATCGGTGTTGGCGTAAGCGAGATTGACCTTCCAGCCAGGAAGCAGCTCGCCCTGAATGTCGAGTTCTGGTCCCTGCGAGCGGCCCTCGCCGACGAGCTCGACAAAGGTGGGCCTGTTGGGGATGCCGACCGGAATGTTAGTCTTGATCAGGTGGTAATAGTCGGCGCTGATCTGCAGCTTCTTGTCCAGAAGCTCGAATTTGACGCCCGCCTCCTCCTGCTGCCCCGCGCTCGGCGGTGGCGGCTGATTGGTGTTGATGACCAGACTGCCTGTATAATTCGGGCTGAGAGCTTCCACGTAATTGCCATAGAAACTCACCCATTCGAGCGGACGCCAGGTCAAGCCGGCGCGCGGAGTCACTCTTTGCGTCGTCGTTATGCCTTCGTTCGCCAAGGCGGGCACGGAAAGCGTGTCGAGCGAGCCGGGGATGGTGTTCGTGGCCTGGGAGCGGCTCGAGATATATTGGTAACGCGCCCCGGCGAGCACGTGAAAGCCATAGGGCAGATCGATCTGATCCTGAACATAGGCGCCGACATTGTCGGCCTGCTGGGCGCTCGCGAGGAGAGGAAAAAGGTTGGTCGCGAATGTCGGGAGCTGCGCGGGCGCGCCGAAGAGGCTCAGCGTTCCGAGGTTGAGCGGCGCCAAGAGCTCTCCCCGGAAATTGTATCGGTAATAGTCGCTGCCGAGCAGCAGGGTGTGCTTGAGCTCGCCGGTGTCGAAATGTCCGGTGATATCGACGACAGTGGCGTATTCCTCCTGTCGGTTTTTGACGGGTTGGCTATACTCCAGCAAGGACGTGTTCCCGGCGACGAAGGGCGAGCCGATGAAGCCGCATATCGGCGCCAAAGGCCCACTGATGCAGTCGCTGATTCCGATCGGGAGATTGGTGGCCTGAAAATAGTTCTCGCTTTGCAGGAAGGTTGTGGCTTTCACCGCCCAGCCATTGTCGAAATTGTGCGCGGCGGACAATTCCGAGAAAAGCGTCGGCTGACTCAGCGGCGACGGAGCGTTGTAGTTGTAGCCTCTTCCAAGCCAGAGCGGCGACACGCTGTTGAAAAACGGGATCACGTTATAGACTTGGTTCAGGCGATTTTCCTGATATTGTGTGTCAAACTTGACCCAAGTATTGTTGTCGACGTTCCATTTGAGAACGGGGTTGAACATCAGATTGCGCGTGTAGCCATAGGTCTGGAATGATCCGTCATTCTCATAGGACGCGGTGAGGCGGTAAAGCAGCTCCTTGTTCGCGGCGAGAGGACCGGTGGCGTCCATCGTGGTGCGATAGGCGGCCCAGCTGCCGATCTGCTGTTGGACCGAATAGGCGGGCGTCTCCAGCGGCTGCTTCATGTTGAGATTGACGATACCGCCGGGCTCCACGGCGCCATAGAGGATGGCGGCGGGGCCTTTCAACACCTCAACGCTTTCGACATTCGCAAATTCGACTCCGGCGACGCCGATATTGGTCGCGCCAAAATTGTCGATGCGGATGCCGTCGCGATAATAGGCGTTCGTGGAAAAGCCGCGGATCGTCACCTGTCCAAAGCTCGTGCCATTGCCGATGGCGCCGCCCCCGGTGACGCTGACGCCGCTCACGTCGCGCAGCGCCTGGTCGAGCGTGATGACCTGCTGATCCTCGAGCATTTGATGCGTGACGGTCTTGGTCGCAAGCGGCGTGTTCATGACCGGCGTGTTGACTTTGGTGCCGAGCGATTCGACGGGAGCGGAATAAGAGGTCGGATTGTTGCAGATCCCGTCCGCGCAAATCTGGCCATTCGCGCCCGGACCGATGTCGGTTCCATTGTTGTTCGCGAGCCCCAGGCCCGACCCTTCGCCCGCGACGGGCGCGGCGTTGGAGGCGCCGTTTGCATTCGAGGCATGGGAGACGCCTGAGCGCGGAGACGGCTTCGCCGCCGCGGTGCGCTTGATTGGTTTGGGCTTGCCGACCTGCAGGATGGGCAATTGCGTCTGCGCTCGCGCGGCGAAGGGAAGCAAGGACAGCGAAAGAACGACGGCGGAAACGCCGCAAGCGAACTCCTTGGGGGACATGGTGGCCTCTTGACGTCGCATCTGTAGAGTTGAGGGAGTGAATCGCGGCGCGGGTCGAAGCGCGCAGCGAAGGGCCATCAATATTTGGCGAGCACCGGCGCCGGGCCGAGCGGCTGAAAGTGATAGTTGACGCCGGCCCGCACGACATTGCCGTTTATGCGCGCGGAGGATTTGAAGTAATCGGAGTAGAGCATCGCGCCACTGCCGACGACGCCCCAGGCGATTGCGTTGGCGCTAACCGTGCCGAGGTCGTAGTAGAGATACTCGACCTTGGCGCTCCATCGCGGCATGAACATCCATTCGACGCCGCCGCCCGCCGCCCAGCCGATGCGCCCGTCGTTGTAATTCTCGGAAACCGCGGCAGTAGGGAAGTTGGCGAGCGAGGACAGGACGAAGACGCCGTTGTTGAAGTTCGCGCCGCCATAAGCGAGACCGGCTGTCCCGTAGAGCAACAGCGTCGGCGTGACGAGATAGCCGAAGCGTCCGCGCACCGTGCCGAGATAGCCCAGACTCTTGGAGAAGTTGGTCTGCACGCCGACGAAAGCGCCAGTCGTCCTCTCCGTCGCGGAGCCGAAAACCTTCACGTTTTGCGAGAGCGTCGTTCCCTGAATGTCGGTCTCGACGCCGGCCAGGAAGCTGCTGAATTGCCAATTATAGCCGATCTGCCCGCCGCCGATGACGCCCAAATTGCTGGCGTTGGACTCGCCCGGAATGGCGAGGGCGACAGCGTTGCCGAAAGCGCTCGGCCCCACGAGGCCGGCGCCGTTGGCGGCGTCATTGTAGAGCGGCGCCGAAACGATCTTGATTGACGAGCTCGCGTCGAAAATCCCGCCGAGATTGGCGCCGAAGTAGGCGCCCGTCCAGATCGCCGACGGCGGAAGCACAGGCGGCTCTTTGAGCGCCGGAAGGTCTGCTGCGACAGCGGGGCTGGCGAACAGCGCCAGCGTCAGAGTGGCCATTGAGATTTTTGTCCGCATCATCTTCATGTTCTCCTGGACGATGCGACACGAGTTCGCGGCGCCCGCTACAAGCAACAAGCCAGTAAAGCGTCGAACGGAGGCCTCACCATCCCGATGCGGCGAGAAACACTTTCTGATCTCGCAGCGATGGTGGCCTTCGGATTCGGATGAGGTTCCTTTCGACTGGACAAATGCTTATCAAGGCAACATCAGATGAAGATCATAATGGCGTCTGACGGGAGAATTCGCCGGCAAATAATAAAACCCTGTGACTTTTACGTCACACTTGGTCCTCGCGGGCCGGTCTTCGACGGAGAGACGTCGGCGCTTGATTTCCGGCGAGCCGAGTCCTATCCCTTGAGCCGCCTCATTAACGGGCGAACATAACTCCGGGCGGCGCCGGATGCGTGTGCTCATAGTCGAAGACCACTCGAAGCTGGCGCAGGAGCTCTCCGAGCAATTGTCGCGCGGCGGATACTCCTGCGACTGCGTCAATTCGCTCGATCATGCGCGCGAGATCGTGAGGCTCCAGGAGTATGGCGTCGCGCTGGTCGATCGGCGACTGCCGGACGGCGACGGCCTTTCACTGGTGGCCGCCATGCGCCGCACCCAGCCGAAGATGTGCATTCTCGTGTTGACCGCGATCGACGAGACGAATGAGATCGTCGCGTCGCTCGACGCCGGCGCCGACGACTATGTAACCAAGCCCTTCGAGCCTGACGAGCTCATGGCGCGCATCCGCGCCTCGCTACGCCGCGCCGCGGGCGCGATGCAGCCTTTGATGAAGCTCGCCAGATTGTGTTTTGATCCCGCGACTCGCGACTTCGCAATCGGTCAATCGATCGTGGTGCTGCAGAGGCGCGAGGCGATTCTTCTCGAGACCTTGATGCGACGAGCAGGGAGGGTGGTGCTGCGCGAGGCGCTGTTCGATGAGATTTGGGGAGAGAAGGAAGATCTGACGGCGCACAATCTCAACGGGCTTGTCTCTCAACTGCGTCTTCGCCTGAAGGAGCTGAACGCGGGGGTCGATATCCATGTGGCGCGTGGATTGGGTTATTTCCTCGCCGAGGAAAAGGCGTGAGGCGCAACCCTTCGCTGTCGGCAAGGCTCGGTTCGATGTTATTGCTCGTTCTGCTTCTCGGATCCGTTCCGACCTGGGGCTATTTCATTTGGAGCGGCTTCTATCGCGTAACATCCGGGGGCGAATTCAGATTCTCTGAGCTTTCCTATCCTCACCTCTTGTCGATGGTCCAGAAATCCATCCTGCTCGGGCAGGACGGCGCGTGGCGCTTCGAGCCGATCCCTGAGCTCAAGCAGCGATTGGCGCGGGATCGCGATCTGAACATTTCCGTCTGGGACGCCGACAAATGCGAGGAGCTGCCGGGCTTCTTGCCGGATTTCACAGGGTTCTCGATTTTGAAAATTCTGCCGCCTCCGATATGCGGTCGGCCGATCGAAGTACGCGCCGCGAATTTGCAAATACGCAACGATTCAGGCGCGCTCTTTTCCGCCATGGCGATGCGAAGAAAGACCGATATGGGTCCGGTGATCATCCTCGTGTGGGGCGGCGAGTACCGTTCGGATGATCTCGTCTATTTGTTCCTCGACTGGTTTTCGTCGATGCCGGGAGGTTGGCCGTCGCTGCCGATTTTCGCGCTCGCCGCCACGACTTCATGGTTTTTGCTACATCGTGGATTGTCGCCCTTGCGAGAGCTCGTCGCTCGGCTCGACGGCATAGATCTCGATTCCTCCAACGCTCTTCTTCCAGAGGAGAACGTTCCCGTCGAGGTCGTGCCGCTCGTCTCGGCGTTGAACGGCGCGTTGGCGCGTCTCGACGCTGGGATTGCGCAGCAGAAGCGCTTCGTGGCCAATGCGGCGCATGAATTGCGCACACCGATCGCCGCTCTGCGCGCGCGCCTCGACAATCCGCGCGATGAGGATTTGCGCAAAGATATGCGTCGCGGTCTGCGGCAGCTGCAAGCGATCAGCGAGCAGCTTCTCGCTTCGGCGAGGATTGCCGCAAGAGGGGCTGCGACCGAGGAAGGCGGCGAGAAGGTCGACTTGACCGAGGTCGTCCGCGACAAGGCCGCCGATTACGCGCCGCTCGCCGTGGAGAACGGCAGGCAGATCGAGTTCGAGGGATCGTTCGCACCGGTCAGGATCCGTGGAACGCGGCAGGCGGTGGGCAGCGTCGTCACAAACCTCATCGACAACGCGCTGCGCGCCGAACCGCTCGGCGGAGCCGTGGTGCTGCGGCTTTCGGCCGATGCGACGCTCGAGGTCGTCGACCATGGTGAAGGCGTCGCCCCGGAAGACCGCGCGCTGGTCTTCGAGCCGTTTTGGCGCAAGCGCGACGCTTACGACGGCGCGGGACTGGGCCTTAGCATCACCAAGGAACTTGTGGAGAAGCACGACGGCCGCATCTGGATCGAGGAAACCCCGGGCGGCGGAGCCACCTTCAAAGTTTCGTTTCCGCTGGAGGGCGAAGAGGAGGCCGACAAATCGGCCGCGCGTCACGCCGCTCGCGGCAGTAGCGGCGAGCAGCGGCAAAATTTCAAATTGCAGGAAAAAAGCGGCGAGGCGTCCCGTCGAGGGGATCGGCAGTGACGCTCCTGCGGCGCCCCGACTGAATTTCGCCTGACGAGACGAAAGTCTCCCTGGAGGCCCGGACGCCAAGTCAGGAAACCGACGCCTTGTGCGAAAATCATATCGCATCGCGCTCGACGCTCGCCTATTCCTGCGCGAAGCGCAGCTTGAACGTCGCCCCGCCGCCCGGGGTTTCCTCGACCCAGACCCGTCCGCCGAGCCTCTCCATCAACTCCTTCGCGATGGCGAGCCCGAGGCCCGCGCCGGATGACGCCTCGCTCTTGCGCCAGAAGGGCTCGAAAATGATCTCGCGGTCGGCCGCCGCGACGCCTTCGCCATGGTCGACGACCTCGACGACAGGACCCATGGTGACGCGCGTCAGGATCGTCCCGCCTTCCGGCTCGGCGCGCAGCGCATTGTCGATAATATTCGCGAGCACCGATTCGATCGCGCGGCGATTGCCTTTCGCCTGCGCCTTTGTCGGCGCGCCCTCGAATTCGAGATTGCGCCCGCATTTGATCGCGAGCGGCGTGCGGCCGGCGACGACGCTCCAAGCCAATTCATTGAGGTCAATGTCCTCGTTCGCGCAAACTTGTTTCTCGCAGAGCCGCGCCTCGATCAGGATCTGGTCGACGATCGCCTGCAATTGGCTCGCGTCGCGCTCCATCTCGCGCCTGAAGCCGGGCTCGAGCGGATTTTGCAGTCGCGCGCGCAAGATGGCGAGCGGCGTGCGCAGCTCATGAGCGGCGTTGGCGGTGTAGCGGCGCATCCGCCTGGCGCTCGCGTCCAGCCGCGCGAGCAGCGCGTTGATCGCCTCGACGAAAGGCTGGATCTCGCTCGGCGCATCGGCGGCCACGACGCCATCGCTGAGGGAGTCGAAATCGAGCGTCTCCATCTGACGCGCGGTGGCGCGAAGCGGCTCGAGCCCGCGCCTCACGGCGAACCAGGCCGTTCCTGTGGAGATGACGATAACCGAAAAAAGATAGGCGATATTCCATTTGAACTCATCGGCAATGAAGCCGAACACGATGTCGTCCCATCTGAATTTTTGCCGATAGGTCGCAATTTGCAGCCGCCCAAAGGGCGTTCGCACGAGCTCGAGATGCCCCAGCGGGGTCATCTGGTCGTCTCCCGGAAGAACGAAGTGCGAGTGAATCGAACTGATCGAAATAAGCCCAGCCTTCGCCAATAACTCCGCCAGCTCAGGCGAGGACCCCTGCAGAGGCTTTCGATCCCTGGCGAAGACGGCAAACTGCAGTCTTGGCGCGCGCGAGGTCTCGCGACGCAGCTCCTCATTTGGCAGAACCCGCAACTCCGAATCGTCTCCGCGCACCAAGGATGCGGAGACGAGCGCGCTGGTTCGGTCAAAGGCGAGCTCGTCGAGCGACCAGCCGAAATAGGCGACCTGGAGAAAATTGAGCCCGGCCGTGACGAGTGCGCCGACGAGAAAAGCAAAGAGCTGCGCGAGGACGAGGTAGAAGACGACGCGGCGCGCCAGCGAGAGCCCCCGCGGCACGCTCAGCTCTCGATCTCGGCGATCATATAGCCGACGCCGCGCGCTGAATGGACTTCCACGCCGGCGCCCAATTGCTGCAAGCGGCTGCGGACTCGGGCGACGAGCAAGGTCAATGCGTGCGGCTGAACCTCGTCGTCCAAGCCCCAGATCTCGGACATCAGAGTCTCGCGACGCACGATCACCCCTGCGCGGCGAAGGAGCGATTCAAGCAGCGCCAGCTCGCGATTGTGGAACAGAGCGGCCTTTCCCGCCACGGAGATGGTGCGGCCGGCGCCGTCAAACGCCAGCGCGCCGAGCGTCACCGGCGGCGTGGGCTCGCCGCTGCGCCGTGATGCGGCGCGAATGCGCGCCATCATCTCCTCGAGATCGAAGGGCTTGACGAGATAATCGTCAGCGCCGGCGTCGAGACCAGCGATGCGGTCGTCGACCGCCTCGAGCGCCGTCAGCATCAACACGCGGCAGTCCGGCAACTGCCGGCGAATCGTCGAGATGAGCGACAGTCCGTCGCCATCCGGCAGACGGCGGTCGAGAAGAGCGACGGAATAGGGATTGTCGACGAGCGCCTCGCGCGCTTCGCGCAGCGTCTCTACATGGTCCACGCAATAGCCGGCGCGCTTCAGCCGCCGCTCCAACTGATGCGCAAGACTCGCCTGATCCTCAACCAATAGTGTTCGCATGGCCGCCGCTCCACAGACGGAGAGCCATCGGCGGCAGGTGGCCCCAACCCCGATGGACTCTCTTTAAGCCACGCAGCTTGAGCCTCCGCGCGGAAAACTGCAAACGCTTCGCGCTTCTTGTGGCCAAAATGTCACAACCCAGACAAATTTGAATGCGCGCGCGCCGGGAGAGGCCCATGAGATTGTATCTGGGGCAGTAAGGTCGCGGGGAGCGAGAAGGTTTGAAACGATGACGCGGCGAGAGGGTTCACATCGAGCATCGAGGCTTCTGAGCCTCGTCGCGCGTTGCGTGGCCCTGCTGCTCACGCTGCAAGCCCTTGGCGTCTTCGCGCCGACCGGCCCCTTTCCGGCGCAGGCCGCGTCCGCAAAGCTCGGCGTTGCAGCGGCCGACACGACCTGTCGCACGCAGCAGACCGGGTCGCCGGGGCACGATCGGGACGGCTCCAGCCATTGCGCGGTCTGCTGTCTCCGTGACGACGACAACGGCTGGACCGACACGCCAATCCTCTCGGGCTCTTTCCGCATCGAGTTCGCGCCTCGACTCATACTGGCGCTTCTTGGTCACACTGAGCCGTCGGCGCTGAAGCGCGAAGCCCGCGCCGGCGCCGGGCGTGCGCGCGCGCCTCCCGCCCTCTCCTGACCCGACCCCGCGCGGCGAAGCCGCGTCGCAGCCCCCTCACCGGTCTCACGGCGCAAAACCGCCGTATCAGGAGCATTTCCCATGTCTTGCCTAAACCTAAGGCGCGGCGCGTCTGCGGCCGCCCTATGGATCGTCGCGCTCTCTTCGGTGGCGGAGGCCCAGCAGAGCCTGCCCACCCTGGACGTCGGCCTCGCCAAGCCTGTCCACGCCAAATCGACGGCCGCGCGCGCGCGGGGAGGGCGCTCCCGCACGCAAATCGCTTTGCCCGCGGACCCCGCCGCCGCTGCGCCGGGTCCTGCGTCGGCCGGACCCCCGTCGGGGGTCGCAGCGCTTCGATCCGCAGAAGGAGACAGGCTACACGCGCTCAACGACCTTCGGCGCGACGAAGACCAACACGAAAATCCTCGACACGCCCGCAGCCGTCGAGGTCGTCCCGCATGAGGTGATCCAGGACCAGCAGGATCTGACCATTTTGGAAGCGGTGCAGAATGTCTCGGGCGTGCAGGCGCAATCCGGCGCCTTCTACGATCAGTATCGCATCCGCGGCTTCAACAGCGGCTATGGCGCGACCTATCGAGACACGCTGAAGATGGAAGGCATCATCGGCGCGGAGGACCCAGCCTTCACGGATCGCGTCGAGGTCGTCAAAGGGCCGGCCTCCATGCTCTTTGGCCGCATCGAGCCGGGCGGCCTGATCAATATCGTTCCCAAGAAGCCGAGGGAAGAAGCGAGCCAAACGGCGCAGACTCAGGTCGGCAGTTGGGGCCTCTCGCGCTCGAGCGTAGACCTCACCGGCCCGGTCGACGAGGCCAAGACCGTTCTCTATCGTTTCATGGCCGTCTATGACCGCGCCGACTCCTTCACGGACTATGAGCATCACGACAATGGCGCGGCGGCGCTGTTCCTGACGTTCCTACCGACCCAGAATTTCGAGTCGAATGTTCAGTTCGAGCACTATGAAAAGAAATTGACCAATGCGGAGGGTCTCGGCGCCTTCCCGGTCAATCTGATGTCGGACGCGAACGGCAAGCCCTGGGTTATCCCCGGCTACAACGATCGTCCGACGCCCCTCCCCCGTAATTTCTCCGTCGGCGATCCCGTCATGTGGAACGAGTTCCCTTACGTGATCCATAGAACGTTGTTCTTCTACGACTGGACCTATCACTTCAACGACCAGTGGAAGATCACGAACCGGCTGCATTACATCGACGATCACGAGAATCAGGACGGCTTGGGCAATTGGGGCGGCTTCGACGGCACGTGGCTGACGCGCAAGTTCCTCAATAACCCCTTGAGCCGCGGCATTCTCTCCACCAATCTCGACCTGCATGGCGAGTTCGAGACCGGGCCGTTGAAACACAAAATCCTCGCCGGCCTCGACTGGTACAAATATCAGGACGACTGGGTCGGCGATTACGGGTTTAACCTGCCTTGGCCCGCTCTCAACGTCTGGTCCCCGTACACCAGCATCCCCTCGCCGCTCCTCCACTATCTCGCTGACACATCTCGCAACAACACGCTTTGGCGCTCACGCTGGCAAGATTTCGGCGCTTATGTTCAAAACGATGTCTCGTTCCTGGAAGACCGCGTGCATCTGCTGCTCGGCGGACGTTACGACGAAGCGCCGCAGCAGTACTCGAAGGATTACGGCTATAGCGGCGCCGACTGCTGGCCGAACTGCACGGGCTATCCTCTCAAGACTTACAGCGACCGCATACCCGTGTCGCCCCGCGTCGGCGCGCTCTTCAAGATGGACGACCGAACGTCGATTTACGGCTCCTATGTGCGCTCGACCGGATCCAACAACTCTTCCGTCACCGCCGACGGAAGAGCCGTGCCGCCGGAAAAGGCGAAGCAATGGGAAGTCGGCGTGAAGAGGGAATGGCTGGAAGGCAGGTTCCTGACCACTCTAGCGCTCTTCGACCTGACGAAGATGAACGTGCTGGAGCCGGACCCGAGCAATCCGATGTTCAGCATTCCCGTCGGCAAGGTCAACAGCCGCGGCGTCGAGTTCGACGCCTCCGGTCAAGTGACCGAAAACCTCAACATCATCGGCAGCTACACTTTCAATCCGGTCAAGGTCATCGACGACGGCGACAATGGCGGAGCCAACAGGCGCTTCGAGGGCGCGGCGCCGCATGTCGGCAACATCTGGGCAAAATGGGACACGGCCCCCAAGCAGCCTGAAGGGTTCGAGTTCGGCTTCGGCGTCTATGCGATGTCCTGGCGCTGGGGCGATCTCGCCAACACCTGGGTGATGCCGGGTTATGTCAAATTCGACATGATGGGCGGCTATCGCACGCTGATCGGCGGGCATAAGCTGACGGTGCAGCTCAATATCAAGAATTTGAGCGACACGCGCTACTGGGATCATGGCGACGCTTATCAATTCGCGTTCATGGGAAAGCCGCGCACTTTCATCGGGATGGTGAAGCTCGACTGGTGACGTTCACGAGACGACCGGCTCCGGCGGGCCGGTCGCTTCTCGCTTTCGAGGAGGCCGACGCATGTCTTCAAGCGCTTCACTCAACCTCGCGCCAGAGCAGAAACGGCGCGAACGCCTGAAGGCGCAACGGCGCCTGTGGCTCGACATCCATCTCTATATCGGCCTCGTTGCGGGCTCGATGCTCGTCGTCATCGGCCTGACGGGGAGTCTCCTCGTCTTCTGGCAGGAGATTGACGAATGGCTGGAGCCGGCGATGTTCACCTCGGCGCCGCCGCCGGAGGGCGAGGCGGCGTTCCGCCCGCTCTCCGAGATCCGCGCAACGCTTCAGGCCGCGCTGCCGGCGGGCGCGAAGGCGGGGGGCGTCGCCTATCCGCGCAATGAAAGCGGCTGCTACAAAATCTATTACGAAAACCCCGCGACAGGCGACACGCGTCGCCTCTGTATCGATCCGTACAACGCCAAGCTCCTCGGCGACAAAGTCTATTGGTCGAAGAAGGGCGTGCAGCATCACAGCCTGATGAGCTTCCTCTATCAATTGCACTGGTCGCTGCTGCTCTACGACATCGCCGGGGATAATGGAGTCGTGGTGGCAATCGCCGCGATCCTGCTCGTCGTGTCCACGCTGACCGGCGTCTATCTCTGGTGGCCGACGCCGGGCAAGTGGGTCAAGGCCCTGACGCTGAAACGCGGCGCGAAGGGCGAGCGGTTGAATTACGACCTGCATAAGCTCGGCGGCGTCTACACGGCGCTCGTCATGCTCGCCGTGCTGATCTCCGGCGTCTCGATGAATTTGCACGAGCAATTCGTCTCGATCGTCGACCGGGTCGCGCCGTTGAGCGCCGTGCAGAAGGATGAGGTCAAGTCCGGCGCCGCGAATGGGCGTCCGCGCATTTCCTTCGACGTGGCGGTCGACGCGGCAGCCCGAAACTTCCCGGAAGGACGGTTGGTCAACATCGGCTTTCCCGCCGACGAGTCGGGCGTCTACAGCATATGCCGGAACCAGATCGAAAAGCTTAGCCGCTTCATCGGCACGCGATGCGTGCTGATCGACCAATATTCGGCGGAGGTTTTGGGGATGCGGGACCCAGCCACGGGAACGGCCGGCGATGTCTTCATGCAGTGGCAGTGGCCGCTCCACTCGGGGCGCGCCTTCGGTTGGACAGGGCGGATTCTCGTGTGCCTGACCGGCCTCGCCTGCCCGCTTCTCTTCGTCACGGGCGTGATCCGCTGGCTGCAAAAGCGCCGATCGAAAAAGATTCACGCCGAGCGAGAGGCGAATCGCACTCCGGCGCCCTCGCGGGCGGCTCGCGGATAGCGAGCGCGCTCAGAATCGGGCCGCCGCAGCTCGCGTCACTTCAGCAGCTCCTTCGACGCAACGGTCGAATCCGCGTTGAGCGTGTAGATCAGCGGCACGCCGGTCGCGAGCTCGAGACCCGGGACCTCGTCCGGCGTCAGCTTATCCAGCACCATGGCCAGCGCGCGCAGCGAATTGCCATGGGCGGCGACGAGCACGCGCTCGCCGCGCAGCACCGGCGGCAGAATGTGCTGGCAGTAGAAGGGCAAGACCCGCGCGACCGTGTCCTTGAGGCTCTCGCCGCCCGGCGGCGGAATGTCGTAGGAACGTCGCCACAGGCGCACCTGCTCCTCGCCCCATTTCTCTCGCGCCTCGTCCTTGTTGAGGCCGGAGAGATCGCCGTAATGACGCTCGTTGAGGGCGCGGTCCTTGACCGTCCAGACATTTGACTGGCCGAGCTCCTTCAACATGAGGTCGAGGGTGCGTTGCGCGCGCAGCAGCGCCGACGTGAAGCCGATGCTGAAAAGAATGTCGCGCTCCCGCAATTGCCGGCCGGCGTGACGCGCCTCCTCGACGCCTTTCGGCGTCAGATCCGGATTCTTCCAACCGGTGAAGAGGTTCTTGGCGTTCCATTCGCTTTCGCCATGCCGGACGAGCACGAGGGTGCGGTTCATCGTCGTTCTTATCCTCGCTTAGGGTTCGCCGGAAAGGCCGAGCACGTCGGCCATGGAATAGAGCCCTGGCGGCTTGTCGCGCGTCCAGAGCGCCGCGGCGAGCGCTCCCCGCGCGAAAACGCCGCGGTCCTCGGCCCGGTGGGAAAGCTCGATCCGCTCGCCGGCGCCGGCAAAGATGACGCTGTGATCGCCGATGACCGTGCCGCCGCGGAGACTGGCGAAGCCGATGTCGCCCGTCTTGCGCGGCCCCGTGATGCCGTCGCGCCCGCGGGCGCTGTGGTCGGCGAGGTTGACGCCGCGACCCCGCGCGGCCGCCGCGCCCAGCAGCAAGGCCGTCCCTGACGGCGCGTCGACCTTCATCCGATGATGCATCTCGATGATTTCCGCATCCCAAGCGGGGCCGAGCGTGCGGGCGGCGCGCTCCACAAGCGCCGCGAGGAGATTGACGCCGAGGCTCATATTGCCGGAGCGAACGATCGCCGTCTTCTGCGCGCAGGCGGCGACGACCGCGAGATCCTCCTCCGAAAAACCCGTTGTGCCGAGGACATGGGCGATCCCTGTTGCTGCGGTCCGCTCGCACAGGGCGATGCTGGCTTGCGGCGTCGAGAAATCGACGAGGACGTCGCAGTCGGCGAGGGCTGCGCCGAGATCGGCGGAAATTAGGACGCCATTCGCCTCGGCGCCGACCATCTTTCCCGAGTCCATCCCGAGCATGGGCGAGGCGGGGCGCACCAGGGCGCCGGTCAGCCGAACGCCCAGGGTGTCGGGGATCGTCTGAACGAGCATCCGACCCATCCGGCCGGCTGCCCCCATCACGACCAACCGCAAATCGTTCATCCAATCGCCTCCAGCGAGATTCCCTTTTTGGGCGAGAGCGACGAACCGGCGTCCCGCGAAGAGCGCCTCTATACAGGGGCCTCCGGCCGCTGAGAAGTCGGCGGCCAAAGCCTACCCGTACAGGCAGCCTTCTCCCCGCCTGCCGACAATTTATTTCAGCTTTGGTCTAAAAGATTTGAGAACAGCAGGATCCGTGTCGATGAAGGCGGCGCCGATGAGATCGAGGCAATAGGGGATGGCGGGCATCACCGCGTTGAGGCAGAGCTCGATGGCCGCGGGCTTCCCCGGCAGATTGACGACAAGGCACTTGCCCCGGTGGGCGGCAAGCTGGCGCGAGAGGATGGCCGTCGGAACCTGCTCCAGCGAGACCTTGCGCATCAGCTCGCCAAAGCCCGGCAATTCGCGCGGCGCGGCGGCGAGCGTCGCCTCGGGCGTGAGATCGCGCGGCGCCGGCCCTGTGCCGCCGGTCGTCACGATGAGATCGCAGCCGACGGCGTCGGCCAGCTCGATCAATGTGTCGCGCACGCTCTCGAAGCCGTCGGGAATGACGCGCCGCTCGATCCGGAAAGGGGTGGTCAGCACCTTGCGGAAATAGGCCTCGATCGCCGGCCCGCTCTCATCCTCATAGATCCCGGCGCTGGCGCGGTCGGAGGCGGTGACGACGCCGATCACGGCGGCGGGCGGCGGAAGGGTCATGGAGCCTGCTGGGCGGAATTGGAGGAGAACCCTCCTTTACGCCGGGACTTGCGTCGGAGCCACCGCTTTCTCGCTTGAACGGCGATCGACGCCTCTCTCGAAGCGGCGCTTGCTGCGAGCGCCTTGGATCTTTCACCTCGAGCGCTGGTGTCGGGATATGGCTTAGAGTGAAAATTTAAGACCAACATTGTCGGCGCGCAAGCGTATGACCTCGCGCGCCGAGGAGCTTTAACCGCCGTGTGAGATCATCGGCGCCAAGACGACGAGCGAAACAAGAATTCCAATCCCGCCTACGAACCAAGCGAGTTGCTTCAAAATCTTCGCGGTGTCTCTCTTAGCCATTCTTCTTCTCCTGCGAGCATCCCCAGTCGTTGAAGGCGAAGCGCGGGGATGCGCGCGCAACCGCCTAATTCATGGCGCGCTAGAGCGGGCCACGAAGGATGAAGAGAAGGCAGCCAAGCGCTATCACCAGACAGATTTCCTGCATGTTCGCATGCACGAAAGGAATCCTTCTCCGTTCACGAAGCCTCTCGGCTTCGCGCTGGATGCGGCCACGTTCTCTGAAGCTTGCGGCGAGGAAAAGCTGAACTTTAGTAGCTGTTTCCGTCCTGGCCTTTCCAACGACCGCCGCTCTCGTCGAACCGAGTCTCGTCCTTGAACTCGATGACCTTTCCCGGTTCGATGTATTGCCGATCCGTGATCATCTTGTTTTGGATCGTGGTGGAATAATAGGTGCTCGCGGAGCAGCCGGATTTCACGGCGTTATCGGGACCCTCCGGCTTGCAATCGAGGTTTGCGCCCTTGGGAAACAAAACCTTCGCCGTGAAGTAAAATTCGACGCCGGCGTGTCCCGCGCCCTCGACATCGAGGCGCCAGAAGCGCGTCACGTCGAAGTTCTGAATTTGGGCGTCGGGATCGAACTTCTTATGGATCAAATTCTCGAAGACCTTGCGCGCATCGTCGTTCGTCGGCTCGCAGCCGAACAAGCAGAAGGCGCGCGCCGGCGCGGTCGCGAGAAAGAGGACCGATGCGATCGAAGCGACAAGCCTGAAGCTGTTCATGATGACAACCTTCTAATTTCGGATGGGCTGCTGAGAGAGTGTGGCTGCTTGTAGATCGGGCCCGTCCGGCCTGTCCGCCGCAAGCGTCTGTGGCGACGTCTGCAGGGCCGGCGCGGTCCAGGGGAACGTCCAGGTTTCCGTCAGGGACCGAGCGCCCGCGCGCAGATAGACGCGAAGGTCGCTCGTTGCCCCGGGCGCTACGGCGACGTCGAACATGGCGCGCAGGCCCTCGATATGCGGATTGGCGACGACGCTGGATCGCAGAATGACGCCCTTCGTCGCCGTCGCGACGGCCTCGACCTCGCTGGGATCCGTCAAGTAGTAGGCGAGGTCGCCTCTTGCGAAGTCAACCAGAAATCGGCACGCGCCCGGGCGCGCCTTTTCTGCGGAGCCCAGCGCGCGCGCGGGCGCCGTGAAGGTGTTCACGACCCGCCCGCTCGGCGACAAGCTCCGGTCGTCGAGAGAGGCCGTCAGGCGATAGGCGTAAGAGAAGGGCTGCAAAGGCGCCGGCGGAGTCTTCGGCGTCCAGCTCGCGACGATGTTGTCGTTGCTCTCGTCCGGCGTGGAGAGCTCGATCAGCTCCACCCGCCCAGCGCCCCAATCGCCTTTCGGCTCGACGAAATAGCTCGGACGCGACTCATAGGCGAGCTCCAAGTCCTGGTAGGATTCGAAGATGCGGTCGCGCTGCATGAGGCCGAAGCCTTTCACGCTCTTGTCGGTGAAGGAGGTCGTCCTTTCAGAAGAAGGGTTGGAAAGGGGACGCCAGATCCACTCATCAGCGCCCGTCAGCATGAGGAGACCGTCGGAATCGTGCAGCTCGTCGCGGAAACCGTCGCGCACGCGATGATCGTTTTCGCCGGTCAGATACATCGAGGTCAGCGGCGCGAGACCGAATTTGACGCCTGCGCGACGCGGGAAGAGCGTCGCCGCCACATCCAGCGTGGTTTGCTGGCCAGGCGCGACGTCGAAGCGATAGGCGCCTGTCGCCGCCTCTCCGTCGAGCAGAGCGTAAATTGTGGCGCGGCCTTCGCCCTCTTCAGAAACCTCAAGCCAAAATTCGCGGAAATATGGGAAACTCTCCTCGGAGGTTCCGGCTTCGACGCAGAGGGCTCGCGCGGAAAGCCCATACTGCTGTTCCCGTCCGAGAAAGCGAAAATAGCTTGCGCCGAGAAAGGAAATCAGCTCGTCGGATACACGCGGATCGTTGAGTGGATAATGCAGCCTGAGGCCCGCAAAACCCGTGTCGGACGGCAAGGGCTTGTTCAGCTTGACGCGTCCGTAATCGAAGCAACCCGGCGAGTAGAGCAGCGGCGTGACGATCCCCTTCTCGACGAGATTGATCGCGACCGCCCGCTTGTAAAGGAAGCCGAGGTGGAAGGTCTCGAGTCGATAGGATTTAGCTGCGTCAAGCGGAATTGCGCGATCCGGCCTGAAGCGAATGTCGCGCCAGGAGTCGAAATCCAGAGAGTCGATCCCCGGCGGAAGGCGCCGCAACGCCCCGTCGAAGGGCGTCAAAGCAAGTTCGCGCGCGCGTCGGACGACCTCGGCGAAATTGAACCGATGCACATTGTCCGCGACGGACGACGACGTCAGGGCGCGCGCCGTGATTGAGGGGCATAAGCCGCCGAGGAGAAGCGCGCGCATGACTCCGCGACGCGTAGATCCTGGCGTGGCTCGTCCGTTGTCTCGCATGTGTCGTATTCTGCTCGAGTCTTTGCGTTGGCGGAGCGGGGCGGCTTTGCTTGGCGACCTCAACGCGAGCGCAGGCTGAGGACGAATAAGGACTTCTCGGCGGATTGCGCGTGAGGGCGTGGAGCTGCGAGCGAACAGTTTTGCAAAAGGCTGGTCGCTTTCAGCGGGCTCGCTCGCTGGAAACCAAGAGGCTTCCTCAAGCGGCGGGCTTCGACTTCCCCTTGTGAAGCACGTGGCGGTACCAGAGCCCGAACGCGGCCACGCCGAGGACCGAGAAGAAGGCGTAGATGGTGAAATCCTTGCTTGCGGTCTCGCCGACCGCAAAGGGGAAACGCGAGACATAGACCTTGGAGCCGTCGTCGCTCTTGGCCGTGACCAAGCCGATGAAATTGCCTTTGTCCTTGAAATTATACTCGAAATTCAGGGTGCCTGTCTTGTACTTCTTCGGCGGCACATAGACTTCGGTGTTCGCTTCAAGGTTCTGATTGTCGTCCTTTTGGCCGACGTTGCGCAGCACGCGAATGTCGAGCGCCATGTCCCGCAGCTCGTCCTGCTGCGCGTCGAGCACGATGATGGTTGAGCCCACGTCGGGGATGTCGTCGCAGAACTGCTCGCGCGATTTCTGCGGCTGATAGCCGGTGAAGCTCATCGTGTCAGGCCCGATCTTCATGACGCACTGACCCTGGTCGATGCTCACGCCGCCATGCGCATGCGCCTGCCCGACGAAGGCTAAAGTTGCAAAAACCATCGCAGCTAGAAATTCCCGGCTCATGGGTCGCTTCCCTCCAATTTCATCCCGTTTGAGTTGCCCGTTCGCAGTCGTTCTTTTTTAGGGACGGTGAACTCATTCAAATCAGGCCGATAGGCGTTTTTACCCAGATTCGTTCATGTTGCAGGCGTGACCGCGCAAGAGCGCAACCAATGTCGCAACACGACGTTTATACGTCGTGTAACGACACAACGCAAGCGCTACACCTCTTTCCTATGAGGTCGGCGGCGAGCGGCGTTACCGGTTTCGTGACTCGCTGCCCCGCGCGAACGGGAATTTCGGCGATATCTCCTATTTGTGTCCCCGCAGGAGATACTTTAACGTCGTAAGGCGACAGACTCCCAACAGGAATAGGACCTGCAATCGAAGTGCGACGATCGAACAGGACAAAGACGGTGACCTCGTGAGTCAATCAAGGCCAGGAACAGCCTCCGCAAAAAGCGCTCGTCCGCGGCCGACGGACGCCGAACTTGCGGCTCTTGCGGAATTTCGCGCGACGCTTAGAAAATTTTTGGCCTTCAGCGAACAGGCTGCGGCGGCGCAAGGAGTCACGATGCAGTGGTACCAAGCGCTACTTGTCATCAAGACATTCAATTCCAATTCCCCCATTACTGTTGGCGAATTGGCCAACCAACTCATGATCCGCCATCATAGCGCCGCCGAGCTCGTTTCGCGCCTCGAGGCCGGGAAGCTTGTCCGGCGAGAGAGCGACAGTGACGATCGTCGCAAATCGCTGCTGGTGATCACGGCAGCCGGCGAGCGGCGCTTGGCGGATCTGGCGGCGGTGCATTTAGAGCATTTGCGCGCAGTCGAGGATTCGTTCTTGAAGCCCTTCAAAGTGCCCGCGACATCGCTCGGCTCGCCCGACGCTCTCCAAGCCGAGCCTTGACTCGCCGCGCCGTTTTCGCCACTGCGACGCGACATCAAGAAGAGAGGAATGAATGGCGACGGCCTATATTTTTCCGGGACAGGGCTCTCAAACGGTCGGCATGGGGAAGGCGCTCGCGGATCAATTCGCCCCGGCGCGCGAGGTTTTCGACACGGTGGACGCGGCGCTCGGCGAAAAGCTCAGCCAGATCATTTTCGCAGGACCGGAGGCCGAGCTGACGCTCACGGCCAATGCGCAGCCGGCGCTGATGGCCGTCTCGCTCGCAGCCCTGCGCGTCCTGGAAAGCGAAGCCGGGCTTGATCTCGCCAAAGCGGCGACATTCGTCGCCGGCCATTCGCTGGGCGAATATTCGGCGCTCTGCGCGGCGGGCGCGCTCACCATCGCGGACGCGGCCCGACTGCTGCGGCTACGCGGCGCGGCGATGCAGGCGGCGGTTCCCGTCGGCGAGGGCGCCATGGCCGCGCTGATCGGCGTCGAGCTCGAGGGCGCGAAGGCCATCGCCAAGGAGGCCGCAGACGCGGCCGGCGCGGTTTGTCAGGTCGCCAATGACAATGGCGGCGGGCAGGTCGTGCTTTCGGGCGCCAAACCCGCCGTGGAAAAGGCCATGGAGATTTCGAAGGCGCAGGGCGTCAAGCGCGCCGTGCCGCTGCCCGTCTCCGCGCCCTTCCATTGCGCGCTGATGCAGCCCGCCGCGGAGGCGATGCGCGAGGCCCTCGCGGGCGCGGCGATCGCGCGTCCCATCGTTCCCGTGGTCGCCAATGTGACGGCTGCCGCGGTCGAGGAGCCCGAGGACATCCGGCGGCTCCTCGTTGAGCAGGTCACCGGCACGGTGCGCTGGCGCGAATGCGTGCTCTACATGGCGGGCGCTGGCGTGACGAAATTCGTCGAATGCGGCGCCGGAAAAGTGCTCGCAGGCCTGTTGAAGCGGATCGACCCGAACGTGTCGGGGATCAGCGTCGGGCAGCCCGCCGACGTCGAGGCCTATCGCGGCTACGTGTAAATCGCGCTGCGTTCAGGCGGAGTCGACGCGAAGCGAGATCGCAGCCGAAATCCTATTCCGCCGCCGGACGCAGGTCGGCGCCGGGAAGCGCGTTCGTCGACGCCCCGGCTTCGGCGTGGAATATCTCTAGCCAGCGGACCGCCTCCTCCACCGCCGCGTGATTCATTTTCTCGCCGCCGGTGACGGAGAACAGCACCGTCCGGATCGCGATCTTCAAATCAAGCGCAAGCGAGGCGTGCTTGATATACCAGACGTCGAGCGCGTCCTTTTGCTCCGGCGTGACGAGGGTTCCGCCGTTGAGCTGCGCCCAGCCGGTGATCCCCGGGCGCACGGAAAGGCGCAGGCGGGGATCGGACGGCTGGTCTATGGGCAGCAGCGGTCGTGGCCCGATGAGCGACATGTCGCCGACGAGGACGTTCAGCAGCTGCGGAATCTCGTCCAAGCGTCCCGCCCGGACGGCGCGCCCCAGGCGCGAAAGGCGGTCCTCGGGGGCAAGCTTATTTCCCCTTCGATCGAAGGGCGCGTGATAGGTGCGGAATTTGTAAAGCAGGAACTTGCGGCCGTTGCGGCCGATGCGCTGCTGCCAGAACAGGATGGGCGCCCCGACGTCGTAGAGCACGAGACCGGCCGCGATCATCGCGAGCGGCGCGAGGGCGATCAGCAGGCTGGCCGAGGCGATGACGTCCATGACGCGCTTCAGCTTGAAATATTCGGCCAATTCGATCTCGCTGACCGGCGCGGGCTCCTCGACGAAAGGCTGCTCTTGCACGATCGGCTCCAGATTGAGCGCCGCGGCGACGCTCTTCAATTTCAAGCCGCGGGTCTGACATTGCTCGCCAAGGCGCTCAAGGGCCAGGGGAGGCAGCGCGGCGGCGTCGTCCGAGAGCCAGACTTCGTCGATTTCGACGCCGTGGACCTGGTATTCGTCGACGACCTCCTCCAGCTCCTCAACCCGGCCGACGATTTGCACCCCGCTCATCGCGCGGCCGTGAAAATTTATGCGCGGATCGAGCGCCGCGACAACCAGAGTCGTGCGCGGCCGTTGGCAGTTTACGAGCTTGATCGCCGCAGCGGCGAAGCGATCGGCGCCGATGAGCAGGACGCGCCGCACATGCCGGGGCATGAGGCTCGCCGCCTCCTCAGGCTCCTCGTTTCTGCTCGTCCCCGTGTGGAAGACCCTGGCCATGGTGCGCGCGAGGATCAAGCCCGAGCCGAGCACAAGGGCGTAGATCAGGGGCGTCGAGCGAGGCACGCCCTCCATCCGGGTCAGCACGAACAGCGTCATGCTGCTGGAGGCGACGGTCGTCGCCACGGCCCCGCAGACGGCGAGGACGTCATGAACCGAAAACAGATGGCTCATGCCGTCGCTGATGCGAAACACCAGGAAGGAGAGGAAGGCGAAAAACATGGTTGTAAAAGCATATTGATAGGCCGGGCCGAAATCCCCGAAAGCATCGCTCTCCTCGATGATGGAGAAATCGCGAAGCGCAAGCGCCAGGAAGGGGGCCGCTATCGCCCAGAGGACGTCGAAAGGAGCCAGTTTCGCGCGGTGCTTGGTCTTCGATGTTGGGGCGCGCAATCGCATGTCGGCATCCGATCCAATTCGTGGGCGCAGCTATCCGCTACCGGGGGGTGGGACAACCTCTTTTCTAACGCATAAAATTAGCGACCGTGTGGCGAGAACGCGACGCGTCCGGCGGGCGCAAAGGCGCTTAAAGCTTATGAAAACATGGGATTTTCCCCAAGAGACGCAACGCAGCCGCGGCGATCCCCGTCCGCGACCTTCGATTGCGGCGATTCGCTTCGAGGCGGAGAGCCGGTTGCGTCGGGTGGAAACCCGGTCTAGTAGGAAACGCTGAAGACAATATTTATTTTATAATTGGATGGGCCGCCGACTCCTCTGAACGAGAGGGGATGACGATGGGTTTCTACGAGAGAGGTCTCCGAGTCAATCCATGACGCTTCTGAGCTTCGCGCGCATGCTTTCTCCCGAGAAGCGAAAACCCGCCGCCCTCCCCGAGGGATTGCGCATCTATGCGATCGGCGACGTCCATGGGCGTCTCGACCTGCTGGACTCGCTCGCCCGCCGCATCGAAGCCGATCTCAGGGACGCGCCGGCGCTGGCCTTCACGATATTCCTCGGCGACTATGTCGATCGCGGGCCGAACTCCGCCGGGGTGGTGGATCGGCTGGCGCGCCGGGATTTCCCCACGGAATTCCTCGCCCTCAGAGGAAACCACGAAGAAGTCATGCTCAATTTTCTCCTCGAACCCGCCGTTCTCGAGAATTGGCGCAATTATGGCGGCCTGGAGACCTTGCATTCCTATGGAATTGACGTCCTGCCCGCCATGCGCGGCCTGGGTTACGAAGGCATGAGAGACAGCCTCCTGGAGCGCCTACCGCGCTCGCACGAGGAGTTTCTTCGCGAGACCGAATATTACACGACTTCCGGAGACTATTTCTTTTGCCACGCCGGCGTCCGGCCCGGCACGCCTCTCGATGAGCAGTCGCCGCGCGACCTGCTCTGGATCCGCGAGGAGTTTCTGGCCTTCCGGGGCAGCTGGGACAGGGTCATCGTGCATGGGCACACGCCCGTGGATCAGCCCGAGCTGCTTGCAAGCCGCATCAACGTCGACACGGGCGCTTTCGCGAGCTCGATCCTGACGGCTGTCGTTCTGGAGGGATCGGAGCGGCGCATCTTGTCGACGGCGCGAACCGCCGGGCGCTCCGCGGTCGAAGAGAAGCGCCAACCCCTCCCGCGCCCAGCCTGAGCCACCCTGCGCTCAATCCGAACCGGCTGAACGCCGAATACGCGATCGGCTCCAAAAGCTTAGATCGCGATTCACGCGAAAAACCCGTTCCCGTTTTTCGTGTCGCGCTCTCGCGGGACATCAGGGCTCGCGGGCTTCGAGCCCCATGCGCTGCGCCAAGGCCGCACTATCGGCCGCCGCGCCGCTCACCTCCCCTTCCACCAAGGCGCGCAGCCCACAGCTGGTGGCGCGGGCGACGTGGTGAAGATCGCTCAGATCTGGAACAGGAACCTCTATGCCTAAGGGCGCCGGGCTACGCCCTCATCGGCGTGCAGGCCGGGAAAAGCTGCCGAGTGGTTTCGAATGGGCAACCCGCAGGCCTTCTATCCCGGCAACGGCGCTTCGGTGTTTACAGGCGTGAAGCTTCGATTCTGACGTCGAGGCTTGCGAGTGCAGGCGTCACCCTCTCGCGGAGGTCCTCACTTGCGCGAGGCCTCTTTCAAATTGTTGGGCGCCTTGGCCATAAGGCCGTCGATGCGCTCGCGCTCGCGCTTGAACTCGCCGAGGAGCCTGCCGTCGAATTCGCGCGTGCGCGCGAGCTTGACGCGCATCGGGTCCACGAAATGACCGTTGACCATAACTTCGTAATGCAGATGCGGACCGGTCGAGAGGCCTGATGAGCCAAGAAAGCCGACGACCTGGCCCTGTTTGACGCGCGTGCCCTCGGCTACATGGCGCGCGAAGCCGGACAAGTGGTTGTAGGTCGTGATGTAGCCGTTGGCGTGCTGGACCTCGATGCGCCGCCCATAGCCCGAATCCCATTGCGCCTTGATGATGACGCCATTGCCGGCGGCGACGATGGGCGTGCCGATCGGGGCCGCCCAGTCCACGCCGGTGTGCATCTTGTAATAGCCGAGGATCGGGTGGCGACGCATGCCGAAACCGGACCGGGTCTCGCCCGTGGCGATCGGCTTGCGAATCAGGAATTTACGGCTCGAGCGGCCATTCTCGTCGTAGAAATCGACGATCCCATCGTCCTGCGTCTGGAAGCGATAGTAGCGCCAAGTTTCGCCGCGTGTCGTGAGAGAGGCGTAAAGCAACGTGTCGTGTCCGCCCTCCTCTCCCTCGTCATAGAAGAGATCGAGCGTGTCGCCGGGCTGCACGCCGCGCTGCAGATCGACATCATTCGCGAAAATCTGGATCAGCTCGGCGATGATCGGCCGCGGCGTCTCCTGCTTGAGCGCGGTTTCGTAAAGCGAGTTGTAAAGGCGCATGCCGCCCTGATCTTCGCTCTCGTCCTCCTCGTCTTCCGCGCCGCGCGCCGCTCGCTTCTTCTTGCCGGTGACGCCGGCTTCCGCCGTCGTCGGAACCAGCATGAAGCTTCCTCGATCGGTGGCGGCGACCATGGATTCGAGGGTGTCGTCGTTGTAGACAGAAACCCGCGCCAGCTTCATTTCCGCGGCCGCGCCCTCAAAATCCGCAAACAACAATTTCACCCGTTGCCCTTCGCGCACGGGCTCGCCGCGATGTCCTTTATAGGCTGCGACCACAGCGGCGATACGAGGCTTTGGGACGCCATTGGCTGCGAGCACATCGGCGAGCCCCTCGCCGCGCCTGGCGATGACGAGCTTTTCCTCCATCTGTGTCGGCTGAGCGGTGTCTCGCGGCGCCACGGTCACGTTCTCGGCGACCATGCGCACCTGTATCGCCGAGAAGGGGTCCGACAGCGTCGTCGGGGCGTCGCCGGGAGCCGCATAGGACAGCGCCAGCGGGCCAGCGGCGCGGCTCGTGCGCGACAGCAGCAATTGCCCGAGCAGTTGTGGCGGAACAGGGTTGCCCCCGCCGCCCGCGCCCGCGGCGACGGTGGATTTCGATTGCTCCACGACCTGCGCCTGCGCTTCCTCCGTGCTCAGCTCAGCGCTTTGTCGCTGGCCCGCAGGAAGGCTGAAATCGCGCGTGCTGAAGGAAACCTCCGCCTCGTCGGGCGCGATATCCGACTCGGTGAGATTCTCGGATCCGTGACGCGGATCGGCGTTCAACTTCAAGGGATTGAAGACGGGGACCTCGTCCGCGAACTGCGTCGAGGTCGGCGTCAAGGTCGTCGAAATATGAGTGAATTGCTTCGTGCGGATGACTTCCTTGTCGCCGGCCCTGACCGTTGTCGCGGTCTTGAACGACTGCTTGGCCGCGACCACGTCCACCGCGCGCAGCAATCGGTCGCCTTTCTTGGGATTGACCGTCTGTTGGCTTTCCCGCTCGTCCTTATGGGCGATCTGAGCTTTGGTCGGGGCCTCGGCGAAATGCGTCTGCTGATCGAGCGCGGAATAGGCGGCGGAGGCGATCAGCAGCCCGCCGGAGAAACCGGTCAGAACGGTGCCGAGGAGCCAGCGAATTGAGACGCGGCGTCGGTCGTCCTCACTGTGCTTGCGGCCGTCGGCCTCGATGGGCGGCTCTTCGCCGAGCGACACCCGAGCCAAGCCCGACGCCGGAAGACCCAGGCGCCCGCTGGTGAAGGCCGTCATCCGAGAACGCCGTGCGCGGCTGTTCGCGTTGCTCGATCGGCCTCGCGCCTCGAGGCTCCGCGGCGCGACGCCGATCCGATTCCATCGTTCATAAGCATTTTCGCGCCAACGCCTCTTACGGCTCTCGTCTCCAGAACTCGCTCGGACGAGGCCTTAGCATTATGGCTCAAATTTGGCTCTCGCGCGAGCTGCGCCGTAACGCCCGGGACATTTCGATCGACGGCTCGCCGCTGCGCTTTGCGCTCGGCCAGAAGCGTGAGGCGAGATAAACGTCAAAATCCACGTGGTTTCCACAGTTGCGGCTCGGAAGCGAAAGCGTTGTTATTTCCCATCGGCTTTTGACAGATGGAATCAGTGTCATGGAAAACGGGATGAAATGCAAACGCGGCTTCGCCTCGATGGACCCGGAGAAGCAACGCGAAATCGCCCGCTTGGGCGGGAAGAGCGTGCCGCCCGAAACGCGCAGCTTCTCCCAAAGTTCCGACCTCGCCGCCCGGGCGGGCCGAAAAGGCGGTCAATCCGTAGCTTCGGCCAATCGTTCGTTCTCGAAGGACCCCACGCTTGCCGCCAAAGCGGGAGCCAAAGGCGGCCGCGCATCGCACCAGGCGCGAGTTTTCAAGGCGGCCAAATAAGGCCGTCCGCGCCCTCGGTCGCTCGCTCATCGAACGGCGCGGCCGGAATCCCTGGCAAATTGATTGATTTCAGCGCCTATTCGACCAGGCCCTGATTGCGGCGGGGCAAGCGTCAGATCGAGAGCCAACTGCGAAGCTTCCGCTATTGACGCGGGGGCGTCGAAGGAGGAAAGCGTCAGGCCGAGCAGCCGGACGCCTTTCGGCGCGAGGACGACCGTAGAGCCTGTCCCGGAAAAGTGCGAAGCGGTTTTCCGGTCAGGACATGCTCTAAGCTTCTCACTTGGCGCGATTCCTAATCGCTCGAACGATTCCGTTCGAGCGGGAAACGCGCTAGCCAGCAGGTTGCAGACGACGGCTTCGAGTTCCTGTCGGTTCTGCAGCCGTGCGGCGCAGGTGCGGGCGCGCGTGATCTGGCGAAAATCCGCGAACTTCACCTTGAGCGTGATAGTTCGCGCCGCGAGTCCGGCGCTTTCGCTGGCGCGCCAGACTTTCTCGAGGATTGGCGCGAGCGCCGCCTGCGCCGCATCCAAGGTGAAGAGATCCTCGGCGAAGGTCCTCTCCGCCCCCAAGGATTTGCGGACGCGGTCGGGGCGCACCGGGCGCGCGTCAATCCCGCGCGCGATGGAATAAAAATAAGCGCCGGCCTTGCCGAAATGGCGCTCGAGGAACTCGAGGGACTGGGCGCGCAGATCCTTGCCCGTGGAGACCCCGAGCTTATTCATCTTGGCGCGGGTCACGGGGCCGATCCCGTGAAAACGGCCGATCTCGAGCGCCTCGACGAAGCCTGGCCCCATCTGCGGCGTGATGACGAAGAGCCCGTCGGGCTTACGATAATCCGAGGCGATCTTGGCGAGGAACTTGTTGTAGGAGACGCCCGCCGAAGCGGTGAGTCCGGTCTCGGCGCGGATCTTCGCGCGGATCTCCTCCGCGAGGCGCGTCGCCGAAGCGACGCCTTTGAGATTCTCGGTCACGTCGAGATAGGCCTCGTCGAGCGACAGGGGCTCGATGAGCGGCGTGTGCTCGGCGAAGATCGCCCGGATCTGCCGCGAGACTTGGCGATAGACCTCGAAACGCGGCGGCACGAACAGAAGCTGCGGACATTTCCGCCGCGCCGTGACGGAAGGCATGGCCGAGCGCACGCCGAACGCGCGCGCCTCATAGCTCGCCGCGGCGACCACGCCGCGACCGCCCGCGCCGCCCACCGCGACAGGCTTGCCGCGCAACGCGGGATTGTCGCGCTGCTCGACCGACGCATAGAAGGCGTCCATGTCGATATGAATGATCTTGCGCGGCCTTTCCCCTGCCGTATCGCAAGGCTCGTTGTCGGGCGATATCGACGATGCGCGCATGCGCAGGCCTCAGAGCGCGATCACGTTTTCCGCGTTCGGGCGCCCGCCTGAACGCAGCGTGATTCGGAGCATGTCACGGAAATGCGCCGAGCGGTATCCGGTCAGGACATGACCTGAGCTTTGATTGGAGCGTCAATGCATGTCGATGATGGGCAACTCCACCTCGCGCACCGCGCCGCCGCGCGAAAACGTCAGGCGCCGTTTATCCCCGGGTTTGCCGTGCAGCGCGGCGAGCACCGCGCCGCGCGGCGCGCCCGTGGCCGCAAGCTGGCCGACCGCGACGAGCTCGTCGCCGACCTCGACGCCTTCAGTCGGCGGCTGGTCTCCCGCCTTCGGCAGGCCGCCGACGATATAGCGGGCGTCCTTGCGAACGAGCGTCAGCGCCACGCTGTCGAGATCCCTTGTGTCGGGACCGGAAAGGGCGCGCCAATAGGAGATGCGGTTGGGGTAATCGAGCGTCAGCGCGTATCGTTCCAGCACATTGGCCCCGAGCCAGCCCACGACCGGGCCGGGCGCTGACTTTTGCCATTTGTCCCAAAAAAGGTCGCCCGTCAGAACGTCGACCCAGCCCGCCAGATAGGGCGCGGAGCCGAGCACGCCGACATCCTTGATCTCGAGCGCGCCGAGCCGGATCGACGGAATCCGCGCAACCGTGCCCCGCTTCTCGAAATTGAAGTCCAGCATGTTGTAGTTCGCCGCGCCCATGGCGCCATCGGCCCGGCGCCAGTCGGGATGCGCCGCAAGCCAGGGACTGAGCACGCTGCCGCGCATCCAGCTAAAGCCGCTGCCGGCGTCGATCACGAAGGGGTAGGAGCGCCCGTCGACGGAGACGTCGACGGCGGCGAGCCCCGTTTCCGGATTCAGCGCAAAAGGAACCTCCGTCCCTTGTGGCGGCCGACCCTCCGCCGATTCGAGCGACAGGGTGCGCGTCTGGTAGTTCAGCGTGAGCCGATAGTTGAGAAAGAGGCTTGCCGGCAGCATCGCCTCGACCTTGTGCGGACCGAAATATTGGGGAAAGGCGAAAAAGTCCGTGCTGTCGCCATCGTCGCGCACGCTTTTCGGGTTGGCTTCGATCTCGGCGGCGCCGATCAGAAGACGCATGGGCTGACCAGCGCCGATACCGAGCTCGGCATAAAGCCCCTTCGTGAGGATCGGCGCCTGCATGCCCATGTTGAACCAGGCGAGCGCGCGACGTGTCCCGCCATCGGGCGTGCGGAAGCTCGCGGCGACCAGGATCCGGCCGGCGTCGAGCTCGAAGCGCAGCGCGTTGGCCGGCAGCTTGTCAGCAGCGGGCGTGCGCGACTTGTCGGCGGAGGGCGTTCGCGGCTTGGCGGCGGCGGCGAGGACGACGAGACAGAGCAGCGTCACGAGCGGCGTTAGCAGCCGTCGGAATGAGGGCATCAGCACGTTTCTCCCCGAGAGGTCGGGCTCGCCGGATTTGTAGCGGCTTTGCGTTTTTTTTGCAGCCAAATGCGGCTCGGGCCGCCAAGTTGTTTTCGGGCCGCCCAAAATATATGCGTTGCGGCAGGATTCTACGAGGGCTCGGGGGGGAAGAATGAAGGCGTTGTTGATCGGGTCGGGCGGTCGCGAGCACGCCATCGCCAACGCGCTCCTCAAGAGCCCGAAACTCGATCGCCTTTTCGTCGCGCCCGGCAATCCGGGAACGACCGCTATCGCCGAGAACGTCGCGCTTAACCCCAAGGACCATCGCGCCGTTATCGACTTTTGCCGCCTGCATGACATCGGCCTCGTCGTCGTCGGGCCCGAGCAGCCGCTCGTCGAGGGCCTCGTGGATGCGCTGAACGAGGCGAATATCCTGGCCTTCGGCCCGAGCCGGCTCGCCGCGAGGCTCGAAGGCTCGAAGGGCTTCACAAAGGACCTTTGCCGCGCCGCAAATATTCCGACGGCGGACTATGCGCGCTTCGATGACGAGGAATCCGCGCTCGCCTATCTCGGCGCCAAGCGTGCGCCGATTGTCCTCAAGGCTGACGGGCTCGCCGCCGGCAAGGGCGTCGTCGTGGCTCAAACAGACGAGGAGGCCGCGGCGGCCTTGAGGGCGCTGTTTGCCATCGGGGTCGGCGCGAGCGTCGTCATCGAGGAATTCCTCGAAGGCGAGGAAGTCTCCTTCTTCGCACTCTGCGATGGAACGCGGGCGCTCCCCTTCTCCTCGGCGCAGGATCATAAGCGCGTCGGCGAGGGTGACACCGGCCCGAACACCGGCGGCATGGGAGCCTATTCTCCTGCGCGCGCGCTGACCGAGGCGCTCGAGGCGGAGGTCATGGCGCGCATCGTCGAACCGACGCTTCGAGCGATGCAGGCGATGGGGGCGCCTTATCGCGGCGTGCTCTACGCCGGATTGATGCTGACGAAAGAGGGGCCGAAGCTCATTGAATATAATTGCCGCTTCGGCGATCCCGAGGCGCAGGTCATCCTGCCGCGGCTGGAGGACGATCTTCTGGCGCTGATGCTGGCCTGCGCCCAAGGCGCCCTCCCCGCGCTGGCGCCGCGTTTCTCGTCGCGCGCCGCCTTGACCGTGGTTCTCGCCGCCGAAGGCTACCCCGGAACGCCCAAGACGGGGACGACGATCGAAGGCTTGGAAGACGCGGAAGCCTTGTCCGACGTCGTCGTGACCCACGCCGGAACGCGCCGCGACGGGACGCGTCTCGTGTCGGCGGGCGGCCGCGTTCTCAATGTGACCGGGCTCGCGGGCACGGTCACGCAGGCGCGCGCGCGCGCTTACGAGGCAGTGGATCGCATTCGCTGGCCCGAAGGCTTTTGCCGGCGCGACATCGGCTGGCGCGAAATCGCGCGCGAGGGCGGCGAGATCACGCAGCGTTCAGGCGGAATCGCCTGAAAGGGAAACGTGATCAATTCTTGAAGTTTAGAGCGCGTCGCTCTGCTCGCCTCTGTCGCCTGAGCGCGATATATATGTTGGCCAGGAACCTTTGGGGGCCGCGGAGGGCAAGGAATGCGGGTCGACACGATCGCGCTTGGAGGCGGCTGGCCGGGACCCGCTTCGCCGGCGACGGACGTCTTTGCGCCTTTTCGGGAGGCCTCGCCCGATCGACCCTTCGTCGTTGGCCAGCTCGGACAGTCGCTCGATGGCCGCATCGCGACGGTGAGCGGAGAGTCGCGCGGCATCAGCGGCGACTCCGCGCTTGTCCATCTGCATCGGATCAGGGCTCATGTCGATGCGGTGATCGTTGGCGCCGGCACCATTATCGCCGACGATCCACGCCTTTCGGTTCGCGCGGTTAAAGGCGTCAGTCCCGCGCGAGTCGTGATCGATCCCAGCGGAAGACTCGACGCGAGGGGCAATTGGCTCGCGGAGGACGGCGCGCGCCGCATCCTCGTCACGGGCGCGAGCGAGCCCGCCTGCGCCGCAGCGGAGATCATTCGTCTCGAAAGGCGCGAGGGACTCATTCCTCCCGCAGCGATCGTGGAGGCGCTGTTTGCGAGAGGCTTGACGCGCCTGTTGGTCGAAGGCGGCGCGCGGACGCTCGCGGCCTTCATCGAAGCGGGCCTTCTCGACCGCCTGCATTTGCTGGTGGCGCCGATGATCATCGGCTCGGGACGAAACGGCCTGGAGCTCTCGCCCATCGGAACGCTTGCGAGCGCGCTGAGACCGCGGGTCCAGACCCATCTCCTGGACGGCGGAGACGTCCTCTTCGACTGCGATTTTTCCTGTTGCCGTCAGCGCAGCTGCTGAGGAGGCCCCCTTGAGAGAAACGGGACGCGAATATTCATCGCTCGCGAAGGCGCTGCATTGGACGGCGGCCTTCATCGTCATTGGCCTCATTCCCGTCGGCTTGATCATGACCGATCTCAAGCCGGGTCCTCTTCAGGATCGCCTCTTCGTCCTTCACGAATCCTTCGGCGTCACCCTGCTCGCCCTGATGATCTTGCGCGCCGTGACGCGCTGGCGCTTGCGGCCTGCGCCCTATTACAACCTCACGCCCGTGGAGCGCCGCGCTTCGACGGCCGTTCATTACGCGCTCTATGCGCTGCTGCTCGTCACGCCCGTGATCGGCTGGCTCGGCTTGTCGGCCTTTGGTCTGGGTCCGTCGTTCTTCGGCGTCGCTGAGCTGCCGCGCCTCCTGGCCAAGAACAAGCCCTTGTCCGAGACACTGTTCGATATTCACGAGGCCTGCGCGTTTCTCATCGCCGGCCTCCTGGCGCTGCATGTCGCCGGCGCGTTGCGCCACGCCTTCGTCCTGCGCGACGATTTGATCTGGCGCATGCTGCCGGCCGCTTTCAGGAGGAAGGGCTGAGGGAAACGCGCATGAAGCCGAAAAGCGCGAAGCGGTTTTCCTGACAGGACAGGCTCCAAGTTTCCGATTTGGAGCTTATTCTCATCCAACCCGTATCGCCCAAAACACCCTACAGGGTCCTGAACTTGACATCGCCGCTGCGGCGCAGGGTCTGGCAAAATTCGAGCATATGTGGCAATTTGTAGGTGTATTAAAGCGAATTCCGCAAAAATTGAGAGACTTTTGCGATCAGAATTCGTTCCAGCTTCTTGATTCCGGTGCGACTTCCTATCGCTCAAAGGATTCCGTTGAGCGGAGAGGGCGCCAAGGCAGGCGGCGATATTATTGGAGCGGCGTCATGAAAAACATTCGTATCCTCTCTGCGACAGTCATCCTTCTCGCTTCTTCTCCAGCAGCCCTCGCGGGCTCCGCCCCAGTCGACAACTACCAGCCTTCGCTCGCCGTCACCGAGCTCGTGCAGCTTCAAGGCGCATACCCTGTTCGACCTCCGGTCGGAGGCGCACAGGGGGGCGTCATCGGCTTCGTGACTTCCTTCGCGGGAAACTTCTCGACCGCCGCAACGACGCTCGCGAACGGTGCGCTGCTGCCAATAAGCGCCTATCAACAGCCGTTTAGCATCATGGGGAATGCTTACGGCGGCGACGGCGTCCAAAGCTTCGCGCTCCCCAACCTGCAGGGGCGCACGATCGTCGGCGCGGGGCCCGACTTCTCGAGCCCACCGCTCGGCCTTCCCTCCGGCTCCGCGACGATCACGTTCAACGCGTCAAATCTGCCGAGCAATCCTGGCGGCGCGCAGCCTTTCGATAATCGCCAGCCCTCTCTGCCTTTGACGCCGCTGATCGCCGTCAACGGCGGCTTCCCCACGAGCGGCGGATCGAGCGCCTCCACGGGCTTCCTCGGTCAGGTCGCCTATTTTACCGGGAACTACACTCCCGGCGGCTGGGCGGTCGCCAACGGCCAAATCCTCTCCATCCAGCAGAACCCGGCGCTGTTCAGCTTGCTGGGGACAACTTATGGCGGAAATGGAACATCGACTTTCGCTCTGCCAAATCTCGTCGGTCGCAGCGCCGTCGGCGTCGGCGGGGGTGTCGCGCTCGGCCAGGTCTTCGGGGAACAGTCGACAGCGCTCCAAACCAGCAACCTTCCCGGCCATGGCGCCGTGCCGGTGAACAATGTCGGCCCCTCGCTCGGCTTGCATTACATCGTCTCGATCAACGGGATTTTCCCCAGCCCGAGCGGCAACGGTTTCGCCCCCGGCAACATCCCGACGATCGGTGAAATCTCGCTCTTTGCCGGCAATTTCGCGCCGAGCGGATGGGCCTTCGCCGACGGTCAGCTTCTCTCCATCGTGCAGGACCCGGCGCTATTTGCCGTCATCGGCACGCAATACGGCGGCAACGGTGTAACGAACTTCGCGTTGCCCAACCTCGACGGACGCACGATCATCGGCGCGGGCGTTGACGGCGTCGGCGATACCTTCCCGGTCGGAGACGTAATCGGCTCGAACACCTTCACCTTGAACGCTGATAATTTGCCGACGGTCGCCGCGCCTGGTCCCAAACCCGGCGAAGGCTGGTTGAGCCTGTTGTCCCTGGCGATTCTGATGGCGCTCTCCGGGTTGCGCCGCTCGGTAGCGTGACGAGAGGGCGCCGCCCAAGGCGCGATAAACCGCTTCGCACTTTTCCGTGACCTGCTCTAAGCGAACCACGTCCTTTTCGATCGCGTGTTCCACGCGATCGGGACGCGCTCAATTCCGCCTTTGCGCAAAAAGATCGACGTGACCAATCTCGCAGCTTTCCGCGCGGCAACGCGAGGCGCGCCAATCCGAGACGACCGGGGCCGGAACGCGGCCCGTTTCCGCCACGGCCTGCGCGGAGCCCTCGGCGAGGGCGCGGATGAGATCTTTCTCGGCAGGCCCGAGGCGCCAGGGACTTGGCGCCGTCTCTACGTCATAGCCCCGTCTTTCGAGCGCGTCCTGTAGCAGCGCGGCGGCGCCGGGTCCTGCCGCGGGGCCGAATCCTTTGTCTCGCCGTTGATCCGCGAGGAATGCCGCGAGCAATTCATCGTCCGCGCCGTGAGTGGGCGACCAGCGCTCGCGGCCGTCGTAAGACAAGACGGCGTAAAGCGGCAGACGGCGCTCCGCGAGCGCCGCGCAGAAATCTTCGATCCAGGGCGCCGAGACCAGGTCGAAGAAGGCGGCGCCGGTGACGAGGTCGAGGTCCGGCGCCAGAAGATTTCGATCGAAGCGCGCTAAATCGCTGCGATCGAAAACGATCTCCAGCCGTCTGTCCGCGCGGAGCAGCGTCAACGGCGTTTGGCGCTCGACGCGGTCCGCCCAAGCGATGAGCGCGGCGCGGGCGGCGTCCAGGAGCTGCGGATCATGGTCGACGAGCCGCCAGCGCTGGCGGGCAGGCAGATGAGGCGCCTGCGCTCTCAAATTGGAGCCCGTCCCGCAAGCGAGATCAAGAACTCCGACATGATCGAGATCGGCGAAACGCGCCGCGACGAGGTCAACCAGCCGGCGATTGCGCGCCGCATGATCGGCGCTCTCTCGCAGCGCAAGCCAGTCGGCGGAGAAGCCGCTCACGCGAGGCCCCTGCCGGAATTGTCCACCACGCGCGCGACGATGTCGGCCGTGTCCTCCCATCGGGGCAAGGCTTGCCCGGCGCGCCAGGAAGCTTCTGCTAGTCCCGCGCGCAGCGTCTTATCGCCGATCGCCCGCCGCAAGGCGCGCGTCAGCTCGGCCGCATCGCCCGGCGGAAGCTTGAGGGCCGCCGCATCGGGGACCGTCTCCGCGGCTGCGCCGCCTGTCGTCGCGACGATCGGCAAGCCGCGGACGAGCGCCTGCGCGAGCGCCATGCCATAGCCCTCATAGAGAGACGCGGAGACGAAGAGGTCGGCCTCGTCGAAAGCGCGGGCGAGCGGGTCCGGCCCGAGCTCGCCCATAAGCTCGATGCGCGACCCCAGGCGCTTCGCCTCGATGAGCGCGCGCAAGGCGGCTGTCGTGGCGGGCGAAGCCTCGGCGCTGCCGACGATGCGCAAGCGCCATTCGAGGTCGGCGAGTGGCGAGAGCGCCTCTATGAGCAGATCGAAAGCCTTGCGCGGAATGATCGCGCCGACGGCGAGCAGCGTCGGGGCGCCCGCGGAGCCCCGCGCGCGCGGGGCGGGATCGACGCCGGGGGGCGCGACGGCGATTTTTTCGGCGGTGACGGAAAATTCGCGCGTCAGCAGCGCCCCTGTATGGCGGCTCGTGACGATGACGCGCGCGGCGAAGGCGAGCGCGTGGGTTTCGCTCTCACGCAGTCGCGCCGCGCGCTCGGCGTCGAGGCCCGTCTCCAAGCAGAGCGGGTGGTGACAGAGCGCGATCAGCGGCGACGGGAGGCGTCTGAGCGCGGCCGCGGGAAAGGCGCCATAGGCGAGCCCGTCGATGAGAACCGCGTCGCCATCGCGATGCAGGCGCGCGATCGCTTCCAGGCTCTGAAGGACGTCGGCTTCGCGCGGGTCGGGAAAGCTTCCGGGCAGAGCGCAGTGGATCGCCTCGACACCGACGGCGGGGAGCGCGGCCAGCAGGCGGCGGTCATACTCATAACCGCCGCTGCGAGTCTCGAGCTCGCCCGGTATCGCGAAGATGAGACGCGTCACAGAGAGTCTTCAAACCAGGCGCGGGCCACATGTGATTCATGCAGCGTCACGCGGATGCGGGCGATGCCCTCGCCGCCGGGGCCGAGCGCGCCGGAACGCGCGGCCGCCGCCATCGCGTCGAAGATGTGGCGCGAGAGAAACTCCGTCGTCGTCTGCTTCCCCGCGAAGGCTTCGATCTCGTCGAGGTTGCGGTAGTTCAGCGGCTCCAAAACGCTCTTCAGCGCCGCATGGGCGCGGCCAATGTCGACGACGACGGCGTCTTCGGTCAGGCTTTCCCGAAAGAAGGCCACATCGACGACGAAGGTCGCACCGTGCAGCCGCTGCGCCGGCCCGAACAGCTCTCCGCGAAAACTATGGGCGATCATGATGTGGTCACGAACTTCGACGGCGTACACGGCGCTTCCCTCCAAGCTTTTGAGCGCGTTCAGCATGTTCTATTCAAGAATTCGCTCGCATTGGCGACAGGATTTTATCAATAGCGGATCAGCGTCGCGAGGCCCCGCGCGCCAGCTCCCAGCAGACGCGGCAGCTCTCGCGGCGTCGCTTCGAGGTCGACCTCCTCGCTAATCAACGCGTCGAGAAGCGGATCGGCGAGCAGCTCCAGGGCCTTGTCGAGGCGCCGCGCATATGTCCAGCGCGGGCGGCGCGACGGCGACAGCTGCCCGACTTGAGAGGAAATCAGCTGCAGGCGCTTGGCGTGAAAGGCGCCGCCCAGCGGCGTCGGCGTATCACCTTCGCCGTGCCAGCTCGTCTCGACGACTTTCGCCTCGAAGCCGGCCGAGGCGAGAGCGAGGGCAAGGCCTCCCGCCGTGGCGCTCGCATGGAAAACGACATCGGCTTCGACAGCCTCGGGCTCGAATTCCCCGGCGAGCTGAAAGCTTGCGCCGAAGGCCGTCGCGATGTCTTGGCGCGCCGCCTCCTTGTCGATGACGAGCGGCTCCGAGCCGGGCAGCCGTGCGGCGAGATAAGCGATGAGCAAGCCAAGGACGCCGGCGCCGACGATGACGATGCGGTCGCCCGGTCCCGCGCCCGAGTCCCAAAGCGCATTGAGGGCGGTCTCCATATTGGCGGCGAGCGGCGCGCGACGCAGCGGCGTTGCGCTGGGAACAGGGCGAAGCGCCGCGAGGGGGGCGACAAAACGGTCTTGATGCGGGTGAAGGCAGAAAACCTCCTTCCCGAGCCAGTCTGGCGGACCGGCTTCGACAACGCCGGCGGCGCAATAGCCGTATTTCACTGGAAAAGGGAAATCGCCTTGCTGGAACGGCCCGCGCATGCGCTGACGTTCCGAGACGGGAACCCGACCTTCAAAGATCAGCCGCTCGGTGCCTCGGCTGAGCGCGCTCCAGCGCGTCGCGACGCGCGCCTCCGCGGGTCCTGGCTGGGGAAGGGCCTCAAGACGCAAACCCGCGGATTGCGGCGCTTCATACCAGAGCGCGCGCGCGGTCGTCGCCTGGGCTGGGTCGGAATTCATGGACGCCGCGCTTTCCCGTTTTCGCCCGCGACGGGCGATCGCGAAAACAAATTACGCAGACGCTAGACTTTTTCCAACGCCTCAAATAGCAAATTCTTATGCATGGCCGCACTCCGCCCATGACGCCGGCGGGGTTGCAGAGCCTGGCCGAGCTCCAGCGCCGTCGCCTTTTCGTGGCGGCCCTGAGCGGGCTCGTCTATCTGACATGGCTTCTCTGGCTCGCCGCCATTCTCAACGCCGGCGGTTGGACCTTTCTGCGCGTCGCGATCCTCATCTCCTTCGCGATCGCCGCGCCCTGGAGCGTGCTCGGCGTCTGCAACGCGGCCCTAGGCCTTTGGCTGTTGCGGTTCGATCGCAACGGGCTCGCGGCGGCGGCTCCCTTCGCGGCAGCCGCTTTATCGAACGCGCCGCTCACGAGCCGAACCGCATTGCTGCTGACGCTTCGCAATGAAGATCCAAGCCGCGCTTTCCGACGTCTTCGCGCGATGCGGGCGAGCTTGGCTTCGGCGGGATTTGCAAGCCGCTTTGATTTCTTCGTGCTGAGCGACACGTCCGATTCTCGAATCGCCTCCGAAGAAGAAGCTGAGGTCCACCGTTGGCGCGATGAGGAGCCCGAGGACTCGGAGCGCCTCCACTATCGCCGCCGCGCGAGCAACGAAGGCTATAAGGCCGGAAACATCCGCGACTTCCTCGAGCGCTGGGGCGGCGCCTATGACTTCATGATCCCGCTCGACGCCGACAGCCTGATGGACGGCGAGACGATGATCAAGCTCGTTCAGATCGGCGAGGCGCATGAGCGCATCGGAATCTTGCAAACGCTCGTTCTCGGCGCGCCCTCGAACTCGGCCTTCGCGCGCATCTTCCAGTTCGGAATGCGCCAGGGCATGCGCAGCTACACGATGGGGGCGACATGGTGGGCTGGCGACTGCGGCCCTTTTTGGGGACATAATGCGCTCGTGCGCGTTGCGCCCTTCTCGCAACATTGCGTGCTGCCGAAGCTGGAAGGCGATCGGCACATCCTCTCGCATGATCAGATCGAGGCGGCGCTCATGCGTCGCGCGGGTTTCGAGGTCCGCGTCCTGCCGGTCGAATGCGGAAGCTTCGAGGAAAACCCGCCCACCCTCATCGACTTCCTGCGTCGCGAGCTCCGCTGGTGCCAGGGCAATATGCAATATGTGAGGCTGCTCGCCTTGCCAGACCTCGAGCCCATGAGCCGATTTCAGCTCGTCTGGGCGATCAGCATGTTCATCGGCGCGCCAGCCTCCACGGCCGTCATGGCTCTGGCGGCGCTGCTGCCAGCCGTCGAAGACGTTTCGGCCCTTCCGACGGGGTCGCTCAAGGCCCTTTATCTGACGTTCCTCTTTTTCCATCTCGCGCCGAAGATCGCTGGTCTCATCGATGCCGCGCTTGCCCGGGACGGGCTCTCACGCTACGGCGGCGCCGGGCGCTTTTGGATCGGCGCCGGAATCGAGATTGCGAGCTCATTCATCATCGGCGCGGTGACAAGCTTCAGCGAGACCCTCTTCCTAGCCGGCCTCGCCTTCGATCGCACGATCGGCTGGCCGGGCCAGGCGCGCGACGCGCGGGGTCTCGGCCTTCGCGAGACCACTGCCGCCCTGTGGCCGCATCTCGCCTTCGGCGCCGCAGTTCTCGGGGCTGCGGGAGCGCTGGCGCCGTCGCTGGCCTTGTGGTCGACGCCGCTCACGCTCGGTTATGTCGTCGCGATCCCATTTGCGCTCGCAACCGCCGAGCCTCGAGTCGGCGCCTGGCTTCGACGGAACGGGATCTGCGCGAGTCCGGAGGAAATCGCTGAGCCAGAGATTTTGCGCGATCTTCGGCGCAGCCCCGCGCCCAGATCACACTGTGCTAAGGCGGAATCGCCCCTCTAGTTAGATTGGACGCGCGTGACGAATAGCGTATGCTCGGCCCCCGGCCCGGTGGAGAGCCCAATGACGGATGTGCGGCGCGAAACCGACAGCCTTGGCGTCGTGGAGGTTCCCGCGGACAAGCTCTGGGGCGCGCAGACTCAGCGCTCGCTCGAGCACTTCAGCATCGGCGACGATCTGATTCCCCGCGAGATGATCACGGCCTACGCCATCCTGAAGAAGGCGGCCGCAGGCGCCAACCATGCCGACAAGCGGCTCGACGATCGCCGTTATCAACTGATCGTGCAGGCGTGCGACGAGATTTTGGCGGGACGCCATCATGAGATGTTTCCGCTGCATGTCTGGATGACCGGCAGCGGCACGCAGTTCAACATGAACGTCAATGAGGTGATTTCCAATCGCTGCTGCCAGATTGCTCAAACGCCGCTCGGAAGCCACGATCCCGTTCATCCGAACGACCACGTCAATATGGCCCAATCCTCCAACGATTCGTTTCCGTCCGCCATGTGCATTGCGGCCGCCGTCGGCGTGAATAGTCGTCTCATTCCCTCCGTCGCCGCTTTGCGCGACGCCATCGGCGAGAAGGCGCAGAGCTGGCAAGACATCGTCAAGATCGGCCGCACGCATATGCAGGACGCGACTCCGCTGACCTTGGGGCAGGAGTGGTCGGGATATGCCGGAATGCTCACCGACAATCTCGACCGCATCGACGCGGCGCTGACGGGCGTTTATCGGCTGGCGCTCGGCGGCACCGCCGTCGGCACGGGCATCAACTCGGCGCCGGGTTTTGCCGAGGCCGCCGCAGCGGAAATCGCCCGGTTGAGCGGCTTGCCCTTCGTCACCGCGCCGAACAAATTCGCCGTGCAGGGCGCGCATGATGCGCTGGTCCAACTATCCGGCACGCTGCGAACGCTGGCGGTGTCGCTCTATAAGATCGCGAACGACATTCGCCTGATGTCATGCGGACCGCGCGCCGGATTTGCGGAGCTGGATATCCCAGCGAATGAACCTGGCTCGTCGATCATGCCGGGCAAAGTCAACCCGACCCAATGCGAAGCGCTGACGATGATCGCCGTCCAGGTGATGGCGAATGATGTCGCCGTCGGTTTTGGAGGCGCGGGCGGCTACCTCGAAATGAACGTTTACAAGCCGCTCATGATTTTCAACATCTGCAAATCGATACGCATTCTCGCGGATGGCTGCGCAAATTTCCAGAAATTCCTGATCGACGGGACAAAGCCTAATCTGAAGAAGATTAACGAATATGTGGAGCGCTCCTTGATGCTGGTGACGGCCCTGTCTCCCGTCATCGGCTACGACAAAGCGTCCAAGATCGCGCATCATGCGATGGAGAAGGATCTTTCCTTGAAGGCGGCCGCCCTGGAGCTGGGTTTTGTCAGCGAGGCGGAATTCGATCGGGTCGTCGACCCGAAGAAGATGGTAAGACCCTATGTGGCCGGCTCCTCGACGGGCGAAAATTCGGCTTGAGCGCCGGCGGACCGCAAGCGGCAAAGGACAAGCGCGATGACAACGGCCAAGCGTGGCATGGACCTGCTTCACGACCCTGTGCTCAACAAGTCGACCGCCTTTAGCGAGGCCGAGAAGGAAGCTCTCGGCATTGTCGGTCTCACGCCTGACGTCAACGAAACGATGGATTTGCAGCTTCGGCGGGTCATGATGCAGCTCGGTCACAAGTCCACGGACCTCGACCGCTACATCTACTTGGTCAATCTGCTCGATCACAATGAAACGTTGTTCTATCGGACGATCATGTCCGATCCGGCGCGCTTCCTGCCCATCGTCTATGACCCCACGATTGGCGAAGCGTGCCTCAAGTTCGGACACATCTATCGTCAAACAAGAGGCATGTATCTCTCGATCTCGCGACGCGGCCGAGTGAAGGAGGTGCTCCGCAACTGGCCGCAAAAGGACATTCGCTTCATCTGCGTGACCGATGGCGGCCGTATTCTGGGTCTCGGCGATCTCGGCGCCAATGGCGCGGGCATCCCGATTGGCAAGCTGCAGCTCTACACGGCCTGCGCCGGCGTGCCGCCGCAATACCTCCTGCCGATGTATCTGGACGCCGGCACGAACAACCAAGAATATCTCAACGACCCTCTCTATCTCGGCATGCGCAAAGCGCGCCCGCCGACCGAGGAGCTGTTCTCCTTCGTCGACGAATTCGTCGAGGCCGTGCAGGAGGTCTTTCCGAAGTGCTGCATCCACTTCGAAGACTGGACCGGGGTCGACGCCATTCATCTGCTCGAGCGCTACCGCCAAAAATATTGCGTCTACAATGACGATGTGCAGGGCACCGCGGGCATCACGCTTGCCGGGATGATCAATGCGACAAAGATCAAGGGAACACGGCTCAAAGACGAAACATATCTGTTCCTGGGCGCCGGCTCGGCGGGCGTCGGCCTTGCGAACCTGCTGTGTTCCGCTTTGGTGGCGCAGGGCATGACGCTGCAGGACGCTCAGTCCCGAGTGCATATGTTCGACGTCAATGGATTACTGGAGTCGAGCCGGACCGACCTCGTCGATTTTCAAAAGCCCTACGCCCACAAGCACGCGCCCACGCGCGACTTCGTGGCGGCGGTGGAAAGCATAAAGCCTTCGACGATCATCGGGGTGAGCACCATCGGCGGGGCGTTCACGCAAGACGTGATTGAGGCGATGTCGCGCATCAATGAGCGCCCCGTGATCCTCGCGCTTTCAAATCCGACCGAGCACGCAGAGTGCACGCCTCAGCAGGCCTATATGTGGTCGAAGGGCAAGGCGATCTATGCGGCAGGCGTTCAGTTTCCGCCGGTCCACTTCAATGGCCAGACATTCTTGCCGGGGCAGGCGAATAATTTCTACATTTTCCCCGCGGTTGGGATGGCGATTTTCGCCACCCAGGCGTCGAGAGTGACCGATGAGATGTTCATTGAGGCCGCGGCAGCCGTGGCGGATCAGGTCGGACCGGATCTGTTGAAGCAAGGGATGCTTTATCCGCCGCAGGCGAATATTCTGGAGACGGAAATTCAAACCGCGGCGCGCGTGGCGCAGCTCGTGTTCGATTCGGGGCTGGCGCGAACGCCCCGGCCAAGCGACATGGTCGCCTTCATTCGCAGCCACGTCTACAAGCCTGAGTATCCCCTATTCGCGTAGCGACAGAGCCGGGGTGGAGGCCGCCGGCTATGACCGGCGGCGACATGTCGAATCCGCGTCGATCAGTAAGACGACTTTTTCGTTTCCTGATCCGTAGGAGGCACCTTGCCTTCCGGCGTCGCCTTGTCGATCGCGATCGGAAGATATTCCGCCAGGAGGTCGCGAGCCTTATCGAAGTCGACGCCCGTCGCCTGTGCGAGCTCCTTCAGCTTGCTGACTCCGACCGCTTGGCCGACCTCAATGGCGCTAATCGCCTCGTTCTTTCCGGTGGAGACCCAAGAGTCGACCTGACGACCGAAGCCTGAGGCCTGGAAGTTCTTGACGACGGCTTCAATGCCTCCCTGCTTTTCGATGTAGTCCTTGACGAGATTCAACGCCTCGGCGCCGATGACTCCACCGACGATCGCCTTCAGCCAGCTCATACTGTCCCCCGTGCATTTGGGCCACAACCTTAAGCGGCGCTCGGGCCGCAGGGAGATGATAGGGTCCGGGTTCCACCCTTACAATCCCTTGAGGCAATAGTTCCGGGTCAGAAAAGACAATCCGCTAGATCACGCTGCGTTCAGGCGAAATCGCCTGAACGCAGAAAACGTGATCGATTCTAAAAGTTTAGAGCGCGATTGGCGCGAAAAACCGGTTTCCACTTTTTCGCATCGCGCTCTAGCAGCGCTTGAGTCACCGGAGCATCACAGAATCGTCATCATGCGTGCGCCTTCGCCTCGCGAGCGCGCGGCAAAAGCCTGCGACGAGAGGGCGCCTTACGCGCAAACGATCCGCTCTCGCCTCGCAAAGCTGTGGGGCAATGGATCAAGCGAGCCTCGCCCTCACGAGGCCTCGCACCGAATTGCCCATGAAAAACGATTTGTCTTCGAAATCCTCGAGCGCAAGATAGTCCTCGCGGGCTTTGCCCTCGGCGAGGAGCCGCGCGCGCAGCGTTCCAGGCAGGAGCCCGCTCGCGAGGGGCGGCGTGAGCAGAAGCTCGCCTCGCTCGAGAAACACATTGGTTCGCGCGCCTTCGCAGACCTCATCGCGCTCGTTGAGGAAGAGCACTTCGTCGGCCCCCGAGCGGGACAGCTCTTCCTCATAGATTTCGCGCCGCGTGGTCTTGTGACGCAGCATCGGCTCCAGGGAAGAAAAGCGACGCTTGGCGAGGGCGACGCGCCAAAGGGTTTCCGCCGCGATCGGGTCAGTCGGCTCGACGCTGATCTCATGCGCGCCCTCCCGCGCCAAGGTCAGACGGATGCGCAGCCGCTGCGACGCGGCGGGCTGGACGACCGCTTCGAGCGCTGTTCTCAGGCGAGGCTCGTCGAAGGCGAAGCCAAGCGCTGAGGCCGAAGCGCCCAAGCGGCGAAAATGCTCGGGAAGGAGGAAGAAGCCTTCCTCTCTCGTCCAGAGCAGCGTCTCGATCAGGCAGAAGTCTTGCAAAACCGCCTCTCCGCTTTCCCGCGCGCTCGAAAAAAAGCTGTCGTCGCCACCCAAAAGATAGGCCGCAGGGCCAGCCGCGCAAACAGTTTAGAAGCCGAAGAGCGCCCCGCTCTTCGGCCCGCCATTGCTTTCGCAAGTCGAGCGGCTATATTCCGCGCCGCTTCGCGCCGACCCGGCCCACGCCGTGCGGAGCCTATTGGCGGGCCCTCCAGACGAGATGTGAAATGAAGCTGATATCGGACGCCATGGCTCAAACCGAACAGCCAGCCCCTTCCCCGGCCGAAGCTGCGCCTGGGTCGGCGGCGCCGGCTGCGCCCGCGCCGGCAGCGGAGTCTCCTGCGGCGACGCCTTCCGCGCCCGCCACGACCGTCAAGGCTGACCAAGCGGCGGCGCCCGCCACATCATCTGCTCCCCCGACCAAGACGGGGACCGCAACTCCCTCGGCGGCGCCCTCAGGTCAGCTGGAGATGCCGGGGTTTGCCGATCTTTTCGCGCAGATCGTCCCATTTCTCGTCATCATCGGCATCGTCTACATCATCGTTATCCGCCCGCAGCAACGCAAGCAGAAGGAAGCCGAATCCCAACTGCGCAATGTGCGCCGAGGCGACATCGTCGTCGTGAACGGCTTCATCGGCAGGGTGACCAAGGTCGTCGATGACGCCGAATTCGAGTTCGAACCGGGTCCGAACCTCAAGCTGCGCGCGCTGCTTTCAGCGATCAGCGAGGTCAGGTCGCGCGGCGAGCCGGTGAAGGAGGCGCCGCCGCTGGCCAAACCCGCGAAGGACGCGGCGCCAGGCGCGAAGCCCTCGAGGGCTGCGGCGCCGGCGGCGAAGGCCGTCAAGGACGCGGCGCCGGCGGCGAAACCCGCCAAGGACGCGCCGCCCGCCGCCGAGAGCTGACGCTTCCTCGCTCTTCATCTTTGTCATAAGCCCCAGAGCAAGCAATGCTGCGTTTCGCCACCTGGAAGATCGTCTCGATCATCGGCATGACCCTCGTGGCGCTCGCCGTCGTCATCCCGAGCATGCTCTCGCCCTCTCACTACGAGCAGCTCGCCTCTGTCTTGCCCCCTTGGCTGACGCCGCCGCAAATCGTGCTCGGCCTCGATCTCCAGGGCGGCTCCTATCTGATGCTCGAGGTCGATCGCAGCTCCGTGCTGCACACTCAGGCCGGCAATTTGCGCGATGACGTGCGCCGCTTGCTGCGAGAGGAGAAGATCGCGATCACCGGAGGCGTCGGCCAGACGGCGCGCGGCGTGCAGATCCGCGTGCCGGAGGCGGCCGATCGCGAGAAGCTCCTGCCGAAGCTCAAGGCCTTGAGCCGGCATTATTCCTCCGAGATGGGCGGCCCCCCGGCGCTTGACGTCGAGGATGCGGGCGACGGCGTCATTCGCATCAGCCTGACCGAAGCGGGGCTCAATCAGAAGGTGCGCGCCGCGGTCGACCAGTCGATCGAGGTCGTTCGTAAGCGCGTCGACGAGCTCGGCACGCGAGAGCCGAGCATTCAGCGCCAGGGCGACGACCGGATCATCGTGCAGGTGCCCGGCCTGCAAGACCCGCAACAATTGAAGGAGGTGCTCGGCCAGACCGCGAAGCTGGAGTTCCGGCTCGTCGCCGATCCCGGCCAGGCCGCGGGCGAGACCGAGGAGCTCGAGCAGACCGATCAGCCCGGCAAAATCTCCATCGAGAAGCAAGTCATGGTGCAGGGCGAGGATTTGACCGACGCGCAAATGAGCTTCGACCAGCGCGGCGGCGAGCCGGTCGTCAATTTCCGTTTCAACACACGCGGCGCGCTGAAGTTTGGCGAGGTCACGTCGAAGAACGTCGGGCGCCTGTTTGCGATCGTGCTCGACAATAAGGTGATCTCGGCGCCACGCATTCTCGGGCCCATCACCGGCGGCTCGGGTCAGATCACCGGCCGGTTCACCACCGAGCAAGCCAATAATCTCGCGATCCTGCTGCGCGCGGGCGCGCTGCCCGCCAAGCTCAACATCGTCGAAGAGCGCACGGTCGGTCCCGGCCTCGGTCAGGACTCGATCGACGCCGGCAAGCGGGCGGCTTACGTCGGCGCGGCGCTTGTCGTCGTCTACATGCTGATCACCTACGGAATCTTCGGCGTCTTCGCGAATTTCGCGCTCTTTGTGCATATCGCGATGATCTTCGCGGGCCTCGTGCTGCTGCGCTCGACGCTGACGCTGCCGGGCATCGCCGGGATCGTGCTGACGATCGGCATGGCGGTCGATTCGAACGTGCTGATCTACGAGCGCATTCGCGAGGAATCGCATGCCGGACGCTCGATTCTCGCCTCGCTCGACGCGGGCTTCAACCGCGCCTTCGCGACAATCATCGACTCCAATGTGACGATGTTCGTCGCCGCGGCGATCCTTTACTTTCTTGGCTCGGGTCCGGTGCGCGGCTTCGCCGTGTCGCTCGCGCTCGGCATTCTGACGACGGTCGTCACCGCCGTGACGATGACGCGCATGATGATCGCCCTCTGGTATCGCCGCGCGCGCCCGACGCGGCTGCCGATATAGGAGACGCACAGATGAAGCTCCTGCGTCTCGCTCCCGAGAACACCCATTTCGGCTTCATGCGGTTTCGCCGCGTGAGCTATCCGATGTCGGCGGCCCTTTCGATCGTCGCGGTGCTGCTGTTCGTCTTCATTCACTTGAACTTCGGCATCGATTTCGCGGGCGGCACCGTCATGGAGCTGCGCGCCAAGGGCGGCTCAGCCGAGGTCGGCACGCTGCGCGCCATCGCCGAGAAGCTGAAGCTCGGCGACGTGGAGGTGCAGGCCTTTGGCAATCCCGCCGACGCCACGCTTCGTTTTGGCTCGCAGCCCGGAGGCGACGCGGCGCAGCAGGCGGCGGTGGATCGCGTGCGCGCGGCGGTCGAAAGCGACTATGACGTGCGTCGCATCGAGGTCGTCGGCCCCCGTGTCTCGGGCGAGCTGGTGCAGTCGGGCACGCTCGGCGTCGTGCTGGCGATCATCGCCGTGCTCGGCTATCTGTGGTTCCGGTTCGAGTGGCAGTTTGCCGTGAGCGCTGTCATCGCGACGATGCACGATCTCCTGCTCACGTTCGGATTCTTCGCGCTGACGCAGCTCGAGTTCAACACCACCTCGATCGCCGCGATCCTCACCATCGTCGGCTACTCGCTGAACGAGACGGTCGTCGTGCTCGACCGCATCCGCGAGATGATGCGCAAATATAAGAAGATGCCGACCGCGCAGATCATCGACATGTCGATCAATGCGGTGCTGCCGCGCACGATCATGACGGCGACGACGGTTCTCCTTGCGTTGCTGTCGCTCGCGATCTTCGGCGGCCAAGTCATCCGCTCCTTCTCGCTTGCGATGATCTGGGGCCTTGTCGTCGCGACCTATTCCTCGGTGTTCATCTGCTCGCCGATGCTGATCTACCTCGGGCTCCGCAACGAGGGACGCGGCGAGGGGCGCGGCGAGGGAGCCATAGAGGGCGGAGGCGCGAACGCGGCGCTCCCTTCCGGCGCCGCAGACGAAGCCGGCCAGACGCTGCCTTCGCTGGCCGCCCCCGTCAAAGCGTCGACTCCGAAAAAGAGCGGCGGCAAAAGCGCGCCCAAGCGTTCGAAGTCCGGCGCCGCCAAGTCATGACGCAGGGCGCGGGCTTCGTTCCGGGACTGCACAAGATCGACGACTATGGAAATGGCGGCTTCCGCTTTGCCGGCATGTCGCATCGCGGCTCGGTGTTCGCGTCGCCCGCCGGGGTTCGCGCTTTGCCTTTGACGAGCGCCGAGGAGATCGACGCCGCGACGCTCGATCTTGCGATCGCCGAACATGTCGATCTCCTGATCGTGGGAACGGGCGAAACACTCAGACCGCTTTCCGCGGCCTTGCGCTCGAGGCTTCGGGCGGCGGGCGTCGGCTGCGAGACGATGGCGACCGGCGCCGCTGTTCGCGCCTACAACATGCTGGTGGAAGAATCGCGCCATCTGGCGGCGCTGCTGATCGCGGTTTGAGGAGAACGCATGGCGAGGGTTCCGGTCGGTCGCTCAGGCGCGGGCGGGCGCGTGTTCCTTCTTCTCGTTCCCTTGCTGCTCGTGGGCCTGCCCCTCGCCGTGTGGCTAGACCTCACGCGGCTGTCGGAAGCCATGCTGCTTCGGCAGGCCAGCGATCTGAATTCCATCATCTCGGGCGTGCGCGCATATTATGCGACAAATGTCGTCGGCCGCGTGCTCGCCGGGCCCGGACAAACGCGCGTGGCGCATAATTACGAGGCCGTTCCGGGAGCCATTCCGATCCCGGCGACATTGTCGCTAGAGCTCGGCAACATCATCGGCGGGAAACAACAGAATATCGCCTATCGCTTTGTTTCGGATTTCCCCTTTCAAAACCGGACTCCGCATGTGCTCGACGATTTCGAGAAGGGCGCGCTGTCGCAGTTCCGGTCCGGCGACACCCATCCGGTGACGGAGGCGTCGACGTCGTTTCTGACCGACCGCGTGCGCTTCATCTCTCCGGTCACCATGACCCCCGCATGCGTCGCCTGCCACAACAGCCATCCCGAGAGCCCCAAACGCGACTGGAAAGTCGGCGACGTGCGCGGCATTCAAGAGGTGACGATCAGCAGCCGCATCGCCACCAACATCTTCTCGTTCAAGTATCTCTTGGCTTATTTCGCCCTGGTCGCGACGACCGGATTTACGTTCATCGCCCTGCAGCTGCGCCAGTCCGCCTCCATTCGGGCCTTGAACCGCGAGCTCGAGACCGCGAATGAATTCCTCGCCTCGCTCTCGATGAAAATCTCGCATTATTTGTCGCCGCAAATCTACAAGAGTATTTTCAGCGGAGAGAAGGACGCGACAATTCATACTGAACGCAAGAATCTGACGATATTCTTCTCGGACATAAAAGACTTTACTTCCATCACTGAGCGATTGCAGCCGGAACAGATCACTGCATTGCTCAACGACTACTTCACAGAAATGTCAGGCATTGCCCTGAAATATTCTGGAACCATCGACAAATTCATCGGCGACGCCATGCTGATTTTCTTTGGCGATCCCGAGAGCAAGGGGGAAGCGGAAGACGCGCGGGCCTGCCTGCGAATGGCCGTGGAGATGCAACATCGACTGGCCCAGCTCAACACCAAGTGGCGCAATGCCGGCGTAGAGCAGCCTTTTCGCGTTCGCATGGGCATCAACACGGGCTACTGTAACGTCGGGAACTTCGGCAGCGCCGATCGAATGGACTACACCGTCATCGGCGCCGAGGCCAATCTCGCCGCGCGGCTGCAATCCGTGGCCGAACCCGGTCACATCGTCATCAGCTATGAGACCTTCGCCTTGGTGCGCTCCGTCGTCGTCGCCAGCCCCCTGCCCGCGATCACGATGAAAGGAATCAGCCGCGCCGTCATTCCCTATTCGGTGGAGGGCATGCTGAACGCAGATGGCGGGAAAGCGGAAATTTTCAGCGAGAACATGACGGGACTCGATCTCTATCTCAACCCGACCATGCTCGACACGCGCTCGGCCGAACATGTTCGGTCGCTATTGAAGAGCGCGCTCGCGGCTCTCGACAAAAGCGCCGCCGACGCCTCGCCCGCGCCCGCGACGCCGGAGGCGTGACGCGCTGCCTAGATCACGCTGCTTTCCGGGGTTCCGCCTGAACGCATCGCGCTCTAGAATTCAGTAAACGCCGGGCACAAAGCGCGCTGTATGCGCCATGTAATCTCTGTATTCGGGAAAGACTTGGACTAACATAGTTTCTTCGATTTTCATTCGTTGAAACGTGAATAGGCATTGCACTGCCAATAGCGATAGCGCCCAAGGCGACCAGTGCAGCACCGCTATCCCAACGATAGCAATGAGCTCGCCAACATAAAGGGGATGGCGGACGAGGGAATAGGGTCCCCGCGTCACGAGCCGCCGCGCCTCCGGAAGGATGCTGATCGAGCGTCCAAGCGCAAGCGCCGCCCAAATGGCGACAGTCATGCCGCCGATGATCGAGAGCAACGCGCCGAGGTAAAGGAAGGATGAAAGCTCTTGGAGCGGTAGCCACACGATTCCGACGCTGACAAATGTAGCGACCACAGCGACAAAGCGTGGATAGAACCCCGGCGCGCTATGCCGCGAGACGCGGCGCAATGCAAACAGGACAATCAAGACCGCGAGGAAAAGCAGTGTGCTCAGGTTCGAGACGATACTGAGGATGAGAGGCGCTCGGAGCACAGAGGGATCGGTTTGCAAGCAAAATTTGGCGAGCGCGATCTGTCGACCCAGATCTGGGAGGAACTGCGTCGCGGAATATACGCACCATGCGATGAAAGGGGCAGCCGCCAAAAAATCGTAGAGCTTGGTTCGGCGGAATTCGTTGAGCCGGCTCGCGAGCGAAGCGTCAGTGTCCGAGTCAGGCGTTGACACTCTCAGCATGGGGCGCCTCTGTAGGTAATGGCGTCGAAACAAGACGTCGGCGGGCTTTGCCGCACCTTGCGGAGAGGCGGCCTGTCTGCCTCAGCAGTCGCACAGCAATGAGCCAAGTTTTAGGCCATCCTTTTTCGCCACGCGGTCTCCAGGGCTCTATGCCACTTCAGGGCGCTATGGTGCGCTCGTCGAACTTCGGCCACTGGCCGGAAGGCTTGACGGGCGAGTGGGCGGAGGCGGTCTTCCGGGAGCGGGCCGAAGAACAGGAGCCGGCCGACGAAGAAGAACTGCGCCCTCGCGATCGAAAGAGCGCGACGGGGTCGACGCCTTCGTGACGCTCGCGCGGCGACGAGAGAAGCGTCTGCCGCCTCGAGCCCGAGAGTAAATCAGCCCTGCGTCCGATCGGCCGTCGATCAGTATTTGGCGACGACGACGGGCGGTGGCGGCGCATTGAAGTGATAATTCACTCCCAGACGCGCGACGTTGCCGCTGAACCGGCTGCTTGTCTCAGAGACATTGATTAGCTGTAGTCCCTGCGCGTCCCCGTGAATTTTGGCGTCAGCTTTATAACCGGCGTTGGTGTGCGCGGAACCGAGGTCGTAGTGCATGAATTCAGCTTTCACCGACCAGTTCGACAAGAACATCCACTCGACGCCGCCACCGGCCGCCCAACCGACCTGAGTTCCGTTCGTGGACGTATAGCCGGGTCCGACCGTCAGAAAATCGGGATGGACATTGACGCCAATTTGGGAGGCGTTCGTGCTCAGGCCTACGCCGCCAAAAGCCAAACCGCCAGTGGCGTATAAAAGGAGCGAAGGCCTTACGAGATAACCGAGTTGACCACGGACCGTGCCTAGATAACCCAGATTTTTGCTGACCAAGATGTCTGTCAAATACGCATGATGGAGCAGGTTCGAGCCGGTAATCGGAACATACGACCACTCGGGCGCTCCATTGCCGCTTTGGCCGGCGACGCCTTGAATATCGGCTTCGACGCCTCCTACCAGAACTTCAAGGAATTGTTGCTTGTAGCCGATTTGACCCCCGCCGAGAAAGCCAAGCCCGCCCGTCGCGGCGTGCGGTCCGGCCAGAGCCATAGCTGCAGTCGTGGAATAATCGACAGGCGCTGACGGATTCGGCGGCGGATTGAAAGGGTTGATGTAGGCCGGCCAGGAAGAGATAGAGGCGCTGTTGTTCTCGCTCCAAACGCCCCCGGCGTTCAGTCCAACATAAGCGCCGGTCCAAATCGCTGGAATCGGATTATCGACAACTGGAGTCTGTCGGGAGGGAAGATCAGCAGCAAGGGCGGCCGATGTTTGGAGCGCAACGAGCAGCGCGAAAAGTGAAAAAGTCTTAGGCATGGCTCATTGTCCTGCTTTTCGAATGACTACTCTAGCCGAATATGACTATAGGATCATGGTAAACTAAGGCTTAAGCATCGCCCGCGTCGCTCCCTTGGGTCAAAAGTGTTGAATTTTGTGACGAGCCGGGCCCATCGAGGCGAGGTAAGGTAGTGATCGGGGGTCTCGCCCCGCGCGGGGCGAGACCCAGCTTGCGCGCCTAAAAAGCCCGATTTGTGAGGCAGTCCCAGCCAAAGACAACCGGCGCGCCAGGCCTGCCGTCGGCCGTTGTCGGATAATATGTGTATTTGAACCTGTCGGCGTGAAGGACGATCGTTTCGTTGACGCCGTTGTCTTGGGGGTCGGACTGCGAAATGCTCGTCACCAACACATCCTGAAGATCAATCTTGTAATAGTCGTAGGGGGCGTTACCCGAGGTCGTCTCAAAAGTTATCGTGACGGGACCGGCGGTTTGCCGCCCCTTAAAGAGCAGGGCGAGAAATTGCGGCCCCGTCATGTCGAGGGGCTTGAGGATCGACACTTGACCGCAGACAGGCTTGCCTGCGCCCCCTCCTCCTCCAGAACTGGCGATCGTTACGTAGTCCGTCGTGCTAAAGCCCGTCAGAATAATCTCGCCCTCATGGCCTTTCTGCGTCGAAGCGCCAGGAAGGCCCGGAAACTTGAGAAAAATCTGCTGCGCCGCCGCTTCGGCGCCGGCGATTGAGGCGAGGGCGAGCGCCGCGCCCATGACAACGGCTAGCTTAAGCTTAATCATGTAGATTTCCTTTCGACCAAGGTTTTCGAGCGGTACGGATAGCAGGGCTCCAACACCAAACATCAAAAACCCTATGCCGAGGCGCTAATGTTTGCATGTCTTTATTTCGCGCCAGTCGGCCAAGACAAAAGCAGCGCTCGAGCTTTGGAACCAAGGAGTGTTTTTTGGCGCATCAACGCCCTTCGCGTGGGGGCTGCGATGCAGCGACGCTTACAGCTCAATCTGCTCCGACAAGTTCAGCGCCTCCTCGACCGCAACTCCGAGGTAGCGAACGGCGCTCTCAAGCTTCGTGTGGCCCAGCAGAAGCTGCACGGCTCACAGGTTCGGTTTCGCGCACAACATCAATTCACGCGCCGGTTCCTTGATCTTGAGCTGGCTCCTCGACATTTACGATCTCCTTGAAAATCGCCTGTCATCATCGTGACTGTCGCCGGTAACGCGATCCTTACGCAAGGAATCCGTCTATGACAGAACCGCGCAACAAAGTCGTTCAGGTCAGGCGCTTCGGCGATCCCGACGGGCTGCTCTGCGCTTATCGCTGCATAGCGGGTGTGCAGCGCGGCGTCGCCTGGCCACGCGATCGAGTGCGGCATCGGCGTCGGTCGCGAAGGCTTGGGTTTCGGGAGCCGATCAGTCGCAAAAGCGAATGGCGAGCCTCGCGCCCGCCGGCGGCCGCCCGCGGCGGCTCAATTCTGACCCGAAGCGGCCCTAGAATGTGTTCGGACGGCAGTGCAGAAATCAACACTTTCGGTGCGCGTCGCGATTTTACGTAATGGGATGTTATGCGGCTCCGATGCAGCCAGCGCTAACCGGAAAAGGCCGGGTTTTGATCGCCTCCATAGGCGTGAACCAACGCCGCGTGGATAGCGGCGAGGAGGTCGTCTAGATCGACCGGCTTTTGGAAGCAACGAAATGCGCCCTGTTCCTTGCTCGCTTGGTTGAGCCGAGCGTCCATGAATCCACTGATGACGATGGCGGGCATGCGCAGCTTGCTCATTTCACGCAAAAGCTCGAGTCCGCTCATTTCCGGTATCTTCAGGTCGGTGACGATGCAACCGACGTCGCTTTTCTGGATTGTGTTGAGGAACGCTTGGGCGGATTCATGGCTTTGAACGACGTAACCCTCTGCCCCTAAGAGGATCTGAAATGAAATTCGTATTATCGCATCGTCGTCGATGACATGTATTGTTTGGATGCAGCTCATGGCCTCGACCTAGTTTATACTAAAGCCCCTTGCGAAAGACCTATACGCTCAAAAAAATAATTCAATACGTATTGCTTTTCTGCAAATCGGCCATACACATTTTCGCTCATCAACTGTCTTGTCGGGCTGTTTTCTTCTCATGCGGCGGTCACAAAAACTCGGCGGGAGCCATTGCGACGACCACGACGCGTAGGCGTGGCGACACGCCTGGACACGCTCATGCCGCGCTGAGTCCTTTGGTGGTTTCCGGCTCGCGACGACGGCGACTCAGTGGCTAGGCAATGCGCAAAGTTGTTGCTTTCGAAGACGTGCAAACGACGCCGAGGCACTGAAAGGACCGGACATCATGGATACCCAGACACTTCTTATCATTGTCGTTGTTCTTCTCCTCGCGGGAGGAGGTTGGTATGGTCGGGGACGCTGGTCTTAAGCGCTTCCAACGCTGCGACCGAGAGAAGTGCGCCGCGAATAAGGCTGGCGCTGTTTTCGGCCTCAAGAACACCGACCCCCGACCTCGGTGTCAGGCAGGACGGGGGGTAAAGGTTGCGTGTGTGATTGCTACCGTGAGTCCGTGCTCGCTGCTCACAGTCTCGATTTGCGCCTTCACCTGGTTTGCGAGCGCTTTCACAAGGGTGCTACCAAGGCCATCACAAGACCCAGCACCATCGTGCGGCCGCCCGACGCCATTATCCGACACCATGAGCCGCCAATTGGCGCCAGAGGTCTCGTATTTGACGACAACTTCCGCGTCTCGACGATTTGTTGGGAATGCGTATTTCAGCGAGTTGATGACTAACTCCGTCAAGATTAGCCCTAGGCTTACCGCTTCCGACGAAGCCGCTGAAGCGTCGTCAAACTGGCAACGAATCGACACCCGCCATTCATCGTCGATCATCGAGTGCGCGAGGCCGTCGCAAATCGTCGTGAAATAGGGGGCGAGCTTGACCGTCTCAGTGCGCGCCGCGTCGTCGATGTGCCGTTGGATCGTCGCGACCGACATAACGCGCGCATAGGCATCCTCAAGATGTTTGCGCGTCTCTTCAGAAGCGGTAGCACGCGTCTTCATCATGAGAATATTTGCAATAATCTGTAAGCTATTAAAAATACGGTGCCGCATTTCGAGCAGCAAGACGCGTTTTTCTTCAAGCAGTTTCTGGGTGTTGACGAGAAGGTCTGCTTTTTCTTTTTCAATTAACCGGCGCTGCGTGACGTCGTGGAATGAAAGCAGAATAGCCTTGTCGGAATTCTGCGAGAAGAAGACTTCGCTGACGCCAACAATGAAGCTTCGATGCCCTATTCGTGGAAATAAGCTATTAATATCGAAACTCTCGGATATGGTGTGCTCCGTTAACGCGTTTTCTATTAGTTTGGCTAAGCCGACAACATTGAAATGGCCGCCCAGAATTTCATAAACTGAATGGCCGACGACATTTTCGGAGGTGACGTCAAAATCGCGGAGAAATGATCGGCTAGCTGTGGCTACGTTGAAAGCGCAGTCAAGCACTAACAAAGGATCGCGGACGGTGTCCACGATCGCCTGCGCGAGGCGCGCGGCATATTGCTTGTCTAAAGGTCGCGTTGTAATTTCGAAAAATCCTTCACGCCTTCGGCCGTCAGGCTATCGCCGGATCTTCTCACAAAATTGATGCGGGCAGCAACCGCCGTTTGGCGGCGTGCAAAATTCAAGATTTTGCATCGAAAAATCGAGGTCAATAAATCAATGGATTGGGCGATGCAGCCGTTATGTGCAAAATCTCGGCGCATGACCGCCTTTGGCGGGAACCGGAAGCCGGGGCACGCGCGCGTCGCGGCGGCAATGGGGGAGGAGCGGACGCGCTCCGGGAGAGGCTGGACGGGTGAACAGGGCGCATTCCTGACTCCAGCAGTGGCCCCGCTTCGGACATTAAACGCGAGCGCGCGCGCGTCGGGTTTAGACAACCAGAATATCGCGCCTCACCCCTTGAGGCCCATCCGCAATCCCCGCGCCGAGCGCTCCTGCCACACATGCGACGCTGCCTCCGCTGGCCAACTCTTCAGACAACCGCGCCGAAAAGTTTCCCGATCCCGGCGGTTAACGCCATCGCCAACGCGCCCCAAAATGTCACTCGGACCGTGGCGCGTAATGCATTTGCGCCGCCTGCTCTTGCCCCGATAGCGCCGAGGAGAGCCAGAAAACCGAGAGACGCAGCCGACACGATGGGGACAAGCCCACTCGCAGGCGATACGACCACCATGAGCAAGGGCATAGCGGCGCCCACTGAAAACGATGCGGCCGATGTCAGCGCGGCCTGCACGGGACGAGCCGCGGTGATTTCCGAAATGCCAAGTTCATCGCGCGCATGAGCGGTCAGGGCGTCTTTCGACATCAGTTGCTCGGCGACCTGCCGCGCAAGGACCTGATCGACACCACGGTTGACGTAAATGTCGGCAAGCTCATCAAGCTCAAACTTGCCATTCTCGTCCAACTCCTTGCGTTCGCGCGCCAGATCCGCCCGTTCGGTGTCGGATTGCGAACTGACGGACACATATTCGCCAGCGGCCATCGACATGGCGCCAGCCACCAGACCCGCCACCCCAGCGATCAAGATATTACTCTGAGCCGCTGACGCTGCAGCAACGCCAACGATCAAGCTTGCGGTCGAAACAATGCCATCATTCGCCCCGAGCACCGCCGCCCTCAGCCAGCCGATGCGGCTGACGAGATGGTCTTCGCTGTGTAGCCGAAGGCGACTCATTCTGCGTCCCTCTTGTTGGATCAGATCGGACCCTGCCAAATTAGAACGACAATGACGATCAGTATGAGACCGATCACTCCAACGCCGCCGTGTGCGTAACCATAGCCGTAGCGTCCGATGAAGTCGCCGAGCAAACCGAACCGCAGACGGAGCCGCCTCGCTTCAGGCTGGCCAATAACGCCAAAACGTCGCAGATCTAGGCTACAAGCATGGTCCATCCGACGAACGACGGCGAATGTCGTGTTCAGTTTCATAAGTTTGATGAAGAGTTGGCCGCGGCTTCCGAACACAGCGCCAGCCGGGCGCGCCAGGAGGAATCCAAATGCTCGAAACAATAGCCGTCATCCTCATCGTGCTCTGGCTGCTGGGCCTCGTCTCCTCGTCGACGATGGGAGGGTTCATTCACATTCTCTTGGTTGTCGCGATTATCCTGATCGTGCTGCGATTCATCCGCGGCTGACGTCTACGAACGGGCCTCTATCCCAATAGCTGGTTCAGTAGCGTCACGTTGGGAGCGGCTAAAATCGTGGGGTTCGACACCGTCCAGTACGCCGACAACCGCTATGAATATTACACCGTCGGTCAGCTCTCCCTCGAGCGGCGCGAGGCGTGAAGAGGGCCCGCGACGGCAGGGGCATTCAGAACTGACGACGATGATCCCCCCGCCTTCATGCGAGCCCTCAGCTCGACGGGAGCATGAGCGGAGACCCTGCGCGGAAAGGCGGGTCCCCGACTCGAATAGAGGCAGCGGACGGGCGCCATCCTGAGACGCTTCAAAAGCAACCGTCTCAACACGATGAGCAGATCCGCCGCTTCGCTCAATGCTCCCCGCCCGAGCGAATTGCGAGTGTCTGCGACGATCAGATCGCTCACAGCCTCCCATTCTCCGTCACGGTCAAGCAGATAATCGGCGTAAAGGAAATCATGCACCGCGTTTGGCGTCCTGCCCAGCATGATTTCATGCGGGCCGAGGCCGGAGAGGGCGGCGCACTGCGCCAGCGTGAGTTGTTTGGAGCACATCTTGGACGACCTCTGTCACGCGATGGAAGGGGCGAGAATTTCAGTTCCATCTCGTTTTGGCGCGCCCCTGTGTTCCTCCCGCGTGGACGCGCAAGGAGGGGGCGATCTTTCTAACGTCGGCGCAAACGCGGCTCACGAAGTCGATGCATTCCTGAGCGGTCTCGCCGGTCCCGGCGTCGCTTAGAACCAGCGACCCCGACCGTACCACCCGCCTCCGCCAAGGAGCAGAACAAGAACGAGGATGATGAGTAGTGTCTGCGTATCCATGATCATTGACCCCTTCAGTGTCTAGACGCAGTTTTCTCTTCCATCGAACGATTCGCGCCGCGCCGATGCTTCTTAGGTGGGAACGGCGCCCCGTCGGCGGCAGACTCGGAAACTACTCAAAGTCGAATTGAAGAGATGTGATTTAGAGACGCGACGTTACCGCACAATCTCACGCTCACCCCTCGATCCCCACCCGCAATCCCCGCGCCGAGCGCTCCTGCAACACATTGTGGCGGAAGCGAAGGAGCGCCGCCAGCTTTCCGCCCCCGTTCGTCGGCGTTCCGCCCGTCGCTTCGACGATTGCCGAGGTTTCGACGAGTCGGCGGAAATCCTGCTTATGCAGGCGCCGGCCGGGGAGCGCCGACAGTTGAAGCTCTCGGGCGTCAGCTCGAAGATTACGGGTCGGTGCTTTATCTTGGCGCGCAGCGGGCGCATGGCGGTCGCGAGAATGCGGCTGCGGTCGAGGAAGGCGGCGAGGGCCGGAACCTTGGCGCGCGCCGGGAGGCTTTCCTTCTTCGGCGAATGAATCCGGTATTGGCGCATCACTGCCCTTCGCGTGGGGGCCGCGGGGAGGGAGACAGCCTTCGGCATTCAACAAAATTCCGCGCAATCTTGATCGTTAGCATTCCCTCCCCCGCGTGAGCGGGGAAGGGACAGGGTTGCATAGGCTCAGATCGCGAGCACCGCGACGAGCAGCACGGCGCGCAGCGGAAAGCGGCCGGTCTTGGCGCATTGCACGAGTTCCGTCGCGACAGCGACGAGCGGCAGCTTCTCCGAGATGAGGTGATCGGCGGCCTCGATCAACAGCGGCGCAACCCGGCGCAGCGGGCGGCGCGCTTTGCGGGGCGCGGAACGATCAACGGGACGGGCGGCGGGGAGGCGAGCGACTTTGGTCATGGCTCGAATCCTTTCCGTGACTCGGGGGCGACGACGCCTGCAGAGAGCGCGAGCGACATCGCTCACCTCCCTCTCGGGCGGCCGTCGGAGATTTCGGATGAGGTTCGGTGGAGGTCTTCGTTTACGCCGCGAGGCGTAAGCGACCTGGCTGCTCAGGCTTCCGGGATTGGGCGTCCTCGGCGCTCCAGGCGCAGATAAGGCGTCCGGTTCCCGGGTCCCTGCGCCACTGGCAGAACAGCCGTCGACGGCGCGGCCGCGCGACGGCTCGGGGAGCCGAGAGGACGAGCGTAAAGGCGTTGTCGCGTCGCTTGGCGACGGGATGGTAGAGAGCGAGGGCGATCATGGCCCACCTCCAGACTTGGTTAATGCCAAGGTCCGGAAAGCGAGCTCGCCACGGCGAGCCTAGACGCTCGCCTCGATCGCAGCTTCGTTTTCCGCGCCTTGGACGGTTGCGCTGTGTTTTGGCGAGACGCTCGCGGCGAAAGCCGCGCAACGACTGCCAGAGCTGCTACTGCCCATGGTTCTCACGAAGGTTGGGAACCGAACGCAATGCGTTCGGATTTGCGCCGTTTGATCCTCGCGGCCGTCACAGTCAAGCAAAAAACGTCGCGACATAAAATTTTCACAAGCTTGGCTCGACGGCGCCGCACTGTCGTTGCGCTCAAGGACGCAGCGAAGCGCCGATGAGCAGAAGCGCCGGGCCCTCCACCTCTTGCCCCGCGACTTTTTCCGGCAGATCCGCCAGCGTTCCCGCGACGATGCGCTCATCCGGCGTCGAGGCGCGCTCGATGAGAAAAGCGGGCGTCGCGGGGTCGGCGCCCGACTCGATCAGCTTGCGCGCCAGCTCAGGCAAGGTGCGATTGCCCATATAGACCGCGGTCGTCGCCCGCGAGTCGGCGAGCGCGGCCCAGTCGAAGTCTTGCGGCAGAGCGCCGTCCTTGCTGTGGGCGGTGACGAATTGCACGCGCCGCGCCGTCTCCCTGTTCGTGAGCGAGACGCCGAGCGCGGCGGCGCCCGCGAGCGCGGCAGTGACGCCGGGCACGATCTCCACGTCGAGTCCCGCTTCGCGCATGGCGGCGATCTCTTCATTGGCGCGGCCGAAGATCATCGGATCGCCGCCCTTGAGCCGCACGACGTTCTTGCCTTCCTGCGCCAGCTTGACGAGCAGCGCGGATATTTCGCCCTGATCGACGGAAGGCGCGTAGCCGCGTTTGCCCACATTGATGCGTTGCGCTTCGCGCCGCGCGAAATCGAGAACGCTGGCCGGCACGAGATCATCGAAGAGAATGACGTCGGCGCCAGCGAGCATGCGCAGCCCTTTCAGCGTCAGAAGCTCGGGATCGCCCGGCCCGGCGCCGACGAGCACAACGCGCCCGCTCGAGGCGCCCTCCGCTGCGGCGCGCGTCTCCGCGGCCAGCGCGTCGCGATCCTCGGCGGTGGGTTCGCGCTCCAGCGCGAAAAAGGCGTAGCGCGTGAAGCGGCGCCAGAAGTCGCGCCGCGCGAGAAAGTCCAATCCGGAGGCCTTGACCCAGGGCCGCCAGGCTTTCGCCGCCGCCGCCCAAGCGGCGAAGCCCGCCGGGATCAGCGTTTCGATGCGTCCGCGCACCGCCTGCGCGAAGACTGGGGCCGCGCCGCCCGTGGAGACGCCAATCACGAGCGGAGAGCGATTGACGATCGCGCCCATCGAGAAATCGCTGAGATCAGGCCGATCCACGAGGCCGATCAAGGCCCCGGCGGCTCTCGCCGCCTCGCGCAGCGCCAGCGCCTCCTCATCCTTTTCCAGCACCCCGAAGACGAGCGCGGCGCCCGCGAGCGCCGGCTCTCCAGCGTGGAGGGCGACCTCGCCACGACGGCGCGCGAGCTCGAGCAGCTTCGCGCAGGGGGCATCGGCATAGACGTCAACCCGGGCGCCGCTCGCCGCGGCGAGATCGGCCTTCCAGGCCGCGGCTTCCGAGCCGCCGACGACGACGACGCGACGGCCCGCGAGCGAAAGAAAAATCGGCAGGCTTTCCAGCGGCTGCATGAAGTCGGCGTCGACTTCGTCGGGCTTGCGGCGCACTTCGTCTCCTGTCGGCTCTCGCTCGCGCGTCTCCCGCTCGAACGGAATCGTTCGAGCGATAAGGAATCGCGCTAAATCAAAAGGTTGGAGCATATCTTGACCGGAAAACCGCTTCGCGCTTTTCCGTGACAGGCTCTAAGCCGCTTTTGGCGGGTTTCGTTTTAGCCCTCCCGGTTGCCCCATCCCGCTGCGTCCGTCAAACCCAGGATGGCGGCAAGCGATCGGGACGCGCGCTTGGCTTCGCTTCGGGACGCGGGACGCTACATATCGCCTTGGCGGGCGCAGACACGCGTGACTTCGGGTTTGGCCCTGCAGTCCCCAAAGGGTCGTGTCCGCGCTGAAAGCCCGATCGCGTCACGGAAACGCACAAGCTCGGCGGCCTCGTGGCCGAGGGCGCCTGAGGCTGTTATACCGGCGCCTCCCCAAATCATGGAGGGACGCTTGCCCGGTCTTCTCATCGCACCCTCGATCCTGACGGCGGATTTCGCTCGGCTCGGGGAAGAGATTTCTGACGTGGTCGCCGCGGATGCGGACTGGATTCACCTCGATGTGATCGACGGCCATTTTGCGCCGAACATCACTTTCGGGCCGGCAATTATCAAATCATTGCGCAAAATTACTAAAAAACCGTTTGATACTCATCTAATGATTGCGCCAGCCGATCCTTTCCTCGCCGCCTTCGCCGAGGCGGGCGCCGATCACATCACGGTGCATGCGGAAGCCGGGCCGCATCTCCACCGCACGCTGCAAACGATCCGGGGACTCGGCAAGAAAGCCGGCGTGTCGCTCAACCCCGCGACGAGCGAACGAGCCCTGGATTACGTCCTGGACGAGGTGGACCTGGTGCTCGTGATGAGCGTCAATCCCGGCTTCGGGGGGCAAAGCTTCATCCCGGGGCAGCTCGAGAAGATCCGCCGCGTCCGCGAGATGATCGGCCGCCGGCCGATCCATCTGCAGGTCGACGGCGGTGTCTCGCCGAAGACCATCGCCGCGGTCGTCGAAGCGGGAGCCGATGTCGTTGTCGCGGGCTCGGCGGTCTTCGACGGCGGCGGCAGGGAGAGCTATCGGAAAAATATCGCGGCGCTGCGATCGGCGGCGGCCACGGCGGGCGCCATCGCAGTCTGAGAGCACGGGCGGAATCGGAAAGTTGGAGCGCGTTTTCCGCGAAAAACCGGCTTCCACTTTCTCGCGGCGCGCTCTAAGGGTATCGCCCGCGCCGGTTGCCGCCGACGCGGCGTTGGGGCGTCGCCAAGTGGTAAGGCAGCGGATTTTGATTCCGCCATACGGAGGTTCGAATCCTCCCGCCCCAGCCATGCTCTCGCGATTGACGCCTGGATGGTCAGCGAATTGAGCTGCTGCCCAGCTTAAGCCCTCCGACCAGCGCCTTCCGTCATGGCGATGAACGGCGCGCAAGCTCTCGTGAAGCTCCTCGAGAACCATGGCGTGACCCATGTGTTTGGTATTCCGGGGACGAAGATCGACAGCGTCTTCATCGCGCTGCTCGACTCGAAGATCGAGCTCGCGCTCTGCGCCGGCGTGCCGCCGCACATGATGCTTCCCATCACGCTCGATGTCGGAACCAACAAACACGAGCTTCTCGAGGACCCACTTTATCTGGGGTTGCGGCAGGAGCGCGTGCGCGACGCCGCTTATGACGAATGCATCGACGAGTTCGTGCAAGCGGCGCCGGAGCTCTTTCCAAGATGCGGTATCCAGTGGGAAGACTTCGCAAACATCGACGCGACGCCGATCCTCGGCCGCTGTCGCGACAAGGTTTGCACCTATAACGACGACATCCAGGGCACGGCGGCGATCGCGCTCGAAGGAGCCTGGCTCGCGCAGGGGCGGGCGCGCAACTGGCTCTTCGACGTCAATGGACTGATCACGGCCGCGCGCAGGGATCTCGCAGACTTTCAAAAGCCCTTCGCGCATGAACATCCGCCATTGACGTCCTTCGTCGAGGCGGTCGAGGCGCTTCGCCCGACTTGCATCATCGGCGTCAGCACCGCGCCAAAGCTCTTCAACCGCCAAGTGATCGAGGCCATGCATCGGCGCGCATATCCGCGCGATGAGCTATAAGCCCGGCTATCCGACGCAGCTCGATGTTTAGTCCCGGCGGCGCGACGAAGTCCTAAGCGACGACGACGTCCGCGAGACGCCGTAGCGCTGAAGGCTTCGAGGCGGCGGCGACTGTGTCAGTTGCGGGATCGTCGCCTGGAGCATCCTGCAGTAGAAGCAGCCTGGGATCACCGCTGCGCCTTTGCAATCGGCCAGCAGCTTGTTGAAAAATCGCTTTGTTGGGGTCATCGCAGAATCTTCCCAAAATCCTACGCTAAGGCGCTGATGGAGGCTTATTGGTATTTTGGCGATGGAGTTGCGTAGATACCAAGGCATTGAAAAATAGCGATAAGCCGGACTGCTGCGCGAACGACCGATCGTGCGCCAGGGGAGCCGGCGATGAAGAAGCATGAAATCCTCTCGCCGCAGGCCCGGGCGGCCCTATTCGATCCGCCCAACGATCCGGCTACAATTGTTCGGCACTATACGCTTTCGCGCGACGATCTGGCGCTTGTCCGTCGACGGCGGCGTGACGCCAATCGGCTTGGGTTCGCGGTGCATCTCGCCTACCAGCGTTTTCCAGGTCCAGTGCTCGGCATTGACGAGACTCCGCCCGCTGACGTTCGGTCATTCATTGCCGGTCAACTCGGCATCGAGCCGGGAATGTTTCACGAGTATGCTCGTCGAGAAGAAACGCGCTGGGAGCATCTCTGCGACATACAGTCATATCTGGGCGTCCGTCCGTTCAGCCGCGGTGATTATCGGTCCGTCGCAAAGATTGCGACGACCGAAGCGACTGGCACGGATCGCGGCGAGGCCATTGTTGCCGCCATGATCGAAGCGCTCCGAACTCGCGGCATTTTGTTGCCTGCGGCGACAATTCTGGAACGCATCGGTCTGGCGGCGCGTGCACGCGCCCGAAAGCAGGCTCATAAGAATCTCATCGAGGGATTAGAGCAGCGGACGGTCAATGAACTGCGAGCGTTGACCGCGGTCAGCGACAACAAAGATCGCACGAGGCTTGCGTGGTTACGTGACTGGCCGGAGGCGCCGACGCAGAAGAACCTGGTTGGCGTCGTCGAGCGCTTGGATTTCATCCGCAGCTTGGGTGTTGAACCAGATCGCGAGCAACGGATTCATCGTGCGCACTACAGAGCAATCGCCAGGGAAACGGCTATTCTCAGCGCCCAGCATCTTTCGCGGTTCGATACCCCGCGCCGACCGGCCACTCTGCTGGTGTTCGCCCGCGAGATGGAAGCGATCCTCACGGACGCGGCGCTGGTCATGTTTCGACAAGATGCTTGGCGGCGTGTACCGTCGTGCCGAACGCGCCGACGTGACGATCGGCTCGCTCATATCGCGCCGCTCGGCTGGGAGCACATCACCTTCAACGACGACTATGTCTGGCCGACCGAGCCGCTCCAAAACGCCTTCCGGCCTCTCAGGAACCCGCGATCCGAAATACTCGATGCGGCTTAGCGTAGGATTTTAGGAAGATTCTGCGATGACCCCAGGGCGGGCAGGATTTCTCCGATCTCACAGACGCCGTCCACGCCGATCAGATCTTCGGCGCGAGACAGGGTCTCCTCGATGAGCGCCGTGATCTGGCTCTGGTCGAGCCCGAGCTTGATGAGCTTGTCGGTGAGGTTGTCGATGTCGGCGGGACCCCGACCGATGAAGCTCGCGAGAAGCTCGGTGATTGGGGTAAGGCCGCCGGCGCCGGTCACTACGGCCACCACGACGGCTTCGTGGACCTGCGGCGTCTCGTCAACGAATTGCGCGATACGGCCCTGCGGGGCCTTGTCGCGTAAGAACAGCAGAACATGCCCGATGGCGGGCTTGGCGATCATCGGATCCAAGTGGGTGGCCGTGGCGAGACCGGTAATGAAGTCGTCCATGGCGGCGACCCTCCTTCCTTGAAACACCCCGGCTCAATATATCGTGGCGCGACATACAATCAAGAGGTGGACGAAAAGGGCTGGGCCCCAACCTCCCATCGCGAGGATCGAAGGAATGCCTCTTCTCGCCCGAATGAGAAGGCGCTAAAGGCCGACTATGAGGAAGTCGCGTTTGGCGTAGATTTTTGGGGAGGCTCAATTTTCGAGTTCTTCAAAAGCGTTTGCGAATTGCAGTCATCTGCCTGGCGATTGTCCGCCGTTCCGAAACGAGGACGGTGGCGCAAGAGGAAGCCCCGCCTGTATTAGGAATGCAGCACGGCGCCCGCGATGTAGGAGACGTATGGTCGAGCCGGGCCAGAACTCCTCCGCGCGCGCAGGCTTCCTCTGTAGCGGCTCTCGCAACACGAAGTGAGCCAGAACCCGTTTGATGGCTTACTTGGCGCGGATTTGGAAATTCACAAGCCAAGATCGCTCCTGACACCCTAGGCGCCTAACGACACTGAGGGCGCGCCACGTTCACTCAAGGTGAAGGCCCCATTACGCATGGCTGCCGCAGCTTTCAAGAGCCAGTCCAGCCAAGCCTCGAGTCCGTCTCCGGTCGTGGCGGAGATTTCGACCGCCTCGATCGCGGGATTGATCCTGCGCGCGTTCTCCAAGGCTCGAGGCCGGTCGAAGTCGACATAGGGGGCGAGATCAATCTTATTCAGCGCGACAAGCTGCGCCGCGCGGAACATATGCGGATATTTGAGCGGCTTGTCGTCACCCTCCGTGACCGAGAGAATGACGGCTTTGGCGCCCTCTCCTAGATCGAACAGGGCGGGGCAAACCAAATTGCCTACGTTCTCAATCAGCACGATCGAGCCGGCGGAAGGCCGCAGCTCCATTAGGCCGCGCGCGACCATCTCCGCGTCGAGATGGCAGCCCGCGCCAGTGTTCACCTGGACGGCCGGCGCGCCCGCCGCTTTTATCCTTTCGCCATCGAGCGAGGTCGCCTGGTCGCCTTCGATGACGAAGAGGGCAACCTTGTCCTTCAGCGCGAGTATCGTTCGCTCGACGAGCCTGGTCTTGCCGGCGCCGGGGGAACTCACGAGGTTTATCGCGAAAATCTCGCGGCCTGCGAGCCAAGCGCGATTTCTCGCGGCGATCGCGTCATTCTTGGCGAGAATCCGCGCCTGCAGGTCCAGCGTTTTATTGGCGCCGTCATGTGGGTGGTCTTGGTCGTGATCGTGACCATGCGCGTGCTCGTGATCGTGAGAATGCGCATCGCCATGCGCATGAGCGTGCACGGCGCCGTGGAAATGAGAATGCTCGCGACCGCCCTCAGTGCGCGCGTTCTTGAGATCGAACTCAGCCCCCGTCTGCAGATTGACGACCTTGGACTCCGCTTCTTCTCCGCAACCGCATGTCTTGCACATGGCCCACGCCCTCAACAGATCCGAGGCAGCTGCTCGCCGACGAGCATGTCGACGATGCGTCTACCGCCCAATATTGTGCGCATTACGACGCGCCCCGGCTCGCCCTCAACCGCTCTGCCGATCACGCAAGAGTCTTGTCCGAGCGGATGGTGACGCATCGCGCCGAGCGCCGCTTCGACCTCCTCTGGAGGCGCGATAATGACGATTTTTCCTTCGTTCGCCAGATAGAGTGGATCCAGTCCGAGGATCTCGCAAAATCCCTTGACCTCCGCACGGATCGGCGTCGCCGCCTCCTCGATTTCGAGCGCAATGTTCGAAGCCTCAGCGATTTCGTTGAGCACGGTGGCTACGCCACCGCGGGTCGCGTCGCGCATGAAGCGCACGCCGGGCGCAGCTTCGAGCAGGCGCGCAATCATATCATGCAGGCAGGCGCAATCGCTCTCGATCGGCGCATCGAGCATCATGTCCCCGCGCGCGCAGAGGATCGTTGCGCCATGATCGCCGAGCACGCCATTGACAAGCACGGCGTCGCCGACTTGCGTCTTCTCGACGCCGAGGTTGAGGCCTACGCGGATCACGCCCACTCCCGTCGTCGTCAGGAAAAGCTTGTCGCAGCCGCCACGTTGGACGACCTTCGTGTCGCCGGTGACGATTTTGACGCCGGCCTCTGCCGCCGCCGCGGCCATGGACGTTGCGGCGTCGCGCAGAAGCGTCACGGATACCCCCTCCTCGACGATCGCAGCGCAGGACAGATAGAAGGGAACGGCGCCGCCGACCGCGAGATCGTTGACCGTCCCGCATACGGCGAGCTTGCCGATGTCGCCGCCAGGGAAGAACAAAGGATCGACAACGAAGCTATCGGTGGTGAAGGCGAGGCGGTCGCCGCGTGCGGCGAGCTCGCAGAGATCGATCCGGGCCTGATCCTCCAACGGGCCCTGCGCGCCAGTCGTGAAGGCCCGGATGAACACGTCGTCGATGAGGTTCTTCATCGCCTTGCCGCCGCCGCCATGCGCAAGCGTCACTGTCGGCGCGAAGATCTCGCCGAGCGCGCGGGCGTTGACGAAAGTCGGAACGATGGCGCTCATTCCGCCGCCTCGCGCTTGGGGAAAACCCCATACTGGTAGTAGGCGGCGCAGGCCCCCTCGGAGGAGACCATGAGCGCGCCCAGCGGCGTATGCGGCGTGCAGGCGGTCCCAAACACCTTGCACTGCCACGGCTTGATCGCGCCCTTTAGCACCTCGCCGCATTGGCAGGATTTGGGGTCCGCGATTTTCAAATTGGGAACGGCAAATTTGCGCTCCGCGTCGAACCGCGCATATTCCTCGCGCAACCTCACGCCCGAGTGATCAATCGATCCAAGACCGCGCCACTCGAAGAATTCCCGCAGCTCATAGACGTGATCGACAGCCCTCAAGGCGGCGTCATTGCCCTGCTCAGGCGCGACGCGGGCGTATTGGTTCTCGATCTCGCATCGCGCTTCGACGAGCTGCTTCATCACCATCCAGATCGACTGAAGAATGTCGAGGGGCTCGAAGCCCGCGACAACCATGGGCTTCTTGTAGAACCTTGCCACGAACTCGTATGGCTTCACGCCGATCACCATCGAGACGTGTCCTGGCCCGAGAAAGCCGTCGAGCCTGATGTCTGGACTGTCCAGGATCGCCTTGATCGTCGGGACGATCGTGATGTGATTGCAGAAGACGCTGAAGTTCTGCACGCCGAGGCGCTCCGCCTGCAGAATCGTCAGCGCCGTCGAGGGCATCGTAGTTTCAAACCCCAGTCCGAAGAACACGACCTCGCGCTCTGGATGTCGCCGCGCGATCGTCAGGGCGTCCATCGGCGAATAGACCATGCGTACGTCGGCGCCATCGGCCTTCGCTTGCAGCAGGCTCTTCCTGGAGCCCGGAACGCGCATCGCGTCGCCGAAGGTTGTAAAAATCACCCCTTCGCGCTCTGCGATCGAGACACAATCGTCCACGCGGCCCATCGGCAGCACACAGACTGGACAGCCCGGGCCGTGCACCAGCTCGACGCTCTTTGGCAGCATGCCCTCGAGGCCGTAGCGGAAGATCGAGTGCGTATGGCCTCCGCAGACCTCCATGATGTGGATCGGGCGATCAGCCGGACGATCGAGCGCTTCGGCGATACGTTGGATCTCCTTGGCGAGCACCCGGGCCGTGTCGCCGTCGCGAAATTCTTCGACGTATTTCATTCCGTGATCCCCTCTCTCGCCGCAGAGCCGCGATGGCCAGCCAGCAGCGTGTGCGTCAGATCCCAGAGAATGTGATAGCAGGCGACATGGCATTCCTGGACGCGGTGGATCGAGGCGGAGGGAACGACGAGACAGTAATCAACGAGCCCGCTCGACTTCATCTTTCCCCCGTCGCCGCCGGCAAGGCCGAAAGTCGTGATGCGCATGTCTTTCGCCACGGCGAAGGCGGCGAGGAGATTTCCCGAGTTGCCGCTCGTGGAGACGCCCATGAGGCCGTCGCCGGGGCGACCCTGCGCAATGACTTGGCGCGCAAAGGCCTGATCGAAGCCGACATCGTTGCCGACGGCGGATATCGTCGCGATGTCGGCGACGAGATTGACGGCCGCAAGCGCGGGGCGCCCAGCGGTGATCGGATGCACGAACTCCACGGCGATATGCGCCGCGTCGCAGCTCGAACCGCCGTTGCCCATCGCAAAGAGCCGCCCCCCGTGGCGATAGATTTCCGCCAGGGCTCGCGCGGCCGCAACGATCGCGGCCCCCTGCTCTTCGAAGAATCGCTCGCTCGTCGCCCTCGAGTCCTTTGCCTTCTCCGTCACGGAGTTGAGCAGCGCCGCGTCTAGATCGCGACTCGGCAGAGAAGCGCCATAGAGGAAGGGATAAAGCGCTTCGAGAGGGTTTTGGCTGGACATTGATGCGCGCCCCTTGCCGTTCAGCTCTCGAGCAGGCGCGCGGCGCCGACCGCGGCTTGCCCTAAGGCTAGCCCGCCATCATTCGCGGGGACCTGCCTGTGTGTCAGCACGACGAAGCCGCAGCCCTCGAGCCGGCGTGTGAGCTCTTCGAGCAGGATCGAATTTTGCAGACAACCGCCGGAAAGCGCGACCGTGTCGAAGCGTCGGTCCGCCGCGCCCGACCGCGCCAGCCGTTGTGTCAGCGCGACCAGCGCCTCGGCCAAACCCTTATGGAAGCGCGCCGCCATGATGGCGCGTGGCGTCTCGCCGCGCAGATCCTCCAACGCCGCGGCCCACATCGGGGCGGAATCGATAAAGGCGGGGACATCATCTGATAGGGGCGCGCCCAGTGTGAAAGGATATCCGCACTCCGCATCGGAGGGCGAAGCTTCCTCCGCAGCCGCCTCGAGATAAGCGCCCGCCTGCCCCTCATAGACTTGTCGGTCACGACATAGTCCGAGGAGCGCGGCGAAGGCGTCGAAGAGCCTGCCGCAGGAGGATGCCAGCGGCGCATTGACGCCGCGCGCGAGCATCGCTTCGAGCATCGCGCAGGGCTTCGTGCGCAGAAAGTCGTCAAGCTCGAGCGCGTGCAGCTTCGATGCAAGGCTGGCTCGCCCGAACGCGGCGACGAGATGAGCGTAGAGGTTACGCCAGGGTTCGCGGATCGCGGCCGTCCCGCCCGGCATCGGCGTCGGCTTTAGCGCTCCAAGACGGACATAGTTTCGATAGTCCGCGAGCATGAGCTCTCCGCCCCAGATCGCCCCGTCGGCGCCCCAACCCAGACCGTCAAGCACAAGCCCGAGCACCGGAGCGCCGCGTAGCGAATAGAGGTTCTCGGCAAGGCAAGCGGCGATATGCGCATGATGATGCTGGACTTCAATCAGCGGCAGCGCCGCGCTGCTTCGGGACCGCGCGAGTCTGGATGAAAGATAGTCGGGATGCAGATCCGCGACGAGCGCTTGCGGCGCATGGTCGAAGAGCGCGGCATAAAGTGCGAGATTCTTGCGGTAGTCCTCGAAGGTGAGCGCATCTTCGAGATCGCCCTGATGCTGGGACAAAATCGCTTCGCCTCTCTTCAATAGGCAGAAGGTCGCCTTGAGATGGCCGCCGAAAGCAAGAAGCGGCGGCGCCTTCGAGAATTCTGGCGGGAGCGCGATGGGCGCGGGTGCGAATCCCCGCGCGCGACGCAAAATCCGCGGGGCGCCAGACATCATGCGGACGACCGAATCGTCAACGCGATTGGCGATCTCACGGTTGTGCGTCAGAGCATAGGCGGCGACGCCGCTCAATCGTTCTCGGGCTGTCTGATCGTCGATGATCTGCGGCTCATCGGAAAGGTTGCCGCTCGTCATGACCAAAGGGCCGCCGGCGCCCTGCAGCAGCAGACGATGCAGGGGCGTCGTGGGCAGCATGAAGCCCAGCCTGTTCAACCCCGGCGCGACGCTTTCCGGCAGGCGCTTGGGATTCTTCGCACGCAAGAGGACGATGGGCGCGCAAGCGCCGCTCAACAGCGCGGCCTCCGCATCGCTAATGTGGCAATAGTCGTGAACGACAGCAAGATCGCGCGCCATGAGCGCGAATGGCTTTGCGTCGCGATGTTTATGTCGACGCAGGGACTCTACCGCGCCGCCATTCCTGGCGTCGCACGCGAGCTGATAGCCCCCGAGACCCTTGATCGCGAGGATCGCGCCCTCGTTCAGGAGATCGCAAACCACGTCGAGCGCGTTGGCCTGGACAGGCGCCGCCGCTGCGACCCCCAGCCGCTCGAGCGCGAGTTGCGGGCCACAGGCCGGACAGGCGATCGGCTGGGCGTGAAAGCGGCGGTCCGCGGGATCGCGGTATTCCTGCCCGCATTCTTCGCACATGCCGAAGGTCGACATCGTCGTTCTGGCGCGGTCGTAGGGAACTCCTCTCACGATGCTGAGGCGCGGTCCGCAATTCGTGCAATTGGTGAATGGATAGCGAAAGCGTCTCGCCGCAGGGTCGGCAATCTCCGCCGCGCAGGCCGCGCATAAAGCCGCATCCGGCGCGACTTGCGTATCCGCCTCGCTCGCCACGCTTTCCGAGATGCGGAACTCTTCTGGCAAGTCCCCATCAAACGCGCGGCAGTCGATCCGATCAATGCGGCTGAGAGGCGGCTGGTCGCGTTCGAGGCGCGCGAGAAACTTCTTTAAATCTCGCGGTTGGCCGCCGGCGAGGATTAGCACGCCTTGCGAGTCATTGCGCACTTCTCCGACGAGACCGCATTCCCGCGCGAGACGCCAGGTATTTGGTCTGAATCCCACGCCTTGCACGCAGCCGCGCACGCGGATTTCAAGCGCCGTCTCGCAACGCGTCGATCGAAGATTATGACGCGCGTCGGCTTGAGCGCTCGACGGTCTGGCAAGCGATAGCAAGAATTCGATCCTCCGCTGCTGACTCCTTCGAGTCGAGCGAAAGGGCGCCGGCGATCGCAATTGCCTCGACGAGCCCAGTGAAAAGGTCAGCTAACGCTCGCTAGCCTTCGTTCAAGGGCTATTCCCGTTGTGATGTTCGCCTTAAGAGCAAAGCTCACGACGTATCCACCTATATCTTATTGCTTTCACCGAGCTAATACATGCGTGACCGACGTGCGCCGGCCTGAAGCGGTGCATTGTGATAGGCTTTACGTCGTACGAATTCGTCGCTGTCCCATGGAACTTATCCCTTTCCGCAGAGTTTGGTGGGTATCGTTTAGTTCGGCAAGCATAGGAAGGGTCTTTGCTATGCTCGACGCCATCCCCTATGGTCGTAAAACCCAATCCGCCCCGAAGATCGACGAAGTTCATATCCTCTGGATCACGGCAGGTCTCGGATGCGACGGCGACACCGTGTCGATCACGGCCGCAAGCCAGCCCAGCATCGAAGACGTTCTACTCGGCGCGGTGCCGGGGCTTCCCAAGGTGCATCTCCACAATCCCGTGCTCGCCTATGAAGTTGGCGAGGAGTTTTTAGATCCATTTCACAAGGCCGACCGCGGAGAGATTGAGAATTTCGTCCTTGTCGTCGAAGGGTCGATCCCCAACGAGCAGCTCAGCGGGGATGGCTACTGGGCCGCGATGGGCACTGACCCCGAGACGCAGCAACCCATCACGACGAACGAGTGGATCGACCGTCTTGCGCCGAAGGCGCTGGGAATCGTCGCCGCCGGCACTTGCGCCACCTTTGGCGGCATTCACGCGATGAAAGGCAATCCCACCGGCTGCATGGGCCTCGCCGATTATCTTGGGTGGGAGTGGAAGTCGAAAGCGGGTCTGCCGATCGTGAACGTGCCCGGCTGTCCGGTGCAGCCTGATAATTTCATGGAGACGCTGCTCTATCTCCTGCGTCAGCTCGCCGGCGCCGCGCCGATGATCCCGCTCGATCACGCGCTTCGTCCCAAATGGCTCTTCGGGATGACGGTGCATGAGGGGTGCGATCGCGCAGCCTTTTATGAGCAATCCAACTTCGCGACCGAATATGGGTCTCGGAAATGTCTCGTGAAGATCGGATGCTGGGGCCCCGTAGTACAGTGCAACGTGCCGAAACGGGGTTGGATCGGCGGCGTCGGCGGTTGCCCCAATGTTGGCGGCATCTGCATCGGCTGCACAATGCCAGGCTTTCCGGACAAGCTCATGCCGTTCATGGACGAGCCGCCGGGCGCGCGCATCTCCTCGACGCTCATTCAGCCCTACGGAGCTTTGATCCGCAATCTGCGTCGGCTCACGAACAGCACGCTGAACAAAGAGCCGAAGTGGCGCCACAACCGGCCGCAGCGCACGACTGGCTACAATCCCGAGAAACCGCAAGCGACTTATCCGCTTTAGGGGAATGATCATGGATCAGATAGCAGAAGCCGCGCGGGGCGGAAGCTCCACGCCCAACCTCGTGGAGATGAACTGGGATCCGATCACCCGTATCGTCGGCAGCCTCGGCATCTTCACCAAAATCGACTTCGACAATCGTCGCATCGCCGAATGCCACAGCACGTCGTCGATCTTCCGCGGCTACAGCATTTTCATGAAAGGCAAGGATCCGCGCGACGCGCATTTTATCACGAGCCGCATCTGCGGCATTTGCGGAGATAATCACGCAACCTGCTCGGTATACGCGCAGAACATGGCCTATGGCGTGAAGCCTCCGCCGCTCGCGGAGTGGATTATCAACCTTGGCGAGGCCGCCGAATATATGTTCGATCACAACATCTTTCAGGACAATCTGGTCGGCGTGGATTTTTGCGAGCAAATGGTCAAGGAGACCAATCCGAGTGTCTGGGAAAAGGCGCAAAGAACGCCGGCGCCGCACGCCTCCGACCACGGCTATCGCACGATCGCCGATATCATGACGGCGCTCAATCCATTCACCGGCGAGTTCTACCGTGAGACCCTGCATGTAAGCCGCTACACGCGCGAAATGTTTTCGCTAATGGAAGGACGCCACGTTCATCCTTCCACGCTCTACCCCGGCGGCGTCGGCACGACGCCGACGGTTCAGCTCTTCACCGACTATCTCGTGCGCCTCGTCAAATACGCCGAGTTCATGAAGAAATGCGTGCCGCTGCACGACGACCTCTTCGACTTCTTCTACGAAGCGCTGCCAGGCTATGAGGAAGTCGGACGCCGACGCATATTGCTGGGCTGCTGGGGGGCGTTCCAAGATCCGGACAAATGCGATTACGACTACAAGACAATGACTGACTGGGGCCGCGCGATGTTCGTGACGCCCGGCGTCATCGTCGACGATAAGCTCGTCACGACGGATCTCGTCGACATCAACTTGCAGATACGCATTCTACTCGGCCACAGCTATTACGAGGATTGGGAGAACAGCGAGACCTTCGTCAAGCAAGACCCCTTGGGCAATCCGGTCGATCAGCGGCACCCCTGGAACCAGACAACGATGCCGCGCCCTCAAAGGCGGGACTTCGGCGGCAAATATTCATGGGTCATGTGTCCGCGCTGGCTCGACAAGCGCACGGGCGATCATCTCGCGCTCGACACAGGCGGCGGCGCCATCGCGCGTCTGTGGAGCACGGCGCTCGCCGGTCTCGTCGACGTCGGCTACGTCAAAGCGACGGGGCGCAGCGTCAAGATCTATCTGCCTAAGACCGCCTTGAAGGGCGAGAAGGAATTCGAGTGGCGCATCCCACAGTGGAGCAACGCCATCGAGCGCGACCGCGCGCGGACCTACTTCCAGGCCTATTGCGCCGCGATCGCCTATTACTTCGTCGAAAAGGCGCTTGCGGAAGTGCAGGCCGGTCGCACCCGGACATGGACCGACTTCAAGGTGCCGGACGAGGCGATCGGCTGCGGCTTTCACGAGGCCGTGCGCGGCGTGCTCTCGCATCATCTCGTCATTCGCGGCGGCAAGATCGCGAACTATCATCCCTACCCGCCGACGCCGTGGAACGCGACGCCGCGCGACATTTACGGCACGCCGGGTCCTTATGAAGACGCCGTGCAGAACACGCCGATCTTTGAAGAGAATGGTCGCGATTCCTTCAAGGGGATCGACATCATGCGCGCGGTGCGAAGCTTCGACCCGTGCCTGCCCTGCGGCGTCCACATGTATGTCGGCGGCGGAAGGACCCTCGAGAAGGTGCACTCGCCGATGTTCGGCGTCTCGCGGGGAGCGCGCTGAATGGTTCGCGAGCGATCGCATGCGCTGAGACGTTGCCTAGAGCGCGTTGACGAGGCCAGGGAAAGGCTGGAGAGGACCGGCGACAACGAGACCGCAGTTGTGGCGCGGAATCTGCTCAGCGCCGTGATGGATCTCCATGGCCTGGCCCTCGTGAGAGCTCTGATCCTGGCGCAAAGCGGCGCTGCGGGCGACGATTTGGCGCAACGCTTCGTCGAGGACGATTACGTCGCCGCCGTCCTTCTTCTTCACGGTCTGCATCCAGAAGATCCGGAAACGCGTCTGCAGAAGAAGCTCTTCTCGATGCGCCCGCATTGGGGCGTGCGCGGCTTTCGCGTCGAACTCTTGGCGGTTGAGCGCGGCGCGGCGAAAGCCAAAGTTCATTGGGACGACGCTGCGGGAGAGACGGAGCGGAGCGGTATCCTACGCGAAATCGAGAGCGTGCTGACTGACGCCGCCCCGGATCTCGACCTCATTTCACTGGAAGAGGCCGACGCGGGATCGACTGACGCGCGTTCGCCAGCCTCGACGGTCATGGCGCAGCCATAGAGGAGGACCGATGGGCGAGCGCGCACGGGGCAATTGGGCGGCGAAACTGCAGCGCTTCGCGACTGCCGCGCCCGAGCGCGAAAGCGATCGTTGCGAGCTATGCGGCGCGCCGGTCATGGCCGAGCATGCGCATCTTCTGGACGTCGCCCACCGGCAGCTGCGCTGCGCTTGCGAGGCCTGCGTGCGCGCACTGGGCGAAAGCGCCGGCTTCCGGCGGCTCCGCCCCGACACGGAGCATTTAAGCGACTTCGAGTTGAGCGACGGGGTTTGGGAGGGGCTCCAGCTGCCGATTGATCTCGTCTTCTTCTATCAAAGCACGGCGGATGGCGGGCCGGTCGCGCTTTATCCTGGCCCCGCGGGAGCAATGACTTCGGCGTTGAGCCGTGACGCTTGGGCGCGACTCATGGAGGCGAATCCGCGGCTCGGCGAGTTCAGCCCTGACGTAGAGGCATTGCTCATCAATCGCACGAAGGGCTCCCGCCGATATTATCGCGTATCCATTGACCGCTGCTACGCGCTCGTCGGCATCATCCGCTCCGAGTGGAAAGGATTGTCCGGCGGCTCGGAGGTGTGGGGGTCGATCGAGCGGTTTTTTGCGACGCTCGACGCGCCGCCTGTTTCTGATCGGCAACGGAGCGCGATCCATGGTTGATTTGCGCTTCAAAATCGAGGGCGCAGAAGCCGAACGCTTTTCGGTTTCACCCCTTCTGATCTTTTTTCTACGAGTCGAAACGGAGCTACAGCGACGCGTCGACAGCATCATGCTGAATTGTCAGATCCGCATCGACGCGACGCGGCGCGCCTACAGCGCCGTAGAGCGTGAAAGGCTCGGCGAGCTATTTGGAGCGCCGGAGCGGTGGAGCGAGACCTTGCGCAGCCTCTTGTGGGCGCAGGTCAGCATCGTGGTTCCGCGTTTCGAGGGTGAAACGACTGTCCGGCTTGCCGCGCCTTGCACCTATGACTTCTGCGTCGCGAGCGCGAAATATTTTTATGGCGTGACGGACGGCGAGATTCCTCTCACCTTCCTTTTCAGCGGCTCACTTTTCTTCAAGGACGAGCCGGGGTCACTGCAGATCGAGCAGATCTCCTGGTCGACGGAGGCAAATTATCGAATGCCCGTCGAACTTTGGCGGGAAGCGATGGAAATGCACTATCCGAACGGCGTCCTGCTCCGTCTCGATGCGGAAGCCTTCGACCGGCTCTATCGCTTCAAGCGTCGCCGTGGCTTGCTCGGCTTTGAGGAGGCGCTCGCCACCTTGCTGGACACCGCGGAGGCCGAGACATGAAGGGGCTGGAGCGCGCAATGGGCGTCGCCGACGCTGTGCTTTTTGAGGGATATATCCTTTATCCCTATCGTCCAACGGCGATCAAGAATCAACAGCGCTGGACTTTCGGAGGCCTATTTCCCGAAAATGTTGCGGGAGAACCATCTCGCGCCGAGACGGAAATCCTGCTCGAAGGAGGAGAAAGCGCCGCAGTCGATATCTTCGTTCGGTTTCTCCACACCCAGCGTCGTCAAGTCTTCGGATCCGAGGGCGAGCCGACGCCATCGCTCGATATCGATGGAAAGCTCCATCTCACCTGGGACGAGGCCGTGCTGCGCGAGACGACGCTCGGCAATCTGCCATTACGCGAACTTATCCGCGCGCCTTGCAAAGAAAGCTTCCGCTTCCCAGCGCAGCAGACGACCCAGGAGCTGCATGTAGAGTCTGGAAAGACCATCGGCGCCGTGACGCGGAGCTGCGAAACCCTCAACTGCGCGCTCGAAGCGCGCGCGGAAGCCTTGCCGGAGGGCCTCTATCGACTTTGCGTCAGCCTCCGCAACACGACACCACTTGCGGAAGCCTACTCGCGCGCCGATGCGCTGCGGGCCGCGCTTCTTTCGACACACCTTGTCCTCGTTGCGCGAGGCGCTGAATTCGTTTCGCTTCTAGAACCGCCGGAGGAGCTGGCCGACGTAGCAGCAGCCTGCAAACAGAGCGGGCTTTGGCCCGTGCTCGCGGGCGCGCCCGGCGAACGAGACATCATACTGGCGTCGCCAATCATTCTTTACGACCATCCGAAAATCGCGCCGGAAAGCAGGGGCCAGTTCTTCGACTCGACCGAGATCGATGAGATGCTCGCTCTGCGCGTGCTAACCCTGACGGCGGAAGAAAAGCGGGAAATGGCGGCGACGGATTCGCGCACCCGTGAAATTCTCCAACGTTGCGAGGCGTTAACGCGCGAGGCGTTCGACGATATGCATGGGGCCTTCCGCCCTCCGGAGGCTGCTCGGGACGCGATTCGATTAGAGATCGGTGCGCGCGTGCTCCTCAATCCGACGAAGCGCAGCGATATTTTCGACATCGCGCTCAAAGGGCGCATAGGCGTGGTGCAGGCGATCGAGACCGATTTTGAAGATCGAGTGCATGTCGCCGTGACGCTGCCTGAGGATCCCGGCAACGAACTGGGTTTACGAGGATTTCCAGGCCACCGCTTCTTCTTCTCGCTTGAGGAGGTCACTTTGCTGGAGCCGGGAGGCGCGCCGTGAGCTGCATCCTGGTCGCCGGCGTCGGGAACATCTTTTGCGGCGACGACGCCTTTGGCGTCGAGGTCGTGGGGCGCTTGCTGCGCGAGCGTAGACTTCCTCCCGCCATCGACGTCGTCGATTTCGGCATCAGAGGACTAGATCTCGCCTATGCCCTTTCCGACGACTACGACTGTGTGATCGTCGCTGACGCCGCTGCGCGCGGGGAAAAGCCTGGGACAGTCTCGCTGCTAGAGACCGAGATCTCGCCGTCGCGCGCGGATGCATCGCCCGTCGTGTTCGACTCCGCGCACGGCCTCGACCCGGAGAAGGTTCTGAGTCTCGCCACGACGCTCGGAGCCAGTTGCAAACGTATCTTCTTCGTCGTTTGCGAGCCCTTCGATCTTGGCGGCGAAGACGGAGCGATGGGGTTGAGCGACGTCGTGGCTGGCGCCGTGGAACCAAGCGTCGAGCTCATCGAAAGACTGGTCTCCTCGCTTCTTCACGACGAGATCGGCAAAGACCCCGCGCTAAGCGATAGGAGCTTGTCATGAGCGCAACAGAGATCGTCCTGATTATCCTCGGCCTGATCGTCCTCGGATTGATTCTCTTCAACCTGCGCGACCTGATTCGCTATCTCAAGATCATGTCGATGTGAGCGCACGGGCGAAGGAGCTAATCAATGTGCCTCGGGATCCCCGGCCGAATCATTCGGATCGACGACCACGACGAATGGCTCGCGACCGTCGACATCTGCGGCGTGCGACGTCAAATCAACGTCGCCTGCGTCGTCGACGACGAGCATTCGATCGATTCCTGCGTCGGCCAATGGGTTCTCGTGCACGTGGGCTTCGCGATGAGCCGGATCGACGATGCGCAAGCGGCGGACACGCTGAAGATCTTGGCCCAGCTCGGAGAGATGCAGGCCGAGATGGAGAACTTGAGGGCGATGCAGAGCTAGCGCGCGCTGCTAAAAAGTGGAAACCGGTTTTTAGCACAATGCGGGCTCTAAACTTTAGGGTCGATCACGTTTTCTGCGTTCAGGCGATTTCCCTGAGCTCAGCTTGATCTAGCGCGCTTTCGGCTCGAACGGCGTCGTTCGAGCGATAGAAATCACGCTAGATCAAGAAATCCAAAAGTGACGGGCCAAGCGGCGCTGCAGATTTCACCAGGAACACTCCGATGCATGAGCTCGCCATTGCGCAGGCCGCCATAGAGCTGGCCGAGCAAGCGGCCCGAGGCCGGCGAGTCCGGCGCGTGACGATCGAAGTCGGCGAATTTTCTGGCGTCCTGCCCGAGGCTTTGTCCTTTTGCTTCGATCTCGCCGCACAAGGCACGCTCCTCGATGGGGCAGAGCTCGATCTTCGCAAGATTTCCGGTTTGGCGCGGTGTGAATCCTGCGCAGCGGAATTCGACGTCTCTTCGGAGCTGGCGACCTGCGCCTGCGGCGCGACTTGTTTAGTTTATCTGCACGGTCGCGAGCTAAATGTAAAAAGCATCGAGCTCTTCGAATGTGATTAGAATTCCTCGGCTTATACCAACCCGCGCCGAGACAGACTCACCGGGGGGCCGATTCCCGAATCGGTCAATTTGTGATTCGAGATGGCGAACCGACGGAGGTTCGTCATGGCGGCTGCAATTGGGTTGCGGAAAGACTTCGACGCGAAGGCTCTTCGGGGCCTGGCCAAACGCTCGAAAGACGGGCCGCAGGCGCGTCGTCTCCTGGCGCTGGCGGCGGTCTATGACGGCGCGGCGCGCAGCGAGGCGGCCGAGATCGGCGGGGTGACGCTGCAGGTCGTTCGCGACTGGGTGCTGCGCTTCAACGCGCATGGGCCGGAAGGTCTCGTGGATCGCATGGCTCCGGGGCAGCCCTCGTTGCTCAATGACGAGCAGCGCGCCGCTTTGGCGCGCATCGTCGAGGAAGGTCCGACGCCAGCGATCCACGGCGTCGTGCGCTGGCGCATCATCGACCTCTGCCAATGGCCGTTCGAGACGTTCCGCCTCAGCATCTCCGAGACGACGGTGAGCCGCGAGCTGCGCAAGATGGGCTATCGCAAGCTCTCCGCGCGTCCCCGTCACCATGCGCAGGCCGCCGGTGCGATCGAGGATTTTAAAAAAGCTTCCCGGACCGCCTGGAGGAGATCGCCCGCGAGCAAGGCGTCCCGGCGTGTGACCTAGAGATTTGGTTTTCCGACGAGGCGCGCATCGGTCAAAAGAACAAGATCACGCGGCGCTGGGCGAAGCGCGGCTCGCGACCATCCGCCCCCAAGGATTAGCGCACGGCCTCGACATACACCTTCGGCGCGATCCGCCCAGGGACGGCAAGGGCGCCGCGCTCATCCTTCCCAAATGCGACACCTATGCGATGAGCCTGCATCTTGCTGAAATCTCCAAGCACGTCGCGCCCGACGCTCATGCCGTGCTGATGCTCGATCAGGCCGGATGGCACATGACCGACAAGCTCGACGTGCCCGGCAACATCACCATCCTGCCGCTGCCCGCGAAATGCCCAGAGCTCAACCCGACCGAAAACGTCTGGCAGTTCATGCGCGACAACTACCTCTCCAACCGTGTCTTCAAATGCTATGACGACATCGTGGCTCACTGTTGCGACGCCTGGAACGAACTCACCGATCAACCCTGGCGCATCATGTCCATCGGCCTGCGCGATTGGGCCTATCGGTTCTAATCACCGCGAGGTGGTATTAGGTAGACCGTATTCCAAAGGATGACGGCCGAGACGACGAGATTGAGGCCAGAGGCTCGATATCGTTGATTTTCGAAAGTGCAGTCGCGGATTTCGCCAGGCGGTGAAAGAATACCGCTCTGGCGAGGGCGTTGCGCGCCTCACCCTTGTTGAGACCCGCGTTCGTCCGCCGCCTCAGAGCCGGATCGCTGATCCAGTCGAGGGTGAAGAGGGTGCGTTCGAGCCGTCCTGTCTCCCGAAGCGTCTTCGCAAGCGCATTCTGTTTAGGGTAGGCGGCGAGCCGGCGCATCAGGATCGACGGCGCAACCGTTCCAGCTTTCACCGACGCGGCAAGGCGCAACGTCTCATCCCAATTTTCACCAATGATGCGGAAGTCGATGGCGCCGCCGATCATCGATTCAAGCGATTGATATGTCGCGCGAGCATCAGCGATATAGAGGCGGCGGTCAGCAAGATCGCGAATGCGCGGCGCGAATCTAAATCCCGTGAGATGGCAGAGACCGAACACGTGCTCGACGGCGCTCGCCGTGTCCGTATAGTGCTCCCGAATGTCCAGAGAGCATTCGTGGTGAAGCAGGCCATCCAGAATATGCGCGGCCTCACTGGCGTTGGCGGCGATGACCTTGGTGTGAAACGGCGCATAGCGATCTGAGATATGCGTATAAAACTTGACGCCCGCTCCGAGCCATATTGGCGTTGTAATCGGCGCGGGCTTCGCCATGGCCGCCTGCCTTGAAAAACTGTCCATCCGACGATGACGCGCCGCCGTCACCCCAGACCCTTGTGAAGGGCTGCGCGTGTATTGCTTCGGTCAGGTCAGGCATGCCAGCGCCGCCTGATAGGTTTCGTCGCGTACATGCCATTCCGCGATCCAGAGCAATCTCGAATGGCTGAATATCTTCGAGCTTCGCGCCATTCGGGCGAGGCCGAGATTGGTCGCGTCGGCGAGCAGCGCTGTCATCAGTCCGATGCTTTCGTCGGGCGGCGCGCCGGTTCGAAGATGACCGAAGCGCCCGGCGCAGCGCGTCCAGCCATTGACTTCGGCGAGGAGCTCGGTAATCCGCAGGCGGGGCAGCATGCTGTAGAGCCGCCGCGCAACATCGTCTACTTCTTCGTTTTCGTTTTTGCGAATGGGGCTGATTGATAGCCCTTCTGCAGTGATCGCCGCCTCGACAAGCTTGCCAGCTGACGCGAGCGTATCGATTTCATTAAGCCGCGCCTCGAGTAAGACCGTTCGCTCGGTGCGCCGGTCCCCGAAGCAATCAGGGACAGCCAGCCCCAATTCGCTTTCTTGTCGCCGTGCGACAAAGGCCTCGGGCGGCAACAGAAAATCGCCGAAGGCGCGGAAGGCGCAGCTGCCTTCGACCCAAATGTCTCCGGACCGCAAGCCGTCGCGTAACGTCATCATGACCGCGACCTCATAAGCTCGATAATCGAATGTGGGGCCTCTTCCAACGAGCTTGCGCCATGTCGCTTTCAGAAACGCCGTCGAAGGACGTTGCGGGAGTTGCTTCGGCCGCGCCGCATAAAGTCCGAGGCCGTGATGTCCTGATGCGAACAAACAACGCCCGTGGGCGAAAGCAGATTCGTGCTGGTTTCCTTCCCGGGGCTCGCATCCCGCTGCGGGGTGCGCGGCGCGGAAGTTATCTCAAGTTTCTCTACGAGAAGTGCGCTCGGGCTATGTGCAGACCTTCACCTTGTCATTCTAGCCGCACGGAAATTAGGCAGACTTAAGGGGATTGTTGGCCGGCGCGCAGGTCTCGCGGCTCTGGCGCTCGCCGGCCTCTACGCCCGCGTGCGCCGCGACTGAGCGCGTCGCCCCAACGCTTCCGGCCGCCGCCCCAAAAGGGCGGCGGCGCGATCCCGGAAGGGGCCGCTGAAGGCGCAAAGCGCGGCAAAGTCCATAAATTCGCGAAAGCGTCGCGGCGTCGTTTCCGTATCTCGGGGCCGCCCCCGGCCCGGTTCCGGGCGCTGGCGTCGCGGGTCTCGCCGCGCTGGCGCTCGCCGGCCTCTATGCCCGCACCCGCCGCGCCTGAGCGCGCCGCCGCGTGCTCGCCTAACCTTTCCGGCCGCCGCCCCTCGGCGGCGGTTCGGTCTTGCGGGCGCTTTAGCTTTTTATCCGCCTCGACTGCTTGAGCGGTTGCCGTGCGGTGCTCATCAACTTCTTGCGCCGAATCGCGCTCGGCGCCACGTTCAAACTGCCCGAAAAATAAATGGACATTAATGCTTTAGCGCCAGAGGAGCGATTTCCGCTCAGGGTCAAACTCCGCCGCGAGGCTATTGTTCAATCGAGTCCGCTCCTCCCCACCCCACTTTGCCGCCTCGACACGCGCGCTCTCGCGCTTCGGGTTCGCGCGAGCTGCGATAGTCTTAATTCTCTCGTCGTCCGCCATCCTGTGTGCCGGCGGCGCTTTGCTCGACGGCCTGGCCGTATGAAAGACGGCAATTGAGAAGATGGTGGCATGCGGATGGGACTCCAGCCATCGAATCCTGGCTAAGGGGGATCGAGATGTCGTTGTCAGGAGCCATTTTGGCTGGGTCTTCGTCACTTTCCGTGCAGCTACGACGTTTCACGGCGAGAAGAGCATTGAAAACACGCAGTAATTCCGATCCGTCCCATCATTTTTGCGCGAAACATTTTTCTAGGAGGCATCACGCTAAAGCCTGCTGTGTTTTCATGATGTTAGGGGTCTCAAATGGTTTTTGGCTGCACGGAAAGTGACGAAGACCCTTTTGGCTTGAGAATTTGACGTGAAGAAATTCAGCGAATTAACGGAAAGCCAGTCTTTGAGAATATCCAGTCAATTCGACAATATCGGCCGCCAAAGCCAGCTAATTTGAAAAATTCGATCTTTCAACATTTTAGATCGAATCGCGAACAGCACCGGCGACACAGCCCATTCTTGCGGCCAAAGCGGCGTGACAAGCCATCAGACGTGAGAATATGGTCAGCCGATATTGTCACGTTTCATGGCTTTTTCAGCTCGGAATCGGATATTCTCAAGCCAACATGGCTCCCGACAGTCTTTGGTGCGATTCAAGCGCACGCTCCATCCCTCGCCGTTATGCGCAGACTGGCTATACGATTTCGTGGCCTTCTGCGGGCGCCGACCCCGGCGAGCTCAGCTCTTGGCTCGATGATGCGCGCCATTCCGGCATCCGCGCCCTACAGCAGTTCGCGCGGATGTTGAGCCGCGACATCGACGCCCTCAGGAACACCATCGCCGAACCGTGGAGCAGCGGCCAGACCGAAGGCGAAATCAACCGATTGAAAACACTCAAGCGAGCCATGTCCGGCCGCGCGGGCTTCGAATTGTTGCGGGCGCGAATGCTGCCAATCCAATAAATTCACCTCCACGGAAAGCGACGAAAAACCCCATTTACGTTCAACACGACAACCCGCCTCCGATGACGATGAGAAGCATGACTCAAGGTATGACGAACCCCTCCATGTGCGCCTTAGTAAACATTTTTGCGACACCGGCATACCGCAGGCGCGGCGGCGAGATTGTTGTCGGCCGGCGCCATTCCTATTATAGAGCCGATCGACCCCTCCCCCGCCCCGTTTCGTCCGGTCGAGAAGCGCCGTTGTCGTTTGAGCGTTTCCGGGAAGCCCTCAAAAAAGAAGTTCGAAAAGCAATGCGAAGCCTCAGCGTCATTCTCGCGCTTATTCTTCTCGCGCTCGCCGGTTTGGCGCTCGCACCGGACACGCTGCCAGCGCCCTACGCCGACCAAGCGCGCGCACTATTGCCGACGGCGATCGCCGGGATGGCTCTTTTGCTCCTAATCGCCCTTGTCGCCGAGCGCCTGAAACCCCCAGCGCCCGCGCGGACCACCCCCGAGCCGGCGCAGCTTCTCGCAACAAAGCCGGCGGAAGCCAAGGCGGACGCCGAAGTAGTGAACCTCCTTTCGATTTTTCAGGAAAAGGGCCGCCTGGTGGATTTCCTGATGGACGACATCGCGGGCTACAGCGATGCACAGGTCGGCGCTGCGGGGCGGGTTCTGCACCAAGGATGCAGAGCGGCTCTCCTGGAGCATTTCGGGATCGCTCCCATCCGCTCGGAAGGCGAAGGATCGAAAATCACCGTCCCCCCGCAACATGCCGCGGACGATTACCGCCTCGTCGGCAAAATCAGCGGGGAGCCCCCGTTCACTGGAACGCTCATCCACCACGGATGGCGGGCGGAATGGGTGAAGCTGCCGCGTTTAGTGACGACACACGTAGACCGGCTGCCGGTGATCGCCCCCGCCGAGGTTGAGGTTCGATGACACACCGGTTCAGTGTCGGGATCGACCTCGGCACGAGCAACAGCGCGATCGCGCTCTCGAGGATCGAGAGCGAGAGCACGCAAATCGTTGAGATCACCCAGGCGTTGGGACCCAATCGGGTCGGCGAGAAGCCCACTCTGCCTTCGGCTCTTTATCTTCCCCATCCCGACGAATTTCCCGAAGGGGCTTTCCCCCTGCCCTGGCGCACCGCCTGGCGGGGCGACCCGATCATCGGCCATTTCGCGCGCGACCACGGCGCGTTGGCGCCAGACCGCTTGATCACTTCCGCAAAATCCTGGCTGTCGAATCCGCATGTCGACCCCCGGCAGCGGGTTCTGCCGTGGAAGTCCGAAATCAAAGAAGAAAAACGCTCGGCCTTCGACTGTTCACGCATGTGCCTGGAGCACGTCAAAGAAAGTTTCCTGCACGCGATGGGCGCGGGGAATGGCGATATCGATCTCGCAGACGCGCAATTCGTGTTGACCGTCCCGGCCTCTTTCGACGAAGTCGCGAGAAGCCTGACGGCGGAAGCCGCGGAGGCGGCGGGCCTTGGGAAGGTCGTGCTGCTGGAGGAGCCGCTAGCCGCGTTCTACGCTTGGACGGCGCAGGCCGGCAAGGATTGGCGCGCGCAGGTCCGCCCCGGCGACATCGTGCTCGTATGCGACATCGGCGGCGGCACCGCCGATTTCACGCTGATCGCGATTTCGGAAAAGGAAGGCGTCCTCGACCTCGACCGCATCAGCGTCGGCGAGCACATCCTTCTTGGCGGCGACAACATGGATCTTGCGCTCGCCTATGCGCTGCGCGCCGGTCTCGAAGCGGAGGGGAAGTCGATCAGCGAGACGCAGTTTCTCGCGCTGATCCATTCCGCCGGCAAGGCGAAGGAGGCGATGCTCGAAGACGAAACCGTGTCCGAGTTTCCAATCGCCGTGCCGTCGAGGGGGTCGAGCCTCTTCGGCGGGACCGTCTCGACGAAACTCGATCGCGCGACGCTCGAACAGATCGCGCTCGACGGTTTCTTCGCCAGAACCGCGATCGAAGACTTGCCGCAGCAGACGCGGCGCGCGGGATTGCAAGAATTCGGGCTTCCTTACGCGAGCGATCCGGTTATCAGCAAGCATCTCGCCCGCTTCCTCACGCGCAGCCTGGAGAATGTGAAATCGAGCGCAGCGCTATCGTCCTTGATCGGCGCCGAGGCTCGCTCGAAGCCGTTTCTCGCGCCAACGGCCGTCTTGTTCAACGGCGGCGTCTTCAAGGCCGCGCCGATCCGCCGGCGCGTTCTCGATCTGCTGTCGGCGTGGAGCGACGGCGCGCAAGTGCGCGAGCTCGCCGGCTACCAGCCCGATCTCGCGGTGGCGAAAGGCGCGTCGATCTACGGACGCAATCGCGTCACCGGCAAGGGGCTGCGGATCAAGGCGGGCGCTTCGCGCTCCTACTATATTGGGCTCGAAAGCTCGATGCCGGCGGTGCCCGGCTTCAAACCGCCGCTCAAAGCCCTCTGCGTCGTGCCGCAGGGGATGGAGGAAGGCTCCGAAGTCCTGATCGAAGGGCGGGATCTCGCGCTCGTCACGGGGCAACCCGCGGAGTTCCGATTCTTTTCTTCCGAGGTGCGGAGCGGCGACGCGCCGGGAGAGATCATTCCCGACGCCGAACGCGAACTGCTCGAGATCAGCCTTCTCGAGGTCGATCTCGCGGCCGTCGAGGACATCCCCGCGGGTCAACCGGTCCCCGTGCAGATCAACGCCGCGGTCACGGAACTCGGAACGCTCGAATTATGGATGAAGCACGCCAAATCGGAGCGCCGCTGGAAGGTCGAATTCCAGGTCAGGACGGAATAGGCGCAAATAGCGCCGGTTGTCCGGCGCATGACCGCCCTCGAGTAGAGAGTTGCAAGGTTAGGCGATGACGCGGCCCAAATTCAGCATTGGCGTCGATCTCGGCACGAGCAATTCCGTCCTGGCCTATTCTTCCCTTTCAGGCGAACGACATTCCGAGGTTTTGGCGATTCCGCAATGGGACACGCCCGCGACGATGGTGGACGCCGTGACGATCCCCTCGTTCCTCTATTTGCCGGAGGAAGCGATCGCGGCGTTAATGCGGGCGCGCGACTTCGGCTCCGGCGCTTGGGCGGTCGGCCGGCTGGCGAAGCGCAAGGCGAGTGAAACGCCGGGGCGCGTCGTCCAGTCCGCGAAATCCTGGCTCTGCCACCACGCCGCCGACCGCACGGCGCCTTTTCTGCCGTGGCGCTCCGAAACGGTGGCGGAGCAGGACAAGATCTCGCCCGTCGCCGCCTCGGCGCTCATTCTCGCGCATCTGCGCGCGGCGTGGAACGACCGGTTTGCGGAGCAAGGGGCGGGCTTCGTGTTCAACGCCCAAAACATCACCATCACCGTGCCGGCCTCCTTCGACGCCGCGGCGCAACGGCTGACCCTCCTCGCGGCGCAGCAAGCCGGCTTTCCGGATAGCGTGCGCCTGCTGGAAGAGCCCCAGGCGGCGTTCTATGCGTGGCTGGAACGGAAGGGGGGCGCTGATCCCTGGAGCGCCTTGCCCGATCCGGGACTCGCCCCGCGTCACATATTGGTGATCGACATCGGCGGCGGCACGTCGGATTTCAGCCTGTTCGAGCTTCGTCGGCGCGCGGGCCGAAGCGAACCCGACATCACGCGGGTCGCCGTGAGCGACCATATCCTGCTCGGGGGCGACAACATCGATCTCGCGATCGCGCATTTGGCGGAAACGCGGCTCGCGACCACAGAAGCGGGACTTTCGGCCGCGCAATGGGATCATCTCATCGCTCAGTGCCGGTCCTTGAAAGAAAGAGCGCTCGGCGACCGGGAGGGCTCGCCAGAGGAGACTCTTACGGTCTCGATTCCAGGCCGCGGCTCGAGCGTCCTCGCGAGCACTTTGTCTGCGATAATCACGCGCGCGGAACTGGAGGACATGATCCTCACGGGTTTCTTCCCCGAGTGCAAATTGACCGACCGTCCGCGGCGCCTTTCCGGCGCGGTGAGGGAGTGGGGCCTTCCCTACGCCTCCGACAGCGCGATGACGCGGCATCTCGCCGCGTTTCTGCGCGGTCGTCCCGCTGTCGACGCCGTGCTGTTCAACGGCGGCTCGCTCCTCGCCCCGCGCCTGCGCGAGCGGCTTTGCGCGCAGATCGCCGCCTGGCAGGAGGGCCGGCCGCCGCTGACGCTGGAGAATGCGGAGCTCGACCTCGCCGTCGCGCGCGGTGCGGCCTATTCCGGCAGGCTGTTCTGGCAGGGAGAGCGCCGCATCGAGGCGGGCGCGGCGCGCGCGGTCTTTGTCGAAGCGCATGGGACGGCGCATGGCGACGACAAGGCGTCGCGCCGGCCGCTCATCTGTATTCTCCCGCACGGCGCTCCCGCCGGGGAAGAATTCGAGCTTTCCGATCTTGATCTTTATCTTCGCGTCAACACGCCGGTGCGGTTTCAGCTTTTTACCTCCACGCGTCACGACGAGACAAAAGCCGGCGACGTCATCGGGCTGACGGCGGACGAATTCTATGCCTTGCCGCCGCTCGAAACCGTTGCGACATCGGCGCGGGGCGTATCCGCGATCCCCGTCGCTTTGAACGCAAAGATCAACGAACTCGGCCTGCTTGCGCTCTCGTGCCGCAGCCTCGCCGCCGACGTCCCCGGCTCCTGGCCGCTCGAATTCAACCTCCGGCCGCACGAGCGCGACGTGGCTGCGGCTGCCGCGCCGGAAGCCGAGGCGCCGGCCGGTCTCGGCATCCCACCGGAGGCGCTAGCCGAGGCGAAACAACGGATCGCCGCCGCCTTCGCGAAGCCCCTCGGCAAGCGTGACAAGCTCACGGCGTCTCGGCTCATCGAGAGCCTGGAGAAGGTTCTCGGTCGCTCCAAGGGCGACTGGAGCGCCACCCTGATTCGCAATCTTTGGGCGAGTCTCGCGGCTAATCACAACGCCCGCGCTGTTTCCATCGAGCATGAGGAGACCTGGCTCATTCTCGCCGGTTTCCTCCTGAGGCCCGGCTTCGGTCTCGCCATGGACGAACACCGCATCGACGAGCTTTGGGCTATTTGCCGGGAGGGGCTGAGGTTTCCCGGCAAAAGAACGAAGCTTCAGGAATATGTGTTGTGGCGTCGGGTCGCCGGAGGCCTCACGCAGGAGCGGCAGGAGGCCCTGCTCGCCGCTGAAAGACAGAAAATCCTTCTGCAGAAGAACGCGCCCCCCGAGTTGATCCGCATGGTTGGGGCTTTCGAAAGGATCGGCCAGGAACTCAAGCGGGAGCTGATCGAGCGTTTCATTGATGCGGTCGCGGAGCTGGCGGCCGAGAAGAAGCATTGCGCGCCATATCTCTCGGCCTTGGGATTCCTCCTGTCTCGCACACCGTTTTACACCGGACCAGAAAACATCGCACCGCCGGCGCTTGTCGAAAAGGCATACGAGGCGTTGCGCCGGTTCGATTGGAAAGATCCGGAGTTCGTGGAGGCCCAGACGCTCTTTTTGCGCGCGGCCCGCGCTGTCGACGACCGGCGCCTAGATCCGCCGAACGCGCTGCGCTCGCAAATCGCCGACAAACTCGAGAAATGCGGCGTCCCTCCTGTCAGGACAGGCCGTATCCGGAGCGTGGAGCCGGTCCAGCGCGCGGAACGCTTGAGTTTCTATGGCGAGGCCGTTCCGCCCGGACTGATCCTGAGTGGATTTGAAAATATGATTTCCGACCGCACGGGATGTCCCCACTCCTGAAAGCCGATCCCGGTGTCAGGAGACATTTTGGCTGGGTCTGCGTCACTTTACGTGCACATGGCCGTTTCGAACGGAAGCATTCGCGCTCGCAGCAGCTCAATGCCTGCGCGACCATACATGGCGCGCTTTAGCGTTTTGAGACGGTTGAATTGCCCTTCGGCTTGGCCGCTGCTCCAATGTTCGCGGCACGGTCGCGGAAATGTGATCGACGAGACGGCCGGCCTATTCCCTGCCGGACGAAACGTGGGAGATGACGTGAGTTGGCCGTCAATGTATTTTTTGGGGCCAATTTGCGTCAGAGCATCGACATGCAAACCGCTTCATCGAAATCCTAATCAGTGGCTGCACTTTTGGGGAGGCCCTGAGCGCGGCAAGTCAGCGCGCGAAGGACTTCGACGTTGCGGCCATTCTTCGCACTCTTCTGGCCAGCGAAGCGCTCACGACCCTCAACATCTGAAATCGGTTGGCGCTTCGCCAGAAGCCTCGATCCCGACGAATTCTGGAGCTTGAGATTTCATGGACATAACGAAAAACATCGCCGCTTGGCTGGATGCGATTCCCTATTCCATAATCGCTCTCTTCCTTCGCGTCGTCGCAGCGCGTCCCTTCTTCGTCTCCGGCCAGACGAAGATCGAAGGACCGACAGTCGGTCGCGAAATCTTCGGGCTCGATTTGGCGGTCCAGATCCCGACCGCCATCCGGAGCGCGATATTCACCTTGTTCGCCGACGAATACAAATTGCCTTTCCTTTCGCCAAATGTCGCCGCCTATGTCACGCCGCCGCGGAGTTCGTGCTGCCTCTGTTGCTCGTGCTCGGGTTTTTGACGCGCCTTTCCGCGCTCGGTCTCCTTGCCATGACAATGGTCATACAAATTTTCGTCTACCCCGACGCATGGTGGACCGTTCACGCCTACTGGGTGGCGCTGTTGGTCGTCCTCATTGCGCGCGGCCCCGGCGCGATCTCGCTCGACTATTTGATCTTCCGGAAATGATCGCCTCTGAGGCGATCTCGCGGCGCTCCCTAATGGCTCTTCTCATCGGTGCGACAATGACGGCGCCATTCACGGCACGAAGCGAAGTGGAGGCGACGCCACCGCCATTGAGCTCAGCGACATCGCAGTTTATCGAACTGAGGCCCCTGGTCGAGGCGCCAGCCCTCAAGCTCGAACGGATCGACGGCAAGATGATCGGTCTCCGATCGCTCCGGGGAAAAGTGGTCCTACTGAGCTTCTGGGCGACGTGGTGCCCGCCGTGCCGCCGCGAACTGCCGCTGCTTGAGCGGCTTCAACAGATTCTCGGACCTCGGGATTTCGAAGTGGTTGCGGTTTCAGTCGATCGGGAGGGCAAGTCGGCGGTCACGGCGTTCCTCGAACGCGCTAGCGTCACACGCTTGCATCCATTCCTCGACCCCAATCGGAGCGTTGGCGTCACCAACACCGAAAATGGAACGTCACCTTTCGTTCTTTATGGAATGCCGATCAGTTACGTGATCGACCGCCAAGGACGGCCGGTAGGTTACATCACCGGCGAAGTTGATTGGACTGCTGACGAGGGACTCGCATTTTTGCGCCACTACATCGCCGATGAGAGGTAACTGGGGCGCCGCCGTTCAAGGAACGATCCGGTCGCTCACCACTGCAATTCCGTCTTCGGCGGTTGGATCGAGGCGCACGACATAGATCCCCTTGGAAGCGAAGCGCTGAGTGGGACCGAGGACGAGCGCCCCCTGTGTGCGCTGACCTTGAGAGACGCAACGCCTTTCCCTTGACGGACGCCGCTTCCTCCATGGACGGACCCTCAGCCTCGAGGAGCTCCAGACTCGCAACGCGATCTCGACGGCTTGAGCGCGACCGGACCGCCAAGCATTGGGAAGTCCGGCAATTGGCGCGAATTGAAAAACTACGCTTGAACGCAACCATTGGGCGTCCGAGAAATGCGGCGACCAAGGGCTTCGTGGGCTCGGGGAAACAGGCTTTGTGTGAGCTAACCGCAAAGGGCAAGATCGGCATGCCAATAGGCTCGATCGGGCAAACTCCGCGACGATCGGCGTGCAGAGGTTGCAAAACCTTTCGGGTGAGTCTGACAAGGCGCCAGCTGTAACTTTGTCGGCGTTGACACGAATATCGGTTGACGCATCAAATCCAGTGGAGAAGGACAAACCTGATGAAGATACGCGACCTGATCGCCGCCGCGCTCATTGCCGCCGTACTCCCGGCGCTCGCCGCCGAAAAGTCCGATTACAGCCGCAGCGGCTTTGCGCAAGCCCAGGACTCGGGCGCGCCCGTTCTGGTTGAGGTCTTCGCGCCGTGGTGCTCGGTCTGCCGCGCGCAGCAGCCGGTGCTCGAGAAGCTCGAAGCCGATCCGCAGTTCCAAAATCTAAAAGTGTTCCGCGTCGACTTCGACAAGCAGAAGGATGCGGTCCGCAGCTTCGGCGCCAAGAGCCAAAGCACGCTGATCATGTTCAAGGGCAAGAAGGAGACGGGCCGCAGTGTCGGCGACACGGATCCAAACTCCATCAGCGCGCTGATCGGCTCGGGTTACTGAGCGATGAATCTCGGCGCGGTCAGCCTCGCCGCCCTTGCGGGCGCGCTCTCCATTCTCTCGCCTTGCGTGCTGCCAATGCTGCCGCTGGCGTTCGGCGGCGCCGCGTCGCAAGGTCGAACGGCTCCGGTTCTACTCGCGCTTGGCGTCGCTTTCTCTTTCACGATGGTCAGCATTTTCGTCGCGACGATCGGCTTTTCCATCGGCTTGGACGGCGACGCTTTTCGTGGCGTCGCCGCAGCTCTGATCGTGGGTCTTGGCATCGTTCTGCTGTGGCCGCCGTTGCAAACGCGCGTCGTCGCCGGGTTAGGACCGCTCAGCGATCGCATCGACAGGGCTTTTCGTGGCGCTTCGGTGGTCAAGGCCCTTGGACCCTTGGGACTCGGCGCGACCATCGGGGCCGTCTGGAGCCCTTGTGCTGGGCCGACGCTGGGGGCGGCATCGCTAATGGCGTCGCGCGGCGAAAGTCTGGGGCAAGCTGCGCTGATCATGGCGGCCTTCGGGCTCGGAGCCGCCGCTCCATTGCTCGGACTGGGACTTCTCTCACGCGAAGTGTTTTCGCGGTGGCGCGACTCACTAATCGGTGCAGGGCTACGCGCGAGGCAAGCGATGGGCGTGTTCTTGATCGTGCTCGGCGGCTTGATTGTCTCTGGCCACGACAAGCAGCTCGAAGCCGCCCTTCTCGATGCGTCACCGGCATGGTTGTCGCATCTGACGACGCGGTTCTAAATCAGGTCTGACCGTCGATCTGATCCCCCCCCCAAAGAACGGGTCCACCTTGAAGTATGTCTTCGGACAGGAAAAGGAGGACCGTTATGCGGAGGAAGAGACCGACTCCCGAGGAGATCGTCGCGAAGCTGCGCCAGGTTGATGTCCTCGTGTCGAAGGGCAAGAGCGTCGCGAGTCCAGGATGCATCAAGCGGGCCCGCCGGCTTAAGAAGGGCCGGCAGTTATCCTGCTATGGCTTCACGGGGGGCGCGTCGGCCCCTGGACGAGGAGTCCCCTCCTGACCGCGTTCTTGACCCAATGTCGCAGTCAAGGCCGTGATTCCCGCTAAGCCGCCGAGTTGCATGGTTTCGACGGCCGTGCTCGGCACGATAACGATCGTCGCGTTGTTTTTCTTCAAACCCTCATAGAGCATGTTCATCGCCCGCAGATGGAAGGCAGTGGGATTATTCGCGTAAGTCTTTGCGGCGTCGCCAAATTTCTCGGCGACCTGACGTTCTGAATCGCCGAGAATTACGCGCGCCTGGCGCTCGCGCTCCGCTTGCGCCTGCATCGACATCGCATCCTCTAAGGCCGACGGGATCAGGACATCCTTCACTTCCACTGAAATTACATTGATACCCCAGGGCTCGGTTCGGACATCGATGATCTTCTGTAGCTCGTCGCTGATCTTTTCACGGCCCTCCAGCATGTCAGAAAGCATTGTCTTGCCGATGACGTCGCGAAGCGCGGTTTGAGAGGCCCAATTGATGGCGCTCGTGTAGTCGGCGACGTCGAGAGCGGCCTTCTTTGGGTCGATGACTTTCCAGAACAGCACCGCGTCAACATCCACTGGCACCGTGTCCTTGGTGAGCGTCTTCTCTGCCTTGAACGCACTCGTGATCACGCGGATGTCGATCCAATAGGCGATAACATCGATGATGGGAATGATGAGAAACAAGCCGGGGCCCCTAAGGGCGTGGAAACAGCCGAGCCGCAACACCACGGCCCGTTCCCACTGATCGGCAACCTTCACGGAATACGAGACTATGAAAGCGGCGAACGCGGAACCCGCAGCGATTGAGGCGCTTTTGCTGTAGTCGGGAAGCGCGAAGGCCGAAAAGGCGAACGCCAAGCCCGCGCCCAGAATGACAACGAAAATCAATATCGGCAGAGCACTGGAGTTTCTCATATCGATTCCACCCTCTCGCGCAACAGTCGGTTAGTAGAAATCGCTACCGCCGGCGCATCTCGATTGTCGCTGTATTGACGCCTCGATATTGAATTGAAAGATTGCCATCACATTTCCCCCAACGAAAAGGCGACCTCGGCAATTCAGATCATCTGATAAGTAGTTGTCTGCCTGACAACGGCAAGCACGATGGCTGTCGCGTTGCCTTTAATGTGCGTCGCCAGATAATTGGATCTGCCTCATTCTCTGTGGCCGAGCTGCTTTTAAGCTCAAGGATTCCTAACTTGAGCGCATGCAAGAGAAATTGGGATGGGTTCCCGGACCGGGCGTGCAGATTCTGGACGCCGAACAGGTTGACGGCAATTGGATCATTTCGGCGCGCCTTGAGCAGTCTGGCTCCTGTCACGGTTGCGGGAAGCCGTCGAGCTTTCGGCAAGGCTGGCATGAGCGTCGTCTTCAAGGACCTCCCCAGTTGCACGGAGCCAACGCACTTCGATGCCTCGGGCGCAGGGGAGGAGCGGACGCGTTGGAACGACGCGCGGGCGGCGCAGGTTGATCCTAACCAGACAACTTTAGCATCCGTGCCCGGAGTCAGTCGATGACATCGCTTGCGCTACGGTCCGGCGGAAACACCGGGTAAAAGACGTGCTCGATCCGATGCTGCGAAATGATCATCGTCAGCCGCTTGAGCAAACGCATGCCCGCGGTCTCAAAAGTCGGCAATCGCAATGCCTCGGTCAATTTGAGGTCACTGTCTGATAGCAACGCAAACGGAAGGTGCAGACGCTCCGCAGCTTCCATCTGATAGGCGGTCGTCTGCGTGGATAGGCCAAACAGGTGAGAAACCGAGAGTTGGCGCAATTCATCGAAATGGTCGCGAAAGGCGCACGATTGCGGAGTGCATCCGTGGGCGCCGGGATCATGTCCCATCCATCAGGAAGCGGTATGTCCGGTCCTCCCGTCATCGGATAGGCATAAACGACAATCATTCCGCCAAGTCGATCAGTGAACCCTCTGTCGACCGAAGCTGGACGGAAGGTATGGGTGAACCAACGATGTGCCGTGCGGCATTGTCGTCTGTGGGAGCCGGAATTTCGACCAGTCGACTGACAAGAGGTTGGTCATAGGTCCTACCGTTAGTTCCGAAACTCTATCATAGCGGGGGCGCCTTGCGTCGTGTAGTGGCGCCAACCCGAAGCGCGAGAACGCGCGATTCGAACGGTGCGCCGGTGACGCAGTTTGATCCCAAGCGTATGTTGGCTGCCGCAAGAGCGTTTTCCAAATGCGCGTTCGGACGCTCTTTTGCCGCAAGCGCGGCGATCAGGATCGCGCGGACATTAATCTCGGCGCGCGGTTGTTTGATCCAAATGAGCGACGGCTGCGGCGCCGTTATTTGCAATGCTCGTCAAGGTATTTCGTCTCAGCATTGTTCTTGATTGTAAGATCCTCGAAGGTCAACCCGCCTTGCTTTGTGCTTCCTGTCCAGGATCCATCTTCATTGCGCTTCCATTCGGAGCACCTCATATGGATGCGTCCTGGCGCGTCGTTGGCCTGCTGTGCAAGGGCGAATGATGGCCAGAGCGCTGCAACAGCTTTCTGCTTCACCAATGTCAGCCGAGGAGGACGCTCCACGGACCGGAGCCCGACTCCGCCCGCGGCCGCTGCGGAGATGACCGCGAGTTGGATTCCAGTCGCCGCAGGCTCTTCGAACAATTTCTCCGAGTTGGACGCATTTGAGATTCTCGAGCCGCTCATGGGCGCCGCCATTGCGGCTATTCCCATAAAGACAGCCAAAACTGGGATCGCCAAAGCTGTGCTTCTAAGGAACGCCATTTCTTCCTCCATCACATCAACGCTCACACATTGGCCCATCCGAACTCGAGCTTCATCTCCCCAACGACGTTAAAACGATTGGCGCGATCGATCGACAGAAGCTCAACAAAGAATTGACGCGGAGCCTGATAAATTCAATCTTGCGTGACGATATATTTTGCCGCGCATGCGGGAAGTCCCCATGCCTTTTGACGGCGGAAGGCGCTCAGGAGATGAAGGACTAAGCCGACGAGGGAGCCGCGCTGGAATCTCTTTGCGCCATCGTTCAGCTTGCTGTCTCCTCTGTCAGCCACGCGCGCGCTTCGCCGATTCGGAAGACCCCGGGGGACCACGCAAAGTCGTGGGGACCGCAAGTTCTCAATAGTTAGGCTCTAGGTATTTCTGACGGTTTTGTTCGCTTAGCCGCCTTCGAGATGGGGCCAGAAGCCAGCGCCACCCACAGTTTTGCGTGCTCTCATCGCCAGCGTCCCAGACGCAGGTCGAGCACGAGCGGCCTTCCCTGCACGGAAGGCGCAACCTTAGCAATCAGCTCCCCAGAAAGTGACGAAGACCCAACAAGATGTCCAAGCCCGCCGCAAACCGGCAATTTCCAACAATAAGATGTATCCCGACGGCCCGCTTCATTGTCTTGCCGGAACGCAACGTGATGGTGCTCAAAGCATGCACGCCGGCCGGCTTCGAAGCATTCCTATTACGCCGCTAGACAGAAGGGAACCGTTCAGTGCGCCTCCTGTTCGAAGAGATACGGCAACAAGGCTACACCGGCTCTTATAGCCATCTGGCGCGTTTTGTCGCGGCATGGAAAGATTCCGAGCGACCGCTGGATGTGATTGTCGAGGCGACAGTCGAGCCACCATCCTCAACATTGGCGGCGCCTGACTTTCACCCTTGTTTCAAGGCGCCGGCGATTGATCCGACGACGGGTCGCCGCATTTCGCCGCTGACCGCCGCCGCGCTTTGCATGAAGCCACGGGGACAAATGACGCCTCGTCAAATCTGCACCGTTGACGCGTTGAAAGCGGCGTCGAAGGAGTTTACGATAAAGCGTCAACTTGCCATGCGGTTTAGAGGCCTTTTTCACAGCGGCTCCCGGGAGAAGCTGAACGAGTGGCTATGGGACGCGCTCTCTTGTGGCATTTACACCATCCGACGTTTCGCAACGACGCTGCGTCACGACATAGACGCCGTGTAAAATGCCGTGATGGAGCCTTGGAGCAACGGACAGACAGAAGGACAGATCGATCGACTGAAGACGCTCAAGCGGTCTATGTATGGCCGCGCAAGCATCGAATTGCTTCGCGCACGGATGCTACCGTTGCAGGACTCCAACTTGCACCGAGAGTGAAGAAGAGCCAGCCAAGGTGCCTCCTGACAGACTGCGTCTCAAGGCCTGATACATGACCTCACCCGATCACACGGCCAAGCCGATCGAAACATCTTGCGCGAACGGGGGCATCCATACATGAGGAAGACCCCCTTCTCTGTATCTCGGCGCGACTCTCGGCGGCGCTTTCGCCGGTATCGCAGCCATTGCGCTCCCGAATGCTGGCGTGACGGTACCCTCTGCGGCCATCGTTGGGATGGCGGCGATGGTCGGCGCCGGGACGGGCGGGGTCATGACGGCCATCGTCGTGGTCTTCGACGCGCGACTATGACGTCATCGTACCGGTGATCGTCGCGGTGGCGGTAGCGGCCAACGTGAGGCGCGCGCAAGGAAAGGCATATAAATCTCTATTTGGTGAAACAGGCCAAGGACGTCATGGAACAAACCTTCGTGCTCGCAGAGGCGGGCACGATCCTGAAAAAAGCTGTCTTTGGGGAGAATGGCGAAGATCAGCGCGCCGTCGTCGTTGCCCGCGATGGCAAGATCGCTGGCCTCATTCCTCCGCGCTCGAAACTCTGGCTCCAGTCGCGCAACAACCCCGAGAAACTCGTAGACGAATTTGTGGAACCGCGTCTCCTCATTTGCCGTGAGTTTGATCTCCTGAGCCGAGCGCTCGCAAGGTGGAAACGACATAAGTGTGATGCGGCGATCGTCGTCTAGGGCCCAGGAACGCCTAGAGTCGACGACGTAGTGGGGGTCACCACTAAAAGGACGATTAGTGATACGGTTATCGAAAACTTCGATGATTAGATAAGCGGCTAAGAGGCGTGACGACGGACAATGCGGGCAGCAGACGAGATCGACTTTTGGCGCGGCTTCGCGCTCGTGACGATCTTCATCAATCATATACCGGGTGGTTTTTTTGAGCGCTTCACTTTCAAGAATCTATCTATCTCCGATTCCGCCGAATTATTCGTGTTTCTAGCCGGCTGGGCGCTTCGCAAGGTCGTCGACGGCCCTGGACGGAACCTTTCTACGCCCTGGCTGACGCTGAGGCTGACAGCTCGGACGCTGCAGGTCTATTTTGCGCAGCTCGTCATCACGGAGCTTGCCATTGCGGTGTTGGCAGGAACGGCGCTCGCTCTCGACGCCCCTTTCCTTCTCGATTGGCACAATGCGTCCGCGGTGTTCGAAGACCCCGTTCGCGCTCAAGTCGGTCTCGCTCTGCTTTCGTATCAGCTCGGCTATTTCGACATCCTTCCGCTTTATGTGGTTTTGACCGCCGTCGCGCCGGCGATCGCCTTTGTCAGCCGCCACGCATGGCCCATCCTCTTGCTCGTCTCCCTAATGACGTATCTCTTTGCGCTGGCAACGGGTGCGAACTTCCCAACCTGGCCCGTGGAAGACACTTGGTTTTTCAATCCTTTGTGCTGGCAGTTCATTTATGTGCTTGGCTTTCTGCTGGCCGGCTCGCGAGGGCTCGGCGCCCTATCGCGTCGGTGGCGGATGACGCTCAAATGGGCTGCGGTTGCGATCGTCGCCGCTGGTGCGGTCTGCACTGCAGTCGGCTTCTCGCCCGACCCCGTCTCTTTGCCGGCGGCTAAGTTGATGTTCATGTTTGACAAGACTTATCTCTCGCCATCCCGGCTCATCCACAGCCTCGCGCTGGCCGCGCTCTTCGGCGGCTCTTTTCCTGCCATCAATTCCCGACTGCCTCGTACGGGAGCCTTTCTTTCGTCCCTAGGCCGTAATTCCTTGAACGTCTTCTGTGTTGGATCGCTCCTGAGCTTGATCGGGCAGATTTTTCGTTTCATCTATGGCGGCTCAATCGTGACCGACGCTCTTATTGTCGTCCTAGGCGTCGGAGCGATGGGGGGCGTCGCGTGGGCATCGGAATGGCGCGAACACATAAAAGCCAGCTTGGCGCAACGCTCGCCCTTTTGATCGGCGGGACGCTGGCCGCGGCTTCGCCGTCGCGAGCCGAGGGGACGCCCGCGCCGGCGATCGTGATCGCGCCGCCGCCTTTCAATCCGGCGTGCGCCGTGCCGAACTCGGACATCGCAGCGCCCTCGACCCTGCCCGTCCTTGCTGCGGCCCTTAAGGAACGCAAGGCGGCACGGCTACTCGCCATCGGCTCGTCCTCCACCGCGGGCGTCGGCGCATCTTCCAGCGACAAGACCTACCCGGCTAGGCTCGAAGTCGTTTTGGAGAGCGCGCTCAACGGCGCCGATCTGCAGATCATCAATCGCGGCGCGTCGGGCGAGACGGCGGATGTCGCCGCCGAAAGGCTGCGCGGCGAGGTCGCACTGACTAAGCCCGATGTCGTTCTTTGGCAGCTTGGCACCAATGACGCGCTCGCTCGCGTTCCAGTCGCGCAGTTCGAGGACACGGTGCGCTCCGCCGTAGCTTGGCTGAAGGAAAACCGGATCGACGTCGTCCTTGTTGGAATGCAATATACGCCGCGTCTCGCCAGGGATCCCAACTACGCTTCAATCCGGGAGAGTCTGAAACGGATCGCCACGGAACAGAATGTCCTGTATGTCCGCCGCTATGACGCCATGCGCTACATCGAGCAGGCGCACGCCAACCTTGAATTGATGTCGAGGGACAATTTTCACCTCAACGACCTCGGCTATGAATGCATGGCGGAGCATGTGGCCCATGCGATGATCCTGAGCCTTTTCCCGGCTAAGCCGCGGAGGTCGACCGAATAGATCGGCGATCGATAGCCTTGCAAACAGGACGAAGGCTGTTGAAATCGGCAGTTGATTGTGGCGCCGGCAACCGTAGTTCACAAGGGCAAGCCCGTTGGGGCGCAACTCGGTTGTGAAAGTCACCGGTCGAAAAATGCCCCTCGGTAGCTTGCGATCATGGCATCGGCGATATTTTCATTGGTCGGCCTAGACCCAACAGTCGTGTCGCCAGGGGCCATTTGGTCTCAGGCGCCGGTTTTCATGTCTCCAAAACTCTGTAAAGCGTGGTCCTGTGTGTCAACGTACGTCTAAAAGGTAAGCGGTGTTCCGCCCACACCTTCATTTTGGAGCTGTGATCGGCGAGTCTGATTTCCTGATTTGGAGATCGGCTTGTGTCTAGACTTGATCTTACGCTTGACCCGAGGCCGCCTGCGGCGCGTATCTTTCTACGATTTCAGTCAGATTGTCTTCGCGCATGTTTGTGACCACAATTTCTGTTTCAGCGACGAGCGCTCTCAAGCGCTCCCAGCCGAGCGAACGTTCAACAACCGCCTCTTGATCCTCTCCCGATTCCTTCGCCGCCAACATGGCCTTCGCCATATGGAGAAGCGCGCGTGCAGATGCATCAAGCGCTTTTGCTCGATGAACAACATTTTCTCTGTCGGCGCGTTCGGCACGACGGTACACGCCGCCAAGCATCTTGTCGAAACATGACCAGCGCCGCGTCCGTGAGGATTGCTTCCATCTCGCGGGCGAACACCACCAGAGTGGCCAGTCGGCGCGGGGTATCGAACCGCGAAAGATGCTGGGCGCTGAGAATAGCCGTTTCCCTGGCGATTGCTCTATAGCGCGCACGATGAATCCGTTGCTCGCGATCTGGTTCAACACCCAAGCTGCGGATGAAATCCAAGCGCTCGACGACGCCAACCAGGTTCTTCTGCGTCGGCGCCTCCGGCCAGTCACGTAACCACGCAAGCCTCGTGCGATCTTTGTTGTCGCTGACCGCGGTCAACGCTCGCAGTTCATTGACCGTCCGCTGCTCTAATCCCTCGATGAGATTCTTATGAGCCTGCTTTCGGGCGCGTGCACGCGCCGCCAGACCGATGCGCTCCAGAATTGTCGCCGCAGGCAACAAAATGCCGCGAGTTCGGAGCGCTTCGATCATGGCGGCAACAATGGCCTCGCCGCGATCCATGCCAGTCGCTTCGGTCGTCGCAATCTTTGTGACGGACCGATAATCACCGCGGCTGAACGGACGGACGCCCAGATATGACTGTATGTCGCCGAGATGCTCCCAGCGCGTTTCTTCTCGACGAGCATACTCGTGAAACATTCCCGGCTCGATGCCGAGTTGACCGGCAATGAATGACAGAACGTCAGCGGGCGGAGTCTCGTCAATGCCGAGCACTCGACCTGGAAAACGCTGGTAGGCGAGACGCACCGCGAACCCAAGCCGATTGGCGTCACGCCGCCGTCGACGGACAAGCGCCAGATCGTCGGGCGAAAGCGTATAGTGCCGAACAATTGTCGCCGGATCGTTGGGCGGATCGAATAGGGCCGCCCGGGCCTGCGGCGAGAGGATTTCATGCTTCTTCATCGCCGGCTCCCCTGGCGCACGATCGGTCGTTCGCGCAGCAGTCCGGTTTATCGCTATTTTTCAATGCCTTGGTATCTGCTGAACTCCATCGCCAAAATACCAATAAGCCTCCATCAGCGCCTTAGCGTAGGATTTTGGGAAGATTCTGCGATGACCCCTTGTTCGCGGGACGTCACAGAATCGATGGGAGAACGCATCGGTATCGGAAGCGAACCTCGTTCACTTTTTTCAATAGCCTGCTAGAGCGCGCCTGCTGGCCCAGGCGTAGGTTTTCCTCTATAAGGCATAGACTGTTTTTACGTCTCCTCGGATCTGGAATAGCCCCGTCTAGGAGAAGTTTGCCATGACGATGAGCAATTTGAACGAAGCCGTATTTGCGTCGAGCGAGATTGTCGCCGCATATGCGAAAATGGATGGCTTGCACCGGTGCGAGCAGCATCTCTTCGCCAAATATTTACGGCCCGGCGCCACGATCCTCGATATTGGCGTCGGAGCGGGTCGCACGGCGCCCTACCTTGCGCCGGCAGCGGCGAGCTACATTGGGATCGACTATTCAGAGCCGATGATCGACGCGGCCCGCCGGCGCTTTCCAGCGTCGGACTTCCGCTGGGGTGACGCGGCGGATCTATCAGGCTTCGAGAACGAGCGTTTCGACCTTGTGTTGTTCTCGTTCAACGGCATGAGCTCGATCCCTTCCGACGAGTCGAGGCGGCGCGCGCTTCAGGAAGTGGCGCGCGTGCTCAAGCCAGGTGGAAACTTCATTTTCTCGGTCAGCAACGCCGAGTTTCTGATTTTTCTTCCTGAGTTGCGCGAGGCTACCCTCAAGCAGCGGATCTGGCGCTGCGTGATCTCGGCGACGAAGACGCTCGGTCTCCTGTGGCGACAGCTCAGAAGTGGAGTTTTCTTCAGAGGAGAAGGCTATCTCCCCGTGCCAGTCCATAAAGGCATGCGCCTTTACGCGGCCACACCAGCGATCATTTCCGCTGAGGCGGCGGCCGCAGGGTTATCTGTGGTCGAGAAGGTCGATTACGATTGTTATTTCGACTGCTCGCGATATGCGGTCGGCTCCTGGTGCTATGTGGCCGAGAAGCCGTGAATTGACGCTCCGAAGCCTCGTTAGCGCGTGAGAGAGAGAGCCCCTTCCGCGGACAGCGCCCACCCCTCCTCCAGGCGCCCGCAATGCGGTCGGCGCTTCATTTCTTCGCGTGAGATCGCCCCTCGGCTTCGGCCTTCTCCAAAGCTTCCCGCTCCGGGCCCTCCAAAGCCTTGGCTTGCTCCTCGTTGAAGCGTTTGGCGTCCGTCTGGTTGCCTTCGCCTTCGTTTCCTGTGGATGTGGTTTGGTTCATGGCTCTCTCCTTCACGGGCGGGATAACCGAGCGCGGCGCCCGATTGTTCCGAGGCGAGCGCGTTTCCCGCTCGAACGGAATCGTTCGAGCGATAAGGAAACGCGCCAAATCAAAATGTTGGAGCATGTCTTGACCGGAAAACCGCTTCGCACTTTTCCGTGACAGGCTCTAAGAGTCGGCGCATCTATGCCCTGACCACAAGGCTCGCCTTGAGGCCTCCGGCCTCGAACTCGAGCTTTGTGGGTCCGCCAAGCTGCATCGGCAAAATCTTTTCCAAGAGCTCCAATCCCAGGCCGCAGGACTTTGGCGGCGACGTCATCGGACCGCCGCTCTCCGTCCATTCGACGACGTGCTGGTTGTCGCTCGCGCCCTCCAACGGCCGCCACTGAATTCCGACATGACCTCGGCTTTGGCTCAAAGCGCCAAACTTTCGCGAATTCGTTTTGAGCTCATGTAACGCCAATCCCAGCGCCAACGCCACGTCCGAGCGCAAGGACAGCTCGCATCCCGACGTCTCGATCTGGCTGTGGCCCAGCGTTTCCGGCAAGGCTGCGGCCACGAGCTCGTCCATCGGAATGGCGGACCAGGAATTCTTGCTCAACATGATTTGCGTGCGGCTGAGAAGCGCCACTCTTCCTGAGAAAGCCTCGCGGAAATCCGGTTCGGGGGAAGGAAATCGGGCGCTCAAATTGGTGATCGATTGAATCATCGTCAGGGCGTTGTTCATGCGGTGATGCAATTCCATGTGCATAAGACGCTCCCGCGCCTGCGCCTGCTTCATCCCCTCGATATCCGTGATGCACACTACCGCGCCCGAAAGCTTACCTTCCTTGTCGTACAAGGGGCCGCCGTTGATCTTGATCCAGATGAAGGACCCGTCGCCGCGCATATAGCGGCACTCCATTGTTGGATTCTGCTCGCCCTGCAGCACTCGAGCCAAGGGATATTCATGGGCTTCAACCTGTTTCCCGCATTCGTGGAAGGCAATCCACTCCCCATAGGCTTGCGCGTCCTTGGAGTAGCGAACCGGATGGCCAAGCATCGTCTCGATCATACGGTTGCCAAAAATAATTCGCCCATCAGGAAGGGCAGCGAGCAAGACTCCTACCGGCAGGCAATCGAGAACCATCTTCAATCGACGCGCATGCTCCGGCGCTTCGATCAATTCCGTGAACATCCCCTCAAATCCCGACAGCGGCATCATGCTCTCCTCAGCAAGCTTTGAGCTCCGGGCTCCCGCTGACCGAGACGACGGCAGCTCAGCGCGCTCACATAACTCATTGCACGCGCGCTGCGCTCAGCGAATCTCAACGCGTCAAGCTTTCCCAAGGCGCGGTAGACGGTCGCTAACGTGGCCTTCGCTGTGGATTTCGCCTCGCGCCGCCATAAGTTACTGAGTATATATTGGCCCGTGTGGGCCCCACGACAAACCCCGCGCGGTCAGCAATGGGAGGATGGAGTTAGATGACGCTGTCCCAACAGATTGCTCCGTATCTCCCCTATTTGCGCAGATACGCGCGCGCGCTTGCCGGCTCGCAAAACGTCGGGGACGCGATCGTCGTTCAAACGCTGGAAGCGATCATCGAGGAGCCCGCTTCCTTTCCCAAGCAGCGTGGAGCTCGCGCCGGCCTGTATCGCGTATTCTCGACCCTTTGGTCGACGATTGCTGAAAGGTCGTTTCCGGCAGAGGAGGATCTTGAGAATTCAGGGACGACTTCCTCGGTGATGCAAAATGTCGCTCGCCTCACGCCGCGATCCCGGCAGGCGTTTCTTCTGAACCTGGTCGAGCGTTTCGCGCCGTCGGACATCGCCTTCATTCTCGACGTCGACATCGAGGCCGTGTCCGGTTTTCTGTCCAGCGCGGAAAAGGAAATCGCAGAATGCATCGCGACCGACGTTCTCATCATCGAGGACGAGGCGGTGATCGCGGCGGAATTATCGATGATCGTGCGAGAACTCGGGCACTCGATAATCGGCGTCGCCAGGACTCAGACGGAGGCGCAGAAGCTGACACGCTTAAGGCGACCGGGGCTTGTTCTCGCCGACATCCATCTTGCGGACGGGAGCTCAGGCATCGACGCCGTGAATGATATTCTTCAGCAGGGCGCCACCCCCATCATCTTCATCACCGCCTATCCGGAAAGACTGTTGACCGGCCAGAGACCGGAGCCGACCTTCTTGATTAGCAAACCCTACGACGTCGAAGCGGTGAAGGCCACGATCTGCCAAAGCCTGTTCTTCGATCAGAAGGCCTCCTCGCATTTGGCGGCGAATTCATAGGACTGGGCGACGCGCCGCGCCTTGGCGGGGCTTGCGCGCCGCCGCCCTTCCGCCCAAGGCTCCGTAAGGCCTTCTGCGCCGCCGCAGCCCCATCAGCGATCGGAAAACACGGCGACCTCGCCCGGCTTGCGCAGCATTTTGTTGACCTCGCCCTGGTGCATCTCTTCGAGATGAACCATCTTTCGCGCATATTCCTCCAGCATCACCGACACGCCTTCCACTTCCTTCAGAAGATCCTTGTAAAGCTGCAGAGCCAAGCCTTCGTGCGCCAGCGATTCACGCAGGATGTCGCCGATGTCGTGCTTGTGCGTCTCGAGCAGCGGACCGATCGCGAGCGAGGGATGGCCGCCGAGATGCGTGATGAGCTCGCCCGCGTCATGCGCATGCGCGAGAGATTCGTCGGCCTGTCCGCGAAGCCAGGAAATGATCGGCAAGCGATTGTAGCCAAACACCATCAGAGAATAATGCGTGTATCGCACCACGCCAGCCAATTCACTCTCCATGATGCGGTTGAGCAGGCCGATGATTTTCTCGTCGCCATGCGCCGAGGCTTCTTTTTTGCCCATGCCATTGCTCCGCTTCAAACTGCGCGTTCCCGTTGCGCCTCAAGGCTCGACCAGCACGCCGTCCGCAACGACAGACGGTTGAGCTCCCGCCCGCTCCAGCTCTCTCAGCACTTCCTCGAATCGGTCCAACGCCCAATCGAGATCCGCTTTCGAGATGACGAGAGGCGGCGCCAAACGGACGACGGTGTGATGCGTTGCGCTCGAGAGCACGCCCTTCTCCAGCAGACGCTCGCAAAAGGTGCGTGCGCTCGAGAAGCGAGGCTGAATTTCCGCGCCCGCCCACAGCCCCAATCCACGCACGTCAGCAAGCACAGGGCTTTTGATCGCGTGCAAGCGGTCGAACAAGTGAGCGCCCAGCGTTCGGCTGCGCTCCACGAGATTCTCCTCGCGAATGACGTTCAGCGCTTCGAGCCCCACGGCTGCGGCCAGAGCGTTGCCGCCGAAGGTCGAGCCATGCGATCCCGGCGTGAACACGTCCATGACCTCGCGCCGCGCGACGAAGGCGGAGACTGGCAACACCCCGCCGCCCAGCGCCTTGCCCAGCGTCACGCCATCGGGCAGCACATTTTCATGTTGGTAGGCGAACCAGGCGCCGGTGCGACCCAGGCCAGACTGGATCTCGTCGAGCAAGAGCAGGATGCGCGCCTCGTCGCAAAGGCGCCGCAGGCCGGCGAGCCAACCGCGTGGCGGCACGATGACGCCGGCCTCGCCTTGGATCGGCTCGACCAGAACCGCGACAGTCCGTTCGGAGATCGCCGCACGCGTCGCCTCGAGATCGCCGAAAGGAACTGCGCGGAAGCCCGGCGTGAACGGTCCGAAGCCATCGCGATATTCCTGCTCGGAGGAGAAGCTGATCACCGTCGTGGTGCGGCCGTGAAAATTGCCCTCGGCAACGATGATTTCGGGCGATGCGACGCCCTTGACCCTTTGGCCCCATCGGCGCGCCGCCTTGATCGCCGTTTCCACAGCTTCGGCGCCGCTGTTCATCGGAAGCGCAGCGTCCAGGCCGGTCAGCATGCACAAGGCTTCGAGGAAGGGCCCCAGCCGGTCGTTGTAATAAGCGCGCGACGGCACAGCGAGCCGATGCGCTTGCTCCGAGAGCTTGGCAAGGATGCGCGGATGCGCATGACCGAGGCTCACGGCCGAATAAGCGCTCATCATGTCGATGTAACGCCGTCCTGCGACATCCCAGAGATACGCGCCCGAGCCCCGAGTCAGCATGACCGGCAGCGGGTCGTAGTTCCTTGCGCAGCACGGGCTGTCAAAGCCTGAGAAACCCATGAAGGCTCCTCCCACTCTTTTCGCCCCTTAGCCTGAGTCTTATCTCAATTCGAGATACGCGTCTCTTAGTACGTGCACTGCATTATGTAAGTGTTGTTAGCGCGCGGTGAAGGCCGAGAGAATCTTTCCGCGCTGAGGTTGGGAGAACGCGATGGCGAGCTCTGAGGCGATCGGCGACGTCGCGCGCGAAGCGGGACAATGGCTGCAGGAGCTGGGCGTCGAGCCCTCGCTGTTCTCGGTCGGAGAGTTGAGGGCGCATTCGCCCATCACGGGCGAGGCGATCGGGCGCGTGAAGGTGAGCGGCGTCGCCGACGTCAAGGCGGCGATCGGCGCGGCCGACGACGCGTTCCGCTCATGGCGCAACGTTCCCGCTCCGCGCCGCGGAGAGCTCGTGCGTCTCCTTGGCGAAGAGCTGCGCGCGGCGAAACCGCATCTCGCCCGACTGGTGACTCTTGAGGCCGGAAAGATCGCCTCCGAGAGTCTCGGCGAAATTCAGGAGATGATCGACATCTGTGATTTTGCGGTGGGCCTCTCCCGTCAGCTGCACGGTCTGACGATCGCGACGGAGCGTCCGGGGCATCGGATGATGGAGACCTGGCATCCGCTTGGCGTCGTCGGCGTCATCACGAGCTTCAACTTTCCCGTGGCGGTGTGGGCCTGGAATGCGGCGCTCGCGCTGATATGCGGCGACGCGATCTTGTGGAAGCCCTCGGAAAAAACGCCGCTCACGGCCCTCGCGACACATACGCTGCTCATGCGCGCCTGTGCGCGCTTTGGCGAAGCGCCCGCAGGACTCGCGAGCGTGTTGATCGGCGGGAGAGACGTCGGCGCGTTCCTTGTTGAAGACGAGCGGGTCAAACTCGTTTCCGCCACTGGCTCTACGGCGATGGGACGGGCCGTCGCGCCGCGCCTTGCGCAGAGATTCGCGCGAGCGATCCTGGAGCTCGGCGGCAATAACGCAGCGATTGTCTGTCCCTCCGCGTCCTTGGACTTGGCCACGCGCGCCATCGCCTTCGCCGCGATGGGAACCGCGGGGCAGCGTTGCACGTCGCTGCGGCGCCTGATTGTGCACGAGGATATCCATGCGGCGCTGCTCGATCGCTTGCGCGCTGCTTACGCCTCCGCTCGCGTCGGCGATCCGCGCGAGAGCCAAACGCTCCTCGGACCGCTGATCGATGAGGCCGCCTATGCAGCGATGCGGGCGACGCTTGACGAGGCCCGAACGCTCGGCGGCGCCGTTACAGGGGGCGAGCGAGTCCTGGCCGAGCGCTTTCCGAACGCCTATTACGTGACGCCGGCGCTCGTGGAGCTTGCCGAGCAGGCGCGCGTGGCGCAGCGGGAGACTTTCGCGCCCATTCTCTTCGTCATGAAATATCGGAATCTCGATGAGGCGCTCGACATGCACAACAGCGTGGCGCACGGACTGGCCTCTTCGATTTTCACAAACGAGCTCTGCGAGGCCGAAAAATTTCTCTCCGCGGAAGGCTCGGATTGCGGCATCGCCAATGTGAACATCGGGCCTTCCGGCGCAGAAATCGGCGGCGCGTTCGGTGGTGAAAAGGACAGCGGCGGCGGACGCGAGGCCGGCTCCGACGCTTGGAAGGCCTATATGCGGCGTGCGACCAACACCATCAACTACTCGAAAGATCTGCCCTTGGCGCAGGGGGTCAGATTCGATCTCTGAGCAAACGCCGAACGAGCCGCCTGGCAAAGCGATCTCAACAAAGCGAGGCGCGGCCCTAGTTAGCCAGAAGGGAGCTATCAGGGATTACGGAGGCAGTGTCGCGCCATGGGCGCTCTCATTTCCGGCGATGCGATCCGGGCGAAATTTTTGGCGCGGCTGTCGGAGATGTGCAAAGCCGAAATGCCGCGTTATCGCGCCATGGCCGAGCTCGTCGCCCGCGTGAATGAAAAAGCTTTGGCCGCCCAGCCGGAGCTTGCAAAGCAGGAAGCGGTCCGCGAGGGCGCGGGCCTCGACGTCGAGCGCCACGGCGCCGTTCGAATCGGGACCGCGTCTGAGCTCGTCCTGCTTCGACGGCTCTTCGCCGTCATGGGCATGGCGCCCGTCGACTACTACGACTTGTCCGTCGCGGGCCTGCCCGTTCACTCGACCGCCTTTCGGCCTCTCACGCAAGCGGCTCTCCAACGCAGTCCTTTTCGCATGTTCGTTTCGCTTCTGCGCTTGGATTTGATTCCTGAACCCGAGCTGCGCGACGCGGCCGCGGCCCTTCTCGCGCAGCGACGCATCGTCACGCAGCGCGGCGTCGAGCTGCTCGATCAGTTCGAGAAAGCGGGCGGTTTCGACGAGCGAGAGGCGGCGGAATTCGTCAGCGAAGGGATCGAAACATTCCGCTGGCGGCCAGAGGCGACCGTCTCGCTCGACGTCTACCGCAAGCTGCATGCCGCGCATCCGCTCCTTGCCGACATCGCTTGTTTCAAGGGGCCGCACATTAATCACCTGGCCGCGCCGACACTCGACATAGACGCCGTCCAACGCGCCTTACGTACGCAAGCCTTCGATCCCAAGGCAAACATTGAGGGACCACCGCAGCGGCGCTGTCCGATATTGTTGCGCCAAACGAGCTTCAAAGCCCTGGCGGAGCCGGTCGACTTCCCGGCCTCGTCCGGCGGCTGCCAGGCGGTGCACACCGCGCGCTTTGGCGAGGTCGAGCAACGCGGAGCGGCGCTGACGAACGAGGGTCGAGCGCTTTACGATCGTCTCCTCGCCGCGGCCCGCGGGATCGGCTCTGGGGACTCAATGGACAATGAGCCAGAGCTCGATCGCCAATTCGCGGCCTTCCCGGACGATTACGCAGCGCTTTGGGCCAAAGGTCTGGCGCTTTTTCGATACCGGCCCACAGCCGAAGGCCTCCGTCGGCGCGGCGAGTTTCAGACGTCCGCCTCGGTCGAGAAGCTATTGGCCGAAGGAAGCCTCGCGATTGAGCCCATCCTTTACGAAGATTTTTTGCCGGTCAGCGCCGCGGGCATATTTCGCTCGAACCTCGCCGAGCGCCGGGAAACGAAATCTCTCGGCCGCGCCAGCCGTCAAAGCTTCGAAGAGGCTTTAGGCTGCGCCGTCATCGACCCGTTGTCGCTTTACATCGAAGACGAGGCCCATTCCCTAGCGGCGAGCCTGAAGGCGCTGGGCCTGCCTCGAGCTCTGCCGCGACACATCGAACCCGGGGGTTGGCGCGGGGAAGCGACGCCATAGTCTAAAGTTCCAAGGAACCATCGACGCCGTGTCCAGCGCGATTCTAGGACGGATGAATGCGACGACTCTTGGTCACCGGCGCGCGGGGTCAGATCGGCTCGGAGCTCGTGCCTGCGTTACGTTCACGCTATGGCGTCGAGCGCGTCATCGCATCCGATCTCGGGGCTGCAGTGTCGGAGGGCCCGTGGGAGCACTTGGATTGCACGGATCTAGAAGCGCTCCGCTCCGTGATGCTGCGACATGAGGTTGGCGAGATTTATCATCTCGCCGCCGTGCTCTCGGCGGTCGCCGAATCCGATCCAGGCAAGGCCTGGCGCCTTAATATGGCGTCGCTTGAGAATGTGCTCACTGCGGCGCGTGAATTGGCAAGCCGCGTCTTTTTCCCAAGCTCTATAGCCGTATTCGGGCCGTCGACGCCGCGCATCAACACACCGCAACTCGCCATCCAGCGGCCCGTCACGATCTATGGCGTGACCAAGGTGGCCGGGGAGCTTCTGTGCGACTACTATGCGACGCGCTTTGGCGTCGACGTGCGCGGGTTGCGGCTCCCCGGCCTCATTTCTTACGTCGCGCCGCCAGGCGGCGGCACAACCGATTACGCGGTGGAGATGCTTCGGGCGGCCGCGCGAGGGGAAGGCTATTCCTGCTTCCTCGCGCCGGAAACGCGTCTCGACATGATGTATATGCCGGACGCAGTGGCGGCGATCATCCAGCTCATGGAAGCGAGCGCGGCGCGGCTCAAGCATCGCACCGCATACAACGTCGCCGCGATGAGCGTCACGCCGGCGGAGCTCGCCGCAGAAATTCGCGAACGCCTGCCGCAATTCATCCTGGATTACTGCGTCGATCCGCTACGCCAATCCATTGCCGATTCCTGGCCGCAATCGCTCGACGTCAGCGCTGCGCGCGACGACTGGGGCTTTGCGCCGCGCTTCGGGCTCAGCGCAATGACGCAGGACATGCTTTGCCATCTCGCCGCGCAGGCCCAATCGGCGAAGGCGCGCCCGCCAGGGGGAACGAGCGATGCAGAACGAAAAACTGGGTAGAGCGCTCGCGGCGCGGCTTGACGAGCTGGCCCAATCGGGCCGGGCGAAGGGCAAGGAAACCGTCATTTGCGGGATCGCGCCCGCGCGCGGGGGCGAGGGTCCGCGCTATCTCGTCGAAGGAGGGGGCGATCGGCTCTTTCTGAGAATGAACGCCAATAATTATCTCGGCATGGCGTCGCGCGCCGAGGTCGTCGCGGCCGAAGCCGCGGCCGCAGCCCGCTTCGGCGTCGGACCCGGCGCGGTGCGCTTCATCGCGGGGACATGGTCGCCGCATGTCGATCTCGAGCGGCGGCTGGCGGCCTTCCATGCCCGCCCTGCGGCCATGTTGTTCTCCTCCGCTTATGCGGCCGTATTGGGGACCGTGGCGCCGCTGATAAGCGATGGCGCCGCGGTGATCAGCGACGAGCTCAACCACAACTGCATCATCAACGCCGTCGCGCTCGGGCGACCCGCGATGAAGCATGTCTACAAGCATCTCGATCTCGGCGAGCTCGAGCGCGCGCTCGAGCGGGCGGCGGCCAAGCATGCGCGAGCGATCGTGATCACGGACGGCGTGTTCAGCATGCGCGGCGATCACGCCCCTCTCGATCGCATCGTCGCCCTGACCCGAAAATACGACGACGCCTTTTCGGAGGGCGCCATCGTCGTGGTCGACGATTCGCATGGCGTCGGCGCTTTGGGAAAGAGCGGTCGCGGCGTCGAGGAGCATGTGAGCTCCGCTCCAGCCGATCTGCTGATCGCGACGCTAGGCAAGGCTTTCGGCGTCAACGGCGGCTACGTCGTTGGAGGGGATACGGTCATCCGCTATTTGCGCGAGACCTCGCCTCTCTATGTCTATTCCAATCCGATCGCTCCCGGAGAGGCCGCCGCCGCTCACGCCGCGGTCGAGATTTTGGACAGTCCGGAAGGCCTGGCTCTGCTCGAGCATTTGCGCGCCATGACGGCCCGCTTCAAGGCGGGCCTGCTCAAGCTCGGATGCGAGACGCTGCCGGGCGAGCACCCCGTGGCGCCTCTGCTGACGCGCGACTCGCAGCGCACGCTGGCCTTGACGGCCGAGCTGCGGAAAGGCGGCGTTCTCGCCACGGGCCTCGCCTATCCTGTCGTGCCCAAGGGACAAGAAGAGATTCGTTTCCAGATCAGCGCCGACCACACGCAGTCAGACATCGACTTCGCGCTCGCGGCTCTTTCAGCCGCACTCTCGGCGCTTGAAGGGGGGCTCTCGGCCGCCCCTTGACGGATGGAGCGCTCCCTCCAACCTGACGCGTTCTTGCAAGTGGCGAAGGGGCTGACCTCCCAATCCCCTGGCTCCTGCCCATTTAATATCGCAAGCGCAGGGCGCATTCTTCCTCGCGAAAGGAACGGTTGAGCATGCCGACGGGAGCTCGACTGACGCCCGAGCGATCGATCGACTCTCACCTGAAAAGGAGTTGAAGAATGGGGACCGCATATCCGAAGCTCGATCTGATCTCGAGCGAACATCTCGAAGGCGCCGCTGTCTATGATGCAAACGGCAAGCAGATCGGCAAGATCGATCGCCTCCTCATCGACAAGACCTCAGGCCAGGTGCGCTATGCGATCCTCGACTTTGGCGGCTTCATGGGATTGCGCCACCGCGCCCACGCGCTGCCCTGGGCGTCATTGTCGTATGACCGGCAGCACGATCGCTACAGCGCGGACGTCAGCGAGGAAGCGTTAGAGGCCGCGCCCGAGTTCACAGCCAGCGGCTTGATGAGTCGAGAGTGGGAATCGCTGGTTCATCAGCACTACAAGACTCCGCCTTATTGGGAAGGGGAAGGCGCCGCCGGCTGATCGACTCGCGCAATTTCGACTCGAATCGCCTTGTCGCCGGAAAATGCCGGCGGCAGGGCGCAGGCTGCGTCAAGCAGCGTGTCGACGCCGGCGATTGATCACGCCACCGTCCAAGATGGATTCGATTTGATCCGCCGTCAGATCATGCTGTGTTTCGATTCTGCGTCCGCCGCTCTCGATTATGATGGGCCCGCCTTCTTGAAGGCTGCGGCGCAAATGGGAGACGAGCAAGACGTCCCCGGCCGCCAGTCGTTCATAGTCGGCCGGGTCGACGAAGCGCAGCGGCAGCACGCCATAGTTGATCAAATTCTGTCGGTGAATGCGGGCAAAAGACTTGGCGAGCACGAGCCTGAGCCCGAGGCAGCGCGGCGCGGCAGCCGCATGCTCCCGAGATGAGCCCTGGCCGTAGTTTTTGCCGCCGACGACGGCGTGGCCTCTTGCGGCGTCACGACCGGCTCGCTCCGCATAGGTCGGATCGATGCGCGCGAAAGCGAATGTCGCGATCTTCTCCAAATTTGACCGATAGGGCAGCACCTTGGCGCCTGCAGGCATGATTTCGTCGGTCGAGACATTGTCGCCCATCTTCAGCAGGATCGGCAGATCGAGCGTGTCGGGAAGCGCGTCGAATTCGGGGAGAGAATGAATATTCCTTCCCTTTACGAGCTTCACCTCGCGCGCCTCTCTCAGCGGGCAGGGCTGCTCGAGAAGCATGAAGGAAGAGACAGGCGTCATCGGCTCAACGAGCCTCGGATAAGGCGTGGAAAGCGTCCTTGGATCCACGATCTTCCCGGCGAGCGCCGAAGCCGCGGCGGTTTCGGGAGAGCAGAGGAACACCGCGTCCTCCTCCGTCCCTGAGCGGCCCGGAAAATTGCGCGGCGTCGTGCGCAGCGAGTTGCGGCCGATCGCGGGGGCCTGGCCCATGCCGATGCAGCCATTGCATCCGGTTTGGTGGATGCGCGCGCCCGCGGCCAGAAGCGCCCCAAGCCGGCCGTCGGCGATGAGCGCTTGCAGCACTTGTCTCGAGGTGGGGTTGACATCAAAGGACACGTCCGGCGGGACTCTGTGGCCCCTGACGATCTCCGCCGCGATCGCGAAATCGCGCCATCCCGGATTTGCGGAGGAGCCGATATAGGACTGGGAGATTTCCAGGCCCGCAATCTCGCTGACCGGCACGACGTTTCCCGGGCTCGACGGCTTGGCGATGAGCGGTTCGAGCTTCGACAGATCGATAAGATCACACTCGTCGTAGTCGCATCCGGGATCGGCAGCGATGGCGCTCCAATCTTCCTCCCGGCCTTGCGCATTGAGATAGCGCCGCGTTGATTCATCGGAAGGAAATAGGGAGGTCGTCGCCCCCAATTCCGCGCCCATATTGGCGATCACATGGCGATCCATCGCGTCGAGCGCGCGCAAGCCCTGCCCGTGATATTCGATGATCCTGCCGACGCCGCCGGCGACGCCGCGCCGTCGTAACAACTCGAGGATGACGTCCTTGGCGCTGACCCAGGGCGGCAGCTCGCCAATCAGCTCCACGCCCAGAATCGCCGGCATGGCGATCGCGTAAGGCTCGCCCGCCATGGCGAGCGCGACATCCAGGCCGCCGGCGCCGATCGCGAGCATGCATAAGGCGCCCGCGGCCGGCGTGTGGCTGTCCGAGCCCAGCAAGCTCTTGCCGGGACGCCCGAAACGCTCCATGTGCACGACATGGCTGATTCCGTTGCCGGGCGGCGAATACCAGAGTCCAAACCTGCGGCAGGCGCTTTCTAGAAAAAGATGATCCTCAGCGTTGAGGTTGTCGACCTGCAACAGGTTGTGATCGACATATTGCACGCTGACCTCGGTCTTCACGCGATCGAGCTTCATGGCTTCGAGCGACAGCATCGCAAGCGTGCCCGTAGCATCCTGCGTGAGAGTTTGGTCGATGCGCAAGCCGATGGGCTCGCCGGGCGCGAGACTGCCGCGCACGAGATGAGCTTTGATGAGTTTCTGCGCGACGTTGAGGGCCATGTGCGCCGACCCGGCATTGGTGGGGCAATTCGATGCAACAAAGATAGAATTAGGCCCCTCGGCTGACAGAGACTTCGGAGATTTTATGTGAATGGCGCGATGGCGCCGCTCGCGCTCGTTGATTAGATAAGGAGACGCGCCGCCCCCTCGCGGTCGCCTTCTCTTTCTCAAACCGCATAGGTGCAGCATGAACACCGCCAATCTTCAACTTGAAGGCGTATACGCCGTGCTTGCCGCGCTGCTCGTGGCGGTCAGGGAGAAGGACGTCTTGAGCAACGACGAGCTGGATCGGATGTTGGCGGGAGTTGAAACGGCCCTCGCCTGCGACGTTCGTCGGCCAACGGAGTTGAGAGACGCCAATGTTGACGCGATCTGCTTTCCCGCCCGTTTCTTGAGACAGGCGCTGAAAGCAGCGGAAGAGGGCCATGCCTTCTCCTTCGCGAGATTCGCGTCGGAGGTCGGGCAGTCGAAAACGGACCGTTAGGACCGCGATCCCGTCCACGCTGGCGCGGACCCCCACTCTGGGCTCCGCGCGCGTCTCGTAGAGCGCACGGCGCGCTTATCGTGACCGTGAAGAATAGAGCTCGTTTTGTGTCGGCTCTGGAGCGCCGTTCAATCGCGGGTCGTCTTTGGGATTGACGTATTCAATATTCCAGGGACCGCTGCCGGAAATCTGAACAACCGAATCCTCGTTGACAAGGGCGTAGTGCACGACCCCGTGCGGCATCGAGGAGAAGCTGCCCGCAGGAAGCGTTTCCACAGAAGCGCGGTCAGCGGCCGGTCCAAGCCCTAGCCTCAGGCTCCCGGAAATCACCGTGAGGTTCTCTGACTGGTTGTGCATGTGCGGCGCGATCTTATAGCCCTTTGGCAATTTCAGGCGCAGCACGAACATGCCAGGCTTTTCTGGATCGCCGTGAAGCACCGCCACCTCCGCTCCCGAAGGCAGGCTGGGCGGAGTCGTCGCCCATTGGATCTCTTGCGGCAGGAAAACCTTGTGCGTGTCGATCGCGTCTGCAGCCTTCACGGGCGAAGAGCTGAGAAGCGGCCCGATCAAAGCTCCGATGAAGACGGCCTTCATTTGCATCTCCTTCGCCTGAGGCGCCTTCGGCGCGGTCCGCAACCCAACGCGCCGCGGCGACTATTTAGTTTCCTCGCGTGCGACATATAGAGCGCGAGTCATGTCGCGCCGTTCCCCGTTGGAGCGAATTTCCCTAGGAATGCCGCGTGTTTCGCGAGCTTGAGCGCCTGTTGTCCTGGGCCTGGCGATGGAAGCCCTGTCGCCACCGCCAGAGGCTCTTGGAGGAGACAAAAGATGGAAAGCTCGATGTTGAGAAATTTCGAGATCAATTTCGGCCCCGTGCATCCTGCGGCGCACGGGGTGCTTCGTCTCATTCTCGAGCTCGACGGGGAGGTCGTTCGGCGAGCGGATCCGCATGTCGGCTTTCTGCACCGCGGCACTGAAAAGCTGATCGAGGATAAGACCTATCTACAGGCCTTACCCTATTTCGACCGGCTCGATTATGTCGCGCCGATGAATCAGGAGCATGCGTTCTGCCTCGCGGCGGAAAAGCTCCTGCGACTGGACGTGCCAGCGCGGGCCCGGCTCATTCGCGTTCTCTATTGCGAGATTGGGCGACTGCTCTCGCATCTGCTTAACATCACGACGCAGGCTTCCGACGTCGGCGCGCTCTCGCCCAATCTTTGGGGATTCGAGCAGCGCGAGAAGCTCATGGTGTTCTATGAGCGCGCATCGGGAGCGCGATTGCACGCCAATTACTTTCGCATCGGCGGGGTTCACCAGGATCTTCCGCCCGAGCTCCTCGACGATATCGAAGCCTTTTGCGATCCTTTCCTTCAAGCTTGCGACGACCTGGAAGTTTTGCTCACGGACAACCGCATCTTCAAGCAGCGCAACGCGGACATCGGAACGATCCCTCTGGCGCAAGCATGGGCGTGGGGTTTCTCGGGCGTCATGATTCGCGCCTGCGGAGCCGCCTGGGATTTGCGTAAAGCGCAGCCTTACGAATGCTACGAAGATCTCGACTTCGACATTCCGGTAGGAAAGCATGGGGACTGCTACGATCGCTATTGCGTGCGCATGGCGGAGATGCGGCAGTCGGTTCGGATCATGCGGCAATGCCTTGCGAAGCTGCGGTCTTCGGAAGGAGCGGGGCCGGTCATGATCGAAAACCATAAGATCGCGCCGCCCACGCGACGCCAGATGAAGCGCTCGATGGAAGCCTTGATCGAGTCCTTCAAGCTATACACGGAAGGGTTTCGCGTGCCGGCTGGCGAAGTCTACGCCGCGGTCGAGGCGCCCAAAGGGGAATTCGGCGTCTACCTCGTCTCCGGAGGCGCCAATAAGCCATACCGCTGCAAAATCAGAGCGCCTTCCTTCGCGCATTTGCAAGCGATGGAGCGGCTTTCCCAAGGCCACATGCTCGCCGACGCGTCCGCGATCATAGGATCGCTCGACGTCGTTTTCGGCGAGATCGACCGTTGAGCCTGCGCTTCCTGCGCCGCGTACTTTCCACAGGTCGCGCGGTGGATCCCGAGGGATGGAAAACGCCGCCAGAGGCGCAATGTGCTGGATTGCGTCGGGGCTCACATCCAGGCGAGTGCGGACGGCGCAGCCGAATCCGACGGGAGCAACCGGATGATCGAGTCGCGCTGGAACGCCGACCTCTTGGCGCAATTCTTCGGCCTCCTCTTCTTGCTCTTGGGAGCGCTGGGCTTCACCCCGAACGCCTTCGTTTCGGTCGATGGCTTCTTTACGGTGAATGATCTGCAAAACTACGCGCATCTCGCCACGGGCGCTCTGTTCCTGGCCAGCGCGCTCCTAGGCGCGCCGATCACGACACTGCGTGGCGTCGCCCTTCTCTATGCGATCAGCGCGGTTGTGGGGTTCGCCTTTCCCGATGCGGACATGATCAAGGGCTTCGAGTTGAGCCTGGCCGATCGATGGCTGCACGCCGGCTTGGCCTTCGTGCTCCTTCTGGTGGGATTCCTGGCTCCGATAGAGGAAAGGCTGTCTTCCGCCCAAACGTAATCGCGGGCCGGCCTTCCCGCGTCGAGCGTCGGGGCCAATCGAGTTTGGATCGCGTTGCGTTTTGCGCATGAGGCGGCGTGATTTGGAAACTGTTGGGCGCGCGGAGAGCGACAAGGGCGAGACCATGATGGACAAAGATCATCTAGCTCGAACGGCGAAAGCTTTGGTGGCCGAGGGCAGAGGGATTTTTGCCGCCGACGAGAGCGGCGGAACGATTGCGAAGCGCTTTGCGGCCATTGGCGTCGGATCGACGGAGGAGACTCGTCGCGACTATCGCGAGCTGCTGTTTCGATCGAAGGACGCGCTAAGACAATATATATCCGGCGTCATTCTCTTTGACGAAACCATCAGGCAGTCGGCGAGCGATGGCGCGCCGCTCGTCAAGCTGATCGAGGCGGCAGGGGCGATTCCAGGCATAAAGGTGGACTTGGGCGCGAGGCCGCTCCCCAACTTCCCCGGAGAAACCATCACGGAAGGTCTCGACGGGCTGCACGACCGGCTCATGAATTATTACGGCTTGGGGGCGCGTTTCGCCAAATGGCGCGCCGTGATCGACATCAACCAGGATACAGGCGTTCCAACGGAATATGCAGTCGAAGCGAACGCACGGGCCCTGGCGCGATATGCGGCCCATTGCCAAGACGCGAATCTCGCGCCGATCGTCGAGCCTGAGGTCCTGATGGACGGGGATCACGACATTGAGCGTTGCGCCGAAGTCACCGAGTTCGTGCTCAATCGCGTCTTCGCCGCGCTCTACGAGGCCCGCGTTTTTCTCGAGGGAATGGCGCTCAAGCCCAACATGGTCGTTGCGGGCAAAAAATGCGCGCGCCGAGCGCCGCCCGAACAAGTCGCGGAAGCGACGCTGAGAGTCCTGCGGCGAACCGTTCCGATCGCGGTTCCCGGCGTCGCCTTCCTTTCCGGCGGGCAGTCGGATGTCGAGGCCACGGCAAATCTCGACGCCATCAATCGGATTCGCGGGCCCTGGGCCCTCACCTTCAGCTACGGCCGGGCCTTGCAAACCTCAGCGCTCAAGTGCTGGGCGGGAAAGCCCGAAAACGTCAAGGCCGCGCAAGCGGCGTTCACGCACCGCGCCCGGATGAACGCGCTGGCTTCGCAGGGCCGCTGGACGGAAAAGCAAGAGGAGGCAGCTTGACGTCGCCGCGTGCTGCTGCGCTCGGGCGGCGAGGAGAAGAGCGCGTCCTCCTACGCTTTATCGCCCGGGTCTTTGGCCCGCGGCTCCTCCTGTCGCGATCCGTTCGTGAGCCTTGGGATCGTAATGAAGAATGTCGCTCCCTTGCCGGGCTCGGACTCGATCGACAAGCTCCAGCCATGACGATCCGCGATCGACTTGCAAATGGCGAGCCCAATCCCGGTCCCCGGATATTTGGCGTTCGAATGCAGCCGCTTGAATGGCTCGAACACCATTGTGGCGTATTTCGTTTCAAACCCGATTCCGTTGTCGACGATTGAAATCCTGGCGCCGCCTTCTTCCAAGGGATCGACGAGGATAAGCACTTTGGCGGTCTCACCGGGCTTACGATATTTGATCGCGTTGGACACAATATTCTGCATCAGGCTAGCAAACTGCATCCGGTCGGCTTCAAATTTCAGATGCGGCGCGCGGTTGTCGATTTCAGAGCCGGTCTCGCTGATCAACTGCGACAAGTCCTCGAGGGCGAGATTGATTTCGTCTCTGAGGTCGAGCGCGTCGAATGTCACCACGTCGTTGATCGTCCTGGAATAGAACAAGAGATCGTCGACGAGTTCACGAGCTCGCAACGCCGATGAGCGAATCACATCCTTCGCGCGAGACATTTCGCCGCGATCGGACTTTTCGATCGCCTGGTCGAGAAAATCCGCAAAAGCCGCAATCTTGCGCAGAGGTTCTTGCAGGTCGTGCGAAGCGACATAGGCGAACTGCGCCAGGCGCTCGTTCGCCCGCTCCAATTCCGAGGCGCGGCGCGCGAGGGCGGCTTCGGCCTCCCGCCGCGCGCTGATGTCGAGCACCGTCGCAAGCACGAAAGTTTCGCTCACTGTCTCGATCGGCGTCAGTCCGATCTCAACCGGAAATTCCGTTCCTCCCCGCCTGACGGCGCGTAGATCGCGGCCGAGACCCATGGCGCGCTTGCTCGGATTGCGGAAAAAGTCACGATGCAGTTGGGTGTGGTGATTGCGCAGATTTTGGGGAATGAGCGAGTTTAGAGGCATTCCCACGAGCTCGGTCGCCTCGTAGCCGAACACGCGCACGGCTTCGGCGTTGGCGAAGCGGATGCGGCCTTCAACATCGGCTACAATAATCGCCGCCGGCGCTGCCTCGATCGTCAGACGAAACAGCTCGTCGTCCTCTTTGAGAAGGTCCACCGTCAACCCTTGTCCTCCTGCTTTCAGGTTCTAAGTGGGCGCTAAGTGAACGGTCAGCAAGCCGTTTCCAGCGTCGAGGGCGCTTCGCCGCTCGCGCGGTTGTGAGGAAAGAGGGATCATATGGCGCCAGCTCCGAGCGGGCAAAGGTTGTGTCGACTCCTGCTGGTCGAGGATGACGAGGATGACGTGTTTCTGTTGGAGCGCGCCATGGATTGTGTTCGTAACAAGCTGGAGATCGATATCGAGTGCGACCACGTCGAGAACGGACTCGAAGGACTCTATCAAGTGTCGAAGGAGGACCTCACGGATAAACTTCCCGACGCCATCGTTCTTGATCTCAACATGCCTCGTCTTGGCGGCGTCAAGTTCCTAAAAGCATTACGCCAGTCTTTTCTACTGAAGGATCTGCCAATTTTTGTGCTGACGACGACGACATCGATCGCAATTCATGAGGAGGCGATGCGCGCCGGCGCCGACAAGGTCTACGTCAAACCCAATGACGCCGAAGCTTTGGTGGCGATCGCGGGAGAGATCATCGCAGCCTGCTGCGTCGCTCAGACGAATCGCCTTCAAGCCAGCTGACGCCGTGGCCACCGGGAGCCGGAGCGGCGTGTAGCGGGACAGCCGGGGTGCGAGATGCCGCCGCTCGATCTAAACGATTCTGGCGATCCTGCTCCTCGGTCCCTCGGTCGGCTCCATGAGCCTGTCGGAAGCGAGCCGCGCCGGCGGGCGGAGGCGCAGGCGACGCTTGTTGAAACCAATGTGCCCGCGCGGCTCGACGCATTGCCGTGGAGCCGCTTTCACAGCCTGGTCGTTGTCGCTCTCGGCGTGACCTGGATTCTTGACGGGCTCGAGGTGACCTTGGCCGGAGCCGTGGCCGGGGTTCTTACGCAAAGCGTCGGGCTCGGCCTGACCGCCTCGGAAGTCGGTCTGGCGGGCGCCGCCTATCTTTGCGGAGCCGTCCTCGGCGCGCTCGCCTTCGGGTGGATGACCGACAGGCTCGGGCGACGAAAGCTGTTCTTCATCACCTTGGCCGTCTATCTCGCGGGGACGGCGGCGACGGGCGTGGCTTGGAGCGGCGGGAGCTACACGCTGTTTCGCTTCATCGTCGGGTGCGGCATCGGCGGCGAATACGCCGCGGTCAATTCAGCGATCCAGGAGCTCATACCGGCTCGACTGCGCGGCTGGACCGACCTCGTGATCAACGGGAGTTTTTGGTTGGGCGCGGCGGTGGGCGCGGGCGCGTCGATTTTTCTGCTCAACCCGGCGGTGATCCAGCCCTGGCTCGGTTGGCGATTGGCGTTCATGATCGGCGCCGCGCTCGGGCTGCTCATTCTTCTCCTACGCAGATGGATCCCGGAGAGCCCGCGCTGGCTGATGCTGCACGGCCACGCCAGCGAAGCCGAGGAGATTGTCGGCCAGATTGAAAGCCAGTCGTCTCGCCGGCTTTCGCCGGAGGAGCTCGATCGCCTCCCAAGGATCAAGCTGCGCAACCGCGGCTTCACGCCGCTCACCGAGATCTATCGCGCGATGTTCCGGCTTTACCCGCGCCGCACGATGGTCGGCCTCGCGCTCATGGCCTCTCAGGCCTTCCTCTACAACTCGGTGTTCTTCACCTATGCCTTGGTCTTGACCGACTTCTATGGCCTCGACGCCACTCAGCTTGGATGGCACCTGCTGGCCTTGGCCGCAGGCAATTTCTTAGGCCCCCTGTTGCTCGGGAGGTTATTCGACACCCTGGGGCGCCGGATCATGATCACCGCGACCTATGTCATTTCCGGCTTGCTGCTCCTCGGCGTCGGATATCTGTTTCAAAAGGGGCTTCTAACGGCGGAGCAGCAGACGATCGGCTGGATGGCCGTGTTCTTCTTCGCCTCGGCGGCCGCAAGCTCCGCCTATCTTACCGTCAGCGAGACCTTTCCACTCGAGATCCGCGCCATGGCGATCGCCGTTTTCTATGCGCTCGGAACACTCCTGGGCGGAGCCGTGAGCCCTTGGCTGTTGGGAACGCTGATCGGAACCGGAAACCGGGCGCGGGTTTTCGAGGGCTACGCTCTCGGCGCGGGGCTGATGATCGCCGCGGGCTTGATCGAATGGGCCTGGGGCATAGCGGCCGAGCGGAAAGCTCTTGAAGCGGTCTGCCGGCCGCTCGGCGCGGTCGACGATTGAGGCGCTGGAAGCGCCACCCAGGGCTGCATCACGTCGAATGTCGGGACGGGCGGGAGGCGTGAGGCGGCCAAGGGCAAGGCGGGCGCCTCGAGAGCTTGCAAGAAGCTGCTCATCCAATTGCGCGCGTCACGCTCGCGCACGCGAGCGAGCAGCGCGGCGTGCCGCTCGATCTTCTCCTGCTTCGGCATCAATATGGCGCGCTGCATGGCCTGCGCCACCTCATCCGCGTCATAGGGATTGACGACGAGCGCCTCTTCCAAGTCTTCGGCCGCGCCTGCGAAACGAGACAGCACCAGCACGCCAGGATTCTTCTCGTCCTGGGCGGCGATATACTCCTTCGCGACGAGATTCATGCCGTCGCGTAAGGGGGTCACCAGACCGATTTGACTGCCGCGATAGAGCGCCGCAAGAGTGTCCCGCGGAACATTGCGGTGCACGTAGCGAACTGGCGTCCAGTCGAAATCGCCAAACTGTCCGTTGATCTCGCCCGAGAGCGCTTCCAACTCATGGCGAATATCGGCGTAAGCCTTGACCTCCTCGCGCGACGGCGGCGCGATCTGCATCAAGGTGACGGCCTTACAGTTCTCCGGATGAAGCTCCAACAAGCGCTTGAAGGAACGGAACCTGTCCGGCAAACCCTTCGTGTAGTCGAGGCGATCCACCCCGATGATGTTGACGCGCGGCTCGCCGCGTCGATGCAGCCACTGGATCCGCCTTTCGGCCTCGGGATGCTGCGCCATTGCGGAGAAAGAATCGACGCAAACGCCGGCTGGAAACACGCTCGCCCTGACAACACGCCCCCCGACGCGCACGACGTCCGGCGTGAGCATTTCACCGCCCATCGCCTCGCACAGGAAGCGGCAAAAATTCGCCTGGTCGGTCCGCGTTTGAAAACCCACGACGTCATAGGCGAGCATCGCCTCCATGAGCCATTCGTGCTCAGGCACCGCTACGAGCATGTCCGGCGGCGGGAACGGAATGTGCAAGAAGAAGCCGATGCGATTTTCGATCTGGCGCGCGCGGAGCTCCGCGGCGAAGGGGATCAGATGATAGTCGTGAACCCAGATGAGATCGTCGAGGTTTAGGAGAGGAGCGAGCGCGTCGGCAAATCGACTGTTGACTCTTCTGTAGGCGTCGCGGTTTTCCGGAGTGAAACGCGCAAGATCCAGCCGGTAGTGATGCACCGGCCAAAGCGCTCCATTGCAAAAGCCCAGATAGTGCTCCTTATAGTCGCGCTCGGAGATCGGCATGGTGACAAAGGTGACCTTGCCGTCGCGTCGGCAGGCGACCCCGATGTCCGCCTCGGAGGCGACGATGTCGCCATTCCAGCCGAACCAGACGCCGCCGCGATCCCTCAAACTGTCGAGAATGCAAACCGCCAAGCCGCCCGAGGCGGGGCACCCCGGATCAGCGACCCGATTCGACACCACGACCAGCCGATTCATGTTCATTCTCCCAGACGGGCGACGGCGCCGTCTCGCTGATTCCCGCCGTACAACGGCTTGCGGGCGGCCGGCTCGGGCAGCTCCAGCGGGAGATCGCAATTCTGCGGGCTTCCGCCAAGCGGTCCAAGACGGCTCATCGGCTTGAAAGCGCGTCGACGGGAACGGCTTTGGTTGCGGCGGCGGCCCAATTCCTGAGATCCGGGTCGAAGCGCGACTTCGAACAGGCTCGCAAGCGCCGTCTCTGCGCCTGCCCCGGGGAAGTCGGAAAGAAATTGTCTCAACACCAGAAATGCATCGGCGGCGCGGTCAGGCGCTCCCATTTCGATCCAACGACGAATGTCGGCTACAATAAGTTTTCGAACAGCCTTAGGGCCTCTCCATAGGTTCAGAAGATAGCAAGATTGCAGCAGGTGCTGCCTAGCGTTCGGGCTGACGCCCAGGCATATTTCGCGCCCGGCGAGTCCTGCGAGTTTTGCGCACTCTCGGACGCTAATCACGATTCAGCCTTTCAGGGCGCCCCTTCCTTAATAGAATATTAATCTCAAGGAGTTTGCGCCATTGGGGTTTCTACCTACTCCGCTGCAATAAGACGGAGTCATGGGGCTGATTGTCGGGCCAGAGCAATTGTGTATTATGTACGTATATGTGTGAGCGGGCTGCTTGAGCGAGGCGGGAGTCTTTGCGCAGATAGTCCGGAAATTTAAGATTATGATGATAGCAAGCATAACAGAGGTTATGATGATAACGAGCACAACAGAAGAAGCTCGAGAACCCGAGGCCCCGCGTCGCTCAGCTGAGAAAGCTTTCGACGATGCAAAGCCTCGCGCGTCAGAAAGTTTGGCGACGGGGCGAGAGAGCGCCGACCGCAAGCAAATTGTGCATGTCATCGACGATGACGCCGCTGTTCTCGGTTCGGTGCGCTTCCTGTTGTCGATTGAGGGCTTTGAGGCGAAAACATATACTTCAGCCGAAGAATTCCTGGAGGCGGTCGGACCGAGCGACACAGGCATTGTCGTGACGGATGTGCGCCTGCCGGGCCTGAACGGCGTCGAGCTGATTGAAGGATTGAAGAAAAGGGGTCTGAACCTCCCGGTCATCGTTATAACGGCTTACGCCGATGTTGCGCTCGCCGTTTCTGCGATGAAGCAAGGGGCGATCGATCTTCTCGAAAAACCCTTCGACCCCGCAGCCTTGATCCTTACGATTCGGCAGGCTCTCGAGGGCGTGTCTGAAAAGGGGGAGAGCGTCGCCACAACGCAAGCGGTTCGCCGGAGCCTTTCGAGTCTGAGCGCGAGGGAAAAGGGAGTGCTTGAAGAGCTGATCAAAGGAAAAACTAACAAGGCGATCGCGGCGGAGCTGGGCATCAGCCAGCGGACCGTCGAAGTCCATCGCGCCAATATCATGAAGAAAACCGAGGCGGGAAGCCTTTCCGCGCTCGTGCGCATGGCCTTGATCGCCGAAAAGGACAGTCTTAACGGCAGCCCCTAGCAGACGCGCGCCGCCGCTGGCTCGCGAGATTTCATCCCCGTTTCTATCAAGAATAACTTCCTCTAGCGCCCCAGGCAGCAAATGGCCTCCAAGAGCGCCCAAGATCAAGCGCCTTCAGGACCCGACCCGAGCGACGGCGACCAGCCAGACAGTCGTTTTCCAACGGTTGGGATTGGCGCGTCGGCCGGCGGCGTCCAGGCCTTGCAGGAATTCTTCGATAACCTGCCGGAGGATGTCCTCGCCGCCTTTGTCGTCATCGTCCATCTCGATCCCAAGCGTCAGAGCGAATTATCGAACATAATCGCGGCGCACACGAAGCTGCCCGTGAGCCAAGTAACGGATCGCGTGCGGCTCGAGCCTCGGCATGTCTACGTCACTCCGCCCAATCGACAGCTTCTCATCGCCGAGCAACATCTTTCGACGGTCGAATTCATCGAGCCGCCCAGCCGGCGCGCGCCCATCGACCTGTTTTTCAGATCGCTTGCCGCTCAGCACGGCGACAAGCTCGCGATCATATTGTCGGGCGCCGGCTCGGATGGAACAGTCGGCGTCAAGGCGATCAAGGAGGCCGGCGGGATCATCCTCGTCCAGGATCCACAAGAGGCCGAATATGGGTCGATGCCCAGCAGCGCCATCGCGACTGGCGTCGTCGATCTCGTGCTTCCTGTGCGCGAGATCGCTCAGCGGCTGCCCGAGATGATCGCCCTGAGCGATCCGATTGCCGCAACGCAACCGACGGAAAACGATGAGGAGACGATGCAGCGCATCCTCTCCCATATTTACGTTCGCACCGGACATGATTTTTCAAAATACAAGAAGTCGATGATACTGCGTCGCCTCGCGCGCAGGATGCAAATGCAGCGCGCGCCGACGCTCGCAGCTTATCTCTCGATCCTCCGCGGAAGCGCGGAAGAGACTCAGGCCCTTTTCGCCGATCTTCTGATTTCGGTGACCACATTCTTCCGCGACAACGCCGTTTTCAAGATCTTGGCAGAGTCCTTCATCCCGCGACTATTCGACGAGAAAGGCGCCGCCGACGCGGTGCGCGTGTGGATTTCCGGCTGCGCAACGGGCGAGGAAGCCTATTCGATGGCCATCCTCCTGATGGAGGAGCGCGATCGTCGCGGCGCCCATCTAGAAATTCAGCTGTTCGCGTCCGACATCGACGAGGCCGCGCTCGCCTTCGCGCGAGAAGGTCGTTACCCGCTCGCAATTGGGGCCGACTTGAGCGACGAGCGGTTGCGGCGCTTTTTCACCAGGGAAAACGACTACTATCGCGTGCAGCAAGAGCTGCGCGACATCGTCTTGTTCTCGAAGCACAGCCTGCTCCGTGACCCGCCCTTCTCCCGGCTCGATCTCATCTCGTGCCGAAATTTGCTCATCTACCTCGACCGCGATCTTCAACGGCAAGCCTATCTCACATTTCATTTTGCATTGTCGCCCGGTGGTTATCTCCTTCTCGGCGCGTCCGAATGGGTCGACGGCTCCAGCGGCTTGTTCCGCATCGTCGATCGCGACGCGCGCATTTTCCAGCGCGCGCCCACGCCGGCATGCGGCGCGCGCGTGGTTCAGACGCTCGCGGCCGGCGCCGCCTCGGGACCACTCCCGCCACGCTCGTCCTTCGCCGCTACGCCTCGGAACGACGCAAGCGCGCATCGCGAGTCGCTCGAGCGCACCGCGCCGCCGAGCGCGATCGTCGACGAAGCCTTTCGAGTCATTCACCTCTCGGAGTCGGCAGGACGCTATCTGCAACCTTCCGCAGGCGCGCTCGCAAACGACATCACCGAGCTTGCGCGCGAGGAATTGCGATTCGACCTGCGAACCGCTCTGCATAGAGTCTTCTCGCGCGGGGAGGCCAGTCTCAGCCCGCCGATCGCCGTGCGTTTCAACGGCGCGCAGCAACGCGTGTATCTGCAAGTGAAGCCTGTTGTCCACGAGAACGCGCGCGCCGCTCGCACCGCAATTGTTTTCTTCTTCGAGGGCGAAGCGCTCGCGGACGAAACGGACAAGACGATCGGACACGAGGGGCCCGCGCCAGAAGAACAAATTCGCGCGCTTCAGCAGGAGCTCGGCTTCGCCCTGTCGCAGCTTCGCACGTCCAGGGAAGAATATGAGGGCGCCAACGAAGAGCTCCGCGCCGCCAACGAGGAGCTGCAATCGGTCAATGAGGAATATCGTTCGACTGCCGAGGAGCTCGAGACCAGCAAAGAGGAATTGCAATCGATCAATGAGGAGCTGCAGACCGTCAACAGCGAGCTGAAATCGAAGCTCGACAGCATCTCGCGCGCTCACAGCGACATTCAAAATCTGATGGCGGCGACGGACGTCGGAATCCTCTTTCTCGACAACCAGCTTCGCATAAAGCGCTTCACGCCGCGAGTCGCGGATCTCTTCAATATTGCAAGCGGCGATGAGGGGCGCTCGATCACGGACTTCACGAACAGCTTGAATTGCGAGGCCTTCCCCTCTGACGCCACGGAGGTTTTGAAGACTCTCATGTCGCGCGAGCGCGAGGTGTGCTGCCGCGACGGCGCCTGCTACCTCATGCGATTGCGGCCCTACCGCACCGTCGAGAACCGAATCGACGGGATCGTCGTCACTTTCGTGGACATCAGTGAGCGGCGCCACGCCGAAGAAGCCTTGCGCGATGGCGAGGCGCGCATTCGCGCCATCATCGACGGCGTCGCCGACTCGATCGTCACAATCGACGAACACGGCGTCATTCGGGCCGTAAATAAGTCGACTGGCGAGATGTTCGGCTACACACCCGAGGAACTTCTTGGAGCGAGCGTCGGCAAGCTCATGTCCGAGCCGCATCGGACGGAGCATGGCCGCTATATTCAAAACTATCTTCAAACCGGCGTCGCGAAGATCATCGGTTTCGGTCGGGAGGTCGAGGCGGCGCGCAAGGACGGAAGCAAATTCCCCGCCGAACTGCGCGTCTCTGAGATCCGCCACCACGACGAGCGCTTGTTCATCGGCTTTCTTCGCGATCTCAGCGAGAAGCGCATCCTCGAGGTTCGGCTACGACGACTGCATGGCGATCGCCTCACCTCCATGGCCGAGATGGCGACGGCGCTCGCGCATGAGCTCAATCAGCCGCTCTCGGCGGCCGCCAATTATATGCAGGCTGCGCTGCGCCTGCTGGAGCGCTGGCCGGAACGCCCGCCCTCGATTAGCGGGGCTTTGGAGCAAGCCGCCGCGCAGATGCTTCGCGCCGGGCGGATCGTCAGTCACTTGCATGACTTCATCTCGCGCGGCGATCCCGAGAAGATCACGCAGAGCTTGCATGCAATCATCCGTCAGACGAGCGAGCTCACCGGTCCTCTGATGAAGGAGCACAAAGTGGACTTGATATTGAATCTGGACGCCGCCCAGGATTGCGTTCTGGCGGACAAGGTGCAGATTCAGCAGGTCCTGGTCAATTTGATACGCAACGCCTGCGAGGCGATGAGCGCCACCCGGATCCGCAAATTGACGATCACGACGATGTTGAAGAACCAAACGCTGCAAATCGACGTGATCGACACGGGCGTGGGGCTTTCAAAGTCGGTCGATGCGGATTTTTTCGAGCCGTTCGCATCGACCAAAGCCAGTGGACTCGGGGTCGGCCTGTCGATTTCGCGATCGATCATAGAGGCGCATCAGGGGAAAATATGGGCGAGCGCCGCCGAGAGCGGCGGCGCCAAGTTTAGCTTCACCCTTCCGCTCGTGGAAACAAGCCACGTTGAAGGCCAGACGCCGGAACTTGCAGACCTTTGACGAGGGCGCGATGGCGGAATCTGCTCTATGTCGCCTTCTCCCAGGCGCGCGACAGCCGCATCGCGCAATTGATGATTCCGACCATTGAATAGGTCTGCGGATAATTGCCCCAGGATTCGCCAGTGTGAAGATCGCAATCTTCCGACATCATCCCAAGAGCGCTGCGGCAGGCGAGAAGCTGGTTGAAATGCTCCCGCGCCTCCTCGGTCCGACCCATGCGAGCCAGGGCGTCGATCCGCCAGAACGAACAGCTGTTGAAGGCCGTCGTCGGCGCGCCGAAGTCATCGGGGGCTTCATAGCGCATGAGGTGCGGACCGCGAGCCAGAGTCTTCTCGATTTGCTTAACAGTCGAGGCCATGCGCGAATCATTGGCGTCGATAAACCCCACTTCGATCATCAAGAGAGCGCTCGCATCGAGATACTCGCCCTCGAAAGACTCGACGAAGGCCTCTCGTTTTTCAGACCAGGACCGCTCGAGAATGACCCGCCTGACCTGATTGGCCTTCTCTCTCCAAGCCCCCGCCCGCTCCGGCTCGCCGACGTGATCCGCGATGATAGCCAGCCGGTCCAGCGCCGCCCAGCACATGACGCTGGAGCTGGTGTGAACGCGCGCGCGCGTACGCAGCTCCCACATGCCCGCGTCGGGCTTGTCATAAAGAGCGAGCGCTTTGCGCCCCATCGCCTCGAGACGGAGAAAATCCACCCGCGTCGGCGGCGACATCAGACGTCGATCCAGGAACGCCTGCGTGACGCCGAGAATGACATTGCCATAGCTGTCGTGTTGAAAATGCTCATAGGCTTGATTGCCCACGCGAACGGGGCCCATCCCGCAGTAGCCGGGCAAGGACTCCACGATCCTCTCGGGAAGCTCCGCCTCGAGTCCGACTCCATAGACGGGGTGAATGTCGTCATCATTGACGGAAGCGACGATGTTCATGAGCCAGCGGAAATAGTTCTCCATCTTGCGCATCGACGCAAGCCTGTTGAGCGCGCGAACGACAAAGTAGGCGTCGCGAATCCAGCAGTAGCGGTAGTCCCAATTCCTCTGCGTGTGCGGCGCCTCGGGAATGCTCGTCGTCAGTGCGGCGACGATCGCTCCTGTCTGCTCATAGGTGCATAATTTAAGCGTGATTGCGGCTCTGATGACGGCGTCCTGCCATTCCATGGGAGTCGCCAGTCGATGCGCCCAGTGGCGCCAATAGTCGCGCGTGCGCGTCTCGAAGTCCTGCGCTGTTTGCGTGACGCCCGAGCTCAAGGTCTCGTCGACGCCGAGGACCAGATCAATCGGCCCATGAAGATTGAACAAGGTTTCATCGCGCACATAGTCGACGGGCGCGTTGGTCGTTAGGCGCAAGGTCATGTTCGGCCCGACATAACGAATGTGGTGAGAGCCCGTCGTGAGCGTCGGCGGCGTCGCGCCGTAGTCGAAGCGCGGGCGCAGGAGAATGCGAATGCGGGGGCTCCCCGAAACCGGCGTGAGCCGACGCACGATGGTTTGCGGGAAAAAGAGTCGATCGCGCCACCAGAACCGCGGGGCGAAATCCCTGATTTGCACCGAGCCGTTCTTGCCGTGCAAGATCGTCTGGAGGATCGGCGTATTGCCGTCATAGGCCTGCTCGCTGCGAACGTGGTCTTCGAGTTCAATCGCGAACACGCCCGAGCCCTCCGCGCCTTTCGGCGCGCCGAGAAGGCTGTGAAAGACAGGGTCTCCGTCGAAACGGGGCACACAGCACCAAACGACTTTGGCGTCACGATCGAGGAGCGCGGCAAAGCTGCAATTCCCGATCACTCCAAGTTCTATCAAGGCGTCTGCTCCCCACGCGCATTCTCGATGAGGTCTCGCAACCAAGCCTCCAACTCCTGGACATTTTTGGCGCGAAATCGAGCGTCTGTTTCCTGCCCGCCGACCTTTATCGAGATGCCTCCATGACTGTTGACGGCAGCGAAGCCCGCTTCATCCGTGACGTCGTCTCCGGCGAAGATCGGAACCCGCCCTTGGAAGGGAGGCTCTCCAAGGAAGGCGTTGATCACGCTTCCTTTGTCGGCGCCCTTTTGGAGAATCTCGAACACCATTTTCCCATGAATCAAACGAAGATCTTTCCGTTGTCCGACAATCTCCTTCACGATCTGGCAGCAGCGGCGCTCGAGATCAGGCCGCAATCGATAGTGCACCGCAACTCCGCCCGGCTTCCTTTCGATGACGACCCCGGTCTCATCGCCCAAGATTTTCTCGAAGACGAAGCTGATGGGCGGCGCCTGCGCGGATGGCGCGGTGTGCAGCACGCCCGAGGCGTCTCGGCGCTCGAGGCCATGTACTCCTGCAGCGGGCAATTTCAACGGATGCAGCAAGCGGTCGATCGCAGAAAGCTCGCGTCCTGAAATCACCGCCAGGGCGCCACTGGACTCGTCATTGAGCGCCTCGAGCAACCGCAGCGTGGTGGGGTGCACGCGCACGGCGTCTGGGTGCTCGGCGATCTCTACGAGCGTGCCGTCGAGGTCCAGGAATATCGCATGTGTCTTGAGAGCGTCGATCGAAGGGAGCATGACTCCATTTCCCAGATTTCAGCCATCGCGTCGCGTGGCCCTTTCGCAATAATGCGAAAAATGAGAGCCTAAGCTCTCGCCGCGTTTCCGACTTAAGAGGATATTGGCGCATCCGCCTATTGTTTCAATGAAAAACTATTCCAACCACCGACTGACCTATCGGGATTGGCTTTGCGGTCGGCGTCAGAAACAACTGCTCGATGAGCGAGAGAGAGCGCTCATTTATAGGCGGCGAGCAAAGGATGAAGCGACTCTACCCTGTTGAGCCGGTCGAGGGCTCAGACTCGCCGCATGTCCTTTTGCAAAGCGCGAAACGCCAATAGGCCGAGCAAGCCCAGCGTCGCGGCCGCTCCCCACCGCAGGGCTTTCACAATCGCGAAACTATAATGGCCCGTCGTCGAATCGAAATCAAAGCACAACAACAGAATGGGGGAGACGGGTGGGACGATTTCGCCCGACGCGGCGCGCGCGGTCGCTCGGCGTATGTCCTCAGCGTTATAGCCGAGGTCAAGGAGATAACCGGAAACAACGCCTTTGGGCGTGACGAACACGACCCCGAGGGGATGGGCGAAAGCTTTTCGCCGTTCATCGAAGCGGTCATCGAAGCCGACGGCGGTTTTGAGCCGCCGCAGCGCCGTCTCCTCGCCCGTCAAGAACCGCCAATGCCGTTCCGCGCCAGGCGGGCCGAAATGCGCAAGATCCGCCGCCTTGGCCCCAGCGGCTGCAGTCGCGTCCTCCGAGGGATCGATGCTGATCGCGGCGAAGGTGTAATCGGCGCCTGCCGTCAATCCGCCGTCGCGCAGCACCGAGAGAAGCGTGGCGCGCGCCACGCTGCAAAGCTTCGGACAGTGAAAATAGCCTAAGATCAGGATGAGCGGCGGGCCGTCGAAAAGCTCGACGAGGCGGAGGGGAGCGCCATTTTCGTCGCGTAGCGTGATCTCGAGCGGAAGCCGCGCGCCGGGCGCTTGCCGATAGGCAATTCCGTCGAGTTCCGCCGACGAGACTCCGTGGGCGAGCGCCGGAACTGCGAGCAAGGACAGGACCAGCGCCAGGCCGATTGGGAGCGAAGGCCTCGCTCGCCTTCCCCGACGCGCGGGTTGCGCCGGCTGTAGGCTCATCGCGCGGCGCAGCCCGGCGAAGGCGCGCTCCTTTCCGCCGGCTGCGCGACCGGGCGCGGCGGGTCGACGACGGCGTGTTGCGTCATCCCGGTCTCGCGGAACGGCTCCGCCGCCTCGTAAATCGCCTCGAGCTCCGGCGTGTAAGCGCAGGCCGAGGGATCGCAAGTCTTCCCCAACCGCGCATCGAACAGGAACAGCGTCGCGCAATAGGGGCACCGCGCCTCGTCGGCCTCGCCCAGGTCGATGAAAACGTGCGGATGATCGAAAGGCGGCAACGCGCCAATGCACATGAGCTCCTTGACGCCGATGCGCACGCTTGCGGCTCCGGCTTGATTATGGACATGCAGCGGGCGGTAGCATTCCATGAGCGGCCTCCACTTCAGCTCGAGAGCCGATCGACTTGCGCGTCTCCAGCCTCGAGATCCTCGGCAAGTCCAATCGCGAAGGGGAACGCCTAAGAGAAAAAGCTCACATCAATATCGAGGAGCACGGCGTCCGTGGCGCATATGCGCCTGGCCTATCCCTCCTTTGGCCAGCCCTTTTATCTGGAAATCCTCTTCCGTTTGGCAAGCGTTGCGCGAGTTATCGGTTTCGACGCTGCTGCATTGCAATACGAGTTCATCACAATTCAAAAAGATCGGCGGACGAGCTATCACGTCACGGCTGGTGGAATTCTGGCGTCGTCGTGAAACGGGAGTCTGGGCGATGAGCAGCATCAAAGAGTGCGCAACCTTCACGCGGCTCGCGCCCGACGAGATGAACTTGGGAACCCAGCCGTCGGCCCGGCATCGCGCGCTGCTTTCGAGCTATCTCCTGAGCCTCTGGCGAGGTCCGAAAATCGTGCGAAGAATGATCGTCGCCGATATCGGCATATGGCTCGATCTCGGCCTGCCCGCGCAGGCTTCGGACTTGCTCCTCGTGCTACGACAGTTTTTGTCCGACTATCCCGAATCCAGATTCGAGTGAGCACTCCTGCGTCCCTCTGATCAGGAACTCGGGTGAAAGCGTGAAAGCGCGCCCGTAGCAAACCCTGTCAGGATGCTGGCCGGCTCACAGAGGCTCGCAGCCACTTTCGCCGAGATTTCATCCGCGCCTGGGTAGACGTACAATAATGTAATGTCGATGCGTACGAATAAATACCCAATTGACCCTGCTGACATCCTAAGGCTTATTTACCGAGCGCGTATATCTGCGAGGCAGGCACGACCTTGAGCGTTCGAACTACGCTTCTCCGTGATGCTTGCTTGGCGCGACAACGGCCACACCAGAAAGGATGTTTGATGTTCATGAGTCCTCAACAAATCGGGAACGCCGGCCTCACTCAGTTCGAGGCGGTCACGGCGGCTGCGACATCGGCGACTCAAGGTTTCTGGGCCATCACCACCGAGGCGACAGGCTATTCGCAGAAGAGCGTCGCGAACATTATTGCGCTTGGCGAAAAACTCTCGCGGGCGCGCAAGCTCGACGAGATCATCCAGCTCAACTCCGATTTCGCCAGGACGGCTTTTGATGATTTCACCACGGAAGTGACCAAGATCGGCAGCATCTACGCCGATATGGCGAACCAGACGATGCGCGTGGCCAAGGCAGGTTTCAACGCGCGTCCGTTGGAGGAGGCGCCGGTGAACCCCTTGAAGCCGGCTGCGTCGCGCAAGCAAGACACAGTCGCGGCGAATTCGATCTGAAGCGTCGCTGTGACGCCGCGGTCGGGTTCGGCGCCATCGAAACAAAGATGCGACGAGGTGGGCCGGCGCTAACGGCGGCCCGCTCAAGACCACGAGGATGGTCGAGACCGGCGCGCGGCTTGAGCGCGCGACGGCTTTCATTGAGGGGTAGAACCTGGCGCGGTAGAAACTTCGTAAACCGGCGCCGCATCGAGCCGGCTCGCGGGATTGGCTTGTCAAGCGACCCCGGGCGAGGTCATTCTCCAGCCGGGCGGCTCTGGCGGAGATCTTTCGATGCCTTATCCTTACGAGGCTCGGCGAATTTTCGAGCAGATTTTCTCTGCGCCGAATAGCACGCGCCGTCCTTCGGTCGCGGCGACATCGATCGCTCCCTCCCCCGTGCAATCGCTCTTTCAGCGCCTTGCGATCGGCGTCGGCGCCGCTGTCCTCGGCTTGGCTTTCCGTCTTGCGATTCAGGATTTTGTGGGGAATCGCATCGCCTATTTGACATTCTATCCCGTCGTCATGGGCGGCGCGCTCTTGGGCGGCTCCGTGTCGGGCCTCGTCGCCGCTCTGCTTTGCGCGGCCGTCGCGCAGCTCTGGCTCTTTCCCGTGACGCAGACAGGCGACTGGATCGAGCTCCCTATTTTTCTCGCCGGCGCAGCAGTCATTTCGGGCGCCAGCGAAGCGCTCCGCAACGCGATGTCACGCACGGACTCCGCCGAGGAGCGCGCCGACGTCGAAGATCGGTTTCGAATCGTCAATGAACGCCTCCGTCTTGCAATGTCCGCGGGGGCGATCGGCGCGTGGGACTTCGACACGGAGGGAAACGTCTTCGACGCGTGCCCGCAGATGCGCGAGATCTTCGGATTTGCATCCGACACGCTCGTGACGCGCGACGCCCTTTTCGACGCGGTGGTGGCCCAAGATAGATCCGCCGCGACGGAGGCATTCCGCGCCGCGCTCGATCCCATGCACGGCGGTCGCTATTTCGCGCAATATCGCATTCGCCGCGTCGACGATAATGCAGAGCGGTGGGTCGGTTCGCAGGCGCAGGCCCTATTCGTGGAAGGCAAGCCCGCTCGCCTGATCGGCGTGAGCCGCGACATCACGCACGAAAAAGGGGTCGAAGGGCTGTTGCATGAAAAGGCTCAACTCGCTGACCAGCTGAAGGAGAGCGAGCGGCGCTTGCGCGTTTTTTACGATTCGGGATTAGTTGGAGTCATGTGCTGGAATGTCGACGGCTCGATCACGGAAGCCAACGACAAATTTCTGGAGATGCTGGGCTACAGCCGGGAGGACCTGAGCGACGGTCGCATCGACTGGATCAAGATCACGCCCCCCGAGTTCCTTCCCCGTGAACAAGCCGCGATGGCGGAGGTCAGAGCGAGCGGCGCGACCAAAGAGCCGTTTGAACAAGAATATATTCGCCAGAATGGAGAACGGCTCCCCGTTTTGACCGCCGTCTCCACTCTCGACGGCGCGGGCGCGAAAGGCGTTGCTCTGGCGCTCGACATCTCTGACCGCAAACGGGCCGAGGCGGAGCTTCAGAAACTTCACATCCATCGCTTCGATCTGATGAAAAGCATGGCTGCGGGCTTCGCGCATGAAATTACGCAACCGCTGACGGCCGCCGGCGCCTATGCGGCGGCGGCAAGGCGTATGCTCTCTTCAGGCTCGACGGGGCGTGCGGCTGAAGTCGTCGCCGAAACCCTGGAGAAGACCGCGGGGGAAGTCACACGGGCAGGGAGAATCATCTCGCGGCTGCGAGAATTTATCTCCCATGGCGAAACAAACCTGCTCCCGGCCCATCTTCACGACCTGATCCGACAGGCGTTGGCGGACTCTGGCGTCGTCGCGGATGATAAATCTAAGGTTAAGCTTCAACTGAACGCTGCAAGAGACGAGGTGCTTGCGGACAAGGTGCAGCTGGCGCTCGTCCTCGTGAATCTCATTCGCAACGCCATGCAGGCCATGGCGACGTCTGCGAAAAGCGAGCTGATCATCGCAACCTCCTGCGACGATCAACAGATTCGAGTTGACGTCTCAGATAAGGGACAGGGCGTCTCTCCGGAGCTGAGAGATAGCCTATTTGAGCCCTTCACCACGACAAAAGCCGGCGGCATGGGCATCGGCTTGTCCATCTCCCGCGCGATTATCGAGGCGCACCACGGAAGTATATGGTCTAAGCCCAGCTTGGATTGTGGGACGATCGTTTCCTTTGCGCTTCCGCTTCTCGACACCGAGAACTGCGAGAGGATAGCGGCCCAGCAAACCGGCTTAGTCCGGAGCTCCCGATAGCTCCTCGGGCGGCACGACCAGGGCGAGCTGCACCAGTTCCGGCAGACTCTTCGCGTCCATTTTCATCATCAGCGTTCCACGATGAACCTCGACGGTCCGCATGCTGATGCCAAGATCATGCGCGATGAGCTTGTTCGAACGTCCCTTGAGCAATCCCGCGAGCACCTCCTTCTCGCGTTTCGTCAGCGTTGCAAATCTCTTGAGGATCGATTGTGTTTTTGCTCTGCGCTCCTCGTCGGCGTGCGTTTGCTGCAGCGCCTCGCGGATGGTTCTGAGCAACGCCTCATAATCGAACGGCTTTTCCAACAGCTCCACCGCGCCGAGCTTCATCGCTTGTACCGCCAGCGGAACATCAGCGTAGGCGGTGACAAGAATGACCGGCATCGAAACGCCTTGCGCTTTCATAGCTTGAATGAGTTCAAGGCCCGTCATCTCGGGCATCCTCATGTCGGTGACGACGCAACCACTCTCCTCTTCTTTCAAAGACTCGAGAAGCGAACGCGCCGAAGCATGCCGACGCACCGAAAATCCTTCCGTCGTCAGGAACAGCCCCAAGGCCTCGGTGACGCTTGGATCGTCATCAACGATGTAAATATTCCGGACGCGGCCCATTGGAGGTCCCCAATTACAATCAGCGCGGTCGCCGCCGCGAACGCAATGTAACAAATGCTCGGAAGCGCACCAACAAATAGCAGCGAGAGCTGGCTGATCCAGTTTCTGCCGCCGGAGCGCGGAGAAGCCGTTCGGCCATCGGGTCGTCAGGCTCAGTCATCGCAACACGAGGCGCCGCCCGCCTGATCCTTCGACCGAAAACCTAAACGCGGGCCGAATCGACGGAAATTCTCGGCAAGTTGATCTAAATCAAAAGGAGAAGGCGGGGCTCGACGCAGCATTTTCGATGCGCGCCGTCGTGTGACTGACGGCAACCCTCAGCCCGACGAGCATCCGCGCGCTCCGCCCCTTGAAACTTCGCCGTATTTCACTCCCGCGACGTCAAAAGCGACTCAGCGCCTAAGCCGCGCCAAAGCGCGGCTCTGCTCAGCTAAGCAAGCTCCGCAAAACGTAAGGCAAAATCCCGCCGTTTCGGAAATACTCCAACTCGTCCAGCGTATCGATGCGCGCGAGCAACGGCGCCTCGCGCCGCTTGCCGTCAGCATAGACGATCTTCGCGACGAGGATTTGTCGGGGCGTAAGACTCGCTCCTAAGCCCTCGATCGTCACCTGCTCCGCGCCCGAGAGCCCCAGCGACTGCCATGTCGTTCCCGGCTCGAAGGTCAGCGGCAGCACGCCCATGCCCACGAGGTTGGAGCGGTGGATGCGCTCGAAGCTTTGCGCGATGACGGCGCGGACGCCAAGCAGCGCCGTGCCTTTCGCCGCCCAGTCGCGGGACGAGCCATTGCCATATTCGGCGCCGGCGAAGATGACGAGCGGCGCGCCTTCCGCCTTGTATTTCATGGCGGCGTCGTAAATCGACAGGGTCTCGCCATCCGGGAAATGCTTGGTGTTTCCGCCCTCCGGCGCGTTGCCGGCGGCGTCGCTCAACATAAAGTTCTTGATGCGGATGTTGGCGAAGGCGCCGCGCATCATCACTTCGTGATTGCCTCGGCGCGTCCCATATTGGTTGAAGTCCTTGGGCTCGACGCCTTGGCTCTGCAACCATTTGCCGGCGGGAGACGCCGCCTTGATCGAGCCCGCCGGCGAAATATGGTCGGTCGTGATCTTATCGCCAAACAGCGCGAGGATTCGCGCCTCGAGGATGTCGCTAACGGACTTCGGCTCCTTCGTCAGCCCCGTGAAATAAGGGGGATTGCGCACATAGGTCGATTGGGCGTCCCAGCCGTAAGTCTCGCCTTTCGGCGTCTTGAGCTTCTTCCAGTGGGAGTCGCCGTCGAAGACTTCGCCATAGGCGTCGCGAAACATGCCGCGGGTCACATTTTTGGCGATGACCTCCTCGATCTCCGCATTGCTCGGCCAAATGTCGCGGAGATAAACTGGCTTGCCCTTCTTGTCGCTGCCCAAGGGCTCGCTCGAAAGATCGATCGCCACCGTGCCAGCGAGCGCGAAGGCGACGACGAGCGGCGGCGAGGCGAGATAATTCGCCTGCACATCGGCATTCACACGGCCCTCGAAATTGCGATTGCCGGAGAGCACCGACGCCGCGACGAGATCATGCGCCTGAATGGTCTTGGAGACGGGCGCCGGCAGCGGCCCGGAGTTGCCGATGCAGGTCGTGCAGCCAAAGCCGACGAGATTGAAGCCGAGCTTGTCGAGCGGCTTCTGCAGGCCCGCTTTCTCGAGATAGGCGGCGACGACTTGGCTTCCCGGCGCCAGTGAAGTCTTGACCCAGGGCTTTACCTTCAAGCCGCGCGCGACAGCATTGCGCGCCAGAAGGCCCGCGCCCACAAGCACGCCAGGATTGGAGGTGTTGGTGCAGGAGGTGATCGCGGCGATGACCACGTCGCCATGACCGAGCGTGAACGCTTCGTCTTCGACGGCATGGCGCGCTTCGACGCCGCCGGGCTTTCTATATTCGCCTTCCAGCGCCGAGAGAAAAGTCGACTTCATGTCTTCGAGCGCGACCCGTCCCTCGGGGCGCTTCGGCCCGGCGAGCGAGGGAACGACGCTGGAGAGGTCGAGCGTCACCACATCCGTGAATTCCGGCTCCGGCGCCTGCGCCGTGCGGAACATCCCCTGCGCCTTGGCGTAGGCCTCGACGAGCGCGACCCGCGCCGCCGACCGGCCTGAGGCTTTGAGATAGGCGAGCGTGACCTCATCGACGGGGAAGAAGCCGCAGGTCGCGCCATACTCGGGCGCCATATTGGCGATGGTCGCACGGTCGGCGAGCGAGAGATGCGCCAACCCATCGCCGAAAAACTCGACGAACTTGCCGACGACGCCCTTCTTGCGCAGTATTTGCGTGACCGTCAGCACGATGTCGGTCGCGGTCACGCCCTCGCGCGGCTCATTCTCGAGCTTGAAGCCGACGACTTCCGGCGCGAGCATCGTCTGGGGTTGGCCGAGCATGGCCGCCTCCGCCTCGATGCCGCCGACGCCCCAGCCGAGCACGGCGAGGCCATTGACCATGGTCGTATGGGAATCGGTGCCGACGAGCGTGTCGGGATAGGCCCATTCGATCGTCTCGGTCTTACCCTTGTGCTTGACGCGCTCTTTCTTCGTCCAAACCGTCTGGGCAAGATATTCGAGATTGACCTGATGGCAGATGCCCGCGCCGGGAGGCACGACGCGGAAATTGTCGAAGGCTTCCTGGCCCCACTTCAAGAAACGATAGCGCTCGCCATTGCGCTCATATTCGAGCGCGACATTGGCCTTCAGCGCGCGCGCCGTGCCGAATTGATCGACGATGACCGAGTGGTCGATGACGAGATCGACGGGGGCGAGCGGATTGATTTTCTGCGGATCGCCGCCCAGCGCGACGAAAGCGTCACGCATGGCGGCCAGATCGACGACGGCCGGAACGCCGGTGAAATCCTGCATCAAGACGCGCGCCGGGCGGAAGGCGATCTCGACCTCCGTCTTGCCCTTGTGCGTGAGCCAGCCCGCAAAGGCCTGGATCGTCTCCTTCGTGACGGCGCGGCCGTCCTCGTTGCGCAGCAAGTTCTCGAGCAGGCTCTTGAGGGAATAGGGAAGGCGCGCGACGTCTTTCAGCCCGTTCTTTTCGGCGACGGCCAGCGAATAATAGTCATAGGTCTTGGTTCCGACGGCGAGTTTTTTCCTGGCCTTGAAACTGTCGAGAGAAGCCATGCCGGCGGATCCTTCAGCGAAAAGTGGGGGCGCGGGCTCTTTCTAGGAAATTCCATGGCAAACACAAGGCGTTTCCCGACCCAGGCGGAAAGGAGCTTTCGCTAGAGCGCGATGCGAAAAAGCGGAGACCGGTTTTTCGCGCGATCGAGGCGCGGGCCTTTCGGAGAACCAAGGGGGCTGCGGTGTCGCCTGGGCCGGGGAATTTGGTTTTTCTGCAGAGGTCGATCCGCTATGGTCGCGCTGCGTCGCAGGAGCAAGGAATTGAAACGCCCTTGAAGACAAGTATTTCCGTCCCGGCTCCGGTCGGCGCGCCGGCCCGGCCCCTCCTGGCGCGCATCGCCTCCAGGCTCCTGCTCGCCGCCGGCCTCGGGGCGAGCGCCCTGGCGCCGCCTTGGGGGGCCAAAGCCCTCGACCTCTCTGACCGCGGCGCGCTCTGGCAGGTCGTGCATAAGCTCTGCCTCCCCATGCACGCGACGCTCGGGCTTCCGCTTCCCTGCCTTGCGGTCGACGACAAACGCGGCTTCGTCGTGATCCGCGCCCCCGGCGACGCGACGCGCATCATCATCGTGCCGACGGACCGGTTGGAAGGGATAGAGAGCCCAAGTCTGCTGCGTGAGGACGCCCCCAATTTTTGGGCTTACGCTTGGGATGAGCGCGAACGGGTCGCCTCGGCCGCCCCGCGGCCGCTGGGCTGGGACGACATCGGCATGGCGATCAATTCGCGCCACGCCCGAACGCAGGATCAGATGCACATCCATGTCGATTGTCTCGACGCACGGTTGAAGAAGGCGCTGGCGGGCGCGAAGCTTTCAACGCAGCGTTGGTCGACGCTCGATCTGAGGCCTTGGGGGCGCTACCGCGCCAAGCGTCTTCCTGAAACGGGGCTCGAGCGTAGCCCTTTCAAGATCGTCGCCGAGGAGATCCCCGGCGCCCGGTCAAGCATGGGCCTCCAGACCATCGCCGTCGCGGGTGTGACGGGCGCCCAGGGCGAACGTGGGTTCGCGCTGCTCGAGCAGGGGGCGGGCGGGTCTGCGGAGGAGTTGCTGGATCATCAGTGCCGGGCCGAGCGGGGCTGAGGCTGCGGTCGCCGTGCAAGCATTCCGCCGGAGCGGCGCGATCCAAGCCGGGCTGAGGAGCAGGAATCCTTGCTGCGCCGACCAGTTGGATTTGCCGAAATGCGGAAATGCTTGCGGCCGGCGCGCTTGACGCAATCGGGTTTCTTTGAAAGACAACAAATTGGACCAGGCGCCCAAGCGAAATTGGGACAGCATTAGATGAGGCCTACCTGAATGGCGCCCCTGCGATCCGGTCTTGTCAAAGGTTTACATTTGTTTTCGATTGGCGCTCTCGACCTCGGAACGCCTCTGGTGCGGATGATCTTCTTCTCGCACCTTCTGAGCCTCGAGGAGCTAGGCTTCGCTTCCGCACTTTCAGCCGTCTCCGCTTCGCTTGAGCAGATCACGGACTTAGCCATTTATCGGTTCGTCTTCTGTTCCTCCCGCGAGGATTTTGCGGAGGCGCTCGCCGGCGCTCACGCCCTCGGACTGCTTCGAGGCTGCGCGCTCGCGATGATCATGCTACTCGGAGCGCCAGCCTTGGCGCATGTCTTCGGGCGCGATCAGGATTGGGAGGCTTTCGCCTTCATGGGCCTTATTTCCCTGGTGCGCTCGCTGGAGCATCTCGAGACGCGCGTGGCGGAACGCGACTATCGTTACGACGGCCAGTTCAAAGTCAGTCTCGTGTCGCACCTCGGCAGCCTGGTGACGTTGATCGTTGTCGCGGTCATCTGGCGCGACCATAACGCGCTGCTCGCCTCGCTGTTCACTCAAAGCCTGCTCACCACCGTGATGAGCCATCGGCTGGCCACCCAGCCCTTCAAGATCAATTTTCGTACGCCTTATTTCCGACGCGCCTGGAAATTCGGCTATCCGCTCATGTTCAACGGCATAGGGTTAGCCGCGGTAAGCCAAGGCGACCGCCTCATCGTCGGCGCGCTGCTCGGCCTCCCGACGCTCGGCGTCTACTCCGTCTCGATGCTCGCCGCCACGCTCCCGATCGGCATCCTCTTCAAGGTGGTGGGAACCTTCGGCCTTGCCGCCTTGCACAACGCCAAGGTCGAGACCGGTCAGCTGGCCGCAAGGTTGCGGGCCTATGCGACGACGGTGCCTATCCTGGCTGGGATCTATGCTTGCGCATCGCTGATCGGCTTGAATCCCGCCATCCGCCTCGTCTTTGGGCAGACTTTCGTCGTCGACGATTGGGCGCTGGCGCTGCTGACGCTGAACGCGTTTTTCAGAATTGTGCGCATGGAGCCTTTCAACGGCTTGCTTTTGCATGAAGGGCGAACCGCCGCTCTGGCGCTCACGAACTTCGCCGGCTTTTCGGGAGTGGCGGCCAGCATGGTTCTTTGCTGGATTTTTCCGACGCTGCTCTCGCCGCTTGTCGGACGTCTCGGGGGCGAAGTCGCCAGCCTGGTCGCCGCCCTGCATGTCACGCGGGACGGCTTTCTGGCCGCGCGCCGTCATTTCCTTTGGACCTTCGGCTGTTCCCTTGTCGCGATCCTCGGGGCGATCGGAATCTTGCTCCCAATGGATGGGCAACCTCTTAAGCGCGTTGGGATACTGGCTTGCTTCTTTTTGGGTTACCTTATCTGGGCAGGACTTGCGCTTCCAAAATTGCTGAGCGAAGCGTTTCAGACGCGGGAAGTTTAGAGCGGCGCTTCCCCTCAAACACAGCGTGATCCAGCTGCTCAGCTCATGCGGCTCTATTCAAGGTTCTGTGATGGCGGAACGTAGAACTTGCCGCTTTTTGCCCGCGACAAAAACCTCTTGAACATCGATGGCGGCTTCCATGCCGCCACGCTTTCATCGCTCGCAAATAATTGATCTGTCCGCGTTTTTGCGAAAGGCGTGAATTCGTTCTTCGAATAATTATTGGCAATGTGATAAACCCAGCTCCAACGCGGCGTTGTCCTCGTAACGGGATTCACCGGAGAAACATAACGGTGCGCGAAGCCCGCAGGCGTGTTCTCGAAGCAAAGAGACATGGAGGCTCTCTCGGCGATCCCCCAATCGGGTCGAATCGCCACGCTGCGTTGACGATCGAAGGATGAACTGCTCACATATTCGGTAGCGAGCGCGCGATCCAATATAAACATCGCCATATGGGGGTAGTCTAGATTAACAAAAGTATAGTTGTCAATTTCGACACGCTGCCGGCCTTCAAAAGCGCTAACCCCTACCTGATCGAGAAGATAAAGATGGTCATCTGCATTATTATACTCAATGCGCTGGAATGATGGTATTAAACCATATCCTGCCAACTTCTCTCTGAAACCCACAAAATATAGAAAATTATCCATAGACAATACGATGTCGTCCTCAAGATAGATGAAATGCGTATAAGTTGAATCTTTGGACATAAAAGTCTCAGAAATAATCGATTTATGCGCCCATGGCAAAAACCAAGGGTTGGAGAGTTGGGTAAAACTCTTGAAAGAGAGTGTCTTCTTTGAAGGTTGACCGGAGGGAATCGGCTCAAGAAGCGGCTCGCACAAGGCTCTCATGCCCGTCAATTTCTCTTCATTGTCCACGTTCGTGACCACAACAATGTCCAGAACTTCGACGGGGTATTCCGATAGAGCGCGAATGACTCCAAATAAATATTCGAGACGCGCGGCCCTATAGTGAAAAGTTATGGATACGAGAATACGAAAAGGGTACAAATTCTCAAAGTTCGTGTTCGGCATTCGTATCCCCCCATCTCGAGTTGTGAAGCGCCGCTCAGGAGTTTTAGTGCTCGTTCAGCAGAGCCGCCGCAGAGCCCGCGCTCCGCAGACAAGCCTCAAATTCCCGACTTTAACAAGGCCGAGCGGCTCCGCCGCCTGCGAAACGCAGCACGCTTCGGGGCCGAAGGGAGCTGGCCGCTCCCCGACCAGGAAATTCGCAAAATTGACCGCGATCGGCGAGGGCGACGAGCGACGGCGTCACCTCCACGGTCCCAGTTCCGGCGGAGAATGAGCCCGACTGAGAAACCGACGACGCCAAAGGAGCTCGCCCCCACTTTCTTCACTCATCGTCTTCGATCCAAGGGTCCCGTGGCTCGGCCGCAAGCGCGCCCAAGTGGGCTCTGATCCCCGCCAGGAACATCGTCAAAACATAGACGGTTCCCCAATAGAAAACGGTGAAGCCGATAAAAATAGCAACTCCTAAAAGGACGCTCAACGTAAAGCTTAGCCGCCTTTCCTGCCTTGTCAGATTCAGATCCGTATCTTCTATGCCGACCGGCACCGAAGATGCGCCGACATAACAAAGAAAAATGAGCACCGAGCCCGGAATGCCATAGAGCATCGACGTCCGTAGCCACACAGAGTCGATTGTTTTTGCGAGCCCACAGGTGGCCGCCCACTCGTCGGAATCGCCTATTCCGAAAATCGGAGACGCCTTAACGAGGGCGCCGGCGCAGTCCCATTGGAGAAGGCGATACCAACCGGTCTGAGCGTCGAACGTCAAATGGCCAATAAGAAACCCCATCGGGTCGCTTGGGATGGTCACAATCAATGTCAAGGCGATCAGGGCGGCAATAGTCGCTGCAGTCCAGCGGAAAGGAACGTTTCGGGTGATTTTTTCATAAATTACGACGCCGAAACCGATTGAGGCTCCGAGAATTGGGGCCGACGATGCGGCGAGCACCATTCCGAGCGCGGAGCCGCCGATAGCGTAAAGGCGGGTCATCCCGCGCATCGTGGTCGCCATGAGCAGGCCGTAGAAACACGCCGTCCCCAATAAGATCGGGTGCTCCAAAGTGCTTAGCGCGCGAAATAGGAAACCGCGCATGTTATCGTAATCGTCACCTTCGGCAATACCGACATATCCCGTAATCTTTCCGATGGTTTCCTTCAAGAAAGCGCGTCTCGAGACCGTATCCAGAATTCCAAGAATGCCCACTGTGGCGATGGCGATGCAAAGAATCCGGACAAGAGCGACGGCCTGCCCCCTTTCCGAGAGAAACAGCCTCGCCGCCAGGTAGGGAACGCAAAACTCCAGGGCCGCGACACCGCTCGAGACCACCGAATGATCGAACCCGTCGATCACGCTCGGCGCGATGAGCATCCAAAGGCCCGTGAGCGGCACCAGCGCATCGGACCAGATGAACCGGTATTTTCCTTGGATCAACAGTTGAATGAAACGGAACGGGAGCGCCGGCGCAATGAGCAAGAAAAGGAGCCGGACGACGGTCATGCGGCGTTCGCCGAAGAAAAATGACGCCTCCTCGGGGATGAACATCGTCACCGCGATGAGAATGAGGACGAATGGCAGCCGAACCGAGGTCGCCCCGTGAGGGGCGGAATCGAGCGGCTCCTCTACCGGAGATCGAAACTCGGAACTCGGGGCTTCAACCATGAAGTCGTATCCGGGATCGCGGCGCGGCGCAGATTTGCGGCGTCCTTGTTTCCGCTCGCTCAGTCAGCCCAAAAGTTAGGTTGTGGCGGCGTCGGCGTCAAATCCAAGGACCGGCGCTCGGGCGACGCCTTCATGCGCCCGTAGCGGCTGATTGGGAATTGTCCAGCTCCCGCATTGTCCTGACGGCTCCGGGGAACGAACCGTAAAGACTCTTGGTCTAAAAATCGCCGGAATGGTCTCGTTCTCCTTCGCCTCGACCTGCGCAAGCGCGAGCTTGACGCAGTCCTTCGCGAAAGGCGGGCCAATGGGCGGTCGGTCCGGTGAGGAGACGACCAGCGCGGGCTCAGACCTCGAATGTCGAAACAGCCACTGGCCCTTTACTCGGAAACATTCCAAGATGCGGTGCTCCGTGAAACAAGAAACCCTTTCGAATCAGAAAACTCCAATAGATTTTGGTTGCCAGCGCGGCGGAATAAGGATATTTTTCCGACGCATGAAGGCGTCGTAGTCAGGGCGCGCTCTTTGCCCCGATCGATGGAGATCGCCTGATATGACTCGCACGGTGCCGTCTTCCCGTTCGCTCGGGGTCCCTGAATTGGTATCGCCTTGAGTTGGTTTGCGCCTATGAAGCCTGCGCATCTTCTTTGTTGCCTGGCGATTTGCGTTTCAATTGGCCTGAGCGGTTGCGAAATATTTCCCACCTCCGGTCCCGCAAACCTCGAAATACGCGGCGGGCAGAGGGATCCGGGAAGCCTGCCCTATGGGTTAGTCAAGGTGACGCCGGGAGTTATTGAGATCCTGGCGAAGGAAACGGTCAAATTGTCGGCGACGTTTGGGGATGAGCGTCCGCCTAAGGAGATTCGTTTCGGCATCGGCGACGTTGTGGGCGTGACGCTCTTCGAAGCCGGTTCAGGGGGACTCTTCATTCCGTCCGAAGCGGGCGTCCGCCCCGGAAACTTCGTCACTTTCCCCAATCAAAGCGTCGACGCCAACGGCTATATAACCATTCCCTATGCGCCGCCGATCCAGACGAAGGGACGAACGCCGCCGGAGGTGCAGCGGTCCATTGTCGAGGCCCTGAAGAATCGCGCGATCGAGCCGCAGGTTATCGTCACGCTGGTGGAACAGCGGACCTCGATGATCAGCGTGCTCGGCGACGTGAACAGTCCTGCTCGTTTCCCAGCAAACGCCGCCGGAGAGCATCTTCTCGATGCGATCACGCGCGCAGGAGGACCCAAGAGTCAGGGGTTCGACGAATGGGTGACGCTCGAGCGGGCGGGACGGCGCGCCACGGTTCCCTTTGGCGCGGTCGTTTATGAACCGGCCAACAACATCTATGTCCATCCCAACGACACCATATACATTTACCGCGAGCCGCAGACCTTCCTCGCGTTCGGCGCGCTCGGCTTCGGCGGCCAAGACAGCGGCGCCCAGAAGCCCTTCGACGCCTGGCACATAACGCTTGCCGAAGCGGTTGCGAAATCGGGAGGGCTCAAGAACGATCTGGCCGATCCTGGCGCCGTGTTCCTATACAGGGGCGAGACGCGCCGGGTGGCGGAAATGCTCGGCGTCGACTGTGCGGCGTTTGATGGCCCGATCATCCCCGTTGTTTATCTTGTTAACTTCCGTGATCCCGCGGGCTTTTTCTTCGCAAAGGAATTTGCGATGCGAAACAAGGACGTCATTTACGTTTCCAACTCGTTGTCGGTCGAGACCGCCAAGGCCATGACCTATTTTAGATTGGTTGTGGGGACAGTGAATGACCCGATCGTCGCCGCGCAAAATGCGCTCATCATTAAGAATCTCCTCAACACGACGACGAGCACCGTCGCAGCCGTGGCGGGCGGCGCATCCGCGTCGCCTTAGATCACGCTGAGTTCGGTCCGAATCGCCCGAACGCAGAAAACATGGTGGTATTGGAGCAAAGGGCGCATTGCCACAGCGCGGCGGCGCGACGACGAACGATCGTGTTGCTCTTGATCTCATACTTCGTTTAAGTTACCAAACGGGAAGCAAGTCGAGCAAAATGCGCAAATTTTGGCGCTGGGTTGTCGTTCATGGCTTCAAAGCTCGAGTCCTTGCGTTTCGCCATTATCGTGAAACTCTTTGAGGACGAGGCCAGACATCGACCCTTCGCTGCGTCGCAAGAGAGTCTATATTCCGGATAGCGTTGGCGATTGTGTGAGACTGTATGGAAGACCATCACGACTCAAATCCACCGGCGCTGCGAGACATGGTTTCTCGCGCGGCTTTCGGGACACAGGCGTCCCTGCGGGGACCGAAGGCCGCCGTGAGCTTCGCTGAAGCGGCCCAGATGACGCTATTCTCGGGGCGGGTGACGGACCTCGAGGACCGATGCGTCCTGATCGCCGCAAAGGATCAACTCAATGCGGGGCTGGCGCTCATTGAGCTCGACGGCTTTGCGTCCCGCATTGTGATCTGCCCGCCGGACTTTAGCGCCGATCAATTGGCCTCGGTCATCTCTTCGGCGGAGGTCGACGCCATTCTCTGCGATGAGGAGACCAGCGACGTCCCGGCTGGCACGCCGGTCTACCGTCTCGGCGTTCCCAGCCTGTCCGAGAGCCGGCCACAGCGGCGCGGAACGACAGAATGGGTGATGCCGACCTCGGGCACGACAGGCGCCCCCAAGCTCGTCGCCCATAGTCTCGCGCGTCTGCTCGGCGCCATTCGCAAAGGGCCGTCCACCGGCGAGCAGCCCGTATGGACAACCTTTTATGATATTCGGCGCTACGGCGGCCTTCAGATGTTTTTGCGCGCGGCGACCAGTGGCGCGACATTGGTTCTCTCCGATTCGGGCGACACCCTGGAAGCGCATGTCGGGCGTTGTCTGGCCGCGGGGGTGACGCATATTGCCGGTACTCCCTCCCATTGGCGGCGGCTGCTGATGAGCCCCTTCGTCGCTTCACTGCAGCCAAAATATGTGCGCCTGTCGGGCGAAATCGCCGACCGGGCCGTTTTGCAACGGCTTCAGGCCGCCTATCCCCACGCGCAAATCGTGCACGCCTACGCCTCGACCGAAGCGGGCGTCGTGTTTGAAGTGCACGACGTCATGGAGGGCTTTCCCCGCGAATTCCTCGGCGAGCGGGACGGCGTGGAACTGCGGGTCGTCGACGGCGTCATCCGCGTTCGTTCATCACGCAGCGCCATCGACTATATTGGTGCGGATGATCGCTGCTTGCGCGACGAGGAAGGATTTATCGATACGGACGACGCCGTCGAACTGCGCGCGGACCGCTTCCACTTCTTGGGGCGTCGCACGGGAGTGGTCAACATCGGCGGATTGAAAGTGCATCCTGAAGAAGTCGAGAGCGTGATCAACATGCACCCGCAAGTGCATATGTCGCTCGTCAAGGCGCGCAAAAATCCGATCATCGGCGATATCATCGTCGCCGAGGTGGTCTTGAAGGGCGACGCGCGAGAGAACGAAAATCATGACCTGCGAGACGAGATCCTCTCGATTTGCCGAGATCGACTCGACCGCCACAAGGTTCCCGCGGTCTTAAAATTCGTCGCATCTCTCAATGTAGTTCCGAGCGGAAAGTTGGAGCGTCGCAGTGCGTAACGTGATCGTTTCGGGAGGGAGCAGAGGCATCGGGCTGGCTATCGGCAGGCGGCTCGCGCAAGATGGCTATCGTGTCATCGCCATTGCGCGACGCGAGAGCGAGGAGCTGCGTGCGGAGATCCAACGCCTTGAGGGATCGCTCGCTTTCGTGCCCTTCGATTTTAACGACGTGCACGAAGTTCCAGCGCTGGTCATTCGTTTGAAGAAGGAGTTCGGCCCCCCTTACGGGCTGGTGAACAATGCGGCCCTAGGCACGGAAGGCGCTCTCGGGGTCATGCACAACGCGCAGATCGAGGAGCTGACGCGCGTAAACATGCTGGCGCCGATCCTGCTCACGAAATATGTGGCGCGCAATATTATGGCGGCGGGGGTCGGCGGACGTATCGTCAATATCGCCTCGATCATCGCTTCGACCGGCTACAGCGGTCTCTCGGTCTATGGCGCCACAAAGGCTGCGATGGTCGGTTTTACAAAATCACTGGCTCGCGAAGTGGGGAGGACCGGAATAACCGTCAACGCCGTCGCTCCGGGCTTCATCGCCACGGAAATGACGTCCATGCTCAACGCGGACGAAAAAGCGAAAATTGCTCGCCGCGCCGCGCTCAATCGCCTTGCGGAGGTCGATGACGTGGCGAACGCGGTCGGCTTCTTGTTTTCGGACAAGGCCAGTAATATCACCGGGACAACGATAACCGTGGACGCAGGCGCGACCGCGTAACTTGAGCTTCTTGCATATTTGGTTGCGCGCGCGGATGGCCGCCGTTTCAAAGGTCACGACGGCGCCAGGCTGCGCCGCGTCGTCTGGACTGGTCGCAGTATCCTTAGAGACACACTATCCTTATAGTGGAGGTCGGCGCCGTTCGCGCTTTTGGAGCCCGGCTCGAGCGGCAGGAAGGAACTCAGGCTTATAGGGTTCTACGACTCCAAGCGCGGCGACCGGCTTCCGGACAAAATTCTTGTAAGGAGAAATCCATGCGCGCCGAAACCATCGCCATACACGGAGGATTCGACGGGGATCCCGCGACAAAAGCCATCGCAGTGCCGATTTATCAGACGGTGGCCTATGAATTCGATAGCGCGGATCACGGCGCCGCGCTCTTCAACTTGGAAGCTGAAGGCTATCGGTACAGCCGCATCGCAAATCCAACGACATCCGTATTGGAACGGCGGATTGCGGCCCTTGAAGGCGGCGTTGGCGCCTTATGCGTCGCATCGGGCCAGGCGGCGCTGCATTACGCCTTCGCCAACCTCGCCGATGCCGGAGGCAACATCGTTTCCACGCCGACACTCTACGGCACGACGCATACCCTGCTCCAGCACGTGCTGCCGCGGCAAGGCGTCACGGCCCGCTTCGCGCCGACCGACGCGCCGCAGGACATAGCCGAAGCGATCGACGAAAACACGCGCGCCGTATTTTGTGAGAGCGTCGGCAATCCCGCGGGCAATATTTGCGACATCGCCGCTTTCGCTGAGAGCGCCCATGCGCGCGGGATTCCGCTGATCGTCGACAATACGGTTCCCACCCCAATATTGTTGCGGCCCATCGAGCACGGCGCGGATATCGTTGTCCACTCGTTGACGAAATTCATCGGCGGCCACGGAACCACTTTGGGCGGCGCGATCGTCGACAGCGGGCGCTTCCCCTGGGCGAAGCACCCCACGCGCTTCCCCATGTTCAACGAACCGGACGAGTCCTACCACGGCCTCGTCTACGTCGAACGTTTTGGCGATTCCGCCTACCTGGAGCGGGCTCGCAGCGTCTATCTGCGCACAACCGGGGCCGTGATGGCGCCGTTCTCCGCATTTTTGCTGCTGCAGGGTCTTGAAACTTTGGCTCTTCGAGTCGAACGCCACGTCGAAAACGCGCGCAAGGTCGCCGAGTTCCTCCATCAAGATCGACGCATCGCATGGGTCAATTATGCTGGTTTTCCCGACAACGCCTATTATGATCGCGTGAAGAAATATCTTGGAGGCCGCGCGCCCTCAGTCCTCACATTTGGCGTAGAAGGAGGGTTTGAGCGCACGAAGACCTTTTATGATTCGTTGAAGCTCCTCAAGCGCCTCGTCAATATCGGCGACGCCAAATCGCTCGCGACGCATCCGGCTTCGACCACGCATCGCCAAATGTCGCTCGAAGGGCTGAAGAGGGCGGGGGTTTCTCCCGATCTGATACGGCTTAGCGTCGGACTCGAGCATTACGAGGACATCATCGAGGATTTGGATCAGGCTCTCTCCGTGAGCGCGCCGGCGGGACAGGAAGGCGGCCCAGAAAGCGCGGCTGCGAAATGAGCTCCCCGGCCGTCGTAGAAGCCGTTGGCGGCGCGACAGTCGAAATCGCGCTGGTGAACAACATGCCCGAGAATGCGGCCGAGGCGACTGTGGGCCAGTTCGAGACCTTGCTTCGCCGCGCGGCGGGGCAAGGCATTACGTATCAATTGACCTGCTACGCCTTACCGCAGAGCGACGTCGCGCGGGGTTCGGCCTCGAGCACGCATGAAGAGATCGAGGCGCTCTATGCGCGCGGCGCCGATGCGCTCATCGTGACGGGAGCCGAACCGCGCGCTGAAAGATTGGCGGACGAGCCGTTTTGGGCGGATTTCTCGCGGCTCGTTCTTTGGGCCCGCACGCATACGCTGGGGAGCCTCTGGTCCTGCCTTGCGGCGCATGGAGCCGTGGAGCTCCTCGACGGTGTTTCGCGGCGAAGGCAAGATCAAAAAATCAGCGGCGTTTTCGCCTGCAGCGCGACGCCGGACGATTGGGCGACGCAGGGCGCTCCTGAGGAAATTCTCGTCCCTCACTCACGATACAATAGTCTTTCTCGGGAGGATTTGGCGGCCAATGGTTATGTTATTTCCTCATGGTCGCCAAGCGTAGGAGTCGACAGTTTTTGGCGTCGGGAACCGAGCCTTTTTCTCTTCACCCAAGGACACCCTGAATACACCGCAAACACGTTGGCAAGCGAGTTCAGACGCGATGCTTTGCGTTTTCTCAAAGGAACGAGCGCGGCTTTCCCTAAGTTGCCGGATAATTACTTTTCGGGGGCCGCCCAAGAGGAAATCGCTTTGTTAAGATCTAGCCCGGAAGTGCTCGATCCTTTCAGCTTTCTCGAGAGGTTCGACAGGATCCTCGAACAGAATCCGCCGACGGCCAACTGGTTCAACGACGCAGAGCGTCTTTATGGCAATTGGCTGCGCCTGATCGTGGCCGAACGAAACGAAGAGCCTATCGGGACCATGGCCCGAAAAGCTGCTTTCTCTCGATGTAAGACGTAAAGGGCAAGGATTGCGATGAACGCCGTCAACACGACTCCTTCAGCGCCAACGCGAACCTGGAGCTTCTTCGAGGGGGCTTGGCGCGAAGGCAACCAACCGATCCTCGGGGTGCGCAGTCATGGGGCTTGGCTCGGCTCCGTCGTGTTCGACGGCGCGCGCGCTTTTGAGGGAGTCACACCAGATCTGGACAAGCATTTGGCGCGCGTAAATTGGTCAGCGGCCAATATGTCGCTCGACCCGGTGGTGACGCTGGAGCGTTGGAGAGAACTCGTTGCGGAAGGTCTTTCCCGATTCGCGCCCGACGCGCAGCTTTACATTCGCCCCATGTATTGGGCGGAGCAAGGCTATGGAGGCGGCGTGCGATTCGATCCCGCCTCGACCAATTGGTGCCTGTCGATCTATGAGGCGCCGATGCCCGCGCCGCGCGGCGGCGCTGTAACTCTGTCGCCTTTTCGCAGGCCCACGCTTGAAATGGCGCCGGTCAACGCCAAAGCGAGCTGCCATTACGCCAATGGCGCACGCGCGCTGATCGAGGCGGCCGGCCGCGGCTTCGACAACTGCCTCATGCTCGACGCCCTCGGCAATGTCGCGGAATTCGCCAATTCCAACGCGTTCATGGCCAAGGACGGCGTCGTGTTCACGCCGGCGCCAAACGGGACGTTTCTGGACGGCGTGACGCGCCAACGCGTCATCGGCTTGTTGCGCGCCGCTGGCGTTACGGTCGTGGAGACGTTACTGAGCTACCGCGACTTTGCGACCGCGGACGAGATATTCTCGACCGGCAATTTTCAGAAAGTCGCGCCGATGACTCGCATAGACGAGCGCGCCTTGCAGGCTGGACCGCTTTATCAGACAGCGCGAGCGCTTTACTGGCGCTTTGCGCATGACCCGGAATCGGCGCCCCGATGAAATATCGGGATTTGGCCGCTTCAACATTTTCGCAAACATGGGCCACCGCCCGCGCTTCCAACAATGCGTCGCGCGCAGGAGCAACCGCGCGCGATGACCTCGTCACGTTTCGCTCCCTCAAGAGCGACTGGCCATGGCGCGGCAAGAGGTGACGGCGGAGCCTCGTCCACTTGCTTTCCGCCCGCCGGCGGCGGAATGGAGAGGTTTTTTTATTTTTCAATCACTTATCAGTCAGCAATGAATTGCCCTGACAAAAAGCGGTGATTATAGTAATGCTTTCCAAGCGGGAAAACAAAACACCGCCTCGCAATGGGTTGGCTCTTCCTGACGCTTAGAGTCAACGGTTCGCCTGCCAGAGGTCTCGACCCGATATGTTGAAGAATTTGGAGCGCGCCGCGACACGTCAGCCGAAGGTCCCGGAAACGAACGCGATGGAGTCGCTGGGGTCCGCCCTTAGATTGCTGCGGCGTCAACTATGGGTCGTCATCTCCACGACATTCCTTCTCAGCTCTCTGGGCGTCGTCTATGTTTTGATCACGCCGCCGACTTACACGGCAAAAGGATTATTGGTCACGGATTCGAAGCGGCTGCAACTCACCCAGTCTTTTGGCGAGGCCACAATCGATCCTTTGGAACTCGAGACTGAAGTCGAGGTCCTCAAGTCTGATAATGTCTTGTTGCCGGTCGTGAAAGAGCTTCGACTGACCGAGCACCCTGGATTCGAAGAGACGATCGGGCTTCGCGCGAAACTATTTGGATCCCGCGGGCCGATTCCCGAATCCGCGCGCGAAGAGCACGCGGTTCAGGTGCTTCTCGATTCACTGACGGCGACCCGGCTCCCGAGGACGCGCATCATTGAAATCAGCTACAAAAGTCGAGAGCCGGCTTTTGCCGCTCAGGTCGTGAACGCGGTCGCCAATTCGTTCATTCGCGAGCAGTTCGAATCCCGGGCGCAAGGGGCGGGTCAAGCCAGCGCTTGGCTGGAGACCCGGGTTAAAGAATTGGGCGAGGAGGCGTCACGCGCAGAACAGGCAGTCGTCAAATTCAAGAGAGACAATAACATTGTCGATACCGGCGGTAAGTTGACGGCCGAGCAACAATTGGGCGAGATCAACACCAAGCTCGTCAACGCCCGCGCCGAGACAGCCGATGCGCGCGCCAAGCTCTCCCGCATTGATGCGACGCTCGCTCGCAACCGGAGCGACTCCACTCTCAATGCGACCGTAGCCGACGCTCTGAAAAATGAGGTCGTAAACAATTTGCGCTCACAATATTTTGTTCTAGCCAACCGTGAGGCTGACTATTCAGCTCGATACGGCAAAGATCATTTGGCTGTAATTAAATTGCGTACTCAGATGCGGGGAATTCGGAACTCGATCCTCGATGAGCTCCAGCGACTCGCTGAGGTTTACAAGAGCGATCTTGAGATCGCCAAGCACAAGGAGGATCAACTCGAGAAAGAATATTCAGCCGCCGTGTTGAATACGCAAAAGACGAGCCAGTCGCAGGTCAAATTGCGGGAACTGGAAGGCGCCGCCCGCACCAACCGCGCGTTGTATGATAATTTTCTCGCACGATATCTTGAGCAAGTGCAGCAGCAATCCATGAAGATCGGCGACGTCCGACTGATCTCGCCGGCCACACAGCCCCAGAAACCAAGCAATAAGAAGATTTTGCCGATAGCTCTTGCGAGTTTCGGGGGATTGGCCTTGGGCCTTGCGATCGCGGTTCTGCGAGACATGACGGACCGTGTTTTCCGCACCGGCCAACAGGTCGAGAAATCGTTGAGAACGAAATGCATTGCTTTGGTCCCGGCATTGGAGACCGATGCGGCGAGCCGCGCCGGGGACAGAGCTGAAGGCGGAGGCGCAGCGCGCAGGGCGGGCGGCGACGCGTCGCCGGGTAGGAACGCGGGCGGCTCCAAAGGCCCGAGAAACGTCGTCTCGAGGCGGCGAAGCCCTGCAACAGCAATCATCGATGCGCCTTTCTCTCGGTTTGCCGATGAGTTCCACTCGATCAAGCTGGCCGCGGATCTCTACGGTTCAGCCGGATCCAGCAAGGTCATCGGCGTAACTTCCGCGCTGCCGGGTGAAGGCAAATCGACGATTGCGGTCAATCTGGCGAGGCTCATCGCTCGAACGGGCTCTCGCACAGCTCTGGTCGACTGCGACTTCAGAAAACCTGAGCTTAGCAAGCTGCTTGCGCCAGGGGCCGACCTCGGCGTGTCCGAGGTGGTCGGCGGCGTCGCTTCGCTTGGCGAGGCGCTCTGGAAAGACGATCTCTCAGAATTGGTGTTCCTTCCTGCGGGCGCTCGGGCGGGCCTCGTGCATCCGAATGAAATTCTCGCGTCTGATGCAGCGCCAAAACTTTTCGAGAACCTGCGCCAGCTTTACAATTGGGTGATCGTTGATCTCCCCTCGATTGGCCCTGTTCCAGACGTTCAATCGACGATCCGGTTTGTCGACTCCTATCTCCTCGTCGTCGAATGGGGTCGAACCGACCCCTCCACTGTTGAGCACGCGCTCGACAGGGCAAAGGGGGTTGATGATTGTCTGCTTGGGGCTTTGCTCAATAAGGTGGATATGAGTCGCCTTCCCAGTTACGACCCCAATTACGTTCTTAAGTTGGATAAAAGACCTGAGGACGAAAGCCTTCATCGCTTCCGACGCTTTTGGCCGCCGGCCTCGTGGAGCTGGCTGAACGCGCATCGAAAGAATTCTTGAGCGGCGGGGCGCCGCCCAGGCCTGAATGATCCCCGGGGCCGCGCCACGCCCCCGGCGCTCTGTGACCCATGAGGGGCTGCTAAGCCGCCTCGTCTCTGTGTCGCCGACGCGCACGCACCAGCAGGCGCTCGAAGGCAAGCCGCCGGAGCAGCCACACGGCCCGTTCCCTATCTTGCCTTCCCACGCCCGCCTCTTTCTGGATGAGGGCGCCGAGGGTGTGAACAGTTTGCCGATTTTTTGGTGGGCGGTGACGGGCTCGAACCGCCGACCCTCTCGGTGTAAACGAGATGCTCTACCAGCTGAGCTAACCGCCCCACGCGCCAAAGGACTTAAGCGATGGCGCGGGGTGGACGCAAGAGCCGGAGTAGCGCACGGCGAGGCGCCGAGAGCGGAGCCCTCGGCTCCTTGTCAGCTGCCCGAGCGTCGGCTTTACTTTTTGTTTAGCGCCGCTTTCAGTGTCGCGCCGGATTTGAACCGGGCGCTCTTGGAGGCCGGGATCTTGATCTCCTCCCCCGTCGCCGGATTGCGGCCCTTGCCGGCAGCGCGCTTTTTGACCGAAAAGGTCCCGAAACCGACAAGGCGCACGTCCTCGCCCTTCTTGAGCGCCTTGGTGATGCCTTCGATCACCGCGTCCAGCGCCGCCGCCGCAGCGGCCTTCGACATGTCCGTCGCTTCGGCCACGTGCTCGACGAGTTCCAACTTATTGACCATGGGCTGTTCCTTCTGCTCCGCGCCGTACGAAGCCGCTGAGGCCTCCTGCTTCGCTTCCGGCAGAGAAATCGAATCGGCCGGCGACGGCGACACCGCGACGGTGACCTCGAATCTGAGAGAATGCAAGGGCTGCGGCGATTTTTGGCTCTAAAAAGCCCCAAATCCCGGGGGATTATTGCGCCACGGCGTGAAATAACCAGAAAATCCGTGGCTCGGAACCACATGGATGAATCGGAAGCCGCCTGCGCAGGCCCCCAGAACAAAAGCGCCTCGCCCCAGGAAGGGCGAGGCGCAAAAGCTTCAGAAGCGGAGTCGCGCGCAGGGGCGCGCGCTCAACTCAATGGGCGCGAACGCCCGTCGTTTCTTCGTCCCCGCCATGAGTCGAGAGCGTCGCCGGCGGTTCGTGCCACACGATTGGCGTGGGTTGCGAGACGAGCGCGTGCTTGAGGACCTCCTCCATCCGAGAGACCGGCACGATCTCGAGGCTGTTTTTGACCGCGTCGGGAATCTCGGCGAGATCCTTGGCGTTCTCCTCGGGGATGAGCACCTTCGTCAGCCCGCCGCGCAGCGCTGCGAGCAGCTTCTCCTTCAAGCCGCCGATCGGCAGCACCCGTCCACGCAACGTGATCTCGCCGGTCATCGCGATCTCGCGGCGGACCGGGATTCCGGTCATGACCGAAATGATCGCGGTGGCCATGGCGACGCCCGCGGAAGGTCCGTCCTTGGGCGTCGCGCCTTCCGGCACGTGCACATGGATGTCGCGTCTGTCGAACAACGGCGGCTCGATGCCGAAGTCGACCGCGCGCGAGCGAACATAAGAGGCCGCTGCGGAGATTGACTCCTTCATGACATCACGCAGATTGCCCGTCACCGTCATGCGCCCTTTGCCAGGCATCATGACACCTTCGATCGTGAGCAGCTCGCCGCCGACCTCCGTCCAGGCGAGGCCCGTGACGGCGCCGACCTGATCCTCGAGCTCCGCCTCGCCGTAACGATATTTCGGCACGCCGAGAAAATCGGAGATGTTGGCGTCGGTGACGACGACTTCCTTGCGCTCCGGATTGAGCAGGATCTCCTTCACCGCCTTGCGGGCGAGGTTGGAGATTTCGCGCTCCAGATTACGCACGCCCGCTTCGCGCGTGTAACGCCGAATGAGCGTCTTCAGCGCAGCATCTTCGATGCTCCATTCTTTGGGTTGGAGCCCGTGCTTCTTGATCGCATTGGGGATGAGATGCCGACGCGCGATCTCTGCCTTTTCGTCCTCGGTGTAGCCCGCGATGCGGATGATCTCCATGCGGTCCATCAGCGGCGCAGGGATGTTCAGCGTATTGGCCGTCGTGACGAACATCACGCCCGAGAGGTCGTAATCGACCTCGAGATAATGATCGTTGAACGCGGCGTTCTGCTCGGGATCCAGGACCTCCAGCAGCGCCGAGGACGGATCGCCGCGGAAATCCATCCCCATCTTGTCGATCTCGTCGAGCAGGAAGAGCGGATTGGCGGTCTTGGCCTTACGCATCGACTGGATGATCTTGCCGGGCATCGAGCCGATATAGGTTCGACGATGGCCGCGAATCTCCGCTTCGTCGCGCACGCCGCCAAGTGACATGCGCACGAACTCGCGCCCGGTCGCACGCGCGATCGACTTGCCGAGCGAGGTCTTGCCGACGCCGGGAGGACCGACGAGGCAGAGGATCGGGCCAGCCAGCTTGTTGGCCCGGGTCTGCACGGCGAGATATTCGACGATGCGCTCTTTGACCTTCGCCAATCCGAAGTGATCGGCGTCGAGCACTTCCTCCGCAGCCGCGAGGTCCTTTTTGACCTTGGAGCGCTTGCCCCACGGGATCGACAGCAGCCAGTCGAGATAGTTGCGCACGACCGTCGCTTCGGCCGACATCGGCGACATCTGGCGCAGCTTCTTCAATTCCGCCGTCGCCTTGTCGCGCGCCTCCTTCGAGAGCTTGGTGTTCTTGATCCGCTCTTCGAGCTCGCCGAGATCGTCCTTGCCGTCCTCGTCGCCCAGCTCCTTCTGGATCGCCTTCATCTGCTCGTTGAGATAATATTCGCGCTGCGTCTTCTCCATCTGGCGCTTGACGCGGGTGCGAATCCGCTTCTCGACCTGCAGCACGGAGATTTCACTCTCCATGAGGGCGAGGCACTTCTCGAGGCGGCGCGCGACGTTGACCGTCTCGAGCACGTCCTGCTTATCGGCGATCTTCACCGAAACCTGCGAGGCCACCGTGTCCGCGAGCTTCGAATAATCCTCGATCTGCGTGACAGTGCTCAGGATTTCCGAGGAGACGCGCTTGTTGAGCTTCACATAGCTCTCGAATTCCGAGACGACAGAACGGCCGAGCGCTTCGATTTCGACGGGAGACTCGAGCTCGTCGGCCAAAACCTCGGCGTCCGCCTCGTAGAACTCATCCGTTCTCGTGTAGCGGCGCACCTTGGCGCGGCTCTGGCCTTCAACCAGAACCTTCACCGTGCCGTCGGGAAGTTTCAGCAACTGCAGCACATTCGCCAATGTGCCGATTGAATAGATTGCGTCTGTCGACGGATCGTCGTCCCCCGCGTTCTTTTGGGTCGCGAGGAGGATGGGTCGCTCGCCTTTCGCGACTTCCTCAAGCGCGCGGATAGATTTTTCGCGCGCCACAAAGAGCGGCACGATCATGTTGGGAAACACGACGATGTCGCGCAATGGCAGAACCGGAAAGCCTTCGATCGTCCCGGGCGCGACCGCCCCGCGCTTCTCGTTCGTCATCTCTTGATCCCTAACCTTTCCATTCGATGCTTCACACCGTCTGTGGCAAAAGAATGCAATCCTGGCGCCGGAGCAAAGGATGCTCTCTGCATTCGGCTAGCGCCGAAGGAAAGCGCAGCAGGAACTCTTGTACGAAGATTGGGCCCCGTGGACGCCGTTTCAAGACGCAGCTGTCCGACCGCGCCAAATCAACGCGCCACGCAAAACGAACGGCGGTATTTCGCTAACAGGGAAGCGGCGCCCGAATATCAGGCGGACGCGCCCGCTTTTTCGCTGCGCTCCGCATAGATGTAAAGCGGACGCGCCTTGCCTTCGACCACCTCGGGACCGATGACGACCTGCTCGACCCCTTCAAGGCCCGGCAAGTCGAACATCGTATCGAGCAGAATGCCTTCCATGATCGAGCGCAGCCCGCGGGCGCCGGTGCGTCGCTCTATCGCCTTGCGGGCGACAGTTGTCAGCGCCTCGTCCTGGAAGGTGAGCTCGGTGTTCTCCATCTCGAAAAGGCGCTGATACTGCTTGACCAGCGCGTTCTTCGGCTCGGTCAGGATGCGCTTCAGCGCCGCCTCGTCGAGATCTTCGAGCGTCGCGATCACCGGCAGACGGCCGACGAATTCCGGGATGAGGCCGAACTTCAACAGGTCCTCGGGCTGAACCTGGCGGAAGATGTCGCCGGTGCGCCGTTCATCCGGCGCCTGAACGCTGGCGCCGAATCCGATCGACGTGTTGCGTCCGCGCGACGAGATGATCTTCTCGAGTCCCGCAAAGGCGCCGCCGCATATGAACAGGATGTTCGTCGTGTCGACCTGCAGAAACTCCTGCTGCGGGTGCTTTCGCCCGCCCTGCGGAGGCACCGAGGCGACAGTGCCCTCCATGATCTTGAGCAGCGCCTGCTGGACGCCTTCGCCCGACACGTCGCGGGTGATCGACGGATTGTCGGACTTTCGCGAGATCTTGTCGATCTCGTCGACGTAGACGATCCCGCGCTGGGCGCGCTCGACATTGTAGTCGGAGGCCTGCAGGAGCTTGAGGATGATGTTCTCCACATCCTCGCCCACATAGCCCGCCTCGGTGAGAGTCGTCGCGTCGGCCATTGTGAACGGCACGTCGAGAATGCGCGCCAGCGTCTGCGCCAGCATCGTCTTGCCGACGCCGGTGGGTCCAATCAGCAGGATGTTGGATTTGGCGAGCTCGACGTCGCTGTGCTTGGTCGCGTGGTTGAGACGCTTGTAATGATTATGCACCGCAACCGACAACACGCGCTTGGCCTGCGCCTGGCCGATGACATAGTCGTCCAGCACCTTGCAAATTTCACGCGGGGTGGGAATGCCGTCACGCTGCTTGACCAGCGCTGTCTTGTTCTCTTCACGAATGATGTCCATGCAGAGCTCGACACATTCGTCGCAAATGAACACGGTCGGCCCTGCGATGAGCTTGCGCACTTCGTGCTGGCTCTTGCCGCAAAACGAGCAGTAGAGCGTGTTCTTAGAGTCGGTGGAGCCGACTTTGCTCATCTTCCTATCTCCTGGTGACCGATCGCGGTCTCCGAATGCATCATCCGAGCCACGCGCCCTTCGCCCGCAACGCCAGAGGCCCGGATCGCCCCGCGCCCTTCGCCCGCTCGGCGCGCGGGATCCCCGCGCAAGCGTCGCAGACGAGCGCTCGGGGGCCCGCGGCGAACCGAAGGCGTCTCGCGCTCGCCCTGACCGCAGAAAGAGCAGGAAGGCGGCTTCGGCAGTCGTCCGAACATCCCTCCCATCCGTTCCTCCGATCGAATCCGAGCGGCCGATTATGGTTATCTGTTCCCCGCTAACAAAGTGTGCAAGGGGGCTGCCAGACCTTGGCCAGACCCCAGCGCCCTCGTCCGGGAACGACGATCCTTCACTTTAAATGCCCTGGCAGGGATTGCAACTCAGCCGCGCAAAAAGAGAAAAAGAAAGGCAGCCGGCTCAAGCTGAGCTTTTTACCAGCTTCTGAACGGGCGCGAGCCGCAGCCGGAAGGCGTCCGGCATGCCGCTGCCGAGCAGCGGCCGCAGATAGAATCGGTAGGCGTCGGTCACATCCGAGCCGCAAGGCGCGATGAACTCGTCCGGCATCACGCGCGTTTTTGCGGCGATCTCCTCCAGCGGAGTCAACCGATAGTCGGCGGAATAGAACCCGGTGCGGTGGATCGTGACGGAGCCGTCGCGGTCGCCCCAGATCGCGTATTGCGCCGCCTTTTCACCGACCTCGCGCGCCTCGCGCTGGTCGACGTCCGAGACGCAGCCGACGAAGCTTCGCTGCAAATAGCCGAAAGTGTCGGCCCGCACGCGCTTGAAGCCGAGCTTCTCACGCACGAGGTCCGTGAGCTCGTCGGCCAGCGCGCCGCCGCCCAGATGCACGTTGCCGTGGTCGTCGCGCTCGACGCGCTTCGCCAGCTTTTCGGCAATCGGCGTGTGATTCTCGTCGCACACGCCTTCCGAGACGGCGACAACGCAGCGCCCGAGACGCTCCATCGTCGCTTTGACGCCCGCCAGGAATTTGTCGACGATGAAAGGTCGCTCCGGCATGTAGATCAGATGCGGGCCATCGTCCGGGAATTTCTTTCCAAGCGCCGAAGCGGCGGTCAGAAAGCCGGCGTGCCGGCCCATGACGACCCCGATATAGACGCCCGGCAGCGCCCAATTGTCGAGATTGGCGCCGGCGAAGGCCTGCGCGACGAATCGCGCCGCCGAAGGGAAGCCCGGCGTATGGTCGTTGACCATGAGGTCGTTGTCGATCGTCTTCGGAATATGGATCGCGCGCAGCGGATAGCCGGCCGCCTTGGCCTGCTGCGAGACGATGCGCACCGTGTCGGAGCTGTCATTGCCGCCGATATAAAAAAAGCAGCCGATGCCATGCGCCTTGAGGACCTTGAAGATCTCTTGGCAGTATTTCAGGTCGGGCTTGTCGCGCGTGGAGCCCAGCGCCGATGACGGCGTGCCGGCGACGAGCTCGAGATTATGCGTCGTCTCCTGGGTGAGATCGGCGAATTCCTCGTTGACGATCCCGCGCACGCCATGGAACGCGCCGTAGATGCGCGAGACCTCTTGAAACTTGCGCGACTCGAGCACGGCGCCGACGAGCGATTGATTGATCACGGCGGTCGGTCCGCCGCCCTGAGCGACGAGCACCTTTGAAAAGTCGATGGCGGACAATCTGACCTCCGAGAGGATCGAAGTGGGATCGGGCAGCGGGCAGTAGGCAATCGGCAGTCGAACCCTGTCCCGACTGCCTACTGCCGACGTGCCATTACCGCTCCTAAACCAGCACCCCGTGACAGTGCTTATACTTCTTGCCCGAGCCACAGGGGCAGGGCTCGTTGCGCCCGACCTTGCCCCAGGTCGCGGGGTTTTGCGGATCGCGCTCGGGACCGGCCGGACGCGCCGCCGCAAGCGACGCGAAGTCTGTCGCATCGATTCGCGCGTTGAGCTCTGCGAGCGCCGTCTGCTCCCCAACGGGCTCGGCAAGCCCCAAGGGCGCCGGATGCGTCATCTGCATCGGCGGCAGCTCCATCGGCGCCGAGGGCGGCGCCTCGAAGGTCACGTCGATGCGCATGAGCTGCTCGGTCACGCGCTCGTCCCAATGCGCCATCAGCGACTTGAAGAGATCGAGAGCCTCGGCCTTGTATTCGTTCAAGGGATCGCGCTGCGCCATGCCGCGCCAGCCGATGACCTGGCGCAGATGATCGAGCGCCACCAAGTGATCCCGCCACAAAAGATCGAGCGATTGCAGCACGAATTGCTTCTCCAGCATGCGCTGCAGCTTCGGCGTGTTCCTCTCGACGCGCGCCGCATAGGCTTCCTCCGCGCCGGCGTGGAGCCGTTCCACGATCTCCTCGTCGGCGATGCCCTCCTCCGCCGCCCAGGCGGCGACCGGCACGTCGAGATTGAGCTTGGCCTTCACCTCGCGGTCGAGGCCTTCGACGTCCCAGGCGTCGGCGTAGGCGTCGTGGGGAATATGGCGCGCGACCAAGGCGTGAATCACGTCCTCGCGCATTTCGGCGACCGTCTCCTCAACGCTCTCCTCATTCATGATCTCGCGGCGGCGCTCGAAGATCACTTTGCGCTGATCGTTCATCACATTGTCGAACTTCAGCACATTCTTGCGCATGTCGAAGTTGCGCGCCTCGACCTTCTGCTGCGCCTTCTCCAGCGCCTTGTTGATCCAGGGATGGACGATCGCTTCGCCCTCCTGCAGCCCGAGCTTGACGAGCATGGCGTCGAGCCGCTCGGAGCCGAAGATGCGCATCAGATCGTCTTGCAGCGACAGATAGAATTTCGAGCGGCCGGGATCGCCCTGGCGGCCGGAGCGGCCGCGCAGCTGATTGTCGATGCGCCGGCTTTCGTGACGCTCGGTGCCCATGATGTAGAGGCCGCCGGCGGCGATCGCCTGCTCCTTGAAGCGCGCAACCTCGGCGCGGATCTCGGCCTCCTTGGCGGCGCGCTCTTCGCCCTCCAGGGCGGCGCATTCCTGCTCGACGCGCATCTCGACGTTGCCGCCGAGCTGAATGTCGGTGCCGCGGCCGGCCATGTTGGTTGCGACGGTGATCGCGCCTGGGACGCCGGCTTCGGCGACGATATAGGCCTCGAGCTCATGAAAGCGGGCGTTCAGCACCGCGAAGAGCTTCGACGGCTTGCCGGAGCGCGCGGCCTCATAGAGCTTGGGGATCCCCTTCTTGTCCTCGAAGTCGATCTGCTTGTAGCCGCGCTTCGCCAGATATTGCGCAAGCTGCTCGGACTTTTCGATCGAGGTCGTGCCGACGAGCAGCGGCTGCAGCCGCGCGCTCGCCTCCTCGATCTCCGAGGTGATCGCCGCAAGCTTCTCCTCGGCGGTGCGATAGACTTCGTCGTCCTCGTCCTTGCGCTGCAAGATGCGGTTCGTCGGGATCTCGACGACGTCGAGCTTGTAGATTTCCGCGAACTCCAGCGACTCGGTCGACGCCGTGCCGGTCATGCCGGCAAGCTTCCCGTAGAGGCGGAAATAGTTTTGGAAGGTGATCGTCGCGAGCGTCACATTCTCAGGCTGGACCTGCACATGCTCCTTGGCCTCGAGCGCCTGGTGCAGGCCTTCCGAATAACGGCGTCCGGGCATCATGCGGCCGGTGAACTCGTCGATGATGACGACCTCGCCCTTGCGGACGATGTAGTCCTTGTCCTTCTGGAAGAGCTTGTGGGCGCGCAACGCCTGATTGATATGATGGATGATCGTGACGTTTTGCGCCTCATAGAGCGCGCCCTCGACGAGCACGCCGGCCTCGGTGAGGACCTGCTCCATATGCTCGTTGCCGGCGTCGGTCAGATTGACCGTGCGCTGCTTCTCGTCGAGCTCGAAGTCCTCGGGACGGAGCGTTGGAATGAACGTGTCGATCGTGTTGTAAAGATCGGACTTGTCGTCGACCGGACCCGAGATGATAAGCGGCGTGCGCGCCTCGTCGATCAGAATGGAGTCGACCTCGTCGACGATCGCGAAGTTGTGACCGCGCTGGACCATGTGCGCGAGCTCATATTTCATATTGTCGCGCAGATAATCGAAGCCGTATTCGTTGTTCGTGCCGTAGGTGATGTCGCAGGCGTAGGCGTTGGCGCGCTCCTCGTCGGAGAGGTCGTGGACGATCACGCCGACGCTCATCCCGAGGAATCTGTATACCTTCCCCATCCAATCGGCGTCGCGCTTGGCGAGATAGTCGTTGACCGTGACGACATGCACGCCGTCGCCCGTCAGCGCGTTGAGATAGACGGCGAGGGTCGCGACGAGCGTCTTGCCTTCGCCGGTGCGCATCTCGGCGATCGCGCCCTCGTGCAGCACCATGCCGCCGATGAGCTGCACATCGAAGTGTCGCTGACCGAGCGTGCGCTTGGCCGCCTCGCGCACGGTGGCGAAGGCCGGCACGAGCAGCTCGTCGAGCGTCTTGCCGGCGGCGAGCTGGTCGCGGAATTCCTGGGTGCGGGCGCGCAGCTCCTCGTCGGAGAGCTTCTCGATCTCCGGCTCCAGCGCGTTGATCGCCTTGACGCGGGGCTGATAGGTCTTGAGCCGCCGTTCGTTGGCCGTGCCGAAAATCTTCTTCGCGAGCCCGCCGATCATAGATGTGTCCTTGATAAAAGCCGTCGTCCCCGGCTTCGAGGGTCGCGCAAGAGCCGACGCTTTCTAAGCGCCTATTTTCGGCCGGAGAGATAAGAGGGGGGGCAGGGGATGTCAATGTAACGGGCAGGAACGCCGGAGAGGGCCTAATTCTCGTGCTTTACGGGAATTTTCCAGCTCGAGGCGCAAAGGCCATGGCGCCTTCGCCGATCGTTTTTCTTTGCGTCTTGCCTCATCAATGGCGAGGGGCGCAATCTGCTCCCTCTCCCCGCCTGCGGGGAGAGGGCGGGGTGAGGGGCTTGCAGTGTCTGCTCAAATGCCGTGGGGATCAAAGCGTTCGAAGGCGTGACAATGATCCAGGATAAAATCCCCGGCCCCTCACCCCAGCCCTCTCCCCGCAGGCGGGGAGAGGGAATTCCCGCCCCCCTCCTCGAGGCGCGCGGAGTCGTCAAATCCTACGTGACCCCGCAAGGGCGGCTGCAAATCCTCAAAGGCGTCGACCTTTCGCTTGGACCGGGCGAGACGCTGGCGTTGATGGGAGAATCGGGGAGCGGCAAGAGCACGCTGCTCAATCTCGCCGCCGGGCTCGACGCCGCCGACGCCGGCGAGATACGGCTCTGCGGCGCGAGGCTCGGAGAGCTTGGGGAAGCCGAGCGCGCAAGACTGCGGCGAGAGAACACCGGGCTCGTCTTCCAGCGCTTCAACCTCATCGCGAGCCTCACCGTCGCCCAAAACCTGAGTTTTCAGGCGCGGCTCTGCGGCCGGCTCGACGCCGCCTGGCAGGCGGAGCTGACCGAGCGCCTCGGACTGGCCAGGCTTGCGGCGCGCTATCCGGAGGCGCTCTCCGGCGGCCAGCAGCAGCGCGTCGCGATCGGGCGGGCGCTGGCGGCCCAGCCCAAGCTGATCCTTGCGGACGAGCCCACCGGCAATCTCGATGAAGCCTCGGGCGACGAGGCCCTGGCGTTGATGCTCGACCTCGTCGCGGCCTCGGGCGCGGCGCTGTTGATGGTGACGCATAGCGCGAGGCTCGCCGGCCGCCTGGCGCGGCGCGCGCGGCTCGAGCATGGCGTGATGGCGCCGGCATGAGGCGGCTCCTCTATGCGCTGCTGGCGCTGCTTTCCCATTGGCGCCGCCATCCCGGCAATTTCGCCGCGCTTTTCGTGGGCCTGGCGCTGGCGACGGCGCTTTTCGCGGGCGTCGAGGCGCTCAACGCCAAGGCGCGCGCGAGCTACGCCGAGGCCGCCTCGCTCGTCGACGAAGCCTCGACGCGAAGCCTCGTCGCGCCGCATGGCGGGCTGTTCCCGCAGGAGCTTTACGTCCGACTGCGCCGCGCCGGCTGGAAGGTCTCACCCGTGCTCGAAGGGACGCTGCGCGTAGGCGACAGCGCCTTCACGCTGCTCGGCGTCGATCCGATCACGGCGCCGAGCGACACGCGGCTGCGGACGCTCGCCGAAAGCGCCGGGACGGAGCGCTTCCTCAAAGGCCCCGGCGTCACGCTGCTCGCTGAGAGCACGCTCCACGCGCTGTCCGCGCGGGAGGGCGACCGCCCGCAAACAGAGCGGAGCGCGCGCCTACCGCCCCTCGTTGCAAGCCCCTCCGCGCCGCCGGGCTATCTGATCGTCGACATTGGCGTCGCGCAGGAACTGCTCGACCGGCCGGGACTTCTCTCCCGCCTGGTTATGGAGGCCGGGGCCGAGCGAGGAGCGCCGCCGCTCGCGTCCGTCGTCGGCGAGGCGCTGCGGCTCCAGGAGCGCGAGGAGACGCCCGGCCTCGAAAAGCTCACGGAGTCGTTCCACCTCAATCTCTCGGCCTTCGGCGCGCTCGCCTTTCTCGTCGGGCTTTTCATCGCCTATGCCGCGAACAGCCTCGCCTTCGCCCAGCGCCTGCCGACGATCCGGACGCTGCGCGCCATCGGCGTCTCGGCGCGCGCGCTGAGCCTCGCGCTGCTTTTCGAAGCTTTGCTGTTCGGCCTCGTCGCTGGGGCCTTGGGCCTGGCGCTCGGCCGCCTTATCGCCGCGGCGCTCCTGCCGGACGTCGCGGCGAGCTTAGAGAGCCTCTACGGCGCCCATCTCGACCGCGCTCTGCCCCTCGAGCCCCGCTGGGCCGCGCTCGCGCTCGGCGTCGCCCTTCTCGGCGCTGTCGCAGCGGCCTCGAGCGGCCTCCTCCGCACGCTACGCCTGCCCGTCAACGAGACCGCCCGGCCGCAGGCGCGTCCGATCGACGTTCCCCTCCGCGCGCTGGCGGGCCTTCTCGCCCTCGCCGCCGCCCTAGCGACGCTGTCGCTTTTCGAAAGCCTCGCCGCCGCCTTTGCGGTGGTCGGTCTCCTCGCGCTGGGCGCGATTCTGCTCTTTCCGGCGCTCGTCGCCGGCGCCATGCGGCTCGGCGAAGCTTTCGCGCGCGGGCCGCTTGCGCAATGGTTTTGGGCGGAATGCCGCGCCGAAACGCCGGTGCTCGCCTTGGCGCTTGGCGCGCTGCTCCTGGCGCTCGCGACGAATATCGGCGTCGGCGCGATGGTCGAGGGTTTTCGCGACAGCTTCGTCTCCTGGCTCGACGAGCGCCTCGTCGCGGAAGCCTATCTCGAAGCCGCGAGCGACGCGGACGCGGCGCGGATTGCGCAATTCCTCGCGACCCGCGCGGAGGTTCAAGAAATCCTGCCGACGGCGCGCACGCCCTCCCTGCTCGCCGGCTGGCCCGTCGAGGTCTTCGGGCTCAAGCCCAGCGAGACCTATCGCGCGCATTTCCCGACGCTCGCCGCGAAGCCCGACGCCTGGGAGCGCATCGCCTCGGGCCAAGCGGCGCTCGCAAGCGAGCAGCTCGCGCGCCGCCTCAAGCTCGAACTCGGCGCGACGATCGAGCTGCCGACGCCGCAAGGTGCATGGCCTCTCGAAATCGTCGGAATCTATCCCGACTACGGCAATCCCGAAGGGCAGATCCGCGTCGATCTCGACGCGCTTGCAGGCCACTGGCCACAGCTCAAGCGCGTCGCGATGAGCCTGCGCGTCGCGCCGCAAGCCGCCCCAAACCTCCTCGCCGAACTACGCTCGCGCTTCGGCCCCGCGCTCACACGGGCGATGGATCAGGCGAACGTCAAAGCGCTGTCGCTGCGCATCTTCGACCATACTTTCGCGGTGACGGCTGCGCTTGGCGCGCTGACGCTCTTCGTGTCGAGCGTCGCGCTCTTCGCGAGCTTGGCGACGCTTTCCAATATGCGACTTTTGCAACTTGCGCCGCTTTTTGCAATCGGCGTCACGCGCGGGCGCCTCGCGCTCTTCGAGCTTGCGCGCGTGCTGGCGCTCGCCTGCGCGACCGCGCTCTGCGCTTTGCCGCTCGGCCTTGCGATGGCGTGGGTTCTCGTCGCCGAGATCAATGTGCGCGCCTTCGGCTGGCGGCTGCCCTATCATGTCTTTCCGGGGCAATGGATGCAGATGCTGGCTCTCGCCCTCCTCGCGGCGCTTTTCTCCGCGGCGCTCCCGGCGCTGCGTCTCGCGAGAACGCCGCCCGCCGCCTTGCTGAAAGCCTTTGAAGATGACGCTTGATCGCCGCCGCGCTTTGGCCGCGCTGCTGCTTCTCGCCTCTCCCAAGGTCCGCGCCGAGGGCTACGCAGGGCTCGGAGACAAAGCGGAGGGCTTCGAGCCGGCGCTGCCCGGGAGAAAGCTCGTCTTTCCGCAGGATCACGGCGCGCATCCCGGCTTTCGTATCGAGTGGTGGTATCTGACCGCCAATCTTACGGGCGAGGACGGCGCGCGCTATGGCGCCCAATGGACACTGTTTCGCATCGCCTTGCAGCCGGGGGCAGAGGGACAAGGCTGGGCCGACCGCAACGTCTATATGGGCCATGCGGCGGCGACGAGCGCTTCGGATCATGTCTTCGCCTCGACCCTCGCGCGCGGCGGCGTGGGGCAGGCGGGGGTGTCTGCCGCGCCCTTTGAAGCCTTCATCGACGATTGGAGTTTCTCTCAAAGCGACGGGCTCTGGCGCATCGAGGCCAAAGCGCCAGACTTCGCCTATCGGCTCAATCTTTTAGCGGATGGCCCGCTCGTTCTGCACGGCGATCAGGGCTTCAGCCGCAAGTCCGACCAGGGGCAGGCGTCTTACTATTACAGCCAGCCGTTCTTTCGCGTTGTTGAGGGCGTGATCACGCTACGCGGCCGCGAGGCGAAGGTGACGGGCCGCGCTTGGATGGATCACGAATGGGCGAGCCAGCCGATGAGCCCCGATCAGAAAGGCTGGGACTGGTTCGCGCTGCATCTCGCGGATGGCCACAAGCTGATGCTGTTTCGCTATCGCGGCGCGACGAACCATCTGGCCGGCACTTGGATCGAGCCCGACGGCGCAACGCGCGCGCTGTCCTCAGACGAGATTGCGCTCACGCCTCTGGAGGACACCGCCATTGGCGATCGCAAGCTGCCGACGCGCTGGCGCGCAACGGTCAAGAGCCTTGGCCTTGATCTTGAGACGACGCCGCTCAACCCGCGCGCTTTGAACGGCTCACGCAATCCCTATTGGGAAGGACCGATCAGCTTTCGCGGCAGCCATGAGGGCGAGGGGTATTTGGAGATGACAGGGTATTGAGAAGGGAAGCGATGCGGCGCACGCTGCGCTTCCATCGAAGCAGCTCGCATTACGCCTTGCATCTTATGGCGGCGAGCATGGCGAGCGGTCGGCCTTTGTCAATGATGCGCGAAGCGCACCGCCTTCGGCGGCGGCCTTACAGGCCGTCATTGACAAAGACCGATCCGTCTCGCCGAAAATGCTCCGCCAAGAGATGTAAGGTTTACCGAAGCTGTCGGCTCTGAGTGCGGCGCCAGCTTACAGACTGCGCTCGACTGGCCGCGCCTGCTCACACGTTCAAATGCTTCAACGCCGCTTCGGCGCTGGAGACGGTCGCCTTGCTGGAATCGTCCTCGACATGGATCCACAGCACGACGCCGTCGCCGATAAGCGCGGCATAGCGTTTCGAGCGCAGGCCCAGCCCATAGGCCGTGAGGTCGAGGTCCGTGCCCGTGGCCTTGGCGAATTCGCCCGAGCCGTCGGCGAGCGCGTCGACCTTGCCTTTGGCGCCGGTCGAATCGAGCCAGGCGTCCAGGACGAAGCAGTCGTTCACCGCGACGACGGCGATGGCGCCGACGCCCTTCTTCTTGATTTCATCGGCCTTTTCGACATAGCCCGGCAGATGGGTCTTATGGCAGGTCGGGGTGAAGGCGCCCGGCACCGAGAAAAGCAACACCTTGCGGTTCTTGAAATAGTCCGACGCCTTCACCGTCTCGGGGCCCTGCGCGCCCATGATCGTGAAGGTCGCCTCGGGAATTCTGTCTCCGGCCTTAAGGGGCATGCGTTTCTCCTTGCGTGAAAATTTTACGAGCATCCCGCGCCCGCCCGCTCCTTAACATGAGACGCCCAGCGGCGCGATCAAGCTCGAGGGCTGTTGCTTGCATTGCGCGCGAGGGGCTTTAGATTCGCCGCCGTGCTCGAAACGGAGGGAGCGATGACGGCCAGCAGTGGGAGTCGCGAGGCGGTAGGGGTCTTCGCCGATGCGGCGAGCCTGCAAAGCGCTGTTGATGAGCTGCTCGCCGAAGGCTTTCCAAGCGACGCGCTGAGCCTCCTGGCTTCGGAGGAGAGCGTGGAAGCCAAGCTTGGTCACAAATATCAGAGAGTCTCCGAGCTCGAGGACGACCCTGCCGCGCCCCGCGCCCATTATGCGCCGGTCGAAGAAGCCGAACGCGCCACAATCGGCGCGCTTGGGCTGCTCGGCGCGCTTGGGGCCACGGGGGTCGTCGCCGCATCCGGCGGAGCGCTCGCCCTCGCGCTCTTGGCGGCGGGGGTCGGAGCAGGGGCGGGGGGACTGCTCGGTGAGCTGCTCGCAAAATTCCTCGGGGCGGAGCATGCTGAAAGCGTCACGCAGCAGATCGCCCATGGCGGACTGCTGCTCTGGGTCCGCTGCGCCGATCCCACGCAAGAACTGAGCGCGCAGGAGATATTGGAAAGACATTCGGGCAAGGACGTGCATGTCCACACGCTGCCGGCGGCGGCGTGATCCCGCACCCTCGTCCCGGGGAGCCGCCTCGTCCTGAGGGGCCGCGAAGCGGCCGTCTCGAAGGACGAGCCATCCCTCGAGACGCGGCCTGCGGGAACTCCCCGGGCTGAGGGCGCTGGTCGGCGCCGGCGAGGGCGACGCCCTCCCGAATCATGCTGTATAGAGGGGAACGAAAGGGCCCCGCATGGCAAATCTCGCTTCCGTTCTTTCCACCATCGACGCCAATATCGACGCCTCCAAGGGGAGGCTCGTCGAACTGCTCCGCATCCCGTCGGTCTCGACGGACCCGGCCTATACGAAGGAGTGCGAGCGCGCCGCCGGCTGGCTCGTCGCGGCGCTCGAAGGTCTCGGCTATTTCGCCGAGTCGCGCGCGACCCCCGGCCATCCGATTGTCGTCGGCCACGCCAAGGCGAAGCGACCTGACGCGCCGCATGTGCTGTTCTATGGCCATTACGACGTGCAGCCCGCCGATCCGCTGGAGCTTTGGGAGACGTCGCCCTTCGATCCGCATGTGAGACGCGGCAAGGACGGCGAGGAAATCGTGGCGCGCGGCGCCTCCGACGACAAGGGCCAGCTCATGACCTTCGTCGAGGCCTGCCGCGCTTATGAGGCGAATGGCGGCCTGCCTTGCAACGTCACTTTCCTCTTCGAGGGCGAGGAGGAGACGGGGTCACCTTCGCTGCCGGGCTTCCTCGCGAAGCACCGGCAGGAGCTCTCCGAGCCCTCGCTCGCGCTCGTCTGCGACACTTCCATGTGGAACGCCAAGACGCCGGCGATCACCGTGATGCTGCGCGGCCTTGCGCATGAAGAGGTGGTGCTGACGGCGGCGAGCCACGATCTCCATTCCGGCATGTTCGGCGGCCCCATCGTCAATCCGATCCATGTGCTGAGCAAGATCATCGGCAATCTGCACGACGCCGAGGGCCGCGTGACGCTGCCGGGCTTTTATGAGGGCGTGCCAGAGATTCCCGCGGATGTGGCGGCGCAGTGGCGCGGGCTCGACTTCGACGAGACGGCCTTCCTCTCGGCCCTCGGCCTCACGACGGTCGCGGGCGAGCGCGGACGCGGCGCTTTGGAGCAGATCTGGGCGCGCCCGACCTGCGAGGTGAACGGCGTCTATGGCGGCTATATGGGCAAGGGCACGAAGACTGTGCTGCCCGCCAAGGCCGGCGCCAAATTCTCGTTCCGCCTCGTCGGTACGCAGGACCCGGAGAAGGTGCTCGAGAGCCTGCGCGCCTTCGTGCGCGCGCGTCTTCCCGCCGATGTGAAGGCGGAGTTTTCGTCGCATGGCGCGTCTGGGGCGCTCAGCCTTCCCTTCAGCTCGCCCGAGCTTTCGCGCGCCCGAGCAGCGCTCGCCGAGGAATGGGGCGTCGACGCGGCGCTCGTCGGCTGCGGCGGCTCGATCCCCATCGTCGGCGCTTTCAAGGAAACGCTCGGCATGGACGCGCTCATGATCGGCTTCGCGCTCGACGATGACCGCATCCATTCGCCCAATGAGAAATATTCGCTGACCTCGTTCCACAAGGGCGCGCGCAGCTGGGCGCGCGTGCTTGCGGCGCTGGCGGGGTGATGGGGCTTCTTGACGCGGGAAAGTCTTTGTAGCCTTCGATCTCACGGGCGCGTGCGAGCTTAATGGACTCGTTCGCGCTTACTCTCCACCGGCCGTGAGCCGCCCTTCGATGCGCCGGTCGGGGATGAACCACATCACCGCGACGAGCGCATAGAGGACGACGGCGGCGTAGGGAGAGACGAGGCTAGCCGCAATGCCGGCGAGATAGAACGCAATCGAGATCAGCGCTTTCCAGTCCTTGCCGATCGCCTCAACGACCTTGGGGGCGAGCGCGCCGGCGGCGATAAGCAGGCGAGACAGCAGGAAATAAGCAATAGCCGGCGCGAGCAGCGTCACGCCGTAAAGCGCCGCGGGAGCGCTCGCGAAATGCGTTTCGCTGAGCCAGGCGGTCGAGAAGGGGACAAGCGAGAGGCAGAACAAGAGCGTCGTGTTGGCCCAGAGAATCGCGCCGGTGACGAAGCGCGCCGCATGCAGCAGATGATGGTGGTTGTTCCAATAAATCGCCACATAAGCGAAGCTCAGCGCATAGGCGAGGAACGTCGGCGCGAGCGGTTGCAGCGCCTCCCAGCTCGCGTCATGCGGGGCCTTTAGCTCCAGCACCATGATCGTGATGATGATGGCGAGCACGCCGTCACTGAAGGCCGTCAATCTTTCCGTGCGCATTTAAGCTCGCAGACTCCCTCGCCCCGCTTGCGGGGAGAGGGCTGGGGAGAGGGGCCGTAAGATCGTCAGCTCGACGTGCAAAAACCGTATGCAACAGAGATAGGCCGGCTTGCGCAAAGGCGCCAAGCCCCTCACCCTAACCCTCTCCCCGTTCAAAACGGGGAGAGGGAATCCGCTTCATGCCCAAACGCCTGCTCATCGTCGCCCATGCGCCGTCGCCCAACATTGAGCGGCTGCGCGACGCCGCGCTCGCCGGCGCGCGGGCTCCCGAGATCGAGGACGTCGAGGCGCAAGCGTTGAGCCCCTTCGACGCCAGACCGGAGCATGTGCTCGCCGCTCAGGCGATCCTCCTCGGCACGCCCGAGAACCTTGGCTATATGAGCGGCGCGCTGAAGGATTTCTTCGACCGCTGCTACTATCCGCTGCTCGAGAAGACCGAGGGGCTTCCCTATGCCCTCTTCATCCGCGCCGGCAGCGACGGCACGGGAACGCGGCGCGCGGTCGAAAGCATCGCGACGGGCTTGCGCTGGCGCAGCGTCCATGAGCCGCTGATCTGCCGCGGCCCCTGGCGCGAGGAATTCGTCGAGGAGGCTCGCGACCTCGGCATGTTCGTGGCCGCCGGCCTAGACGCGGGGATTTTTTGACGCGCTCCGCGCCGGTCCCAAGCCCCCGCCGCATCCCGTTACACGCGTCTTCGCGCCGGTCCGCCGGACTAAGCCGAAAGCCCAATTTACAGCCTTGCGCGGCCACAGCTCACATTGTATGCATCAATTCTAATGCATCTACACCAAGAAATGATGTTTCAGACATGATCACCGCTGCGCAGCTCCGCGCGGCGCGCGCGCTCGTGGGACTGGATCAGCGCAAGCTCGCTGAGCTTTCCGGCCTATCGCTGCCGACGATCCAACGGATGGAGACCAGCGAGGACCTCATCCGCGGCAATGTAGACTCCCTGACCAAGCTCATCGCCGCGCTCGAAAGCGTCGGCATAGAGCTGATCGGCGAAGGAGCCGTCAGCCAGGGGGAGGGGCGCGGAGTTCGTTTGCGAAAACTGATGGGCCTTCGGCGCGAGCGCGCGGAATCGGACGAACGCGCCGATAGCGCGCCGATGCGCGAGGGGAGCTAGACCCCGATGCCCCTGACCATCGCCTTGCTGTGCGTCGCGGCGCCGCTCGCGGTCGGGGGGCTCGCCATAACGCTGCATCGACGAAACCCCACCTTCGCGCGCCAGCCGCAGCGCGTCATCCCCCTCATCTTCGGGCTGCTCATGGCTTTTGGCTCGCTGCTCCTACGTTTGATCGGTATGGCCTTCGGCGAACCGATCGTCCGCGCCGAGAAGATCAAGACGTCCGTCCGTCCCCTTATTCGCGCATCTGGCTCTCGTGCTGCTCGCGGGGCCTTATCTTCCGCCGCATCTCGTGAGCTGGTTTCAAAACGTCGCGCGGTTGCCGGGATAGGCGCGATTTCCAAAAAGTGGGAACCGGTTTTTGAAAAAAATCCCGCCTAAGCAGAAGACTCTAAATGCAGGAGCCCCAAGGACATGATGTCGTTGCGCGAGACCATGCGAAGCGGGCGGCAGGCCGGGCCGTCGACGCCGTGGGCGCGTCACGTCGTCGATCAGACGGGGTGGCTGCGGGCGATCCGCGAGATCAGCAAGGGCCAGGGCGATCTCCTGAGTCTTTGGAGCGACGGAGCCGAGGTTCACATGGCGATCCTCGACCATGAGTCCCGAGAGATCGGCATCGTGAGCTTTGAATGCCCGGAAGGACGCTTCCCATCCGTCGCTCATTTGCATCCGCCAGCGATGCGATTGGAGCGGACGATCCAGGACATCTACGGACTCGTCGCCCAGAGCCTGCCCGACGCGCGTCCCTGGCTCGACCACGGGCGCTGGGGCCTGCGGCGACCTGGACGCGATCCGCAAAGCTCGGAGCCGACCGGGGCGGCCTATGAATTCTTGAGCGCCGAGGGCGCTCCGCTGCATCAGATTCCGGTCGGTCCGGTCCACGCTGGCGTCATCGAGCCGGGCCATTTCCGTTTCTCGGCCAACGGCGAGCTCGTCGTTCGCCTCGAGGAGCGCTTGGGCTACGTCCACAAGGGGATTGAACAGCTAATGGCCGGCGCGTCGCTCGAGAGAGCGACGCGTCTCGCGGGCCGCGTGTCGGGCGACAGCACGGTCGCCTATTCGCTCGCCTTCGCGCAGGCGGTGGAGTCCGCGCTGGGCGTCGAGATTCCGCGCCGGGCGGTGTGGCTGCGCGCGCAGATGGCGGAGCTCGAGCGGCTCGCCAACCACATTGGCGACATCGGCGCGATCTGCAACGACGCCTCTTTCTCGCTCATGCACGCTCATTGCGGCGTCCTGCGCGAGCGCATCCTGAGAGCCGCCAATGCATGTTTCGGCCACAGGCTGATGATGGACAAAATCGTTCCGGGCGGCGTCGCCTCCGACTTGAGCGGAGAAGGCTATGTCGCGCTTCTCGCGCTTTTGCCCTATGCGAAGAAGCTCATTCCAAATCTCGTTCGGCTCTATGGCGACACGACCTCGCTGCAAGACCGCACGGTCGGCGCCGGAAAGCTGCGCGCGGAGCTCGCGCGCCAATACGCCTGCGGCGGTTACATCGGTCGCGCTTCGGGCCGCGCCTTCGACGCGCGCCGCTTCCCCGGCTACGCGCCTTATTCGGAATTGCCCTTCGAGCTCGGAGCCTCGGAAGACGAAGACGTCGACGCGCGCGTGTGGGTGCGCTTCGATGAGATCAGGGCGTCTCTGCCGCTCATCGAGAAGATTCTCGATCGCCTGCCGGACGGAGAGATCAGAACAGAGATTCCTCATCCGCCGGAAACCCGGGAAGGCGCAGCGCTCGTCGAAGGTTTTCGCGGCGATATTTTCGTCTGGGCTCGGCTCGACCCCTCGGGCGCGGTGGCGCGATGCCATTTGCGCGACCCGTCCTGGTTCCAATGGCCCCTGCTCGAGGCGGCGATCGAGGGCAATATCGTCGCGGACTTCCCGCTTATCAACAAATCCTTCAACTGCTCCTACTCGGGGCAGGACCTTTAGGCGGGCGCGATCATGCGCAAGTTTCTCTTCCAAGGCCTGCTCCGATGGCCGCTCACGGAAAGGGCGCCGTCCCCCGACGCGTCACTCCGCGAAGAGCTCGGCGCGTCTCTCGCGCGAGCGGCGCGTCGACGACTGGGCCGCAGCCTCTCGATCCGGCAGGTCGACGCAGGCTCCTGCAATGGTTGCGAGCTCGAGATTCACGCGCTGAGCAACGCGTTCTACGATCTTGAGCGATTTGGTCTGCGCTTCGTCGCTTCGCCCCGACACGCCGATGTCCTGCTGGTCACCGGCCCGGTCACCAAGAACATGCGCGAGGCTCTGGAGCGGACCTATGCCGCGACGCCCGATCCCAAATGGGTCGTCGCGGTCGGAGACTGCGCCTTTGACGGCGGCGTCTTCGCCGGCAGCTACGCCTGCGTCGGCGCCGTCTCAGAGGTGCTCCCGGTCGATCTCCACATTCGCGGCTGCCCGCCCGATCCCGTGGCCTTGCTCAAAGGGCTTCTGGCGCTCGTCGAAGCCTGACCTCGCCCGTTGCGCGTCGGTCGAAACTCTGATTCCCTCACCACGATTCGGGGGCTGCGGATGGACGATGGCTTGTCGAGAGAAACGACCGCGCGGCCGCGCCTCGTCCTGATTTCCGGCAGCCTGCGAGGCGGCTCCGTCAACAGCGCGGTGATCTCCACCGCCGCAGCCCTGGCCCCCAGCGAGGTCGGGACTCTGATCTATCGTCGCATGGCGGACTTGCCGCACTTCAACCCCGACGACGATCGCGAGCCGCTCCCCGAGCCCGTGTCCGATCTGCGCCGGACCTTGAATGACGCTTGCGCCGTCTTGGTCTCGACGCCCGAATACGCCGGATCGCTGCCCGGAAGCTTCAAGAATCTGCTGGACTGGACGGTCGGCGGCGCGAGCCTCTATGAGCGCCCCGTCGGCTGGATCAACCCTTCCGCCCTTGGCGGCTCGGAAGACACCTATCGCGCGCTGCGCATCGTGCTGGAGCGCGCCGGCGCCGAGATTGTCGCGGGCGCCTGCAAGGATATCCCCACGCCTCGGGACGCCATCGGCGCTGACGGCCTCATCTCCTGCGCAGAAATCCGGGCCGAGATCCAAAGCGTGGTAGCGGCGCTCGCCGAACGCGTCCTCGCCAAGAGATGAAGGGAAGCGATCCATGGACGCCCTGACCGCCTTCGGGCTTTTCTCCGTGACGGCGATGCTCTTGACCTATGCGCTGGAGGCGCGCAGCCGCTGGTTTATCCTCGGTTTCGCGGCCGCCTGCGCGCTCGGCTCGATCTATGGCTTTCTGCAGGGCGCCTGGCCCTTCGGCCTCGTCGAGGCGATCTGGTCGCTTGTCGCCCTGCAAAGATGGCGGAAGGCGAAGTTTGGATGAGGCGAGGAGATCGCCTGCGTCAAAAGCCGTGACCCAAATCATCGATGTCGTGCGCGGCCCAACCTCCTCTCCCGCGAAGCGGGGGAGGGTTGGGGAGGGGGCGGCTCGCGAGAGGACTCAGTCTCCCGTCGTCACCAGCGCCAGCGGCGACGACGACGCGCGCGCCAGCGATACCACCAGACGTTCTCGATCTCCTCGTTGAGCACGAGCTTTTCCGGGAGCGGGAGGCTCGGCGCGGCGACCGCGGCGCCGGAGGCCGCAAGTGCTGCGGCGGCGAGCCCTGCGCCAGTCAGGAAGGATCTTCGGTTCATTCTACATTCCCCCGGTTGCCCTCGTCCCCGCTTTGGAGACTACGCATTTTCCGAAGCGGAAACGCGGCTACGGCCGGAAAGTTCCGTGGACGGGCGCCGTGCGCCGCCTAACGGGATCGCAACCCGCTGACGCGGGCCTATTTAGGTTAAGGCCCGATGGGCCCGGGCCGGCGTAGGCGCCGCTATTCTCCCATGTTAGCATAAGCATAGCCGTTCATGAGAATGGCAAAAAGGGGGTGGTCATGAAAAAACTGTTTGCTGCGCTGCTCGGCGCCACAATTCTTTCGGCCGCGGTATTTTCGGCGGCGACGCCGGCTTTCGCGCTGGGGGGCTGCGGGCCGAACGGCCATCGCAATGCGTGGGGCTATTGCGTCTTCGGAGGTCAAAACCAGGCTTGGTGCCTCAGAAGGACGGGGCATCCGGCCGTTCGCATGCCCAACGGCACGCTGCGTTGCTTCTGATGAGACGCGTCCTTTTTGGCGCGCTCTGACTCCTGCGTGAGCTCGACCGGCTGATTCAAGTCGAGCTCATTGCAAGCGGCGCTCCGCAGTCCGCGCTGTTTGTCTTGGTCTCTTTCTCGCTTTGGCTTTCAAAGACGCGCTGCCGATCCGCGCGGCGCCTCGCCGGCAAATCCCGCCGCCGCCTTTGACAACCCGGCCCCCGCCCTGCATTACAGCCGCAACCCCACAATCAGACCCGCGGCGCTCCGATGAGACCCGATCGCTATAATTTCGCCGTCGCCGAACCCCGGTGGCGCAAGGCCTGGGACGAGGCGCGGACCTTCGAGGCCGGCAAGCATCCGGAAAAACCCAAATACTATGTGCTCGAGATGTTCCCCTATCCGTCGGGGCGCATCCACATGGGCCATGTGCGCAATTATTCGATGGGCGACGTCATCGCCCGCTTCATGCGCGCCAGAGGCTTCGACGTTCTGCATCCCATGGGCTGGGACGCCTTCGGCCTGCCCGCCGAGAACGCCGCCATGGCGGGGAAACGCCATCCTGCGGAATGGACCTACGCCAATATCGCGACGATGAAGGCGCAGCTGAAATCGCTCGGCCTCTCGCTCGACTGGACGCGCGAGATCGCGACCTGCGATCCGCAATATTACGGCCGCCAGCAGCAGCTCTTCCTGGATTTCCTCAAGGCGGGGATCGTCGACAGAAAGCAGTCCAAGGTGAACTGGGACCCGGTCGACAACACGGTGCTCGCCAATGAGCAGGTCATCGACGGGCGCGGCTGGCGCTCGGGCGCGCTCGTCGAGCAGCGCGAGCTGACGCAGTGGTTCTTCAAGATCACCGATTACGCCGAGGAACTGCTCTCGGGTCTCGACACGCTCGAGCGCTGGCCCGAAAAAGTGCGGCTCATGCAGCATAATTGGATCGGCCGCTCGGAGGGTCTGCTGCTGCGCTTTGCGCTTGCCGCCCCGCTCGGCGAGGCGCGCGAGGTCGAGGTCTTCACGACGCGCCCCGATACGCTTTTCGGCGCGAAATTCGTCGCCATCGCCGCCGACCATCCGCTGGCCAGGGCCGCCGCCGAGAAGGACGAGAGGCTTTCCGCCTTCATCGAGGAGTGCCGCCACATCGGCACCTCGGTCGCGGCGATCGAGACCGCCGAGAAGAAGGGCTACGACACCGGACTGAGGGCCATCCACCCCTTCGATCCCAACTGGACGCTGCCCGTCTATGTCGCGAATTTCGTGCTCATGGACTATGGCACGGGCGCGATCTTCGGCTGCCCGGCGCATGATCAGCGCGACCTCGATTTCTCCAACGCCTATGGGCTCGGCGCGACGCCCGTCGTCTGCCCCGAGGGGACGGACCCCGCGGAGATCAAGATTAGCGACACGGCCATCGACGGCGACGGGCGGCTCATCAATTCGCGCTTCCTCGACGGCAAGACCGTCGCGGAGGCCAAGGAGGAGGTGGCGCGGCGCCTCGAGACGACCGCGCTCTTCGGGTCAGCCCAGGGCCAGCGCAAGGTCAATTACAAGCTGCGCGACTGGGGCGTCTCGCGCCAACGCTATTGGGGTTGCCCGATCCCGATCATCCATTGCGACGCCTGCGGGGCCGTGCCGGTCCCCACGCAGGACCTGCCGGTAAGGCTCCCCGAGGATGTCTCCTTCGATCAGCCGGGCAATCCGCTCGATCGCCATCCGAGCTGGAAGCACGTCGCCTGCCCGCAATGCGGCAAGCCCGCGCGGCGCGAGACCGACACGATGGACACTTTCGTTGATTCGTCTTGGTATTTCGCGCGCTTCACCGATCCGCACAATCAGGAGGCGCCCGCCTCGAAGGAGGCGACCGCGCGCTGGCTGCCGGTCGATCAATATATCGGCGGCATCGAGCACGCGATTTTGCATCTGCTCTATTCGCGCTTCTTCGCGCGGGCGATGCGTGATTCCGGCCATGGCGCCCTGGCCGAGCCCTTCGCCGGCCTCTTCACGCAGGGCATGGTCGTCCATGAGACCTACAAGGGCCCGGACGGCTGGGTTTCGCCGGCCGACATCAGGATCGAGGCGGGGCCCGACGGGCGGCGCGCCTTCCTGATCGAGGACAGCTCCGAGATCGTGATTGGTCCGATCGAGAAGATGTCGAAGTCGAAGAAGAACACGGTCGACCCTGACGACATCATCGAAAGCTATGGCGCCGACACGGCCCGGCTCTTCGTCCTCTCCGACAGCCCGCCCGACCGCGACGTGATCTGGTCGGACGAGGGCGCGCAGGGGGCCTGGCGTTTCGTGCAGCGCCTGTGGCGGCTCACCGGCGAGCTCGGCCGAGTCGCCGCGCCGGCCGGGACCGTCGCGCCCGCGCAATTTTCGCCAGAGGCCACGGCGCTCCGCCAGGCGACCCACCGCGCCATCGCTCAGGTCACGGAAAACGTCGAACGGCTGCGCTTCAACAGCGCCATCGCCCGCATCCGCGAATTCGCCAATGAGCTGACCGCGGCGCTCGACGCCGTGACCGAGGCGGGCGTCGGGCCGGACGCCGCCTGGGCCTATCGTGAGGCGGCGGAGGCCCTGATCCGGCTCGTCGCCCCGATGACCCCGCATGTCGCCGAGGAATGCTGGGCGGACCTCGGCGCGGCGGGTCTCGTCGCCGAAGCCGCCTGGCCGCAGGCCGACCCAATTTTGGTCGCAAAGGAAATGATAAGCTTGCCCGTGCAAGTTAACGGCAAGAGACGCGCGGAGATTCTCGTCGCGAGGGACGCGGGCGAGGAAGCCGTGCGCGCCGAGGCGTTGGCGCAAGAGGCCGTTCAGCGCGCGCTGGAAGGCCGCTCCGTGAAGAAGTTCATTCTCGTCCCGGGCAGGATCGTCAATGTCGTCGTCTAGGCCACGTTTTCTCGATCACGCCGCGATCGGGCGGGATCGCCCGGTGCCTGCGCGGGTCTCGAACCTTTTCCTGCGACGACTGGCCGCGGGCTTCGCCACGCTGACGCTCGCGGGCTGCATCGAGCCGATGTACGGCCCGCTCTCCTCCGCCCCGGACCTCGCAAACCAGCTTGCCTCGATCGAGGTGGGGCCCATCCCGGATCGCATGGGCCATTACGTGCGGGACGATCTGATCTTCGATCTCAACGGAACCGGGGCGGCGTTCACGCCGCGCTATCGGCTCGAGGTGAAGCTCGGCGAGCAGGTGCGCACGCCGATCGTCGACACGGTGACGGGGCGCGCGACCTCGGCTTCCGTCGTCATCAAGGCGGACTACAGGCTCGTCACGATACCCGACGGCAAGCTCGTGACGGAGGGCACGGCCTTGTCGCTCGCGAGCTACGACCGCTTCAGCAACCGGCTCGCCAATGTCCGCGCCGCCCGCGACGCCGAGATCCGCGACGCCAAAGTCATCGCCGAGAGCATCCAAACGCGGCTCGCGGTCGCCCTCGGCGGACCGCAGAACCCGCCCCCTGTCGACTTGTCGGTCCGTTAACCAAGCCGCCGCGGCTCGCGTCGCTCGCAGCGCGGTCCCTTAAACATTTTCGTCGCGCGTAACCGCACACCGCGGCGTTTCGTCGTCAAGGTGAGACTTTTCCCTGTTTGAACTCCTTTTGCAAACCGCTCGCGATAGAGATTAACGAGCGTCTGGCGTGAAGAAAAATTTCCTTTGCGCCGAGAGTGTCGAGGGGAGTCGAAGATGGACGACGTCGTTTCTGGCGAATTTGACCACAAGACGGAGACGACCGCACGGTCGGTGCAGTCCTACATCGACGAGGCGGCGCATTGGCGGGACGGAACGCCGCTCGTCGGCACGCCGATGACCCGCATGCAATGGCGGATCTGGTATCTCGCGGCGGCCGGCAAGTTTTTCGAGGGGCTGATCGTCTTCATGACCGGCGTCGCGATGCCGCTGATCGCACAAGAATTTCAGATGGGCAAAGCCCAGCACGGCGTCATCGGCGCGGCGAGCCTGTTCGGCATTTTGATCGGGGCGGTCGGCCTTGGCGGCCTCTCCGACCATTTCGGTCGCAAGCGCATGTTCATCGTCGAGATGTTCCTGTTCTTGGTGTTCCTTTGCCTCGTCTGCTTTAGCCCGAGCTATTTGTGGCTCGCTTTCTTCCTCTTTGGGCTGGGCGTCGCGCTGGGCTGCGACTATCCCACGGCGCATGTGATCATTTCCGAGAGCATCCCCAGCCGAATGCGCGGACAGCTGGTGTTGTCGGCCTTCGGCTTCCAGGCTCTCGGCGCGTTGACCGGCACTGTCGTCGGCTATCTCGTCCTCACCAACCTGCCTGAAATCAGCGCCTGGCGTTGGATGTACGCCAGCGCCATCGTCCCTGCGCTGGTCGTCGCCGTCGCACGCTTCTGGATCACCGAGAGCGCCCATTGGCTGCTGCTGAAAGGCGAGAACTCGGAAGCGGAAGAGCAGATCAGCCTGCTCCTGCAGCGGGAGCCGGCCTATCCGAAGACCGTCCGATTGGCCGAACCGAACGGGGAGGCCAACCGGGCCAATTTTCTCTCGTTGTTTGAGCGCAAAAATATCCGCGCGACGATTTTGGCCTCGGTTCCCTGGTTTCTCCAGGATCTCGGCACCTATGGCATCGGCATCTTCACCCCGACGATCCTTGCCGCCACCATCGGGCATAAGACGGAACACGTGCGCAACATTGCGGACCTCATCAACAACGACGTGCTCGCTGCCAAGGGCTCGGGCCTGATCGACGTTCTGCTCATCGTCGGCATCGTCTGCGCGTTCCTGTTCGTGAACAAATTCGGGAGCATAAAGCTGCAGATCTGGGGGTTCGTCGGCTGCGCCGTCGGCCTCGCCATTGCCGCCAGCTCGACCTTCTTCCACGGCGGAACGGAGATCGCGCTGATCTTCCTCGGCTTCATGACATTCAACTTCATGACCAATCTCGGCCCCAACGCGCAGACCTATCTCCTGGCGGGCGAGGTCTTTCCGACGAGCGTGCGTGGGACGGGCGCGGGCTTCGCGGCCTCCTTCGCAAAGATCGGCGCCGTGACGACAGCCTTTCTCTTTCCGATACTTCTCGCGGACATTGGAGAGCGCGCGCTGCTCCTCGGCCTCGTCGTGACCTCGCTCATCGGCGCTGTCGTGACATGGGCCTTTCAGATCCACACCACGGGCGTGAATCTGGAGGAGATTGGGGGCGAGTAGCGCCTAGCGCGTTTCCCGCTCGAACGGAATCGTTCGAGCGATAAGGAATCGCGCCAAATCAAAGGTGGAGCATGTCATGACCGGAAAACCGCTTCGCACTTTTCCGTGACATGCTCTAGCCGCGAGCAGGCCGCGCGCTCGCGCTGGGGCGCGCGCATCCGGCGAGCCTTTCTTTACGTCTCTGCGTAAGAATAGGGGCATGACCGATTCGAAGCAGCAGAAGCTCCTTTCCGCGGAAGCCTTCCTGGCCAGCGACGAAATTCGCGGGGAAGCGGCGGCCTGGCTCGAGACGCTCGCCTTCGAGAAGCGCTTCTCCCCGCATACGATCGAGGCCTATGGGCGCGATCTGCGGCGCTTCCTCGCTTTTCTCGCTGAGCATCGGGGTCGCCCCGCCGACGCGACGCTTCTCAAAGACCTCGAGCCCTCGGACCTGCGCGCCTTCCTGGCGCGCCGACGCAACGAAGGACTTGAAAGCCGTTCGCTCTTGCGCGCGCTGGCGGCGACGCGCTCCTTCATGCGCCATCTCGAAAAGAAGGGGCTCGGCCGCACCGACGTGTTCGCCGCCGTGCGGCCGCCCAAACGCCCGCATCATCTGCCAAAGGCGCTGGGCGTCGATGACGCCAAAGAGCTGATCGATCCGCGGACTCGTGCAGGCGAAACGCGCGAGCCCTGGATCATCGCGCGCGACTGCGCCGTGCTGGGCCTGCTTTATGGAGCCGGGTTGCGCATTTCCGAAGCGCTGTCGCTCTCCCGCGCCGAAGCGCCGATTGGCGCGACCGATCGCGTCGCCGTTCGCGGCAAGGGCGGCAAGACGCGCGTCGTCCCGGTGATCGAGCCGGTGCGACGCCTGCTTGAAAATTATCTGGCGCTCTGCCCCTACGAGCTCTCCGGCGGTCCGCTCTTCGTCGGCGCGCGCGGCGGACCCTTGAGCCCACGCATCATCCAGCTCGCTGTCGAACGCATGCGCGGCGCGCTGGGCCTGCCGGCCGGCGCGACGCCGCATGCGTTGCGTCATTCCTTCGCGACGCATCTTCTGGGACGCGGCGGCGATCTGCGCACGATTCAGGAGCTGCTCGGCCACGCCTCGCTCTCGACGACACAGATCTATACGGCGGTAGACAAGACGCGCCTGCTCGACGCCTATCGACTGGCGCATCCGCGCGCGCAATGAGCGCGGGTCGCGAGCTTGCGTTTTTTCAGCGCCGCCCCTGCTCGCGGCCCGCACCGCTTTCGTCCCGGCGCCCGCGCTTAAATATCGCTCGTCTCCCGATTTTTTCCGAGAGCATGCTTGCAACTGCGAATTTTTGAGATAAATCTCCAGCGAAATAACAAGGAATCGAGATGGAAGAGTTTCTCTCCGAAGGCGTCGCAATAGCCTATGTGGTTTTTGAACCCCGGGAGCAGGACCGTAACGAGCCGATCGTGCTTGTTCACGGTTTCGCCTCGACGCATGCCGTGAACTGGCTGTTCAACCAATGGGCTAAGACGCTCACGGAGGATGGACGTCGCGTCGTGATGCTCGACCTGCGCGGGCACGGCCGTTCGCAGAAGCTCTACGATCCCGAAGCCTACACTTTTGGCGCCATGGCCGACGACACGCTCCGGCTGATGGAGCACCTCGGAATGGATCGGGCCGATATCATGGGCTACTCCATGGGCGGCCGCGTCGCGACACAGCTCGCGCTCTCGCATCCCGAGCGCGTGCGCGCGTTGATCTTGGGCGGCGTCGGCGCCAACCTCCTCGCTCCCACGGCGCTCATGCCCGGCATGGCCGAGGCGATGGAGGCCGCGGACATCCAGGATGTCGATGATCACAGCCTCAAGATTTTTCGAGGCTTTGCCGAATCGACGAGAAGCGATCTGAAGGCGCTGGCGGCCTGCGCCCGAGGCCTCAAGCCGAGCTTCGGACCGCAGGATCTGGCGCGGGTCGAGGCGCCGACGCTGATCTGCGCCGGCACGCGCGATGATGTGGCTGGCGATCCGCATCCGCTCGGAAACCTCTTCAGGCAGGCCGATGTCATCGACATCCCCGGACGCGATCACAACCGCGCCGTAGGGGATCGAGTCTTCAAACAGGCCGTGCTCGAATTTCTGGCGGCGAGACCATAGATCGCGCTGCGTTCAGCCGACATCGCCGGAACGCAAAAGATCGCGATCGATTGCAAGAGCATGAAGACCGCCCGATAAACGCCGGCTTCGGCCTCGCCTAAGCGTTCGAACGCGCTATGTCGGGCCGAAAGGAGCGTCGCGCATGGCCCTGGCGAATTCTGCACCGGCGAAACTGTCTCCGGACCCTCTTTTCCGACGCCTGCGCGCGGAGGCGGAGGCCACGCTCAAAATCGAGCCCTTGCTCGCGACGCTTCTCAACGACACGGTCCTCGCTCAGGACAGCCTCGAGACGGCGGTGGCGCATCGCGTCTCGGAGCGCCTCGCCGGCCCTGAGGTCTCCGGCGCGTCGATTCGCCGCGCCTTTGCCCAATATTTCGAACGAAACGGCGAGGCGGAAGCCATTCTGCGCGCGGATCTCCTTGCCGTGCTCGAACGCGACCCGGCCTGCACGCGCCTCCTCGAGCCCGTCCTCTACTTCAAGGGCTTCCACGCCATTCAGGCGCATCGCGTCGCGCATGCCGCCTGGCTCGGCGGCCGCAGCGACTTCGCGCTCAGCCTGCAGTCGCTCTCCTCGCAGAAGTTTCAGACGGACATCCACCCCGCCGCCCGGATCGGACGCGGCTTTTTCCTCGATCACGCGACGGGCGTCGTGATCGGGGCAACCGCGGTGATCGAGGACGAAGTCTCGATGCTTCACGCGGTGACGCTGGGCGGCAGCGGCAAAAAGAGCGGAGAGCGGCATCCCAAGGTCAGACGCGGCGTGTTGATCGGGGCCGGGGCGCAGGTCTTTGGCAATATCGAGATCGGCGCGGGCGCGCTCATCGCCGCGGGGTCCGTGGTGCTCGAAGACGTGCCCCCGCATAAGACCGTCGCCGGATCGCCCGCGCGCGTGGTCGGCGACGTAACGCAGGCCGAGCCGTCGCTTGCGATGGATCAGGTCCATGACGTGATCGATTCGGGCATATAGCGATCGAGACAGCTCTATGGAGAATTCTGTGGCGCGAAAGGGATTGAATAGAAAGCCCGACGTTCTGGAAGCTCCCCGTTAAGACTTCCAGATTAACATCAAATACATCGAGTCTCGCGCCGCGGCTTCGTTTGCTTCCGTCCGTCTCCTCCGCCGAGCGACGGCCCGTTGCAGCGCGCGCCCGCGGGGTTCTCCTTTGCGTTCGCGTGCAGCATGAGCGAAATCACCGCCGAAATGATCGAGAGGGGTCGGGGCGCCGACCCCCGGCGCGCCGCCGAGCGCCGCAAGAGCGGCGCGCGGATCCAACGGGCGCGGGAGCGGTCGGCGGCCTCCGACGCCGTTCAGGCCGGCCACGACCGCGAGCTTTTGCGCATTTACGCGACCGCGCGGCTCGACTCCGCGCTTTCTGCGACGACGCTCATCGCCCTCGTCGGGCTCTGCAGCTTTTGGTGGGCGCGGTCGAATCTGCCTATCCTTTGGGGGGCGGCGGCCTTCGCGAGTCTCCTGATTTGCTGTTGGGCGGCCAAGAGCTTCACTGAAGTCGAGGATTTGAAGCTCAATCCGGGTCGATGGACCGCGCGCCTTGCCCTGGCCGAGTGCGTCCACTCGGCGATTTGGGGCGGCGTGGCGCTGGTTGTCGGCAGTTGCGACGATCCCAAGGCGCAGATTTTCACGATTGGGATGTTGCTGCTCGTCTCCGCCTTCAATTGCGTCGTCACCGCGGCGGCGCCGCTCGCTGCCTATGCGGCGTCCATCCCGATCATCTGCGCCACGTTCTGGATCATCGGCTTTCACTCTCTCGGCGACCACTCGACGGCGACGCTGGCGCTCGTTTTCCTTTGCGCGGCGCAGCTCTTCTTCCTCCTGTTGGCGCGGCGCTTTCATCAACTCTCCTTCGAGAGCGTCTCTCATCGCTGCGAGAAAAGCGAGCTCATCGCCGAGCTGGAGCAGGCCAAGGCGAAATCCGATGAGGCGAGGCGACGCGCGGAAGAGGCCAATCTCGCGAAATCCCGCTTTCTCGCCACGATGAGCCATGAGCTGCGCACGCCGCTGAACGCGATCCTCGGCTTTTCCGAAGTGCTCAAGAACGAGATCTTCGGCGCGCATTCCAACCCGAGCTACAAGGATTACGCTAACGACATCCATTCGAGCGGCCAGCATCTCCTGACGCTCATCAACGAGATTCTCGATATTTCCCGCATCGAGGCCGGCCGCTACGACCTGAAGGAGGAAAGCCTTTCGCTCGGCGCGATCGCGCAGGACTGCCGTCACCTGCTCGCCCTGCGCGCGCAGAAGGGGGACCTTGAGCTCGAGGAGCTCATCGAGCCCAATCTTCCGCGGATCTGGGCCGACGAGCGGGCCATGCGCCAGATCGTGCTCAACCTGCTCGCCAACGCGATCAAATTCACGCCGCGCGGCGGTCTCGTCACGATCAAGGTCGGCTGGACGAGCGCGGGCGGCCAATATTTGTCGGTGAAAGACAACGGCCCCGGCATTCCCGAAAATGAGATCGCGGTCGTCCTGTCCTCATTCGGGCGCGGCTCGCTGGCGCACAAGCATGCGGAAGAAGGCGCGGGGCTGGGGCTGCCGATCGTGAAGGGGCTGATCGAGCTGCATAACGGAAGGTTCCTGCTGCGCTCCAAGCTGCGCGAGGGCACGGAAGCGATCATGGCGTTGCCGCCGCAGCGCGTCATGGACGCGCTGCCGCATATCGAAACCGACGCGAAGCCGATGGCGCGGCAAAGCTTCGTCGCCACGTCCCCTTAGGGAGCTGCGGCGGGCGCAGGGCTCGGGCAGTTTGGCGGTTCGAACCGACGCATGGCGCCAAAGCGCGCCACGAGCCGAGAACAGGCCTGCGCCCCAGCTTGAAATTCATAATGAGGGCACGAGATATTCGAAAGTATTACGGCCGGCGTTCAGCCTGGGCGTGGCCAGCATGGCTGTGACCGCCTCAAATCGAATGGCTGCTAAATAACCAAACGCAAAGGCTATTCAATGTCAAAAGTAAAATATATCTCATCACAAGACGAGATTCCCGCAGGACAAAAATACGTTCTGATTACGTATGGCGAAGCTTCTGAGCATACTCCTCATCCGTGCGGCCTTACTATTTCAGTGGCCAGCACTGCGAGCGAGCTTAGCTTCTTAGCAGCTGTTCACACAGGCAAGCAAATCGCCAAGCACGGGGGGATATCAGATGTTTTTGTCTGCGACACTGTAATACGAGGACCAAAGCCCATTCCTAGCGAGCCGTTCATTTTCATTCCTCCGTATAAAGAATTAAGCTCGAATGTCGTTGGCTTGGACGTCTACAATGAAGAGAGGGAGAACATTGGCAAAATAAAGGATATAGCTTTAGATCCAAACGGTCTAAATGGCTATATAATAAGTGTTGGAGAATTTCTTGGGACAGGCGATCACTATGTCGTAGTGCATCCTTCGGCAATCAGCTTCAAGGCCAAGGACGATAAATGGCACGCCACCATGCATGTCGATGCAGATAAGCTGAGAGCTGCGCCAGAATACAAATATTCCAGCAAATCCTAACAATTACAGCCAAGTTCGGGCCGGCTAGAAATTGGGGTCGTATAAATGTGCTTGACCCAAAGCGTCAGGGCAGCGGGCTCCTCGTTCCATGCCGCCGCGACGCCATCCCTGAGAGTTTGACCCTGGCTGGGCATCGGCTCCGCCAAGCGGTTTGATACAATCCTCCAAAGCCTCCCGCGCCAACGCGTCGATATTTCCCCCCGCGATGAGTTTTAGAGACTGCGGCGGCCCGGTCTCTTCGACAAAGACCACTCTTTCCCCGTCCATATAGGCGTCCATCCGGATCGCCGGAAAGCGAGAGCGCGTCAGGGATTACGCCAAGCATATCGCGAAGCGCCTGCGGCGAATGGAATAATTCGCGCTTGTTCCAGAGGCGCTCGTGACGGCGCAGCCGAGCTTCCTCGCCACGGCTCGAAAAACGCGCGCCCCCCGCCTCCGCGGTGGAGCCTTTCGCTTGCGGCTTCGCGGCCCTCCAAAGGGGAGGAGAACAATGCCCGCAAAGTGTTCGTCGCCCCCTGCGCTTTAAAGGAAAATTTAGTTTCAACCGCGCCGGAAGACGCGTATTTTTTACCACGTTCCCTCGTGGAGAGTTGATTTGGGCGCGGCGGAATACGCCAAAACGAGCATCCTGGTCGTGGAAGACGATAGCGAGCTGGCCGAGGCGATCGGCCAGGAGCTGACGCGCCGTGGCTATGAGGTCTCCTATGCCTTCGATGCCCCGCAAGGGCTCTCGAAAGCCCAGACCGGCGAATATCATCTCCTCATTTTGGATCGCATGTTGTCGGAAGCGGATGGCCTTTCGATCATTCAGGGGCTACAGCGCTATCAGATTCTTGTTCCGGCTCTCATCATCAGCGCGCTCGATGACGTTGACGAACGAGTCAAGGGACTGAATGCGGGCGCCGACGACTATCTGACAAAGCCATTCAGCTTCGCGGAAATGGGAGCGCGTGTCGAAGCCCTGTTACGCCGGCCGTCGCCATCGCAACAACTACTCCTGCAGGCGGGGAAACTCTCTCTCGATCTGTTAAAAAGAAAGGCTTTCCTTGATAACGAGGACGTGGACCTGACACCGCGAGAGTTTGAGCTTTTGGAATATTTTATACGACGGCCAAGCCAACTCATAACCCGACACATGCTGCTACAACAGGTCTGGAAACTGCGCTTTTCGCCACAGACGAACGTCGTTGACGTTCATATCAGCAAGCTCCGGAAAAAAATCGATTCTCAAAGGGAGTCATCTTACATACGGAACGTGCGGGGCGCGGGATTTATATTTGATGCAGGCGCGTGAGATTTTTACATCTTTTATGTTTCGTAGGGCCATCATATTTGTCCTGCTGTTTTTAGTGTCATATGCCGCTATTTTTATGTTTATCTATTGGCAGATGGCGTCATTTGAATTTACCCGGATAAAAAATCTCCTGGAGCAACAGGCTCACGCACTCTCTCTCGCTCCAGAAGATCAGATTCATTGGAGCATCAAAAGACAGATTTATGCCGACTTGCGCCAAGTAACATTTTCGGCGCTCTTCGACAGGGAGCGAAGGTATATCGAGGGCAACATCAAAGCGATCCCTGACTCATTGCCTATTGACGGGATGGCTCATCAAGTTGCTCTTCGAGACCTCGACGAGAACGATCAGTCCCTGGAGCCGAACCTGTTTGTCGCCCAGCGACTGCCGGACTCGCGAATTCTCTTGATTGGCCGGAGCATTCTCGATCTCGGAAAACTGAAGGAAGCCGTGCTTCAGGCGCTGCAAATTGGCGTGCTGCCAATGGCTTGCATGGCGATCATCGTCGGCGCGGTCTTCAGTCGGCAAATGAATTCACGGCTCGCTCGAGCACAGAGAACATTGAGCCTGTTTCAAAAAGGACGCCTCGACGAGCGCCTTCCCATAAGCGGCCGTCGCGATGAATTGGATATTCTGTCTACGCAGGTGAACTCTCTATTGATGGAACTCGAACGGGTCGTCAATGAACTGCATCATGTCGGCAATAACATGGCTCACAACCTTCGAACACCTTTGGCTCGGGTGCAAGCCTCGTTGGAAAACGCCCAGCGGCTGATGCCGGAATCGGAGGCCGCATATGCTTTCGTCACTCGGGCCATTCAGAGCCTCGAACAGACTTTCGCCCTCACGACCGCCTTGTTGCGCGTCGCGCAAATGGAGTCCGGCAAAGCGCGCGGCTCATTCTGCTTGCTGGATCTCTCGGAGTTGATCCACGAGGTCGCTGATCTCTATGAACCGGTTGCGGAAGCAAAAGGAATCGCCCTGGAAATCGCCGTGACCACGGCTAAAGTTAGGGGCGACCGGGACCTATTGCTGGAGGCCCTCGCGAATCTACTGGACAATGCAGTCAAATTTTCGCCGGAGCACGGCAGCGTGAAGATCTCTTTGTCACAGGCGCGCTCAGGGCCCGTCATTTCGATCACCGACACGGGGCCAGGCATCCCAGACAGAGAGAAATCCAAAATCTTCAAGCGATTCTACCGCGGCCCGCATAGCAGCCAAATCCCGGGCAATGGCCTCGGCCTCACGCTCGTGGCGGCGATCGTCCGGCTTCACAATTTCTCTCTTGAAGTCGAAGACGGACCTCCGGGATCTGTCTTCCGGCTGCGCTGCGTCGCCACACCCGATGTAGCGAATGCGCCGAGCGCGTCAGAGCCGCGCGGTTGAGCCTCGACCCGCGACTGGCGACACAACACTTGTCAGGGAATAATCAGAAAAGGTTCTCCCTTCCGGACAGTGTAAGCGATTAGATATTTTAGCCGGGCGGCTCGATCTGGATTGCGGAAGACCAGATGCGGACGACCAGCTTCGTCTTGATAACTATCGCCAGCCTTGAAAGTCCTTAACTCCTCTCCGGCGTATTGGGACTCGGCGACGCCTTCGAGAACGTAGTTATGCGCGACCGTAGGGTGGTGATGAGAAGGAAGACCGACGCCAGGAGGATAAGTATTCAGCAACAGCTTAAACTCCTCTCCCGTCTGTTCGTTCACATGCCTTTGGAGCGTAACCCGTATGACGCCGTCCGGCGAAACGCTCGTCGCGCTCGCCGATGAGATCTGGTCGGCAAGCGTGGACTTTGAGAACAGGCACAACGCCCCGGCAAATCCGCCAACAAACAAACGACGGCGGAGATCGACCTCAATCCGCTGCGACGCCATCTCCGCCGCCAGCGACAGTGCATTTTGACTTTTCATAATGCGCCTCGCAGGAGGATGCCTTTTGACTACAGTAACACCGTATCGCGGATCTGCGGTGACAGGGATTATTTGTCGCTGGATTCGGCCGCGGCGGCGATTGGCCTTTGACGCGCAATTTTACAATTCATATCATGTCACGGTAACGCATGAGGGCGCCGGAAACTCCGAGATGCGCCGGGCTGGACGGGATTGTGATCGCAGATGTCTGGCGCCGTTTGCGGCGCTCGCTTCAGCGAACAAAGGACCCGCCGCAACGGGCTGATCCTCTGCTCTTCGCGCCGCGCACAGGGAAGCAATCACCATGTCCGAGCCCAGCACGCCTGCTCCCAGCAGCGGCGCCCTCGTCCTCTTTTCCGGCGGACAGGACTCGACCGTCTGTCTCGCGCTGGCGCTTTCGCGCTTCGAACGCGTCGAGACGATCGGCTTCGACTATGGCCAGCGCCATGCTGTCGAGCTGACCCAACGGTCGCGGATCAGGGCAGGCTTATCGGATCTCTTTCCCGAATGGCGGGCCCGCCTGGGCGAAGACCACAGCCTCGCGATCCCGACGCTGAACGAGATTTCCGACACGGCGCTGACGCGGGACGCGGAAATCGTCTTCTCGGCGGATGGCCTGCCCAACACCTTCGTGCCGGGCCGCAACATCCTCTTTCTCACCTTCGCCGCGGCGCTCGGCTATCGGCGTCATATTGGAACGCTCGTCGGCGGCATGTGCGAGACCGATTATTCGGGCTATCCGGACTGCCGCGAGGCCACGATCAAGGCGACGGAGCAGGCGCTTTCGCTCGGCCTCGACCGGCCGATGGAGATTCTCACGCCCTTGATGCACATCGACAAGGCCGCCACCTGGCGGCTCGCGGAAGAACTCGGCGGCGAGGCGCTCGTCGCGCTCGTCGTCGAGGAGAGCCATAGCTGCTACCTCGGCGATCGTAGCCGGCGCTTCGACTGGGGCTATGGCTGCGGCGAGTGCCCCGCCTGCACGTTGCGCGCGGCCGGCTGGGAACGCTATCGGGCGGGCCGATGACGGCGCCGGCCACGGCTTGATCGGCGCTTCGATTTAGGGCATAGGCTCCCACAACGACGCGCTGGGCGGCTTTCCCGGCGAGAATGTCTGTTTGCCGAGGAAAGAACCATGAAGGTCCGCAACTCCCTGAAGTCCCTGCGCAATCGCCATCGGGCGAACCAGATCGTGCGTCGCAAGGGCCGCGTCTACATCATCAACAAGGTTCAAAAGACCTTCAAGGCGCGCCAGGGCTAGAGCGCGACGCGAAAGCTGCTTTTCGCACAACTCGCGCTCTAAACTTTTAGAATCGATCACGCCGCGTTCAGGCGACCCCGCCCGAACGCAGCGTGATTTGGAGCGTTCCGGTGTCTGTTCAGACTGCGGGAAACGTTCGACGCGCCGAGATGGCTGACACCAGCGCCATCGACAAGATCTGCCAGCGCAAAGGGCGCCTGTAACTCGTTCGGCGGTCGAGCCGGCTATCGACCACCTGAAATCCGAGATCAGAACGGGCCGCAACTTCCTTGCCCACAGCGCTCGCGGCGCAGCCAACGCCCTTCTCGCCGCCGCCGGCTACAACGTCAGACCCCTGCTGGGGCCTGGTGGGGGCTCGTGCTTTTCATTGAGGCTGCCCTGGCCGTCCACCGCTCAGAGCATGTCACGGAAAAGTGCGAAGCGGTTTTCCGGTCAGGACGTGCTCCAAGCTTTTGATTTGGCGCGGTTCCTTATCGCTCGAAGGATTCCGTTCGAGCGGGAAACGCGCTAAGCTTGGGCGTCGACGAGGGCGATGAGTCCCTGAAGGAGCGCGACGGGGTCTGGCGGGCAGCCCCGAATGTGCATGTCGACGGGAATAACTTCGGAGACCGCTCCGACGCAGGCGTAGCTTCCCGAAAATACGCCGCCGTTGAAGGCGCAGTCCCCGACGCCGACCACCCATTTGGGGTCCGGCGTCGCGTCATAGGTTCGAAGCAGTGCTTCCCGCATGTTCTTGGTGACGGGTCCCGTCACCATCAGCACGTCGGCGTGGCGCGGCGACGCGACAAAGCGCAGACCAAATCTCTCCAGGTCATAGTAAGCGTTGCTGAGCGCGTGAATCTCCAGCTCGCAGCCGTTGCAGGAACCCGCGTCGACCTCACGGATCGATAAGCTGCGGCCCAGCCTCCGCCGGGTCGTGGCGGCGAGGGTTTCCCCGAGCTTGGCGACGATGTCGTTGTCCAGAGTGGGCGCGGGCTCCGTGAGCGCGTTTCTCAGCAGGCCTTGCAACAGCAGTTTTTTCATCAGTGCGCACTCGGCTTAACGGTCGTGCCCCGAGTAGGAGCAATTGAAGGATTTGTTGCACAGAGGGAAATCGGCGACGATGTTCCCCTTGATCGCGGCTTCCAGCAACGGCCACTGGAACCACGACGGGTCCCGCAGGTGCGCGCAGCGAATGACGCCCTTTTCGATGCGCAGCCAAGCGAGCACGTCGCCGCGGAAACCTTCGACAAGTGACGCGCCCTCGCAGACTTCCGCGCGGCTCGCGTCGACTTTCGTCGCGAGCTCGCCGTTCGGTAGGCGGTCAAGCACCTGCTTGAGGATTTGGAGAGAGGCCTTCACTTCGTCGAAACGAACCCATACGCGCGCGTCGACGTCGCCCCCGGTTGCCGACCCGACATCAAATGAGAGCGAAGGATAAGGCGCGTAGCCGATCGCCTTACGCGCGTCGAAAGTTCGGCCCGAGGCGCGGCCGATAAAGCCGCCGCACGCAAATTGCGCCGCGAGCCGCGGATCGAGGACGCCGGTCGCGACGGTACGATCCTGAAGGGAGGTCGTGTCGCCATAAACGGCGATCAGTCGCTGCAGGCGGGACTCGATCCGTTCAACAAGCGCGCGCAGCGCGGCGATCCCCGCGGCGGTCAGATCGGCCATGACGCCCCCGGGAACCACGCGATCCATCATAAGCCGATGGCCGAAGCATTCGGCCGACGCCCTCAGGATTTCTTCGCGAATGACGCCGCAATGTGCGAGCATCAACGAGAAGGCCGCGTCGTTGCAGATCCCTCCGATATCACCGAAGTGGTTGGCGAGTCGTTCGAGCTCAGCCATGAGCGCCCGCAGATGCGTCGCGCGCTCGGGAACCTCGATCTCGAGAGCCGCCTCGACGGCCTGCGCGAAGGCCAGGCCATAGGCGACAGTACTGTCGCCGGAGACGCGCGCCGCGATTTTTGCGGCGTGATCGATGGGCGCTCCCTGTAGGAGCTGATCGATTCCCTTGTGGACGAACCCCAGCCGCTCCTCGAGTCGGACAACCACCTCGCCGTTAGCCGAAAAACGGAAATGTCCGGGTTCGATGATGCCGGCGTGAACCGGTCCTACCGGAATCTGATGGAGGGGACCGCCCTCGACAGGGAGAAACGTGTACGGGTCGCCCCCCGCCTCCGCAGTTTCCGGCCCGGCTCCGGGATGGCGGAGGCCCCATCGGCCGTGGTCGAGCCAGCGGCGCCGGTCCGTTGCGCCTTCCGCCTCCAAGCCGAAAAGATCCCGGATCGCCTTTTCCAGCCTGATCGCGGGCGGATGGAGATATCCCACCGCGGGATAGGATTTTTCTGCGCCGCAGTCGAAGGAAACGATGCGGACAGTGTCCTTCTCGAAGACGCCCAGATAGACCCAGGCGCCGTCGCTCCAAAGGCTGAGCATGTCGCTCGCGCCGCTTGCAATCTCCTCGATCGTGCGCTTCCACCCCGCAGCGCCAACCACCTCTCGCGGCCACGGGCGAGAAGGAATGGGGAAAGCCGACGAAGCCAGTTTTTCTTTTTGGAGCATGCCAACCATCTGCGACCCCTTCATTCCTACCCAAGAAGATTCGCGACGGTCTTGAACCACGCGACGAGATAAGGAGGCAGATACAGACCCGCAATCAGAACGAGGCCGAGATGAACGGCTAGCGGCGCGAAGGAAGCCTGAACTTCGCCGCGGCTCTCGCTCGGCTCACCGAAAGCCATGCTCGTCAGTCGCATGAGGAGAGCGCCGAAGGCGAGAAGCAGCCCGATGACGAGAGGAACAGCTAGCCACGGCTGCCGTGCGAAGGTGGAGCTGACGACGAGAAACTCGCTCATGAAAACGCCCAAAGGCGGCATGCCACAGATTGCGAGCACGCCCACGACAAGCCCCCAACCCAACAACGGATGGCTGACCGTCAGGCCGCGAATGTCGGCGATCTTCTGGGTTCCCTTGACCTGAGCAATGTGGCCTACCGCGAAGAAGATCGCCGATTTCGTCAGGCTGTGCATCGCCATGTGCAGAAGGCCGGCGAAATTGGCGAGCGGGCCGCCCATGCCGAAGGCGAAAGTGATGATTCCCATGTGCTCGATAGAGGAATAGGCAAAGAGCCGTTTGATGTCGTCGCGCCTATAGAGCATGAAGGCTGCAAAAATGAGGGACCCGAGACCGAGAACCATCAGCATGGGGCCGGGCGTCACTGCCGCGGCGTTCGCCGTCAGAAGCATCTTGAAGCGGAGAACGGCGTAGAGCGCGACGTTCAGCAGCAGTCCCGACAACACCGCGGAAATCGGCGTTGGACCCTCGGCATGCGCGTCGGGAAGCCATGCGTGCATAGGGGCGAGCCCCACCTTGGTCCCGTAGCCCACCATAAGGAAAACGAAAGCGAGATTGAGCAGTCCGGGGCTGATTCGAGCGGCCTGGCCCATCAGGGACGACCACACCATCGCGTCATATCCCTCGCCCAGCACGGGCTCGGCGGCCATGTAGACGAGCGTGGTGCCGAAGAGCGCCAGCGCAATGCCGATGCTGCCCAGAATGAAATATTTCCAGGCGGCCTCCAGAGCCTCATGCGTGCGATAGATGCCAACCATCAGGACGGTCGTCAGCGTCGCCACCTCGACGGCCACCCACATCAACCCGATGTTGCTCGCAAGCAGAGCGAGATTCATCGCACACATCAGAAATTGATACATCGCGTGGTAGAATCGCAGATTGGAGGGCGTGAGCCGGCCGGTCTCGATCTCATGCGCGATGTAGCTGGCGCTGAACACGCTTGTCGTGAAACCCACGAGAGTCGAGAGCGCGACGAAGACGATGTTGAGGTCGTCGACGAATAGGAAGCTTCCGTCCGCCTTCCCTTTGAGAAGGAGAACGATCGCCAGGAAAAACGTCACTGCGCAAGCGACGACGTTGTTCCGCGCCGACCGGCGATAATCTCCCTCTCCCATCGCGAGCACGCAGGCGGCAACCGCCGGGGTCGCGACGAGGGCGGTGGACAGCGAGAAGACTTCCGAGATCATCGACGAGCCTCCCGCACGCGATCAAGTTCCAACAGGTCAACTGTGTCGAAGCGCTCGCGAATGCGAAACAGGAAGATCCCGATCACGATGAAGGCGACGAGAACGGAGAGAGCGATGGAGAACTCGACCACGAGCGGCATCCCATTGGCGCCGGCGGCGGCGAGAATGAGCCCGTTTTCGAGCGACATGAAGCCGATGATCTGGCTGACCGCGTTTCGGCGGGTCACCATCATCAGAAGACCGAGCAGGATGATGGAAAGCGCGAATCCCACATCCTGACGCGAGAAGGGATCATCCCCCTGACTCGTCACCCTGAGCACAGTGACGAAGGACAGCGCGACGAGGGAAATGCCAATGAGCATCGTCGGCCCAATTCCGCCTACGACTTCGACCTCTCGGTGAATGCGTAGCCGCTGTATGATTTGTTTGAGGCTCAGCGGAATGATGAGAGCTTTGAAGACCAAGGCGATCCCGGCCGTCACATAGAGATGGGGAGCCTCCTGCACGTAGGCCTGCCACGCCACCGAAAGCGTCAGCAAAAGAGCATGCAGCGCATACACGTTGATCAGGCCGGAGAGACGGTCCTGGTAGAGCAGCATGAAGCTGACGAGCACGAGGCTGCCCGCGAGAAACTGCGCGATGTCGAGCGAAAGATTCGTCATCAAAGGCTCCGAGTGACGAAGAGGAGGAGAGTTCCCAACAACCCCAGCATCAGCGCGATCCCGAGATACTCTGGAACCCTGAACACGCGCATCTTCGCCGTGGATACTTCGAAGAGCGCGAGCAGGAAGCCCGCGGTGGCGAGCTTGAGGACATAGAAGACCGCGCTGATCGCCATCGCTTCGAGCCCCGCGTCGTGGCTCGCGAGCCCGAAGGGGAGGAAGATACAAATGATCAGCGAGACATAAAGTAGCAGCTTGAGAGCGGAGGCCAGCTCGATGATCGCCAAGTGACGGCCCGAATATTCGAGGATCATGGCTTCGTGCACCATGGTCAATTCGAGGTGGGTCGCTGGATTGTCGACGGGTATGCGGCCGTTCTCGGCGATCGCGACGATCAGAAGGCTGACCAAAGCGAAACCGACCGAGACTCTCAGCTCGGGGTTCGACGCCATATGGGCCGCCACGACCGACAGCTGGGTCGAACCCGCGACCAAGGACACGATGAACACGATCATGATCGTCGCCGGCTCGGCGAAAGAGCCGAACATCGCCTCTCTGCTCGAGCCAATGCCGCCGAAGCTCGTTCCGATGTCCATGCCCGCCAAAGCCAATGTAAACCGCGCCGCGCCTAGTAGAGAGGCGATCGCCAGCAAATCGGCCACCCAGCTGAACGTCAATCCAGTCGCGAAGGTCGGCACGAGAGCCGCGGCGACCCAGGTCGTCGCGAAAACGACGTAAGGCGCTGAGCGGTAGAGCCAGGAGGCGTTGTCCGCGATCACGGCCTCCTTTCTCAAAAGCCGAAGCAGGTCGTAATAGGGCTGCAGGACGGGAGCCCCGCGACGGCGCAGGAGACGCGCCTTCACTTTGCGCGTGAAACCGATCAGGAACGGCGAGAGCGCAAGCACCAGCAGCATCTGCGCCCCCTGCGCGAGGAGGTCTAGAATGAGCGTCATAGCGCGATGATGATCAGCGAGGCGACGAGCGCGACGAAGACGAGGGCGAGATATCCTTGGATGCTGAGGAAGTTCACCACGTTCAGTTTCTCGGCGCCGAACCAGACCGCCGTGGATATCGGCGTGTAGAAGTATCTCATGAAGCGATCCCCGATTGTGACCGTGAAGCTTGCAGCTCGCGTCTCCCCCGGTAGGGGCATGTCCAAGCTCTCGTGCACTGAAAAGGCGAAGGCGCCAAACGCCCTTCGAACCGGCTGCGCGAAGCTGCTCGCGCTGTATTGCGTCATCGGGCTCGGATCGACGTAACCGCAACCCCACGCAGGTCCTCGGCGCGTGTCGCGCGAGCCATATCTGTGAATGAGCTTGGCGACGCCTACCGACGAAATAATGATGAAGGCGAGCACGAGAAGGCCGTTGTAGAGACTACGGCTCTCGGCGATTGGGGCGATCGTCATCCAGGGAATGGCGTCCTGCGCCGGCATCCTGCCGCCGACATAGACGGCTGCGGCTGGCGAGATGGTGTCGATCATATAACCGGGCAGAACGCCCGCCAGCAGGCAGAGGGCGAAGAGACCCGCCATCGCGCCAAGCGACCATTCATCGGTCTCTTTCGCCGTCTCCGCCGCAGGCGATCGAGGCCGGCCGAGAAAAGCTATTCCGAAGGCGCGGACATAGCAGCCGGCGCCGAGAGCGGCGGTCAAAGCGAGCCCCACGCCGACGGCGGGAACGATCAGCCTCAGAATCCACTGCGGCAATGATGGACTGAGCAGGATCGCTTGGAAGGTCAGCCATTCGGAGACGAAGCCGTTCATCGGCGGAAGCGCAGCAATGGCCACGCAGCCCCCGAGAAATAGAAAGGCGGTTTTGGGCATGCCGTGGATCAGTCCGCCTAGACGCTCGATGTTCCTCTCGCCGGTAGCGGAGAGCACCGCGCCCGCGCCGAAGAAGAGCGTGCTCTTGAAGAGCATGTGGTTGAAGACATGGAGCAGCGCCGCCGTGAAGGCCAAGGCGGCCGGCACGGCCTGGCCGTTGGCTTTGAAGGCGAGGGCGAGGCCGAGCGCGATGAAGATGATGCCGATGTTCTCAATCGTGCTGTAGGCCAACAGTCGCTTCAGGTCGGGCTCGATCGTCGCAAACAGCACACCGACGAGCGCGCTGAGGGTGCCGAAGACGAGCGGATGAATGCTCCATAGGAAGTCCGGTGGCCCAAGAAGATCGAACGCGACACGGATAAATCCGTAGACGGCGATCTTGGTCATAACGCCGCTCATGAGCGCGGAGACATGGCTCGGAGCCGCGGGATGCGCGAGCGGAAGCCAAATGTGCAGGGGAACGAGTCCGGCTTTCGAGCCGGCGCCGAGAGTCACCAAGAACAGCACCACGCCCGCTTTCCAGGGCAGCCTGGACGCCTCGCGGATCGAGGCGAAATCATAGGCGCCGTCGACGCCGCCAAGCACGCCGAAAGCCATGAGCAGGCATAAAGTGCCGAAGCTCGCCATGGCGAGATAGATATACGCAGCCTTCCTGTTCTCGACGTCCTCATGGTGCGTTAGCACCAGCGCCCAGGAAACGAGGGACATGAACTCCCAGGAGACCAGAAACGTGAAGGCGTCGTCCGCCAGCACAACGGAAGTCATGCCTGCGATGAAGGCCGGAAAGAAAGGCAGCACGCGCGACGGATGCTTTTCATGCGCGCCATATCCGACGCCGTAGAAGCTGGCCGCCGCGCCGCCGATGCCAATGACGGCGACAAAGAAGGCGCTGAGCGCGTCGAGACGGAAGTGCATGCCGATCCACGGAATGCCGAGCGGCAGGGTTGTCGTGAGAATGCTCGCGCCTCTCGGAATCATCACCGCGAGGGTCAGCGCCAGACTGAGCCCGGCGCTGTATTTGTAGATTCGCTCGCTGGCGTTGTCCCGTCCTCCTTGAACGATTGCAAATCCCGCGAGGCCGAGCAGCGCGCCGACGCATGCCAATGCAAAGTAGAGCGGCATAGACTTCCTTTACCTTAAAAGGATGTTTCCAATGGCGCGACTGAAGGCTCCATTGGCTCGGCTCGCGAGCGATCCTCCCGCGCAAAGGAGCGCGCTTGAGTGAAGGCAGGACGCTTGCGCGGCGCGAGTGGATGATTGGAGGTCGGCACGGTCTGCTCGAGGCCGTGGAATTCGGTCCGCCCGCCATTCCGCTCATAATCTTCGCAGAAGTGATGCAAATATTCCATCACCGTGTGATCGATGCTCGCCGCCTCGGACAAGTCGAAGACGACCGTCTTCTTAGGTGGCAGGGCCGCGAGATCCCCCTTCAGGAAGAGGTAGTTCCCGAAGAAGGCGGCGCCGCTTATCCGAACCTGCAGGACCCCGGGCTCCGTCTCGACGACCCTGTGGCGCAGGCTGACCACCTCGCCCCATTGGACGCTTCGCAGGAAGTGGAAGAGGAACTCGGCGACGATGCCAATGCCGACGCCGATCAGCAGATCCGTCGCAAGCACGCCGATGATCGTGATCACGAATACGGCGAGCGCGTCCCAGCCGACCTCCAGCGTCTTATTGAACTCCTTCGGCGAGGCGAGGCGATAGCCCGTGAAGACAAGTAGCGCAGCCAGAGAGGCGATCGGAATCTGATGGATCAGCTTCGGAAACAGCGCCACGAAAACCAGCAGGAACAGACCGTGGAAGAAGTTGGCCCATCTGGTCTTGGCGCCGTTGGTGACATTCGCGGAGCTGCGGACGATTTCCGCGATCATCGGGAGACCGCCAATCATTCCGGAGATGGCGTTTCCGGCGCCGACCGCGGCCAAATCCCGGTTAAGGTCGGACGTGCGCCGATAGGGATCAAGCTTGTCGACCGCCGCGGCGCTCAAAAGGCTCTCCAGGCTCCCGACCAGGCAGATCGCCACGACCTGCACCCAGAATTCTCCCTTGCTCACTAAGGAGAAATCGGGAAACGCAAAGCCCGCGAAGAAATTCTCCGGAAGAGTGACCAGAAATTTGGGCCCCACGGCGAATTCGTGATGCGACGGAAACGGCTTATCCGGCAAGAAGAGATAGAGATGCTGATGTTCGAGGTCGAAGTAGCGCCCGAGCGCCATGCCCACGATGACCACGACCAGAGGCGCGGGGATCATCTTGACGTAGCGGTTGGTAATGATCGACCAGAGGATGAGAATGCCCAGGCCGAGTCCACCAATGATCGCCACCTCGGGGTTCAGGTTGAGGATGCTAGAGGGTATGGCGCCGATGGTTTGGAACAGCGACTCCGCATCCGGCTTAACGCCCAGCATCAGATGGACTTGTTTCGCCATGATGATGATGCCGATCGCCGCCAACATGCCGTGGACCGCGGAGGTCGGGAAGAACGCGCTCAGCTTGCCGGCTTTGAATATGCCGAGAAGCATCTGGATGACGCTGGCGCAGACGATGGCGGCCAGAGTGTAGCGATATCCCGCGACCGCATTGCCGCCGCCGAGTGCGTGCACGGATTCCAGGATGACCACGATCAGTCCTGCGGCAGGGCCATTGATCGTCACGAAGGAGCCGCTGACGCGGGACACCAACAAGCCGCCGACAACGGCGGAGATGATGCCAGCCTGAGGCGGAAAGCCGGAAGCCATCGCGATGCCGAGACACAAGGGCAAGGCGATGAGAAACACCAGGAAGCCGGAAAGCACGTCGGCGCGCCAGTTCTCGACGAGACCGGCAAAACCTGTTCTTGGGAGCGCACAATCTGACATCGGTTTCATCTTTCCTATTGTCGTTCGCTGTCGGCTCTCATTGCTATTTCGCAACCGAGAAACATGCTTCGGCTCAATGCCGATTCAGTAACAGCATCCGAGTGGAGTTGTTTTTCTGAAGCGCGTCTGTATTTCATCCGCCGTCATTGAAGCGCGCGCCCCCCAAGCCGCGTCCAACGCCCCGCGCTTACTTGTCTCATCTTCGATACGAGCACCGCTCGCAGCGCCAACCACACCTAATTGAGCGGCGCCTAGCTCATTTCGAAAGCGCGACCTTCTCGATGGCTTCCACGAAAGTCTCGTGGAGGCGGGAGGCTGCGGAAATCGCAGCGCCTAAAAAAGCGGCCGGCGCCGCTAGGAGTGAGGCAGCCTTGGCGCGGGAATTTTTCGCTTTGGCGTTTTTCATGTGCAGTTCATCCTTGTTTTTACGAGGACAACGCGATTTTCTGAATCGCGTTTGTCAGTTTTGTTGCAAAGAGGGCGCCGCGGAAAGCTCGACGCCAGAAGGTGCGCCGGTGAGCGTCGCAAACAACGATGGCGGGTTAAGGGACACAGAAGCTAACGTGGTGAAAACCACCGCAGCTAGAATTTCCCGCTTCATTGTATCCTGCTCTCCGACTTCATCCCGTTTCAGTTGCTTTTTCGTAGTCGTCAGCGCCGCTCTCGCGATCTCGATTCTCTGTCGGCCTCTCTGTGCCGCTCGCTAAGCAGGGGTGAGCTCCTTCGAATCCGGCTGACAAGCGAAGCTCCCCGAGCGTCGATATGTTGCGGGCGCCGCGACGAAGAAGGAGGCTACCAATGTCGCAACACGACCTTTATACGTCGTGTTGCGACATAACGCAAGCATTCTCTCTCGTAACTGGGATCATGTTGTCGACCTCCTGCTCTTCCGCACGTGGAATGAAGGATCCGAGCCTCGCAGCGCGTGCAAAAAAATCATTCCCATTTTCAGCGCACGATGGAGTGCCTCGTGGACTTCAATGCGCCAGCGAACGTCGCCGCCCATTTGGTCTCAAGTTGGAGCAAGAGAGCGCGTCCCGATTGCGTCGAATCACGCGATCGAGAAGGACTCGCTCCGGATCAAGAAGTTTAGAGCGAGCGCCCTGCTATGACTGACGCGGCAAAAATAGAGTTTGACGCATAAGGGCGCCATGCCGAAACCGAGGCCGGCGCATAAGGAAAACATAAAGGGGGGCTAGGCCCTCTATTGCTCACAATGTCTTGGCGGCCGCGAGCACCGCCAAGGGCGATGAGGCCGGGAACAAGGAATACAGCGATATCTTGGTTCATTGAGACAGACTCCCACTGATGGCGGCGCGGTTGCGCTGCTCTCTCAAGTAGGAGTCATCAGCCTTTGCGGCGGTTACGGGGGCACCCCATCCCCTGGATGGCACCAATACATGGGAAGCCATCTCAGCAGTCAGGTACAGAGGTTCAAGAAGAGAGTCAACCCGCGTTGCAAATCGAGATTGCCGCGTCCAGCTGCGCGTCCTTCTCCGATGTGCGAGCCCAGATCAAGAAGTCAGCGCACGTGCTCTACCCAGAGCACCACCGAAAATCGCGCCGACTACGGCGCTCGCTATACAGACGGGAAAGCCCAGCACCGCGAAACCGACGAACAGGCCAAAAAGAGCGCCTAGTCCCGCACACGCTAGTGGATTGAATCTAACGCTTGGTGCCCGCGTCTGACGGCGGCGATGATTTTTTCTGGATCGGCGGTCCAAGTGAAGGGCTTCGCCTGGCCATTGTGGTCTGCGAGGAAGCGACTGATGGCGGCCTGGAGGTCTGCAACCGAGAAGAAAACCCCGCGCTTCAGGCGCCGCATCGTGAACTTGGCGAAGAACCCCTCGACGGCGTTGAACGCCCGACCACCGTGCCATCGAGCACGTTCAGCGCGGCGAAGAGGGTCGTCGTTCCATGGCGCTTGTAATCGTGGGTCATCGTGCCGGCACGGCCCTTTTTGAGCACCAGAGGCCGGGTTGAGTTCGGTCGAGCGCCTGGATTTGGCTCTTTTCGTCAACGCTGAGCACGATAGCGTGCGCTGGCGGGTCCACGTAAAGCCGGACGACGTCGCGTAGCTTGGATACAAACTCAGGGTCCCTGGAGAGCTTGAAAAGACGGATGCGATGCGGCTGGAGCCCATGCGCCCGCCAGATGTGCTGCACCGAACTCACCGAAGGACCAACGGCTTGGCCATCATCGCGCCGGTCCAATGGGTCGCCTCGTCGGGCGGTTCCTGCAGCGTCAGCGCGACGACGCGCTCGGCGACGTCGACACCAAGCCGCGCAATGCGAGAAGGCCGTGTCTTATCGCGCAGAAGACCCTCGAAGCCTTCCTGCATGAAGCGTTCTTGCTAGCGCCAGACGCAAGTCTTCGACGTGCCAGTCCGACGCATGATCTCATTCGTGCCGAACCCTTCCGCGGAGAGAAGGACGATCTCAGCGCGCCACGCATGCTTTTGCGCGGCGTTGCGGTCTCTCGCGACCGCCTGAAGCCGCTTACGATCCGCGCCCGAAACAGTGATGGAAATCCCATTGCGCATGCGCCAGACTCGCACCCGAAGGACCCGCTGGGAATCCCTCCAGGACTGAACCGTCAGATTTTATCCACTAGGGGAATTTTGAGCTCATGCTTGGCGCGGAACTTGTCGTGGCTCTTGGCGGAATCGGGCAAGACGCCAAGGATTGCAGTGCCCGCCTTGGCGAAGGCGACGCCACGCGCCTGAGCGACGAATCGTCTCAGGCGCCCTGCAAGGCGGCGACATGGGCCGCGACGGACTTCGCGAGCGCGTGGAGATGGTAGCCGCCCTCGAGCGAGGACACGACGCGCCCCCCGCAGCATGTCTCGGCCGTCTCGACCAGGCGCTGGGTCGCCTCGAAATAATCCTGCTCCTCGAGCCGCAAGCCGCCGAGCGGATCGTCTCGATGCGCGTCGAAGCCCGCTGAGATCAGCAACAGATCCGGCCCGAAGGCTTTGATGCGAGGCAGGATGACCTCCCGCAGCGCCTCCAGGAAAAGCTCTCCGTCCGCGCCAGCGCAAAGCGGCGCGTTGACGATCGTGTTGTGCTCGCCCGTCTCGTCGCGCCATCCCGTGCCGGGATAGAAGGGGGCCTGATGGGTCGAGCAGAACAACACGTTGCGATCGCCCCAGAAAATCTCCTGCGTGCCATTGCCGTGATGCACGTCGAAATCGACGATCGCCACGCGCTCGACGCCATGAATCGCGATCGCGTGGCGCGCCGCGATCGCGACATTGTTCAGGAAGCAAAATCCCATCGGAGTCGAGACGCCCGCATGATGGCCCGGCGGCCGCGCGACGACGAAGGCGTTTTTCGCTCTCTTCTCCAGGACCGCCGCGACGGCGGCGAGCGCGCCGCCGGCCGCGAAGTAAGCGGCGTCGAGCGTGCTCGCGTTCATCGCCGTGTCCGCGTCGAGCGGCGTCAAACCCTCGCTCGGGGAGGCCTTCTCCAGCGCGTCGAGATAGCCCTCGCTGTGAGCGCGCAGCGCCTCCTCTCGGCTGGCTTTGGGCGCGAGGATTCTGACAAGCTTTTCGAACCGCGAATCGTCGAGCGCTCGGTCGATCGCGCGCACGCGATCCGGGCGCTCGGGATGCCCCCGCCCCATGTCATGCTCGAGGGCCGTCGGATGCGTGACGAGAAGCGTGCGCAAGAACTGGCCCCTTCACGCCTGCAAGAGTCGCAAGCTAATGAGATCATGCGTCATTTCTTTGCTCCCAGACTTCCTGCTTCGCCTTCTACTGTGGCGGTAAAGACGCACAGAGTGTGGCGCCGAAGACACACAAAATTTATATTGTTTTCATGCAGCTCCTTATCCCGCAAGATTGTGGTAACCACTGTTCAAGCTCTCCTGCGGCAAAAGGAGTTAATCGATGTCGCCTTCAAAATGGTTCCTCGTCGCGCTCGGCGCAGCGTCTCTCGCGGGCTGCAACGTGGCCGGACAAAAAACTCCGGATCCGAGGGTTTCGGGTCGTGACGCAGAGTTCCTCGCGCTCGCTCCGAAAGCTTCGATTCCTTCGGAATTCGAGCGCTACCAAGTCGATTATCGCACGAGCGAGCCGGTGGGCTCCATCGTGGTCGATTCCCACGCTCACTACCTCTACTACATCCTGCCGGGAGGCAAGGCCATTCGCTACGGCGTCGCCACCGGCCAGGATGCGATGGGCTGGACCGGCCGGGCCTATGTCGGCGCGATGCAGGAATGGCCGCGCTGGATGCCGCCGAAGGACATGCTTCAGCGCTGGCCGCATCTGCAGCCGACGGCGGACGCTGGCGGCCTGCCCGGCGGCCCCGACAATCCGCTCGGATCGCGCGCCCTCTACCTCCATTATCCGGACGGCCGGGACTCGATGTATCGCATCCACGGCACCAACGAGCCGGAGAAGATCGGACAGGGCGTCTCCTCGGGCTGCATCAGAATGCGCGACATTGACGCCATCGACCTCTACAGCCGCGTCAAGATCGGCACCAAGGTCGTGGTCATGTGACGGCCGCGCCGCCGTCGCGACGCGGCGGCGTGAGAGCTTCCTACGTTCTCCGCCGCTCGAGACGGAACACGCAGGCAGGGTAGCGATCCGGCCGGCGGCCCAAGGGGCCTCCGCCGGATTTTTCTTTTCGGCGTCGCGACCCCGCAGTCTCAGGCGGCCGGAGCCGACCCGCCGCAAGCGGCCAAGGCGTCCCGCATATGCGCCGGCGCGGGCGCTGCGGCCTCGGTCGGCGGCTTGCCGTCTTTAAGCGGCACGCTGAGGGCGCGCGCGTGCAGATGCAGCGGGGGCGCGCCGGCCCCCCGCCCCGAGCCGTAGATGGGATCGCCGAGGATCGGCCAGCCCATCGCCTGCGTGTGGACGCGCAGCTGATGGGTGCGCCCTGTGTGCGGACGAAGCTCGAGCCATGCCTGCGGCGCGCCGGAGGCCCCAATCCCTCGACCGAGCACGCGCCAGCTCGTGCGCGCCGGCAGGCCCAGCGGGTCGGTCTGCATCCACCAGCCGCGCTGCGCATCGAGGCGCGAGAGGGCCAGATCGATCTCGCCGCTGTCCTCCGCCGGGCCGCCCTCGACGACTGCCCAGTAGGTCTTTTGGATCGCGCCGCGCTTGAATAATTTGCCCAGAAGCTCCAGCGCTTTGCGGTGGCGGCCGAGCACGAGGCAGCCCGAGGTGTCCTTGTCGAGCCGATGCGCCAGCGCCGGCGCGCGCGGCAATCCAAAGCAAAGCTGCTCGAAATGATCCTCCAGGCTCGGGCCGCCCTTCGGTCCCCGGTGGACGGGCCAGCCCGCCGGCTTGTCGACGATGAGCATCAGCCCGTCGCGGTGAAGCAGGCGCGCCTGGAGATCGAGCTCGCCAGTCTGGCGAATTTCGCGCGTTACGAGCAAAGCCGTCTCTCCTGCCGGTTTTTCAGGCTCCTATGCAAGCACATTTCCGCCTATGGCTGAATGGTCCCCCTCTTTGTCCCCCACCCCGATCGGTTTGTCTGCGGGCTTCTCAGGCGATCGAAAAAGCATTACCTCGGGGACAAGGGCGCGGTCGAAGCCGCGAATCCCTCCGAAGGAAGGCTCCCCGATGCTCGAGATCGCGGTCCAGATGGACCCCCTGGAAAAGATCAACTTTTCCAGCGACTCGACCTTTGCGCTGATGCTCGAGGCGGCGCGCCGAGGCCATAGGCTCTGGTTCTACACCCCCGACCGCCTTTCGCTCGCGGACGGCCGGCCCATCGCCTTCGCCCGCGAGATCGCCGTGCGCGACAAGCCAGGCGATTACTATACGCTCGGCGACGAGCGCGAGCTCGATCTCGCCGAGGTCGACGTCGTGCTGTTGCGTCAGGACCCGCCCTTCGACCTCGCCTACATCACCTCCACGCATTTTCTCGAGCGCATCTCGTCGCGCGTTCTCGTCGTCAACGATCCCGCGCATGTGCGCAACGCCCCGGAGAAGCTCTTCGTCACCGAGTTTCTCGACCTCATGCCGCCGACGCTGATCACCCGCGACAAGGCGGCGATCGAGCGTTTTCGCGCGCGGCACGGCGAGATCGTGATGAAGCCGCTCTATGGGCATGGCGGCGCGAGCGTCTTCAAGGTCGCGGCGCGCGATCCGAATTTCGGCTCGCTCTTCGACCTCTTTGCCACGACCTTCCGCGAGCCCTGGGTCGTGCAGCGATTCCTCCCGCGCGTCGTCGAGGGCGACAAGCGCATTTTGCTCGTCGAGGGCGAGGCCCTCGGCGCCGTGAATCGCGTCCCGGCGCTAGACGACATTCGTTCGAACATGGTGCGCGGGGGCGTCGCCTCTGCGACGGAGCTCACGCCGCGCGAGCGCGAAATCTGCGGAAGACTTCAGCCCGCCCTCGTGGCGCGCGGCCTGCTCTTCGTCGGCATCGACGTGATCGACGGTTGGCTGACCGAGATCAACGTCACCTCGCCGACGGGGCTGCGGGCGCTCGCCCGGCACGGCGGCCCCGATCTCTCCTCGACGATCATCGACGTGATCGAGCGACGTCGAGCCGAACAACGCGCGAGCCGATGATGGACGCGATTCCGCCCTCGCCTTTTTTGGCTCTCTCCGGCCCGCCCGGCGCCCCGGTTGACCTGAAGGCGCTCGGGGCGGAGCTCGACGCGCGCATCGCGGCGGCTTGCGCGGAGGCGCCGACGCCCGCGGCGGCCCGGCCCAGGGTCGTCGACGAGCTCCGCGCAGCGCTCGATAGCGGGCGCGCGGTCGCAAGGAGCGCGCTCGAAAGCGGCGGCAAAGGCCTCGCCTGCGCGCGCTTTCTTTCCGATCTCGAGGATGAGCTCATCCGCGCGATCTATCGCTATGTCTCCCGCTATGTGCACGTCGCCGGCAATCCGGGCCTCGAGGAACGGCTGACGATCGTGGCCGTCGGCGGCTATGGCCGCGGCGCGCTCGCGCCGGGCTCCGACATCGACCTCTTGTTCCTGCTGCCCAGCAAGCAGACGCCTTGGGGCGAAAGCGTCGCCCAGGCGATTCTCTACGTGCTTTGGGATCTGCGTCAGAAGGTCGGTCACGCGTCGCGCTCCATCGCCGAATGCATGAGCCATTCGAAGATCGATATGACGATCCGCACGACGCTCATCGAGGCGCGTTTCCTTCTCGGCAACGCGCAGCTTTTCGAGGAATTGCTGGCCACATTCGATCGGGAGATCATGCGCGTCGGCGCGCGCGAGTTCGTCGGCGCGAAGCTCGAGGAACGCGACCAGCGGGTCGCCCGCGCCGGCGCCTCACGCTATCTCGTCGAGCCGAACGTCAAGGAGGGCAAGGGAGGGCTGCGCGATCTCAATACGCTCTTCTGGATCGCCAAATATGTCTATCGCGTCCGTGAAGCGCGCGAGCTCGTCGCCGCGGGGCTCTTGACCAGCGCCGAGATGAGCCTGTTCGAACGATGCGAGGAATTTTTATGGAGCGTGCGCTGCCATCTGCATTTCGCAACGGGACGCGCCGAGGAGCGGCTTTCCTTCGAGATGCAGCCGAGACTCGCCAACCGGCTCGGTTACCGCGACCGCGCGGGACTTTCGCGTGTCGAGCGCTTCATGAAGCACTATTTCCTGGTCGCCAAGGACGTGGGGGATCTCACCGGAATCGTCTGCGCTGCGCTGGAAGCGCGCCAGGCGAAGCCGCGCGCGATTTTCGACCGGATGTTCGGCTCGTTCCGCAGGCGCAAGATCAATAATCTGCCCGAGGATTTCACGGTCGACTTCGACCGGCTCAACACATGCGGCGACTCGGTCTTCGCCAAGGATCCCGTCAATCTTATTCGACTCTTCTGGCTCGCCGACCAGCTCGGCCTGCCGCTGCACCCCGACGCGCTTCGCGGCGTGACCCGCAACCTGCGCCGCATCGACGCAGATCTGCGCGCCAACCCGGAAGCGAATCGGCTGTTTCTCGAGCTTCTGCTCTCGCGCAACATGACCGAATCCGTGCTCCGCAAGATGAACGAGACGGGCGCGCTTGGCAGATTCATTCCCGACTTCGGGCGCGTCGTCGCGATGATGCAGTTCAACATGTATCATCATTACACGGTCGACGAGCATCTGTTGCGCGCCATCGGCGCGCTCTCGGATATGGAAGCCGGACGACTTCCCCAGTTCCAGCCGCTCATCGCGGAGATTCTGCCGAAAATTCTCAACCGCAAGGTGCTCTATCTGGGCCTGCTGCTGCACGACATCGCCAAAGGCCGCAAGGAAGATCACTCCATCGCCGGGCGCGATGTGGCGCTCGCCCTGTGCCCACGGCTGGGCTTCGAGCCGGGCGAGACCCAAACCGTCGCCTGGCTCGTCGAGCATCACCTGCACATGTCGATCGTCGCGCAGAACCGCGACATCAGCGATCCGCGCACGATCGAGACTTTCGCCGCTGTCGTGCAGAGCCTCGAGCGCCTCAAGCTTCTGTTCGTGCTGACCCTGTGCGACATCGCGGCGGTCGGCCCCAATGTTCTCGACGCCTGGAAAGCGCAACTGCTGCGCCAGCTCTATTGGGAGACGGAAGTCGTGCTGGGCGGTGGACATTCGGCGGTCGATCGCAAGAGCCGGGTGGCCGCCTCGAAAGCGGAGCTGCGCGCCGCCCTCTCCGATTGGAGCGACGAGCAGTTCGAAGCCTACGCCAGCCGCCATTATCAGGCCTATTGGCTGAAGATGGATTTGCCGCACAAACTGCGCCACGCGGAATTATTGCAGGACCTTCCGAGCGACCGCCCGCCGCTCGTCGCCGCCGTCGCCCTCGACAAGGCGCGCGGCGCAGTGGAGCTGACCGTCATCGCGCAGGACCATCGGCGCCTGTTGTCGACCATCGCCGGCGCCTGCGCGGCGAGCGGCGTGAACATCGTCGACGCGCATATCTTCACGACGGCGGATGGGCTCGCGCTCGACACGATCCTGTGCTCGCGCACCTTCGAATTCGACGAGGACGAGATGCGGCGTGGCGGCCGCATCGCCCATTATCTCAACAAGGCGCTCCGCGGCGAGATCATCATCTCCGAGGCGATCCGCGCGCGCGCGCCGCAAACGTCCCAGGCCGCGGCCTTCTCGATCGCCCCCGAGGTCCTGATCGACAATGCGCTGTCCGCCGTTTGCACCGTGATCGAGGTCTCGGGGCTTGATCGCGAGGGCCTGCTCTTCGAGCTCACGAACGCCATCTCGAAACTCAGTCTCAACATCGTCTCGGCGCATGTGACGACCTTCGGCGAGAGGGCCGTCGACACTTTTTACGTCAAGGATTTGACCGGAGATAAAATCTTCTCTCCGTCGCGCCAGGGAGCGATCCGGCGCAACCTCATCGAGATCTTCGCCTCGGCAGGCGAAAAGCGAACTGCCCACTCGCCCGATAGCGTGGGCAACGCCCCGGCGTCTTGATTTTCCAACTTCAGCCCTGATATCCGGAACGAGAATGAACGGGAACCTTTCAAAATGAACGAAGAGAACGGCGAAAACCTTCCGCAGCAAGATGATACGAACAAGGGCGGCGCCGAAAGGCCGGCTGCGCAGGAGCCGGCGCCCGTCGATCCGGCTGCGGAGCTTGAGGCGTTGCGCGCCGAGCTTGCTGGCGCGAAGGACAAATTGTTGCGTACGCTCGCCGAAATGGAAAATCTCCGCCGCCGCACCGAGAAGGAGGTCGCGGACGCGAAGCTCTACGGCGTCACGAGCTTTGCTCGCGAGAGTCTGGCGCTCGCCGACAATCTGCGCCGCGCGATCGAGGCCTTTCCCGCGAAGGCCAAGGAAGAGCTGGAGCCGCATGTCGCGGCGCTCATCGAAGGCGTCGAGCTCACCGAGCGCGATTTTCTCTCTCGCCTCGCCCGATTCGGCGTGAAGAAAATGGAGGCGTCGGACAATCGCTTCGACCCCAACAAGCACGAAGCGCTTTATGAAATTCCCGACGAGAGCCAGCCGGCCGGCACCGTCGCGCAATGGGTCGAGCCCGGCTATATGATCGGCGAGCGCGTGCTGCGGCCCGCCAAGGTCGGCGTGACGAAGGGCGGCCCGAAAGGGTGAGGATTTTGTGTCTGTTTCCCTGCTTCTCGCGGGGAGAGGCGCCCTTGGGCCGGTAACTCTAAAACGCCTTGCATCTCATGGCGGCGAGTTTGGCGAGCGATCGGCGGTTGTCAAGGACGCGAGCTTTGCTCGCGCCGCTTAGCGGCGGCCGAAGGCCCGTCCTTGACAACGGCCGATTCGCCTCGCCGACAATGCTCCGCCAGGAGATAGAAGGCGCAGTGTGAGCTTGACGACTGCGCCAACAAACGGCACGCCTGAGGCTCGCTCCAAGCGCGATCGGCAGAAGGAAAATGAGCGCCGCCCGCCCCTACGCCGCCGCGGCCGCTTCGTCGCGCTTCTTCGCGATCTCGCGTTTCAGCTCGCGGGCGTTTTGCGACAGCTCCTCCTCGCGCGCCTTGGCGAGGAAGGCGTCGAGACCGCCGCGATGCTCGACCGAGCGCAGCGCCGCCGCCGAGATGCGCAGGCGCACCGCGCGCGCGAGCGCGTCCGAGACAAGCGTCACATTGACGAGATTGGGCAGGAAGCGCGTGCGCGTCTTGCGGTTGGAGTGGCTGACGAGATTGCCGGTCTGAACGCCCTTGCCGGTCAGTTCGCAACGCCGCGACATGATTCTTTTCCTTTCGAGGGGCGCTCGAAAAGGTCGGGACACGCAAGGCGCGCCGCGCCGGGACCTTCGAGCGGGAAACGTAAAAAAGGCTCGCGCGCGAGGCTCGAGCCTTTCGATGTAGCGCTTATAAGGGAGAAGAGGCGTCCGCGTCAACCGCGGCGAGGACCATTGCAAAGCCATCGGGTGAAGTCGCCCGCTCGCGAGTCCTCATCCTGAGCAACCATCATGATGTTTGCCAAAGGGCGCCTCTGGCGAGGACGGCGTTGGCGTAGACGAGCAGCTTGCGGGCGCAGGCGACGATGGCCTGCTTGTGTGACTTTCCAGCGGCTTGCAGGCGTTGGCGGAAGCTGACGAGGGCCTTATTCCACCGATAGGCGGCTGCAAACAGGGCGGTGGGTTTGCGGCATGCCCGGCGCGCCCTCGCGCGATTTCACATCCGCTTCGAGGACGGAAAGATCGACCTTCGCGGCATATGCCCAGATGATCCGCGCCGGATGATCCTCGTCAATCAAGGCGTCGAGGTCGCAAACCTGTAAGCTCACCTGATCGCGCACCAGCTCCCCGCTTTCACATCGCGCTCTGCCGCTTCGCGAGGCCGCGCTCCCATTCGAGCGCCTGGCGCACGATCTCCTCGAGACTGTCGTGCTGGGGCTTCCAGCCGAGCCGCTCCTGAATGCGCGCGCTGCCCGCGACGATCGCGGCCGGGTCGCCGGGGCGACGGCCGGCGATCTCGACGGGAAAATCCACGCCCGCGACGCGCTTCACCGTCTCGATGACCTCGAGCACGGAGAAGCCGCGCCCATAGCCGCAGTTGCAGACGAGGTTGTCGCCGCCGCCGCGCAAATGGCGCAGCGCGTCAAGATGCGCCTGCGCAAGATCGGTGACCTGGATGTAATCGCGCACGCAGCTGCCGTCCGGCGTCGGATAGTCGGTTCCAAAAACCTGCAATTTATCGCGCAAGCCTAGCGCCGCCTGCACGGCGACCTTGATCAAATGCGTGGCTTTCGGCGTCGACTGGCCGGCGCGGCCTTTCGGATCGCCGCCCGCGACGTTGAAATAGCGCAGGACGACGTAACGAAGGCCGTGCGCGCGCGCCGTGTCCTCGAGCATCCATTCGACCATGAGCTTCGAGCGGCCGTAGGGCGACACGGGCTTTAGCGGCTCGTCCTCGTCGACCGGGTTCTTCGACGGGTCGCCATAGACCGCCGCGGTCGAGGAGAAGATGAAGCGCTCCACCTCGCAATTGACCGCGGTCTCGAGCAGCGTGCGCGCCTTGGCCGTGTTGTTGAGGTAATAGCCGAGGGGATCGGCGACCGACTCAGGGACGACGATCTTGGCGGCAAAATGTGCGATCTCGCTGACGTTGTAGCGCGCGATCGTCTCGGTCACGAGATCCTCGTCGCCGAAATCGCCGATGACGAGCGGGACGCCTTCCGGCACGGCCCAGCGAAAGCCCGTCGAGAGATTGTCGAGCACGACGACCTCCTCGCCGGCGTCCACGAGCGCGAGCGCCATATGGCTGCCGATATAGCCCGCGCCGCCCGTGACAAGAACCGCCATTCCCCGCTCCCGCTTGCGCCTGCCGCTCGCCCGATGCTAACGGGCGGATGCGCGAATCGCCCGTCGACTTAGCGCGGTTTCGCGCCGGGTCCAAACGTCAAAGCGCGCTCCGATCGCAAAACTTCGCATATGTTTGCGGCGCTCATTCCAGCATGTCGGTCCGCCGACCCGAAACCGCCAGACCCATGGATCTTCTCATGACCAAGCCTATCCGCAAGGCCGTTCTGCCCGTCGCCGGTCTCGGCACGAGATTTCTTCCCGCGACCAAGGCCGTGCCGAAAGAGATGCTGACCGTCGTCGACCGGCCGGTGGTGCAGCACGTCATCGACGAGGCGCGCGAGGCGGGCATAGAGCATTTCATCTTCGTGACCGGCCGCGGCAAATCGGTGATCGAAGACCATTTCGACATGGCCTATGAGCTCGAGGACACGCTGCAGAGGCGCGGCAAGAAGAAGGAATACGAAGCGCTGATGGCGGACCTTCCCAAGGCCGGCGAGACGAGCTTCACGCGCCAGCAGGCGCCCCTCGGCCTGGGGCACGCCGTCTGGTGCGCGCGCGACATCGTGGGGGACGAGCCCTTCGCCGTGCTGCTGCCGGATATGATCACCATGGCCTGCGGCGCGAAAAAGAGCCGATGCCTCGCGCAGGCCGTGGAGGCTCATGAAAAGCACGGCGGCAACATCATCGCCGTCGAGGAGGTCCAGCCGAGCGAGACGCATCAATATGGGATTGTCGCCATCGGCAAGGATTACGGCGCGAGCTTCGAGATCGCCGGCATGGTCGAGAAGCCGCCGCAAGGCACGGCGCCGAGCAATTGGATGATCTCCGGCCGCTACATCCTGAACCCGGAGATTTTCGCGCTGCTCGCCCAAGGCAAGAAGGGCGCGGGCGGCGAGATCCAGCTCACCGACGCGATGATCGAGCTCGCCCGCCAGCAGTCGTTCCACGGCGTGCGCTTCGACGGCAGGACTTACGACACCGGCTCCAAGCTCGGCTTCCTCGCCGCCAATATCGCCTTCGGCCTGGCGCATCCCGAGGTCGGCGGGCCGTTTCGGGCGGAGATCGCAAAGCACCTGACTTGAGCCTAAAGCGGTGCAAGCGGCGGCCCCGCGATTTCCATACCGATTGCCGCACCTCCGTCATGCCCGCGCTTATCGCGGGCATCCACGCCGTGAGGCTCCACAGCAATTGGAGGAAAAGGCGGCGCGCTTCTTTACGTCGCCACTGCAGCTCCGTCATGACATATTCAGAGGGTCTATGCGGAACCGGAAAATGCGTCGAGAGCACGCCACGGAAGGCGTCGCTGGATGAGAGGATCGGCGTCGAGAGCACGGCGCGAAAGCCGGCGCAGCCGATAGACGGCATTGGCGCGTACCTGGCGCGGCTGAAAAAGGACCACGTCGAAGCCGGCCTCGCGCAGCTCCACGACGAATCTCGCAGGATTCTCCTCTTGCCCATCCTTCGAGACGCCCGCTTCGCGAGCTCCTTAGGATTAGGCCGGGTCAGAGGCGCTCCTTTAGCATTGCGGCCAGAAGAACATGCCCAGCACAATGGCCCAGACGATGCCCCAGCCGATCCAAGTGGCGTTAGGATTCTCGACCTGCCATTGCAGGATTTTCTTCAACAAGGGCATTGCAAAGCTTCCTGGCTCGCCTGCAGCGAGGAGGCCGAGGGCGGCCGAAGCCGCGGGCGATTCGAGGCTAAGAGTGCTGCAAGTCGCGCGGCGAGGGAAGCCCTGACGAGGCGCGATCACGCGGAGCCTCCCACCGGAACTTATCCTTTTCTCCTGCTTGCTCAGGCCCCGCCCCTCCTGTATGACGCGCGCTCTAAAGGCCTCGTGGCGGAGTGGCTACGCAGAGGACTGCAAATCCTTGTACGGGGGTTCGATTCCCTCCGAGGCCTCCATAACTCGGCGACATGCGAAGCCTAAGGGCGAAGAGCCGTAGTCGAAGTTCCCGCTCCTCACCTCAATCGCAGCAACGGCGCGCGTCACTCGAGCGGTTGACGAAAACCCCTTAATCTGGTCGGATCGAACCGACCGACGCGTGGGGAAATCGCGTTGCGCTTGCTCTCGACGATAGTCGCCATCCTTGGCGTTGCGCTCATCTGGGCGAAGACGGACGCTTACGCCCGCAGCCGAGAACACATGGGCGGCGCTTATTCAGTCGACGGACTGGGCCTAGGCGATCCGGTCGCTCCAAACTCCCGAGCCTATAAGCGATATCGATGCGCGACCAGCGATCAATATATCGACGCAATCTACTGTAAGCTTAGAGAGGAAAGGGACGGCGCTGTTCAAATTACCACTATTCTTCACCAATTTAACAACACGGTCACCTACATAAACAGGACCATAACGCCCGCTTTCTTCAATATTACCAACATAGAAGACGAGATTGGCCGTCTATCGAAAAGGTTTGGTCGCCCTCGGCAGATTTTGCAGGGGGCAAAAGGCGTCATGGCCATTTGGGGAAGCATTGAGTTACGGCCCGTCTCTCCGAGCGCGCGGTCCATCCTCGCCCGAGGAACCAGCCCAAGGCTCGGATTCCTTGTGGACTTCTTGGACAATTTCCAAGATTCGGCCCGCTCTGGCTTGCCCATTTATCAATTGGCCGGCGGAGCGGGATTTGTTTGGGTGGCAGGCTTGGGAGGCGGCTCGCACAAGTCTGCGCTGCGCTTCTTCGCCGCCGATCCCGCGCAAATGCCGAGAGCGCCAAACCCCTATGACTCCCAGCCAAACGAGGGCTCCGCCGCGAATCGGGCGCCCACAGAGCCTGGGGAGGCGCAGATGGATCTTGACGGCGGGGTTTATGTCGTTCCCGTGCGCTTCAACGATGCGATTACCCTCAACGCCGTTGTCGACAGCGGCGCAAGCGAAGTCTTCGTTCCCGCGGACGTGGTCATGACGCTGGTCCGCACCGGGACGATCGCGGAGGAGGATTTTCTGGGCAGTCAAACCTACAGGCTTGCCGACGGTTCGGAGGTCCCCTCGCAGCGCTTTCGGCTTAAGTCCTTGAAGGTCGGCGACATCACAATCGAAAATGTCACGGCTTCGATCACGGACGTCAAAGCGACGATTCTTCTGGGTCAGAGTTTTCTGGGCCGCTTTCCCTCCTGGTCCATCGACAACAAGCGGCATGTGCTCATTCTTCGCTGAGCCGCGCGCTGGTGCGTCCGTCCCATCGCTTCTTCCTCTCGTTGAAGGCTCGTCTGTGATAGGGCATAGCGGAGATCGCTTCGGTTCGAGGCAACCCCCTCCCTAACCCTTCCCGCGGGCGGGAGAGGGAACCCGCCCGACGAAATATCAACCGGCTGCATGACCGCTCCCAACAACACGCTTAGCCGCCCCCGCCTCGCCCATCTCCTTGAGGTCCTGCTCGTCTTCCTCCGGCTCGGCTTCGTGAGCTTCGGCGGCCCGATCGCGCATATCGGCTATTTTCGGAGCGAGATCGTCGAGCGGCGCAAATGGGTTCCTCCCGAGACCTTCGTCGATCTCGTCGCGCTCTGCCAATTCCTCCCCGGTCCCGCGAGCAGCGAGCTCGGCGTCGCGCTCGGCATGACGCGCGCGGGCTATCTGGGCGGCCTTGCGGCCTGGATCGGCTTCACCGCGCCCTCAGCGCTGGCGATGATCGCTTTCGCCTATGGGATCGGCCTCGTCGCGCATCCAGAGACGATGGCCTTTCTTCACGGGCTGAAAATCCTTGCGGTCGCGGTCGTCGCCCAGGCGGTCTGGGCGATGGCGAAAAATCTCTGTCCCGATCGCGAGCGCGCGACGCTCGCCGTCGGCGCCGCGATCCTCGTCCTCGCCTTTCCTTCGGCGCAGGGGCAGATCGCCGCGATTCTTATCGGCGCCTATCTCGGCTGGCGCTACCTGCCCGCGGAGGCGAAGCCCGAGCCGGCCCCGCTGCCCGCGCCGCTCGTCTCCCGCCCCGTCGCGACGGGCGCCTTCGTTCTATTCGTGCTGCTTCTCGTGCTGCCCTCCTTCGCGGCGAGCGTGACGGGAGATCGCACGACGCTGCTATTCGCGAATTTCTACCGCACCGGCGCGCTCGTCTTCGGCGGCGGGCATGTCGTGCTGCCCTTGTTGCAGGAGGCGGTCGTCCAAACCGGCTTTGTCGGCAAGGAGGCGTTTCTCTCGGGCTATGGGGCGGCGCAGGCCGTGCCGGGGCCGCTCTTCAGCTTCGCGGCCTTTCTCGGCGCCGCGGCGGACGCCCCGCTTTCGGGCTGGCGCGGCGGGCTCTTCTGCCTCGTCGCGATCTATCTGCCGTCCTTCCTGCTGCTCCTCGCCGCGCTGCCCTTTTGGGAGAAGCTGCGCCGCGAGCCGCAGGCGCAGGCGACGCTCAAAGGCGTCAACGCCGCCGTGGTCGGCCTCCTCGCCGCCGCGCTCTATGCGCCGGTCTTCACGACCGCCGTGCGCACGCCCGGCGACTTCGGCCTTGCGCTCATCTGCTGGTTGCTGCTCGAAATCTGGCGCGCGCCGCCGGTCGCCGTCGCGCTCTTTGCGGCGCTCGCGGCCGAGGCGCTCGGCCTCTTGCGCTATTTTTTCCTGATCGGCTAGCGCGATTCCTTATCGCTCGAACGGAATCGTTCGAGCGATAAGGAATCGCGCCAAGTTAGAAACTTAGAGCATGTCCTGACCGGAAAACCGCTTCGCAGTTTTCCGTGACATGCCCTGAGCGCGCTCAGCCCTGCAGCGCCGCGGCCGCCTCCGCAATCCCGGCGTGCGCGCCGAGCAGCGTATCGAAGCCGCTTACCGACATCACCTTTTCGACGCCTCCCCGCAGCCCGCAAAGCGTGAGCGCGCCGCCGAGCGATTGGGCTGTCTTCGCGGCGATCAGCAGCGCCCGCAGGCCGGCGGAGCTGATGTAATCCAGTTCGGAAAAGTCGACGATCACCTTGGTCGGTCCTTCGCCGATCAGCGATGCGCAGCGCGCCTCAAAGGCGCCGGCCGTGTCGCTGTCGACGCGGCCCCTTGGCTTGATGACCAGCATGTCTTCCGAAATCTCATGCGTCAGGTCCATGTTTGATTTCCTCGATGACGGTGGCCCGGCCGCCTCTTATGATCGCAACGCCCAAAAGCTCTAGCCCCTGCCCCCGGCAGACGTCCAGCGACGCCAAATTTTCGAGGAACAGCGATGAGCCTAGCCTTGGACCGTTCAAAGAGCCGCGAGACCTTGCCGCAGATCAGCCTCCTCGAGGAATTTCTGCTTCTGGCGCTCGAAGACGGCGGCGGCGAGTTCGACAACGTGCCGGAGATTTATCTGAGCTGTGGGGTCGCCGGCGCGACGCTGATGGACCTTGCGCTGCGAGACCGCATAGATTCCGATCTCGAAGGCGTGTTCGCCGTAAATTCGGCGCCGACCGGCGACGCGATTCTCGATCGCGTCCTCGCCGAAATCGTAGCCGAGCCGAAACGCCTCAGCCCGCAGGAGTGGATATCGCGCCTTTCCCCGCAAGCGCCCGCCTTGCACAAGGCGGCGCTCTCCGAGCTCTGCGCGCGCGGCGTTCTGCGTCAGAGCGATCACGCCTTTCTCTGGGTGCTCAAGGAGCGCCGCTACCCGATCGTCGAGGGACAGGAGCGGCCCGAGGCGAAGCGACGCATTCTCGCGCTGCTCTACAACGACGACCTTCCCTCTCCCGCGGATGTCGCGCTCACCGCGCTTGCGAACGCCTGCTTCCTCTTCGAACGCATTCTCACGCCGAAAGAGCTGAAGCGCGTCAAACCGCGCATCGAGCAGATCGCGCGCCTCGATCTTATCGGCGGCGAGATCTTGCGCACGGCGCAGCGCGTCAACATGGAGACGCGGGCGGCGGAGCGGCGCACGGTGATCGCGGGCCTCGCCGGCAATGTGATGGAGTGGTACGATTTCGGCATTTACGGCTTTTTCGCCGCAGCGATCGGCGCGCAGTTTTTTCCAAGCGGCGACCCCTCGACCTCGCTGCTCGCCTCCTTCGGCGTTTTCGCGGCGGGCTTCCTCGCGCGGCCGCTCGGCGGTCTGCTCTTTGGCCATATCGGCGATCGCCTGGGCCGACGCGCCGCCGTCGTCTCTTCCGTCGTGCTGATGATCATACCGACGCTCTTCATGGCGCTGCTGCCGACCTATGCGCAGATCGGCGTCGCGGCGCCGATCCTTCTCGTGCTGCTGCGGCTGGCGCAGGGCCTCGCGGTCGGCGGCGAATATACGACGTCGATGGTCCTGCTCGTCGAGGAAGCGCAGCCGAGCCGGCGCGGCTTCGTGGGGAGCTTTGCGCCCTTCGGCGCGCTCGGCGGCCTGCTGCTGGGTTCTGCGGTCGGCGCGGCGCTGCTGGCGATTCTGCCGGAACGGGACGCCTCGACCTGGGGCTGGCGCCTCGCTTTCTTCAGCGGCTTGCTGATCGGCCTCGTGGTCTTCCTGATCCGTCGCCGCCTCCCGCCGGACAAGAAGATTTTGGAAGCCGAGCAAGCCCGCAAATCGCCGCTCGGCGAAGCCTTCCGCACGCAATGGCGCACGATCCTCAAGGTCCTCGGCTTCACACTTGGCCACGGCGTCGGCTTCTATCTCTGTTTCGTCTATCTCTCGACCTGGCTGAAGGAGCAGCAGCACGTCGCTTCCTCGACGGCGCTGACGCTGAACAGCATCGCGATTTTCGCCATGCTGATCTTTACGCCGCTCGCCGGCGCGCTATCGGATCGCATCGGCCGCAAGCCCGTGCTGATCGCCGGCGCGGCCGGGATGGCGCTTTTCGCCTGGCCCTTGTTGTGGATCATCGACACGCCGCACCTGCCCGCCATCCTCGCGGGACTCGGCGCCTTCGCGCTGTTGCTCTCGTGCAATGGCGCGGGCCCGGCCTTCCTGGTGGAGGCGTTCCCCAAGCATGTGCGATGCTCGGGGCTTTCCATCGCCTATAATCTCGCGCAGTCGATCTTCGGCGGCACCGTGCCGATGGTCGCCGTGTTCCTCATCAAGATCACCGGCAATCCGCTGGCGCCCGCCTTTTATCTGGCGGCTGCGTCGGCTCTGTCCTTGGCTATGGCGCTGCTCATCGGCCGCGAGACAGAGGCGGAGGAAGCGCCGTGATCGAGACGTGGATTTCACGCCTCCCCTATCGGCCTCCCTCACGCTCAAAGCACTGCCGAAAGTGCTGCGTCCGACGGTCTTCAAAATTGCAACGAGAGCATTGCACAATGTTTTTCTGCCGTTGCGGCCCGTTTCAGCGAAGAGCAAATTAGAGCATCTCACGGAAAGGCGCGAAGCGGTTTTCCGGTCGAGACATGCTCTAAGCTTTTGATTTGGAGCGCCGACGGCGGAGTCTGCGCCGCGAGGAGGAGATCGATGAGCGCCGCCTACGAAAAGGATTTCTACGCCTGGGCGAACGAGCAGGCCGCGCTGCTGCGCGCGGGCCGCCTCAACGAAGCCGACATCGCGCATATCGCCGAGGAGATCGAGAGCATGGGAAAGGCGGAACAACGCGAGCTCGTCAGCCGTCTCACCGTCCTGCTGCTGCATTTGCTGAAATGGCGGGTTCAGCCAGGAATGCGCGGAGGCTCCTGGGAAGCGACGATCAAGGTGCAACGCCGCGACCTGAGCCGCTTGTTACGCGACAATCCCAGCCTCAAATCAAAGCTCGACGAAGCCATGGGCGACGCCTACGGCGACGCGATCATCCTCGCCGCGAGCGAGACAGGTCTTTCGGAAGCATCCTTGCCGTCAGCCTGCCTCTGGAGCTTCGAGCAGGCGATGGACGCTGAGTTCTGGCCTGAATGAGCGGTTTCTGTTGATTACCGCCCGCTGCGAGACGCCGTCCAGCGGCCGCCGCAATAATCGCTGCCCGACGACCAGGCGCCCTTGCCGCTGGAGCCGGCAAGCCTTCCATTCGCCCGCGAGACATGGCCATTCGCATCGGTGAAGCGCGCCACGAAGGTGCCGTTGCCCTCGACATAGCCCCAGGGCTGCGAGGCCCCGCCATTGGCGGAGACGACGCGGCCGCCCTGGATCGTCACGTCGCGCGGCTCGAGCGCCGGGCAATTGCCGGCCGTCGTCGTCGAGTTGAAGGTCCAAACGCCGTCGTTGCGGCCGCCTGAGGCGCCGTCGTCGCCGCCTCCCTGCTGCGACGAGCGGCGCGCCGCAGCGGGAGAAGCGAGGGAGAGAACGAGCGCGGCGATCGACGCCGCGAGAACAACAGAACGCGTGGTCACAGGGCCTCCTCGAACGCGCGCTGCAACAGGGCGAGCATGTCGCAGCCCACGAATATGAATTTCTCGACTCCCGCCTGGCGAAGCGCCTCTTCCATGTCGCCGGGGCGGCCAGCCAGATAGAGCCTTGCGCCGGCGCCGCGGAGAGCGAGCGCCGTAGGCTTTGCTGCATCGCAGTAAATCGCGTCGGCGGAACAAAGACAAGCGAGTTTTGCGCCGCTCTCGCGATAGGCCGCGACGATTTCGGCGCTGTCGTCGGTCGTCGGACCGAACACGGCCTCGATCCCGCCGGCCTCGAAGAAGTTCTTGGCGAAATTCGCGCGCGCGGTGAAGGCCGCAACGGGGCCGAGCGTCGCGAGGAACACGCGCGGGCGCGCGCCGGTCTTCTCGAGATGCGCATCGGAGGCTCGGCGCAGCGCCTCGAAAGGCTCGGAAAGACGCATGGGGCGCAGCGCCTTTTCATCCCCGGCCAGCGCGCCGGCGGCGGACGCGTCGAAGGGCGCGAGCACGGAAAGCGGTTTTTCGGCGATGTCGGGAAATTCATTGGAGCCCGTGATCTTCTCCTTAGCGCGGGCGACTGCGGCGGCGCGGGCTTTGGCGACCTCTAAGACCTCGGACTGGAAGCGGCCCAATTCCAAGGCCTTCGGCAGGCCGCCCTCCGTCTCGATCTTGCGGAAGGCGTCCCAGCCGCGCTCGCAAAGCGCCTCGGTCAAGGCCTCGAAACCGCCGGCTCCGGCCGAAGGATCGTCGACGACGTGCAGATAGCTCTCGTCCTGCAGCACGAGCTGCGTGTCGCGGGCGAGGCGGCGCGCGAAGGCGTCGGGCGCGCCGAGCGCCTGCGTGAAGGGCAGCGCCGCGACAGCGTCGGCCCCGCCGACGGCGGCCGAAAAGACGGCGACGGTCACGCGCAGCAGATTGCTCCACGGGTCGCTCACGCTCATCATGCGCCAAGCGGTCTCGGCGTGGATCAACGCCGGCTCGGGCGCAAGCCCGCAGGATTCCTCGACTTTCGCCCAGAGGCGGCGCAAAGCGCGCAATTTTGCGACCGAGGCGAACTCGTCGGCGTCGACGGCGAGACGGAAGAACAGTAGACGGCGGGCTTCCTCCAGGCCGAGGCCCGCGTCGGCGAGCGCGCGCAGATAGGCGACGCCGGCGGCGAGCGTATAGCCCAGCTCCTGCGCCTCGGTCCCTCCGGCGGCGTGAACGAGGCGCGCGTCGGCCGCGACGACGCCCTGCCGATAGCCCTGCGAAGCGAGACGTTTGGCTTTTTCGCCAAAACTTTTGGCTCGCGAAGCGAAAGTTTCGCTTCCGAAGCCGACCCGCAACGCCGCGCCCAGCGGATCGAGCGCGAAGAGCACTTGCGTGATCGACGGCTCGATATGGAGGCTGTCGACGAGCCGCGCCAGGGCCTCGGGCGCCTGCGGCGCGAGGGGCGAATCCTCGAGCGCGATGGGCAGGCCCCAATCGATCCGCACCTTGTCGAAAAGCTGCGCGACCGCCGCGTCGCCGTCGCTTGCGAGCGCCGTCCCATAGGCGCCGAGCGCGCCGCGGAACACGAGCTGTAAGCCGTCGGCGCCGCCTTCGAGATCCTCGAGCGCCTGGGCGTTGGCGCTTTCCACGTCGGCGAGATCGGCCCGCGCCAGGACCGCCCAGCGACCGGGCGTCTTGCGCAGGGCGCGCGGACCGGGCGCCGCGGCCGGCGGATAGAGAGGCTCGATCCTGCCGCCGTCGTAAGTTTTGGCGATGAGCTTCTCAAAGGCGCCGCCCTTCAGCGCGCGATCAACGGCCTTGCGCCAAAGATCTTCGCCAGCCTGCGGAAATTCTCCCCCTAGACCCGTGTCGTCGAACGTCATGCCTATAGCCCGGACTTCCCTTTTGATCTGGCCTTTTGGCACGAACCGCGCCGATGGCCAATCCCGCGCCTTGCCGCAGGCGGGCTTGGCGTCAAGCAGCCGCGAACGGCTCGCTGAAGATACGATCGCGGGGAACGCCAGCTTTGCAGCCGACGGCCTGCGTCGCCTGGATCAGCGCCGGCGGCCCGCAGACATAAAGGTCAGGAATCCCATCCGCTTCGGCGAGAGCGGCGGCGAGGGCGTCAGCCGGCGTCCCCGCAAAGCCCGTCCACCCCGGGAGAGGCTTCCAAATGCAGATCGTCGTCGCCAGCCGCGGCAGAACTTGCTTGAGCGCGTCGATGGCCTCCAGAGCGAACAACTCTTCTTGCGTATTGACGCCGAAGAACAGGCGCGTCTCACGCGCATCGCCAAGCTCCGCCATCTGCCTCAATATCGAGAGCATGGGCGCGACGCCCGTGCCGCCGGCGACGAACCAGCGGGCGGCTTGGCTGGCCTCGTCAGCGGCGAAGCTTCCTTGCGGTCCTTTCACAAGCAGGAGGTCGCCAGGCTTTGCCGCGCCTTTGAGATAGTCGGAGAAAACCCCTCGTGGATGCAAACGAATGAAAAATTCCAACTTGCCGTCCCAGTTCGGCGTATTGGCGAGGGAATAGGCGCGGCGCGTCGATGTCTCGGGATGCGTCAGCTCCACAAATTGTCCGGGAATGAAGTCGGCGGCGCGCCCATATGCGGCGTCGTCCTCGTAGTGGAGCACGAGCCGCACGGCTCCTGCGCCAGCCGGCGCAATCTCGGATAGGCGCGCCGCGCGCTCGGGCACGGGAGCGAAGCCGACGACGGCCTTGTCGAAGGGTGCCGACAGCTCGAGATTGCTTTGCGCCTTGGCGCGGCACAGGAGAATGTCGCCCTCGGCGCGGGCGTCGTCGGAGAGCGCCGCGGTCGAGTAGGCGTTGAGTGTGACCGCCCCGCTCCTGCACGTCACGCGGCAGACGCCGCAGCCGCCTTCGCGGCAGACGGAGGGCAAAATAATTTTCGCCTTCGCCGCCGCGTCGAGCAGCGTCTCCGAGGACTCTGCGTCAAAGGCGATCGACGCCCCGTCGCGGGTGAGGAGATTGATCTTGTACATGCAGACTCGTCCGGTTGGCGCGGGGGAGCCCGGACGCGCGAGCGTCCAGGGCCAAGGCTGACGGATCAATCAGGCGGCGTGCGCCAGCGAAGCTTCGATGTCCGCTTTGGCGTCGCCGATCGGCGCGATGCCAAATTTTTCGACGAGCACATTGACCAGCGTCGGCGTCAGGAAGGCCGGCAGCGTCGGACCGAGTCGCACATTGCGCACGCCGAGCGCCAGCAGCGTCAGCAGAACGGCCGCGGCCTTCTGCTCGAACCAGGAGACGATCAGCGACAAGGGCAGCTCGTTGACGCCGACGCCGAAGGCCTCGGCGAGCTTGGTGGCGACAACCAAGGCGGAATAGGCGTCGTTGCACTGGCCCATGTCAAGCAGTCGCGGCAGCTCGCCGATCGACCCGAAATCGCGCCGATTGAAGCGATATTTGCCGCAGCCGAGCGTCAGCACCATCGTGTCCTGCGGCGCGTGCTCGGCGAAGTCGGTGTAATAGTTGCGGCCGGGCGCCGCGCCGTCGCAACCGCCGACGAGGAAGAAGTGGCGGATGGCGCCGGCCTTCACGGCCTCGATCACCTTGTCGGCGACGCCGAGAACCGCGTCATGGCCAAAGCCGATGGTCACCCTCTCTTCCGGAGCATCCTCGGCGAAACCCGGGAGCGCCAAAGCGGCCTGCGCAACCTGCGAAAAATCCGCGTTCTCAATATGGCGGATGCCCGCCCAGCCGACCGGACCGGCGGTGAAGATGCGATTGCGGTAGCGCGGCTGCGGCTCGATGAGGCAGTTGGAGGTCATGACGATTGGGCCGGGGAATTCGGCGAATTCCCTCTGCTGATCCTGCCAGGCGCCGCCGTAATTGCCGGCGAGATGCGGGTAGGCCTTGAGCTTGGGATAGGAGTGCGCGGGCAAGAGCTCGCCATGCGTATAAACGTTGATCCCTTTGCCTTTGGTCGCTTCGAGGATCGCCGCGAGATCCTTCAAATCGTGGCCAGAGACGAGGATTGCTTTGCCCTTCAGCGGCGTCATGCGGACCTGCGTCGGCGCCGGCGTTCCGAAACTACGGGTATTGGCGGCGTCGAGCGCCTCCATCGCGACGAAATTGGCGCGGCCGAGCGCCAGCGCCTCATCAAGCAAGGGCGCGATTTCGGTCGGCTCGCTGGCGAGGAGGTCGAGGGCGTGCTCGACGGCTTCGTAAATGGCGTCACGCTCCTGGCCCAGCACCTCGGCGTGATGCGCGTAAGCGCAAACCCCTTTGAGGCCATAAAGCACGAGCGAGCGCAGGCCGATCACGTCTTCGCCGAGGCTCTCGACGTCCTTGCGGACCCCAGCTTCCCCCGCCTGAGCGAGAAGCCCCTGCATGTCCGTCGCCGGTCGGAAGAAGGCGGCGGCCCCCGCGAGCCGCTCCGGCGCTTTGCCAGCCGCGGTCGCCGCCTTTTCATAGAGGGCCTTGGCGCGATCGCGATGTCCCGCGGCCTCCTGGATGAGCACGACGAACTTCCCGGCGTTGAAGTTGACGTTCGTCAGCGTCGTGAAGAAGGCGAAGAGAATGAAGCGATCGGCTTCCGCGTCGGTCGCGCCGAGCGCGCGGGCGCGATGCAAATATTGGCCGGTTCCCTCGCAGAGATGGAGCAGCACGTCCTGAAGATCGGCCGTGGCGGCGTCCTTGCCGCACATGCCCTTGGGGCCGGCGCAGCCCGTCGCGGCTTCGGATCGAAACGTCTGCTCGCATTGGTAACAAAACATCGGCGCTCCCTTTCTCGGTAGGTTGGGACTGGCGCCCAGGGACCGGGCGCTAAATTCAGTATTCTAAATACCTATTATAGCGCGGGCCTGTCAAGCCGCCGCTCCGGGACGCGGGCGGGGCGCGGGAAAGACTCTTAGTCGGTGAGCGCCGCGAGAGGCGAAACGCTCGTCCCTTCAAGACAGTCGCTGATGGTGTATCGGTCGAGCTCGCGCAAGAAACCGAGCTGCGCGCGCGCCAACATGCCCTTCAGACGACAGCGCGGCAAAAGCGCGCAGTCGTTCCATCCCTCGCGAAAGCAATCGACGAGCGCTTGTTCCTTATCGAGGGTTCGCACGACTTCGCCGATGCGGATGTCGCGCGGGTCGCGCGCCAGGCGCACCCCGCCTTGCGCGCCGCGAATGCCCTCGAGATAACCGGCGGCGGTCAGCTCCTGAAGCACCTTCGCCATATGATGGCGAGAGACGTGAAAATGATCGGCGATCGCGGAGGCGCTCAGCACTTCCTCTTTCCGATCCGCCAGCAGAATCAGAGCGCGCAGTCCGAAATCGGTAAAGCTGGTCAATTTCATCGACGGAGCTTATCACGGTATCGGAAATTCCGGAATAGTGGCGTCATTGCCGCGGCGACCGTCTCCCTCAGGGATAGAGGGTCGATCCAAGGCGCGGCGGCGTGCGCCTGGAGGCGGCCTAACGGCGGCTGAAAGAGGTCGTGGCGGAAGATTTCGGATCGACGGATCCTGCGGACTCGTTTACTGCCGTAGCGTTTCTCCCCGGGAGCGTTGCGGGCTGCTCTTGAGCAAAACCAGTGATCTGCAGGGGCCCGATTGCCGGCCCGCCGCCGCCGGGAGCGGCTTGTGAGGCGCAGCTTCGTCGCGCCGCTTTTGGCCGTGCTCGCGCTGGGCGGCTGCATGGTCGGCCCCGATTACGTCCCTCCCCCGGTTCTGGCGCCAGAAAAATTCAAGGAACTCAAAGGCAATCTGGTCCAGGGCTGGAAGCTCGCCGCGCCGCAAGACAGCGTCGACGCCGGTCCCTGGTGGACAGTCTACGGCGACCCGGCTCTCGACGCGCTCGAGGCGCAGGTTGAGGTCTCCAACCAGACCGTCGCCGCGGCTGTGGAAGCCTACGAACAGGCGCGCACATTGGTCCGCGAGGCGGAGGCGGCGTTGTTCCCCACCGTCAACGCCGGCTACTCGACGTCGCGCCAATACACGGGCAAGAGCCTCGTCAGCGGCTTCTTGATCGCGCCGGGCAACGCGCCCGCCATCGCCACCCCCTCCAACGCCTCGCTGAACGGGAAGACGACTGCGATCTACACGACGCAGGGAAATCTGACCTGGGAACTCGACATCTGGGGCAAGATCCGCCGGCAGATCGAGAGCCAGACCGCGGGCGTGCAAGTGAGCGCGGCTGATCTCGAGAATGTGAAACTCTCGGCGCAGGCCGCGCTCGCCGCGGCCTATTTCAACCGGCGCGCCGCCGTGTCGTTGAGGGCGCTGCTCCAGGAGACCGCGGAGGAATATCGCAAAACGCTCGAGATCGTCCGCAACCAGTACAAAATCGGCCTCGCCGCCCGAGCCGACGTCGACGCCGCCGAGACCCAGCTCATTTCCACGGAAGCGCAAGCGATCAACACGGGGGTCATGATCGCGCAACTCGAGCACGCCATCGCCATGCTGATCGGTAAGGCGCCGGCAGAGCTCTCGCTGCCACAGGCGGGTCTCGTCGGGGGCATTCCCGCTTTCCCTGTCGAGGTTCCCGCGACGCTGCTCGAGCGGCGGCCCGACATCGCCGCCGCCGAGCGCCAGATGCAGCAAGAGAACGCGTTGATCGGCGTGGCGCTCGCCGCCTATTATCCGGACATCACGCTCTCGGCGACCTTTGGCTACGCGGGACATGTCCCGCTGCCGATCAATCCCGCACACGAGTTCTGGTCACTCGCCGCCTTGGCGAAGCAGACGCTGTTCGAGGGCGGACTGCGCTCGGCGCAAGTCGACTATGCGACCTCCACCTACCGACAAAGCGTCGCCGCCTATCGTCAAACCGTGCTCGCAGCGTTTCAACAGGTCGAGGATCAGCTCGCGGCGATCCGCATCCAGAGGCAGCAGCTCGAGGCGGAGGAAAAGGCGATCGTCGTCGCCAGACGGACGGTCGCCTTTTATTTGAACCAATATCGCGTGGGCTGGGTCGCCTTCACGGCCGTCGTCGTCGCGGAAGCGCAGTTGTTCGCCGCCGAGCAGACCGCCTTGATGACGCGCCAGAACCTCTTCGCCGCGAGCGTGGCCCTGATCGAGGCGCTCGGTGGCGGCTGGAACAACTCGAAACTGCCGACGACCGCCGAAGCGACGCCCCGGATTTCAATCCTGCCGAAGATACCGCCGGGCGCGCCGCCGCCGCTGGCCGTGGGGGAGCAGAAGTGCTGCAGTGCGCAGTGAATGCCGAGGGTCACCTCTCGGAGACGAGAGGACATCCTCCTTCACCGAGCGGGCGAAAGGCCTCGTCGGCGGGAATGGTCTGCAACAGCTTGAGATAATCCCATGGATATTTCGACTCGGCGGGCGTCTTCGCCTCGAAGAGATACATGTCCCGCACGACCCGGCCGTCGATCCGGAGCCGGCCGTCATGGGTCATGAAGTCGTTGATGGGCGTCTCCCGCATCTTCGCCATGACAGCCTCCGCATCGGCGCCGCCAACAGCCTGCACCGCCTTTAGATAATGCGCGAGAGCCCCGTAGACGCCGGCCTGCACCATGGTCGGCATGCGCTTCGTCTTGGCGAAGAAGCGCGCGGCCCAGCGCCGCGTCGCGTCGTTTTGGTCCCAATAATAGGCCGAAGTCATCCGCAGGCCCTGCGCGATTTGCAGACCGAGGCTGTTCACATCGGCGATGGAGACGAGCAGGCCGGCAAGACGCTGACCGTCCTGAACGATGCTGAATTCGCTCGCCTGGCGGAGGGCGTTGATCATGTCCTGCCCGGCGACGGCGAGACCGACGACCGTCGCTTGTGAGTTTTTGGCCTGCAACAGATATCGCGAGAAATCCATCGTTCCGAGCGGAGCCCTCGCCCCGCCCAGCACCATTCCGCCCTCGGACCGGATCACGTCGCTGGCGTCTCGCTCCATTGCGTCGCCGAAGGCATAGTCCGCCGTGATGAAGAACCAGCTGTCGCCGCCCGCGTTGATGATCGCCTGAGCTGTCCCATGCGCCGCCGCGTAGGTGTCGTAGGTCCAGTGAACGGAATAGGGAGAACAGCTCGGTCCGGTGAGGTCGTCGGACGCGGGGCTCGAGAAGAGCACGATCCTCTTGGCTTCGCGGGAAACCTGCTGAACCGCCAGCGCCACCGCGGAATTCGGGACATCGGCGATGACATCGACGCCTTCGGCGTACCATTTCCGGGCGATCGCCGCGCCGTTCTTGGCGTTGTTGTGGGGGTCAGCAAACACGAACCCGACCGGCGCGCCCGCGCTCGCGCCGAAATCCTCGATCGCCATGCGCGCGGCCTCGATCGCCCCCTTGCCGCCGCTCTGAGAATAAACTGAAGACAGATCGGCGAACATGGCGATCTTGAGCGGGCGCCGCTCCCCGCCCCCGGCGCCGCTCGGCGCGAACAGCGCCAGGACGGCGGCGAGCGCAACCAGCGACGTCCTAGCGCGTTTCCCGCTCGAACGGAATCGTTCGAGCGATAAGGAATCGCGCCAAATCAAAAAGTTGGAGCATGTCATGACCGGAAAACCGCTTCGCACTTTTCCGTGACATGCTCTAGCGCGGTTCTCCCGATTTCTCACGGAGAGGCCCCCGGCGGCGGCGCGCGAATCTCCACGCGGGCGCCGTCTTGGAGATCGACAGGGGGACGCACGATGACCTGCTCGCCGGCCTTCACGCCTTCGGAAACCTCGACTTCCGTGCCGAAGTCCCGCAGGATCGTTATCTTGCGCATGTGGGCGACGCCATTCTCGACGACCGCCGCCAGCAGTCCGTTCTGGTTGAAGATGATCGCGCCAGCCGGAACGATGAGAGAAGGCGTCTTGCGCGGAATGCGCAGCTCTACGGTGCAATAGGTTCCGGCCGGCAAGACGTCGTTGGGGTTGGGGACGTCGATTTCGGCGAGGAGCGTGCGCGTGCCGGGCGCCAGCGCCCCCGCCACTCTCGTCACCTTGCCGGGAAATCCGCGTCGAGCCATTTCGGGCACGCGGACGACGCCCTCCACCCCGGGCGTCAGGCCGGAGGCCTGATCCTGCGGAATATAGGTCTGGACGCGGATCACATTGCTGTGAATCATCGTGAACAGGGATGTCCCGCTGTTGGAATCGGCCTGAACGAGCGCCCCGACGTCGATGAAGCGCGCGGTGACCGTGCCGTCGAAGGGCGCCGTGACCTTCTCGAAGCCGACCAGTTGCACGAGGCGGTCGACCGCCGCCTGCTGCGCCACGACATTCGCCTCTGCCACCGCGAGTGCCGCCTTCTCCGAAGCATAGGTCAAGCGATCGTTGTCGGCTTGCTGCCTGCTGACCGAGTCCGCAGAGACGAGCTTCGAACTGCGCGAGGTGGTGACCCGGCCCAGCTCCGCCGTCGCCTTGGCTTGCTCGACCGCCGCCTGCATCTGAACAAGCTGACCTCTCGCCTGGGCCAGCTGCTGGTCGAGATCGGGCGCCGCAATGACGGCGAGCACGTCCCCTGCGCGCACCTTGCTGCCGATATCGACATTGCGTGTGCTGATGTAGCCCGTCGCGCGCGCGAAGATGCTCGCCTGCGTGTATCCGAGGATGGTGCCGGGCCATGTCGTATGCGTCACAGCCTCGCTTTCCTTGACGGTTGCGACCTGAACCATGGGGACGAAGCTGCGGCGCTTCTCCGCATCCGCGACGGCCTGGTTGTGCTGCTGATAGTGCGTCCATGCGCCGCGGATGAGCGCGCCGAACAGCAGCAGGAGCGCCGCCATGCCGAAGAGCTGCGCCTTGGAGTACCGCCGCCAAGGCGCCGCGGGACCCGAATGGCCCGCCGCCGCCGACGCGTCATCAGCAGCGCTCATTGCCGCCGCCGGATCGCGAGACGTCATCAAATTTCCTCCGCGAAGACGCCATGCGTTTTCTTGCCGTCATTGCCCTTGCGCAAGACGGCGAAAAGGTAAGGGACGAAGAGCAGCGTCGTCGGCGTCGCGAAAAGGAGCCCCCCGATGACCGCGCGCGCCAGGGCGGCGTTCTGCTCCTCGCCGGGACCGCCGATCGCCATCGGCGTCATGCCGACGATCATCGCCGTCGCCGTCATCAGCACGGGCCTCATACGAGTCCGCCCCGCGGCGATCGCAGCGTCGAAGGCCGACATCCCCGCGAGCTGTTGTTCCCGGGCAAAGGTGACGAGCAGAATCGAATTGGCCGAAGCGACGCCGACCGCCATGATGGCCCCCATCAGCGAGGGCACGCTCAGAGTTGTGCCGGTCACGAAAAGCATCGTCACAATGCCGCAAAAAGTCGCCGGCAGCGCAAGTATGACGACGAGTGGATCGCCGAAGGTTTGGTAGTTCAGCACCATGAGCATGTAAACGAAGACCGCGGCGAAGATGAGGCCGGTCGTCATATTGCCGAAGGCGTCCTTCATGCTCGGAATCTGGCCGGCGATCTCGATCGAATTGCCCGGCGAGAGCTGCTTCTCGAACTCTGCGATCACGCCGTTGAGGCTCGCGGCCACGCCGCCGAGGTCGCGCGACTGCACATTGGCGTAGATGTCGTAGACGGGCTGGATGTTGGAGTGATTGGCGTTGGTCGCGACCGAATTCCGTCTGATGCTCGCGACGGTGCTCAGCATCGCAGGAATGGGGTCGCCGGTGGGCGCCGTCGCCGTGGAGATGGGCGTGTTCACCAGCGCATTCATCGAATCCACGAGATATTGCGGCGTCTGCACGGCAAAGTAATAGGGAATTCCCGAGCTCGGATCCGTCCAGAAATTCGGCGACACCTGCACCGAAGAGGCCAGACTGACATTGAGGTTGTTCGCGACTTGCGTCGCGGTCAGCCCGAATTGAATGGCGCGGGCGCGGTCGATATCGACGAAAAACTGCGGAGCGTCGACCTCCTGCTGAATATGGGCGTCCGCGATCCCCGGGATTTCGGCGAGCTTGCGCTGCATCTCGCGCGCGATGCGCAGATTTTTCACGCGGTCATAGCCGATCGTGCGCAGATCTATCTGCGCCGGTATGCCGAAATTGAGAATCTGCGTGACCATGTCCGCGGCCTGAAAATAGAAAATGTTTTCAGGGAAAGCGGCCCGCAGCTCCTCGCGCAGTCGGCGGACATATTCGGCCGTTGGGGCGTGATCCTCTTTCAGCGCGACCTGGATGACGCCGTCATTGACGCCGATCGTCGTCCCATCCGAGAAGGCGAGGTTATAGAGGCGCGCCGGGAGCCCGATATTGTCTACGATGAGCTCGAGATCCTTCTCCGGGATCACCTCTCGAATTTTATTCTCGACCGCCTGAAAGATCTGCTCCGTCACCTCGATGCGGGTGGCCGGCGGCGCACGCACGTGCAGCACGATCTGCCCGGCGTCGATCGGAGGAAAAAAATCGCGGCCGACAAAGGCAAACATGACCCCGCCGAGCGCAAGCACGACGACCGCCGCGATCGGCGCGAGAAATCTGCGATTGAGAATGAGATGCAGCAATTCGACATAGGCTGCGCGGAACCTCTCGAAGCGTTCCTCGAAAGCTTGGTGGAAGCGGGCGAACCAACCCATCCGGCCGGGACCCTTGCCCTCTCCTTTCTCATCACCGTGATGCTCGCCCTGCAGAAGCAGGCCAATCGTGACGGGCGTCAGAGTGCGAGAGAGACCATAGGACGCGAGCATGGCGAACACGACCGCCTCGCCGAGCGGCGTAAAGAGATATTTGGGCGGACCTTGGAGAAAGACCACCGACGTGAAGACGCAGCTGATGGCGAGCGTCGAAACAAGCGTCGGGACGGCGATCTCGGCCGCTCCATGCAGCGTCGCCTCGGGCAGAGGCTTCTTCTCCTCCGTCAAGAGACGGTGCGTATTCTCGATCGTCACCGTCGAATCGTCGACGAGGACGCCGACCGCGAGCGCCAGCCCGCCGAGAGTCATGGTGTTGAGCGTGCCGCCCAAAAGGTGAAGAACGACGAGCGCGCTCAGTATCGCGAGCGGAATCGAAATCATGACGATAAGGGTGGATCGCCATGAGCCGAGGAACAGAAGGATCATCAGCGCCGTCAGACCGGCCGCGATGACGCCTTCGCGGACGACGCCCGTCACCGAGTCGGTGACGAACACCGACTGGTCGAATAGCTCCTTGATCTCGAGGCCCGGCGGCGCGGATTTACGCGCGACGACGAGCGCTTCTTTGACGCGCCTCACGACCTCGACCGTGGAGGCGTTTCCGTTCTTGATGACGCTGATCAAAACCGAGCGGCGGCCGTTCTCCCGGACGACGTTCTGCTGCACCGCGGATCCGTCGCGAACCTGCGCCACGTCCTTGACGAAAACGGTCGCGCCGTCCGCATATTTCACCGGGATATTATTGAGCGCGTCGATGGTGATCGGCAGGGCGTTGGTCCGGACGTTGTAGTCCCTGTCTCCGATCTTCGCCGTGCCGGCGGGCAGCGTCAGCGCCTGGGAATTGACCGAGTTCACGATGTCGAGCGGCGTCAGCCCCTTGGCCAAAAGCTTCTCGGGGTTGATGTCGACCATGATCTGCCGGTATTTGCCTCCGGAAGGCGTGGGCAGCGTGACGCCGTGAATGGGCGCGAGAAGCTGGCGCAGTCGATAAATGCCGTAATCATAGAGCTGTTGCTCGCTCAAGGTCGACGAGCTCAGGCTGATCTGAAGCACGGGCACGCTCGAGGCGTTGTATTCCACGATCCACGGCGGCTCGATTCCCGGCGGCATGAGCGCTCGGATCGAATTGGTGGCCGCCACGATCTCGGAAATCGCCAGGTCTAGGCTTACATCCGGCTGAAAGAAGATCTTCTGAACGGAGATACCGTTCAGCGTTTGACCCTCCATATTCTTAATGCCATTCACGTTCGAGCTTATGGAATATTCGCTGTAGGTCGTAACGCGCTGCTCCATTTCCGGGGTGCTGAGGCCGGTATACTGCCAAATGACGGAGACGACGGGAATGTTGATCTCGGGAAAAATGTCCGTCGGCATGGCGAGGATCGCGGTCACGCCGAGAAAAAGAATGAGCATGGCCAGCACATAGAAGGTGTGCGGAAACCTCAAGGCGAAGCGGACGATCCACATTGGGCTTTACCCAGTATTCGGATTGAACAGACGCTCTAGAGCTGTCACGGAAAAATACGAAGCGGTTTTCCTGTCAGGGCATGCTCTCAGTCCTTGATTTGGAGCATGCCTTTTCGATCGCGTGACGCCGCGCGATCGGAACGCGTTCTATCGACCTGGAAGCGGTCCTAGCGTCTCCACCTCCTGAATGATAGTCATTTTCAAGCTTCCGCCAAGCAGACCGCTCCATAGACGCGCGCTTCGCCGGGTCCATGACGACCATCGGCCGTCTTCGACGCGAATTCGAGGTCGCCGCCCTCGCGCAACGCCGCTTACTCCTGCGGCGAGTCGACGCCGGGCCAGAACTTCACCCAATCATAATAGCTTGTCGCATCGGACGTGGGCGGCCCTCCGCCCCAATCCGCCTTGCCTGTCCAGGTGTTCATCATGATGAAACCCTTGGCGTTCGTGTTCAATGAGGAGTCCGAAAATCTGTGGACGATTTGGCCATCGACCGTAAAGGCGATGCTTTGAGCGGTCCAAAGAAATCCGTATCGATGAAAATCATGCGACGGATTGAAGGGCAGCTCGACGATATATTCGATATTCGCAGGATGAATGAAGAGGTGAACCTTTCCGCTGTTCGCGGAGGAGATCCAAGGCTCGTTCGTCAAGAATTCCACGTCCCATTCGCGCGGGCCATATTTTGGCGCTTCGACCCAAAAGAATGAGGCGCAGACCCCGGGAACGTCCGTCACTTTCATTCTCGTCTCGTAATAGCCATAGCCATAGGACGGCAAAGTCTGAATTTCGGACCCGCGCAAGGCGTTGGCTTTCACGCTGAGCGATAAGAAGCCGCCCGGTTGCCCGTTGTGCACGGACATGAGAGACGCCAACGCCGGATCGAGGACATTGTTTCCCGTTCCCGTCCAAACGCCTGCGATACGCCAAATTTGGTCGGAAGAGAGATTTCCCTCCCAAGGCAGAAATTCCTGATGCAAGAGCGGTCCGCCCTTCTGAGCGGTTTCGCCCGCGGCGGTCGAGGTCTGCTCTCCAGCTCGGATCGGGCCTTCGCTTCGAGCCGCGGCTCGCGCCTCTGCATGATCTCCGCCTCCGCTCGCGGCCGGAAGGGATGGGCTTGCGCCGCTTAACGCCGCATGGAGCTGCGACAGCGCGTCCTCGGCTTGCCGAACAGCGACGTCGAGTTGGCGGTGTCGCCCGTGATAGGCCGCGAGCTTGAGAAGCGTGATGGCTTTCCTCACCTCGAAATCGTCAGCTTTCATCTTCGCCGCCGCCTCCGCATTCCGCAGAGCGGCGTCGGCATGGGTCGCGAGCGCTTTTCCGTCGCCGTCCTTGCCGCGCTTGAAAGCTTCTTCGGTGTCGAGGATCGCTGACTCCAGGCGACCTGCCCGCGGCTGGTTCGGAGCGGCGAGAGCGCTCGTCGCCATGCAGATAAGGAAAACGAGAAACCAATGTTTCATGGCTACAACTCTCCCGCCGCGCGGCTCGCGGAGAAACTGTCGTTAAGCAACCTAACCGACGAGAGGGGATGAACCAACGCGTTTGGCTTGCGTCCTCAACGCCCGCTCACAGCGTCAAACCGCTTCGTCACGCTCGTCGAGGCTTGTAACCGGCAGGATCAACGCAAAGACGGCGCCGCCTCCAGGATTGGGTTCAATCCAAATTTGCCCGCGATGTTCCTTGACGATCGAATGGATGATCGAGAGACCGACGCCGAGTCCTTGGGCCTTTGTCGTGACCAAAGGTTCAAACAGTTTGGTTTTGACCGCCGGTGAGATGCCCACGCCCGAGTCGGCGACATCGATTCGGATCGCATTGTCCTCGACGGCGCTAGATGAGATCGTGAGCCTTCGTTCGGCAGAGTTTTCCATGGCGTCGAATGCGTTCGAGATCAGATTGGAGAAGAGCTGCCGCATCTGCACGGGGTTCGCTACGACAGCGTCGTTCTGAGCCGTGAGGCTGGCTTCAATCTCGATATTTAATTGTTCACACCGATGTTGATTGGTCTCGAGCACGCTGCGGATCACCTTGTGCAGGTGCAACAACTGCTTTTCGGGGAGGCGCCCTTCAATCGAATTCCGCAGGTGCGCAATCACCTGGCGCAGATTGTCGAGTTGCGTCACCGCGTCTCGTAGCGGGACCTCGATCGGCAGTGATCGCTCCTCCGCTGGGACGCGCGACAGACGCTCGGCAGTCTGGACATGCGCCGTCGCTGCGGACAGAGGTTGGCTCAACTCGTGAGCCAGCGCCGCCGTCACATCGGCCATGGCGCCTAAGTTCTTCGCGCTCGCGCTCGCCTTTTGCTCGCTTGCGATTTGCGTCGCGATCAAAGTCTTCAGCTCCTTTTCGTAGTTGAAAGCGCCGAGGAGCAGCACGGCCAAGTAACCGATCAAGACGACCGCGATCAACACATGTTGAGTGTCGCCAACACGAAGAAGCACGAAGAGCGCTCCTATCGCGATGGGACCCGAAAAAGCCACCGCTGCGGCCGGCACGCTGGCCAGCATGAAAACGCCGCCGCCCAACATCCCCGTCGTGAGACAGGCGATGAGCAGCCTGCCGCCGAGGCTCGCGTGGGCAAAAAAGAGAAAGGGCAGCGCAGCCCACGCGACACCCAGCGCGATTGCGTAGAATATAAGGTGTTGAACGCCGCGCCGGCTGTTGGAAGGGCCTCTCTGAGAGATTGAGCGCCGCCGCCACTGACGCAGGGCTATCAAGCCTAAGAGGGACCAAACGACAATGGCCCAAGTCAAGACGGCAAGAAATGCATCCTCTTCTATACTTGAAAACAAGAAAACTAGCGAATTGCAAAAGCTGGAGAGCGTGCCAGCCCAGAACAGTCGCATCACCGCGGTCAGTTGCTCTGCTCTGAGCCGGCTGGCAATTTGTTCTGAGAGATCGACGCGCGCAATCAAAAGCTTCGTTCCGGGCAATCAAACCCTGCAGGGGGAGGGGGTATTCGCCCCCACGATCGAGCGTATAAGTCTTCAAAACCGGGGAGGATGAAGCTTCTGCGTCTTGCATAGTAATCATACCACAACGCGAAGACAAGCCTATAAGTACAAATACCTAGCCAGGCCTTCTTCTCTGTTGTCTCATGATTTAATGGAGGCATGACGCCCCTGACAAAACCCTTCCATGACGCCGCGTTAAGATGGAGCCGTGATCAATTCCGAAAAAAAAAATGGAGCAAGCTCGACGGAAGGTCGATTTTCACGTTTTCGTATCCTGGAGCGGAATATTCGCAAGCGGCGCAAAGCGCGGATCCAAGCGACCCGCCCCCGCTCCCTCATTTGTCGCGAGGCGAGAAAGCGGGCATAGAGGCCGCATCGAAAGCTGCATTGGAGAATAGGCGCAAATGGGGGGGCTGCTTCGCAAATTCCTGACCCAGTTCATCAAGTTCGGCGATCTCGAGGTCGAGACCGCGTCAGGGCGGAAATTTCGGGTGGGGGACGGAACGGGGCCTTCGGTCGCCGTGAGCTTTCGCGACGCCGGCGCAGAGCTGCGCCTTCTGCTCGATCCGGAGAGCGCCTTCGGCGACCTCTTCACCGACGGTCGGCTCGTCGTCACGCGCGGCTCAATCTTCGACGCGCTGATGATCGGCACGCGCAACGTCAATGTGGCGCAACCGCCGAAGTGGCTTGTCGCGGTCCAGAGATTTCGCTCGGCGGCGCGGCTCTTCGTGCAGCGCAACACCCCGGCCATCGCCAAGCGGAACGCCGAGAGCCATTACGACATCGACGGCCGGATCTACGATCTCTTCCTCGATGCGGACAAGCAATATTCCTGCGCCTATTTCGAGCGCGAGGGCCAGAGCCTCGAGGAGGCGCAGCTCGCCAAGAAGCGTCACATCGCCGCAAAGCTCGCCATAGAGCCAGGACAAAGCGTGCTCGACATCGGCTGCGGCTGGGGAGGCTTGAGCCTTTATCTTGCCGACGCCTGCGGCGCGAAGGTCACCGGGATCACGCTCGCGAGCGAGCAGCTCGTCATCGCGCGCGAGCGCGCCCAAAGGACCGGCCTCAGCGACCGGGTGAGCTTCGAGCTCGTCGACTATCGGAACATCGCCTCGCGCTTCGACCGGATCGTCTCGGTCGGCATGTTCGAGCATGTCGGCCAGCCGCATTACGACGAGTTCTTCAAGCGTGTCGCCGAGGCGCTCACCGACGACGGCGTGGCGCTCCTGCATACGATCGGCAACACCGGCGAGCCGGTCCCGACCAACGCCTGGGTCGTGAAGAACATCTTCCCCGGCGGCTATGTCCCGAGCCTTTCGGAGATCGTGCCGGCGATTGAACGCGCCGGCCTCATGATCTCGGACGTCGAGATCCTGCGCATCCATTACGCCGAGACGCTGCGCCATTGGCGCGAGCGCTTTCTCAGCCGTCGCGACGAGGCGAAGGCGATCATGGACGAGCGCTTCTGCCGCATGTGGGAGTTTTATCTCGCGATCTCCGAGGCGTCCTTCCGGCTCGGGATCACGGTGATCTTTCAGATTCAGCTCGTGAAGAAAGTGAACGCGCTGCCGCTGACGCGCGATTACATCGGCGAGACCGAGAAGAACTTGCGCCAAGGCGAGAAGGCCTTGGCTTAGGGGGCTTCGCGCCGCCCTCCTCCTGGGGAGCGCCCGCAGGGCGAGTCTCGAAGGAGGCGGAAGGCTCCCTTGTCCATCCTTCGAGACGCCCGCTTCGCGGACACTTCAGGATGAGGGTTTCGGATATTGGCCAAAGAGGGCGCGGGCTTTCTTTTCTCCGCCAAACCGCTTAACCAAAGGCTTGGCCTATAATAAGCGCGACCGGGAAGCGGCGACATGGAGCCTGCCCCAGCGTTCCGTGGCTGTTCCGCCGAAGCGAGCTCCGGTTCGCGCGGAAAGCGCGCAAAAACAGGAATTTAGACCGGATTTTGGTCGCTTCGGCCCCAAAAGCCGGCTTGTCGAAACGGAGAGAGACTTGACGGATAATCCTCAAGATAGAGAAACACTCGTCAATGAGATCATAGACGTCGTCGCCGCCGAAGGCATGATCGATCGCTCCAAGGTCACGCCGGACGCGACAATCGAAAGCCTCGACCTGAAGTCTGTTGACATTGTGATGATTCTCACGGCGCTCGAGGAAAAGTTCAACGTCTACATCCCCATGGACGGCAATCTGCAGGAAGCTAAGGACGTCAAAAGCCTGATCAATGCGATCGCCGACCTGATCGTCAAGGAAAGGGAGAAATCCTGAAATGACCGCCGCCACATCGAGCGGCGAGCGCGCGGCGACGCAGCCGGGCGAAGCCTCAACGCGCGCCCGGGAGTTCCCGCGCGTCGTGATCTCCGGCATGGGGGCGGTTTCAGCCGCCGGTCTCGGAGTCGAGGCGCTCTGGCGAGCGGCGCGCGACGGAGAGTCGCAGGTCCGCGAGCTCGCCTTGAAGCGTCCCTATGACGGACGCATCAAGACCGCGGCGCAGGTTCCGGATTTCAAGGCGGCCGAGCATGTCGAGGCGGCCTACCTCCCAATTTGCGATCCCTTCACGGCCTTCGCGATCGCCGCGGCGGACCAGGCGATGGCTCAAGCCGGCTTCGGCCAGAAGGATCTCGCCGGCCCCCGCACCGCGCTCTTGCTCGGCACCGGAATCGGCGGCGCCGAAACCATCGATAATGGGCTCTACACCTATTATCGCGAATCGAGCCGCATGGACCCGTTGTCGATCCCCAAGCTCATCCCGAGCGCGGCGCCGACGACGCTCGGCATTCGCTTTTCGGTGCTCGGTCCGACCTTCTCGATCTGCAGCGCCTGCTCCTCAGCGACTCAGGCCATCGGCCTCGGACTGCAGATGATCCGTTTCGGACTCGTCGACAGGGCGATCGTGGGCGGGACGGAGGCCTGCGTGATCAATGGCCCCATGAAAGCTTGGGAGGCGCTGCGCGTGATGACGCCCGATCGCTGCCGTCCCTTCTCCAAGGGCCGCAACGGCATGACGCTCGGCGAAGGCGCCGCGATGTTCATTCTGGAGACCGCCGAGTCGGCGAAGGCGCGCGGCCACCGCCCGCTCTGCGAGCTGAAAGGATACGGCACGACGAGCGACGCCAAGGACCCCGTGCGCCCCGATCTTGAGGGCGTCGCAAGCGCCATCGCGGCCGCCCTCGAGGACGCTCAGGTCGCACCCGAGGAGATCGATTACATCAGCGCGCATGGCACAGCGACGCACGCCAATGACATCACCGAGTCGGAAGCCATTCTGAAGGTGTTCGGCGCGGAGCGCGGCAGGAAAGTGCCCGTCTCCTCGACGAAGCCCATCCACGGCCACGCGCTCGGCGCGAGCGGCGGGCTGGAGCTCGCGATCACGATCAACGCCATGCGCGACTCTGTCATTCCGCCGACGATCAACTTCCTCGAGCCAGATGAACGCTGCCCCGTCGACGCCGTGCCCAATGTCGCGCGCGAGGCGAAAATCCGCACGGCCATGTCCAACTCTTTCGCTTTCGGCGGCATAAACGCCGTGCTCGTCGTGAGAACGCTGGACGATGGGTTCTGAGGAGATTGCGATCGACTTCGGGCCGCCGACCGAGGTCGTCGTCGACGCGACTTTGGCGGAAGCCTTCGCGCGCGAGACCGGCGTGAGGCTCAAAGGCAAGGCCACGCCCCTGGCCTATCCGGCCGTTTGGCTCGCGCAGCCTCGTCTGCGCGAGAAGATCGCGAAAATTTGCGCCGAAGCAGACGCGCTGCCGGTCCATGAGTCGCAGCGCTTCACCTATGAGACTCCGCTGCGTCAAGACGTGCGCTACCTCCTCGCCGTCGCAGCAAGACGAGAGGCCCGACCTGCCCGGCTCGTGCTCGACGCGACGCTCTCCGACAGCCGAGGCGCGTCCGTCGGCCGCTTCGAGACGGTGCTGAGACTGGTCTCCCGCGCGGATCTGGCGAAGAAAGGCGATGCATGAGCGAGGCGACGGCGCTTCCGCAGGTCGGCGAACGGCTCCCGCCTTTGGAAATCGGTCCTTTCGACGCTGCGGCCCTGGCGCGCTATGCGGAAGTCTCGGGCGACGACAATCCACTGCATCTCGATGAGGCGCTCGCGCAAAGCATCGGCTTCGCCGCGCCTCCCGTGCACGGCATGAAGCTGCTCGCGGCTTTCGAAGCCCTGCTCCAGTCCTGGCGCGCAGATCTGACCATCGTCTCACTGGGGGGAAGCTTTGTGCAGCCGGTGCTGCGGGACGAGAAAGCAACGCTCACCGGCCGCGTGCTGCGGGTCTCGTCTCAAGACGGCGTCTTCGTGCGCTTATACGCGCATGGTCCGGGACGAGCGCCTGCTGTCATCGCGGATGCGACGCTGCGCCCGCGCGCCGCAAAGGAGTGAAGCCCCATGGGCGGGAAACATGTGCTCATCACCGGCGCGTCGAGCGGCATCGGCCGCGCGCTCGCCCTGCGTTACGCCAGGGAGGGGGCGCGGCTGGAGCTATTCGGGCGTAACGAGGCCCGGCTTCGCGAGGCCGCCGAAGCCTGCCGCGCGACCGGCGGCAGCGCCGAGATCCATGTCGCGGACGTGCGCGATCGGGAGGCCATGCGCGCGGCGGTGGAGAAGGCCCTGGAGGCGGGGCCGCTCGACGTCGTCGTCGCCAACGCCGGCGTCTCCGCCGGCCCGGGTCCGGACCAGCTGCTCGAGCCCGAGGAGTCCGTGCGCGCGATTTTCTCGATCAATCTCTTCGGCCAGCTCAACACGATCGAGCCGGCGATTCCGTCGCTCGCCGCGCGCGGCTCGGGCGTCGTCGCGCTCGTGGGCTCGATGATGGGCCTGCGCGCGATGCACTTCTCGCCCACTTATTGCGCGAGCAAGGCGGCTCTGCACAGCTACGCGACGGCGTTGCGCGCCAAGCTTGCGCCGCATGGGGTCGACATGAGCCTGATCGTCCCGGGCTGGGTGGACACGCCGATGTCGCAGCGGACCACATCCTGGAAGGCGAGCATGATCACGGACGCCGAGGCCGCGGAGATCGTCTATCGCGGTCTCGAAAAACGGCGCCCGATCATCGCTTTTCCGCGCTATATGTATTGGGCGCTGCGAATCATCGAGCTGCTGCCGCCGCGCCTCGTCGATTTCTTCGTGCTGCGTTTTTCCGCCGACGTTCCACAGACGATCGAGAAAGAGAGCGTATGACGCTCCTCGCGACGGAATTCGCTCAATGGGCCGCCGCTTCGTTCTGGGTGGTGTCGGTCCTGCTGCTCGCGTTCTCGACGCTCGCGGCGCTCGTTCAGCCCCGCATCGCGGCTCGTCGGGCGACCAGAAAGGACCAACCGCCCGTCTCGATCGCGCTTCCGGTGAAGTTGCTCGAGAATTGTTTCGAGCGCGCCCAGGAATCAGCCTTCGCGCAGCAGTACCCTGACTACGAGGTCGTCGCCGCGTCATGCGAGCCCGACTCCGACGCCTCCCGAGCCATGCGCGCGATCTTCGCGCGTCATCCGGAGCGGTCGACGCGTTTCCTGTGCTCCACCGCCAAGATCGCCGCGAGCCCGAAGGTCGATAATCTCGTCGCCCCCTTCAGCGAGGCCGCCTACGACACGATCCTCATGAAGGACGCCAATGTCGTGCTCGCGCCCGACGAACTTGTCGAGCACATGCGTCAGCTTGCGCCGGGCGTCGGTCTCGTTTGCGCCATTCCCTATTGCGCGGACACGCCCAATTTCGCCTCGCAGATCGAAGCGTCGATCGTGAACGGCCCGCATGCGCGCATGCTCTATCTCGTCTCCTGTTTCCGCCAGGGCTACGGCGTCGGCAAGATCATGCTGTTTCGCCGCAGCGATTTTCTGCGGGCGGGCGGCTTCGCCGCGATTTCCCACACGGTCGGAGAGGACAACGCCTTCGGCCATGCGCTCGCGCGCGTCGGCTTACGCACGGTCTTCTCGCACCGACCGGTGAGACAGGATCTCGGTCGCCGCTCCCTCGTCGAGGTGTACCAGCGGCAATTGCGCTGGAGCGTGATCCGCCGAGGGGACGCGCTGCTCACCTTCCTGTTCGAGCCCTTCAATCAGGCTGGTCCCGCAATCGTCGCGGCCGCGGTCGCGGCGCCGTTCATGGGTTTAGGGCCATTGCAAGGCGCCGCCGCGACATTTATGCTCTGGCTTGTGGTTGAAAACTTGTTGAGTTCCGCCAAAGGCAGGAGCCTGACTTGGGGAGCGCCGCTGATCCTGGTTGCGCGCGAGATCGTCATGCTGACGGTCTGGATTCACGCCTGGACCACGAATCGAGTGGTCTGGGCGAAAGCGAGTTTCGGAGCCCGGGGGGACGCGTCGTCCCACAAGCCCCAGACCTCGGAAAGGGCGGCCGTAGCGGCGAGAAAAGAGGGGTAGGGCTTAGGTGCTCGATCTTTTGACCTTCCTGGTGGATGGGGTTGTCGTCCTCTGCGGGCTCACGCTCATTGCGATCGGGCTCGGCTTCTTCCTGATCATCGGCAGATTTGTCTTCGACGAGCTTCGCGGCGTCCGCGATCGGGCTCCGATAACGCTGCCTGACGAGGATCTGCCGCATGTGCTCTTGCAGATCCCGGTGTTCAACGAGCCCTCCGTCACGGAGCAAGCGCTGCGTTGCGCCGCTCAGCTCGACTGGCCGAAGGACCGGCTGCGCATCCAGCTTCTCGACGATTCGACCGACGACACGCCGCTTCGCGCCGCCGTGGTCGCGGCCGAGCTACGCGCCCGGGGCGTCGACGTCGAACATGTGCGGCGGACGGATCGCGAGGGATTCAAGGCCGGGGCCTGCGCCTATGGGCTCACGCTCTCCGACGCGCCTTTCATCGCCATGCTGGACGCCGATTTCCGCCCGCCGGCGCATTGGCTGAAGGCCACAGTGCCCTTGCTCGTCAAAGATCCCGCCGCCGGCTTCGCGCAATCGCGTTGCGAGTTCGTCAATTTCGAGAAAAACTGGCTTACGCGCGCGCAGGGCCTGATCCAGGACGGCCATTTCCTCGTGGAGCAGCGCACGCGCGCACGCGCCGGCTGGCTGTTCCAGTTCAACGGCACGGGCGGAATCTGGCGCCGCGCGACAATCGAAAGCGCGGGCGGCTGGTCGGACTATTCGCTCGCCGAGGATCTGGACCTCACGGTGCGCGCCGCCCTCGACGGCTGGCGTGGGATTTTTGTCTCCGAGCCCGCGATTCCCGGCCAGGTGCCGGAGGGCATCCGCGACTTCCGCCGGCAGCAGAGACGCTGGTCGAATGGATTCGTGCAAGTTGCCAAACGCACGATGGCGCCGCTCTGGAACGCTCCCTGGACGCTGACGAAACGCATTGCGGCCCTGACGCTGATCAGCCATCAAATCTTCTTTCCGGCTGCAGCGATCGGCCTCATCGCCTTCCTCATCGGCGTCGGTCTGCACGGGTCTGTCGCGCCCTACGCCCTTCTGCTCCAGGTCGTCGGCGTCATGGTCGTGGTCATCGCGCTGGGCATGACGCTGCCGTCCTATCTCGTCTTGAAGCGCGGCTCGCTCGCGGACTACGCCAAGACGGTGGTCTCGCTCCCGCCGCTCATGATCTATCTCGCCTTCTCGAATGGCGCGAAGGTCGTGCAAACCTTGCGAGGGCGCCGATCGCATTTCAAGCGCACGCCGAAAGTCGAGCATGTCGAAGTCGCGCCCGTCGATATTGACGCCGAGGCGTGACCCGCCTCCGGGCTCGCGGCGCGTCTCAAAGCTGACCTGTCCGGCTTGCGGCTTTCAAGAATCGCTGGCGATGCCCGACGACGCCTGCGTCATCCGCCACGCCTGCGCCTTCTGCGGCGCCGAAATGCGGCCGAGGCCCGGGGACTGCTGCGTCTTCTGCAGCTATGGCGACGTTGCCTGCCCGCCCAAACAGCAGGCGAAGCCGTGCTGCGCGACGCGCGCCCCCAGCTCCTGCGTCTGAGACGCGCGCGCGTTCCCCGCTCGAGATCATCCGAACGATAAGGAATCGCGCCCAATCAAAAGGTTGGAGCGAGTTCTAATCGCATAAGCCTGTCAACTTTTGCGGAATTCGGGTAGTGGGTCAATTCGAAATTTAAGCCGCGCTCATTTTGTAGGGGCCCGTTTCGCCACTGTCTTCGCCTCTTCGGCCTCGATCATTTTCACGATGTCTGTGACTTCCCAAAAGCGCTCGGTTACTCCTGCGGCCATCGCGGGCGTAATGCGAAGCGTCTTATGGATGCGGCAGAAATTGTAGAAGAATGCGAAGAGAGCGACCGAGTGGGCGTGATTTTCGAGCTTCTTCGAAAAGCCGTTCGTCAAGCGAGTGAAACGGCGATTTTGCATCCGCCACGTCAGATCGCTACGCTCGACATATGAGGTCGAGACGTGCGCCGGGTCGGGATTACCCTCGATCTTGGTTTTCTTGATCCCTGTGCATTGCGCTGGGGAATAGCGGCCTTTGAAGCTCTCCGGCGCATTGCCATACACCTTCACAAGCTGCGCATAGTCCACGTCGGCGCCGAACGCGCCGTCAACGGTTTCTAATTAGGATTTGTGGCCATCACTGGTCAGTCGGACCCGATTGGCAAGGCGCTGGCGCAGCCCGTCGATGAACCACATCGCGCACTCGCCGTCGCGATCCCCGACGAAGTAGCAGACGAGCAGTTTGCTGTCCGCATCAAGGGCCGTCCAGGCCCAAGCATCACCGGCTCCATCGGGAGCGGATTTCGCCGCAGCGACGTTCTTTTGCTTCGCGTAAACGAAGCTCCAAACCTCATCCACCTGACTTCTCTTGGATTTCAGGTTTCGGACATGCTCACTGTGATAGGCGTCGCAGGCTTTTCCGGCGTCTTCCATGAGCCGGATAACGGTGTTCTTGCCGACTTTGAGCAAGCGCGTGATCGACCGAACCGACTTCCCTTCGCAGAGAAGGTGAATGATACGCGCGCGTTCTTCGGTGGAGAGCCTGTTTATGCTCTCCATATAGACACTTCATGCTTGAGCCTCAGGCACAGCCGGTCTGTTTTAACCGCGCCCGGATTTTTTTCCGCCCACCCTTGCCGGTGAAAGCTTTCTTGATGGCGTCTTGGGTCTGGCGTATGGCCGCAGCCAAACCCTCTGATTCTCGCCGCTTATCACGCAAGCTCGGGCGAGTTTCTCGGGGCGCGACCATGGATTCAAGGTTGTTCATTTTCTCCACCGGGCACCTCCTTTCGCGAGAGTCTTTCTCTAACGCGCTCGAAATAGCGCGAGTTCAACTCGGCCGGAAAATAATGTTTCCGTTTGACCCACACGAACCCCTCTGATTGGGAGATGACTGCGACATCGATTGGACCGCCAACCGTCTCCATCCCGCGCGACACGCGCCGTTTGATCGAGGTAAGGTTCACCAGCGCCTCGGCCATGGTCGCGAGCTCAGGCTTTGGCATGAATTCTACCATATCTTCGATTTCCGCTCGCGACTCCGAACGAATTTTTTCGAAGGCCGTCGATCTAAGGCCCTTCATGAACTCAGCCTCAGCCCTTTTTGCGTCCTCTTCGAGCGCATCCCGGGATTCATCGTCGGGGAAATCCAATTTTTCAAAAATCTGCGTTCTGATGCCTGGGATTGTCTCCCTGCAGAATTTTGTTATATCAGATCGAATATTATCGTCGAGCCCATAGAGGAACCTCTCGACCATTTCCTTTTGCGCGAAGGGTATCACCCTTGCCTTTGGCCCATTCCTGTCTATATCTACGTTGTTTGTCACTTTATACTTAAGATGTCCAAATACCATTCCATCTATCTCGTATGAAACTAGAGTCGGAAAAATTTCATTGCGCCCGAAACCGGCGATTACAACTCCTGTCTTGCTTCTAGACAAGAAATCCTTCTCCAATATTTGCTTCACAAGACTTAATATACGTGCTTTTTGATTCTTGTTTGCTACGGCAGGCACTTCCTGCTCGATGGTTTTTTGTATAAAAGACAACCTAGCTTTTGTAAAAGTTAGCTTGGACGCTCCCACGAATTGAGCGTTTTTGCGCCCACTCAAAAGTTTTTCGAACGTCTCGATAGCGCTGTCCAATATCTTCGGTGCTATATCTTCCACTTTTATCTTAGAGAGATCGCGGCTCTCTTTGAAATATTTCTCGATTTCCTCCTCCATATTCTCCTTAAATCGGTTAACTACACCTACGATCACAGGTCTTATTAGATACGAAAGGTGATTCATCTGGATATTCCGCGGAGCCTCCTTCCCAATATTACTGAGATATTCGAGGAATAACTCGCCTACTTCCTCAATCTTATTGACGGCGCAGCACTTTTCTCTGAAAGCCCTGACAAGCTCTGGCAGGGGAATTTGCATGAAACTCATGCCATTATAGAGCATTACGCCTATAGGGTTGTGATTTGAGAGTTCAAACAGCTTGTCGGCTGAATCAAATATTTTTTCCTCTCTCGACCCCGCTGAAATCGTGACGGCGCTGTCGGCGGCGAGTGCAACAGCGGTTTTGTTTAAAATAGCAATTTCAGCCGTCATCCTTGCGCCACCTTACGGCGGCGGCTTTGCGGGCGATCTCAGCTCGCGCTTCCGGTGAAAGACTTTCGGCGCGCGCGCGACCGCCCCTCAAGCCGCCCGCTCTCCCTAATGCTGCCATCGGATTTTCGTCCGATTCGGAGGCTCCATCTTGAACTTCGCCGATGATGATGTCCACGATGAGCTTGGCGAGTTGGGCGGGGTCGCGCGGGCGCGCGGGGTGTTTTGTGCTCATGGCCAACACTTTATCATGCTGGTCAGAAGCTGGGGACAAATCGGCGGCGGGTCAAGCGAGTGAAATTTAAATGGACCCAGTACCGGAATTCGCGCTGTGGCGAGAGCGAGCGTCGGCTCGGGCCCGACCCTGGCGATAAGGTGGCCGACTGTGCCGCTCCGGCGCAGCGTGATCCTTCCCGCTCAGGCTTTCGCGGCGCCTCGCTCGGGAACGAGGTCGAATCGCGTGCGAAACAGCGTGTCGCAGATGTTGGTAGAGCCGAAGCCGTCCGAGAAGGAGACGTTGCCGCGCGAGTGATGCGCGGAATGGGCCTCGGTCGAGATCATTCTCGCAAGCGCCAGCCTCAAGCGGCCCGGGGCGCGCCCGTCTCCCGACTCGCGCAGCGTGAGAGAAAAGTCGTAGCCCGAGTGCTCATAGAGGCCGCCGAAGGCGCCCGACGCGACGACTAGGGAATGGACGAGGAAATTGGTCCCGAGCGGCACCAGGGCGAGCGGAATGAGATAGGGGCAGACGATCTCCAGGAAGAAGTCGGCGGCGCTCATATAGCAGGCGCTAATGCCGAGACTGCCGATCGTCGAGTGATGCACGGCGTGCCCGAGGCGACGCATCATATCGGGTCGATGCAATATAAAGCGATGCGCAATGTATTGTACAATGTCATGCCCAATTGTCATAGCCGCGACGCAGGCGACAAAGACGGGGAGCGAAATCGTCGGCGAGCCAACGAAGGCGAGCCCCGCCCACTGCACGAAAAGCATCGCCGGCAGCAGGACGAAAGTCTGATTGGCGAGCACGCGCGGCAGGAGCTCGAAATAGCCGATGCGCTCCATGCGCTTGACCTTGAAGCGCTTGAGCGCGCCGCTGCGATCGAGCCACTCGAACCAGAGCCCAATGCCATGATAGGCGAGCATCTGAACGAGCCAGACCTGCGCCGAGAGCGGCGCCCCGGAGACGAGCGAATCCAACATTATCTAAGCCCTTGAAGTAGCGAGGCCGCGCCTTGTGGAGAAATGATATTAGCGTAAATGGGTGTGGAGAGACAGTTTAGCCACAGGCCTGGCCGAGGTGAGGACGAGGGGCCGATGAAACCCCCAGCGCCTTCGCTGACTGAAGGCGCCCTGGATTTTGCTTCGGTGCGGGAGCAGATAGCGGATAGATCAAGGAGCGAGAAGCGTGGCGACGGAAAGCGATCTGGTGCAAGCCCTCGAGAAGACGCCCGGCCCGACCGGGGCGCCGCTTTCGCACGCGATCAGCGGCGTCAATCTCTCCGGGGGCAAGGCTTTTGTCTCGCTCGCGGGCGATCCCTCCCGGGCAAAGGAATGGGAGGCGGCGCGCTTGGCGGCGCAGGAGGCGATCGAGCGCATCGCCGGGGTCGAGCGGGCGGTCGTGACGCTCACGGCCGAGCGCAAGGCGGCGTCGCCGGAGGCGCGGCGCCCCTCACTCGCCTCGCTCGAGAATGTGCGCTTTATCGTCGCGGTCGGCTCCGGCAAGGGCGGCGTCGGCAAATCGACGACCTCGGTCAATCTCGCCCTCGGACTGGCGGCGCAGGGCTGGCGCGTCGGTCTGCTCGACGCCGACATCTATGGGCCGTCGGCGCCACGCCTCCTCGGCCTCACCGGCAAGCCCGAGGTTGCGGGGCAAAAGCTCGTCCCGATGGAGGCGCACGGCCTGAAGGCTATGTCGATCGGTTTTCTCGTCAATGAGAACGAGGCCATGATCTGGCGCGGGCCGATGGCGACGCAGGCGCTGACGCAAATGCTCGGCGAGGTCGCCTGGGGCGAGCTCGACGCGCTCGTCGTCGACATGCCGCCTGGCACGGGCGACGTGCAGCTCACGATGGCTCAACAGGTTCCGCTCGCCGGCGCCGTGATCGTTTCGACGCCGCAGGACCTGGCCTTGATCGACGCGCGCCGCGCCGTCGCAATGTTTCGCAAGGTCGAGATCCCCGTGCTCGGGATCATCGAAAATATGAGCTATTTCATTTGCCCGCGTTGCGGCGAGCGATCGGAGATCTTCGCGCATGGCGGCGCGCGTCGTGACGCGGAGGCGCTCGGCGTCCCCTTCCTGGGCGAGATTCCGCTCGAGGCGAGAATCCGAGAGACCTCGGACTCGGGCAGGCCGGTCGTCGCGACTGACGCGCAGAGCCCGCAGGCCGGGGCCTATCTCGCTCTGGCGGCCAAGGTGAAGACGTTGCTGGAGACCCAATCGCGCCGGGCGCCGCCGCGCATCTTCGCCGGTTGAGGGCTCGATGGACAATAACGCTCGGAAATTCTTCGACATCCACAAAATAAGGGAGAACTACAAGCGCGTCATCGAGGACTTCGACAGGATAAACGATGTTCTCGATTGCAAGCGAGATAAATTCGACAGCTTCGTTGCTCGAAATATGCTGCACGCCTACCATCACATCAACAAGCACTTGGCGTCGAGTCCCGGCAGCGCCCTGCTCTCTTGGAAGGAAATGCTCGAGCTGAATATGCTCGTGCATCTCGGCGCCGACGCGGATCGACGCCACGAATATTATGGGTTTGTCAGGCACACGGAAGAGCGTTTTGAGGCGCGCTTCCCGACGGTCATGCAGTGGTATGATCGCCACGAAGCCCACGGGGAAGATCCGTATAAAATTGCCGCGGGCCTGTATGTGAGAATCCTGGCGCAGCCCCAGCTGTTCATAGAAGGCAATCACCGGACGGGGTCCTTGGTCGCAAATTACTATCTGATCCTGAAATCGCAGAATCCCTTTGTCATGACTCCCGATAACGCAGTGGAATTCCTGAACCTGGCTTCTGACGTCAAGTTCACCAAGGACGATATTCAGTCGAAATTCAAACGAGCCTTCGGCTGGCGGGACGAGCTGGCGCGAATGCGGGTTTTCCTCAAAGAGAACGCACTGCCTTTCACGACGAATGTGATGCCCAAATGGACGCCGGATCTTTATGAACGACAAGAAGAGGAAGACGTCCAGAAGCTTTTCCGTAAGCGTAAGACGGTCGGGCGCCCGCCTAAGCGTGGTTAGAGCCTGTCACGGAAAAGTGCGAAGCGCTTCTCCGTGACATACTCTATCGCGCGCTGATCTTGCGGCCAGAGGCCGGAGAGAGAATCGCCAGCCACACATTCGGGTCTTCCTGCGACTGACGCTTCAGAAAATGATAGCCCGTCTCGTCCCATGACAAGATTTCATCGGTGAGGTTGTCCAGGATGAAATCGCCCTTGTCCGTGCGCACGGTTAAGATCGTATGGCCCATGTTGTGGTGATCCTTGACGATGGTCATCAACAGGGCCTGGCGCGGGACGCCGCGCTCGATGAGCTGCCGGCGCTTTTCCAAAGCGTAGATTTTGCAATCGCCCTTGCCATCGATCGGATAATCCCAATGGTCGGCGAGCGTTCCCCAGTGGTCGAGATTAGAGATCGGCTCGATCGACGCATTGACCTCGGCGTTTATTTTCTCAAGCAGCTTCCAGGTCTTTGCGGTGAGAGCCACATCTTGCGGGGGGAGCACAGGCTGGTTGCACTCCTGCGGCTGGCGAGTGCAGAAGTCCATCCAACCGTAGGGAATGGAGGCTTCTTCTCCCACGGGGGCGAAACTCGCCCTGTAGGCGGCGGCGTGGAGCGGTTCGATCTGCAGGGAAAGCGCCAAGACGCCGAAAAGCGGCAGCAACGCCACTTTCAAAAGGGCCGCGGCCGCCGCCCTGGTTTTTTTGGAAAGTTGCGCGTCGCCAAACCGTTCCACCATCGCCTCCCGCTCGACCACCGGGCAGGCTCATAGAGTAAACGACTTGTTAACGGCGTCCAGCCAATGCTTAAGGAATAGTAAATGTCCCGTCTTGATACACTTGCGCGGAAGCGATTGGCCATGAAAGCTTTCTCGCCTCTCGACCGGCGCGCAGCTTTGGAGCGGCGTATCTCGAGCGTGGCGCGGAAAACGGCGAAGCTGTCTCGCTGTCAGGGCGTGCTTTAGAGCGCGATGCGAAAACGTGGAAACGGTTTTTCGCACAAATCGCGCTCTAGACTTCAAGAATCGATCACGTTTTCTTCGTTCAGGCTGGTCCACCTGAACGCAGCGTGATCTAGCCGGCTCCTCACGGCTTCTTCAGCGCGTCTTTTCTCTGTCTTGCCCTCGCCAGGACTTCTCTCACATATCGGCGCGCATCCCCGCGTGTCTTCAAACGCCTGAATTTCTCCACGGCGAGAGCGCGCTGCGCCGGCTGATCGCCGGACATTTCCAAATCCGTCTTCAGGCAAATGCCCAAAATCCCGATGAGGTTCCCCGATTCCGGGAGGGGCGTGAAGTCGCTCAAATCCGTCGCCGGCGGGAGGCGTCGCGCAGCGGGCGCCGCCGGCGTCGGCAAGACGACAGGACAATCCGTCCGCGCCGCGGAGAGCGAATTCAGCCCGCTAAAATCATTGGCGGCGGCGTCCCGCTCCGTGAGAGCGGCGAAGCCGAAGGTTCGCTCCAACGTCGCCGCGACCGAAGAATGGTCGTAGGGCGTGTGGCTCACCGTTCCCTTGGCCACATAAGGCGAGACGACGACGGCGGGAACGCGAACTCCGATTTTGCTGAAATCGAAGCCGTGCGTGCTCCAGCTCGTGTTCCCGTCGCCTGGGGGGATCGCGTCGCCCGGCTTTTGGGAGTCGTAAAGACCCCCGTGCTCGTCATAGGTAATGATCAACAGGCTCCGCTCCCAAAGCGGAGAATTGCGAATGGCCTCGTAAACGCCTTTGATCAGAGATTCACCGCCATAGGTGTCGTCCATGGGATGCTGAGAAGATCCGTAGGCGTAGGTGCCATCATAGGCGTCGCCATAGTGCGGCTCGATGAAGGTGTATTTATAAGGATAATTTCCGTTCAAGTCGGAGATGAAGCAATCCAACTGCCCAGTCTGATATGTGGAGGAGAGATCGTTGACGTTGCTATGGAACGATATGTTCTTGATCGCGCTCACCTGCGCGATCGCGCCGGCATCCGTATCATATTGTTCAGCACGGTAGGCATTATAATAATCATTGTAAATTCTCCAGCTCAAAGCATTTGACGTCATCGCGTCGAAAAGAGAACCGTTTGCATATACGAACCCTTGCGCGGTTTCCATCCAGCCCATTTGTTCGGAGGTTGGGGAGTCGTCCATACCGGACGACGAGGCGCCGTGAAGGAAGAAGCGGTTTGGCCAGGTGGGACCTGGCAGCGAGGAAAACCATTGATCGCAAATCGCGAAATGCGAGGCGAGCGCCCAGATGACGGAGAGTTGAACGCCAGAGCCGATCGAATAGCCCAGCATCACGTCGCCATAATGCTCGGGCGTGGGGAGTCCCGTTCCCTCGCGGGTGCTGGTGGCGTAGTTCGTGACGAATCCGGTATTGCAGATCTTGGGATATCCCTGAACCGGACTGTAGCGCTTGGCCTTGGTCAGCTGCTCGAGCACATCGAGAAACTCATGGCCAGGGTCCGTTGTGAGGGAAGCCGGCGCGCCGCCCCCGAAATTATAGTGCTGCAGGCCATAGGAATTCGAATCTTCACCCGTTGCCGCAATGATGTTTGGGATGCCCGACAATGCGAAAATGCTGTCGAAAGAGCGATTTTCCAACATGAGAACAAATACATGGCTTATGGGATTCGGATAACAGTAAAATACGACGCCGTCCTTCGTCCAACCGTCGGAAATATCGGGACTGATCCCATAATAATATCTAGGTCCGCTGCCGTCCGAATTCATGGCGTGATAGCGATAGATAGGGACAGAGTTTCCTCCCGGCGACCAGGGGTAAGCGTAAAACGCTATTCCAAGGCGAGTCCACCCGCCAAATTGTTCTTCAAATCCGTAATAGAATCTCTGACCGCTCGAATCGACTGTTACAAACTGGTAAACTGGAAGCATCCCTGGCCACATTTTATCGGCAACAAAAAAGCCAATTCCGTCGAGGCTCCACCCCGATTTATTAAAAGGGCTTGGACCAAAGTAATATTTCAAGCCTCCGCCCACTGCCGGAGCCTGATATACGTACAGCGGAACGACGGACGGGTTGTGTGGCGGCAAAGCGTAAAAGACAATCCCGTCCTTTGTCCAACCACTTGAAAGGTTTGGATCGGAGCTGTAGCAGTATCGTTCACCGCTTCCATCGGAATTTGCAGCATGATATTGATAAACAGGAACAGCATTATTGCCATCTTGGGCCGAATAAACGTAGAAGACAACGCCGTCTAAACTCCAGCCCGGCGTCACGCCGCCTTCCACGGGGCTGTAATAGTAACGCCAGCCACTCGAATCGGTCGCGTGATACTCATAGAGCGGGACGGCGCCGGGTGGCGCGGAAGATATAGGATATGCCCAAAAGCAAATCCCGTCCAACGTCCAGCCAGAAGTGAGCGATGGGCTGGTGCTGTAGCAGTATTTCCACCCTCCACCGGCTGCGGGGGCATGGTATTGGAATATGGGAACGGCTTGAGGCTGAGCGCCAACGAAGGAAATACTCGCATGTGCGGTCGGCTTGAAAATTTCTTCCATAATCGCCTCCAATATCTGATTTCGATAGCGTCAATGGGATCGGGGACAACACTTGACGCAATGAGGACGTCGGCCCTGCAACCGCCTACAAGCTGAAACCATGCCCCTAAAACTGTAGCCGGGCGCGAGAAAACCTCGGACGAAGATAGCAGACGGCTTTTTCCCAAACAAGCGAAACGTCCGATACCCTGCGGCTAAAGTGCGCCCCGGAAAAGCGCGAAGCGGTTTTCCGGTCAAGACATGCTCTAAGCTTTTGATTTGGCGCGATTCCTTGTCGCTCGAACGAATTCCGTTCGAGCGGAAAACGCGCTAAGGCTCGACGCCTTGGGAGAAACGCTCCCCGCGAATCTTACCGGGACGGCATCACTCCGCCAGCTTCCGACACAAACCGTCGAGCTGCTCGAAGCTGGCGTAACGGATGCGCAATTCGCCGCTCTCGCCGCCGAGGCTGTGCAGCGAGACGGAGAGTCCCAAGACGTCGCTCAAGGATTTCTCCAGCGCGCGCGTGTCGGCGTCTTTTGCGTCTTGACGTTTCGCGCGCGGCTTCGCCTGGGAAGGCCCCGCGGCTTCCTGCTGCGCGATACGCTCCACATCGCGCACTGTCAGGCCTTCGGCGACGATTCGCGCCGCGACGGTCTCCGGGGATTTCAGCGAGAGCAGCGCGCGCGCGTGGCCGGCGGAAATCTCGCCGTCCGACACGCGCTGGCGCGTCGAAGGCGGCAATTGCAGCAGTCGGAGGGTGTTCGCCACATGCGGCCGGCTCTTGCCGATGACCTTGGCGAGATCGCCCTGAGCGTAGCCGAATTCCTCGATGAGCCGGGAATAGCCGCGCGCCTCCTCAATCGCGTCGAGATCGGCGCGCTGCACATTCTCGACGATTGCGAGCTCCAGGGCCTCGCGGTCGTTCAATTCGTGGATGACGACCGGGATATCGGGAAGCTGCGCGAGCTGCGCGGCGCGCCAGCGTCTTTCCCCGGCGACAATCTCATAGGCGTCGGCGAGGCCGGGAATCGTGCGCACGACGATGGGCTGGATGACGCCCTTCTCGCGGATGGAGGCCGCGAGATCGGCGAGATCCGACTCGCGGAAATTGATGCGAGGGTTGCGAGGATTGGGCCGCAGGAACTCGATCGGCACGCGCCGCTGCCCATGGCTGCGATCCGTCGTGGGAACGACATCCGCCGTCTCGCCGATGAGAGCCGCAAGCCCCCTCCCGAGACGACGCGGGCGCAGTTCCTCTCCCATGATGTTTTTCCTTGTCCGTCAAGACCCGCCCTAACCCTCTGCCCACGCGTGGGGAGAGGGAACGCGCAAGCTATGCCGCGCGAAGACGTTTTTCCCGCTGAATCACCTCGGAAGCGAGCTTCAGATAGGCTTGGCTGCCGCTGCACTTCAGATCGTAAAGCAGAACCGGCTTCCCATAGGAAGGCGCCTCTGAAACCCGCACATTGCGCGGGATCATCGTCTCATAGACCTTGTCGCCCATGAAGCGGCGCACGTCCTCGACGACCTGATTGGCCAGATTGTTGCGCGGATCGAACATGGTCATCACGACGCCGTGGATCGACAGCTTCGGATTGAGATTGCGCCTCACCTGGTCGACAGTCGAAAGCAGCTGCGAGAGACCCTCCAGCGCGAAGAATTCGCATTGGAGCGGCACGAGCACGGCGTCGGCGGAAGCCAGCGCGTTGATGGTCAGCAGATTAAGCGAGGGCGGACAATCGATCAGAATATAGCCGTAGCTCCGTGCGCCACCCTGGCGCTCGCCCGCGACGAGCTCGGCGACCGCGCGCTTCAAGCGGTAGCTTCGATCCTTATCCGAAGCGATCTCGAGCTCGACGCCGAGCAGATCGAGCGTCGAGGGGGCGAGCCACAGGCGCGGCACGGCTGTGTCGACTGTTGCGTCCTCGAAGCTGCACTCGCCGAGCAGCACCTCGTAGGTGGAAAGCTTGCGACTCTTGCGGTCGACGCCGAGGCCGGTCGAGGCGTTCCCTTGCGGGTCGAGGTCGACGATCAGCACGCTCTCGCCGACGGCGGCGAGCGCCGTGCCGAGATTGATCGCTGTCGTCGTCTTGCCGACGCCGCCCTTTTGATTGGCGATAACAAGGACGCGCGGAGCTGGTGGGGCCTCGGTCACGGCAACGTCCTTCAAGGTGAAACCGGCCGATCTCGCCGCATCGCGAGAACGATTCGTCCCGAAGGATGCGTGCGGCTGGCCTTTTCTACAAGGGAAAAATTAACTGGGGCTTTGGCGCCGGTCAATTCGTCACGCCAGTTTTCACCCTTCAAGAAGGCTCCCGTCGCGTTTTTCAACAGGAGTTCGGCGCTCCAGTCGAGAAGTTGCTGAAGCGGCGCGAGCGCGCGGGCGCTCACCCCCTCGCTCTCGCCCGCGAGCTTCGGCAGTTCCGATTCGATTCGTCCGCAGATCACTTTGGCGGGGGCGCCTGTTTCACGTGAAACAGCTCGAAGGAAAGCAGCCTTGCGCTGGTCGCTCTCGATGAGGGTGACGCTCGCACCGGGCCGGCCCTTCAAATGCAGCGCCAAAACCATCCCCGGAAAACCAGCGCCGGAGCCGAGGTCCACCCAGCGCGAGATATGCGGCAACAGCTCGTGAAGCTGCGCCGAATCGGCGAAATGCCGCGTCCAGACCGCGTTGAGCGTCGAGGCGGAGACGAGATTGATGCGGGGGTTCCACTCCCGCAGCATCCGCTCGTAGATTTCGAGTTGCGGTTGGATATCACGCAAGGCGGGGCAAAGCCGCAGCGCTTCGGCGCGGTCGGCCGAGCTCACGCGCGCCGCGCCCGCGCGGCGAGAAGCGTCAGCGCTGCGGGCGTCACGCCTTCGATGCGCTGCGCTTGCGCCAGCGTGCGCGGCCGCAGCCTTGAGAGCCGCCCGGCGAGTTCCGTGGACAGGCCCTTTATCGCGCCGTAGTCGAGCGTCGCGGGCAAGGCGAGCTGATCGTCGCGCCGGTAGGATTCGATGTCCGCCGTCTGGCGGTCGAGATAGACGGCATAGCGCGCGTCGATCTCTACCTGCGCGGCGATCGCCGGTTCCACGGCGCCAAGCTCGGGCCAGATCTCGCGCAACCGCTCGAAGCCGATGTCGGGGAAGGAGAGCAGCGTCCAGGCGCTACGGCGCTGACCGTCCTGATTGACCGGCAGCCCCGCGCGCGACGCCGCCGAAGACGTCAAGGACAGCTCCCTCAGCAGCCCCCTCGCCCGCGCGAGCTTTTCCGCTCGGGCAGAATGGCGGCGGGCGCGCTCGGAACCCACGCAACCGACCGCGACGCCGCGCGGCGTCAACCGCTCGTCGGCGTTATCGGCGCGCAGCGACAGGCGATATTCGGCGCGCGAGGTGAACATGCGATAGGGCTCGCTGACGCCGCGCATGACGAGATCGTCGATCATCACGCCGAGATAGGCTTCGGCGCGGTCGAAAAGGATCGGGCCTCGGCCCGCGGCGAGGGCCGCCGCATTGAGACCCGCGACGAGGCCCTGCGCCGCCGCTTCCTCATAGCCCGTCGTGCCGTTGATCTGGCCCGCGAGAAAGAGCCCGGCGATACGCTTGGTTTCTAGGCTTGGACGAAGCTCGCGCGGGTCGACATAATCATATTCGATCGCATAGCCCGGCCGCGCGATCCGCGCGCGCTCGAGGCCCGGGATCGCGTTGATGAAGGCCTGCTGTGTCGTTTCAGGCAGCGAGGTGGAGACGCCATTGGGGTAGACGGTGGCGTCATCGAGCCCCTCGGGCTCCAGAAAGATCTGATGGCCGTCGCGATCGCCGAAGCGGGTGATCTTGTCCTCGATCGACGGGCAATAGCGCGGACCCGGGCCGGAGATCGCGCCGGTATAGAGCGGCGACAGGGCGAGATCACGCGCGATAACCGCATGGGCCTGCGGCGTCGTGCGCGTGATGTGGCAGGCGACTTGCGGATTGGCGATCCGCTCGGTCATTGAGGAGAAAGGCTCGGGCTCGGCGTCGCCCCACTGCTCCTCCAGTGATGACCAGTCAATGGTCGCGCCATCGAGGCGCGGCGGCGTGCCGGTCTTGAGCCGGCCCACGGCAAAACCCGCGCGCCGCAGGCTCGCGCCGAGCTCGCGGGCAGGCGGATCGCCCATTCGCCCCGCCGGCGTCTGCGCGCTGCCGATATGGATGACGCCATTGAGAAAAGTGCCCGTCGCCACCACCACGGCGCCGGCCCGCAGCGTCGAGCCGTCAAGCATGCGAAGGCCCGTGACGCGCCCTTCGGCGAGCTCGAGGTCGCAGGCCAGGCCCTCGATCAGCTCCAGGTTTTGAGTCGCCTCGATCGCGCCGCGCATCGCCTCGCGATAGAGGCGGCGGTCGGCCTGAGCGCGTGGCCCCCGCACCGCCGGTCCCTTGGAGCGATTGAGCACACGAAACTGGATGCCGGCCGCATCCGCGACCCGGCCCATCAGCCCGTCGAGCGCGTCGATCTCGCGCACGAGATGCCCTTTGCCGAGACCGCCGATGGCCGGATTGCAGGACATGACTCCGAGGTCGCCGCGGCGTTGCACGACAAGCGCCACGCGCGCGCCGAGCCGCGCCGCCGCCGCGGCCGCCTCACAGCCCGCGTGTCCGCCGCCGATCACGATGACGTCGAAAGCGCTCATGAGCCGAAGGGAGCGCGGCGGCTTGAGGCCGCTGGAGTCATTCGAGAGCTGCGCATGCGCTGTTCACGGAAAGGAGAATAGCTCGCCGGTTCGGTCGGAGCCGTGTTTCACGTGAAACATACTCATTTCCCGATGCAAAAACGAGAGAAAATCAGGCCGAGCAGATCCTCCACGTCGACCGCCCCGGCGATTCGCTGCAAAGCGCGGGCAGCAAGGCGCAGATCTTCGGCGACGAGCTCTGGAGCTTTGTCGCCCTGCAGCGCGGCGCCGAGGCGCTCCCGGGCTTCCTCAAGCTCCGCCCGCTGCCGCGCGTGGGCGATCAACGCCGAGCCACCGTCGCCGAGCGCCGCGCCGGCGCGATAGGCGATCTCGTTACAGAGAATGTCCATCCCCCTCCCCTCCCGGGTCGAGACCGCAAGGGAATCCGGCGCGGGCTGGACCACGTCGGCCTTGGTCGCGACGCGCAAGACTTCTGCCGCGGCAGGTCCAAAATCCGGGGCCGGCTCGGCGCCGCCTTCCGAGAGCCAGAGGATCAGGTCCGCCTCTCCGGCCCGCGCACGCGCGCGCGCCACGCCGATCCGCTCGACGGCGCTCTCGCTCTCGCGCAGGCCCGCCGTGTCGACCAGCGTGATCGGCAGGCCGCCGAGGTCGAGCTCGACCTCGATCAGATCGCGGGTGGTCCCCGGCTCCTCGGAGACGATCGCCGCCTCGCGCCGGGCCAGCGCGTTGAGCAGCGTGGACTTCCCGGCGTTGGGCGGCCCGAGGAGCACCACCAAAAACCCTTCGCGCAGCCGCTCGGAAGCCGGAGCCGAAGCGAGCGCACGATCGATCTGCTCCAGCGCCGGCCCCAACAAGCTTTCGAGCGCGCCTGCCGGAACCGCCGAGACCTCTGCCTCGTCGGCAAAATCGAGGTCGCTTTCGACGAGCGCCATCGCCTCGACGATTGCGCTACGCCAAATCTCGGTCTCACGCCGCAAAGCGCCGCCGGCGAGCCGCAAGGCCTGCCGCCGTTGAAAAGCGGTGCGCGCCTCGATGAGATCGGCGAGCGCCTCCGCTTGGGAAAGGTCGATCTTGCCGTTGACGAAGGCGCGGCGCGCAAATTCTCCCGGCTCGGCAAGGCGCAGTCCGGGGAATTGCGCTAAGGTCAAAAGCGCCGCGTCGACGACGGCGCGGCCGCCATGCAGATGGAGCTCGGCGCAGTCTTCCCCTGTGGCGGAATGCGGGGCCGGAAACCAGAGCGCGAGGCCGTAATCCAGCGTCTCGTCGGAGCGCGGATCGCGAAAGCGGACATAGTCCGCTCTGCGCGGCTCTGGCGTTGCGCCCGCAAGAGCGGAGAGCGTCGCGCCCGCGGCGGGTCCCGAAAGCCGGATCACGGCCACCGCCGCCCGCCCGGCGCCGCTCGCCAGGGCGAAGATCGTTTCCACCGTCATGCGGATTCCTGGCCGTGCAAGGCGGCTGCGTCCGCCGCCCTGCTCGGGGCCAAAGATAAACGGCTTAGAGCGGATTGCGCAAAAGCTTAGAGCTGCGACGTCGTGGTGGCGTTGAATTTCATCCCGACGGTTTTCTCCAGCCCCGACAGCGCCGCGTCAATGACCGCGAAGATCACGGCGCGTGATGAGGCGTTGCTCAAATCCAGCGAGGCGGTCGGGGCGACGGCGTTCTTGGTCAGCGCCGCCGAGAAGGCCGCGGACGCCTGGCTGGCGGTGAAGAATTGCGCCGGCGACGTCCCGTTCGAATAGGAGAGCGTCTGCACGACAGAGGAAAACACCTGCGCGAGCGTAGCCATGCGGAAAATCACGTGGTTCTGCGGCGTCGTCGTAACCGTCGGGCCCGTCGTCGGGACGGGGTTGTCGTAGAGCTGATCGAGATAATAATGAACCTGATAGGGATATTGCGCGTAGCTGTCCTGGCTGCCCCAGACTTGGCTGTATGAATTGACGGAAGCGACGGTCGCCGCGGTCCCCGTCGCGCCGCGCTGGCTGTAGCTGGCGACGAGGCCGCCGTAATAGCCTTGGTTGTAGGCGACGTTCAGAATCACGTCGAGGAAGCTGTTCGGCAGCGAGATGAAATCCTGGAGCGCATTGTCATAGGCCGGCTCCCAGGGGGTCACCCAGCCATTGGCGCCTTTGCCCGTGACGGAAAGCGCGACCATGTCATTGTAGTGGAAGAAGGCCGGCAGCATGGGGCCGTAATATTTATTGTTGAAGGAAGCCGGCGTCGGCTTCATATATTGGGTCGCGGCGCCCGCGATCGTGAAGCCGATGTTCTTTTGGATCGCCACATAATTGATGAGCGCATGCCCTTGCGGCGCATAGGTGCCCGCGACGAGGTCGACCGCGTAATTGTTGATCTGATAGGGGCCGCCTTGGCCCGTGCCCATCACGGCCTGTTGAAGCGACGACGGATCGATAGAGGAGGCGCTCGCCTGATAGAGCTGCGTTTCGATGTTCTCCTGCAGCAACTGTCCGAAGATCGATCCCACGAGATAGTCATTATTGAATTGAACGCCCGGATAGCCTTCCCGGACGAGATGCGCATACATCACGCCGGCGATGATGTTCGACATGATCAAATCGTCGTAATTGCCGCCGGTGAGCGTGAGCGAGTCCTGCGCGCTTCCCGCGCCGAGGAGCAGATGGAAGTTGATCGCGCCCGCGCTCTGGCTCGAGCCGCCGCCTCCGCTGCTGCTGGCGCTGGCGGTCGTCACGGCGATCGCCGGCGTTTGGGCCGAAGGACCGTAGGAATCCACCGCCGCCACGGCAAACTTATAGCTCGTCGCTGGGGTCAGGTTGGAGATCGCCACGCTCGCGCCCGGCACTGTGCCGATCGACGCGCCGTTTTGATAGACTTGATAACCCGTCACCGTGCAGGAAGGGACGGTGACCGCGCTCCAGCTCAACGTTGTCGTTGTGCTCGTCGTGCCGGACGCGGCGAGGCCTGTCGGCGTGGGCGGGGCGGATGCGCAGCTCGAGCAAGAGCCGATCAAGGTCCAGGGCTCTCCGGAGCCCGGATAGGCGCCATTGTTCGTCGCGGGATCTTGACCCTGCGTCCACCAGTTGTTCCGGTAGATGAGGCCGTTCTCGCTCACTTGCGCGCCAGGCGACGCATAGACCGTTGCCGCGCTCCAGGGCCCCGGGCAGGCTTCCGCGGCGATCGGCGCCAGCGCGGCAAAGGCGGTCGAGATAATCAGAGATCTATGCGCGACTGAAGGCATCAGCACCCCTCTTTGTGGCGAATACGACACGGCAGAGAGGACGTTCACCTGAAGCTCTGCTGTCCCCCAATTAGTGAAAAAATGTGGTTCCTTCACGGCCGCCCGCGCGATGCGCCCGCGGCGTTGACGGCGGAATCCCCGCGCGAGCCATGAGGAACCCCGCAGGCTTAGGCGGCGCAAGAAAGCAAAGTCTTGTGCGAGAACGACAGGCGTCGGCTGGCCCGTCAACGCCCGCGGCGCGCGGATCGCCGCAGTAGATCGTCCAAAGTCTTGCATTCCTCAGGGCTCAAGCGAAAATCGAAAATAGCCAGATCTTCGAGCATGTGCTCCGCCGACGATGTCCCGGTGAGGCAGACGATATCCTGCTGAGTCAGATAGCGAAACAAGAGCTGGGCGGGGCTTCGTCCATAGCGGGCGGCAAGCTTGGCGAGGCGCGGCGCCGCAAGGATCTTGGGATTTGCGGTCAGGGTCCAGAAGCTTTGATAAAGAATGCCGCGCTTTCGGCAGAAGGCCCGGATATCGCGATCATAGCCTGTTTCGGCATAGAAGCGGTTTTGGATCACCGCGGGCTTGATGCGCGCTTCCCCATACAAGCGTTCCAAGCGCGAGAGCTCATAACAATTGCTGACGCCCAGCTGGCGGACGCCGCCATCACGGTGAAGGTCCTCCATCGCCCGCCAAACCGCCAACGTGTCTCGATCCTCAGCATAGGGGGAGTGGAGGATCAAGCCGTCCAGATAGTCGGTGCGCAGATTGCGCAGCGACGCCCGAAACGATTGCTCCACCTGCTGACTCAGGGCGGCGTCGGGGTCATAGGGGATGTTGTCCGGGTCCTGGCCTCGAACAGGCGTGAACTTGGTTTGAAGATACACATCGGCGCGCGGGAGCGCGGCGCCGATCGCGGCAGCTAGCCCCTCGCCCACGCCGGCTTCATTGTAGTGGCGGGGCTGACAGGCGGTGTCGACGCCCCGAAATCCCGAGCGCAGCGCCAATTCCACCAAAGCTGCGCTGCGCTCTTTTTTCCACGCGGTGCCGTAGATGATCCGGGGCATCCTCACCCCGTAAGCGGACATGATCCAGCGCTGGTCGTCCACCGGAGCCGCCTGTCCCGCCGTCACAGTCCCGACCTCCGCTCTCTCAGGCCGCGCCGGCGAAAACCGTCAACACGCCCGTGTAGCCATACAGATGGTGACGCGCGATTTCTCCACCCGCGAAGAAGCCGATGAGCGGCGCGTCGCCCAGGGCTTCGTGGACCATCCGGAACTCCGCGTTGCGCTCGCCGAAATGGGGGCCTCCGCGTCCCGAGCAGCTGATGTACAGCGCGCCCCGAACGCCGCCGGCGGCCTCCGCCTGCTCCCGGACCTCCTTGACGATGCGCAGCAGATCGTTCCGCGCCGCCTCCGCGTTGCGCTTGCAGAAAGCAAGCCGGGAGCCGTTCGTCATCTGCTCCGCGACCACCAACAGCCCGGACTTGCGCCCAACGCCCACGACATGGCGCACCTCCGTATTGGCGCCGAACTGGCCGGGGCGGGCGGACGCGTCCTCGCCGGCGTCGATCAGCCCCACGAGAACCTCGCCCAGCTCAAGGCGCAGCTCCGGGTCGGAGATGTCCGGGCTGAGACCCAGATCAGCGAGCGCACAGTCGAGCGCGCGCGCATTGTCCAGGGTCACCAGATAGTTCCCTTCCGCGCGGGTGATGACGCGTTGGGGTCCGATCGGCCGGCAGCCTTGGGTGACGCGGGAAAAGACCTGGGTCTCCGAACCGAGCGCCACGCCGGAGACGCCTCCCCGCAGCGTCTCGTCGGCAAAGCACAGATGCTGGTTTCTCGCGGAGGAGAGGCCGCCGAACAAATAGCCCGTCGTGGTTTTTTCGCTCAGGCTTTTCAGCTCAGACGAAAGATTGGGCGTTCCGCCATCCGCATGGACCAGCGCGGTGAAGGCCTCGAAGCCGTCGGAGCTGGCTTCCAGAAGCTTGGGGTCGGAGAAAAGCCTGAAAGATTGCGGCGGGAGATCGGCCACCATGAGCGCCATGCCCGGCTCGTCGAAATATTCGATCGACTCCGCGCCCACGCCCACGCCGATTGTCCCCACCCATTGGACTCCGGGCCATTGTTCCTTGAGCGCGTCCAGAATGTCCTTGGCGGCCTGTGTGTAGTGGTCCGTGACATAGCACCAGCCGAGGCTGGGCTTGAATGCGTCTTGGAGCTGAGGCCGCAACCCTTCGCAGCAAGCGCCCAAAGCGATTTTCCAGTCGGCGCCGCCGGCGTGGGCGCATGCGAAGCTGCTCATATTCCAGTTCTCCCGGATCGAAGAAGGCTCCTTCGAGCTTCGACGGGCGGATTCAGCAATGACTGTGCCGTGGCTCGCCATGAAGCCGCGGCCGCGCAAAGGGGAATGGAATCTCAGCCCCGGCTGCCCAGAAGCCTCTGTCGATAAATCCGTCGGAAGGCCAGCGTCGGCGCGTCGGTTGGGAGCGATTTCTCCTCTTCCGGCGGGGGAACGATCGGCGGCAGCGAGGATTCGACGATAGCGCGATCCTCCTCGGCGATGCGGCGATTGGCGCGGCCGAAAAGCGGATCGAAGAGGCGCAGGCGCAGGAAGCTGCGCGCGGTGACGAGCAGCAGCCGCGTCTCCCTCTCGGAGAGCGGGATGCAGACGGCGAGAATGCGAAAAAGCCGACCCTTCGGATCGAGCGTCAGCTCCATCAGATTGGGAAACCGATAGTCGAGCGCGGCCGGCCGCTCCTCGCCGTCGATGGCCGCGGCAATGCGCCCGCCGTGTTCATGCGCCTCAAAGCGCGTCTCCATGCGGGCGCCCGGATTGGCTTTCAGGAGCTCGGCGACCGGAGCGCCGAATGTGCGGCTGTGGACGAAGGCGACATGCGGGCTGTCGAGCATGTTCTCCATAACGCGCGTCCAATGCGCCTTCCAGACCACGGACTGCGCGAAGATCTGCGTGTTGGGCTGCAGAAGCGCGTCCGGAGGGCTGGGCTCGCTCGGCGCGGGACCGGCGCCGGTGAAAAGCCAGAGCGCGCCGCCAGCCTCGCGTATCGGCAGGCTCGTCGCCGAAAGAGGCTCGCGCTTGGCGTCAGGATTCCAGGGCGTGTAGAGGCAGCGCCCGCCCGCTGCGAAGCGCCAGCCATGGAAAGGTCAATGGATTTCACCCCGCTCGACGCGGCCGAGCGACAAGGCGGCGCCGCGATGCGGACAACTGTCGATGAGCGCCGCCGGCGCGCCGGCGGCATTCCGGAAGAGCACAATGCGCTCGCCGGCGACGACAAGGCCCAGGGGATTCCCAGGGAGAAGGTCACGACCGAGCGCGACCATCGTCCAGACATTGGCGAAATCGTCGAACACGCCGGGGCCCGCCGTCAATGCGCGTTCAATCTATAACAAATTTTTCGCGTCGGGCTTCGGTGGCGGATCGCCGCACGCGGCCTATTTCGAGTGAGAGCCTGTCACGGAAAAGTGCGAAGCGCTTTTCCGTGACAGGCTCTAAGTTTTTGACTTAGCGCGATTCCTAATCGCTTGAACGATTCCGTTCGAGCGGGAAACGCGCTAGGCGCCGCGCCGCCAGGAGAAGAAAAAGCCGTGACGAACCTCTGCCGGATTGTCGGGATCTCGCTCTCAGCCCTGCTGCTCACTTCCCCCGTCGTCCCCGCGGCGGCCGGTAAGGTCCTCTCCGAGTCGCATCGGATACGCCATCAATGCATCGATCGATGCCGCAGCGAAGCGACGATCTGCACGACGAAATGCGGTAGCGAGGATTGTCTCGAGGGCTGCACGGAGCCGCTCGCCGCTTGCATCGACGATTGCCGGGCGAAATATCCCCGCGAGGCGAAGTAGAAGCGAGGCGCCGAAACGCCTGATGTCGATCGCCGGGAACACGCGCTTGTCCGCGACCTTGCGGTCGCGGAAGATCACCGAATTGCCGGCGTCTTTGAACTCTTCGAAGATGACTTCGTCCATGCGCAAGCCCCTAACGCTTCAGGGTGTTTTGGCGCCAACCCGCCAGCAGGCGGCCTCAAAGCGGACCTCGGCGCCATGAACATAGGGCTCGAAGGCGGCGCGAACGGCCGCAATGACGCGGGCGCGTGTCTTTTCGTCCGTCTCAGGAAAGATTTGGCCGAGCGGGCCCAGTCGGGTCAGATAGTGAACCAGGCTGCTCTCGGGCAGAGCGCAGACGACATCGATGGGCGCGATCGTGATCTCCGCCCAGCCGCTCTCCTCCAGAATCCGCGCTACCCGGCTCTGGTCTCCGAAGGCGAACTGGCCTGGCGCATCGGGATCGCGCGCGGGAAGATTCGGCAGGAGCGGAGCGGCGACGCTTTCGGCAGTGGTCATGAAAGGATTTTCCGCTGCGCGCCGCCAGGCGACGAACCTCAGCCGGGCGCCTCTTTTTGCGGCGCGCCGCAGATTGGCGAAAGCCCGGACCGGGTCGTTGAAGAACATCACGCCGAAGCGCGAGAAGACGCAATCGAAGCTCGCCGGCTCGAAGGCGTAGGTCTGCGCGTCGGCGCAAATAAAGCTCGCCGGCGCGCCCTCTCCCTGAACGCGGGCGCGGGCCGCCGCGAGCATGAGCTGCGAGACGTCGACGCCAAGGCAATGCCCCGTCGCGCTGAGGCGGCGCGCGACGGCGAGCGTCGTGCCGCCCGTGCCGCAGCCGACATCGAGCGCCTGCTCGCCCGGCTCGGGGAGCAGCGATTCGAGAAGCCGTTCCTCCAGCGGCTTTAGCATTTGGTCGAGCAGCTCTTGCGCCTCGACCCAATTCTCCCCGACGCGGCCGTTCCAGAGCGCCGCCTGCCCGCTGTCGCCGTCCATGTGGTGCGCCATGATCGTCTCCTTCCGCTTGCCCTCAAGATTCGAGAGCCGCATGATGCCAGCTCAAGTCGGCTTGAGGTCAAGCGGATGAAAGATCTGGACATAGCGGAGGTGGCGCGGCGTTCCGGCGTCCCGGCCTCGACCCTGCGATTTTATGAGGAGAAAGGGCTCATCGCCTCGATTGGTCGGCGTGGGCTGCGCCGTCTGTTCGACGCCCAGGTGCTCGAGCGGCTCGCCTTGATCGCGCTGGGGCGAGCCGCCGGCTTCTCGCTCGACGAGACCGCCCTAATGCTCGCGTCGGACGGGCGCCCCAGGATCGATCGGGGCAAGCTCGCGGCCAAGGCGGATGAACTCGACAAAACGATCCGCAAGCTGAGCGCTTTGCGCGACGGCCTGCGGCGCGCCGCCGTCTGCCCCGCGTCAAGCCATATGGAATGCCCGACGTTTCAGCGCCTCTTGCGCGCAGCGTTTCGAATTCCGTCCCGTCGACGCGCAGCGCGCGCCGCCGGGCATTTCAAATAGCGGGCTGAGGCCGGACTGAGCGCGAAACGCGCTCAGTCCGCTCAGGTGTTCATCGAATCGAAGAAGGCCTGATTGCCCTTCGGCGTCTCGCGCAGCTTGCCGAGCAGGAACTCGATCGCGTCGACCGTGCCCATCGGATTGAGGATGCGGCGCAGCACATAGGTCTTCTTCAAGATGTCGGGCGGGACGAGCAGCTCTTCCTTGCGGGTGCCGGAACGCGTGATGTCGATCGCCGGGAACACGCGCTTGTCCGCGACCTTGCGGTCGAGGATGATCTCCGAATTGCCGGTGCCCTTGAACTCTTCGAAGATGACTTCGTCCATGCGCGAGCCCGTGTCGATCAGCGCCGTGGCGATGATCGTGAGCGAGCCGCCCTCCTCGATGTTGCGCGCCGCGCCGAAGAAGCGCTTGGGTCTTTGCAGGGCGTTGGCGTCGACGCCGCCCGTCAGCACCTTGCCCGAAGACGGCACGACCGTGTTGTAGGCGCGGCCGAGACGCGTGATGGAGTCGAGCAGGATCACCACGTCCCGGCGATGCTCGACGAGGCGCTTCGCCTTCTCGATCACCATTTCGGCGACCTGCACGTGACGCACCGCCGGCTCGTCGAAGGTGGACGAGACGACCTCGCCGCGCACCGAGCGCTGCATGTCCGTCACTTCCTCCGGACGCTCGTCGATGAGCAGCACGATCAGATAGCATTCGGGGTGATTGGTCGTGATCGATTGCGCGATGTTTTGCAGCAGCACGGTCTTACCGGTGCGCGGCGGCGCGACGACGAGCGCGCGTTGGCCCTTGCCGATCGGCGCGACGAGATCGATCACGCGGGACGACAGCTCCTTGCGCGTCGGATCCTCGATCTCGAGCTTCAGCCGCTGATTGGGATAGAGCGGCGTCAGATTGTCGAAGGGCACCTTGTGGCGCACCTTCTCAGGGTCCTCAAAATTGATCGTGTTGACTTTGAGCAGCGCGAAATATCGCTCGCCCTCCTTGGGGCTGCGGATCATGCCTTCGACCGTGTCGCCGGTGCGAAGACCGAACTTCCGGATCTGCGAAGGCGAGACATAAATGTCGTCAGGCCCGGCGAGGTAATTGGCGTCGGGCGAGCGCAGGAAGCCGAAACCGTCCTGCAGCACCTCGACGACGCCCTCGCCGACGATCTCGACCTCTCGCCCTGCGAATTGCTTCAAAATCGCGAAGAGCAGCTCCTGCTTCCGCAGGAGCGAGGCGTTCTCCACCTCGTGTTCTTCGGCGAATGTCAGAAGTTCGGCGGCGCTTTTGGCTTTGAGATCGGAAAGCTTGATTTCCCGCATGGGGGGCGTCTCGAGCATTGAGGGCATTTCGGAAAGGATGGCGGCAGGGGCGGAGAAGCCTCAAAAGCGCCGGAAACGCCGACGGTCGCGGGCGCGACACTCTGCCTGGAGGTGGGACGCCGGGGGATTTAGACGGTTTTCCGCCGGAAAGCAAGACAGGTCTTCAGCGACAGCATCGTGACCGGCGGGCGCTCTCGAAGCTTCTGCGGAGGCGCGGGTCGGGCGATGGCTTTTACGTCAACCGGCGTCGCATTTGCGTAAACGCGCGTCCCTTGGCCGTTTCTCCGTTTCACTCTACGTTGCCGTTCGCGGCTGACCGGGAGACAACTCCCGCGGCTCTCCTCTCAAACATGAGCGCGGGAAGCAGAGAAAGAATAAATGTTAGCGATTTCTGCCGCGGACCGCTTGAGCATCGAGCAGGTATCAGCCGAGAACGCCGCTCTGGTGCGGTTGCACGAGGTCAGTCTTCGCCTGGCTCGATCGGAAGCGCTGCCCACGCTGCTCGACGCTGTCATCGAGGCCGCCGTCACCGTGAGCGACGCGGCCATGGGCACGCTCCAGCTCTATGACCCTGCCTCCAGAACGCTGCGCATCGTCTCGCAGCGCGGCTTCGAGCCCGCGTTCCTCGAACATTTCGCGACCGTCCGAGACGATGATCCCGCCGTCTGCGGTAGAGCGCTGCGCGAAGGCGAGCGCGTGATCGTCGAGGACGTCTCTCAGAGCCCCATCTTCCTGAACACGCCGACGATGGCGGTCATGGCCGAAGCGAAAGTTCGCGCGGTCCAGTCAACGCCGTTGCGGGCGCGCGACGGCGCCTTGTTGGGAATGATCGCAACCCATTGGAGAAAACCGCATCGCCCCGACGCGGGCGCGCTCAGGATTCTCGACCTTCTGGCGCTGCAGGCCGCAGATCTCATCGAAGATCGTCAGCGCGAGGAAATCCTTCGCCAAAGCGAGGCGAAGCTCGCCGCCGAAACAGAGGCGCTGGGGCGGCTGAACGCGGCGTCCTCGCGGCTGTGGCGCTTACAGAGCCTTGAGGAAGGAATGAACGAGATGCTCGCCGCGACGGTGGAGCTCCTTGGCGCGGACATGGGCAATGTTCAGATCCTCGATGCAGTCAAAGGCGTGCTGACGATCGCCGCACATCGGGGCTTCGATCAGGACTTCCTCACATTTTTTCAGGAGGTCAGCGCGGAAGACGACTCAGCCTGCGGGCGCGCTTTGCGCTCGGGCCAACGCGTCGTGATCGACGACGTCGAGGCAGACCCCTCCTATGCTCCCTACCGTCAAATGGCCCGCGAGGCGGGGTATCGCGCCGTGCAGTCGACGCCGCTGACCGGGTCCAACGGCGCGCTCCTCGGCCTTCTTTCCACGCACTTCCGCAGGCCGCATTCTCCCAGCGAGCAGGAACTCCGCCGCTTGGATCTTTATGCTCGCCAAGCCGCCGACTTCATCGAACGTTGTCGAGCCGAAGAGGCGCTGCGCGAGGTTAGCCGCCGCAAGGAGGTGTTTTTGGCGACGCTCGCGCATGAGCTCAGGAACCCGCTCGCGCCGATCCGCAATGGCCTCCTGATTCTCAGGCGCTCCAACCCGGAGGGGGCGGCCGCACAGCCCATACTCGAAATTATGGAGCGCCAAGTCGCACATCTGATCCGGCTGGTTGATGATCTTCTCGAGATTTCGCGCATCAAGCTCGGGAAAATCCAACTCAAGAGAGAGCCGGTCGACCTCGGGGTCGCCATCAATCATGCGGTTGACATGACCAAGGATCTCATCAGCGCCGGCAATATCCGCCTCGTTCTCGATCCTTCCAACGAGCCTTTCATCCTGTTCGGCGATCACACGCGGCTCGTGCAGGTCATCGCCAATCTGCTTCACAACGCGACGAAATACACGGACAGCGGCGGAGAGATTCGCGTAACGACGCGTCGTGAAGGCAATTTCGCGGTCTTGTGCGTCGCCGACAACGGCATCGGCATTCCAAAAGACAGGCTGTCGAGCGTGTTCGAGCTGTTCGCGCAGACAGACCGCGGAGGAACGCCGGGCGGACTCGGCATCGGTCTGGCCCTGGTGAAGAACCTTGTCGAATTGCATGGCGGCAGCGTCGAAGCCCGCAGCGACGGCGAGGGTCGCGGCAGCCGCTTCCTTGTCCGATTGCCTTTGTCTGTGGTGGAAATTCGCGAAAAAGCGGTCCTGGGGGCGCCACAGCCTGCGGTGAAATTGTCGCAACGCGTGCTCGTGATCGACGACATGATTGACGCCGCTGACAGCCTAGCGCTGTTGCTTCGCAGTTACGGCTGTGAGGTCAGGGTGGCCAACAGCGGAGCTGAAGGGCTGAGATTGTGCCGCGAGTTCAGGCCTGCGCTCGTGTTCCTAGACATTGGCATGCCGGAAATGGATGGATTCGAGACGGCTAAGCGTATGAGAGCGCTCCCCGAAGGCCGCGAGGCGACAATCGTCGCTCTCACCGGCTGGGGAGAGGAAAGGACGCGCCGGCGCGTCATGGACGCCGGCTTCGATCAGCATATGACAAAGCCTGCAGACCTAGGCGCTCTTGAAACTTTGCTGTTCGCTAGCGCGTTCCCCGCTTGAACGGCGTCGTTCGAGCGATAAAAGTCATACGCTCAGCCAGGGGCAAGATCTCTGAGCTTTGTTCCTGGCGGGTTCGCAGTATTTTGGCTATCAGCGCGCCCGCTTCGTCGATATCCGCGCGCGCCGCTATTTGAAGTCCCCGCGCCGCGCTCTAGATCGTCGGTTCGGAGATCATTCCTGCTCCCGGAACGGAAGCGCCCCTGTCCTCCCTCGAGGAGCCCTCATGCTCGAAACGCTCGGATTTGCGGCCGCCGCGCTCAAATACGATGGCGAATTGCGTCGCCACGCCAACACCTCGACGCAGGTCGCGATGCGCAAAGGGGTTCTTCTCGCCAATGGGCAATCGCGGGACAGCGGCGTCTCAGCACGACTGTTCCACAATGGCGTTTATGGCTTCGCCGCGGCGCCTCGCGACGACGACGAGACCATAGCCGCCGTCATCGCCGCGGCGCGCGACAACGCCGAGAGCGTGACGGCCCGGCCTCGCGGCCGGCCCATCGCGCCGGCGCCGAGCATTCCTGGCCACGGCGTTTTCGATTATCACAGCCGCAAGCCGGCGACCTCCGCCGCCGAGCGCGTGGCGATTCTGGCCAGTCTCGACGCCGCCTTGCGGCGCAAATTCCCCAACCTCGTCAATGTCGATCTCACCCTCAACGCCAATGCGAGCGAGAAGGCGCTGGTGACGGCCGACGGCGCGCGCACTTACTCCTATGTTCCGCGCGCGGTCCTCATGGTCAGGCTGGCCGTCGAGGCGAATGACGGGCTCGTCGAGCTGCACGACGTGATCGGCGGCTTCGGGGAGCTTCAAGATCAATCCTTCGATGCGGAGAGCCTGCTTCCCTGGCTCGACGGGCTTTACGAGGAGCTGCGCCTGAAAGCGGAAGGCGGCCAATGCGAGGCCGGTTCGCATGACGTCGTGCTCGATTCGGAGCTCGCCGGCATTCTCGCGCATGAAGCCATCGGTCATACTTGCGAGGGCGATCTCGTGCTCGCAGGCTCGGTCGCCGGCGACCGGCTCGGCGAAACGGTCGCTTCCGAAAAAATCACGCTTGGCGATTACGCTCTGCGCGGACCCGACGGCGGCGGAACGATCGCAATTCACGTCGACGACGAAGGCACGCAATGCCGCGACGTGACGATCATCGAGAAAGGCGTGCTGAAGGGATTTCTGCACAGCCGCCAGACCGCGGCCGAGCTCGGCGCGGAGCCGACGGGCAATGCGCGCGCTTTCTCCTTCTCCGACGAGCCGCTCGTGCGCATGCGCAACACCGCGATTCTGCCGGGCCAAGACAAGCGCGCCGAGATGATCGCCTCCATCGACCGAGGCTATTATCTCAAGCGCCCGTCGAACGGACAGGCCGATCTGACGAGCGAGTTCATGTTCGGCGTTTGCTGCGGCTATGAGATACGGGACGGCAAGCTCGCGCGCGCCGTGCGCGACACGACGATCTCGGGCGTCGCCTTCGACATGTTGAAGACCGTCACGCATGTCGGCGACGACTTCAGCTGGTCGATGCCCGGCGGCTTTTGCGGCAAGAAGCAGCCCATCGCCGTCGGAACAGGCGGCCCCTCGCTGAAATGCAAGGTCACGATCGGAGGCCGCGGATGAGCGGGATGCAGCAGGCTTCTCTCGACGACTTCGCCGCCGCGCTCCTCGACAAGGCGCTCCGCGCCGGCGCGACCTCGGCGCAGGCGCAGACGACAGCGACGCGTCATCTCGAGATGCAGTTCGACAATCGCGGCGTCAATCTCGCGCGCTCGACCGAGAACGAAATCTCGTCGCTGACGGTGTTTCTCGACGGCAAGCGCGGTGGAGCGACTTTGAACGGGCGGACAGTCGACGCAGTCGAGGGCGCCGTCGCCGCCGCGCTCGCCGCTGCAGGAGCGGGCGTCGCCGACGACGCCAATGACGTCGCGACGGCGGCGAGCCTCGCGCCCAGCCGCCACGGGCCCGACGCGCCCGACCGCGCGGCGATGGCCGCGGGCGTCGACGCCTTTCTCGATCGGATCGCTGATCGGCATCCGCTCGTGCGCACGCGCGATTGCCTGCAGAGCTTCGACGAGCTGGACACGGCCTTCGCCAATTCGCGAGGTCTATGTCAAAGGGAGTGGCGCAGCCGTTACGGCTTTTCGGCCATGTTCATGGCGAAGGACGGACCGAAGACGACCTCGATCAATTTCCTCGGGCTTTCGGCTTTCACGCCCTTCGACGATCCTTTTCTCTGCCCGGCGCTGGAGCGCTTGCTTCAGGAGACGACCCGCTCGCTCGACAAAAAGCCCATTCCGGAGAAATTCGAGGGCGACGTCATCGTCACCCCCGAATGTCTTGCGTCCCTGATTGGATCGATCGTTTCGGCGCTCTCAGGAGCCGCGCTTTTCGCCGGCACGACGCCCTACAAGGAGAGCCGCGGCCAGGCGATTGCGAGCCCGCTTTTCTCGCTGCGCAATCTCCCGCGCGACGCGGAGGCGCCAGGCGGCGCGGATTTCGACGGCTATGGCGTGCCGACGCAAAACCTCGAGGTCATTGAGAAGGGCGTTTTGAAGGATTATCTCGTCGACTTCTTTTTTTCCAAGAAACTCGGCGTGCAGCAGACCTCGGGGGCGACGCGCTTCGTCGTCGCCTCGGGCGAGACGCCGCTCTCCGAACTCATCGCGAAAACGACACGCGGCATCGTCTTCTCGCGCTTTTCCGGGGGCGCTCCGACGAGCAATCTGGACTTCACGGGCATCGCCAAAAACTCATTCTACGTGGAGGACGGCGAGATTCGCCACGCGCTGGAAGAGACCATGGTCAGCGGCAATTTCCGGGAACTCCTGAAAAACATTCACGCCGTCTCGCGCGAGAGCGTGGACTTCGGCTGGGCGCGTTATCCGTTCTTGGCGGCCTCCGGCGTGACGATCTCGTCGAAGTGAGCGAGCCCACGCCCTCATCCTGAAGAGCCCGCGAAGAGGGCGTCTCGAAGGATGCATAAGATCGCAAGATCTGCGCTGCGGCGCTGCAGGCGCCAATGACCAACTTTCAAAACGGCCGCACAATCACCAGGATCACCGCCACGATCATGAGCAGCGTCGGCAGCTCGTTATAGAAGCGATAAAATTTCGAGGAATGCGTGTTGCGGCCTTCCGCAAACGCCCTTTGCAAAAAGCCGTCGTAGAAATGCACGCCGGTGAGCAGGATCGCGGCCAAAAGCTTGCCGTGGAACCAACCGTCGCGAAAGAAGCCGCCGTCATAAGCCAACCATAGGCCCGTCGCCCAGGCGACAAGCATCGCCGGGATCATGATGAAGCGCAGGAGCCGGCGCTCCATCGTCTTGAACAGCTCGGACTGCGGACCCGGACCGACTCCCGCGTGATAGACGAAGAGTCGCGGCAGATACAAAAGCCCCGCCATCCAGGAGATGATGGCGATCACATGCAGCGCCTTGACCCAAAGGTGCATTAGGACCTCCCCTCCCGCACGAACCGGACCAGCATCTCGACATGCTCCACCGGCGTCTGCGGCAGCACGCCATGGCCGAGATTGAAGATGTGCCTATGGCCTTGGAACGCGGTCAATATCGACGCGACCTCTTTTTCCAGCGCCGCGCCGCCGGCGATCAACGCCAAGGGATCGAGATTGCCTTGAAGCGCGACGCGGTTTTGGGCGTCGCGCGCAGCGCTTGCCGGATCGGCCGCTGTGTCGAGCCCGACGCCGTCCGCGCCCAGCCCTTCGACGCAGCGTCGAAGATGCGCGCCGGCCCCGCGCGGAAAGGCGATGACGAGCGCCTGCGGTCTCGCCTTTTTCACGCGCGCGACGATATCGCGGAGCGGCTCGAAGACCCATCTTTCAAATTGCGTCGGCGGCAGGACGCCCGCCCAACTGTCGAAAATCTGCACGACCTCCACGCCCGCGTCGATTTGGCGGAGGAGATAGGCGACGGAAGCCTCGACGAGCCGCGTGATGAGCGCTTCGAAGATTTCGGGCCGCCGATAGGCGAAGAGGCGGGCCGGCGCCTGGTCCGGCGTCCCATGGCCGGCGATCATATAGCTCGCGACGGTCCAGGGCGCGCCGCAGAAGCCGATAAAAGCGGTCTCGCGCGGCAAGGCGCCCTTCACCCGCTCGATCGTCTCAAAGACTGGCGCGAGCTTCTCGAGATCGATCTCCTCGCGCAGCCCCGAAAGCGGCGCTTCGCCTTCGAGCGGCGCGAGCCTGGGTCCATGTCCGCTCTCGAAGCCGACAGTCTGGCCCAATGCGTCTGGCACGACCAAAATGTCGCTGAAGAGAATCGCCGCGTCGAAACCGAATCGTCGAATGGGTTGCAGCGTGGCTTCGGCCGCCGCCGCAGGCGAATAGCAAAATTCGAGAAAACTTCCCGATTTGGCGCGTAGCGCCCGATACTCCGGGAGGAAGCGGCCCGCCTGGCGCATGAGCCACAGCGGCGGGATGCGGCTCTGTTCGCCCCGCAGCACGGAGAGCATCGGCTTGTCGCTCGAAATCGTTTCGCTTCGCCCCACGCTGCTCATTCCCGCCGCCCTCGTCCCGGCCGGCACCTAAGCCTCAATCGCGAGAAAGATAAAGAACTTAATTTAACAAATAATTAACTATTTCATTTAACGGTCGCGAATCGAGGACGCCGTTTCGTCCCCCCTTTCTTCACAGGATTTTCGTCTGTGAATAGAACCGCCAGGGCTGAGACGAAAAAGGCGAGCAAGGCAAAAAATGCTCGTATTTTCAGTTGGATGTCTACACTATCGTTTTAGCGATGACGGGAAGAAGCTGTGGATCGGCGCAGCTTTGAAGAAGCGCCTCGACCCGTTCGCACAGCCGGAGCCTTGTGGAGGAATCCTTCAAGTTATGCCCGTCTTTTCTTTTGGAGCGAATTTCGGCAGGGTTTCTCCCCAGTCTTTCGAAGGGGGAGCCTTGGCGTGTATAAGGACGGGGAGAAAGAGCGCCGGCCCGCGGTCTTCTGGCGGGAGACCCAGGCGCTGCTTCTCGCGTCAAAGAGCGCGGGGCGCCGGCTTGCGCTCTCCCAGGCGGCTCTCCCTTTCGAGGTCCTGCCCGCCGAGATCGACGAACGCGCCGTCGAAAGGCGGGTGATTCGCGACGGCGGCGGACCCGATGCGGTGGTTCTGGCCTTATCTCGCGCCAAGGCGTTAAAAATTTCTAAAGATCACCCGGGCCGGCTCGTGGTCGGGGCGGATCAGGCGGGCAGCCTGGATGGCCAAATTTTCGGCAAGCCGGCGGATCTCGCGGCGGCAAAGCGCCAGCTCGCGGCCTTGTCGGGGCGTAGCCACCGTCTCCATTCCGGCTTCGCGCTCGCACGTGGCGAGGAAATTCTCTTTGAAGCGGTCGCGCATGCCGACCTCTCGATGCGCAGGCTCGACGACGCCTTCATCGAAGCTTATCTCGCCGCGGTCGGCGATTTGGCGTTGAACAGCGCCGGCGCCTATCAGATCGAGGGCCTCGGCGCGCATCTCTTCGAGAAGATTGCGGGCGACCACTGGACGATTTTGGGCTTGCCGCTGCTCGAGCTGCTTGCCGCGTTGCGCCGTGAGGGCGCGCTCTTTGGATAGGACCCGAGGCGAAGCGATGTGGCTCGTTGGGCTCACGGGATCGATCGGCATGGGGAAGTCGACGACGGCGCAAATGTTTCGCGAAGAGGGCGTCGCCGTCCACGACTCTGACGCCGCCGTGCATGAAATCTATCGGGGGCCTCAGTCCGGGCTCATCGGACAAGCCTTTCCGGGCTCGGTCGCCGGAGGCGTCGTCGATCGCGCGAAGCTCGCCGCGATGACGCTGGGACGGCCGGAGGAGATCGCCCGACTCGAATCGATCGTGCATCCCCTCGTCCAGCACATGCGGCGCGCGTTCCTCGAGGCGGAGCGGCGGCGCGGCGCCAAGATCGCCGTCGTCGATATTCCCTTGCTTTATGAGACAGGGGCCGAGAAGGAGGTCGACAAGATCGTCGTTGTGTCGGCGGCGCCCGAGGTTCAGCGTGAGCGTGTGATGGCGCGGCCGGGAATGACGGAGGAAAAATTCCGAGCGATACTTGCGCGCCAGCTGCCCGATTCGGAAAAGCGGAAGCGCGCCGACTTTGTGGTGCATACGGATCGAGGGATGGAGGCGGCCCGCGAGGACGTGCGGGCCATCGTCGCCGCCCTGGCGGAGGAAGAAGACTGATGCGAGAGATCGTGCTCGACACCGAGACGACGGGGCTCAACCCCGCCGAGGGTCATCGCATTGTGGAGATCGGGCTCGTCGAGATCGCCAATCTCATTCCGACGGGCAGAAGCTTTCACGTTTATCTCAACCCCGAGCGCGATATGCCCGAGGAGGCGTTTCGCGTGCATGGGCTCTCGAGCGAATTTCTCTCCACGCAGAAGAAATTTGCGGAGATCGCAGAGGAGTTTCGCGCCTTCATCGAGGGGGCGCGACTGATCATCCACAACGCCGAATTCGACGTGCGCTTCCTCAACGCGGAGCTCGCGCGGCTGGACGCGCCGCCGATCGACCCGGCCTTTGTCCTCGACACGCTGGCGCTCGCGCGTCAGCGCCATCCCGGCATGGCCAATTCGCTCGACGCGCTTTGCCAGCGTTACGGCGTCGACACCTCCCGGCGCGAGAAGCACGGCGCATTGCTCGACTCGCTGCTGCTCGCCGAGGTCTATGCGGAGCTCATGGGCGGGCGTCAGGCCTCGCTGCAGCTCACCGTGGCGCGCAAGTCTCTTTCACTCGCGGATTCCGGCCTGCTGCGCAAAAGGCCCGCGCCGCTCCCGTCCCGTCTCAGCGCCGAGGAAGCCGCGGCGCATCGGGATTTCGTTGCGAGCCTCGGAAAGCAACCGATCTGGATGCGCTATCTGGAGAGTGAACAGGCGGAGCAAGGCGCCGCCTAACCCTCGATCTCAGCCGAAGGGACCGACCCTCAACGCCAGCCCGCCGAGGATCGAAAAGCCGAGACAGACGACCAAAGAAGCGACCGCCAACGCCAGGTCGAAAGGGACAATCGGCGAGATGCGTCTGAGACGCCTCACATATCGCCAGTGCTGAAAGCAGGCGATGAGGAGCGCGAAGGTCCCGATGCCGGCGAGCGTCAGGCCCAGCTCCCGCGCCCCCTGCGGCGTGGCAAGCGTATTGGCGCTGAACAGTCGCAGCTCCTGCATGACCTTGAAGATTGTGAAACCAAAGGTCATCATCGCGAAGCAGGTTCGAATCCACCCCATAAGCGTCCGCTCGGCGGCTAGGCGTGTCCGATCCACAGCGAGAATATCGGTCAGACCGAGCTTCATCTCTTCCATCGCTTCCCTTCCCTCGATGGTTTCGATCCGGGCCGCCTCCCCTGCAAGCAAGATAGGGCGCGCCGGCGCGAGCCGAATCGCGGCAGAGAGACAGTCCGGCGAATCGTGCATCGAGGAGAAGCCGCCAATACGGCCTCAAGCCGTCGGAGTCTGCGTCTCGGCGAGCGTCGCCGGCGGGCGCGCGACGAGATATTGATGGCGGGCCTGCAAGGAGCTGATCCTCAGCCAGGCGGCGACGCCGAACCCGATGAAATGCGCGAACAGCAGGCTGAAGTTCACGAGCAGGACGAAAATATCCAGGGCGCGAATGATCTTCGTCGGATCGGTGATGGCGATGCCCGGCGGCTGCGACATGGTCTTGCCGATCAGCAGCGCGACGCTCAGCCCCAAGCCGCCGAATGAGTCCAAAAGACCGAGCACGCTCAGCACGGCGCCCACGATGACAAACCAGAATGTCCAGCGATGGTCCCGGGACAAGTAACCCGCCGGGTCTTTTCTGATCCCCCCGGCCGTCTTCATATATTTGAAAGCAAGGAGCGTCGTGAGAACCAAAATCGCCAGGGCGCCGACCGCCCAATAGATCGCGTCGCCGAACACCGTCTCGCCGGGGCTGATGGTGCGTCCCGCAAAGCCGAAGCCCAACAGCACGCCGGAGATGATGCCGAGCAGAAGCTGGAGCCAGAAGGCTGCGCCTCCGAAGAAGCGGAAACTTTGCGCCAGTCCGTTTGCGATGAGCACGACGGCGGAGGTCGGCGCCCAGGGCTCCAGCGCGCCCGCGGGCGGCGCCGGGAATATCCGGTCGAAGCTCGCGAAGGCGGCATAGGCCAGCACAGCGGCGGCGAAGGCGTAAGCGGCGTAAACATGCGTTTTTTGCAGCGGACCCGAGAGAGAGCGCTCCGCCAAGTCCCATAGGGGCAACGGCTGCGCCCAGAAGAACATCGCCTCTCCGCGGTAGGCCATAGCGAGGAGGCCTGCGCCGGCCATCACGATGAAGGCGAGGAACACGAGCTGCCTGAGCCAGAAACCAGTGACCCCGCGACCCGAGCGGAGCTCGGCGCCGCCGCGGTAGATGAACAGCGCGAGACCGACGATAATTTGAAGGAGAAAGAGCGCCGCCGCTGTGAAGCCGAGCGAAACATGAAGATCTGAAAGCTCGTCTCGCTTCGCCGGATCGATCGGCGCATGGTCCAAGCCCCAGCCGAGGAGGAACGCCGCCGCGCACACGAGGGCGAAGAGCCAGAAGATCACAACTGACGCGATGTTTCGGCCGGTGCTGACGCTCATGAGACCGCCTCCAGAAAATATTTCGTCCAACTCGCTATAATTCGGCTGAACGCTCACGTTATGACTGAAGCGCTTCACGCTATCCAGAGCTCGCCGCAGGACAGGGCCGGCGCAGCTATCTTACGACAGCGCTTCCACACGGCCCGGCGTCACGAGGAATATCTCGGCTCGGCCCTGGAGCGGCGCGAAGAGAACGGGATCAGCGCCGCTCATAAAAACCTGCGAGCCGAGCCGCTCGAGCTCGTTAAACAGCGCTTCGCGTCGTTTCACGTCGAAATGCGCGGCGATTTCATCGAGCAGCACGAGGGGGGCGGCGCCCCGCAGATTTGCGAGAAGCTGGGCCTGGGCCAACACGAGCCCGACGAGCAGGGCTTTCTGCTCTCCTGTCGAGCAGTCGCGCGCCGGCGCGTCCTTAGGTCCGTGGCGGGCCAGGAGATCGCTGGTCTGGGGTCCAACCAGCGCGCGGCCGGCGGCGGCGTCTCGGCGCCGGGATTGGTCGAGCATTTCGCGATAGCGCTCCTCGACCGCGATGGCGGGATGCTCCAAGAGCAACGCTTCGAGATCGCCTTGCAGCGCAATGACCGCATCGGGAAAGGCGGAAGTCTCGACCCGCGTCGAGTCGATGAGCGCCTGGAGGCGCTGGACGGTTTCCAGTCTCGCGCTCGCCACGGCGACGCCGAGCGCCGCGATTTCCTGTTCGGCGGCGGCAAGCCAGCGCGTCTCCGAGCCGCCGTCGTCCAGCAGCCGGTTCCGGCCCCTGAGCGCCTGCTCGAATTTGGAAACGCGCGCGCCATGCTCAGGATCGACGCCGAGCGTCAGCCGGTCGATGAAGCGTCGCCTATCCCCGGCGGGGCCGGCGAACAGTCCATCCATCGCCGGCGTGAGCCAGACCACCTGCAGCCGGTCGGCGAAACCGCGCGCAGATGAAGCCGGGAGACGGTCCATGCGGAAGCGTCGGCCTTCGCCAGGCTCGAAACCATGACCGAGCTGGGCGACATGGCCGTCGGTCTGGAGCTCGATCGAGACGCTGAAGCCCCCGGACCCTTCCTTGCGCGCGCAATCTTCGGCGTCGGCGCGCCGCAGACCGCGCCCGGGCGAGAACATCGAAAGCGCTTCGAGGAGATTGGTCTTGCCGGCGCCGTTCTCGCCGGTGAGCGCGATGAGGCGCGCTCCGAGCCGGATGTCGAGCGATTCGTACGACCGGAAGTCGCGCAGCATTAGCCGCCGGATCTGCGGGCGGCGGGCGGACTTGCGGGGGTCGGAAGAACTCATCGCGCCACGCTTTGCCATGGCGCGCGAGTCGGAGCCAGCGCGACGGGTCGACCCCCGTGCAGAGAGCCGATCGATCGGCCAGGAGTTCAGAATTTCGCAGCGATTGGTGGCGCGGCGGCCGTGTCGAACTTATAGGTCCAGCTCAGGGAGAGCTCGAGGCCGCTGAGCCAGGCGGTGACCTTGGTGTAGGGGTTCAAGGCGGGAGGCACGGTCACCGGAATCGAGCCCCCGCCAAGCAACGCGGGCAGCGTATAGGCGAAAGAGGAGTAGAACTGGTTTTCCGGTCCGCTCACCGTGCTCTTGAAGGCGTACACCGTCGCAAAGTCGATCGATTGGTTCTTGTCGATCTCATATTTGAAGCCGCCGCTTATATGGTTTCGGCTGATGGCCGGAGCGAGCACGTTCAACGTCACGTCTTGGCCGCCGATCATCGGCGTCGCATAGGCGTAGCCGAGCCGCAGCGTCAGCGGCTTCAGCGCGCGCCACTCGAGGCCGATCGACGCCATGTCGGTGTCGCGCCAGCCAAGGCCCGGCCCGCCGAACGACCCGAGCTGGCCATAAAAGATCGGGAAGCTCGAGGCGCCGAGCGAGTGAACCTCGTGATAGAAAATATGCCTCCAGCCCGCCATGAGCGTGAGATCCGGCATGGGGTCGAAGGCGAGGCCGGCGTTGACGCTGGCCGGGACGTCTAGATTGCCGTGGTCGGCGAGCGCGCCGGCGTATTTGCTGAAGGAAGTCATCCACATCGGGGTCGCGCCGGCGAGGGCGATGCGCAGATTGGGCAGGATCGAGTATTCGAGGCCGACGCGCAGCCCGCCGCCAAAGGACCAGTCATAGCCATTGTTGGAGAGGTGATAGGGATCCCAGGAATAGGGGTAGAACGTCTGCAGACCCTGGATGTTCAGGATCTGCGTGGCGATCGTCGGCGCGACGCCGATTTTGACCGGGCCAAAGCTGCGCGCGTAGTCGAGGCTCACAAAGACCTGGCGAAGGTCGATGCCCGCGGGGCCGTCGCCAAAGGGTCCGCCGAAAGATGGGACGATAAGCGGGCCGGTCAGGGTGAATCCGCCCAGTCCCGGCGGAAGCGTCACATTCGGCGCGCGAATGGCCGGCTTGTAGTTGTTGAAGCTGTAAGACGTGTTGATGCCGCCGTTGCCGAAGACAACCACGCCCCAGGCCGATTCGTCATCAATGCGGCGGATGAGGCCGCCGTTGGGCACGGGAAAGACCGGCTCGCCGCTTTTCACATAGCCGGGAGCGACGATGACGAGCGGGCCCGTCGCCTCGTAGCCGCGATCCGGCAGGAGTAAAGTTCCGCCGGCTTGGAACTGGTTGTCGAGGCCTGCGATGCCCGCCGGATTGATCGACATGGACATCGCATCGCGCGAATCGGCGATGTCCCCGCCGGCGAGCGCCTTTTGGCGCGCGCCATAGCCGATGAGCTCGATGCCTTCGGCGGCGTAGCTTTGAGAGGCAGGCAGAAGAGAGGCCAGGGCAATATAGGCAAGAGATGCGCGCGCCAAAGGGAGTCTCATGGTCCACCTGCTTAGAAACGGAGGCGTTGCATTGTTAACTGCAACAGCCAAGCTATAGAAACTGAGTAATTCTATCCTCGAATACGTCTCATGTGCAGATTTTGAGCAGGCTTGAATTGAAATTCTCTTGCCGCGTGACATTTCTGCAACGCAGGCGGAAACTCGGCCTTCCGCAAGCGAAGCTTGCTTTGAGCGTGGTAAAGCCTACAAATTCCAAATTGGCGAGGGGCGCCGCGGTGGCGGCTGAGAAGCACCCTTTGAACCTGATCCGGGTCGTGCCGGCGGAGGGAACGCCAAGGCAAGCGCGCTCTAACCGGCGCGCTCCTCGCGTCGCTTCCCTCGATCCGGACGTTATTCGACACGCTAGTCGAGGAGATTTGCCATGAGCGCACAGGAATCGCGAGCAGCCACGCCGAAGCGCGTGACGACCGGGCCGATAGGCGGATCGCGCAAGGCTTATTCCTCTCCGCCCGGCGCGCCGGAGCTGAGAGTGCCTTATCGCGAGGTCGAGCTGCACGAATCTGGCGCCGAGCCGCTGCGGCTTTATGATTCCTCGGGTCCCTATGGCTGTCGGGAATTCACGCCCGATCTGGAAGCGGGACTGGTTTTTTCCCGGCCATGGCTGGCCGCCCGGCAGGGCCTGGAATCCTACGAAGGGCGCCCCGTCAAGCCCGAGGACAATGGCTTCGCCAGCGGCCGGCATCTCGTCCCGCCCTGCCCCGCACAGCGCAAGATCTTTCGCGCTGCTGGCGCTGCGCCGGTCACGCAATTCGAATTCGCGCGTGCTGGAATCATCACCGAGGAGATGCGCTATGTCGCGCATCGCGAGAATCTCTGCCGCGAGCGCGCTATCGAGGAAGCGGGCGCGCGTCTCGCGGACGGCGAAAGCTTTGGCGCGTCGATTCCGAAATTCGTCACGCCGGAATTCGTGCGCGACGAGATTGCGCGCGGGCGCGCGATCATTCCGGCCAATATCAATCACCCGGAATTGGAGCCCGTGATCATCGGGCGCAATTTTCTCGTCAAGATCAACGCCAACATCGGCAATTCCGCGGTGACTTCCTCCGTCGCCGAGGAGGTGGAGAAGATGGTCTGGGCGATCCGCTGGGGCGCCGACACGGTGATGGACCTCTCGACGGGCCGCAACATCCACAATATTCGCGACTGGATCATTCGCAACGCGTCTGTCCCGATCGGCACCGTGCCGATCTACCAGGCGCTCGAGAAAGTCGGCGGGGACGCGCTGAAGCTCGACTGGGAGGTGTTCAAGGACACGCTCATCGAACAGGCCGAGCAGGGCGTCGACTATTTCACGATCCACGCCGGCGTGCGTCTCGCTTACGTGCCGCTCACCGCGAGTCGCGTGACCGGCATCGTCTCGCGAGGCGGCTCGATCATGGCGCGCTGGTGCCTTTCCAAGCACAAGGAGAGCTTCCTCTACGAGCGCTTCGACGAGATCTGCGACATCATGCGGGCTTACGATGTGTCTTTCTCTCTCGGCGACGGACTGCGGCCGGGCAGCAATGCCGACGCCAATGACGCGGCGCAGTTCGCCGAGCTCGAGACATTGGGCGAGCTCACTAAGATCGCCTGGGACAAGGGCTGCCAGGTCATGATCGAAGGCCCGGGCCATGTGCCGATGCACAAGATCAAGGCCAATATGGAGAAGCAGCTCGAGACCTGCGGCGAGGCGCCCTTTTACACGCTCGGCCCCCTCGTGACCGACATCGCGCCGGGCTACGACCACATCACCTCCGCCATCGGCGCGGCGATGATCGGCTGGTACGGCACCGCCATGCTCTGCTATGTGACGCCCAAGGAGCATTTGGGCCTGCCCGATCGCGACGATGTGAAGACCGGCGTGATCACCTATCGCATCGCCGCTCATGCCGCAGATCTAGCGAAGGGCCATCCCGCCGCGATCGAGCGGGATAATGCGATGAGCCGCGCGCGCTTCGATTTCCGCTGGACGGACCAGTTCGACATCGGACTCGATCCCGACACGGCGCGCAAGTTCCATGACGAGACGCTGCCGGCGGAGTCCCACAAGGTCGCGCATTTCTGCTCGATGTGCGGCCCGAAGTTCTGCTCGATGCAAATCACGCAGGAGCTGCGTCGCGAGGCGCAGGAAATGGAGCGCGAGCGCGGCTTGGCCGAAAAGGCCGCGGAGTTCGTGGAGCGCGGCGCGGAGATTTACGTGGAGGCAGGCGAGTAGCAAGTCGATTGGTTCGGGCGGCCTTCTCCCTGTATCTTCATCCTTCGAGACGCCCGCTTCGCAGGCTCCGCAGGATGAGGGTGCGGGGATGACGCTGGCGGTAGATTGATGGGTTCAGGAAGCACGAGCATGGGCTCCCCTTACGAGAAGGATTTTTACGCCTGGGCTCATGAGCAGGCCGCGCTCTTGCGCGGCGGCAGGCTGGCCGAGGCCGACATCGAGCATATCGCCGAGGAGATCGAGAGCATGGGCAAGGCGGAGAAGCGCGAGCTCGTGGCTCGCTTGACCGTCCTTCTGCTTCATCTGCTCAAATGGCGTTGTCAGCCCAATCTGCAGGGCGCCTCCTGGCGCGCGACGATCGACGTGCAACGGCTCGACATCGCCGATTTGCTCGAGGACAATCCAAGCCTCAAGAGCCTTCTGCCGGAGGTCGTCGCGCGCGCTTATCGAAAGGCGACCAAAGAGGCGGAGCGGGAAACGGGCTTGCCCGAGACGACCTTTCCCGCGGTTTGCCCCTGGAGCTTCGAGACGGCGACGGACGCGGGCTTCTGGCCAGAGTGATGGATGGGAGCCACGCGAGTGCGCGCGCGACGCTTCCCTCGACGACATCGCGGCCGATCAGAGCTTGATAGGAGAGGAAAGCGGCGCAATCTCTGGATTGCCGTTACTATAGTCGACTTCTTAGCCCTTGCGCGGATGACGATCGACATCCTGCCGGCATCAACGACAAAGGTCGAGCTTGTCCGAACATTTCCTGCAAAGTAACTGTGGCCGCTAGGCAACATATCACGGACAATCGACAAAATCGGAAGACAGTTCCGCGTTTTCTATGTCTATGGACGTCAGATCAGCGTTAGCTTTCTTATAGGTCCTTACAGCGGAAGCCGCCGACCTTTGCGGGACTTTCGCTCGAGAAGGAACGGCGAATGAAAATGCCCGCTTCCAACCTCCCCTTCGCGCCTGCGGCGCTCGCGCCGAACTTGCGCAAGAGTGGCTTTTGCTCCTTGCTCCTCGCGAGCGCGCTCGTCTGCGCGTCGCCTTCCGCGCAGGCCGCCGACCTCGCCCTCCCTGCCCTGAAGGATGCGCCGGTCTTCAAGGCTCCGCTTCCCTTTGAACTCGAGTTCGGCGCGCGCTACTTTTACAGCACGGGCTATTATCGCGGCGATCTGTTCGACGCCGAGCAGACGGCCGCCAAAGTCTCGCGCCTGACCTACGGCAATCTCGATGCGCATGCGGCGGAAAGCTTCTTCCGTCTCGATCATGAGACGGGCCTCTTCCTGAAGGGCTATCTCGGCGGGGGCTCGATCGTCGGCGGTCATCTGAGCGACGAGGACTTTCCGCCTCACGTGCATGACGAGGGAGAGGCTTCGCCTTATTCCAAGACAGTGGATCCGCAAAGCGGCGGCTCGCTGCAGTATGGGTCGATCGACGCTGGCTTCAACCTTTTGCGAACGTCGCAATTTCGAGTGGGGCCTTTCGTCGGCTATCACTATTTTCGCGAGCGCATGAACAGCTTTGGCTGCGTGCAGGTCGCTTTCGACCCGGAGACTTGCCTCCTCCATCCGACGCCCTCGACGCTCGATGTGCTCGACGAGGACGCCCGCTGGCATTCCTTGCGGCTCGGCCTTTCGGGTCGCGTCGTTGTCATGCCGGGCCTGAATTTCGACGCCGAGGTCGCCTGGGCGCACAATTGGCTCAAAGGCGCGGACTACCACAATTTGCGGCCCGAGATCTGGGGCGCGCGCGACGACGGCGACGGCAATGGCTTCCAGGCCGAAGCCTTGTTGAGCTACGATCTCACGCGCGCGCTGAGCGTCGGCGTCGGCGGGCGTTATTGGTATTTCGACGGCGGCTCGGGTCTGACCCATTGGGAACGAACGCCCAAGGGCGGCGCGCCCGCCCCGCAACGCGCTGTCTCGGAACGCTACGGCATGTTTGTGCAGACGGCCTACAAGCTCGGAGGCGCAGAGGCTGCGGCCGCTCCCTTCGGCGGCTTCTCCGCTCCTCGAACCGCCGCCGAAGATTGGGCCGGCTTCTATCTCGGGCCGAACGTCGGTTACGGCACGGGCGCCAGCACGGCCTATTTCGCGCCGATCACGCCGGGCGCGTTCGACCTCGCGGCCGCGGGAAATGCGCCGGGCTCGCAATCCTTCTCATCTGCGGGCTTCGTCGGGGGCGGTCAGCTGGGTTACAACTATCCGCTAAGCCGGAATGCGCTCCTGGGCGTGGAGACCGACTTCGATTACGCCCATATCGGCGGCTCGCAGGGCTATGATTACTTCGGGCATAACGTGAGCTCGATGCAGAGGGCGCAATGGCTGGGGACGACCCGTCTGCGGCTCGGATGGCTGCCCGGCGCCGGCGCGCTGATGCTTTATGCGACGGGCGGCCTCGCCTATGGCGGCGTCACGGCGAGCGCGGGCGTTCAAGACGGCTCGCAGTACATGTATGGACAGATGTCGAGCGCCTCGCTCGGCTGGGCCTTGGGGGGAGGCGCGGAACTTGCGGTCGCCCCGAACGTGACCCTGAGGGTGGAATATCTCCATGTCGATCTCGGAAAGCGCGCTTTCGTCATGCGAGATTACGGCGCGTCATCCGCCGAGGAGGCGGAGGACGAAGAGGAGCAGGAGGAGGAGCTGCAGCATGCGACGGCGTTCCACGTTCGGACGCGCGCGCAGAGCAATCTCGTCCGCCTCGGCGTGACTTACCACCTCGATCTCTTCAATCCCGAGACGGCGCCTGTCCTAGCCTCCTATTGAGGCGAAGGGTCGGAGCGAGATTTCGGCGCCGCTGCAAGGCGTCGCGATTTCCTTCGAATCGCCCACTTTCGATATGATGATCTCAGGGAATCAGGCTGGCGCTGACTCCGGCCGCCAAAAGGATTTCCTCGATGAAAAGACCTTCACGCCTTGCTTCCGTCCTCGCCGCGACGCTACTCGCCGGCCTCGTCCTCGCCCCGGCCGCGAAGGCCGCGCGCTGCGGCAATGGCGCCGCCGGATTCGACTCCTGGAAGGAGGCCTATGCGCAGGAGGCGCGCGCCGCCGGCCATAGCCAACAGGCGGTCGACGCCCTGCTGGACACGCACTACAATCACCCGACGATTGGCGCCGACCGCGGCCAGCACAGCTTTCACCTTTCGCTCGACGATTTTCTCGCCAAGCGAGGCGGCCCGGTCATCGCCTCCAGGGGCCGCTCCTACAAGCAACGCCTGGCGCCCCTCTTCGATAATATCGAGGCCCGCTACGGCGTCCCGCCGGGACCGCTTCTCGCGATCTGGGGCATGGAAACGGGTTTCGGCTCGGTGCACGGCAATCAGCACGCCCTCTCCGCCATTGCGACGCTCGCCTATGACTGCCGCCGCAGCGAATATTTCACCGATCAGCTCAACGCCTTCCTGACGCTGATCGACCGCGGCAGGGTCGACCCGGGCGCGCGCGGCTCCATGCACGGCGAGATCGGCCAGACGCAGTTCCTGCCCAAGAATATTCTGGAATATGGCGTCGGCGGCAGTCTGGAGGCCTCGAGCGCCGCGCTGATGTCGACCGCGAATTTCCTCCACGCGCATGGCTGGCGCGCTGGCGCCGGTTATCAGCCGGGCGAGCCCAATTTCGCGGCGATCCAGGCCTGGAACGCGGCGCCCGTCTATGAAAAGGCCATTGCGCTGATCGGCAATAAGATCGACCGTACCGAGTGACGGCCTTGTTTTGACGCGGCGTCTTTATCTTCCTGGCGCGGGCGGGAGCGCCAAATTCTGGCGACCCATTGCGTCACGGCTCAACGACGGCGCCGATCAGCGGATGTTCGCCTGGCCGGGGCTGGGCGACGAGCCGCCCGAGCCGAAGGTCAATGGCGTGGACGACCTAATCGACCTGGTGGAAGCGGAGCTTGACGCGCCTGCCGACCTGATCGCCCAATCGATGGGTGGGCTGATTGCCGTCCGCGCATTGCTTCGGCGACCCGATAAAGTCCGCCGCCTCGTTCTGACGGCGGCGTCGGTCGGTCTGCACGCGCGAGCCTTTGGCGGCTGCGACTGGCTGCCCGACTATCTGAGGGCCTATCCCAAGGCGGCTTCTTGGGTTGGAGCGCCGATCGGGGATCTCTCGGACGAGTTGAGGACGATCGCGAGCCCCGTCCTGCTGTTATGGGGAGATTCGGACCCGATCAGTCCCCCCGCGGTCGGAATCTATCTCACAACCCTGTTTCCAAACGCCGCTCTTCACCTCATTCCCGGCGGCGATCACGACCTCGCGCAAACGCACGCGCCGATTGTCGCCGGATTGATACGCCAGCATCTCGGCGCCGAGAGTTAACGCTCCGCCTCCGCTGCCATGTTGGCGCGCAGGGCCGCGCCGTCGCGACCTGGCGGCACGCCGAACATGCGACGGTAATCGCGGGTGAACTGCGCCGGGCTTTCATAGCCGATCGCATAGCCGACCGAAGCCACCGGGCCCTCCGCCAGCATGAGGCGACGGGCTTCCTGCAAGCGAATGCGCTTTTGGAACTGAATGGGCGTGAGCGTCGTCACCGCCTTGAAATGGCGGTGAAAGCTCGGCACGCTCATATTCGCGAGCGCCGCCAGATCCGCAACGAGCAGCGGTTCGGCGAAATGATTGCGAATCCAGGCAGTGGCGCAGCCACTGCGGGCGGCATGGCTGTCCGCGAGGCCGAGCTGACGCAATGTCGGCCCCAATCGGCCGCAGAGCAGCCGCCAGACGATTTCGCGTTGGATCAATGGCGCGAGCACCGGCAAGTCCCGAGGCGCATCGAGCAAGGTCAACAATCGCGTGAGAGGTTCGCATAAATCCGGGTCGAGATCGGCCGTCGTCAGCGCGGCGATCGTTGGCGCGTCGGCCAACGCTTGCGCTTGTTCGATCAACATCTCCGACACGATCGCCGGACTAATGGCGAGGCTGAACGCGAGATAGGGTCGGTCCGCCGACGCCTCGACAATCCGCGCGGTGACCGGAACGTCGATCGAGGCGAGCAGTCCCTGACCGGCGTGGTAGCGAAAGCTGCGCTCGCCCAGCACGCTGATTTTGGCGCCCTGCGCGACGACGCAGAAGGAGGGACGATAAACGGAGCGAATGACGCCACTGGGGGACTCTGTGCGGCTCAGCGCCAAGCCGTCCAACGGCGTCTCGCGGCCGAAGCGACGATATTGGCGATCGAGGAGGGGAATTAGAGCGCCGAAGGGATTCTGCATGACTGTATCTTAGAGCGCGTCCCGCGCGCGTGGAATGACGCGATCTCCCTTGCGGGGGGCGTTTGATAGGATCGCGCAAGAATCTGAGAGGATCGGCGTCGCGGCCAAGGCGTGGTGAAGACTATCACGGCTTCATCCCACCCCAATAGCGGAGGCCCCTATGCGCATGCGTCCCCTTGGCCAGAGCGGCCTATTCGTTTCCGAACTTTGCCTCGGAACCATGACCTTCGGCGGCGCCGAAGGCATGTGGGGCCAAATCGGGCGACTTCGACAAGAAGAAGCCGACGCTCTCGTCGGCGCCGCGCTGAGCGCTGGCGTCAACTTCATCGACACGGCGAATATCTACGCCGGCGGCGAAAGCGAACGCATCCTCGGTCAATCTCTAAGGAATCTCCGCGTCAATCGCGACGACGTGGTGATCGCGACCAAGGTGCTGGGTCCGATGGGCGAGGGCCCCAATGCGCGCGGCGCGTCCCGCCGCCATATTCTCGATCAATGCAAAGCCAGTCTGGAGCGGCTCGGGCTCGAATACATCGACCTTTATCAAATTCACGGCTTCGATCCGGCGACGCCGATCGTGGAAACTCTAGAGGCGCTCGACACGCTCGTCCGCCAGGGATTCGTTCGCTATGTCGGCCTTTCCAACTGGGCCGCCTGGCGGATCATGAAGGCGGTTGGCGTCGTCGAGTCGCGCCGGCTGGCGCCGATCTTGTCGCTGCAAGCCTATTATTCGATCGCGGGCCGCGATCTCGAGCGGGAGATCACGCCCATGTTGCTGTCGGAGAAGATCGGTCTGATGGTTTGGAGCCCGCTCGCCGGCGGCCTCCTTTCGGGCAAATACGACCGCGACGGCAAGGGCGCCGACGGTCGACGCGCGACCTTCGATTTTCCGCCGGTGGATCGAGACCGCGGCTTTGCGGCGATCGAGACAATGCGCGCGATCGCCGAGGCGAAGGGAGCGAGCGTCGCGCAGATCGCGCTTGCTTGGCTCCTGCACCAGGATGTCGTGACCAGCGTGATCGTCGGGGCGAAGCGCGTCGAGCAGCTTCAAGAGAATATCGGCGCCACGCAGGTGGCTCTCGACGCCTCCGAACTCGCTGCGCTTGACGCCGTCAGCCGACTGCCAGCGGAATATCCGGGATGGATGCTGGAGCGACAGGGCGCGTATCGGGCCACATGAGGAGTGCGGGCCAATCCCCTCATCCTGACGCGGCGCGGTTTGCCTAGATCACGATGCGTTTGAGCGGAATCGCTCAAACGCAGAAAACGTGATCGCTTCTAAAAGCTTAGAGCGCGATTGGCGCGAAAAACCGGTCCCCACTTTTTCGCATCGCGCTCTTGCGCAAGGACATCAGAATCGGTCGACCTCGGCGAGAGATCGACCGTTTCAAAGAAAAGACTCAGCAGCTCGGCGCAAATCCCTCGAGCCGAGCGCAAGCCTGCGAGGTCGTCACGACATCGGCGAATTCATCGGCGAGCGTCGCTAGGTGCACGCGATGAGCTTGCTCCGCCGGAACGATCCCGTCTCCCAAGACATCGGGAAGATCACAGCAATCACAAGCATCGCCGACGACCGTCACGCGCCATCCGAGATTGGCGCCCGAGCGCGTTGTCGACGAGACGCACATGTCGGTCCTCATGCCGAAAAGCACGAGCTCTCCGGCGCCCAGCCGGTGCAGGCGCGCGGAGAGATCTGTGCCGATAAAGGCGCTGTTGACTGACTTGTCGACCAGCTCCTCGCCATCTTGCGGCGCGAAGCCCGGACGAAATCCGTGGCCCGGGTGCGCGTGGTGAAAGCACGACTGAGCATTCGCCGAAGAATTGATGACATGGATAATCGGCAGCTTCTTCGCCCGCCATGCGGTCAGTAGAGCGAGGCCGTTCCGATCGAGATCTGCGTTCCAACGCCGCGGTCGACCCGGAAGATCGAAGGCCTGCTGCATATCGATCGGGATGAGGACGGCAGCTTGTGGTTCGAACATGGGCGCTCGCTGAGGCGCTCTTCGCGCGAGAGTGGAGGGCTGACGCTCCCTCAATTTCGTCTCATAGGCAAGTCGACCGGTCGGGTCGGCTCGACGGCACGAGGCCGCCTGCGTCAGGCTGGAATATGTTATATCGAGCTCGCGCAATATCCCCTTTCACGAGCGCGTGTCACGGAAAAGCGCGAAGCAGTTTGCCGTGACAGGCCGCAATTTTTTGCTCTAGGCCATCGCGCCCGACGGAGAGCACATCGATGACCGATTCGAGAGCGGCGCAGGTCGCGAGCTGGTCCAAAAACGCTGAAAACTGGACTGCGGCCGTGCGGAGCGATGCGATCGCGAGCCGGCGCGAGGCGACCAACGCCGCGATCCTCGCCGCGGCCCTCGCCGCGCCGCTCGGGAAAACGCTCGATGTCGGCTGCGGCGAAGGATGGCTGTGTCGGGAATTACGAAATTCGACTCAGGAGATTGTCGGCGTCGATGTTTCGCCCGAGCTCATCTCGCGCGCCAGGGAAGAAGGCGGCGCGACCTATGATGTTCTGAGCTACGCCGAGCTTTGCGCGGAGCCCGCGCGGGCGGGAAAAGATTTCGATACGATCGTCTGCAATTTCTCGCTGCTCGACGACCGGCTGGAGCCGATTTGCGACGCGCTCGCCGCGATCTCGACTCCTAAAGCCCGTCTGTTGATCCAAACGCTTCATCCGCTCGCATTTGCGCCGCCCTATGAAGACGGATGGCGAATCGAAAGCTTCGAAAGCTTCGGCGGCGAGAAATGGGCGCCGATGCCATATTTCGCGCGAACGCTCGGCTCTTGGATCGAGGCGATATCCAAGAGGTGGGACTTGAAGCGGCTCCTGGAGCCCAAAATTCCGTCGGCGCCGATTCCCGCTTCCCTGCTGCTCGTCGCGGAGCGACGCTGAGCCTGCCGCGTGCGACGGTTCGGGGAATCCAATAGCGGAGGAGACAAGCGCGTCGACGCTGGCCTTGTCTTGCGACGCGGGGCCTGAGCGCGGATTTTTGGAATCTCAGGGATGTCTCGTTCACATCGCCTTCTTCGCCTGATTGAAGTCCTGCGACGTCACAGACGGCCGGTCAGCGGCGCGAAGCTGGCGTTCGAGCTGGAAGTCAGCCTTCGTTCGATTTATCGCGACGTCGCCACGCTTCGAGCACAGGGCGCGGATATAGAGGGCGAGGCTGGCGTCGGTTACATTCTTCGCCCCGGTTTCCTGCTGCCGCCGCTCATGTTCTCCGAAGAAGAAATTGAAGCGGTGGTTCTGGGCGCAAGCTGGGTGTCGAGCCGAGCGGACGCTCCGCTTGGCAGCGCGGCGCGGAACGCATTGGCGAAGATCGCCGCCGTTCTGCCGCCCGATCTGCGGATCGATTTTGAGGCCACAAGCCTCCTGATCGGGCCCTCGACGGCCCCAAAAGACCACAGCCCTCATCTTCCATCGCTTCGTAGAGCGGTTCGGGCCGAACGCAAGATCGTCATCCGCTACCGCGACGAGAAAGGGCAGGACAGCGAGCGAACCCTATGGCCTATCGCTCTCGTCTTTTTCGATGACTGTCGCATCGTGGTGGCGTGGTGCGAGCTGCGAAAAGAATTCCGCCATTTCCGCAGTGACCGCATTATCTCGATCCAAGAGACGGAAACGCGTTACCCGAAGCGTCGGCGCAGCCTCGTGAGGGAATGGCGCGCGGCGCAGGGGATATCGTCCGAGGACCTTTGAAGGATGCTGACGGAATCTGACACGAGCCGACGCTAGTGTTTCGGATGTCCGTTGCGCAAGAGGTCCCCATGTCCGATCCCTCCTACATTCTTCTCTATGTGGCCGATGTGGCGAAAAGCGCCGCATTTTATGAACGCTTGCTCGAGCGTCAGCCGGTCGAAAACTCGCCCGCCTTCGCGCTGTTCGTCTTGCAGTCTGGCGTCAAGCTCGGCCTGTGGGCGACATCGGATGTCGAGCCGCCGGCGAAGCGCACGGGAGGCGGCGCCGAGCTCGTCTTCACGTTGGAGAGCGAGGCGCAGGTCACGGGACGACATGAGGAATGGCGGAAGCAAGGCATTGAGATCCTGCAAAACCCTGTCTGGATGGATTTCGGATTCACCTTCGTCGGCGCCGATCTCGATGAGCACCGCCTTCGCGTCTTTGCGCCACGCAAGTCGTGAAAGAGCTGCTCGGCGTCTTTGAAATGCGGGCGCGTCTGCGAAGAGACGCGCCCCTATTTTCACATTTGAACGCGCGCCTCGTCTATTTGAGCGGCAAATAAACGTCGGTCTTCAATTCGTGCTCCGGCGTGTCGGAGACGAGGTTCAGATAGTGAAAAAAGAGCGGGAAGTCCCGCGGTTCTCTCCCACTTCCCGGCAGCCAATCCCTGTAGAGATAATAGGCGCATTCGCCAATGCGATCATGAGACCCCAGATGGCGCACGACCGCGCAAGGGCCGCCTGGAATGAGCTTGGTCAGGACGCCTTGCGCGTTCGGCGGAACGTCGGCGCTCACCTCTCCGCACAGATCGAAGCGGAAGGCCTGCGGCTCGGTCGTGTCCGGGTTGTCGTAGGCGATGCCGAAGGTTCGACAGCGATCCTTGGGCGATAGCTTGCTCTCCTTGCGCCATTCGATGAATGTCCGCGCAGAGTCCTTCACCAGCTCCGGCGGACCGCGATGCTCCAGCGCGGCCACTTTGACTTCACCGAAGTCTATGATCCTCACGTCCATGTTTCTGCTCCTTCCGGGAGATGGAAATTGATGGGTTTTGCGCCATGGCTTCCAGGCGGGGGCGCTCCTGAATTGAGAAGGCGTCTGGCCGTATTCGCGCCTGAAGGCGCGAGAGAAAGACTCCGGCGTCTCGAAACCGGCCTCGAAGGCGACGTCGATGATCCTCGCCGTCGGTTCGAAGACGAGCCGATGCGACGCTCTCTTCAGCCGGAGATTCTGAACATAGCGGGCGACGCTCACGCCGACGTAAGCCGAAAACTGTCGGTGGAAGTGGAACTTCGAAAAGTTCGCCTCTCCGCTCAACCGCTCGACGGAAAGCTCCTCATCAAGATGCCGATCGATATAATCGAGCACTCTTGCGAAGCGTTTTCCGTAGGCGTCGCCGTTCATCTTTCCCCTCCTCAACTGGGCGGGACTTTGCCCGAGCGGAGGGCGCCCGTCCTGACCGAGATTGCTGTTCTCTTCTCCCGACGCTTGAAGATGAGCGCTGTGGCTGGCTCAATCGATTTCCTTGGCGGGCGAGGACCCCTGGGATAGAACCGAGGCGAGATAGGGCCGGACGCGTCGTCAAGCGGCTCGAGAGCATGTCCCGGAGAAGTGCGAAGCGGTTTTCCGATCAGGACATGCTCTAAGTTTTTGTTTTGGCGCGGTTCCTTGTCGCTCGAACGATTCCGTTCGAGCGGGAAGCGCGCGAAGCCAAAGAGCGAGCGACATGATGAAGTGGATCCTGCTGACTCTCTGCGCGCTCTTGGCGCAGACGGCGCCCTCGAGCGCGGAAACCAAGCCGGCGACCCCAGCAGCTCCTGCCGATCCGAACGCCAAATCCGCCGCCTACGGCGACTGGATCCTTCACTGTCAAACGGTCGGCGCCGCTGCGCAAGCGCGCAAATCCTGCGAGGTGGTGCAGACCGTGAACCGGAAAGATCAGACGGCGCCCTTCGCGCAAATTGCTCTCGGCAGGCCGGCTGCAGGCGAGCCGATGATGGTGACGGTGGTTGTTCCAATCAATGTCTCATTCCCGAGCTCGGTGACGATCACGAACACCGACAAGGAAATGAAAACGGCCGAGCTCAGCTGGCGACGATGCGTGCCGGGAGGATGTTTCGCGAGCCTTCCTTTGAAGGACGAGACCTTGAAGCTGTGGCGTTCTCACAGCGACCTATCCGGGAGGGTCAGCTTTAAGAACGCGGCGAATCAGGATGTGGTCATGCCCCTGTCGTTCAAGGGGCTCTCGTCGGCTCTCGACGCGCTCGCGAAGGAGTGATGGCGCCGCCGGATCGACCGCATCCGCCGTGTTAGAGCATGTCACGGAAAGGTGCGAAGCGGTTTTCCGGTCATGACATGCTCTAACTTTTTGACTTGGCGCGATTCCTTATCGCTCGAACGATTCCGTTCGAGCGGGAAACGCGCGAGAGGCGCCCGCTTTGAATTCACGATCGACGGCGCCCGCGCGGCGCGTGACGCGGGCCTCGACAGCGATTTGGCGCCGCTCAGCTCATTAAGCCGGCGAGGAGGTCTTCGCGCAGTCGATCGTCTCGCGCTCGGTGATGATGAAATCGAGCCTCTGGTCGTGCGGCTCGCTGGGTGCCGCCTCGCATTCTTGTAGCGAATAGGCGAGCCCGATGGCTGTGACCGGCCCTTCGGCCCGCAGGGTGCGCAGGGTGGCGTCATAGATGCCGCCGCCATAGCCCAGACGGATCCCCCGCCGGTCGAAGGCCGCAAGCGGCGCGAAAACGATCGTCGGCCGCCCCTCGGGTCGTCCCGGCGAAGGCTCGGAGAGGCCGAAGGGTCCCTTCTCCAATTCATCGCCAGGTTCAAAGGCCCGAAAGCGCAAAGGCTGGCGCACCGCCGTCATCGCCGGCAGCAGAACCGGAAAGCCCTGCGCGTGGAGAGCCTCGATAAGCAGCCGCGTGTTGACCTCGCTTCGAATGGGCCAATAGAGCGAGATAGCGGGACGCGCGTCGCCCGCGACCCGCCCGACCAGCGTGAGAGCGGCCGCCTTGATCGCGCCCGCCGCCTCATGGGCCTCGGCCGGAGCGATGAGATCGCGTCGTTCTAAGGCGTGCTTGCGGATGGTTGTTTTTGAAGCGGTCATCGGCTCTATCCGAGGCGGCGGGCGGGTCGGCTCCCTATTCTTAATTCATCGCCCGCAGGGAAGGCCAGACGGAGGCGCCGCCGCATTCAGCCGGCGTTAATCGCGCCTCCATTACCAATCCCGGGTTCTTCCCTCCTGATACGATCGGAGCCAGCGGAAGCATGCGACGATTCCTCCTGATGACACTGCCGGTGCTTGCGCTTGCCGCGCAGCCCGCGCAAGCCGGGCAGAACGTGGCGCTGTGTCTGGCGATCCAAAAGAACTTCAACGACTGCCAAAATCGGCAAAACCACAAGCGCCGCCACTGGGAGCGGCAGCGGTATTGGGAATATGAGGAGTGGGGGGAGGAGGGTCCGCCCTGGGGACAAGAGGGACCGCCAGACGAAAACTGCGCCGCCTGGATCGTCGCGCTGAAGGCGAACCAATGCTTTTGAGCGCAGCGGGTCAGCGGCGGCGCCCTCGCCGAGAAGCCGGCTTTGCGACGACATTCCCACGCCCCCCGACCTGGACGTGGACGCGGCCGCCGCTACGCGGCGCGGCGTGGTAAACGATCCGGCCGCCACGAGCCCTTACAGCCACGCGCCGCGGCGCCGGCGCCTCTTTCTCTGGGGTCGCGGCTGTTTTCTCTGGCGCCTCTGCTTGCGGCTGCGCCGCGGCGGGCGCGGCTTGCGCCGGTGGAGCCGCCGTCTTTTTGCCCCCAGCGGCGCCGAGCGTTGCGATGCAATGGGCGTATTCGCGCGAGTCCTGGATCCCCTCGCAGGCGTCGTAATTGAGGGGCTCGGCGGCGGCCGTCGCCGCGAGCAGGACCGCGGTCAAATGGGCGATCACGCGCATTCTCATCCCCTGAGAACAGCTCCCGTTCTTTTCGCCGCTTCAGTGACGATCTTCTCGGCGATCGCCTCGATCTCGGCGTCTGTCGGCGTCTTGTCCCGGGGCTGCAGGGTCACGGCGACGCCGATCGACTTCTTGCCTTCGGGAACGCCGACGCCCTCATAGACGTCGAAGATGGTCGCGCCCGAGAGCAGCGTCCTGTCGGCGGCGAGCACCGCCCGCAGCAATTCGCCCGCCGGCCGCTCGCGATCGACAATGAAGGCGAAGTCGCGCGATAGCGGCTGCAGGTCGGAGATTTCGAGCTTGGCCTTGGTCCTCGTCGCCTTGGCCTTGGCGGCGGGCAGCAGGTCGAGGAAAATCTCGAAGACGGCGATCGGGCCCTCGACATCGAGCTCGGCGAGCACGCGCGGATGGATCTCGCCGAAGACGCCGACGCAGCTCTTGGGCCCGAATTGCAAGGTGGCGCTGCGGCCGGGATGGAGATAGGCCGGCCCGCCGGGAACGATCTGCGCGCCCTGGACTCCGAGCGCCGCCAACAGCGCCATCGCGTCGGCCTTGGCGTCGTAGAGCCCCGCCTCTCGTGTCCGCGCCGCCCAGTGACGGCCCTGCGTCTCGCTCGTGGCGAGGCCGCGCCTCAGCCCCGCGGCGGCGAGGCGCTGGCCCTTGTCATCGTCGGTCATGAAGACCTGGCCGATCTCGAACAGCGCCGCGTCGTCCAGCGCCCGCGCCGCATTGCGGCCGGCCGCCGCCACGAGCCCGGCGAGCAGGCTCGGCCGCATGTCCGAGAGCTCCGCGGCGATCGGATTGGCGAGCGCCAGCGACGGCGCGCCGCCGCCGAAAGCCTTGGCCTCCTTCGCCGAGACGAAGGACCAGGTGACGGCCTCGACGAGACCTTGCGCGGCGAGCGTCCGCCGCGCCGCGCGGGCGCGTTTCTGCAACGGCGTCATGATGGGCGCAGCGACGCCTTCCGCACGCGGCAACGGCGTCGCAGGGACGCGCTCGAGGCCGGCGATGCGAAGAATTTCCTCGACGAGATCGGCCTTGCCCTCGATATCGGGCCGCCAGGAGGGGATCGTGATCCGCGCGCTGGCCGCTCCCGCATGCTCGACCGAGAAGCCCAGCCGTTTCAGAATGTCGTCGGCTTCCGGCGGCGTGATGTCGACGCCGGCGAGGCGCCTCGTCTCGCTGTAGGGGAAATCGATGCGCCGCCGCTCGGCGGGGACCGCGCCGGCAAGATGGATTTCAGAGGGCTCACCGCCGCAAAATTCCATCACGAGGCGCGTCGCCAGCTCGAGCCCCGGCAGCGCGAAGTCCGGGTCGACGCCGCGCTCGAAACGGTAGCGCGCGTCGGTTACGATGCCGAGCTTGCGGCCGCTCTTGGCGATATTGGCCGGATCCCAGAGCGCCGTCTCGATCAGCACGTCGACCGTGCCCTCGTCGCAGCCGGAGGCTTCTCCGCCCATGAGGCCGGCAAGGGACTCGGGGCCCCCATCGTCGCAGATGGCGACGACATTCTCGTCGAGAGCATAGGTCTTCCCGTCGAGCGCGAGCAGGCTCTCGCTTGTCTTAGCCCGGCGAATGGTGAGATCGCCCTTGATCTTCTTGGCGTCGAAGACATGCAGGGGGCGGCCGCGGTCGAAGGTCAGGAAATTCGTGACGTCGACGAGCGCGTTGATGGGGCGAAGGCCGATGGCGCGCAGGCGGTCCTGCAGCCATTGGGGACTAGCCCCGTTCTTCACGCCGCGCACGAGCCGCAGCGCGAAGAGCGGCGCGAGATGCGCGTCAGCGGGCGTCAAATCGAGCTTCACCTTCACGGGGCAAGGGAACTTGCCCTCGATCGCCTCGGGGTCGCGCTTGCGCAGGCGGCCGAGTCCGGCGGCGGCGAGATCGCGGGCTATTCCTGACACGCCGGCTGCGTCCGGCCGGTTCGGGGTCAGATTGATCTCGATGACCGGATCGTCGAGCCCGGCCCAGGGCGCATAGGCCGCGCCGACCGGAGCGCTGGAATCGAGCTCCAGGATTCCATGCGAGTCGCCGCCGAGCCCGAGCTCTTCGGCTGAGCACAACATCCCGAGCGATTCGACGCCGCGGATCACGCCTTTGCCGAGCGTGAAATTCTTGCCGGGAATATGGGTCCCCGGCGCGGCGAACACTGTTTTGAGCCCTTTGCGGGCGTTGGGCGCGCCACAGACGACCTGCAGAGGCGCGCCGGCGCCCGTCGCGACCTTGCAGACCTGAAGGCGATCGGCGTCGGGATGGCGATCCGCCTCGACGATCTCGGCGATGACGAAGTCTTTCAGGGCGGCGGCGGGATCGTGAACGGCCTCCACCTCCAGCCCGATGCGAGTGAGCGTCTCGACGATCTCACCGAGGGGGGCGTCAGTTTCGAGATGGTCTTTGAGCCAGGAGAGGGTGAGCTTCATTTCGTCCTGAATAATGGTCGCGCTTGAGATCGCTGGGTGACGCTTCGGGCTTTAACATTGTCCGCCTCGGCGCTCAATTTTGCGTTGGCCGCCTCGTGCCGCGCTCTTCCGCCCCCGCCGGCCCCGAGGCGGGCGTTCGTCGCGTGCCGGCTTTCAAGGCATGGTCTTTGCTTCGCCGAGGGCGCAAAATCGGGGGATCGAATGCAAATTGGCGTTGAGAGCAACACGGCTGTCGACAACAAGCGAATCTTCGTGATCGACGAGGACGAGATCATTCGCGCGGCGATTCAGTTCATGCTGCATGACGAGAACGAAACGCATGAAGCGCCGAGCCTCGAATGGGCTTATGAGAAGGCCGTCGACTGGCCGCCGGACCTCGTCTTCGTCTCAGAAGCGTTGATGCGGCGTCATGGCGGCGCGCTTTATGGGGAAATCCGCGAGCGGCTGCGCGGGCCGAAAATCGTCGTCGTGCTGGAGCCCGGCGCCGTCGACCTCGCCAAGCAATGCCTCGCGGACGGCGCCGACAGCGTCGCCATCAAGCCGTTGCGCATTGAGCTCATGCGCCGGAAGGCGGATCTCCTGCTCGGCCGGCTCGCAGAATCTGCTTAAATATCCGGCATGACAGCCAAGGCGGGCGCTTCGGGCAAATCGGCTCGGCGCCGGCCCTTGTCCTTACGCGCCCCGCAAAAGTGAAGGACCCACCGGAAGGATCGGGGCCTATTTTATTATCCGCTTCGCCGAAAGGCTTCGCCCGCCCTCCGTCATGCCCGCGCTTGTCGCGGGCATCCACGCGATGACGCCTTAGGCGCTGAAAGAAGCGCGGCGCTATGCGATGGCGTGGTTGGGCGGCCTTGTGTCGTGTTCAATCGCCTTTTCCTCGTGGAGCGCGCCTATCACGAAAACTTTAAGGCGTCTCGGCGAGGACCTTGGCGCTCGTCAAGGCCGCGACGAACTCCTGCAGCGGCGCGTCAATGCGCGTGATATTCTGCTCCGCGAGGAATTTTTGCTCGTTCTTCGTCAGGGGTCCTTCGAGGACGGCCCAGTGGCGCTCGGAGGAGCGCTTCATGAGCTGTCTGGCGTAGCTGCGCTCGATCTGCGTTGCGAAACGGCATCCCAGAAAGAGGAAGCTGCGCCCTCTTCGCAAGGTCTGCACCGTGTCCGGAATGGGCGTTTGAATGTCGATCTCTGTCAGCACTTCGACATAGTCGGAATCCGAGACGATATAGTTCGACGCCGGCGCGAAGGACCCGATCGGCTCGTAAATCAGCGTGCGCCAGGAGAGCGTCGCCTCGGGCGCCTCAGCCGGGGCCTTCGCCCCGGACTCGTCGCGCTCGAAAGGCTTGCCGGGGATGCGCTCGCCGTCGGCGGAAAACCAGTGAACCCATTCGCCCCAGTGCTCGGCTTGGCTGACGCCCTGCACGAGACCCCAGTCTTTGCGCTTCTGGAAGGCCTTTTGCGGCAGATCGTCGTACCAGCCGTTGACGAGGAGCGGCAGCTTGCTTCGGGCGGCGAGCCAGTCGTGCAGCGGCGACGGCTCGGCCGAAGGCGCGAAAGCCTTGTTTAGGGCGGCCACGAGCGTCTTGCGATGCTTGAAGTTTTCGATGTACTGCGCCGCGGCCGTCAGATTGTTGCGTATCTTGTGCGGCACGGTCGTGGCGCTCGTCAGATGCGCGACGAGCGCTTCCGGCGACTCCGGGAGCACGCTTTGCGTCAGCTTCAAGACGCCCGGGCCGAGATAAGGGATGATCTCTCCCCGCTCGAAGGCGGCGCTGATTTCGTCGAGCATCGACATCTCCTGCAGGACGCTAAAGCCGATGGGCTTTAGCGATCAGCGTTCGCTCCAAGTCATGTCGGAGAGCTTACAAACCCGACCCGAAGCCGAGCAGCTCCACCGTCACATTTTCTGTGCCAAACAGGGTTTGGCAGGCGAGGCGCGATTTCGAGCCGACGCCGGGAATCGTGTCGAGCTTCTCATTCTCGGCGCGCTGCATCTTGGAGAGGCTCTTGCGGCCTTCCTGAATAAAAACATGGCACTCGCCGCATTTGGCCTCGCCGCCGCATTTGCTGACGATTTTCTCTCCCGTCGCCAATATGGCGTCGAGCAACCTCGTTCCGGGCTCGGCGTCCGTGGTCTTGCCAGAGGGAAGCAAAGTCAGCGTCGGCATGTTGATGCTCCATTGTTGAAGTTTCGCCTTCACCCGCATCGGCAAAATTCGGGCCAAACGTGCCGGCGTAGGCGTTGATCGACGCGGCTTTGATCGCGCCGAGGAAGAAGGAGATCGGATTTTCGGTGAGAGGCGCCCATAGGGGCAGCGTCACGGCGCGTCAAAGGCGCGAAGAGGACTAAGCTCCAAATCAAGAATTTTGAGCATCTCTTGACCAGAAAACGGTCTCGCCCCTTACCGGGACGCGCTCCAGGCGGGCGCCGGCTGGGCCTAGGTCTTGACGTTTTATGAAGCAAATAACTGATTAATAATGGAATTATTGGTATTGTCGCGCTGCACAAAATATCGCATTGACGGTGTGTGAATTGCTTCTATCCTTGTACGACGCGCGCTTCATCGACTGGAGCTGTGAGAAACCAATGGGTTTTCACCCCGGAAGCACCATGACCGGACCTGGCGTCCGAACATCGGACCTGAGCGAATCCGCTCTGGTCGGCATCTATGAAGTTTCAAAGCTCCTGGCCTCGGCCCACCGTCTCGAGCGCACCCTTGCTGGCGTGCTTGGCGTGTTGTCGAGCTTCCTCGACATGCGTCACGGCCTCTTCGCCCTTCTCGACAAGGAAGGCGATCCGGAGATCGTGGTCGGCTCAGGCTGGTCGGAGATCAATGCGAAGCAGTTCTTCGAGCGCCTGCCCGAGCGCGCGATCGGACAGATCGTCGCGACCAAAATGCCGCTCGTCGTCGAGAACGTGCTCGACTCGCCGCTTTTCGAAGGCGCCGACCTCTCCGGCTGGGGCCCGGCGGACGGCGAGCCCTTCTCGCTCGTCGGCGTTCCGATCAAGGAAGGCGACGCCGTTGTCGGCACGCTGACGGTCGACCGCGCCCTATCGGACCGCTCCTCCGTCCGCTTCGACCGTGATGTGCGCTTTTTGACGATGATCGCCAATCTCGTCGGCCAGACGTTGCGGTTGCACAAGCTCATCGCTCGCGACCGCGAGCGTCTGATGCTGGAGAACGCGCGGCTCGGCAAGGGCGAGCGTCCGCATGCCCTCGACAGCAAGACCGAGGGGATCAAGGGCATCATCGGTAGCAGTGCCGCGGTGCGTGCGGTCGTCGAAAAAATCCGCATCGTCGCCAAATCGCGCTCGACCGTGCTGCTTCGAGGCGAGTCGGGCACCGGCAAGGAACTGTTCGCCGCCGCGATCCACAATCTCTCGCCCCGCCACAGCAAGCCCTTCGTCAAGCTCAATTGCGCAGCGCTGCCGGAAAGCGTGCTCGAATCGGAGCTGTTCGGCCATGAGCGCGGCTCCTTCACCGGCGCCGCCGCGATGCGCAAGGGGCGCTTCGAGCTCGCCGAAGGCGGGACACTGTTTCTCGACGAGATCGGCGAGATCACGCCCGCCTTCCAGGCCAAGCTTCTCCGCGTCCTGCAGGAGGGCGAATTCGAGCGCGTCGGCGGAAACCGCACGCTGAAGGTCGACGTGCGTTTCGTCTGCGCGACGAACAAGAATCTCGAAGAGGCTGTGCAGAAGGGCGAATTCCGCGCCGACCTCTATTACCGCATCAGCGTCGTGCCGATCTTTTTGCCGCCGCTGCGCGACCGAAAGGGCGATCTCGCGCCTCTCGCCAATGAGTTTCTCCGCCGCTTCAACGCGGAGCAGGGGTCGCATCTGTCCTTGTCGGAGTCGGCGATGCAGGTGCTGTCGGAATGCGGCTTTCCCGGCAACATCCGCGAGCTCGAGAACTGCGTCTATCGCACGGCGACGCTGGCGCGCGGTTCGGAGATCGTCGACAAGGATTTCTCCTGTCGTAACGACGGCTGTCTCTCGGCCGTACTCTGGGGAGGAGGGCACGAGGACGCGCCTGCGCCGCCGCGCTTCACAAAACCTCTGCCCGTCGTCTCGTCTCCGAAGAGCTTCGCGCCGCCGCCGCCCCCAGCGCCCGCGCCGACCGGAGAGACCGCACCGCTATGTCCCGGCGCCGAAAACTGCAACGTCGGCGGCGCCGACGGGCGTAGCGAGCGCGAGAAGTTGATCAACGCTATGGAGGAGGCGGGGTGGGTCAAAGCCAAGGCGGCGCGTCTTCTGGGCCTCACGCCGCGCCAGATCGGTTACGCTCTGCAAAAACATGACATTCCCGTCCGCAAATTCTAGCCCCGACGCCGATCCCGACGCGGCTCCGCTCGACTGGCTCGGCCAGCCCATCCGCTGCCGCGAATGCGATCATGTCGTGCTCAATCGCGAAGGGCTCTGCCGCAAGGGAACGGCCTGCGTGCGGGACCGCCGGGCGCGCCGCGTCGATGGCTTCTTCCGCAAACATCCCGAGCTCGCCAACGATTATCTTCAGCACTCCTATTTCGAGGTGCGCGCCGTCGCCGCAAAATATGCGAGCGTGATGCGGCTTATGCCGCTGCTGGCCGATCCGGAGCCGGAAGTTCGCGCAAGGGCGGCGCAGCGCTTGCCCGTGGAGCGCGTCAAGGCGCTCGCGAATGATCCCGAGCCGCGCGTGCGCATGGTGCTCGCCAATCGACTGGAAGGGGCGAGCCTCGTCGCGATGCTTGCGGATGAGGACTATATCGTCCGGGTCAATGTCGTGCGGCGTCTGCCGCCCGAGCTCGTTCCGCTCGCCGTCCACGACGCCGAATCGGAGGTCAGGCGCTGGGCGGCGCGGCGCTTGCCAGAGGAGCGGCTGCAGCTGCTGATGTTCGACGAGGAGCCGCTCGTCCGACTCGTGGTGGCCGAGCGGCTGCCACCTTCGCGCCTCGCCGCGATGGCGCAAGACGAGGATTTGCGCGTTCGCTTCACCGTGGCCGAGCGAGCCCCGCCGGAACTCCTGCCGAGTCTGCTCGACGATCCGGACGAGCTGGTCCGCGACGTCGCGCGGACGCGTTTGGAAGAGTGATTTTTCGGGCTCCGTCTGTCGGTCGATTTCAGAAAAGCGACGCCGATCCCCCCTTCGATGGAAGAGGGTTTTCGATAGATCGGCTCCACGTTTGAGCCGTTCCACTCAAACGCAGCGTGATCTAGGCGACGTTCTTGCCCGAGACCGAGAGCGGCGAGGGCGTCTTCTCCAGCGACGCGCCGGCCTGTTTCTTCAAGACCTCGAGGCTTTCCCCGATCTTGGTCGCGGGCGACGAGTCTTGAGCCCGGTGAGCGAGCTTGACCAATCTAACCGCGAGGGACGCCATTCCGTCGATGGCTTTCTCCAACAAGCCTATCGCCGCGGGCTTCGCCTGTTGTTGCAAGCGTTGAAGAGACTCGCCCGCCCGGCTCATGAGCGGCGCCACGGCTCGAGACGCCTTTTCCGTCAGCGCGTTCGCCTTCAACAAGGCATGAATTTTCGCGTTCAGCCGCGTCGTCTCGCTCTCGAGGCGCCAGGCGGCGAGCTGCTGCTGCCTGAGGTCGCTCATCGCCTCGCTGTGCAGACTTCTCAACAGCGTGACTTCGTTTTCGAGCTTCTCGAGGCGATCCTTGATGGCGTCGACCATCCGGAAAGAAAACTTGCCCGCCTCCAAATTGGCCAAGGCGAGTTCGATGTCCATTTTGCTAGGCATGGTTCGTCCTCCACCGTAAGATGAGTAGAGACAAGATCGGCGTCCTACAGTTAAAATTCCCTTGCGACGCAGGCGAGACAAGCCAGCCATCTTACACTTTTTACACTTTGCTCGGCGACGTGACGCAGCAAAGCTTAACCAGAGCGTCCGGGACTGCCGGAAATGGTAACCCCGGCCATTTTTATTACGGCCGCGTCACAGCTTTCCGTTGGGGGTGGCGCTGTCTATGGCGGCCGGCAAAAGCTTGGCGAGCCGTTCCCGCAAATTCTCGACGGAGAAGTCCGCCTTTCTGGCCATGTCCAATATGCCCGGCCAGCCGACCAGCTGGAGCGCTTCGACCGAGTTGAGGGGCAGGTTGGGGCCCGTGGAAATCCAGGAGCGGACCTTGTTGATGAAGCCGCGTTCCTCGAACAGCTTCACGACATGCGCTAGGCCGCCCTGGCTTTCGAAATAGTCGCGAATGAGCTCGAGAACCCGATCGTCTTCGGAAGACTTGGCGTGTTGATTCGGCTGAACCGCCTGATTCGGCCCGGCGGCCGCCTTAGGTTGGAACAACCATTTGAACCAGTTCATGTAATCCTCCACTGCTTCAACGCTCGCGGCGCGACGGCGGTTTGTTGCATAGCACAAATCGGCGCCCTGTCCTCTGATGGCGTCGCCCTTTCAGCGTCGAAAATTCCCCGCTCGCCTGTCCTCGCAGGCGATCGCGCCCAGACGGGCCGGTCTCCCGTCCATGCGTCCGACCATGCTGAGTTTAAGAGAGAATAAACCGCTATCGATCTCCAAAATATGAAGCCCGCATAGTGTGAGAATCCCGCATCGACGCGCTAAACGGACCGGTCGCGGGGGCGATGTTCCGGCCTCGGTTGCGCCGGCGCGGGCCTGCCGCCAGCGTCGATAGGGGAGCCCGCTCCGGGCTTTTTTTGCGCGCCGCGCGGGGGCAGCGCCCGCTCCCGCAGCGAGTCATAGATGGGCGCCTGGCGCGCCAGGGTGGGCGCGATCATGGCGCAGAAGCTCGCGCCGAGCATCGGCAACAGAAGCGTCGCGTCCGAGGTCATCTCCGTGATCAGCACGATCCCCGTCAACGGCGCGCGAACGACGGCCGTGAAGAGGGCCGCCATTCCGACTAAGGCGAAACCGACGGGTTGAACGTAAAACGCTGGAAAGGAAAGTTTCGCGATCTCCCCGCAGAGCAGCCCCAGCTGCGCGCCGAGGGTAAGCAAGGGCGCAAATATGCCTCCCGGCGCTGTCGTGGCGTATGATCCGACCGCGAACCCGAAGCGGAGCAGAAATACAAGGCACAGCGCGAGGAGCGGCTGAGGTCCCAGGAGGGCGTTCTGTGTGATGGGGTCGCCGCCCCCGACGAGCGCCGGAAAGAACCAAGCCAGCGCCCCCACGAGAGCGCCCATGAGAAGGGCCGTCAGCCCCGGCGCGCCGCGATCGATTCTCTCCGCAAGCGACATCGCCCCCAGCAGCGCTTTGCAATAGAGGATGCCCGCCACACCGGCGATCGCGCCAGACAGGAAGTAGAGCGGGTAGGTCTCCGGATCGGCGAAGGCCAGCTCCTCCACATGGAAGTCCGGCGCGGGGCCGAGGATCGCCTGACACACCCAAATCGCTGTCGCGGATGCGCCGAGCGCGGCGATCGCGATATGCAGCTCGAATTGGCGCACGAGCTCTTCGAGAACGAACACCGCTCCGGCCACCGGGGCGTTGAACGCCGCGGCGAGGCCGGCGCCGGCGCCGGCCGCAAGCAAGACGCGACGCGTCCTCCAGCTGAGGCCGAACCCTCCCCCGCAGAGATGTCCGATGGTCGCGCCCATTTGCACGCTGGGGCCCTCGCGACCGAGCGCTTGCCCCGACCCGATCGCGAGCAGGCCCCCGAAATATTTCACGAGCAGCAGAGCCGCCGGGGCGGGCGACGCTTTGCGGTTCAGCACGTTCTCCACATGCGGTATGCCGCTTCCGGCGGCGTTGGGCGCAAAGCGGCGCACGAGCCAAGCCGCGATCCATGTGGCGGTCGCGCAGAGCACGATGATAAGGGCGAAACCACCGGCGGCGTATTGATGCGCCCATTCGACGATCACGTTTCGAAAGTGGTCGGCCTTGTCGAGGAAGAGACGAAAGGACGCGGCTACGAGGCCCACGCCTGCGCCGACGAAGAGGGAAGCCAAAGAGAGAGCTGCCACCGCTTCACGCGACCAGTCGTTCTCCCGTGGCTCGACGGTCCGAGGCTCGATCGATTCCTCCCAGCGTTGAAGTCGGATTGCCGCTTGCGGATTGGCCGTCTATTGCGCGTCCCGATCGCGTGTGATCGAAAAAGACTCGCTCCAGATCAAAGACTCAGAACCGCTTCGCACTTTTCCGTGACATGCTCCAGATCACGCTGCGTTCACGCGGAACTGCCTGAACGCAGAAAACGTGATCCATTCTATAAGTTTAGAGCGCGATTTGTGCGAAAAACCGGTTCCCACTTTTTCGCATCGCGCCCTAGCGCCTGCTACGCCCCGAATGATAGAATATCGTGAAGCGATGAGCCAAGGCGGCCCCGAGCCGGAGCCGCGCTCAGGCTGTTTCCCCCTCCTCACTCGGCTGGGCGGCTTAGATCGGCTCTTGCGGCTTCAGACCGATCCTTCGTCACAAAACACGAGAGATGGCGGCGCGCCACTGAGGCAGCGCAGGAGGCGCAGGCGCTTGCCCGGCCTCATTTTGGTCCGCTTCATCGTGAATTAACCGGTCCCGCCCCACAAAGGGAAAGCCGTCTTTCCGAGGCGCAGAACCTGCTACAGGACGGCGCCAACCTCGCATGGAGTCATGCCGATGCGCGCGTTGCTTTCTCGCATAAGAGAAAATCAGAAGTCCAACGTGACCTTGCTCGAATATATGCTCCTGGTCACGATGCTGATCCCGATCGCCGATGCTGGAGCCTCCACGCTGCTGAACAAGCTGCATTGAGTTGCTTCTGCTTTGAGGTCGCCGGACTTAGAGCATGTCACGGAATAGCGCGAAGCGGTTTGCCGGTCGTGAGATGCTCCACCCTTTTGATTTGGCGCGATTCCTTATCGCTCGAACGATTCGGGAAACGCGCTAGCGCCGACCGCTCAAAGCCCGCGTCAATTCTGAAGAGTTTCCCTTGCATTCAAAAGAAAAGCGCCGCGCGTTTCGCGCCGATTTTATATGAGCGCGCCCCCGCCCTTTTGCCGGGGGAGGACGCGCGTCTCGCTCGAGCTCTTCTCGCTTGAGCCCGCTGCTCACGAATTTTGCGGCGACTTTCCGAGCGCGCCGGACATGGCTTTTTGGACTGCCGTTCCGACTTCCGTCGCTTGCTTCTGCAGGCTTTCGCTTTGCGCTTTCGCAAAGTCGGCGTGCAGCCGCAACAATTCCTGCGGGTCCTTGGCGTGAGCGAGCTTTTTCGCGAATTCGAAGGTCGCTTCAATGTTGGCTTGGGTGCAGGCAAAGATCTTGCTGTTGACCTCTGTCGCGGCGGCAGGGAACGCCGCCTCGAAGGAGCTGACCGCCTTTTCGGCGGCGCTTGTGAAAGCCTCAAGGGCGCTGCGAGCCTGATCTATGCTTTTTTCCATGAATTCGCGCGCCTGAACCGGAACTTCGAAGGATTGTTCAGCCATTTGCTATCCCTTTCAAGGCTACCACAACGATAAAGGAGCAACATAGCCGAACACTGTCTCAAGATAGTGACCGCAGCTGCTAAACTATCGCCGCCGCGCGAAAGCCGGAACGGATCGCGCCTTCTATCGTCGCCGGCAGGCCCGTCGCGGTCCAGTCGCCGGCGAGCGACAAATTGTCCCAAGGGGTCCTTGGACCTGGCCGGCGCTTTTCTTGCGCCGGCGTCGCAGCGAAGGTCGCCCGCTTTTCCTTGACGATCTGCCAGGGCGGCAGCGCTGAGGGGAGGCCGGTTGATTTCGAGACCTCGGCCCAGATGCGCGCCGCCAGATCTTCGCGCGGCTCGTCCATCAGCCGGTCGGCGCCGCTGATCGTGACCGACAAGCGATCGTTGAAGGCGAAGAGCCATTCGCTCAAGCTCCCGACGAGTCCCAGAAGGAGCGGCTGACCATGCGGCGGCGCGATCCTGTAATGCGCGTTGAGAATGGCGCGATATTCGTCGGGCGCGACGAGACCTGGAAGAAGCTCGGAGGCCGTCCAAGGCGGCACGGCGAGAACGACGCGGTCGTCAGGGCCGAGCGCCACTTGCGTCTCCCCAAAATCGAGGCGCGACGCGCGCGCGCCGTCGAAATCGATGCGACGCAGCCGCGCTCCGAAGGCGACTTCCACGCCAAGCCCTTTTAGAAAGAGCAGCGCCGGCTCGATGAAGGCCGGGCCGAGGCCGTCCTTGGCGACCATGGGCCGGCAGGCGTCGCCGCCGGCGGCCAAGGTCTCGCGCAGCACGGCGCCGGCGAGCGCGGCGCTCGCTTCTTTGGGCTCCATGTTCAGAGCGGACAGCAGCACCGGTCCCCACAGCCGCTCGTAGAGCAGGCCCGAGCAGACCATCGTCTCGCCGATCGTCGCCTCTGGCTTGGCGTAGAGGAGCTTGGCCGCGCCGAGATAGTCGAAGGGCCGCGTGCCCGGCACGCGGCGGGCCTTCACAAATATCCACCACGGCAGCCGCGAGGCGTTGGGCGCGAGCCGCCATCTGAGGCCGCCGGCGACATCCTCGAAGTCGAAGACGCATTGCTCCGGTCCGACGAGCGCGTCGCCCGCGCCGATCCGCGCGAGATATTCGCGCGCCGCTCGATTTCCGGAGAGCAGCAGATGATTGCCGTTGTCGATGGTCAGACCCAGAGCCGGATCGAAATAGGAACGGCAGCGGCCGCCGGCCATGCGCGCCGCCTCATAGAGCGCGACGGTTTTGCCCGCCTGCGCGAGGCTGACGGCGCAGGCGAGGCCGGCAAGACCGGCGCCGACGATATGGGTGACGCCGCTCACAGCTCAACTCCCCGCAAATGCGCGCTCATGACGATCGGCGTAGCCTGCATCCTTTCCAAATCCTTTCGTAAACGAGATCCTGGAGCTTGGGAGGCCGACGAAGGCCCCTCACGCCGGCGCTCGGGCGACTATAAACGAATTCGCCGCGGCGCCGTCGCTCCCTCCTTCCTTCGCCCCCGCATTCGGGCTACAACCCGGCCGGCTCCCGCATCGCATCAAGAGGCTATTCCATGACCGAGATCGTCGACGTACACGCCCGCGAAATCTTGGACTCGCGCGGCAATCCCACAGTCGAGGTCGACGTCACGCTCGAGGACGGCTCTTTCGGCCGCGCCGCCGTACCTTCCGGCGCGTCGACCGGAGCGCATGAGGCCGTCGAGAAGCGCGACGGCGACAAGAGCCGTTATCTCGGCAAGGGCGTGCTCAAGGCGGTCGAGAGCGTCAACGACGAGATTTCCGGCGCTCTCTTGGGCTTCGAAGCCGAAGAGCAGGTCGCGATCGACGAGGCGATGATAAGGCTCGACGGCACGCCCAACAAGGCGCGCCTCGGCGCCAACGCCATACTCGGCGTCTCCCTCGCCGTCGCGAAGGCCGCCGCCGACGCCGCCACCCTGCCGCTTTACCGTTACATCGGCGGAACGCAGGCGCGCGTGCTGCCGACGCCAATGATGAACATCATCAACGGCGGCGTGCACGCCGACAACCCCATCGACTTCCAGGAATTCATGATCCTGCCCGCTGGCGCCGACACCGTCGCCGAGGCGATCCGCTGGGGTGCCGAGATCTTCCACACGCTGAAAAGCGCGCTGAAGAAGGCGGGGCTCAGCACGTCGGTCGGCGACGAGGGCGGCTTCGCGCCGAACCTTCCCTCGGCGGAGGCGGCGCTCGACTTCATCATGAAGGCGATCGAGAGCGCGGGCTTCAAGCCGGGCGTCGAGGTGTATCTGGGCTCCGATTGCGCCGCGAGCGAGTTCTTCAAGGACGGCAAATATGTCTACGAGGGCGAGAAGGTGACGCGCTCCATTGAAGAGCAGGTCGACTATCTCGCCAAGCTTGCGGCGGCCTATCCGATCGTGTCGATCGAGGACGGCATGTCGGAGGACGATTGGGAAGGCTGGAAGCTTCTGACCGAGCGTCTCGGCAAGACGCTGCAGCTCGTCGGCGACGATAATTTCGTCACCAATGTCGAGCGGCTCGGCGAGGGGATCAAGAGGGGCGTCGCCAATTCGCTGCTCGTAAAGGTCAATCAGATCGGCACGCTGACCGAGACGCTCGCCGCCGTCGAGATGGCGCATCGCGCCGGATACACGACGGTGATCTCGCACCGTTCCGGCGAGACCGAGGATTCGACGATCGCCGACATCGCCGTCGCGACCAACGCCGGTCAGATCAAGACCGGCTCGCTCGCCCGCTCCGACCGGATCGCGAAATACAACCAGCTCATCCGCATCGAGGAGGAGTTGGGTCCGGCGGCGCTTTTCGCGGGCAAGAGCGCGCTGAAGGCGCTGGCTTGAGCGTCTGGTCGACCGGATGCAAGTCGCAGATTCCCTCTCCCCGCTGGCGGGGAGAGGGTTAGGGGCCCCTCATCCCAGCCTTCTCCCCGCAAGCGGGGAAAGGAGCAGCGCGCGCAAGCCACTCACTCGTCCTCATCCTGGAACAGCCCTTGCCCGATCTCCTGCTCGAGCTCTTTTCCGAAGAAATCCCTGCGCGCATGCAGACGCAGGCGGCTGTCGAGCTGCGCAAGCGCGTGACCGACGCGCTCGTCGAGCGCGGCCTCCTATATGAGGGCGCGGCGAGCTTCGCGACGCCGCGGCGGCTTGCGCTGCATGTGGCGGGCTTGCCTGCGCGCCAGCCGGACACGCGCGAGGAAAAGAAGGGCCCGCGCGTTGGCGCGCCAGAAGGGGCGATCCAGGGTTTTCTGAAAAGCGCGGGACTCTCCTCCATCGATCAGGCGACGATCCAGACGGACCCCAAGAAGGGCGACTTTTACGTCGCCGTCATCGAGCGTCCCGGCGCGCAGACGATCGACATTCTCGCCGAGATCATTCCCGCGACGATTCGCAATTTCCCCTGGCCGAAATCCATGTGCTGGGGCGCCGATTCGCTGCGCCCCGACGCGCTGCGCTGGGTGAGGCCGCTGCACTCGATCCTTGCGACCTTCGGCCCCGAAACCGAAGCGCCGGACATTGTGCGCTTCGCGGTGAACGACATTCAGTCCGGCGACGTGACGAAGGGCCATCGCTTCATGGCGCCGGGGACGATCCGGGTGAAGCGCTTCGACGACTATGTCCCGGCCTTGGAACGCGCCAAGGTCGTGCTCGATTCGGCGCGACGCCGCGAGATCATCCTTGCGGACGCGAAAAATCTCGCGATGGCCCAAGGGTTGGAGCTCGTCGAAGACCCGGGGCTTTTGGAAGAGGTCGCGGGCCTTGTCGAATGGCCGGTCGCGCTGATGGGCTCCTTCAACGAGGAGTTCTTGTCGATCCCGAAAGAGGTGATCCGCGCCACCATTCGCGTGAACCAAAAGTGCTTCGTGCTGAAGAAGCCGGACGGCGCGCTCGCCAATCGCTTCATCCTCGTCGCCAACATAGAGGCGATCGACGGCGGCGCGACGATCATCGCGGGCAATGAGCGCCCGATCGCCGCAAGGCTTTCGGACGCGAAGTTCTTCTACGAGACCGATCTCAAGACGAAGCTCGAAGATCGCCTGCCAAAGCTCGAGTCGATCGTGTTTCACGAGAAGCTCGGCACGCAGGCGCAGCGCGTCGCGCGCATTATGGCGCTGGCGAAAGAACTCGCGCCGCTCGTCGGCGCCGACCCCGCAAAAGCCGAGCGCGCCGCGAAGCTCTGCAAAGCGGATCTCGTCACCGAAATGGTGGGCGAGTTCCCGGAGCTGCAGGGACTCATGGGCCGCTATTACGCGGCTGCGCAAGGCGAGGACGCGAGCGTCGCGGCCGCCTGCGAGGAGCATTACAAGCCGCAAGGACCAAGCGATCGCATTCCGAGCGATCCGGTCTCCATCGCGGTGGGCCTCGCGGACAAGATCGACACGCTCACGGGCTTCTGGGCGATCGACGAGAAGCCGACGGGCAGCAAGGACCCTTACGCGCTGCGGCGCGCGGCGCTCGGCGTCATCCGGCTCGTGCTGGAGAATGGGCTGCGATTGCGCCTGCTGGAAGTCTCGGTCGCCGCCTTGGGCCGGCACTCCGGATCGTCGCTGCTGCGCGGCGTAATGGACCAGATCGAAGCCGTTGAAGCCTTGACCGCCACGGGCGTCGCCTCCGATGCGCTGAAGCCCATCGAGGAAAACCTCGTTTCCCGCGTGAGCCCGAATTCGATCGCGCAATTCACCGAGGAAAATTTCGAGAAGGCGTTCGAGCGCTGCCTCGATCTTTTGAATTTCTTCATCGACCGACTCAAAGTCTATCTGCGCGACCGAGGCGCGCGCTACGATCTCATCGATGCGGCGTTAGGCGCAACGCCGGCCGACTCCGCCCCCCTTGCGGGAGAGGGCGAGGGTGGGGGGTCACAGGACGATCTCGCGCTCATCGTCGCCAGAGTCGAGGCGCTCTCGAAATTCCTCGACACGGAGGACGGCAAGAATTTGCTCGCGGGCTTCCGCCGCGCGGTGAACATATTGAAGATCGAGGAGAAGAAGGACGGCCTCGGCGCCTTCGACGCGCCGCACGAGCCCGGCTCGCTCGTGGAGCCCGCCGAGCACGCGCTCGCGCGCGCTCTCGCGGGGACGCGCGAGGAGACGCAGGCGCATTTGGCTCGGGAAGATTTTGCAGGCGCGATGACGGCGTTGAGCGGCTTGCGCACGCCGGTCGACGCCTTCTTCGACGACGTGACCGTCAATGCCGAGGAAAAGGCGCTGCGGCTCAACCGCCTGCGCCTCTTGAACGAGCTGCGCCGCGCCATGGTCGGCGTCGCCGATTTCGGCAAGATCGCGGGCGAGGGGGCTTAAGCACGCGCTTTGCGCGCAGCGCAAAATCCCCCGACCCCTCTCCCTAACCCTCTCCCCGCAAGCGGGGCTACGGCATTCACACATCGTGGTTTGCGGCGGACGCGGAACTCTGATTCCTTCTCCCGCGTGATTTGGGAGGTTGGGGATGTCGGAGGTTTCGCTGGGGCGGTTTGGCGACCGTCGCCTGGAAAAAGGGGGGCGTTTTTGCACGCCCGTCTGGTGTCGGCGGTCGGTCGGGGACTACGGGTGCGACGGTTGGGCGGGGATCGGGCGGGAGAAATTCGCCTGACCCGCTTCCTTCGCAATCGGAATGTGAGCCCCGGCGAGATGGCTGCGCATGCGGCGGAGCGTCTCGGTCTGCGTTGCGCGGATCGCCACGTGCTGGCGATCCAGGACACCACGGTGGTCAAGTCTTCCGGCGGCGGCGGGCTTTATCTGCATGTTTGCGCGGCGGTGGACGCGGACGACGGGACGCTGCTGGGCCTGGCGCATGCGCGGTTCCTCAAGCGCGAGGAAGGCCGCAAGGGGCAAAGGCGGGCCCTGCCGACCGTGGCGAAGGAGAGCCAGCGCTGGCTGGAGGGGGCGGACGACGCCGCGCGGGCCTGCCGGAGCGCGCGCGAGATCACGATCGTCGCGGATCGCGAGAGCGATATTTACGCCGCCTTCGCGCAGCGTCCTGCGCAGGCGCATATGATCGTGCGTGCGGCGCAGGATCGCAGCCTCGAGGACGGCGGGCGTCTGTTCGCCACAGCCGACGCTCTGCCCGAGGCGGGACGAACCCGGCTGGATTTGCCGGCCAAACCCGGCCGCCCCGCGCGCCAGACGACCTTGGCGGCGCGCTTTTCCCGCATCGAGCTGAAGCGGCCCAAAAACAGCGTCGACGAAGGCTTGCCGGAAAGCTTGAGCCTGCATCTCGTCGATCTGCGAGAGGTCGATCCGCCTTCCGGCGAGACCATCCATTGGCGGCTCATAACCACCTATCCCGTCGCCGATTTGCGCGAAGCTCTGCAAGTCGGGGAGCTTTACCGCCGCCGCTGGGCGATCGAGCAATTGTTCCGCACGATGAAGACGCAGGGCTTCGACATTGAAGGCCTGCGCATCGAGGACGACGTTCCCCGCTGCAACCTGGTGATGGCCGCGCTGATCGCCGCCGTCACCGTCCAGCAACTCGTCCACGCCCGCGACGGCGGCGGCGCAAAAGGCCGATTGCGCCCAGTCAGCGACGCTTTCGAGGAAGCCGACATCCCCCTCCTCGAAGCCCTTTGCGCCACGCTCGAAGGCAAAACGCAAAGACAAAAGAACCCCCACCCCAAAGGCTCTCTCGCCTACGCCGCCTGGGTCTGCGCACGCCTGGGAGGCTGGACCGGATACTACGGAAAACCAGGCCCCGTCGTCATGCTCCAGGGTTGGCTCCAGTTCCAAGCCGCAAAGCAGGGCGTCAACGCAATCACGGCAAGCCAAGTTATGTGAATCTGGTAGGCAAGCGGGGAGAGGGGAGGGCTGCGCGGACTTTCGCAATCACGCGGTCCCAGGCGCGCCTCTCGGCCTCGCCCGCCGTCTTGTCGACGGCGATCTTGAGATAGGCGATCTCCCGCTCGATCTTTTCGGGAGGCAGCATGTGAAGGCGCGTCGCCAGGATCGCCGCCTCCAGCACGGCGGCGCGCGCGCGATTAAGCCCAAGAAAAGGCCTGTGGCTCTCGATGCGCCGCACGGCGCAGATGAAGCGCGGACGCAATTCGTCCGGCTCGACCTTGAGCACCTCCAGTTCCGCATGGGCGAGCGCGGCCGACAGGCGCGGCGCCGGCCAATCGGACACCGCTTCAACCGGCCAGTCGCGTTTCCCCGTGACGAAGCCGGCAAAGATTTCGGCGTCGTCGATAAAGCTCGCCGTGGCTTTCGCCGTCTTCTCCAGATTGTCGAGGGTCGTGGAGGGCCGGAAGGGCGCGATGATCCAATGCTCGCCGTCCTCGATGAGACCCAGAGGCGCTAGATGCGGCTCTCCGGACGGATGAAGCGTCGTGACGACGCATTCACGGATCAGCGGCATCGTCGCCTCCCTTGCGCTTGCGCAGCGTGTGGCCGATCTCCTTGAAACGTTCTTGCTCCTCGGGAGCCTTGTCGAACGCCGCGCCGAAGTCGAGCGGCTCGTCCTGGCGGTAGCGCTTGCCCAGTCGAAAGGCGAGCTCCGCCTTCATCAGCTCCGTCCCGAGATAGAAGGCGTGCGCGCCGTCCTTCTCAACATTGAGCTTTGGAAAAAGAGCCATCGCGTCCGTTGCGAGTTCATGGAAGCCGCGTGCAAAAATATGGACGCCGTCTTCGGCGACCTCGATGCGAAAATTGGCGTCCCGCAGCTCGCGCGCGAGCTCGGCGATTTCGTCCGGCGTCGAGGCGAAGGGGCGCTTGTCGTGGACTTGCAGCAGCGCGTCCGAATAGCCCTTGGGCAAAGCGTGATCGGCGCGCGCCGCGAAGAGCATTCGGCGCGCGGCGTCGTGCTCTTCGAGCGTGCGGCGCGTGTGCGGGCTCACCTGCACCGTCAGAATGTTGCGAATCTCGAGCTCTGAGCAGAGGCCGAGCAACATGGCCGTGACGCCGGAGGAATCGGCGTCGGTCAATTCGGTGAGATTGCCGGTGCCCATCATCATCTCGGCCGCGGGCTCGCGCCTGCGCGTTTCGACATAGCGCGCGACCGAGTCGGCGAATCCGAAGTGGATCGGGTCAAGAATGGGGTCGAGAATGAAGTCGATCCCCCGCGCGCGCGCTTTTGCAGCGGCGCGCTGCAGCGAATCGAGATCGCCGTGCGGGGCGGGAACGAGGATCGGCGCGAGCGTCGAGCCTTGCGGCAAAATATCGAGGCTGTGCTCGTCGAGACTCAACAGATGATCGGCGCCGGCCGCCGCTGCCCGCTTCAATTCCTCGATATTGGCGGAATCGACGCTGACGCGGAGACCCTGCGCGTGCAGCGCGGCGATCGTCTCCTCCATATGCGCGAAGGGCGTGTCGGGCAGGCAGCCGAGATCGATGACATCGGCGCCGGCGGCTCTAAGCCGGCTTGCGCGCTCGACGATTGCCTTGACGCTCATTGTGGAGGCGTCGACGATCTCCGCAAAGAGCCGCATATCGTGGCGCGAGAGATCGGGCTTGCCGCCGGAACGGCCCAGATAGGCGGGAAGATCGGCGATCTCCTCCGGTCCACGCTCGACCGCGACCCCCAGCTCGCGGGAGAGAAACGCGAGATCGGCGCGGCAGCGTCCTGGCAGGATCACGCGGTCCGCCCCGACGGGTCGGGGCAGGCGGCGCAGGATGATCTCCTGCGTCATCAGCGCCGCGACCTTTACCCCGATGTCGTGCGCTCGCCAGTCCTGGGCGGCGTCGCCGAAGCTCCTGACCATCCGCTCCAAGCGCGGATAGGCGAGGCGTCCGGTCAGGAACAGCAGGCGTTCGCTCACCCCGCCGGCTCCAGAAGCTCCCTCTTGCGCGCCTCGACCGCCTCCTCGAGCGCCTTGAGGCTTTCGACCACGGTCGTCGCCTCGAAAGATTTCATCCGCTCGGAGTTCTCGAGGTCGATGCGGCGCGGATACACTTTCACCATGCCCTTGGGGGCGCGCGTCTCGAGCTCGGGGGCCGTGTCGCAGGGAAAGACGATCGTCTGCACGCGGCATTTGCCCGCTTGAGCGAAGACATTCGTCGCGAGATTGTCGGAAATGCCGAAGACGCATTTCGCGATGGTGTTGGAGGTCGCGGGCGCGAGCACCAGCGTGTGGTAGACGCCGTAATAGAAATTGCCGACCGGCGCGGAGCTCGCGGTGACGTCCTTGAAGACGCGAATGTTGTCGGGCAGCGCGAAGTCGTGCTTGTACATCTTCACCACCTCGGCCGCCGCCTTGGAGACGAAGAGATCGACGTGATCGAGCGTGCGGATCATGTCGAGCGACTCGGTGAAGAAATGCCCCGAGCCGGTCAACGCCCAGCCCCAGCGCGGCGTATGGACTTTTTTCATTTGCGAAGCCTTCTACTCTGGCGCGCGCGCTCGGCCCGCGGCGGCGTCGCCAGGGCTCTAGCACATCGGGAAGGCGAGCGCGCAAGGTCCTCGTCGTGCGCCCCGCTTTCCTCGCGCGCCGGGGAGAGCTAGGCTATGCGCTTTCGTGGCTCCCCTCTGCTCGCCGCGCTTGAGCCCGCATGAACAAGGAAATCGGAAAATGACTTTCGCGAAACTCGGCGCCGCCCTGCTCGTCGCCTTCATGGGCTGCTCAGCCGCTCGAGCGGCGGACGCGAGCTTTCGTTGCGAGGGCGTCAACCAGACAACGGGGGCGCAGCTCCAGCCCTTTACCATCGGCGTCCGAGGCAAGACCGTGACGCTCGACGGCGTGGAAGGGCTTGGAAAATCTTTCTCGCTCATTCAGCAGGACGCGCATTTCATAGTCTTCAAGAACGGCGCGAAGACGCAGGGCGGCAACATCGACCGCACGAGCATGACCATCAGCCTCTATGTGCTCGACATGGGGAAACACAAGCTCGCCGTTCAGATCGGCGGACGTTGCGCGGCGCAATAAAAGGGAGAGGACGCGAATGAACGAGAAGGCTCAGAGCGCCGCGCCCGGGCGGGAAGTCGTGGGCGTTCTTGCGGACGCCGCAGCCCTCGACGCCGCCACCGGCGAATTGCTCGCCTCGGGTTTCGAGGAGACGCAGATCACCCTGCTCGCGGGCGAAAAAGCGATCATCGAGAAGCTTGGCCACAAATACAAGAGGGTGGAGGAGCTCGAGGACGAGCCGAAAGCTCCCCGTATTCTCTACCGCGCTTTCGACACGAGGAAGACCGCGATCTTGGGGAGCCTCGCGGCCATCGGCGCCATCGCGACCGCGGGGGCGATCTTCACCGGCGGAGGCGCGCTCGCGGCGACGCTCGGCAGTGGGCTCATCGGAGCGGAAGTCGGCGGCTTTCTCGGCGGCGTGCTCGGCGATTTCGTCGACGATCAACATGCGCGCTATCTCAAGAACCAGCTCGACCATGGCGGTCTGCTGCTTTTCGTGCGCGCGCGCGACGAGGCCGAGGAGAACGCCGCAAAAGAGATCCTCAAGAACCACTCCGGCCGCGACGTGCACGCGCATGCGCTCGGGGCGCCGACTATCGATTCGATATGAAGACTTCAATTCGCTTCTGACGGCGAGGCGCCTCGGTGAGAGGCGCTTCGCCGCCAGAGCGGACTTGCCGGTAAAAGATCACAAGCTTTGCGAAGCCGGCCCGCGAGGAGCGCCCGCTTCTTTGGCGTCTGCGTCAGGGCTCACCAACGCCAGCGGCGATGCCAGCGGCGGTGCCACCGGCGGCGCCACCAGACATTCTCGACGGGCCCTTCCGGCGCGATCGCCTCGCGCGGCGACGTCACGGGCAAGGCCAAGGCGGTGCCGCCGGTCGCAGCGATCGCGCCAGCGGAAAGGAGAATCTTCGTCAAGAACGCGCGTCGATCCATATTTCGCTCCTCTTGTCGCCCGATTGCCCATCGCCCCGGGCAGTTTGTTTCGCGGAACGCCAGCACGCCCCTAAGCCTCGGCTTCGCGGCGCCAGCGTTCGGCATTCTAGCTAGCGCCGAATAGGTTAAGGTCAAGTTCGCCCCCTGGAACCTGCGCTCGTCGCGGCGCGCGCAATTTTGACCCATTCCCGGCTTAGAGGCAGCCCTCGCGGCGGCTGCGCAGACTTCGAATTCTTCAGCCTGCCAGCTCGCAGTCCTGCAAACTGGCCTCCGACGGGAATAACTGGCGAGGACAGTCGGAGAGACAAGGGATCAAAAAATGCTTTCACTGCGCCGACTTGCTGCTCCTTTGGCTATCGCAGGCGCATTGATTGCCATCCCCTTGTCGTATGCTAGGGCTCAAGCCTCCTCCGGTTGCGAGGAGGCGGCCGAGATCGCGGTCCTGCCCTCGCCGTTGACGCCATGGAGCGGCGCGCCCTTGCGCGTCCTCGTCGCGGCCGAGCATCCGGCGGGCGGCGAGCTCACCTTGATCGCGCCCGATGGAAGCGTCGCGGCCAAATCGCGCGGGCGCCACGCCGGACCGCCTTATGTCTGGTTCGCCGAGGCGCCATCGCCGGCGGCCGGAGCCTGGCGCGCCGTTCTCGCGCTCGATTCTCCTTCAGGCGGCTGCAGCGCCATCACCAAGGAAATCGAGGTCAGCGCGAGCAAGCCGGCCACGCCGCACATGGGGGAACGCGGCGGTCTCTGGGAGCTGCGCAACTCCTGGAACCGCGCGACGGAGAATCTCTACTCGGCCTGGATCGCCACGCTCTTTGACGCGCCACTCGAAGCGGAGCCGTCGTGGAAGACCTGGTCCGAGGTGCTGCGCGATCGCTCGCGCAATGTCCTCTTCAATCATCTGGGACAGGACGAGGACAAAGCCATCTCGACCGTGCGGCCCGACTGCGCCGATTTCGTCTACTTTCTGCGCGCCTATTTCGCCTACAAGATGGGGCTTCCCTTCGGCTATTCGAACTGCTCGCGCGGCGGAGGCGGGTCGCCGCCGCGCTGCAATGAGTGGTTCGACATGATGCACCCCGAGTCGACGCGCCCCGTGCGGGTGCAGGAGGCTTCCTCCGACACGAGACCGGCCGCACGCCACGCCACGGCGCCTTCCGGCGATCTGTTGCAGCAGATCTTTTCACCGTCGCAGCAGGCGCAGCCGGAGTCCTCCGACGGGCAAGCCTCGCAGAAGCCGACTCAGGCGAAGCATCAGGCGCGCGTGACCGGGCTTGGCCAGTTTCTGCGGGCGGTGGGCGACGTGGTCCAGTCCGGCTCGGTGCGGGCCTCCGGAAACAGCGACCGAAACGACTTTTACATGATCCCGCTGACGCAGGAGAGCTTGCGTCCCGGCACGGTCTACGCCGATCCCTACGGGCACGTTCTCATGCTCGTGCAGCGCGTGCCGGAGACGGCGGACGCGGCGGGCTGGTTCTTCGCGGTCGACGCCGAGCCGGATGGCACCGTCACTCGCAAGCGCTTCTGGCGCGGCAACTTCCTGTTCGTGCACGATCCGACCCTCGGCAGCCCCGGCTTCAAGCATTTCCGGCCCGTCGTGCATCAGAACGGCGGCGGCCTGCGGGCGCTCACCAACGCCGAGATCGCCAAGAACCCGGACTACGGCGATTTCTCGCTGCAGCAGACGCAGCTTGGAACCGAGGAATTCTACGATCGTATGGACGAGGTGATGTCGCCCGAGCCGCTCGATCCGACGCACGCCATGGCGGGCGCCATTCGGGCCCTCGAGGAGCAGGTGAAGACGCGCGCGACAGCGGTCGAGAACGGACGCAAGTTCCAAAGCAGCGGGAAAGGCGAGGCGTCGATGCCGGACGGCGCCGCGATCTTCCAAACCAATGGCGCCTGGGAGGATTTCTCGACGCCGGCGCGCGATCTGCGCCTGTTGATCGCCATCGACGTCGTGCGGAATTATCCTGATCGCGTCGCGCGGCGCCCCGAGCGCTATGCTCTGCCTTTCGGCCAGAGCGGCGCTTCGGTGAAGGGAGAGCTGCAACGGACGCTGGCGGCTGAGCTCGCTAGCCGCAAGTTCACCTACACGCGCAGCGACGGCTCATCCTGGACGCTCTCGCTCAAGGATGTGCTCGACCGCGCCGAAGAGCTCGAGATGGCGTACAATCCCAACGACTGCGTCGAGCTGCGATGGGGCGCGCCGCAAGGCAGCGCCGAGGCGGCGACCTGCACGCGGCGCGCGCCTTCGGGCCAGCGGGCCAAGATGTCGGACTATCGCGGCTGGTTCCGCGAGCGGCAGTGGCCGCACGCTTAGAGCCTGTCCCGGAAAAGCGCCAAGCGGTTTTCCGGTCAGGACATGCTCCAACCTTTTGATTTGGCCCAATTCCTTATCGCTCGAACGATTCCGTTCGAGCGGGAGACGCGCTAGATCATGCTGCGCCCGAGAGAATCGCTGGCGGCGCACAGGAGGTCAAGCCATGCCGATCTTCCTTGTCCATAGTATTCCCGGTAGCCCTTTCGGGCGCGCCGTGCTTGCGACGCTGGAGGAGAAGGGCGCGTCCTATCGCGTTGCGCCCGTCGCGCCGGGAACGCTGAAGAGCGAGGCCCATTTGGCGCGGCATCCCTTCGGCCGCATTCCCGTGCTGGAGCATGACGACTTCCGGCTCTACGAGACGCAAGCCATTCTCCGCTATTTGGACCGTGTTCTTCCGACGCCGACGCTGACCCCTTCGGACCCGCGCGCGGCCGCCCGGATGGATCAGGCGATGGGCGTTAACGACTGGTACTTATTCCAGGGCGTGGGCAATGTGATCGGTTTTCAGCGGTTGGTCGGGCCGATGCTGCTGGGCCTCCCCACAGACGAGGCGGCGATCGCCGAGGCGATGCCGAGAGCGAAGACCGTCTTCGACGAATTGGCGCGTCTTCTTGGCGCGCAGTCCTTCTTCGCGGGCGAAGCCCTATCGCTTGCCGATTTGACGCTTGCGCCGCAGATCGATTTTTTTGCCCGACTTCCCGAATGGGAGCCGCTGATGGGTCCTCATAAGAAGCTGCAAGAGTGGCATGCGCGCTTGCTGGCGCGACCCAGTCTCCAGGCGACGACCTTGGAGAAGGTCTCGGCGATGGCGCAGGCCGCTTGACGCGAAAACCGGGCTTTTCCCGAGCGCATCGATCGGGCCGACGATCACGGCAGAGAGAAAGATCGTAGGCGTGGGTTCTCCCTCTTGCCGCGGCGCAGAGACGTTTTTGAACTGAATCTTATTGCTTATCATTCTCTCGCGGAGATCAGGCAGCTCGCGTGGAGTGACGCGAGCGGGAGACGCGCTGGCGCGGGTTGCGGGCCGCCGCTCCCAGACCTGCCTGCGCCGGTGCGTCGCGAAGTGGCCGGATCATTCGCGCCTTAAGCTCCAATTCGCTTGACACCCCCCGCTCGCCCCCTTACACGACCCCATCCGGCTGGGGATAAGCCTCTCCGGATGCGCACCCGTGGCTGGTCCCAAAGGATCGCCTGTCGGCCGTTTCTAAAGAAATCGGCAGAGGAGGGCGCGTTTCGAGCCTTGCGGAGCTTCCGCAAGTCGCGCGCGAAACGCGGGTTTCAAGCACCGCGATCCTAATGGGATCGCGTGCGCGCCCTCTTTCGCGCGTTCGCCGCAACGCGATGAGGAAAGAGGAACTACGTGACCAAACGCGCAGACGCAAAATATAAAATCGACCGCCGTATGGGCGAGAACATTTGGGGCCGCCCGAAGAGCCCCGTGAACCGGCGCGAATATGGCCCGGGTCAGCACGGCCAGCGCCGCAAGGGCAAGCCCTCCGACTTCGGCACGCAGCTCAAGGCGAAGCAGAAGCTCAAGGGCTATTACGGCAACATCTCGGAGAAGCAGTTCCGCAAATATTATGCGGAAGCCATCCGTCTCAAGGGCGATTCTTCCGATAATCTCATCGGACTCCTCGAGCGCCGTCTGGATGCGATCGTCTATCGCGCCAAATTCGTTCCGACCGTCTTCGCCGCTCGCCAGTTCGTCAATCACGGACATATCCGCGTGAACGGCCGGCGCGTGAACATCCCGTCCTATCTCGTCAAGCCCGGCGACCTCGTCGAGGTGAAGGAGAGCTCGAAGCAGGCGGTGACGGTGCTCGAGGCGGTCGGCCTCGCCGAGCGCGACGTGCCGGAATATTACGACGTCGACCACACCAAGATGACCGCGAAGCTCAGCCGCGTTCCGCACGCCAATGAGGTGCCCTATCCGGTCCGCATGGAGCCGAACCTCGTCATCGAATATTATTCGCGTTGATCGACTCGCTGGCGGCGGCGAAGGGAATTCGCCGCCGTTAGCCTCCTGCTCGCTTGCCCCGGCGCGAGTTCCGCAAAAGTTGACAGACTTTTGCGATTTCAGCTTGCTTCGGCATTCCGGACCGGCGCAAATTTTTATCGCGAACGATTTCGTTCGAGCGCAAAGCGCGCTATGTCGCCGGCCGGGACGCTGGTCCTTTTGCCTCCTCCCTACGGAGCCCGCCATGACGATAAAGAAACTTGCGCCCTCTCGCCGCTTTGTTCTCGCCGCCGCATTGACCCTCGCCCTTCCCCTGACGGCTCCGGCGCAAGCCGAAAAGACGGAAACGAAAGTTCCGCTCGTGGAGCTGCTCGCGCCGCAGGCGCTGCCCGACATCGTCGAGGGAAAGGCTGACGCGCCGGTTGTGATCGTCGAATACGCCTCGATGACCTGCAGTCACTGCGCGGCCTTCCATAACGACGTTTATCCGACGCTGAAAAAGGATTTCATCGACACGGGCAAAGTCAAGTTCATCCTGCGTGAGTTCCCGCTCGACGAGCGCGCCGCGGCGGCCTTCATGCTGGCGCGCGCCTTGGGCGACAAGCGCGATGCGGCGGTCGACTTCCTCTTCGCGCAGCAGAAAAATTGGGCCTTCACCGAGACGCCCTTCGAGAGCCTCGCCAATGCGGTGAAGCAGCTCGGGATCGGACAGGAGAAGTTCGAAGAGACGCTGAAAGACGAAAAGCTGCAGAAAGCGATCTATGCGGTCGCCGAGCAGGGCCAAAAATTCGGCGTGAACGCCACGCCCACCTTTTTCGTGAATGGCGTCAAGCTCGACGGCCGAATGGATGTGGCGGCGTTGCCGAAGATCATCGACGACGCGGGGAAGACCGGAAAATAGGAGGCGAATTTCGGCAAAGGTCGACAGACTTTTGCGATCGGGTTGCGCGCCCGGGTTCCAATCCCGAACATCCTGTCATCCGAAGGAAAGCGTTTTGAGTGGGGCGAGACGGTTTTCGCCCCGTTCCCTTCCACTGTCGCTACGCCGTTATCTCCCCGCGGGACGGCTCAGTGGGGCGGCGCGTCGAAGGCGGCGTCGTGGCGGGAGCAAATCATGGTCGCGGACGGCGATTTGCGCTTCCACATGCGCGAGATTGAGGAAATAGGCCAGCATTGGGAGGCCGGCTTCCCCGGCGAGCCGAGCCAGCTCGCCCGTCATTTCAACAATATAGGCGGCGAGGTCTGCCTGATTCGGATGCGGCGCGGCGCCATCTCCTTCCGGGGGCTTCGCCGAGGGTTTAGCCAATCCATTCATTTCCAATGGCTCCTCAGAACACCCGACTTGCGCCTCCCTGCAAGCCGACGAGCTCCCTGGGCAAAAAGACAACCACAGCGTGTCTTATTTAGCAACCGCCTTCTAGGGTTGCAAGAGACTGTTTTTTACGCGTCGAGCCGCCCCAGACGGTCGAGCGCGCCCTGGAGAATGTAGGCGGCGGCCATCCGGTCCACGACTTTCGCCCTTTTGGCGCGGGAGGCGTCCTGGGCGATGAGCTCTCGCGTGACGAGGGCGGTCGAAAAACGCTCGTCCCAATAGGCGTGCGGCGGCGGCGCGAGGTTCGCGAGATTGCGCATGAAGGCGCGCGTCGCCTGCGCGCGCGGCCCGGCCTTGCCGTCGAGCTCGAGCGGCAGGCCGATGATGAGGCCGTAGATCTCCAGCTCCTTGACGCGTTTCATCAGCGCCTCGCCGTCGGCGGAGAATTTCGTGCGCCGGATCGTCTCGAACGGCGAAGCGATCCGACGCTCGACGTCGGAGAGGGCGAGGCCGATAGTTTTCGTCCCGAGGTCGAGTCCGAGCAAGCGGCCCTTTGGGGGGAGGCAGGCGGCAAGCGATTCGAGCGTCACGTCGGACGGAGGCATGGCCGAGGGCTTTATCAGCTGGTGAGCGCCCTGTCTCTGCGACCCGGAGAGGAGGGTTCTCGACTCAAAGATTTGACGCCGTCCCCAGGCGCGCCTATCTCATAGCAAACTCCCTTAAACTGGCGCATTCCCATGGCCCTGCTTCCGATCCTGACCCTTCCCGATCCGCGCCTGCGGCTCATCTCGCAACCGGTCGAGCGAGTCGATGCGGCGATCTTGAAGCTCCTCGACGACATGCTGGAGACGATGTACGAGGCTCCCGGCGTCGGCCTCGCGGCGATCCAGGTCGGCCACGCCAAGAGAATCGTGACGATCGACATCACCAAGAAGGAAGAGGAGCCGCGCGCGCCGCTCTTCCTGATCAACCCGCAGATCGTCTGGGCGAGCGAGGAGCTTTCAACCTATAACGAAGGTTGCCTTTCCGTACCAGAATATTTTGAGGATGTGCAGCGTCCGGCGCGTGTGCGCCTGCGCCACATCGACCGCCAGGGCGTCGAGCAGGAAATCGAGGCGGAGGGACTGCTCGCGACCGTCGTGCAGCACGAGCTCGACCACCTCGAAGGCGGGCTCTTCATCGACCATCTCTCGCGGCTGAAACGCGAGCGTGTCGTCAAGAAATTCACCAAGGCCGCGCGACACGAGGCGCGCGCCGTGGAGCGCCAGCCGGAAGACGCGTGACGCGGATGCGGGTCGCCTTTATGGGCACGCCGGTTTTCGCGACCGGCTTGCTGCGGGAGCTCTATGATCGCGGCCATGCGATCGTCGCGGTCTACACGCAGCCGGCCCGGCCGGCGGGCCGCGGCATGGAGCTCAAAAAGTCGCCCGTTCACCTCCTCGCCGAGAGCCTCGGATTGCAGGTGCTCACCCCCAAGAGCCTGCGGTCCAGAGAGGAGCAGGCGGTTTTCGCGGCGCTTGACGTCGATGTCGCCGTCGTCGCGGCCTATGGGCTGATTCTGCCGCGCGAGATCCTCAATGCGCCGAAATACGGCTGCCTCAATCTGCACGGCTCTCTATTGCCGCGCTGGCGCGGCGCGGCGCCGATCCAGCGCGCGATCATGGCGGGCGACGCAGAAAGCGGCGTCGGCGTGATGCGCATGGAGGAAGGGCTCGACACCGGCCCCGTGGCGACGCAAGCGCGCGTGGCGATTCCCCAGGACATGACGGCGGGCGAGCTGCATGACGCGCTCGCCCAGGCCGGCGCGCCGCTAATGGCCGACGCGCTGGAGGCGCTCCAGCAGGGGACGCTCATCTTCACGCCGCAGGACGACGCCCGCGCGGTCTATGCGGCGAAGATCGAGAAAGGCGAAGCGCGTATCGACTGGCGGCGGTCCGCGAAAGACTTGCATAATCTCGTTCGCGGCCTCGCGCCATTTCCCGGAGCCTTTTTCGAAGCCGACCTCGGCCAGGGCCTGGATCGGGTCAAGGTTTTGAAGACGCGAGTCGAGGCGGCGAAGGGTGAGCCGGGAGAAGCGCTCGACGACGAAGGGCTCATCGCTTGCGGCGACGGCGCCTTGCGTCTCCTGCGCGTGCAGCGCTCCGGCAAAGGCCCGATGGATTTTGCTGAATTCGCGCGCGGGCGCAGCCTCTCGCGCGGCGCGCGGCTGGCGTAGCGCGCGCCAAAGAAGCGCAAAGCGGCCTTTGAAAAAGAGCAGTTTCGATCAGAGAGATTGCGAGCGCATTCGATTGCGTGTCTCCTGAACGGCGCTTTGCCAAGCCGCATCGCCACTAACGTGGAGAGGCCTATATGCTGCGACGCGGCAATCCGATTTTCAGGAGATGAGAATGTTGCAAGTAGACTTCACCTCGCCCCTCTCTATCTTCGAAATTCCGCCTGACTTCGTCGAGCCCGCCTTGCGTATCCTTCGCTTGTCGAACGCTGCGCTCGACGCCTATTTTTACGACGTCGGCGTGCTGATGACAGAGCTCTTATGGCGAGGAGAGCTTGTCTGGACCGCGCCCGCGCCCGTGCTGTTGGCGCTCGGCATGCCGGAGGCGCCGCTTGCAATTGAAGCAGCGGGTCTTGGCGTGCTCGACCTCGGCGCCTTGAGCAATCCAGAAGGCTGCATACTCGTGGTCGACTCTGCGAAGGCGCCCTTCGTCACGCGCTTCGATCGCGTCGACGATTTCATCGTCTGGCTGAGAAGCGCCGGAACCGATGTCAGAACCGTCACCATCACCGGCGTCGGCAGCTCGGCGCTGGGCTCGGCGGCATTCGCATGGAACGCCTCGATGGCGCTTGGCCAGCGCGTCGCGGCGATCGTGCCCGGCTACGGCGTCGCCGACGTCATCTGCCAGGGGCTCGGCGGCTGGTATGGATTCGGCGTCCTGGGCTGGCTCGAAGGCTTGGCGCATCGATGGGTCGCCATCGCTTCGCCTCTCGTCGCATGCTTGGGCAAGAACCTCGTACAGACCTTGCCGGACGCGCATCAGGGAGGCGCTGGCGCCGAGGCTTTTCTCACCGGCAACCCTGCTTCCGACGTGCTGCACGCCTTGCTGAACCACGCGCCGCAGATCTCAGTGCTGCTCGGCCACAGCAAGGGCGCTCTCGTCATCGAAAACGCAGTGCGCGCGGTCGATCCGAGCGTCTCCTCTCGGCTATGGGTGACAACCTTCGGCTGCCCCATCTCGGAGACGGCGCCGGTCAAGCGCTACATACAGTTCTTGGGGAATTTCGACGGCCTCGGCCTGCTGAATTCCTGGGGGCGTCTTCCCGAGATATGGATCCCCACAGACCACAGCACCAACACCGCGATCCCCTTCAGCATGCCCGTCGCAATTCTTTCCCGCCTCGCGCTGGCGTGTGAGGAAGCCTCGAGAACGTCGAAGCTCGCCGCCATTTCCAGCCTCCCGGCTTCCCAAAAGCGCATTGCGAGCGTCGTTTCCGGGGCGCGCTAGATCTCAGGCGGAAAGGCCGCAGAAAACGTGATCGATTCTAAAAGTTCAGCGCGCAATGCGGAAAACCATTGAATCCCCGCCCCGCCCTCATCCTTCGAGACGGCTCCTACGGAGCCTCCTCTGGACGAGGACTCGCGGGCAGGCGGCTTCACCCGATCGGCGCGGTTCATTTCTTCTTTTCGAGCGGCGCGTTCAAGATCCAGCGATGCCCGAAAGGGTCGCGTATCGACGCATAGCGTGTCCCCCAGAAAGTATTCGTCGGCTGAGTCTCGATCTTGGCGCCCAGAGACGAAGCGCGGGCGCAGACGTCGTCCACCTCTTTCGGCTCGTCATATTCCACGCTCACCGACATGGTCACCTGCTCGCCCGGCATTGGCGAGCGCGACTGGCCAAGCTCCAGAAAGGCGTCGGAGAGCATCACGGAGCCGCCGTTGATCAATAATTCGCAATGGGCGATGCGCAACCCGTCGAGGGAGGGCATTAGCGCCCTTTGCTTCGCCCCGAAGGCCGCCGTGTAAAACGCGATCGCCGCCGCCGCCGGCGTGACGGTGAGATAGGGAGCGATCCTAGGGCGGGTCATCTGGCGATTTTCCTCCTCTCGACTGAAACGCTCATGGCGCCCCTGGCGCCGCCGTCTTTCGCTTAGCTCGGCCCGAGGTTTTTGTCTTCCCCTCTTAACCGAGGGCGGTAGGCGGCCGAGAGGCTTTGCGAAATCGCTCCGGGCGCGTAAATAGCCTTCCAGACGAGGGCGTAGACGCCAGCCTGAGGAGAATTCTCACAAAATGTCAAAGAGTTCCAGCGCGCCGCGCACGATGTACGACAAGATCTTCGACGATCACGTCGTCGATCGCCAGGAAGACGGCGCCTGCCTTCTGTACATCGACCGCCATCTCGTTCACGAGGTCACGAGCCCGCAGGCCTTCGAGGGGCTGCGCACAAGCGGCAGGAAGCTGCGCTCGCCGCAGCGCACCCTCGCGGTCGTCGATCATAATGTGCCGACCACCGATCGCTCGCAGCCGATCGAGGATCCCGAAAGCCGCGCGCAGGTGGCGCAGCTTGCGGCGAATGCGAGCGAGTTCGGAGTCGAATATTACAATGAGCATGATCGCCGCCAGGGAGTCGTGCACATCGTCGGCCCCGAGCAGGGCTTCACCCTCCCTGGAACGACCATCGTCTGCGGCGACAGCCACACGTCGACGCACGGCGCCTTCGGCGCGCTCGCGCATGGCATTGGCACGTCGGAAGTCGAGCATGTGCTCGCGACTCAAACGCTCATCCAGAAGAAGGCCGCGAACATGCTGGTGCGTGTGGACGGCAAGCTCGCGCCCGGCGCGACCGCGAAGGACATCGTGCTCGCGATCATCGGCAAGATCGGCACGGCGGGCGGCACCGGGCATGTGATCGAATATGCCGGCGAGGCGATCCGCGACCTCTCGATGGAAGGCCGCATGACCGTCTGCAACATGTCGATCGAGGCGGGCGCCAGGGCCGGCATGGTCGCGCCGGACGAGAAGACCTTCGACTATCTCAAGGATCGGCCAAAGGCGCCGAAAGGAGCCGAATTCGACGCCGCGCGACGCTACTGGGAATCCTTGGCGAGCGACGAGGACGCGCATTTCGATCAGATCGTCACGCTCGACGCCGCGAATTTGCCTCCGATCCTCACTTGGGGCACGAGCCCCGAGGACGTGATCGCGATCGACGGCCGCGTGCCGACGCCAGACGACGCCGCCAGCCCCGGCAAGCGGGCCGCGATCCTGCGCGCGCTCGCCTATATGGGCCTCAGCGGCGGGGAGAAGCCCACGGAGATCGAGATCGACCGCGTCTTCATCGGTTCCTGCACGAATGGGCGGATCGAGGATTTGCGCGCCGCCGCGGAGATCGCGCGTGGCAAGCGTGTCAACGCGCGCGTCGCGGCGATGGTCGTGCCGGGCTCGGGACTGGTCAAGGCGCAGGCCGAGGCCGAGGGTCTCGACAAGATCTTCATCGACGCGGGCTTTGAATGGCGTGAGCCGGGCTGCTCCATGTGCCTCGCGATGAACCCCGATCGACTTGAGCCCGGCGAGCGATGCGCCTCGACGTCGAACCGCAATTTCGAGGGCCGGCAGGGCTTCAAAGGCCGCACCCACCTTGTCTCGCCGACGATGGCCGCGGCCGCCGCGATCGCCGGCCGCTTCGTCGACGTGCGGGAGTGGCTATGATGGGTCCCCTCCCCGGCCCTCCCCCGCATAGGGCGTCTTTAGACGCCCGTCTTATGACGGGCTGTGGCGGGAGAGGGGGTAGACTCGGGGATTTATCGAGACCGCTGATCGTTAGGGTCCGCTCTCCCGCTTGCGGGGGAGGGACAGGGAGGGAACACGCCCCATGACCGAGCCAAGCCCGGAACTGCCTTTCGCGGCGCTCAAGGCGCCGACGCTCGACGACATCGAAACGCTCGCGCGCGTCGCTTTCGCGAGCCTTCCTTCGCGCTTCACGGCCCCTTGCGAAGGGCTCGTCATCAGAGTCGAGGATTTTCCCGACGATGAGACGCTGGACGAGATGGAGTGCGAGAGCGAGTACGATCTGCTCGGCCTCTTTCGCGGAGCGGGGCTCACGCAAAGAGAGCATCTCGCGGAGACGGGCGACCAGCCCAATCTCGTTTGGCTCTATCGGCGTCCGATCATCGACTTTTGGGCGGATGGCGAGGAGACGCTGGCCGATATCGTCACGCACGTGCTTGTCCATGAGATCGGCCACCACTTCGGTTTCTCGGACGAGGACATGGAGGAGATCGAAGGGCGCGCGAGCCGGAACGCTTCGCCTGAAGATTGACGAGTCCTGCGGTTAGATTTTCGCTAGCGCGTTTCCCGCTCGAACGGAATCGTTCGAGCGATAAGGAATCGCGCCAATTCAAAAGTTTGGAGCATGTCCTGACGGGAAAACCGCTTCGCACTTTTCCGGGACATGCCCTAGGCGGCGCGGTTTCCGAGCGCGCGGCTTCTCTTCCAAATTTCTCGCATCGCGCTCTCATGCGAAGCTTCTCCGGTCGGCCGATGGCGGCGCGGCGCGGTTGACGCTTGTGGCATGGGACTCGCTGGACGCAGAGCCCTGCGCGTCAGGCAGGAGACGACGCCGCCGAGCCCGCTCTGGCGTTCGACTTGCTTAATCCTTACATCGGGCCTGCTGACAGACTGGCGAAACCTGCTATACCGCCGCCGTCTTCATAAATGCTGCGAGCGTGCCTTCAAAGCCCCGCGCGGGCGCAGGGATCAGACAACGACGGACATGGCCAAGCGCGACTATTACGAGACCCTCGGCGTTACGCGGACCGCGACGGAAGTCGAGATGAAAATCGCCTTCCGCAAGGCGGCCATGGAATGCCACCCCGACCGCAATCCCGGGGACAAGGCGGCCGAGGCGCGCTTCAAGGAGATCAACGAGGCCTATCAAGCGCTCTCCGATCCGCAGAAGCGGGCGGCCTATGATCGTTTTGGCCACTCCGCTTTCGAGCAAGGCGGCGGCATGGGCGGCTTCTCGGCCGAGGGCTTCGGCTCGATGGCCGATATTTTCGAAGACCTTTTCGGCGACGTGATGGGTCGGCGCGGCGGTCGCTCCGGCGGCCGCGAGCGCGGCTCGGATCTGCGCTACAATATGGAGATCACGCTCGAGGAGGCTTACACCGGCAAGACGGCGACGTTGAAGCTGCCCACCTCGACCACATGCGACGCCTGCGGCGGCTCCGGCGCGAAAAAGGGCTCCAAGCCCAAGACCTGCGCCACCTGCGCGGGGCATGGGCGCGTGCGCGCCCAGCAGGGCTTCTTCGCAATCGAACGCACCTGCCCGGCCTGCCAGGGCCGCGGCGAGATCATCGAGCAGCCCTGTCCCGCCTGCGCCGGCTCGGGACGCAAGACCTTGGAGCGCACGCTCTCCGTGAACATCCCGGCCGGCGTCGAGGACGGCACGCGCATCCGTCTTGCAGGCGAAGGCGAGGCGGGGCTGCGCGGCGGCCCCTCGGGGGATCTCTACATCTTCCTCTCGATCAAGCCGCACAGCTTCTTCCAGCGCGACGGCGCCGATCTCTATTGTCGCGTGCCCATATCAATGGTCCGCGCGGCGATCGGCGGCGAGATCGTCGTGCATGCGATCGACGGCTCCGAATGCAAGCTGAAGATCCCGGAGGGCGCGCAGTCGGGGCGCCAGCTCAAGATCAAGGGCAAGGGCATGCCGGTGCTGCGGGGGCGCGACCAGGGCGATCTGCATGTGCAGCTCAGCGTCGAGACGCCGCAAAGCCTGACCAAGCGCCAGCGCGAGCTTTTGATGGAGTTCGAGAAGGAATCCTCGCACCACACCCATCCCGAATCGACCGGGTTTTTCGCGAGAATGAAGGAATTGCTTGGAAAATAGGGGGCGAAGGACTGCGAACCTGTCTTGCGATTACTTCCGAAAGGCGGGTTTAGGCTAAATCGGGTCTATTTTCTCTGTAGTCGTGGAATTTTCTGACTTCGCGGAAGATGCGAACCTGCGGTCGATAGCGACGCAATGATTCGAAGAACGCGAGCTTGCTGTCTCTGCCGGAAAGGAGAAGCCAGATACGCCCGCCGCGCATCCACTGCAATTCGACGACGCCAGGTCCTTCCGCGCTGAGCGAGGTCAGCCCTTCGATTTCGGAAGGCGAGCCATAGGTTCTCCAGAAGACGGCGATGGGCCATATCCACGGCGTCTGCCGTGGCGCCCACAAACCCGGCAGCCGCCGCGGCGCCGACACCCAGTCGACTGAGATTCGTACTCCCATATACTCGGCAATGAAAGCTTGCGTTGCATAAAGAAAGAGCAGTAGCGCCGGGAATTGCAGATATACATTGGGATTGAGCACAAGGGCGCAAGAAACAGCGACCAGGACAGCCCAAAGCGCGCACCAGCGAACATTGCGAAACGCGGTTACGCGCGGAAGGCGCTGTCTAACCTGGGGGTCTGGCGCTGCGATCGTCATGGCTACTCCCATCATTAACGACTTACGCCAATCTCCTCCGTGGCGACTGCCACAAGGGGAAATCTGTCTAACGGACTACACAATGGCCGAAACTTGAGCCGATGACAAGACACGCATCGGCAACTTTGAAGGGCGCTGGGGCTGTTGGCGAGACTCACGATTGAAATCGAGGCTAACGCGCTCGATTCGCCTTACAACAACCGTCAGAAAAAAGGCAGGATTTTTAGCGAATACGTATCTTTACCGAAGAAGTTCCCTTCCTCTAACTTTTTTCAATTTCCGGCGGCGCTTCTTGTGGTGGGCTGACGCGCAGCCTGAGCTTGCCCACGCGGCGCGGATCGGACTCCAGAATTTCAAATTCATAGCCCGGAACCGGGGCCAGCACGATTTCCCCGCGGGGCGGAACATGGCCGGCGAGATAGGCGACAAGCCCGCCAATCGTCGTCACTTCCTGCGGCGTGTCCTCCTCGCGAAAGTCGACGCCGATCTCCTCGATGGCCTCGTCCAGATCGGCCTTTGCGTCGAGCAGAAAGTCGCCCCCGGGCAGTCGTTCGACAAGCGGGGCTTCGCTTACGTCGTGCTCGTCCTCAATGTCGCCGACGATCATCTCGACGATGTCCTCGATCGAGACGAGGCCGTCCGTCCCGCCATATTCGTCGATCACCAGCGCCATGTGCGTGCGCATGGCCTGCATTCTGACGAGAAGATCGAGCGCCGGCATCGAACGCGGCACGAAGAGCACTGGCCGCAAGATATCGACGCCTTCGAGCGTCGAGGAGAAATCGATGGCGGCAATGCTCATATCCTTGTCGTCGCCGCGCGTTTTCTCGGCCGACTCGGCCAGATAATCGACGAAATCGCGGATGTGCAGCATGCCGATCGGATCGTCCAGGGTCTCGCCGTAGATGGGCAGGCGCGAGTGTCCGGCGCTGCGGAAAAGCGCCAAAATCTCGCGCAAGCTCGACGCCCGCGGCGCGGCGATAATATCGGCGCGCGGGATCATGGCGTCGGCGACGCGAAGCTCATGCAAGCCCAGCACGTTCTTGAGCAGCGTGCGCTCCTGCGCGGTGACGTCCGCCGCCGCGTCGTCCAGCGCGTCCTCGAGCTCCTCGCGCACAGAACTGGGCGTCAGGCCTAGGGCCGCGCGCAGCTTTTCCAAAAAGCCGCCCCTGGCGGGAGGCTTCGAAAATGTTTCCGCGTCAACGCTTTCACTCTTTGACGACATCGCCTTCGCTCAATTCCCCCGGCTCTCGCTCATAAGGATCGCTCAAGCCCAGCGCGGCGGCGATGCGCCGCTCCAGCGCCTCCATGACGTCCGCCTCGTCGGGGGTCTCGTGATCATAGCCGATCAAGTGCAAAAATCCATGAACGATCATATGCGTCGTATGATCTTCAATCGTCTTGCCTTGCTCTGCGGCCTCGCGGGCCACCGTCTCATGGGCGATCACAATGTCGCCAAGCAGCAGCTTCTCCTCGTGGCGACCGGGCGTCGGGAAAGACAGGACGTTCGTCGCGGCGTCGCGCTGGCGCCATTGCGCGTTGAGCGCGCGGATCGCGGCGTCGTCGCAGAAGGTGATCGCAACCTCGCAGCCGCTCGCGAGCTTCGCCGCGCTCTCGCGGCGGCTCGCCTGGATGGCGCGCGTCGCGAGTCCCTCGAGATCCGCGATCGTCCGCCAAGCCGGCAGCTCTACGATAAGCTCGACCGTGGGATCCGTCATCCGCGATCCGAAGGCCGGCGTTGAGCGCGCTCATAAGCGGAGACGATGGCGCGAACGAGATCGTGCCGCACGACGTCGCCCTCCGAAAAGCGCACATGTCCAATCTCATCGAGGCCGGAGAGCAGCGTGATCGCCTCGCTCAGTCCCGATTTTTGACCGGAAGGAAGATCCGTCTGCGAGGGATCGCCCGTCACGATCATGCGCGAGCCTTCGCCGAGCCGCGTCAGGAACATCTTCATCTGCATCGTTGTCGCGTTCTGCGCCTCGTCGAGCAGAATGCAGGCTTTCGTCAGCGTCCGTCCGCGCATGAAGGCGAGCGGCGCAACTTCTATCATGCCGGTCTGCATCCCACGCTCGACCATGCGCGCGTCCATGAAATCATAAAGGCCGTCGTATATCGGCCGCAAATACGGATCGACCTTCTCGCGCATGTCGCCGGGGAGGAAGCCCAGCCGCTCGCCGGCCTCGACGGCGGGACGCGAAAGGATCAGGCGCTCCACGACGCCCTTCTCGAGCAGCGAGACCGCATGGCCGACCGCGAGCCAGGTCTTTCCCGTGCCGGCGGGTCCTTCCGCGAAGACGAGCTCGTAGCGCTTGAGCGCGCGCAGATAGAGATCCTGCGCGCGATTGCGCGCACGCACCGGGCCGCGCTTGCGGGTGCCGATCTGATCGAAGCCAACCGCCGAGTCGGGGAAGAGGCTCCTCTGCCGCGTCGTTTCCTCGATCGCGCCTTCGACGTCGCCGGGCGAAATCTCGAGCCCCAGCTGCGCCCGCGCATAGAGCGTCTCCAACGCCCGTCGCGCGTGCTCGCAAGCCTCGGCGTCGCCCTTCAATGTGACGTGATTGCCGCTCGCAACGCAGCTGACCCGCAAGCGTCTCTCGAGCTTGACGAGATTTTGATCATACTGGCCAAAAAGCAAGGAAGCGCGGCGATTATCGTCGAAAGCGAGCGTGACCTCGGCGTCGTTTTCGCGCTGGGGCTCGCTGTCGGAGCGAGAGACGCGCGCCATATCGTTCATGCAAACTCCCGCGCTTCGACGATCTCGCCCGAAAGCGAGTTGGGACCGGCGGCGACGATTTTGACCGGGCGCAGCCGCCCGATCTCCCCCTCGTCGCCATCGACGTGGACCGCCTGCATATAGGGACTCTTGCCGGCGATCTGGCCGTCATGGCGTCCCTGCTTTTCAAACAAGACCTCGAGCGTCCGCCCGACTGTCGCCGCGTTGAAGGCGCGGCGCTGCGCTTCGACGCGCGCCTCGAGGCGTGCGAGACGATCGCGCTTCGTGTCCTCGTCGATCTGATCCTCGCGCTCGGCGCCTGGCGTGCCCGGGCGGGGGGAATATTTGAAGAAGAAGCTCGAGGCGAATTCGACGGCGTCGATGAGCGCGAGCGTCGCCTGGAAATCTTCCTCCGTCTCTCCGGGGAAGCCGACGATGAAGTCGGAGGAAATTGCGATGTCCGGCCGCACGCGCCGCAGGCGCTCGACAACGTCGAGATAATGGCGCGCGTCGTGGCGCCGATTCATCTCCTTGAGCACGCGGTCGGAGCCCGACTGCACGGGGAGATGCAGGAAAGGCGCGAGCTTCTCGAGCGACGCATGCGCGTCGATCAGCCCTTCCGTCATGTCGACGGGGTGGCTCGTCGTGTAGCGCAGGCGCGTCAGATCGTCGAAGGCCGAGAGCCGTTCGAAGAGCCCTTCCAAAGGCGTCGAGCGCCCGGCTTCGTCCTCGCCACGATAGGCGTTGACGTTTTGTCCGATCAGCACGATCTCGCGCACGCCGCCGTCGACGAGCCGGCGCGCCTCCTCGATGATGGATTCAACTTTCCGCGAAATCTCGGCTCCGCGTGTGTAAGGCACGACGCAAAAGGAGCAGAATTTGTCGCAGCCCTCTTGCACGGTGACGAAGGCGGACACTCCGCGCGCCGCGATCTGCGCCTTCGTCGGCGCCGGCAAGGCCTGGAATTTTTCCCGGGCTGCGAAATCCGTGTCGGCGACGCGCGCGCCCTCGCGGGCTTCCTTCAAGAGCGCCGGGAGACGATGATAGCTCTGCGGACCGACGACGAGGTCCACGGCGCGCTGGCGGCGCATGACGAGCTCGCCTTCGGCTTGCGCGACGCAGCCGGCGACGACGATCTCGAGGCTTTTCCCCTGCGCGCGGCGCTCTTCCTTGAGCACGGCGAGGCGTCCGAGCTCGGAATAGATCTTCTCGGCGGCCTTCTCGCGAATATGGCAGGTGTTGAGGACGACGAGCTCGGCGTCCTCCTCGCGCGCCGCCGCGTCGTAACCTTCCTTGGCCAAGAGATCCGACATCCGCGCCGCGTCATAGACGTTCATCTGGCAGCCGTAGGACCGCACCAGCGCTCTGGCTGGGCTCCGGCCGCCCTCCGAGGGGATCGTCTTTGCGTCTTCGGTAATCTCTGTGGCTCCCGTGAGGTCTACGCCCTGTTAATCATAATACGCCTCCCGGCTTTGAGAAAGCCGAAGCCATGGGCGCCGAGGGACAATGGGCGCTCTTTCCCCAACCTCCTCCTGCGGAGGCTCCGCTGGGATGTCGCAGAGAATCGCGACCTCAAATCTCCAGCCGCATCGTCAGCGCCGCCCGCTTCTCGCCGCCGGCGCGCTGGTAGTAGTTTTCGCGGCGGCCGATGGTCTTGAAGCCGGCGCGCGCATAGAGCGCCAGCGCCGGCGGGTTGTCGTCGGCGACCTCGAGAAACACGAGCCGCGCGCCGCCGCGCTCGAGATTGGCGAGATGGGTTTCGAGCAGCGCGCGACCAAGCCCCGCGCCGCGCCGCGTTACATCGACGGCGATGGTCAAAAGCTCGGCGTCGGGGGGCAGAAGCCGCGAGATCACGAAGCCCCCGAGCGGCTCCGAGGGCGTGGCCTCGTTGACCGCGCCGTCGGCGATGATGGCCGCCTCGGCGAGATAGGACTCGAAATCCGCGCTCGACCAGGGGAAGTGGAAGGCCAAGGCGTGCAGCCGCTCGCAGTCCTCCGCGCGCTCGGGGCCGATCGGCCGGATCGAGAAGGTCGGCTTTACAAAAAAACCCTTGATCAGCGACATGGACGGCTCACGCCTCGACCGGCGGCGCGGCGCCGCCCGCCATGGTCACATCGGCCGACTTGAGATAGAGCGGGCGCGCCGGCGCCTCCCGCGGATCGGCGAGGAGGCCAAGCCGCGCGACACAGGCGATGTCGGGCGCGACGGCGGAGTCCAGGACCGCCGAGCCGATCTGCGCGCCGCGCGCCGCCCGCTCGAGCATTGTCGCGCCCGAGCCCACGAGATGCAGCCCGTCCTGCTCGCCGATGAAGTCCCGGAGCGACTCCACCGCCTGGCGGGCCACCATGCGTTGCGGCGGCAGGACCAGGCGTCCCGACGCGCTATAGGCGGCGACGAAAACCTGGCCGTGGCGGGCGTCCACCGAGGGAACCAGCAGTCCCTCGAAGGGCTCCGAAAAATGCGGGGCCGCGAGGGCGGCGAGCGTCGAGACGCCCACGGCTTCGATTTTGAGCGCCCGGGCGATCGCCTGAGCGGCGGCTAGACCGATTCGGATTCCCGTGAAGGAGCCCGGCCCGACCGTCGCCGCGACGCGGTTGAGTGAGGCGAATCCTCCCTCGGTCGAGGCCAGCAGGCGGTCGACGAGCGGCAGCAGCGCCTCCGCATGGCCGCGCTCCATCGGTATCGTTTCGATCGCAAGCGGCGCGGCGGCGCCGAGATCGAGCACGCAGCCGGAGACCGCGGGTAGGGCCGTGTCAATCGCAAGTATCCGCATGCCCGCGAGTATGACAAGTTTGGCCGGGAAACGGAAGCGCGGCGGACGACTTCCCCCGCCGCCGCTCATTCAGTGCGGCATTTGCGAGAAATATTGCGCCAGCGCCTCGATCTCCTCGTCGGTGAGATGGCGGCTCTCATGATGCATTTCCGCGCTTTTGCGTTTCCCGGAGCGAAAATTGCGCAGTTGCTCGACAATGTAGCGGTCGTGCTGGCCCTTGAGATTGGGAATCTCTACGTCCTTGGCGACGCCGTCGGAGCCGTGGCAGGCGGCGCATTGCGCGAGAAGCGCGCCAAGCTCGCCGCTTTCGAGCGCGGCCGCAGGCGCAGCGCCGGCGAGCGCAAGCGCGAGCAACGGCCCCATTCTCTTCATTGCGCTCGCGGTCACGGAGACGTCCGGCCTCTCTGGGTTCATTCGGCCGGCTTTTGGCCGGCGTAGAGCGCCTCTGTGCACTGATGCATGAAGTCGTGCAACGCCGCCTTGTCCAGTCCTTTGGCGAGCCCTCGCTTGCGGCATTCGCGGCGCACGGCCCGTCTCGTCGCCGAGCGCCCGAAAACGCAGCCGAGAAGAAAGTCCTCGCGAGCCTGGCCTTTGAGCGCTTTTTCATTGGCGCGTTCCTGGCAGGCGTGGCGGACGCGGCGCGCCTCGAACTTGCTGAGATTGCCTCCGGCCGTCGCGCTTCCCGACGGCGGGGGATGCGGCGTCGCTGCGTCGTTGCGCGCCACGGGAGGGGCGGCAAAGGGCGGAAACGGGAGTGAGAAGGGGAGCGCAGCCGGCGCCGGATGTGGCGACTGCTGAGCCAGGGCTGGCCTGCCCGAAAGGAAGAGGGCTAATCCTACGGCGTAGAAGCAGAGGCTTGCGCCTCTTGCGCGCGCGACGCCGCCAAACACCCTTCGCATCTCGCTTTTCTCCAATTCAATCGACGACCCACCCTACGATAACACGTCTCGCGCCGGCGAGCGTGTCGGGCGCGTCTCGAAAGCGGCGTAAACGAGGCGAAAACCAGGCCACGTCCCGGCGCCGTTCTCTCGCAGTTCGGCGGATCGAATTAACCGCCTCGGCGCGCTCCTATTTACCTTTGATCGCTCAAGCATCCTCTTCCTCGCCGGAGCGCGGTCCGACCCGTTTTTCAGGAGCGTCAAGCCTCGCGCAATCAATATGATCGGAAAAGGCTTCAATTTTACGCATTGCGGTGACAAAAAAATATACTTACCGCCATTCAGAGCGGCTCTCAATGAATTTGCGTAAAATGCGACGCAAATACTTTCCTGGAGCTCAAAGAGCCAAGCTTATTCTCGCCTCATCGAATGGAGGCGGTCATGGTCGGCGTCGTCAGCAAATGGGCTTTCGCAGCGGCGGTTTCCGGGGCGATCGCCCTCATTCTCGCGCCGCGCGCCTCGGCCGAGCCGATGAAAGCCAGCTTCGCCTCCGTGGGCGACGAGACGAGCGTGCCCTATGGCTGGGTGGATTTCTGCAACCGCTACGCCCGCGAATGCCAAGACGACGACCGCGCGCCGCAGCCGATCCGCCTCACCGCCGCGGCGATGAAGGCGATCGAGCAGGTCAATGTCACGGTGAACCATGAGATCAAAGCGGTCTCCGACATGGATCATTGGGGCGTCATCGATCGCTGGGACTATCCTTCCGATGGCCGCGGCGACTGCGAGGATTTTGCGCTGCTGAAGCGCAAGCTGCTCATGCAGGCCGGCTTTCCGCGTCAAGCCCTACTGATGACCGTGGTCAAGGAAGAGAACGGCGAGGGGCATGCGCTCCTGACCGTCAAGACCGATCAGGGCGAGCTGGTGCTCGACAATCTCGAGGACTCCGTCAAGGCTTGGCAGAAGACGCCCTATCGCTTCGTGAAGCGCCAGTCGGAGACGAACCAGAACATCTGGGTCGCCATCGGCGCGCCGACCCCGGCCCCAGCCTATGTCTCCAAGCGGGCGCTCAAGGATTGAGCAGCGGGGCGACTTCCCGCGCGAGGGCGCGGGCGTAGGCGCCGGCGGAGAAGCTTGCCTCGTAGAGTTGGCGCGTCGCCGCGTCGGGGCGGGCGGGCTGCGCCGTCCCGCCCGCGAGCTCCTGCCAGCGCTCGCGAAGGGCCGCGGCGAAAGCAGACGCGTCGTCGCGAAGGGTGACATTGGCGAGCGTCGCGGGATCGACGCCCATGCCGCGAAAGGCCTGACGTGTGGCGATCAAAGGCGCGCCGCTGCTCAGCGCCTCCACCGCCTTGATCGAGAGGCCGTGGCCTTCCACCGTCGGCAGCAGAATGGCGGCGGCTCGTTCGTAGACTGCGCCAATATCAGAGACTCGTCCCCTGAACAGCTCGCGGCGCGCTTCATAGAGCGCCTTGTCGCGGGTCTTCACGCCCTCGTCGATATTGCCGTAGACGGCGACAGGAACGGGTCCGGCGAGCGGCAGGACTTCCTGCAAAAACCAGCGCAGGCTGACGAAATTGGCGTAATTGTCGCTGGCGACGATGGCGATCTCGGCCGGTTTGAGCGCGAGCGGCGCCGGCTGGACGGCCGGGTAGATGAGCGCGTGCCGGCTCCTGGGCAGAAGCCTGACGAATTCCTCGCGCTCTTCGGCGTTGATATGCGCGCAGAGATCCGCCTTCTGGGTCCAGTAGAGCTCGACCGCCAGCATGTCCTCGTAGCGCGCGAAGGGCGGAATGAAGAAACCGCCTCGATTGCGCAGAACATATTGGCGGGCCTGGATGTCCTGGGTCTCGAGGATGATCGGCGGGGATTTGCCGCAGCCGAGCTTACGCGCGAGCGGAATGGTGAAGTAATGGTTCGCGTGAACGAGATCGATCTTTTCCCGCGCCAGGCCTTCGGGAACAGGCGCGCGCTTGGCGAGCTCCACGAGCCAGGTCGCCTGGTCGCCGTGGATGAGCGGCCACCAGCCGTCCCTCAAGAGCGGGGACTTCCATAAGGATTCGCGGGGCGGCCCCGTGAAATAGCGCGCGTCGGCCACAAGCTCCGGCGTCGCCGCGATATATTCGGGCCATCGGCCGCCCTGCGGTGCGGGCGGCGTCATCACGTCCATCATCGCGACGGAAATCGTGCGCGCGCCGAGCGCCTTATAAGCTTCGAGCTGGCTACGGTTGACTTGGCAGCTGCCACAGGAATGCCAAGCCGCATGCACGACGGCCACGGTCTTTCCGGAAAGCGGCGCGGCCAAAGCGACGTCGTCCGGCTCGCCTTCGCGCAATGATCCGTCCCTCTTGCTAACGCCGGAGCTTTCCCGCTAGAGCTTCTATATGAGCCGCATTAGCGCAAATCCAGCGATTTCGCCCTCCGATGATTCGAACGCGCGCGCCAAGCCCCGCGAAGGCCGTTACGGAATCGCCATCGTCGGGAACGACAAGATCATCGACTGGCTCGTTCCGTTTCTCGAGAGCTATCGGGAAACCAACGCCTCGCTGCCGCTCTATCTCATTCCCTATGACGACAACGTCACGCGCACCCGCCGCGCGGCCGAGATTTACGGGGCGCATTTCATCGAGGAGGAGCCCGTCGAGATCGATCGTCTCGCAAAGGAGCTCTATCCCGGGATCTTCAACTCCAACCGCAGACGCCTGCGCAAGCTGCAGGCCCTCGCGCTCGATCTCGACGAAGTCGCCTATGTCGACGTCGACGTCATTCTGTTTCGGGACTTCAGGCCGATTTTCGGGCGGCTCGAGGCGGGAAAGAGCGAGTTCATCGTCGCCTCGCCGAGCTTCGAATATGTCTACAACGAGCGGCGGTCGGAATACCCTTTCCTCGCCGACGCGCTGCCTTTCAACGACGGCTTCTGGGTGACCTCCAACAAATATCTCAAGCTTTCGGATTTCATCGACACGATGGCGAAAGACGCCGCGATTTTCCACGATGTCCGCAAGCGCGGGCAGCTTTTCGCGCAGCCGCTGGTCAATTTCGTCACGCACCGTCGCGGCGTGAAGATCGCGCTGCTGCGCGACCTCGTCGAGAACGCCTCGCATGAGAGCTTCTACAAGGCCCCTGGCATAAGCTTTGCCGAGGGCAAGCCGCTCGATCCCGACGGCCGGGAGATTTACTTCGCCCACTGGGCCGGCGCCGTCGCGCTGCCGTCGACCGGCGTGTTCGACGCAGCCTGGACAAGGCTTTCCAAGGCCGCATGGGCGAGAATGAAGTCATGAACCCGGACCCAGGCGCAGCCCTGCCGGCGAGGCCCCGAAGATGCCCCGGCTGCTCTTCTTCTACCTGATCCGCCGGATCGGCCTCGGGATCCTCGTCATTCAGTTTGCGCTGAGCGTGCCCGTCGTGCTCGCCTATCTCTTGAGCTCGCTGCCCGCCGCGGCGGTGCGCGGCGGCCTCGTATGGCCCGCCGTGCAGGGCGTCGCGCCGACCGTCGCCTATGTTGCCTTGCCATTAGCCACGGGCGTCGCCACCGCGCTCGAATTCTCGCGCATGGCGAGCGAGGGCATGATCGCCGTGCTCTATGCGCTTCGCCTTTCGGTCTGGGCCGTCTGCCGGCCCGCCACGGCGCTGGCCCTCGCGCTGGTCGCCGTCGGCTATTTATTTTCGAATTTCATGGCCCCCCTTTACGTCGGGACGATGCAGGACGTTCTCAACGTCGTGCGCAACTCGCTCAACCACCGCATGCTGGAGCCGGCGCATTTCTATACTTTCGACAATGGCTCCAAGACGCTCTATCTCGAGCGCTGGGAGACGCCCGACATCGCCGCCAATCTCTTCGTGCGTCAGCTCTCCACCGAAAAGATGGAGGAGCAGATCATCACCGCCGCGCATGCGGAATTCCGACGCAATGAAACCGGGGTGATCGTGGCGCTCCGCAAGGGCAGCGTTCAGACGCGTCCCTTGGCGGGCGGCGGAGACGTGCGCCTCTCGGCCTTTGACGAATATGCGCTTGTTTTGCCCATGCAGGGCAGCGGCTCCTTGCCGCCGCGGACATGGCGCGGCATCTATGAGCTGCGTCCGGGCGAGTTCATGCAGCAGCTGGCGGCCGCACGCACGGACCCGCGGCTCCTTGCGGAATGGACGGCCGAGGCCGCGATGCGGCTCGGCGTGCCGATATTGGCGTTCGGCCACACGCTGCTCGCGATGGCGCTGGCGCTGACCTTCGGCAATGTCACGGGGAGACGCGGCGCCGGCGGACAATTGGCGATTATCGCCATTCCCGTCGTCCACATCGGCTTCCTGGTGCTTCTTCAGACTCTTTTGCGCGCCGACGCGCGCTTTTTCGTGCTGCTGGCGGCCCTGGCGCTGATGGAGATCCTGATTTCAGCCTTCATGCTCTCCAAGCTGAATTCGCCCAACAAAACATCAGCTCGTTCTCGGCAAAAAAACAGGCTCGACCTTCAAGCCGAGCGCGCCCGGATCTGAGTTTCTGAACGCTCTCGCCTCGAGCCGACCGCGTCTTGCCAGCTATTTGAGATGCGCGCTTCGGAGCAAGGCTTCGGCCAGCCTTCCCCGCTCGAAGATCACAACGACCACGAGCGCAAAGAGCAGCGGCGCAATCAGATAAAGAAGCCGCCAGACGAGCAGCGCCGCAAGCACTTGCACCTGCGGCGCGTCCGGGGTGAGCTTGATGAACAAGAGCTCGAAGACGCCCAGTCCTCCCGGCGCGTGGGAGACCAGCGCCACGGAGAAGGAAAGGACGAAGGCGCCGAGCACGACGGCGAACCCCGGATTGCCGACTTCCGGCAGCGCGAAATAAATGATGCTTCCCGCGCCGATCAGCTCGAGCGGCGCCGCGAAGAGCTGCTGCACCATCACGCCGGGCCGCGGATAGACGATCTCAAAGCTGCCGATGTGCAGCGGCTTGAAATGCATCAGCGATCCGATCACGTAGAGCACGACGGCCGACAGGCAGACGATGCCGACGGCGCGGGCCGTGTGCGGATTGGTCACGACGTCCGGCAGGAACCCGGAAAGCCGTTGCATGAGCGACGGGTCCCAGGTCAGCAGCGAGCCGCCGAGCAGCACGCAACCGAAGCCGAAGGTATAGGAGCAGAGCACGACGAGCATGGCGACTTGCGCCGCCGACAGCCCCTTGGAGGAATAGGCGCGATAGCGGACCACTGCCCCGGAAAACATGCTCGCGCCGATATTGTGCGAGAGCGCGTAGGTCGTGAAAGAGCAGAGCGAGATGAACGACCAGGAAATATGCGTCACGCCGAGGTGGAGGAGCGCGATCCGGTCGTACCAGGCGAGCGCCGCATAGGCGAGCAGCGTGCCCAGCGCCGCGAGAAAATATCGGTGCGGCGGAATGGCCTTGAGAGCCGCCCAGACTTCCCCGCCGAGCGACTCGCTGCGGAATTCCTTGTTGAGCAGATAGAGGGAGCCGAAGACGGCGACGACGCCCAGCACCGGCCAGAGATAGTCGAGCGCCTTTTTCAAGCGCCCCGAGGCGCTCAGCCGCTGTGCGGTCGAGCGGCATCGCTCGAGAAGCCCATTGGATTTCAGCTGCTTAGAGCGCGTGTCGCGCGAAGAATCCATTTCCAGTTTTTCCGCGCGCTATCGTGAGCGAGACGCTCGCCCGGGAGCCACCCGCCTTCCCTGACACAGCGCCGCGACGCCTGCAAGTCTCGCCGGCCGAGCCGCCCTCGCGAGCCTTGCCTTGCGGCGCGGCCGCCGGCAGTCTGGCGATGCGATCGAGCCGAAGGACGAACCGGCGAGGAGGCGGCGATGGGCATGCTGGAGCGAATCAAGGGATTGCTGATTGATCCGGAGGGCGAATGGGCGCTCATCGAGGCCCAGCGCCCCAGCGTCCTCGACATCTACAGAAGTTATGTGCTGCCCCTCGCGCTGATCCCGCCTTTTGCGAGCTTTCTCGGCGGCTATTTCTTCGGTTTCGGACGACCGACGCTCGAGGTCGCGCATTTGACCTTTTGGGGAGGACTGCTCCGAGCAGGGCTGCAATATGCGCTCAGCCTGCCGCTGCTTTTTCTCATCGCCTTCCTGCTGTCGAGCCTCGCCCCCCATTTCGACGGCAAGTCGGATGATCGCCGCGCTATGGCGCTGACGGCCTTTTCCTACACGCCGGTCTGGCTCGCTTCGCTGTTCGGGCTCGTTCCGGGGCTGCGCTGGCTCGACATTCTCGGCCTATACGGAATCTATGTTTTCTATCATGGCGTCACCCGCATGCTGCGATGTCCAAAGGACAATGTCGACGTTCTAACGCTCGTCGCCCTCGCCGCGGCGATTGCGGCGGCCACTCTGCATGGCTGGCTCGTGCATCTGCTCGCGCCCTGGCGGGCCGTCGCGCTCTGAGGCGCGATCCTTCCAGCGCGCCAGCGCCGCTTCGTCGGTCGCCTTCGCGTCGACCCAGCCGCCGTCGCTTCCGTCCGAAAGAATAAGCCGCTTCCAAAAGGGCGCGCGCGATTTCAGATAGTCCATGACGAATTCGGCCGCCGCGAAGGCCTCGGCGCGGCCCTTCGCCGCCGCGAGCACGAGCACGATCTTCTCGCCGGGGCTCAGGCGGCCGTAGCGATGCAGCACGGAGAGGGCGAGAAGCGGCCAGCGCGTCACGGCCTCCTGCGCGACCGCGGCGATCTCGCTTTCCGCCATGCCGGGGTAGTGCTCGATCTCGAGCGCCGCGATGGCGCCCGCTTCGCTCCGGCAAAGCCCGGTGAAGGCCACGAGCCCGCCGATGTCCGCCCCGGTGGCGAGAATCTCCCGCTCCTCTTGCACCGCGTCGAAGGGCTCGGCGCAGAGACGAATCACGACCCTCGGCCCTTGCTGCGCTTGTCTCATCGGCGAGGCCTTTTCGTCTACGCGCTCTTAGCGCGTTTCCCGCTCGAACGGAATCGTTCGAGCGATAAGGGATCGCGCCAAATCAAAAGGTTGGAGCATGTCCTGACCGGGAATCCGCTTCGCACTTTTCCTGGACATGCTCGAGAGCGCGTCCCGATCGCGCCCACCGCGGAGTCGTTTCTGCGACTTGGCCGTTTTCAGGCGTCCTGCCAGTCGAGGGTCACGACCTTGCCGTTCTCGACCGCGAGCGCGAGGCGCCCGCGCTTCAGCTCCAGCGCCTTGTCGCCGAAGACCGCACGCCGCCATCCCTTCAGGGCCATCACATCGGCGTTGTCATTGGCGGCGATCGCCTCGAGGTCGTCGACGGTGGCGATCATCTTCGCGGCGACGCCGATCTCTTCGCAGACCAGACGCAAGAGTACCTTCAAGAGCTCGACGGTCGCGCCATTGCCGCTGCGCCGGTCTCGCTCGATCGCCGGCAGCGAGGCGGGGTCGCGCGCCATCGCCCGCTCGATCGCCGCCAGGATCTCGGCGCCCGAGCGGGAACGCTCGAGCCCGCGGGGCGTGGCGCGCAAATTCGAGAGCGCCTCTTCCGTGCGCGGGGCGGCGAGCGCGATCTCGACGAGGGCGTCGTCCTTGAGCACGCGCGCGCGCGGCACGTCGCGGGCTTGCGCCTCCGCCTCGCGCCAGGCCGCGAGCTCGATCAGGGTCGCGAGATCGCGAGGCTTCCTCGCTCGGTGGCGAAGTCGCTCCCAGGCGTCGTCGGGATGCTGCTCATAGGTCGCGGGGGAGGTGAGCGCCTCCATCTCGTCGGCGAGCCAGTCGAGGCGCGCCGAGCGCTCCAGCTGGCTCCGCAGATGCAGATAGATGTCGCGCAGATGGGTCACGTCGGCGATGGCGTAACGGACTTGAGCCTCCGAGAGCGGACGTCGCGACCAGTCCGTGAAGCGCGAGGATTTGTCGACGTTGACCCGGGCGATCGCCTTGGCGAGCTCCCCATAGGAGGCCTGATCGCCGAAGCCGCAGACCATGGCGGCGACCTGGGTGTCGAAGAGGGGCTTGGGGATAAGCCCCGCGAGCCGCCAGACGATCTCGAGGTCTTGACGGGCGGCGTGGAACACCTTGACCACCGCCTCATTCGCCATCAATTCGAAAAACGGCGTCAGATCAACGCCCTCGGCGAGAGCGTCGATGGCGGCCGCCTCCTCGGGCGAGGCGAGCTGAATGACGCAGACCTTTGGCCAGAAGGTCGTTTCCCGCAAGAATTCGGTGTCGACCGTGACAAAGGGGTGGGCCGCAAGCCGTTCGCAGAGAGCGGCCACTTCGTCGGTGGTGGATAAGAGACTCATCGCGCCAATTCTAAATCATTTGCCTCTGGTTCTGAAGCTATTTGCTCGAGCGGGAGCGGACGGGCGTCGCGCGGAGGTCAGTTCGGCCTCTTGCACTTCGGCGGCGGCAGCAGCGTGAGGCTCGACGCCTTAGCCCCCAAGACGAAATCGCCATAGTCCAGCCTCATCGAATAGGTCACGCCGTTCTCGAACAGCTCGAGCATCAGCGTGTAGCTCGGCAGCTGATCCTTCTGCTCGATATCGAAATAAGAGATCGTGACCGGCCAGCGCCGCAGGTTTTTGAAGGCCTCGACCTGAAACGCCTTTTCCTGCGGTTCGATCTGGATGGGCGCGCCGATGATCGAGAGCGTGTCGAAGCGCTTGGAGCCGTCGCCCGAGCCGTCATAGACGCGGGCCGCGAGCATTTTTCCGCCGTCGCGCGCCGTTTGGAGAATTTTGCGCATGTGATCGGTCGGGAACAGGATCGGTCCGGCGTAATCGAGCTTGCCCCGCTTGGGCTTGCTGAGGTCGATCTCAACGTCGCCGGACTTTTTCTTCTTGGCGACTCCGTCGGTTTCCTCGGTCGCGCCCGCGGATTCCGCATTGCTCACCTTCGTGGTGAGCTTGAAGCGGAAATCGGAGCCGTCGGCCGCCTCAAAAGTCGCCGAGCGCATATCGGAAACCTGCGCCTCGCCTTCCTGGGGTTGCAATTGCGTCAGCTGGCGGACGTTTTGAATATAGCCGTCGCAGGCCGAGCCCGAGAAGTCGAAAGTGATTCGGCCCCGCGCTTCGCTGGGGGCCTTGGCCCCATCCGCCCTAAGCAGGGAGAGATCGTAGATCGCGCGGTGCGGCGCAAGCGCCGGCGTTTGCGCAGCCGCACCCCCCAGGCCAGGCGTGAAAATGCAGGTCAAGGCAGCAACGCCAGCCGCGATTCGTTGCAACGCCATGGACGGAGTCTCCCGGTCAGAGCCGACGTTGCGCCGGACGCCGCGAGAAATTACGGTTTCGCTCCCGAAGGCGCAAATCCTAATTCCCCGAGAGGTTACGATCATGACGGAAAACTCGCCGCTCGCCCGGCTCGCTGCGCTGGGGCTTGCGCTTCCGCCGGCCGCCGCCCCCGTCGCCAATTACGTTCCGGTCACGCGAGCCGGCCATCTGCTCTTCGTCTCCGGACAATTGCCGGTCGCGGCCGGCAAGGTCGATCCCGCGCATCAGGGCAAGCTCGGGGCTCAGGTTTCGCTCGAAGCCGGCCAGGCCGCGGCGCGCCTTGCCGCCCTCAATGTGCTGGCCCAGGCCAACGCCGCCGTGGGCGATCTCGCCAAGCTGCGCGCCCTGCGGCTCGGCGGCTTCGTGAACGCCACGCCCGACTTCCAGCAGATCCCGCAGGTCGTGAACGGCGCCTCCGACCTCTTCGCCACTGTCCTCGGCGAGAACGGCAAGCACGCCCGCGCGGCGGTCGGCGTCGCGCAATTGCCGCTCGACGCCGCGGTCGAGATCGAGGCGACCTTCGAGATTATCGCTTAAAGCGCCACGGACGCCCGTGCGCTTTTATTCCTCCGCTTGAAGCTCGGGCGTGACCCGAAGCGAGGTGATGCGGTTGCGCATCTTGCGCAGCACCTCGAAGCGGAAGCCGTGGAAGCGGAAGACCTGGCCCGCCTCGGGGATCGCTCCGGCCTCATGGATCACGAGGCCGGCGATCGTCGTCGCCTCCTCGTCGGGCAGGCGCCAGTCCATGGCGCGGTTGAGGTCGCGCAGCGGCGAGGCGCCGTCGACGACGACCGACCCGTCCTTTTGAGGCCGCACCCCCGGCATCGCCGAATCATGCTCGTCGCGAATGTCGCCGACGATCTCCTCGAGAATGTCCTCGAGCGTCACGAGACCCATCACCTCGCCATATTCGTCGACGACGAAGGCGAAATGGGTCTTGCGCATCAAGAAGGCCTGCAACTGGTCTTCGAGCGTCGTCGCTTCTGGCGTGAACCAGGGCGCGAGCATGATCTCGTCGATCTTGAGCCGCGACGCATCCCCGCCGGCCGCGTCCAGCGCGCGCAGAAGATCCTTGGCGTGCAGCACGCCAATGAAATTGTCGGGTCGCTCGCGCCAGAGCGGCATGCGCGTGTAGGGGGAGGCCAAAACCTCTTTTATGATCTGATGCGGCGGCAGATCCGCATCGACCGCGCGCATCTTCGTGCGGTGGACCATCACGTCCGAGACATGCATGACGGTCAGATCGAGGACGCCGCCGAACATGTCGCGCGCGCTGCGCTCGACATTGCCTTCCTGGTGGAGGATGTCCACAGTGCTCTTCAACTCGTCGTAGGGCGAGAGCATGGTGCGGCCGTGGCCGAGCTCGACGCCCGCGAGCTTCAGCATGGCGCGCACCAGAAGCTCGACGCCCGCGAGCAGCGGGCCGAAGACCGAAACGAAGAGATGAACCGGCCGCGCCACCGTCAAGGAAAAGCGGTCGGGATGGTTGATCGCCAGCGTCTTCGGCAGCACCTCGGCGGCGATGAGCAGCAAGGCCGTCATGACAAAGGTCGCATATACAGCGCCATTCTCGCCGACGAGCGCGATGAGCAGGCTGGTCATGACCGCGGAGCCGGCGATGTTGAAGAGCGTGTTGCCAAAGAGCAGCGCGGCGATCATCCGGTTCTTGTGTCGCAGCAACTGCGAGACGACGATGGCGCGCCGGTCTCCTTCTCTCTCGAGCGAATGCATATGCGCGAGCGAGGCGCCGGTGAGCGCCGTCTCGGAGCCCGAGAAGAACGCCGAGAGCAGCACGCAGCCCAGCACGACCAGAAGGGCCGAGAAAAGGTCGACAGCGCTCAAGGTTCGCCCCCGCTTCGCGAGCCCATCACATTTCGCTCTTGAGGAACGCGAGGACCTCTCTCGCGTCCACATTCTTTGCAACGAAGGCGCCGCCGATCTCGCGCGCCAGCACGAAGGTCAGCGCGCCGCGCTCCACCTTCTTGTCCTGCCGCATCGCCTCGAGAACGGCCTCGGCGTCGGAGCCGAAGTCGGGAATATCCGAGATCCGCGTGGGCAGACCGACGCGCTCCAGATGCCGCTCCACCCGCGTCGCGTCCTGGCTGTTGCACAGGCCGAGACGGTGCGAGAATCGGTAGGCCTGCGCGAGGCCGATCGCCACGGCCTCGCCATGCACGAGCCGCTGGCTGTTGTAACCCATGAGCCGCTCCAGCGCATGGCCGAAAGTATGGCCGAGATTGAGCAAGGCGCGCTCCCCCTGCTCGGTCTCGTCATTGCCTACGATGCAGGCCTTCATCTCGCAGCTCACCGCAATGGCGCAAATCTGCTCCGGCTTGCCGCAGAAGACGGCCTCCCCGTCGGCCTCGAGCCATTCGAAGAAACGGCGGTCGCGAATGAGCCCATATTTGACGACCTCGGCGTAGCCGGCGCGAAATTCGCGCTCAGGCAAGGTTTCGAGCGTGTCAATGTCGGCGAGGACGAGCGAGGGCTGGTGAAAGGCGCCGATTAGATTTTTGCCCTGCGGAGAATTAATGCCCGTCTTGCCGCCGACCGAACTGTCCACCTGAGCGAGCAGCGTCGTCGGAATTTGCACGAAGCGGCATCCCCGGCGCAGGCTGGCCGAAACGAAGCCCGCCAAATCGCCGACGACGCCGCCGCCGAGCGCGATGACGACGTCGCGTCGCTCGATCTTGGCGGCGAGCGCCTCCTCCAGCACGCGGCCGAACACGGAGAGCGACTTCGAGCCCTCGCCCGCTTCGACCACAATCGCGGCGGAGCGCAAGCCGCTCGCCTCGAGACTCGCCTGCAACGGCGAAAGATAGAGCGGCGCGACGTGGGAGTCGGTCACGATGGCGCAGGCTGCGCCCGGCGCAAGCTTTGCGATCCTCTCGCCGGCCTCGCTGAGGAGGCCCGAGCCGATCAAGATCTCGTAGGAGCGGGGACCGAGCTGGACCCGAACCGTTTCACGGTGGAGGGGCTCGTCGCGGCGGGGCGCAAATTGGTTCATTGAGGTCGGCAGATCTTCGAAGGGGCGTTTGGCGCCGCACGCCAGCGTCGGCAGGCGCTCGGCGAGCAGGGCGAGTGTTTGCTCGACCATCGCCTCGTGGGGGACATCGTGGGAGACGACTTTCAGATCGGCGGTCGCGTAGACCGGATTGCGCTCGTCCATAAGTCGGCGCAGCGTCGCGGACGGGTCTTCCGTCTGCAGCAGCGGCCGGTCGCTCTTGCGGCGCACGCGCCGCAGCAAGGTGTCGTGATCTGCGTCGAACCAGATGGAGACGCCCCGCTCGGCGATGCGTCGTCTCGTTCGCGGGTCGAGGAAAGCGCCGCCGCCGGTCGCCAGCACCATCGGACCGCCGTTCAGAAGTCGGTACAGCACGCGTCGTTCGCCGTCGCGGAAATAGCCCTCGCCGAATTTCGCGAAGATCTCTGGAATCGACATGCCCGCAGCAGTGGCGATCTCGACGTCGGCGTCGATGAATTTTAGCCCCAGCCGCTGGGCCAGCTTTTGTCCGATCGAACTCTTTCCCGATCCCATCATGCCGATGAGCACGATGCAATTATCCTCAAGAAGAGCCCGGATCGCCGCCGGACGCGGATCTGCCGGCGCAATGGTCGTTTCGGCGCAAGGACTCGTTGTCATGCGGCCAATCTATACCGGATCGCTAGAAATTTCAGCCGCAAATGCGCCGCCCTCCCCTCACGCCGCCAGAGCGCTCTCAAGGAACGCCTTCATGAATTCGGGCAGGCGCGCTTCGGCGAGCTCGGCTTTCCGACGGAAAACGCGCATTCCCGCAAGCTCGGGATTCTGCTGGCCGCGGATATAGCGCAGCGTCTGCTCGACCTGCGTCTCGGCGTCATTTGGAAGATTGACGACGCGCAGGCAAGCCCGTTGGTTCTTATGGGATATGACGCGCCATCCGGGCTGGAGGTCGCGCTCGTCGATGCGGATCCCCGTTTCCTCGGCGAGCTCGCGGATCAGGCATCCGGTCAGATCGACCTGGCTTCCGACGACGTCCTCGCGGTCCGGCGTGCCGCAGGGGAAGTAGACGAGGCCGGGCTGAGCGTGATTCTGGCTCATCTCGCCGGCAAGAAAGGCCCCGTCGCTGGAGCGCAACGCGGGGGCGGAAAAGCAGTTGAAGACGCCCCAGTTCGGTTGTCCCAGCCGCTTCCATACATAGAAACGCGAGAAGGGCGCCTCGAAGAACTCGGCCTCGAGCGTCGTTCGGCCGCAATCATCGACAACCGCCTCGACCCGCCGCGCGAGAAGAATGCGGCCGTCGTAAAGCGCGGAATTGCCGCTGCTCTGCTCACGCCACACCTCCTCGACCCTGCGCTCCTCGGCCTCGGAGAGATCCAGCCGATGCTCGACCAGACAGCAGCGCAGGCGGTCCGCCTCAAGGATTTGGCAAGCGGCGTTCATTGGCAAAACTCTCCGGTCGCGACGAAGGCGGTCTGAGTGCGCTCATGCGCATGCAACAGGTCGATGAAAATTTTATGCGCGCCGTCCTCCGGACGCTCGAGCCCTACGGTCTCGTCTATAGCGTGAACCGAGAGGCGCCGAGAGCAGGCGGAAGCGCAACGCGGCCGTCAAGGAGTCTCCAACTCGCCCTGCATCTCCAAAATCGTCACGCTGTCGCGATATTCGACGAGCTCGACGACTCGGCCGTTTTCGAAACGGAGGAATTCGGCGAGCTCCACGACGCCGCGGCGTCCCGTTCCCCGATGCCGCCATTCCACCGTTCGCCGACAGGCGAGCGCTTCGCCGTCGACAAGGATGTCGGAAAGAGAAAAGTCCAGCTGCTCGAAGTCGACATTGATGGACTTCACAATGCCGATGACGGCGTCGACGCCGATATGTCGGCCAGCATAAGGAATGCGCGCGCGGTCGCCGACGAATTCGCAGACAATGTCGGGACAATAATGGCGCCGCAAACGGTCGTAGTCTGGGCCCCGCGGCGTGAGATAGTCTGCGAGCTCGCGCGCGCAGTCGACCATTTCCGTGCGCGTCAGTCCGGGATTCGAACGAGCGATTAGACTCGCCAATGGCTTCACGGCGCCGAAGGCGTCGGGCTTCGAGACGGGGGAATCCATGTATTCGTGCATTTCGACGATCAGGCCGTCTCGCCAGCGCAGGAAATAAGCCATGTCGAGAGAACAGACGTGTCCGGTGCCGCGGTGGCGCCAGCTGGCCCGCCAGCGCATCGCATTGCGCGCCCCCTCGACCAGGATCTGCAGAATTTCGCCTTCGAACGGCTCCCATTCCTCCTCGGCCCGTTTGAGATTTGCGACAAAAGCATCGCGTCCCTGGATCACGCCGGGCAGGAAGACGCCGAATTTAGAGCAATGAATGATGACGTCGGGGGCGAAATGGCGCCCGACGAGATCGATGCGGCCCGCAAGTCGCGCCTGCGTGATCTCCACCAGCCGCCGGCGCATCTCACCGCCTGGCCGCTCGGTGGGAGGTCTCGCCCGGTCTTGCATGAAGCCCTTTCCCCAGAGGCGTCTCTGCTTCGCGAGCCCAGCCTGGACCCGCCTCGGCCGGAGCTTCGCGCGACAGCAATATCTGCCGTCGCGACGAGTTTCTCGGCTCATTATGCGCTAATTGCGGTCCTTGTCGACCAGCTTGTTCTTGCCGATCCAAGGCATCATGGTGCGTAGCCGCTTGCCGACCTCCTCGATCGGATGCGCGTTATTGCGCGCCCGGGTGGCTTTGAAGGAGGTTTGGTTGACCCTGTTCTCGAGCATCCAGTCGCGCGTGAAGCGGCCGGACTGGATGTCTTCCAGAACGCGCTTCATCTCGGCCTTGGTCTCCTTCGTGATGATGCGCGGGCCGGTGACGTATTCGCCATATTCGGCGGTGTTCGACACCGAGTAATTCATGTTCGCGATGCCGCCTTCGTAGATCAGATCGACGATGAGCTTCACCTCGTGCAGGCACTCGAAATAGGCCATTTCCGGGGCGTAGCCGGCTTCGACCAACGTCTCGAAGCCCGCGCGGATCAGCTCCACGAGGCCGCCGCAGAGAACGACCTGCTCGCCGAAGAGGTCGGTCTCGCATTCCTCACGGAAGGTCGTCTCGATGATTCCGGCGCGGCCGCCGCCGATCGCGCTCGCGTAGGAGAGCCCGAGCTCCATCGCATTGCCGGAAGCGTTCTGATGCACGGCGATGAGACACGGCACGCCGCCGCCCTTGAGATATTCGCCGCGCACCGTATGCCCGGGTCCCTTGGGAGCGACCATCGCGATGTCGAGATCCTTGCGCGGCTCGATGAGGTTGAAATGGATGTTGAGCCCGTGCGCGAAGAAGAGCGCGGCGCCCTGCTTCATGTTGGGGGCGAGCTCCTTCGCATAAATCTCGCCTTGCAGCTCGTCGGGCGTCAGCATCATCATCACGTCGGCGGTCTTGGCCGCCTCGGCGACCTCGAGGACCTTGAGTCCCGCGCTCTCGGCCTTGGCGGCGGAAGCCGACCCCTTGCGCAGCGCCACCGAGACATTGGGGACGCCGCTCTCCTTCAGGTTGAGCGCGTGCGCGAAGCCTTGGCTGCCATAGCCGATGATGACGACATTCTTCCCCTTGATCAGATTGATGTCGGCGTCACGATCGTAATACACGCGCATGTCGTTCTTTTTCCCCTGTCCTTGGCTTTGGCCCGCGCACCAGTGCAGGCGGCCGGTCGCGTTAAGCGAATTTTTGGCTCTTGTAAGCGGCGCCGCCCCGAAGGTCAAAGGCGCGCGCCTCTCCCTCCCCGCGCCCCGCGCCGGCGGGCTCAGGCCCCGCGTTCGCGCGCGCTCTCGTGCCAGTCTTTCAGCGCGAGATAGCTGAGCAAGGACAACGCGCCGTAGATCCCCATGCCGGCCAGCGAGAGCAGCGCCAGCGCCCCGAACATGCGCGGGATGTCGAGCCGGAATCCCGCCTCGACGATGCGAAAGGCGAGACCGGTTCCCTGGCCCGCCGCGCCGGCGGCGAGCTCGGCGACGACCGCGCCGATCAGGGAGAGTCCGCCGGCGATGCGCAGTCCGGTCAGGAACTGCGGCAGCGCCGCCGGCGCGCGCAGATAGATGAGCCGATGCCAGGCGGAGGCGCGATAGAGGTCGAAAAGATCGAGCAGGCCGTGATCGACCGAGGCCAGCCCCAGCGCCGTGTTGGAGAGGATCGGAAAGAAGGCGACGAGGAAGGCGCAGACGAGCACGGCGTTCTGCGGCGAGAGATAGACGAGCAGAAGGGGCGCGATCGCCACGATGGGCGTCACCTGCAGCATGATCGCATAGGGGGTGAGCGTGCGCTCCATCCATTTTGAGCTCGCCATGGCGAGCGCCATCGCGACGCCGCCCAGCGTCGCAAGCGCCAGGGCCTCCAGCGCGACTTTCATCGTCACGAAGAGCGAAGCAGCCATCAGCGCCCGGTCTTCGACGAGGCGAGAGAAAATGAGGCTCGGCGCCGGCAGCACATAAGGGGGGACGCCCTTGAAGCGCACCAGGCCCTCCCAGAGCGCCAGGAAGACCGCGAAAGCCGCGAGCGGCGCGACCGCCTTTGTCGCAACGGCTTTGAGATCACGAGCTTGCCGCATGGCCTCTTCGCCTCTCCATCGCGCCCTGCGTCGCCGCATTGGCGCAGCGCGAAGCGTGCTTATATATTTTCCAGGCGTCGCAATCTTGGAGAATCGCCGTGGGCGGTCAGAATTCCGGAAAACCCGAAACGCCGAGGGGCGAGGTGGAGATCCTGCCGCCCGAGGGCAACAGTGGTCCCTGGGGCGACGCCGTCTATACGACGAAGCGTTTCGGCACGGTCAAGATCGTGCGACTCGGCCCCGTCGGCAGCGCGCTCCTGGGGCTCGGCCTTTTGGGGATGGTGACCTTCGGCTTTCTCTTTCTCGGCGGCTTGATGCTGCTGCTCCTGCCGATCGCCGGCGTCCTCACCTTCGGCGCCATGCTCTCCGGCCTGCTCGGCAATCCCTTCAGGCGGCTGCGCTGAAAACGTGAAGCTCAAGCCTTCCACTTGATCGAGCAGCCGATCGCCGCGATTTGCTCGCCGGGCGCTTCCCCCGTTTTGCCGATCGCTCGCATCGCCTCGAGCAGCTCGTGCTTGGCGTCTTTGGGCGGCGGGCTCGTGCGTCCCGCGTCGAGCCGCCCGCGGTATTTGAGCTTCTTGTCCTTGTCGTAGCCGAAGAAATCCGGCGTGCAGACCGCGTCATAGACGCGGGCGACCGCCTGCGTCTCGTCGTGGAGATAGGGGAAAGGGAAGGCGTGGGCCTTGGCGAATTCCTTCATCTTTGGAAAGGAGTCGTCCGGATAGGCCCTGGCGTCGTTCGAGCAGATCGCGGCGAAGCCGAAGCCCTCCTGCATCAAGGCGCGCGCGTCGGCGACGAGCCGGTCGATCACGGCGATCACATAGGGGCAGTGGTTGCAGATGAAGACGATCACCGTTCCTTTCTCGCCGGCGACGTCGGCGAGCGCGTAAGTCTTGCCGTTGGTCGCGGGCAGGCGGAAATCCGGCGCGGGGGAATCGAAGGCGATTTTGTCGGGACCGATGGCGGCCATGCTCGAGCCTCTCTTTCAGCGGCGCTGGCGCCGCGGCGTCATGGCGCCGGAAAGACGCTGACCGTGGTCGACACCGAATTTGCGATGAAACATTCCTGGTGCGCGTTCGCGTGCAGCCGGTCGATGTCCTCGGGGCTTGGCGTCTTCGGCCCGGAAAAGACGATTTTCGGGCGCAACTCGACCCGGGTCACCGCGAGTTTCCCGGCTTTCTTCTCGAGGAAACCTACAGCCTGGTCCTCGTAGCTGTCGACGATAAATCCCTCGCGCGAGGCGAAAGCGAGGAAGGTGAGCATGTGACAGCTCGACAAAGACGCGACGAACGCTTGTTCGGGATCGACGCGCCCGGGATTGCCGAGATAGGCTGGCGCCGCTGAAGCGGGGACCTCGACGCCCGCCTCAAAGCGCCACTGGTGATCTCGCGGATAGTTCCTGTAGCCGAAGTCGGCGCCCCCGCGGGCCCATGAAATCGTTGCTCTATGTTCGGACAACGGCCTCTCCCTGGTCTTTTCGCAAATTCGTGCTGAACAGGTCACAGAATTAGCCCAGATCTCACGCAGGCCAAGGCCGCGGGCTTTAACAATGCCGCGGCTTGATCCCATCCCGCAAAGGAAACAGCAAAGCTTGCGCGGACCCATCCCGCGGGGAAGGTCGTCTCTCATGTTTGGCTAAAGGAAAAAATGGTCGGAGTGAGAGGATTCGAACCTCCGACCCCCTCGTCCCGAACGAGGTGCGCTACCAGGCTGCGCTACACTCCGACTTTGCGGTATTCCCGCGAAGCACGCCCGTGGGCGTCCGCGGCGCTTATAGCTTCAGAGTACGCGGGCCGCAACAGCGTTGTATCTCTCCCAAGTTTTCGGCGAAAACCCGGCGGCCGGCCCCGGCGCGGCGGGCTTGCAACTTCGCGCCCTCTCGCCGATATCCCCGGTGGCGCGCCTGAAAGCGCTGATAAACCGCAATTCCTTCGGAGACCTAAGAAGTGACCGACGACGCAAATTCCGCGATCCTCGACGCCGCCCCGGCCTCGAGCCACGGCTTCACGGCCGATGTGGCGCGGCTGCTGCAGCTCATGGCCCATTCCGTCTATTCCGAGCGCGACGTGTTCCTGCGCGAGCTCGTCGCCAACGCGGCCGACGCCTGCGAGAAGCTGCGGCACGAGGCCCTCTCCGACGGCGCCCTCGCCGAGAAGGCCGGCGCGCCGCTCGTCACCATCGCCCTCGACAAGGAGAAGCGCCTCCTCACCGTGACCGACAATGGCGTCGGCATGGACCGCGACGAGCTCGTCTCGGCGCTGGGCACGATCGCCAACTCCGGCACCCGCGCCTTTCTCGACAAGCTCGGGTCCGAGAAGGGCGAGAACCTCGGGCAAAGCCTCATCGGCCAGTTCGGCGTGGGCTTCTATTCGGTGTTCATGGTCGCGGATAAGGTCGAGGTCGCGACGCGCCGGGCCGGCTCGGAGCAAGCCTGGCTTTGGACCTCGGAAGGCAAAGGGACCTACACGATCGAGGCCGCCGCGTCGGAAGACGCCCCTGCTGTCGGCACGCGCGTCACGCTGCATCTCAACGCGGAGAGCGACGAATTTTTGGAGAGCTGGCGCGTCGAGCGCGTGCTCAAGGAACATTCGGGCGCCATCGCCATCCCGATCGATCTCCTCGGCGCGCCGGGCGAGGAGCCGCGCCGCATCACCGACGGCCAGGCGCTCTGGACAAAGCCGAAATCCGAGATCACGCCCGAGGAATACACGGATTTCTACCATCAGCTTTCCGGCCAGTTCGACGAGCCGGCGCTGACCATCCATTGGCGCGCGGAAGGCCGAACCGAATATACGGTGCTGGCCTTCATCCCCGGCGCCCGGCCGCTCGACCTCTTCGATCCGCTGCGCCGGAGCCGGGCCAAGCTCTATGTGCGGCGCGTGCTGATCTCCAAGGAGATCGACCTGCTGCCGGCTTGGCTGCGCTTCGTGCGGCTCGTCGTCGACAGCGCCGACATTCCGCTCAACGTCTCGCGCGAGATGGCGCAGAATAGTCCCTTGATCGCCCAGATCGGCAAGGCGATCACGACGCGCATCGCCCAGGAGATCTCCAAGCTCGCCGAGAATGAGCCCGAGAAATTTGCGCAAGTCTGGAAGAATTTCGGCGCCGTACTCAAGGAGGGGCTGCACGAGGACCCCTCGCGGCGCGATGAGATCTTCAAGATCGCGCGCTTCGCCTCGACGAACGCGCCCGAGCCGACGCGCACGCTGAAGGACTATGTGGCGGATCTGCGCGAGAACCAGACCGCGGTTTATTATCTCCTCGGCGACGATCGCAAGCGTTTGGCCTCGAGCCCGCAGCTCGAGGAATTTCGCGCGCGGGGCGTGGAGGTGCTTCTTCTCGACGATCCGGTGGACGCCTTTTGGGTTACGAGCTGCGTGGGCTATGACGGGAAGCCTTTCAAATCGGTGACGCAGGGCGCGGCGGATCTGAGCCAGGTCCCGCTAAAGGAGGGCGAGACGGCCCCCGAGGCGCCCGAGTCGGCGGGAGAAGTCGCGGCGCTCGTCACGCGTCTCAAGGAGACGCTGAAGGAGCATGTCGAGGACGTTCGGCTGTCTACGCGTCTGCGCGACAGCGCCGTCTGTCTCATCGCGCCGGAGCATGGCCTCGATCGCCGTCTCGCCAAGCTCCTCGCCGAGCACGGCGAGAGCGGCGCGCTCGGCAAGCCGGTTCTTGAGATCAATCCGCGCCATCCAGCGATCCTGGCGCTTGCCAAGCTCGCCGAAGGCGAAGAGGCGAGCGACGGCGCCTTCATGCTGCTCGACCTCGCGCGCATCGCCGACGGCGAGCCGCCGGTCGATGCGGCGGCTTTCGCGCGCCGGCTCGCGGCGCGGCTCGCGAAAATGGGCGCGTGAGCGAGACCGGCGGATTCGAGGCGCGCGCCGGCGAGACGCGCGGACAGGCGCTTTCCCGTCTCGCGCGTTTTCTTGAGGCGAGCGGCGTCGAGGCCGCGCGGGAGGACGCGCGGCTCCTGCTATTCGACGCCTGCGGTCTCACTCACGCCGAGTTTGTGCTCTCGCCCGAGACGCCGCTCGGTAAGGCAGAAGCGGGCCTTCTCGCCGAGCATGCGGCGCGGCGCGCGGCGCGCGAGCCCGTGTCGCGCATTCTGGCGACGCGCGGCTTTTGGACGCTCGATCTCGCCGTCTTCCCCGATGTGCTCGATCCGAGACCGGACACGGAGAGCGTGGCCGCTCTGGCGCTCTCGCTCGTCTCCGCGCGCCGCGACGAAGCCTTGCGCCTGCTCGATCTCGGTTCCGGCTCGGGCGCGCTGCTTTGCGCGCTTCTCGCCGAGCTTCCCCAAGCCTTTGGCGTCGCGGTCGATCTTTCGCCGCAGGCCCTGCTGGCGACGCGGACGAATTTGACGCGTTGCGGCTTTTCGGCGCGCGCCGCGCTTTTGCGCGGGTGTTGGGGCGGCGCGCTCAGCGGCGCCTTCGATCTCATCGTGGGCAATCCTCCTTATGTGAGGAGCGGGGACATCGATGAGCTCTCGCCGGAAGTGCGCTTGCATGATCCGCGCCTTGCCCTCGACGGCGGCGTCGACGGGCTGTCTTGCATTCGCGAAATCGCTGCGGATCTGCCGCGGCTGCTCGCGCCGGGCGGGGTCGCCGTCTTGGAGGTCGGCTGCGGACAAGCGCATGAGACCGCGGCCTTGCTCGCCGCGGCGGGGCTCGACGACGCCGGAACGCGTCGCGATGCGGGCGGTCGCGAACGCGCTGTGGCCGCGCGCCGCCGACTGTGATAAGTTTGCAACGGCTGAAGTCTTTTTTACCGATGGCTTGCCGGAGCCCTTGGCGAAGCGGCGCGCGTCTTATATAAAGGGGGAGAGACGTCGGGTTGCTCGTATTGTAGCGATGCAGTCAAGGTTCGCGCGAATTGGCGAGACGGGCTGCCAAGTTTAACCTTCGAGCAAAGGATGCGGTCGCCGGGGGTGGCGATCCGGCTGTTCCTTGGTTCACCGACGTGATCGCCTGGCTTTGAGAGCGCGGGCGTCTGACGATCCAACATGGAGACGAAGGCGCATCGGGCGCGGGTCTCGAGGGCGGCGCGCGGATATCCGCCACCGACCCGAATAGTTAGCCGAGCGTGATCGCGTCCGTTTGTGAAGCCTTGCCGCCGCTAGCGGGTCGAAGCCTCAACGCAAAGTAAACGCACGGCTTCGCGCGTGAATAAGGATCATTGGGGACAATCGATGAGACCAGGACAGAACAAACGATTGCGCGGACGTCCGGGGCGTAAGGGACCTAATCCGTTGACCCGATCCTTCGAGTCGAACGGACCCGACGTCAAAATCCGCGGCACGGCGCAGCATGTCGCCGAGAAATATCTCCAGCTCGCGCGCGACGCCCAATCTTCCGGCGACATTGTTCTGGCGGAAAATCTGCTGCAACACGCCGAGCATTATTTCCGCTTGATCTCCGCAGCGCAGCAGCAGCAGCAAGGCGGATACGGCCGGACTTCTTATGAGCAGGAGGCCGAAGCCGAGGACGATGACGATTTCACGGGGGTGCCGGACCGCTTTGCGTCGCTCGCAGAAAGGCTCCCCGCGCCTTCGTACGCCCAGCAGCAGCCGAATTTCCAGCCGCCGGCCAATTACATGGCCGCCAGCGCGCCGCAGCCGAGCTTCCAGCCGGCGCAGCCGCAGCCGCAGCCCTTTGAGGAGCGGCCCGCCTATCCGGAAATGCGGCATGAGCGCCCGGTCCGCTCCGACCGCGTGCAATTCGGCGGGCGCAATCGCGATCGCGGCCAGGAGCAGAACGCTGAAGGCGGCGAGCGACCCGAACGTTCCGAGCGCCCCGAGCGGAACGATCGTCAGCCTCGTTTCGGCTTTGACCGCAATCGCGAGCGTCCCCGCTTCGAGGCGCGTCGAGAACGCGAGCCTTCGTTCAACGCCGAGCAGCCTGCCGCGCCTGAGGGCGGCGCGGGCCTGCCGGCCTTCATCACGGCGCCTCCCGCCGTGCCGCGCGTCGCCGCCAGCGAGCCGACGGAGTCGACTGCCGGCGAGGAGCGGACGAGCGGCCGCGGCGGCTATGCGATGACGCCGCGACGGCGTTCGCGCGCGCCGCGAGAAGAGGCCGGCGGAGAAGAACCGGCCCGCGCCGCCGGAGATTTGCCGCTCGGCGAATAAGCCGGCTGCAATCGAGAGCGCGCTCGGCCTCGCCGCGCGCGCGCTCAAATCCGACCCGCATCGCCGATCTTCACCCCGCCGCCGCCGCAGTCGATGTGGCCGAAGCGCTTCCGCAGGGATTGGACGAGGTCCATATCGCGCGCGCCGGCGCCAGGCTTGACGCCCGTCGCGGCGCATCGGTCGATCATCTTCAAGATTTCGAGTTTTGCGTCGCCGAGCGTCAGCGTCAGCGTCTCGCCGACGAACCCGGTTTCTTCCCAAGGCGTCATGTCCGCGAGAGGGAGATTGGCGCGAAACCGCAGCGGATCGACTGGCTTCGCCGCCGCCTCGGCGATCGACTCGACGCTCGCAACCTTGGACTGGCCGTCGAGCCGCGCCGTCCTTTTCTCGCCTGTCACGCGGCCTTTCGATGCGGAGCGCTCGGCGGGGTCGACTCTCCTCTAACGCAACCGCGCGCAGCGTTGGGCCGCGTCCCAAGGCCGGTTGAGCCCCCAGATCACGCTGCGTTCAGGCGGAATCGCCTGAACGCAGAAAACCTGATCGATTCTAAAAGCTCAGAGCGCGATTTGTGCGAAAAACCGGTCCCCACTTTTTCGCATCGCGCTCCGGTGGCCGCAGGCGCAGGGCAGAGCTATTTAGGCGTTGTCATTGTCGCGCAGGGCGGCGCGAGGGAGGAACGGATTGAGCGAGCATTGGGTCGTATCCGGCGCCAGTCGCGGCATTGGCCTCGAGCTTGTGCGTCAGCTCGCGGCGCGCGGCGAGCGCGTCACCGCGAGCCTGCGCGATGAGGCCGCGCGCGACGTGCTGCTCGCCTCGCTCGCGGCGCAGCACGCCCGCATCGAGACCAAGCTTTTCGACATGCGCGACGGCGAGGCGATCCTCTCCGCTGCGAAGACCGTCGCCGGACCGATCGACGTGCTCATCGCCAACGCCGGAGTCTTCGGGCCCAAGCCGCAGACGCCACTCCAAATGGACTTTGAGGCGGCGCTCGACGTGTTCTCGATCAATACGCTCGGTCCGCTGCGCCTCGTGCGCGCGCTTTTGCCGCAGCTCGCCGGCGCCGCCAATCCGCGCATCGTCCTCGTCTCGAGCGAGCTCGGCGCGTCGGCCGACGTCCGTCCGTCAAGCGCCGTCTACGCCGCGAGCAAGATCGCCCTCAACAAATTCGCCCAATGCCTCGCCGAGGAGCTGAAGCCGAAAGGAATCGTCGTGATCGCGCTGAGTCCCGGCTGGGTTCGCACCGACATGGGCGGCCCCAACGCGACGCTTTCCGTGCAGGAGAGCGGCTCCGGCATTCTCGCGACGATCGACGCGCTGACGATTGCCGAGAGCGGCAGCTTCATCGACTATCAGGGCGAGCGGCTCGCCTGGTGAGGCTCAAGGGCGGCGGAAAAGACGCGCCGCAAAGAAGCCGTCGACGCCCGCAAGGCGCGAATCCTCGTTCGGCAGCATTTGTGGCGTCGTCCGGAGATCGCCGTCCCGATTCGCAAATTCCGATGGCGCGCCGAGCGCCGCCAAATCCACGGGTTCCCGCCTGAAATCGGGATTGCGCCTCAAAAACGCGGCGACCTGAGTCTCGCCCTCCTCCGGCTCGAGAGAGCAGACGCAATAGACGATCCGTCCGCCGGGACGCGTCACCGCCGCGGCGCGATCGAACATTTTGGCTTGCAGAACGGCGAGGGTTTCGATGTCGCTAGGCTTCTTGGTCCAGGCGACGTCGGGATGTCGGCGAATCGTGCCGGTCGCGGTGCAGGGCGCGTCGATCAGAATGGCGTCGAAAGGTTGAGCCGAATAGCCCGTCGCGTCGGCGACCGCGATGTCGGCGTGAAGCTTCAAGCGATCGAGATTGGCGGCGAGAAGCTTGAGCCGCTCGGCGGAGCGGTCGAGCGCGGTCACGCGCGCGCCCGTGCTTGCGAGCTGCGCGGTCTTGCCGCCCGGCGCCGCGCACATGTCGAGCACCCGTTCATCCGGTTTCACGTCGAGGAGACGCGCCGGCAGCGCCGCCGCCGCGTCCTGAACCCACCATTCGCCGTCGGCAAAGCCTTCGAGCTCGACGATCGGCTGGCGCGTGGACAGCCGCACGGAGCCTGTGGGCAGCACGACGCCCCCGAGACGCTCGGCCCAGAACGCGGGTTGGGACTTGGTCGTGAGGTCGAGCGGCGGCTCGCGCATCTGCATTTGAACGATGCGCTTGGTTTCGGCCTCGCCATAGGTCCTGCGCCAGCGTTGCGCGAGCCAGGGCGGGGCGTCGAACTCGCCGCTTTCGGCGAGCGCAAGGAATTCATCGCGCCGGCGGGCGAGATTGCGCAGCACGCCATTGACGAGACCCGCGAATCCCGCGGTCTTCGGCTCGAGCCGCACGGCGCGCACCGCAAGGTCGACCGCCGCGTGATCGGCCGCGTCGAGAAAGAGAATTTGCGCCGCGGCCGCGATGAGCGCCCATTCGAGGCGGGTCGCCTGGCGGGGCAGGCCTTTCTCGAGCAGGAGCGAAAGCGCCCGGCGGATGACGCCGAGACGCCGCAAGGCGACTGTGGCGATGGAGCGGGCAAGCGCGACGTCGCGGGCGTCGAGGCCCGCAAGACGATTGGGGACGGCGAAGGGCGTGAAACATTCGTCGAGGCGGTGGCCGCCCTGCACGACGTCGCAGATGACATGCGCCGCGGCGAGCCGCGCCGGCAGGCCGGGAATCTTCTGCGCCTCGGCCTCGCGCGCTTCCTCCGCAAGGACGAATCCCTGGCGCGGCGAAGCTTTCGTCGAGGTCTTGGCTTTCGAAAGGAAAGATCTAGAGTTCTGTGTCGCCAACCAACGGCTCCCCGTCCCTGCCGCCGCACCCATAGCATGCTACCAGCCGAAGCTCGCGCGAAGAAGGAGTCAAGATGACGACAAAGCTCACGGGTTCACAAGAAATCAGCGCAGAGCCCGAGCTTGAACGCGGCGAGAAGCTTTCCCCGGCCGCGCGCCGCGCGCTGGCGGAAGCCGCCGCCCGCCGCGCCGCCGCCGCCCAGAGCGCGCCGAGCGATGAGATCGGCGGCCGCGCCGGTCTCGAGCCCACCCGCTACGGCGATTGGGAGAGAAACGGCCTCGCGAGCGATTTCTAGAGCATGTCACGGAAAAGTGCGAAGCGGTTTTCCGGTCAAGACATGCTCCAACCTTTTGATTTGACGCGATTCCTTATCGCTCGAACGATTCCGTTCGAGCGGGAAACGCGCTAAGTCTCACGCTGCGCCTTGCGTCTTCAAGAAGGCGAGCATCCGGGCGAAAGCGTCGCGCGCGGGAGCGTCTCGATAGCTCTCGCGATAATCCGCGAAAAAGGCGTGCGGCGCGTCCGGATAGACCATGATCTCGCCTTTCGCCGGCGCTGCGCTCAGGCGCGCGCGCATTTGCTCGACGAGCGGCGGGGGGATCGAGGGATCGGCGCCGCCGTAGAGCCCCAGATAGGGAACTGAAAGCCTGTCCGCGACGTCGATCGGCCACTGCGGCTGATTCTTTGTGCGTTCGCCGTCGAGGCGTCCGTACCAGGGAACGACCGCCTTCAGCTTTGGGTTATGGGCCGCATAGAGCCAGGCCATGCGCCCGCCCCAGCAGAAGCCCGTGATCGCGGCCCGAGCGGCGTCGCCGCCTGATGAATCCGCGAAAGCGAGCGCCGCGTCGAAGTCGCGCATGGCCTCCTCGTCCGGAACCTTCATGATGATCGCCCGGATCGCCGCCAAGTCGGTCTCCTTCGCGGGATCGCCCACGCGAAAAAAGAAATCGGGGGCGATGGCGAGATAGCCCTCGGCCGCGAAGCGACGAACGACGTCGCGAATGTGATCGTTGAGGCCGAAGATTTCCGCGACGATGATCAAGATCGGCGGATGCGCGGCTTCCGTGGGCCTCGCCATATAGGCCGGCATGTCGCCAATCCGCGCTTCTTTCGCATCTATCGGTCTCGGGGCGCCTTGGCTCAAGGGTTGCGGCATGGCTCGATCCTTTCAGGCTGCTCCACGACAGGATTTTGGCCGCGTCGAGGCGGCTTCTCAAGTTCGCAAAAGAACTGTATAGGCCCGCCCCGAGCCTTATGCGGGAGAGGTTGCGCGCTGCGTCTCTTCGCAAAAGGCCATGGAAGGTCGCTGGATGGCCGAGAATACGACTGCGCAAAGGCTGGGAGCCGAGCCTTCGCAAGCCGGCGTTCCGGCGGATGATTCCACCGAGGCGCATGTCAAGGCGCCGCTGCCGGCGCTCGTCTTGGGCGCCATTGGCGTCGTTTACGGCGACATCGGCACGAGCCCCCTCTATGCGCTGCGCGAGTCGCTCTCGCACGCCTCCAAGGCGGGGGAGCTGACGCAAGGGGCGATCATCGGCGCGACCTCGCTTTTGATCTACGCGCTGATCTTCACGGTCACAGCCAAATATGTGCTGTTCCTGATGCGCGCCGACAATCGCGGCGAGGGCGGCATCCTGTCGCTGATGGCGCTCGCGCAGTCGGCGTTGGGCCGCCGCGCCCAGATCGTTTTCCTTCTCGGCGTCGCCGGCGCGGCGCTGTTTTCCGGCGATGCGATCATCACCCCTGCGATCTCAGTGCTCTCGGCCGTCGAAGGGCTCGACCTCGTGACGGAGCGATTCAAGGATTACGTCAACGTCAAGGAATACGTGCTGCCGATCACGATCGCGATTCTCATCGCGCTCTTTTGGGTGCAGAACCATGGCACGGCGAGGGTCGCCGCTTTTTTCGGCCCGATCATGGTCATCTTCTTTCTCGTGATCGGAGCGCTCGGCGCTCTGCACATTCCCGACGCGCCGCAAACGCTCTACGCCTTCAATCCCCTAAACGGCTTGCGCTTTCTGCTCACTCACGGTTGGCTCGGCTTCGCGGTGCTGGGCTCCGTCTTCCTGGGCGTGACGGGCGCGGAGGCGCTTTACGCCGACATGGGCCATTTCGGACGCCTGCCAATCCAGGCGGCTTGGAGCTTCTTCGTGCTGCCGGCGCTGCTGCTCAACTATCTCGGGCAGGGCGCGCTGATCCTCTCGGACCCGACCACGATCGACAATCCCTTCTTTCGTCTTGCCCCCGAATGGGGCCTGTTGCCGCTCGCGCTGGTGATCCTCTCCACAATCGCGACAGTCATTGCGAGCCAAGCCGTCGTCACCGGCGCCTTCTCGCTGGTGCGGCAAGCGATCCAGCTCGGCCTCTTGCCTCGTCTCGAGATCACGCACACCTCGGCGATGCAGGAAGGCCAAATTTATATCGCCCGCGTCAATCGGCTCCTGCTTGTCGGGGTGCTGATCCTCGTCGTCCTGTTCAAGAGCTCCTCGGCGCTCGCTTCCGCCTATGGCATCGCCGTGACCGGCACGATGGTGACCACCACCGCGCTTGCTTTCGTCGTCGTCTGGAAGCGCTGGCGTTGGCCCTTGTGGGCGGCCGTTCCTTTCGTTTCGGCCTTTCTCGTCGTCGATCTGGCCTTCCTGGCCGCCAATCTGATGAAGGTCGTCGACGGCGGATGGGTGCCGCTGCTGCTCGGCGCCTGTTCGATGGTGGTCATGTGGACATGGGTGCGCGGCACGCATCTCCTGGCGGAAAAGACGCACCGCGACTCGATTCCAATTTGCGATCTCATCGCGATGCTCGAGAAGTCGAAGCCAACGCGGGTCAAGGGCACAGCGGTGTTCCTGACGAGCGACCCCAATGTCGCGCCCGCCGCGTTGATGCACAATCTCAAGCACAACAAGGTGCTCCACGAGCGCGTGCTCGTGATCTCCGTCGTGACCAAGGACGTGCCGCGCGTCTTCAAGCGCTTCGAGATCGAAAGGCTCTCCGACGACTTCACGCGAATACTGCTCTATTATGGGTTCATGGAAAGCCCGCGCGTGCCGGCGGCGCTCGCGCAGATGCGCAAGGCGGGTCTCAAATACGACATCATGACGACGTCTTTCTTCCTGGGTCGGCGCTCGATCGTCGAAAGCTCCGGCTCGGAAATGCCCGGCTGGCAGGATAAGCTCTATATTGCGCTCACCCATCAGGCGGCGAACGCCACGGACTTCTTCTCTATTCCGTCGGATCGTGTCGTGGAGCTCGGGGCGCGCGTAAAAATCTGATTTTGCACAAAACTCTGCGATGAAATATTTCCGCAAGTGCGTGATCAAATCATAGAGCTGGGGCTGGCGCCGGCGTATAAGCAAACCGAGGCGACGGAGGAGAGGCCTTGAAGAAGCGGTCGCTGGCCCAAGATATCAGCCTTGTGTTGGCGGTCAAGGCCGCGGCGATCGCCGCGCTCTACTTCGCTTTCTTCGCTGGTTCTCACCGTCCGCATGTCACACCGCAGACAATGACTGCGCTTATATCCGGCCCTGTTCCCCCAGCCACGCGCTAACCCCCGAGCGAGGAGAAATCCAGATGGACGGTCTCGACGTTGCGACCTTGTCGCGGCTTCAATTCGCCTTGACCGCACTTTACCATTTTCTCTTCGTTCCCTTGACCCTCGGGCTCGCCTGGCTGCTCGCGATCATGGAGAGCGTCTATGTGATGACCGGACGCACGGTCTGGCGCGACGCGACCAAGTTCTGGGGCACGCTTTTTGGCATCAACTTCGCGATGGGCGTGGCGACCGGCGTGACGATGGAGTTCCAGTTCGGCACGAATTGGAGCTATTACTCCCATTATGTCGGCGACATCTTCGGCGCGCCGCTCGCCATCGAGGGCATCCTCGCCTTCTTTCTCGAGGCGACCTTCGTCGGGCTCTTTTTCTTCGGCTGGAATCGCCTCAGCAAGGTGCAGCATCTCGCGACGACCTGGCTGGTCGCGCTTGGCAGCAATCTTTCGGCGCTCTGGATTCTCGTCGCCAACAGTTGGATGCTCAATCCCGTTGGCTCCGAGTTCAATCCGAAGACGATGCGCATGGAGTTGACCTCCTTTACCGAGGTCCTGTTCAATCCCGTCGCGCAGTCGAAATTCGTGCATACGGTCAGCGCCGGCTATGTGACCGGGGCGATGTTCGTCCTCTCGATCAGCGCCTATTACATGCTGCGCGGTCGCCATTTCGATATTGCGCGCCGCTCCTTCCACGTCGCCGCGAGCTTCGGCCTGGCCTCGGCGCTCTCGGTCGTCGTGCTTGGCGACGAGAGCGGCTACACCACCGGCCTCAATCAAAAAATGAAGATCGCCGCAATCGAGGCGATGTGGGAGACGGAGCCCGCTCCGGCCCCCTTTACGCTTGTTGGCGTTCCGGACCTCGAGACGGAAAGGACGAAATATGCGGTCGAAATTCCCTGGGTCCTGGGCTTGATCGCGACGCGCTCTCTCGACGGGACGGTCGAAGGCATTCATCCGCTCGTCCAGAAGACGGAAGAGCGCATCCGCACTGGGCTCCCGGCGTATAAATGGCTCCAGAAAGCCGGCGGCGGGTCCGATTCCATTCCCCCCGACCTGAAGACCTCCTTCGGGGACCTCGGTTACGCCCTTCTGCTCAAGGGCGTCAGGCCTGATGTCGAGAATGCGACGGACGACGAGATCAAGAAGGCGGCGCATTCCGTCATTCCCAATGTGCCCGTGCTGTTCTGGTCGTTCCGCGTCATGGTGGCGTTGGGCTTTTACTTCATCGCGCTGTTCGGCGCGGCCTTTTATCTCTCGAGCCGTCGACGCTGCGGCAAGTCGAAGCTCTTCCTGCGCGTCGCCCTCTGGAGCCTGCCGCTGCCCTGGGTGGCCGCCGAGCTCGGCTGGATCGTCGCCGAATATGGCCGCCAGCCCTGGATCATCGACGGCGTGATGCCGACCTTCCTCGGCGTCTCGAACATACCGGCGAGCAATGTCTGGGCGAGCCTCATCGGCTTCGTCGTCTTCTACAGCGGGCTGGCCATCGTCGAGCTGATGCTCATGTTTAAATATGTGAAGCTGGGCCCGGAGGAGTCTAAGGTCTCCTCGCCAGAGCTCGTTTCCCTCCCGGCAGAGTAAGAGGAGACGTAAGCCATGATCGACTACGGAATCCTGCGTCTCATTTGGTGGGCGCTCCTCGGCGTGCTCTTGATCGGCTTCGCGGTCCTCGACGGTTTCGATCTCGGGGTCGCCATGTTGCACCCCTTCGTCGCAAGGAACGACGCCGAGCGTCGCGTGTCGATGAACACGATCGGCCCGGTCTGGGAAGGCAATCAAATCTGGTTCGTGCTCGGCGGCGGCGCCGTCTTCGCCGCCTGGCCGGTGCTCTATTCCGTCTCCTTCTCAGGCTTCTATCTCGCGATGATGCTGGTGCTGATCGGCTTCATCCTGCGTCCGGTGGCGCTGACCTATCGTTCGAAGCGACCCTCGCCGGTCTGGCGTGCGACTTGGGATTACGCCTTCTTCGTCGCGGGCCTCATTCCTTCGCTCGTCTTCGGCGTGGCCTTCGGCAATCTCCTGCTCGGCGCTCCCTTCTATTTCCAGAGCGGCCTCAATGTCCTGTATCAGGGCAATCTTCTGGGGCTTCTCAATCCCTTCGCGCTACTCTGCGGCCTGGTCAGCATCGCCATGCTGGTCATGCAGGGCGGGAGCTACCTCGCCGTGAAGACGGAAGGCGAGGTCGCGGCGCGGGCGCGACGCTATGGCGCCGTGGCGGCGATCGCGCTTGCTCTGCTCTTTGCGGTCGCGGGTTTGCTGGTCTGGAAGTTCGTCGAGGGATATGTCTGGCAGGGCGCGCCGGACTGGGAAGGCCCCTCCAACCCGACGCTGAAGACCGTCACGCGTCAGGCGGGCGCCTGGCTCGCGAATTATGGTCGCGCGCCGATCACGATCGCTCTGCCAATCCTCGGGTTGGTCGGGGCGGTGGGCGCGGCCGTGACGCTCTTTGCGGGATGGGCCAGGACGGCCCTCACGCTAAGCAGCGCCGCGATCGCTGGCGTGATCCTGACGGCGGGGGTGAGCCTCTTTCCCTTCCTCATGCCCTCCTCGAGCTATCCGGACCATAGTCTGACCGTGTGGGATTCATCCTCCAGCCGGTCGACGCTGTTTCTGATGCTGCTCGTCGTGGTCGTGTTCCTGCCCATCGTGCTCGCCTACACCTTCTGGGCCTATCGCGTTTTCCGCGGCCTCGTGAGCGTGGCGGCGATCGAGCGCGGCGACGATTACAACTACTGAAAGGAGCGCAAGCCGATGTGGTATTTTTCCTGGGTTCTCGGCCTCGGCCTCGCCTGCTCCTTCGCGATCCTCAACGCAATGTGGCTGGAGCTTGAGGAATACAGTGAGGAGAAGTAGCTCGATCACGCTGCGTTGAGGCGGAATCGCCTGAATGCGGAAAGCGTGATCGATTAGCCCCGGCGCCGCTCGAGCGTCACGAAGGCGTAGTCGGCCTCGTCCCTCGGACCGCGCTCCGGCGCGACGCGCGCCGTCTCTCTCCACCTGGCGAGATCGAAGGGCGGGAGATAGGCGTCGCCTTCGGGAGCGAGGTCGATCTCGGTGAGCTCGACGCGGTCGGTGGCCTCGAGCAAGGCGCGATAGATTTCGCCGCCGCCGCCGATGCAGATTTCCTTCGCTCCCGAAGCGCGGGCGATTTCGCGCGCAATCTCCAGCGCTTCGTCTGGGCTTCGGGCGAAACGCGCGCCGGGCGCCGAGAGGCTCGGGCGCCGCGTCACGATCACGAGCTCGCGGCCCAGCAAGGGGCGCGGCAGCGCCTCGAAGGTGCGCCGCCCCATGATCAAGGGCTTCCCCATCGTCAACGCCTTGAAGCGTTTGAGATCACCGGAAATGCGCCAGGGAAGGCCGCCCTCGGCCCCTATGACGCCGTTTTTCGCCACGGCGACGATCGCGACGACCTCGGGCTTCACGCCGGTCCGCCCAGAGCAAGTCCCGGAAAACTGCGAAGCGGCCTTCCGAACAGGACTTGCTCTAAGATTTTGATTTGGAGCCGGTCCTTTGCAATCGCGTGACTCCACGCGATCGGGACGCGCTCTCGAGCGCGATGCGAAAAAATGGACGCCGGTTTTTCGCACAAAACGCGCGCTCTACCTTTTTGGAATCGATCACCTTTTCCGCGTTCAGGCGATTCCGCCTGAGCGCCGCGTGATCTGCCGCTTCTCCATTTCACAGATTTTATCAGTCCCCGCTCCGCCTGTCTCCGACCCTGGAGCGCGATGTGGAAAAGTGGAACCGGTTTCTCGCGCCTATCCACTAAGTACTTGAATTTAAGCAGTTATCTGAGTTTGAGAGATTCCGCTCAAACGACGCCTGATCTAGCTGAGAAGTAACCTTTCAGCAATAATAAGGTGTTAACTATGAAGATTGGGAAAACCGTAGAAACATCTACGCCGGTTTTTCGACACGAACCGACCTTATTCTCGACCCAGGCGCATTTGAAGCTGCCTGCTCCCGGGAAAGTCTGGAGGGTCTCAGATGCGTTCGAAACCGTCGCCCGCGCTTCAGGTCAGCGAGCAAATCGGCAAGGAGCTGAGAGCGATCTACGACGGAGTCCTCCATGAGCCGATTCCCGACCGGTTTCGCGCGCTGATCGAGCGTTTGGGAGAAGAGGCGGGATCGGCGGCGCCAGATCCGCGACTGGCCTCGACTCTCGCTCCGCAGCCAGCCTCCTCCCCCACTCGCTTGGGCCCGGTAGAGCGCGATGCGAAAAAGTGGAAACCGGTTTTTCGCACAAATCGCGCTCTAAACTTTTAGAATCGATCACGTTTTCTGCCCTCAGGCGACTCCGCCTGAACGCAGCGTGATCTCGCGCTCCCGCGCTCCTAGCGGGTCTGCGCGACCTCTGCAGAAGCTGCCGGGCAGCGTGCGACCCGATGCCGCGCGTATTTTACTCTCTCAGCAGATAGACTTCGCTCCACGCCAGGAATTTTACTGGACAAGTTCGGAGCGACAATGTCCGAGGGATCGGATCCATTCGCGTCGCCGGGAGCCTTCAGAATGGCTCTGGCGCTCTCGGTCTTTCTGCATCACACGACGAGCTACAATATCGGCATGTCGGCCGTGCTGATTTTCTTCGTCTTGAGCGGCTATTGGGTCGCAACCATGTGGGCCGCGACCTATTCGAAGACGCGCGCGCCCTATCTCACCTTTGTCGTCTCGCGCTTCTGGCGCATCGCGCCGGTCTTCGCGCTGTGCTCGGTGATCACCTGGGGGCTGCTCTATTGGCGTGGCGAAGCGCCCGCCGTGATCGGAAGCCACGCCCGTCAGGTTTTCTCGAACCTCTTCATCCTGGGCTACAACAGCTTGCCCTTTCAGGCCAATGTGCCGGGCTGGTCGCTCGATATGGAGCTGCAGTTCTATTTGGTCGCGCCTCTCGTCATTTTCCTTCTCTCGAAAAGCATCCACGTCCTCGCCATTTTCGTTTTGACCACGGTGCTGTCGCAATGGCTCGGAGGGGCGGCGACAGTCGCGCCCTTCATCATCTTCTTCGCGCTCGGCGTCGCCTCGGCGATCTATGGCCTGAAGCCGAGCCGCGCGCTCGCCTACCGGTCCCTTCTCGCTACGCTCGCGCTGCTATTTATCTTCGCGGCGCTGTTCGTGAAGAACATCGCGCTGGGCGAGCTGCAGGGCAGAGACCTCGTGGCCTTGAGCAGCACGAGCAATCTTCTCGTCGCGGTGATGATGACGCCCTTCGCGCTTTATACGGTGCGACAGAAGAGCGGCCCGGTCGACCGCATGCTCGGCGATCTGACCTATATTGTCTATCTGCTACATTGGCCTGTGCTCGGCGCGATTCAGACCGGCGAGGGATCCTACGGGAACCGCCTATGGCTCTGCTCCGAGGCGCTCGTCATCATTCTGGCCGTGTCTTTTGTGGTTTGGCGATACTTCGATCATCCGCTCAACCAATGGCGCGCCGCCTGGGTTGCGAGCCGAAAGCTGCCGGCTTCGGCGGCGGCGCGATTTGCCGGCTGACCGGCCTCTCGGGCGCACCGCCCGCTTCGCAAAATCTTCCGCGGCGGTTGGCGAAAGGACGAAAATCGGCTTCACTCGCGCGCCGCGCTGCGCGACAGAATCCAGGAGGTCATGCCCCGTGAAGATCAAGGATCGTCCTGAATTCGCCGGCAAGCCCCAGGCCTTCTCGCTCCGGGGCGAAGAGACGGTCGCGACTGCGGTCACGACGATGGTGGAGCGCAACATCGGCTCGGTCGTCATTGTCGACGCCGATATGAAAGTTCAGGGCATTGTCACGGAGCGCGATATTTTGCGCTTCGTGGCGGAAAATCTCGATCCCAAGGCGACGCCGCTCTCGAGCGTCATGTCGACCGAGATGAAGACGGCACGGCTCGACGACGACGATATGGAGTGGCTCCAGCACATGTCGCAGGAGCGATTTCGGCATCTGCCCATCGTCGACGACCAGGGCCGCCTGATCGGCCTCCTGTCGCAAGGCGATTTCGTCGCCCAGACCTGGGAAGATCTGCTGCAGTCCATCCGCAAGAAGACGCAGGCGACGTTTCGGCAGCCGACCACGCAAGTGGTCGGCGCGCTGGTCCTCTACACCTTCGCGATTATCGTGATGTCACGGTTTTGGCAGGGGTTTTCGTTTCGTTAGAGCCGGTCCCCAAGTTGGATCGACTCTTGCGAGCGCTTCTGGGACGCCTGGACGCCGCCGGGCTTTTGTGGCATCCGCGTGACGATCGAGCCCAGAGGAAAACCATGGCCCAATTCAACGACATCCCGCTTCATGAGCTGCAACAGGGCCTCGCGGACGGCACGGTGACGCTCGTCGACGTGCGCGAGCAGGACGAATGGAACGCCGGCCATATCAAGGGCGCGCAATTCCTGCCGCTCTCGAGATTCGATCCGGCCAAGCTGCCCGCGCCCGAAGCGGGCAAGAAAATCGTGATCTATTGCCGCTCCGGCAAACGCTCGGTTACCGCCATGGAGCAGGCGCGGCTCGGCGGACGCCGGGACTGCGACACGCATCTGGGCGGCGGCATTCTGGCCTGGGTCAACGCCGGGCTCGAGGTCGAGAAGGCGTAGAAGCGGGGGGCGAGCCTCCAGGCTCGCCCCTCAGCCCCACAGCTCCGGCGCCGACGGAAACGCCTTTGAGCCTTCGTAGACGAGCCCCGGCTCCCGGTCTTTGGCCAGCAGCAGCGGCCCGTCCAGGTCGACCCAATCGGCGAATTGGCCGATCAGCATCGCCGGCGCCATGGCGAGCGAGCTTCCGACCATGCAGCCGGCCATGATCTTGAGCCGAAGACGCCGGGCTTCCTTCGCCATCGCGAGCGCCTCGGTCAGCCCGCCGGTTTTGTCGAGCTTGATATTGACCGCGTCATAGCGGTCGCAGAGCGCCTCAAGGTCCTCACGCGCATGGGCGCTCTCGTCGGCGCAGACCGGCACGGGCCGTGCCACGCGGGCAAGAAGCCCGTCCGCCCCGGCTGGCAGCGGCTGCTCGATGAGATCGACCCCAACCCGCGCGCAAGCCTCGAAATTTTTCTCGAGATCCGCTTCGCGCCAGGCCTCATTGGCGTCGACGATGAAGCGCGCCCGCGGCGCTCCGGCGCGCACCGCCGCAAGACGGTCGGCGTCGCCGTCGCCCGCGAGCTTCACCTTGAGCAGCGGCCAGTCTGCGGCGGCCTTTGCGGCGGCAAACATTTCGTCGGGGGTCCCCACTGAGAGCGTGAGCGCCGTGACGAGCGGTTGCAGCGCCTCGACCCCCGCGATCTCCGCGACCGGACGGCCGGCGCGTTTGGCTTCGAGGTCGAAGAAGGCGCAGTCGAGCGCGTTGCGCGCTGCGCCCGGCGGCAGCAGTTCCTGCAGGGCGGCGCGGTCCGCCCCTTTCGCGAGCGCTCCGCGCAGGCTTTCGATCGCGGCGACGACCCCCTCGACGCTCTCGCCGTAGCGGGCATAGGGCACGCATTCGCCGCGCCCCCGATGCGCGCCCTCTTTCAGCGTCGCGGTGACGACGCGCGCCTTCGTCTTCGCGCCGCGCGCGATGACGAAACGGCCGGCGATCGGGAAGACGTCGATCGCGATGCTCAGCTCATATCCCATAGAGGGCTCGCTTTTTTCCAAAATCCCCGGGGCCGGCGCCGCGGCGCTTGCCGGCGGGCGGGCTCGACACGGCCTCAAGGCGAAGCTAAGAGGGCTCGCAAGCGTTTATAGCGCCCGCATGATCTGGGCGCACCGAGGCGCGATGACGAGCAAGGCCGCAATGGCGCCGCCGGAGATCTCCGGTCAGGCATCTGGAGAGGCGCGACGCTTGGCGTTGACGGGCGCCTGGACGATCGCCGCCGCGCGCAAGCTGGAGCGGGCCGCACAAGAGCTCGTGAAACGCGGCCGCGGCGCGCGCGCCGTGGCGATTGATCTTTCCTCGCTCGAGCTTCTCGACACCGCGGGCGCCCTCGCGGTGAACGACGCGCGCCACGAGCTTGCCGAAAAGGGCGTCCTCGCCTCCTTCGAGGGGGCGAGCGCCGAGCACGCCCTGCTCCTGGAGCGCGTGGGCTTTCGCGAAACCTTGCCCGCCTCCCGGCCGGTCCATCCGATCCTTGCGACGCTCGGCGACCTCGGCGAGCAGATCGTCATGGGCCTGCGCGACGCCTTCGTCATCGTCGCTTTTCTCGGCCAGTTCGTCCTCGCGATGGCGCGGGTCGTGCGAAAGCCGAGACTCTTTCGCGGCGTCTCCGTCGTCTATCAGATGGAGAATTTCGCGCTGCGCAGCATACCGATCATCGTGACGATCAACATCACGGTCGGCGCGATCGTCGCGCAGCAAGGAATCTACGAGCTGCTGCGGTTCGGCGCGAGCATCTATGTCGTCGATCTCGTCGGCATATTGGTGCTGCGCGAGCTCGGGGTGCTGCTCACCTCCATCATGGTCGCCGGCCGCTCGGGCTCCGCCATCACGGCCGAGATCGGCTCGATGAAGGTGCGCGAGGAGGTGGACGCGCTGCGCTCCATGGGCATGTCGCCCATGGAGGTGCTCGTCATTCCCCGTATTCTCGCGCTCATTGTGTCGCTGCCGATCCTGACCTTCATCGCCGACATATCGGCGCTTTTCGGGGGCATCATGATGTCCTGGTGGTATGGTGGCATCACGCCCTCGGAGTTCTCCGGGCTGCTGCAGACCGCGGTCAGCGTGAGGACCTTCTCGGTCGGCCTGATCAAGGCGCCCTTCATGGCGCTGGTGATCGGCCTCATCGCCACGCAGGAGGGATTGGCGACGGCGGGCTCGGCCGAGTCGCTCGGCTGGCGCGTCACCGCTTCGGTCGTCAAAAGCATCTTCACCGTCATCATCCTCGACGGCCTTTTTGCGATGTTCTTTACCGCGATCAACTATTGAGGGAGCCAGAGAAGCTGAGACGGCGAGAAGGAAGATGAAGGCGGCGCGCGCGATGGACGGCGGGAACGGGGCGGAGGCTGGCCGCGAGGTCGTCATTCGAGTGCGCGATCTCGTCATCGAGTTCGGCCGGAACCGGGTCATGAAGGGCCTCAACCTCGATGTCTATCGCGGCGAGGTGCTGGGTTTCGTCGGCGGCTCGGGCCAGGGGAAATCGGTGCTGACCCGCGCGATCCTCGGGCTGCTTCCCAAGACCGCGGGCCGCATCGAGATTTTCGGCCATGACCGCGATTCCCTAAGCGAAAGGGATCTGCGCCTCTTGGAGCGCCGCTGGGGCGTGCTGTTCCAAAACGGCGCGCTATTCTCGGGATTGACCGTCAAGCAGAACATTCAGTTGCCGATGCGCGAGCGCTTCGATCTCTCGCAGCGCTTCATGGACGAGCTCGCAATGCTCAAGATCGAGCTCGTCGGGCTGCCGCCGAGCGCCGCGGACAAAATTCCGTCGGAATTGTCAGGCGGCATGGTCAAGCGCGCCGCGCTCGCGCGAGCCCTCGCGCTCGACCCGGAGCTGGTGTTTCTCGACGAGCCCACCTCGGGGCTCGATCCGATCGGCGCCGCAGAGTTCGACCGACTCATCGGCACGCTCAAAAAGACGCTCGGGCTGACAGTCTTCATGGTGACTCACGATCTCGACAGTCTCTACGCGATCTGCGATCGCGTCGCGGCGCTCTACGACGGCAAGGTGATCGGAGAAGGCCCCATGGAGACCGTGCTCGCCTCAGAGGAGCCTTGGCTGCGCGCCTATTTCCACGGGGAGCGGGGCGGGCGGCTCATCGCTTCCCGCAGCTTGCGGGCGCACGGAGCGGAAGGAAGGGACTGAGCTATGGAAACCCGGGCCAGCTTTGTGGCGGTCGGCGCTTTGGCGCTCGCCGCGGCCTTCGGCGCCTTCGTCTTCGTCTATTGGATTTCGGGACCCGGCAAGACCGCGGAGCTCAAAACCTACCAGGTCGTCGTGCGCGGCTCCGTCGACGGGCTCGCGCGGGGCAGCGCGGTTCAGTTCAACGGCCTGAAGGTCGGCGAGGTCACGAGCCTGACCATCGACGACAAGGATCCGAGCCTCGTCGATCTGCTGATCAACATCGACAAGAAGACGCCGGTCAAGACCGACACGCGGGCGCGGCTGGAGCAGCGGCTTTTGACAGGCGTGGCGATCGTCTCGCTCGTCGGCGCGACGCCCGAGGCGCCGCCGCTCGTCGCGAAGCCCGGCGAAAAATATCCGCGCATCGCCGCCGAGCCCTCGGAAATCCGCAACCTCGTGGAGAATATTCAGCGCCTGTCGTCGCGCGCGACCAATGTGCTGGAGAAGATGGACAGACTGCTCGAGGATAATTCCGGCCCGCTCACCGCCTCGATCAAAAATGTCGAGACCTTCAGCAAGGCCCTCGCGGACAACAGCGAGCCGACGGCGAGCCTCATTCAGGACTCCGCCGCCTTCATGCGCTCGCTAAAGCCGGTCGCGGAGAAGTTTGATCATCTGATCAGCAGCGCCGACAAAACCATCAAGGCGCTCGACCCCAAGACCGTGAAGTCCATCGCCGATAATCTCGCGGGGCTTACGGAGAACATCAACCGCTTCTCGCAGTCGGGCCTGCGCCAATATGAGCAGCTCGCCATCGACGCCCGCCACGCCGTCGAAACGCTCAACAAGGCGGCCAAAAGCTTCGATCGCGACCCGTCGCAGGTGATCTTCGGGCCGAGCTCGGCGCTGCCCGAGGTGAAGGGGCATTGAACCGAAGGCCGCGAGCCTCTGTCTCGCCGGTCGTCATTGTGAGATTCGTCCCGACGCGCCTCGCAATGACGGCGGGGAGGTTGCCTCGGCGCCGCCCTCAGGCCGCCATGGCCTGCCGGTAGGCGGCGACGACTTCCGCCGGGTCGCCATCGGCCTTCACGACGCCGTTCTCCAGCCAGATCACGCGGGTGCACAGCTCGCAGATGAAGTCCAGCGAGTGCGAGACGATCAGCGACGTGCCGGTCTTGGCGAAATCGGCGATATAGGCCTCGCATTTCTTCTGAAAAGTCTCGTCGCCCACGGACAGCGCCTCGTCGACGATCAGAATATCGGCTTTGACAAAGACGCAGATGGCGAAGGCGACGCGCGCGACCATGCCGCTCGAATAGGTGCGCATGGGCTCCTCGAAGGCCGCGCCAATATCTGCGAAACTTTTGATGTCCTCGATGCAGGCGTCGACCTCCCGGCGCGAGAGCCCAAGGATCGCCGCGCCGATGCGGGCGTTTTCCCGACCCGTCAGCAGGCCGTCGAAGGCGGAGCCTAGCGCGAGGATGGGCGCAATGCGGCCGCCCACATAGAACTGGCCGCGCGTCGGCCGCGTAATGCCGCACAGGACTTGCAGGAGCGTCGTCTTGCCGGCGCCGTTGCGCCCGATGAGGCCGACGCATTCCCCTTGCGATATCTCGAAGGTGACGTCGTTGAGCACCCATTTTTCGCGGTAGTAGCGCTGCCAGGAGCCGAAGAGAATCTGCTTCAGCTGATCGTTCTGATGGGCGTAGAGCTGGAACGCCTTGGCGAGCCCCTGGGCGGTGATCATGACCGGGTTAGATGACATCGACGATCACCGATTTGTAGCGCATGAAGAACTGGTATCCGAAGAGGAATACCGCATAGGAGATGGCGACGATGACCAGATAGGCAAAGGGATTGGGCAGCCGGCCGTGCAGCGTGATGTCGCGCATCATCTCGATATAGTCGCCGATCGGATTGAGCCTCAGCCAGATCGCCAGATTGCCCGGCACCTGGCTGAAATTGTAGAACACCGGCGTGCCGAACATCAGGATCGGTATGACCGAGGCCATCACATGCGCCACGTCGCGCGTGAAGGCCCCGAGCGCCATCAGGAACCACACGATCCCCAGAATGAAGAGCGTGAAGGGGATGATGATGAAGGGCGCGAGGACGATCGTCCAGTGGAAGCTGCCGCCCGTCACCAATCGGAACACGACGAAGACCAGAAAGGCGACACCCGCATAGGTGAGTTGGCGGATCGTCACGGTCCAGGCGATCGTCTCGCTGGGGAAAATCGACTTCTTGACGAAATTCACATGCTCGTGGAGCAGCATCGGCGCGCGATAGGCCAATTCACTGAACAGGTTGAACATGATCAGGCCGACGAAAATGTTCGCGGCGTAATTCGCGACGCCCGTGGGGGCGGCGAGCTCCGGCAGGGTGAGCGAAAAGATCGCCGTGTAGGTCAGCATCATGATGAGCGGCGAAAGCACCGCCCAGAGCGGCCCAAGCATCGAGCCGCGGAAACGCGAGATGAACTCCCGACGCGCGATGGCGCGGATCAGCTCCTTGTGTTGCCAAGCCCGTGTGAAGGGCTCGACGATCTGGGGCGGCGCGGCAAAGGACGACAGTTTGGCATTCCTTCGTTACGTGGAACAGGCGGGCATAGGCCAGCCTGGGGCGCGCTCTGTCAATGGCGCTCCCAATCGCCGTGAAAAGACGCCAAAAAAAAGGCGCGCTATTCCACCGTCACGCTCTTTGCGAGATTGCGAGGCTGATCCACGTCCTTCCCCATGAAGACGGCGACGTGATAGGCGAGGAGCTGCGCGGGGATCGCATAGACGAGGGCCGCAAAGGCGCCGGCCGCCTCCTCGGGCATTTCCAGAAAGCCGGCAAGATCCGCCGCTGCGGCCTTGCGGGCGCTCTCCGGGCCGATCAGGATCAAATGGCCGCCCCGCGCCGCGACCTCCTGCAGGTTGGAGACGGTTTTCTCCAGGCTCGCGTCATGGGGGGCGAGCACGATGACCGGCATCGCATAGTCGATCAGCGCGATGGGGCCGTGCTTCAGCTCGCCGGCCGCATAGCCTTCCGCATGGATGTAGGAGAGCTCCTTGAGCTTCAGCGCGCCCTCCAGCGCCAGCGGATAGGCGGGGCCGCGGCCGAGGTAAAGCGCGCTCGAGGCGCGCGCGACGTCACGCGCCAGCGGCTCGACGCGCGCCTCGTTCTTCAAGGCCTGCGCCATCAGGGCCGGCGTCGCGATGAGTTCGGCGACCAGCGCCTTCTCCTGCGCCTCGCTCAGCACGCCGCGCGCCCGTCCGAGCGCCAGCGCGAGACAGGCGAAGACCGCGAGCTGGCAGGTGAAGGCCTTGGTGGAGGCGACGCCGATCTCGGGGCCGGCGAGGATCGGCGCGGCGATCTCGCTCTCGCGCGCGATGGTCGAGGTGTCGACATTGACGATGGCCAGAACATGCTGACCCTCGGCCTTGGCGTAGCGCAGCGCCGCGAGCGTGTCGGCGGTCTCGCCCGACTGCGAGACGACGATCATCAGCCCGCCCTCGGCGAGCGGCGCCTCGCGGTATCGGAACTCGGAGGCGATGTCGATGTCGACGGGCAGCCGCGCGAAGCGCTCGAGCCAGTAGCGCGCGACGACCCCGGCGTAGAAAGCCGTGCCGCAGGCGGAAATCGTCACGCGCGTCAAAGCCTTCGGGTCGAAGGGAAGCTCGAAGGGCAGGCGCACGGTCCCCTTCGCGAGATCGAGATAATGCGCCAGCGCGCGGCCCACGACCTCGGGCTGCTCGTGAATTTCCTTCGCCATGTAGTGACGATAATTGCCCTTGTCGACGAGCAGCGATCCCGCCTGCAATGGCTTGCGCGCGCGCTCGACGATCGCATCCGCGCCGTTGCGAATGACGGCGCGCTCGCGCGACAGCTCAACCCAATCGTCTTCCTCGAGATAGATGATCTGGTTTGCGAAGGGCGCGAGCGCCAAGGCGTCGGAGCCGAGATAGGCCCCGTTCGGACCCAAGCCCACGGCGAGCGGCGAGCCGCGCCGCGCGCCGATGAGGAGATCCTCCTCGCCCTCGAAGAGAAACACCAGCGCGAAGGCGCCTTTGAGCCGCTTCAGGGCGCGTCCGACCGCCTCGCGCGGCGCGGCGCCCCCGCGCAGCTCCTCCTCGACGAGATGCGCGACGGCTTCCGAATCCGTCTCGCTCGCGAAGACATGGCCTTTGGCGATGAGCTCCTCGCGCAGCTCGCGGAAATTCTCGATGATGCCATTGTGGACGACGGCGACCTTGTCGGCCGCATGCGGATGCGCGTTGTTCTCGGTCGGTCGTCCATGTGTCGCCCAGCGCGTGTGGCCGACGCCGATATGGCCCTTGAGGGGCTGGGAAGCGAGCTTGTCCTCGAGATTGCGTAGTTTGCCGCTGGCGCGCACGCGCGTGAGCTTTCCGTCTTCGAGCGTGGCGATCCCGGCGGAATCATAGCCGCGATATTCGAGACGGCGCAGGGCTTCCAAGATGTCGCGGGCGACGGGTTCGCGACCGAGAATTCCGACGATGCCGCACATGGATAGCCTCCATTCCTCGCGATATGTGTTTCAGGAATCTTATTTTCAGCAGAACCCGAGGCCAAGAGGCCAAAGCGCAGCGCTCATTTCTCAGCCTTCTTCGCGCTCTGCTTCTCACGGAAGAACCGCGCCCAGCCGGCTTTCTCGACCTGCCGTCCCCGCGCGATGGCGAGCGCGTCGGCGCTCACATCCTTGGTGACCACAGAGCCCGAGCCGACATAGGCGCCGGCGCCGACCGTCACCGGCGCGACCAGCGACGAGTTGGAGCCGATGAAGGCGCCTTCGCCGATGACCGTGCGATATTTCAGGAAGCCGTCGTAATTGCAGGTGATTGTCCCCGCGCCGATATTGGCCTCGGCCCCGACCTCGGCGTCGCCGAGATAGGTGAGATGGCTGACCTTGGCGCCGGGGCCGATCTTGGCCGCCTTGATCTCCACGAAATTGCCGACCTTGGCGCCCTCGCCGAGATCCGCGCCGGGGCGCAGCCGCGCGAAGGGGCCGACATGGGCGCCCGGCCCGATCTTGGCGGATTCAATGTGCGAAAAGGCGTGGATCACCGCGCCCTCGCCGATCTCGACCTTGGGGCCGATCCAGACATGCGGCTCGATCGTCACGTCGCGCGCGATCTTGGCGTCGGCGCAGAGATAGACGGATGAGGGGTCGATCATCGTGACGCCGCTCTCCATGGCGGCGCGTCGCAGGCGATTCTGCGCGATCCGCTCGGCCTCGGCGAGCTGGACGCGATCGTTCACGCCCAGAACCTCGCTTTCCTCGCCGAGAACGACGCTGGCTTTCAGTCCCGCGGCGCGCGCCAGCTTCACGACGTCGGTGAGATAGAACTCGCCCTTCGCGTTGCGATCGTCGATTTGTGTGAGCAGCTCGAGCGCGCGGCGCCCGTCCAGCGCCATGAGGCCGGCGTTGCAGAGGTCGACGGCGCGTTCTGCGGGGCTTGCGTCCTTCTCCTCCTTGATGGCGAGGAGCGCGCCTGAGGAATCTTGCACCAGCCTGCCGTAGCCGAGAGGCGAGGCGGGACGAAAGCCGAGGACCGCGACCGTCGCGCCTTCGGCGAGCGCGCGCCGCAGCGCCTGCATCGTCTCTGGCGTCACAAGCGGCGTATCCGCGAAGAGAATGAGAAGATCGTCGCAACCCGACGCCAGAGCGTCGCGCGCCGCGAGAACCGCATGGGCGGTGCCGCGCCGTTGCTCCTGCACAAAAACCTGCGACTGAGGCCATGCGCGCCGGGCCTCGGCGCGCACGTCGTCACGACCGGGGCCGATGACGACGGCGACGTCGGCGATGCGAGACTTCTCGACGCTCGCCAGCACATGAGCGAGCATCGAGCGGCCCGCGACCCGGTGAAGAACCTTCGGCAAAGCCGATTTCATGCGCGTGCCTTCGCCAGCGGCGAGCACAACGGCGAGAGCGCGGCGCTCTTCCAAGGATGACATGCGCGGCGGCGATCCTTTGCTTGAGCGTGACGAAAAACGGTCGCGCTCTTTTATCAGTTTCGGCGGAGATTCGAAGTCCGGATGGCGATTTTGAGGCGCCGAGCGCCTGGACCGCGTATAGACCGGAAATCCGCCGCGCCGTCCCAAGAATTCCGTTTCGGAACCTCTAGGTTCTCGTATAGAGGTAGCAAAGGGTCCGCGGGGCGGCGCCTCCCTGGGTTTGCGCAACAGATGGTCCAACGTCGAGAATTGTTGAGGGGAGCGCTGGGAGCGCTCGCCGCCGCCGCCGTCGCGCCGCCCGGCGAGAGCGCGAAGGCGCAGGGCTCAGTCCAGGAGCAAGGCGTCCCGTTCACGCGCGACGGCCTGTTGGCGCGCGCGCGCGACTTCCTCAAGCAGCCTTTTGCGGCCCCGAGCGCCGAGCTTCCCGATTATTTTGCGCGGCTGACGCGCGAGCAATTCGAGGCGACAGAGCTGCTCCCGGAGGCCCGGGTCTGGGCTTCTGAGCGAAAGAACTTCACGATCGAGCCGCTGCTTCGCGGATGGGTCTATGGCGCGCCGGTCAAGATTTTCCTCGTGGACGGCGGCAAGGCCGAGCTGCTGCGCCCCGCTTCGCAACAATACTCATTCGGATCGCAAAAGCCGCCGGACCGATTGCCGGAGTCGGCTTTCGCGGGCTTTCGCGTTTGGCCGAGCTTCGCCGCCGGGCAGACAGCCCCAGGAGCCGCCTGCCTGCAGTTTCTGGGGGCGAATTTCTATCGCGCCAAGGCCGCCGGCCAGAGAAAATGGGGCGTGACAGCGCGCGGACTGTCGATCCGCACCGCCGATCCGGGTGAGGAATATCCGGTCTTTCGGGAATTTTATGTCGAGACGCCGCCCGCCGGAGAAGACACGCTGGTCATTCACGCCCTTCTCGACTCTGCGAGCGTCGTCGGCGTTTACACCTTCACCCTGCGCACCAATGAGGCGACAATTCTCGACGTAGAGCTCACGCTTCTGCCGCGCGTCGAGCTCGACCATATCGGGCTTGCGAGCCTTGCCGGCGCGTCCTTCTTCACGCCGCTGGATCAACGGCGTCTCGACGATATTCGCCCCGCCGCCTCCGAAATGAACGGGCTGCAAATCCATACGGGCGGCAACGAGTGGCTGTGGCGCCCGCTCTCCAATCGCAACAGTCTGCAGTTCTCCTCCTTCATCGACGCCAATCCGAAGGGTTTCGGCTTTCTCACGCGCAATCGCGACATCGCCGCCTACCAGGATGACGACGAGCATTGGGAGCAGCGTCCTTCGATCTGGATCGAGCCGCATCACGACTGGGGAGAGGGCTCGGTGCAGCTTGTCGAGATTCCTTCCGAGTCGGAGCTCAATCAGAACATCGTCGCCTATTGGCGACCCAAGGACCGCCTTGCTGCAAATTCCGAGAAAAAATTCGCCTACCGCCAGTTCTGGTGCTGGAGTCCGCCCACCCGGCCCCCGCTCGCGGTGGTTTCCGCGGCGAGGAGCGGCCGCGGCGCCTTGCCCAAGCATCGCCGTTTTGTCGTGGTCTTCAGTGGAGAGGCTTTGGGTGACCCGGCGCGTCCGCCTGCGCAAGCGAGCCTCAGCGCAAAGCCGGGGTCGTTCTTGAAGCTGCATGACGAATTCGATCCCGCGAGCAAGACGCACCGCGTCGTGTTCGAGCTTGACCCGAACGGAGAGACCTTCAGCGAGCTGCGGCTCGAGCTCAAAGTGGGTGAGGAGAAGGTTAGCGAATCCTGGATTTATAGATGGACGCTGTAAACGAGACGCCAGAGATCTCCTCGCCGCAGACGACCCTGCTGGCGGCGGCGGAGATTTCGCTCAACGCGCCCCCGACGCCCGTCGAGAACCGGCTGTCGATGCCGGCGCAGAACATCTTCAAATTCGACTCCCGCAGCCGACGCCGGCGGCCGCCCTCCGATGACTCGCGGCGCGGCGGCGGGCGGAATGGCGAAGAAGCGCCCGCCCAACCCGCGGCCGCGAACCCTTGGCTTGCGCGCTTCGTCGCCTTCGGCGGAGGCGCAGCGCTGACCGCCTATGGCGGCCATGAGATGTATCGGGTCGTCGACGTCGGCGGCGTCACGATGCTCAAATGGGCGCTGCTTGCGCTCTTCATCCTGAACTTTTCCTGGATCGCGCTCTCTTTCACGAGCGCGGTGGTTGGCTTCGTCGTGCTGTTGCGCCGGCGGGCGGCGCCGCCGACCCCGACCCGTCTCAGAGAAAAGACCGTCGTTGTCATGCCCATCTACAACGAGGTCCCGAGCCGGGTCGTCGCGACCCTGCAAGCGATTTTCGAGGATGTGGAGGCGACGGGGCTCGGCGCGAGCTTCGACTGGTTCTTCCTCTCCGACACGACGAACCCCGACATCTGGATCGCAGAGGAGCGCGCCTTCATCGCCTTGCGTCGGCGGCTCGGCGCCGTCGGGGCGCGCGTCTACTATCGCCGACGCGAGAAGAACACGAGCCGCAAGGCCGGCAATGTCGCCGAATTCGTCTGTCGTTGGGGCGGCGCCTACAAGCACATGGTCGTGCTCGACGCCGACAGCCTGATGAGCGGGCAGACGATCGTGCGCCTCGCCGCCGTCATGGAGGCCGATCCGGACGCCGGCGTCATCCAGACGCTGCCGCTCGTGATCAACCGGAACACGCTGTTTGCGCGCGTTCAGCAATTCGCCGCGCGCATTTATGGACCGTTGATCGCCGCCGGCCTTTCCGAATGGATGGGTCGCGACGGCAATTACTGGGGCCACAACGCCATCATTCGCACCGAGGCTTTCGCCGCGCATTGCGGCCTGCCGGATCTGCGAGGCCGCCCGCCTTGGGGCGGCCACATCCTGAGCCACGACTTCGTCGAAGCCGCCTTGATGCGGCGCGCCGGCTACGCCGTCTACATGCTGCCGACGCTTGGCGGCTCCTATGAGGAGAGCCCGCCGTCGCTGATCGATCTTTCGATCCGCGACCGACGCTGGTGTCAGGGCAATCTCCAGCACAGCCGCGTCCTGTTCGGCAAAGGCTTTCACTGGGCGAGCCGCCAGCATTTCCTAACCGGCATCTTCGGCTATCTGACCTCGCCCCTCTGGCTGATGCAGCTCTTCGTCGGCATCGCGCTGGTTTTCCAGGCGAGCTATTTCCGTCCCGAATATTTCACCGCGGAATTCGGGATCTTCCCGGTGTGGCCGCGCTTCGACGCCGAGCGCTCTCTCGAGCTCTTCGGCCTGACGATGGCCATTCTGCTCGCCCCGAAATTCTTGGGCCTCCTTGTCGCGCTTTGGGAGCGCGATACGCGCCGCGGCGCGGGCGGCGCGTTGATGCTGTTCGTCTCGACGGTCTTCGAGATCGTGCTCTCAGCGCTGCTCGCGCCCATCATGATGCTGATCCAGACCGGCCACGTGCTTCACATCGTCTTCGGCTTCGATACGGGGTGGGACCCGCAGCGGCGTGACGACGGATCCGTCCCTTTCACCGCGATCGTGCGCCGTCATCGCTCTCACGTCGCCATGGGGGTGCTGAGCCTCATCGCCGGTCTCTTGATCTCGCCCTCGCTCGTCGCCTGGATGTCGCCGACGATCGCCGGCCTCATTCTCTCGATCCCGATTTCCTATCTGACGGGCCAGCGCTGGCTTGGGCTCGTGTTCCGACGGGCTGGCGTGCTCGGCACGCCCGAGGAGACGACGACGCCGCCGGTGGCCAAGCGAGGCAAGGCGCTCTACAAGGGCCTTCAGCGCCTGGGCGAGGACGAGGCGAACGGCCTGCAGGCGATCCACGACGATCCGCAATTGCGCGAGCTACACGAGCGCTGGCTGCCGTCGCGCCGACCACGGCAGCGGGGCGTGATCAGCGCCGATCGGGCGCTCGCCGAAACCAAGCTCGCCGAGGCCGAGACGATCGAGGACGCCGTCGAGTGGCTCAATCGCGGCGAGCGCCTCGTCGCTCTCTCCGATCGCGCGCTGATCGACGTGGTGGCGCGACTGCCGAGCCGTGAAAAGCTCGCGGCGAAACCCGCCGAGGCGGCGGAATGACGGGCGCTGGCCTTAGAGCATGTCACGGAAAAGTGCGAAGCGGTTTTCCGGTCATGACATGCTCCAACCTTTTGATTTGGCGCGGTTCCTTATCGCTCGAACGATTCCGTTCGAGCGGGAAGCGCGCTAGCGGCGCCGAGGTCATTTATAAGATCGTCGCGTCTTCCCTCTGGCCGACGCGCGGCGAGCCCTTCGGCGGCGCTCCCGTCGATCTTGCCGACGGCTTCATTCATTTCTCCACCGCGGCGCAGGTCGTCGAGACCGCAGCGCGGCATTTCGCCGGTGAGGACAATCTGCTGCTGGTTGCGGTCGACCCCGCGCAACTCGGCGCCGCGCTGAAATGGGAGCCGTCGCGCGGCGGCGATCTCTTCCCGCATCTTTATGGATCGCTGCCCCTCTCCGCGGCGCTCTGGGCTCGTCCGCTGCCGCCCGGCGACGATGGCCGCCACGATTTTTCGAGCCTCCTCGCTTGATCCGCGATCTCGCCGCGGCGGCCTTGCGCCGGCTCGATCCCGAGACCGCGCATCGTGCGACGATCGCGGCCTTGCGCGTCCTTCCCAAGGCCCGCCCGCCGATCGACGATCCGCGCCTGAAGACTAACCTCTTCGGGCTCGCTTTCGACAATCCCATCGGCCTCGCCGCCGGCTTCGACAAAAACGCAGAGGTCTTCGACGCGGCGCCGGGGCTCGGATTCGGTTTCGTCGAGGTCGGGACGCTGACGCCTCGTCCGCAGCCCGGGAACCCGCGCCCGCGCGTCTTCCGCCTGCTGGAAGATCACGCCATCGTCAACCGCTACGGCTTCAACAATGATGGCCATGCCCCGGCGCTCACGCGACTGACGGCGCGCGCGCGCCTGCGCGTCGTCGGCGTCAATGTCGGGGCCAACAAGGATTCGGACGACCGCATCGCCGATTATGTCGCGGGCGTCGAAGCTTTCGCGAATGTCGCCGATTATCTGACGATCAACGTCTCTTCGCCCAACACGCCCGGCCTGCGCGACCTGCAGGAAGCCCCCGCGCTGCGGACGCTTCTGGCGCGCGCGCTCGAAGCGCGCGATCGCGCGGCGCGTCGGCCGCCCCTGCTGTTGAAAATCGCGCCAGACGTGACGCTGGCTCAGCTCGACGAGATCGCGCGCGTTGCTCGCGACGCGAAGATCGACGGGATGATCGTCTCCAACACGACGATTTCTCGGCCCGAGAGCCTGCGCTCAACTCTCGCGAAGGAGGCGGGCGGGCTGTCGGGACGACCGCTCTTTTCACTCTCCACGCGCCGTCTCGCCGAGACCTACTTGCGCGTTGAGGAACAATTTCCGCTGATCGGGGTGGGCGGCGTGGACGGGCCCGAGGCCGCCTTCGCCAAGCTCGAAGCTGGAGCGAGCCTGCTCCAGCTCTATTCGGCGCTCGTCTTCGAAGGACCGGGGCTGGTTTCCCGCATCAAGCGGGATCTGACGGCGCGTCTCGCCGTCGAAGGCGCAAGCCTCTCCTCGATCGTGGGAAGACGGGCGGCGGACGTCGCGGCCTGCGCGTGACGAAACGCGGTTCACGCATTCCGATTAAATATGAATAAAAGATTGCATATGGTCAGCCCATCAAAGGCGGCGCTATAGCTTGCCCTCCACGAATCATCGGGCGGCCGCCCGAGGAAAAGGCGCATGCCATGTCACAAGCTCATGCCATGTCACAAGCTTCAGCGCCCGTCGCGCCTTCGGAGCCGACCGCCATCGCCGGCGATGAACTCGCAGCGAGAGTCGATCGAGGCGCCCGGCCCTCAGTGCTTTGCATCGAAGATGACTGGGATACGGCGATGCTGATTTCCGAGGAACTGGAGCAGCGCGGCTTCGACGTGCAGATCGCGAGCGACGGACGAGAGGGATGGTCGGCGCTGCTACGCTGCCGACCAAACGCGATTCTCTGCGACATCAATCTTCCCTTCATGTCGGGCTTCGAGATCCTCGAAGCGCTGACCGCTATCGCGCCGCGCTTCGCTCGAGTTCCCTTCATCTTCCTCACCGCGCTCACCGCACGCGCGGACGAATTGAAGGGGCGCCGCCTCGGCGCCGACGATTACGTCGTGAAGCCCATCGACTTCGACTTGCTCGAGACGATCATCAGGGCGCGGCTCAAGGGCGTCGCACGTTTGGGCATTTGGCCGGAGAAATGCGCGCTGAACGATCGCGAGATCGAGACGCTGATGTGGGCGGCGCGCGGCAAGACCTCGGAGGAGATCGCCACGATCACTTCGCTCTCCGAGCGCACGGTCAATTTCCACCTCAGCAATGCGCGCGAGAAGCTCGGCGTCGCGACACGTATTCAAGCGGCGGTGAAGGCGACGATCGCGGGCATCATCGAGCCCTGACGCGCAATGCGCAGGCGCGACACGATCGGTTTTCGCCTCTCGGCGGCTTTCGCGCTCCTGTTTGCGATCCTCTTCGCCTTCGGGCTCTTCGGCCTCGCACAGTTCCGGTCTTTCACCCGCGATTCGGCCGAGATTCGGGAGCGCTGGCTGAAGAGCACGCGCTATCTCGGCGACATCAACAATTACACTTCGGATTTTCGCGCGCTCGAAGCAAGCTACCTGCTCGCCCCGGCGTCATCTGACGACGGAAGTCTCCTGCAGGAAGCGACGACGCTCGACATGGAGATCGCTCGCGCGCAGCAGGGCTATGAGGCGCTTGCACACGACCCCGAGGAGCTTCGTCTTTACGCCGAATTCGAGAGGCTCTGGCGCGCCTATCGCAGCGAGGCGCAGCAGGTGTTGGCGGCGAGGCGGGGCGAACGCAATGACGCGGCGCTCTCCGTCTACTTCAACGCCTCTCGCAGCTTCTTTAATTCCGCAAGCGACATGCTCGATCGTCTGGGCGCTCTCACCAATGTAAACGCCCAAGGGGCCAGTCGGCGCGCCGTGCAGGCGATCGGATCGGCCTGGATTTATCTTTGCGCGGCGGTCATCCTGAGTCTGGCGCTCGTCGTGCTGATCCTCGTCTATCTCTCCCGCGTCGTCATCTTTCCCTTGAGAGCGCTCGCCCATTGCATGCGGGCGCTCTCCCGCGGAGACCTGGACGTCAAGCTTCCCGACGCCCGGCAGCAAAACGAAATCGGGGAAATGGCGCGCGCCGTGACCGTGTTCAGGAACAACGCGGTCGATTTGAAACTCAGTCAGAAAGGCCTCGCGCGTCAAGCGATGATGCTCGAAGAAAAGCTCGCTCAGGAGATCCGTCTGAACGAGCAGCAACGCAATTTCATCTCGATGGCGTCGCATGAATTCCGGACGCCGATGACGATCATCGACGGCCACGCGCAGCGCCTGCTCAATGTCAAGGACCCCGAGCTCCCGAGCGCCGCGAAGGAGAGGGCGAAGAAGATCCGATGGGCGGTCAAGCGCATGAGCGTGATGATCGATACGATCCTACTCTCCTCGCGTGTCTTCGACGAGGCGCCCGAGCTATATGTTCATCAGTCCGAATTTGACATGCGCGCGTTGCTGCATGAGGTCTGCAAGCTCAATCGCGAGATTTCCCCCAACGCCGCGATTCTCGAGGCGCTCGGGTCGGAAAGCCTCAAGGTCTCGGGGGACCGCGATCTGCTGTTTCAGGTTTTTGTCAATCTCGTCGCCAATTCGGTCAAATACTCGCCTCCCTCGACGCCAATCGAGGTTTGCTGCCGAAGCGAGGGCGAGCGCGTCATCGTCGAGATCGACGACAAGGGGATGGGCATTCCGCAGGCCGATCTTCCCCATATTTTCGAGCGCTATTTCCGCGGCGCCAACGTGGCGAGCGTCGTCGGCACGGGGATCGGACTGTATTTCGTCAAGCTCGTCGTCGAGCTGCACGGCGGAACGGTCAAGGCGGAGAGTGTCGAGCGCGAGGGAGCAAGATTCACGGTCGAGCTCCCGAAAAGCGGCGCGGCGACGATGTCGCCTTAGCGCGTTTCCCGCTCGAACGGAATCGTTCGAGCGATAAGGAATCGCGCCAAGTCAAAAACTTAGAGCATGTCATGACCGGAAAACCGCTTCGCACTTTTCCGTGACATGCTTTAGGGAGCGAGTGCGTCGCCTTCATCCACGCCATAGACGTCGTCACGGAAATGCACAGTCCCGTCGGCCGAGGCCCAACCGGTCATATAGACCCACACGACCGGGACGGGATGATTCAACCGCACCTCTTCCTGTTCGCCGCTCGCGATCTTCGCCTTCAGCGTTTCCTGATCCCATTGGCCGGCGGCGTCCTGCATGAGCCAGAGCGCGAGCTCGTCGACGCCCTGGACGCGCACGCAGCCGTGCGAGAGGAAACGATAGTCGTTCGCGAAGAGATTCCGAGTCGGCGTGTCGTGCATGTACACGGCGTGTGAATTCGGCATGGAGATGCGGATCGAGCCGAGTGAATTATGCGCGCCCGAATCCTGCCGCAGCGTGTAGTTCAACGCGCGCTCGCTCGACCAGTCGATGCGGCGGGGATCGACCTCATCGCCCTGGTGGCTCAGCACGCGAATATGCATGCGCGAAAGATAATTGGGATCGTGCTGCATCTTCGGCGCGATCTCATTCTTGATGATCGACACCGGCAGGGTCCAGGTTGGATTGATCTTGACCGCCATGATCTTCGTGGAGACTTCCGGAGAATGATGGTCAGGGTCGCCGACGATCGCCGCATAGCGGCGCACCACGTGGTCGCCCTCGACGGCGTCGACCGCGGTCGAGGGAATATTCACGGCGACATAGCGGGGCCCGTAAGGAAATTCGACGTTGCTGAGGCGCTGGGCGCTGGCGGCGAGTTGTCGCTGACGCACGTCCGCCGGCACGTCGAGCTCATGCAGCGTGGCCCCGGCGACGACTCCCGTCTGACGCAGTCCCATGCGGAGCTGGAAGCGTTTGACCGCCTGGACGAGCGCCGCGTCGAACACGAGACCCGTCGTCGCGACGGTGTCGTCCTCGGCGGCGAGGCGGCGCCGCAGCGCCTGCACTGCCGCGCCTTTGGCGCCGGGATTGAGCTTCGCGCCGACGCGCGGCCAGCCGCCCTTATCGACGATCTCCGCATAGCGCTCCGCAGCTTTGGAGGTCGCAAAAAAGGTCTCGGGCTGCAAGGCGGGGGTCGGATCGTCCGAAAGCGCCGTTTCGCGCGGTGGCTTCGGCTTGACCTTTGGCTTGGGCTTGGGCGTCGTGTTATCTGGCGCGGGATTTTCCGGAGCCGGGTTGTCGGGCGCGATGAGCGGCGCCAGGACAGAAGGGAAGACCGGCTCCCCGCCCGAGGTCGCCTCGGGCGTCTCTTGCGCGAAAGCGGAGGCCGAGAGGAGGATCCCCGCGAGGGCGATGCTGAACGGCGACAGGCTTTTTCTCGAGTTGGAGCGCAACGCGAAAGAGTGGCAGCCGGTGTTTCGCATAGAGCGCGCTCTAGTTTCTCGAATCGATCACGCTTTCTGCATTGAGGCGACACCCGCCTAGCTGCAGCGTGATCGAGAGTGCAAGGGCGCTTCGGCGTCCTCGGCTGACGCTATCCAATGCCGCGCCGCTGCGCGGGACGCTCCCGAATCGCTTGCTCATCTTATACGAGCAGCGAGGCCGGATGCTCGATCGCGCGCTTGAAGGCGGCGAGAAGATCGGCGCCCAGCGCGCCGTCGATGGCGCGATGATCGCAGGAGAGCGTCACCGTCATCTGCGTGACGACTGTGGGCGTCCCATTTCTCGCCACGATGCGCGGCTCGCCCGCGCCGACTGCGAGAATGCAGGATTGCGGCGGATTGATTAGCGCCGTGAAGTGCTTGACGCCGCGCATGCCCAGGTTGGAGAGCCCAGCGACGCCGCCTTCATATTCGTGGGGCTTGAGGCGTCGCTCCTTGGCGCGCGCCGTCAGGTCGCGAAGCTCGGCGGACAGCTCGCGGAGGCTCTTCTCCTCGACGCGGCGCGCGATCGGCGAAACGAGGCCGCCGTCGGGCAACGCGACCGCGACGCCGATGTCGCTGTGCTTGTGGCGCAGCATGGCCGCCTGTGTGAAAGTGGCGCGCGCATCGGGAACGTCGCGCAAGGCGAGGCCCAAGGCCTTCACGATGAAGTCATTGACCGAGAATTTCCAGGCGGGCTTTCCCTCCGCCAGGCCCGGCGCGGCGGCGTTGCATTCCTCCCGCAGCCGCAGCAAGGCGTCGATGTCGCAATCGCAGGTGAGGTAGAAATGCGGGATCGTCTGCGCCGCCTCGGTCATGCGCCGCGCGATCGCCTTGCGCATCGAATCGTGCGGAACTTCGGTGAAGCTGTCGATCTCGAAGAGCTTGCGCGCGGCGTCGTCGGAGGGCGGCGGCGCGATCGTTGGGGCGGCGGGGGTGGGACGCTTGCCCTTAGTGAGCGCCTCGCTGACGTCGCGCTCGACGATTCGTCCGCGGGGGCCGGAACCCGCAAGCGCGGCAAGGTCGAACCCGGCCTCGCGCGCCAGACGGCGGGCCAGCGGCGAGGCGAAGGGACGTCCCAGTGGGGCGCTCGGCGCGGGCGCTGCGAAGGTCATCGTCACAATCCTTTCAGCCCTGGCGCGTTGGCGCCTTGCGCGTTTGCACTTTGCGCGTTTGCATGGGCTCTCGCCCAAATATATTACGCCTCACCGCTTCGACGAAGTCCGGCGCTTGGCTAAAATATGGCAAAGCTTGCGCCGGCTAGAGCGCGATGCGAAAAAGTGGAAACCGGTTTTTCGCACAAATCGCGCTCTAAACATTTAGAATCGATCACGTTTTCTGCGTTCAGGCGATTCCGCCTGAACGCAGAAAACGTGATCTAGTGAACGCCCCGGAGAAAAAACATGAATCTCCCCTCTCCTCCGCGCCTGACATGGGTCGCTTTGGCGCTCGCAGCGCTTCTTTCTCCGGCGCTGGCAGCCAATGAAAAACGCTGCGGCTGGATCGTCAACCCGACCCCCGGCAACTGGTGGCTGACCGACCCGAAGGGAGATTGGGAGCTCGGCGCTCAGGGCGGCTACCAGGCCTATGGCATGGACAATCTGCCCGATTTCACGACGAAGGAATGGGTCAAGACGAATGGCGACTACGGCTATGGCTGCGCCTGCCTCACCGTGCAGACCGATCCGAGCGCCATGCGGGTCAAGAAGGTGATCAACGCCGTGCAAAAGCCGCTCAAGCAATGCCAGGCGGATGCGAAGCTGAAGAAGCCGCAGGATTGAGCCGCCGCCCGAGACAGGGCGGCGACCGGTAGCGAGGGCCGGCCTTGCTCTCAGGCGCGGCGCGCGCGGGCGTAGAGACCGGCGAGCGCGAGCGCCGCAAGAGCTGCTGCGCCGGTCCCGGGAATCGGGCCGGGGGCGCCGGGGGGAACGAGCGCGATGACCAGAGTCCCCGGATCTTGGTTGTTGAAATCGATCACGCCATAAGTTCCCGGTACAAATGTGGGCGCCGATTCCAGGCCTGTATACTGCTGCTCGAGAGGCGTAGCCGTAGAGCTTTCATTCAAGTTAAAGTAAGGCGTTGCAAACCCCCCGGCAATCCCCCCCGTGATGGCCGGGATGTTGCTGAACCAGATGATGTCCGTATAGGGAGATAACCCCAGCGAGGGCGACGCCGTGAAATGCGTGATCGGCACATCGGTAAATTGACCGGCCCCAGAACTAATCGGCGTGGGGCTCAATTCTTGATTCCAAGAAGCTGTCTGTTTCGTCACAGAATCTGTGTAGGTAACGAGCAGAAGCTGCGCCTGTGTAGCCGTAGGCATAAGTATGCAAAGCGAAATCGCGCTGCCGATCAAGAGGTTAGCCAACTTTTTCATCTTACGTCTCCATGGATCAATCGCAATAATACGGTCTTCGCGGGCGCTGAAGCGCCAAGCATCGTTCCTGAAAGACTGCTGTCGCCTGGAGAGGCGGTCCCGCGCGACGACCTCTTTGGAATCTAGGAGACCAGTAAAATCGCAATCTGTAAACAATGCTCTGCGCTTGGAAATGAGATTTACTTGACATGTGGCAAAAGTACCACACCAGCAAAGCCTCACTCCGGCGTTTCGGGCGGCGCGCTCTTCGGCGTTCTCCTCGCCTCGGCCTCGGCCGCTTCCTCCCGCGCTCGCGCCTCCAGCTCGCGCTTGCGCCGAACCGAATAGGGCTCGCGCCGAGGGCCTTCGACGAGCCGCACGACAACGCCCCAAAGCGTGCGCACGTCCTGCTCGGTCATGGCCATGCGGTGAAAAATATTGCGCAGATTGCGCGCCATCACGGGCTTCTTGCTCGCGGGCCGGAAGAACTCGCGCGCGTCGAGCTCGTCTTCCAGAAACTCGAAGAAGGCCGCCGTCATCTCGCGCGTCGCGGGCGGCGAGCGCTCTGTCGCGTCGAAGGGCAGCGTGTCGCCATGCGCGGCGCGGAACCATTCATAGCCCGTGAGCAGCACCGCCTGCGCGAGGTTGAGCGAAGCATAGGCGGGATTGACGGGAAAGGTCAGGATCGCGTCGGCGAGCGCCACCTCGTCATTGTCGAGCCCTGTGCGCTCGGGGCCGAAGAGCACCGCGTGGCGCTCGCCCGCCGCATAGCCCTGGACCAGACGAGGCATGGCCTCAGAAGGCGGATGCACGGGCTTGGCTTGGCCACGGCCGCGGGCTGTCGCGGCATAGACGAAGGCGAAATCCTTTATGGCGCTCGGCACGTCCGGAAAAACTTTCGCGCCTTCCAGCAGATGCACGGCGCCGGCGGCGGCGGCGTAGGCGCCCTTGCGATAGGCGTCGGTGCGCGGCCAGCCCTCGCGGGGAGCGACGAGGCGCAGATCGGAGAGGCCGAAATTAGCCATCGCCCGCGCGCACATGCCGATGTTCACCGCAAGCTGCGGCCGCACGAGAATCACGGCGGGGCCGGCCTCGATCCTCAATTTGCTGCGGTCGGTGCCGGCGCCGGTCATGGCGAAGGGCCGCCTTCAGGGCCGAAGAGCGCTTGAGCGTCCCGACGCGCATGCAATATATTGACGACTAACAACGATTTCCCTTCGTAGCGCAAATAGATCACGTATTTCTTGTACGCGAAGCCGCGCAGTCCCAGCGCCAGCTCGTCTCGCGGACGTCCGAACATCGTCGAGAACGAAGCGATTTTTTCCAAGTGGTCGAGGATGGAGTCTAGGAGACGACGCGCGCGCGCAAGATCTTGCGACTGTTCAGCAAGATATTCGAATATTTCGTCTAAATCTCGCAGGGTGGCGTTGGAAAAGGCGACTTTACGCGTCACCGCCCTTTCGCCTCCAACTCCTTGTGCTTCCGCTCGACGTGCGCCCGCGCGACGCCAATCGCATGTTCTCCGCCCTCGGCGAGCGAAGCGGCGATCGTCTTGCGCAAGGCTTCCTGCTGGGCCTCACGCGCCTCGAGGAAGCTCAAGCCGAGCTCCAAGACCTCGGCGGGAGACGCGTAGCGACCCGACCGCACCAGGTCTTCCACGAATTTTTCCCAGCGCGCGCTGATCGCGATGTTCATGGCCTCGCGCTCCTTCGCGTCATCTATACCATATAGCGCCTTCGTGGAGGGCGCTCAGACGAAGGAAGGCCGATCGGCGCCGCCTGCCCGAGAGGTCCCCACGGCCAGACCATAGACGCGCTCCAGTTATTTCTTCGCGCCGAAGGACATGTTGCCGAAACGCGTGTTGAAGCGCGAGAGGCGTCCGCCCCTGTCGAGCAGCTGCTGCGAGCCGCCGGTCCAGGCCGGGTGGGTCTTGGGGTCGATGTCGAGGTGCAGCACGTCCCCTTCCTTGCCCCAGGTCGAGCGGGTGAAGAATTCCGAGCCGTCGGTCATCAGGACCTTGATCATGTGGTAGTCGGGGTGGATATCGGCTTTCATCGCTTTTACTCTTATCGCTAATGGGTTGGTTTCTCGAACCGTAGTGCGTTGCGGCTTCGCCGCGTCGGCTCGCGTTGCGGCGCTCATAGCCCATTGGCCGGCCGAGGGCAATAAACGGCTGACGACCGCGCGGGCCGGTCCTCGCGAGGCTGCGGGCGCGCAGCGAAGCTTCGGCAAATGGTCGCATCTTTGGGGAAACATTGCTCGAACGTATCAAGGCGTTACGGAGACAGTTTGATTTCAAACAGTTGACGAGAGGCTCCGCGGGCGTCTAGGCTCTCAAAAGGCTCTTGCAGGATTAAGCGTTTGGCGCCACATTCGATAACGATGACTCACGCCGCAGAATCCCGATTGCTCGAGGCGCTCAAAAGAGTCGACCTCCACGGCGACATCGCCCCCGCCCATGTGCAGGATCCGATGACGATCGCGTTGCGTCAGACCGCCATTCAAGGCGATCTGATGCGCTGGGACGACTCGCGCGGCCATTACGTGCTCACGGGCACGGGTCGCAACCGCATCGCCCAACGCAACCGCGCTCCGGGATCTGTCCTGCGCTTCAGGCGCAGGGACGATTCAGAGACGCAGCAGCCAAAGCCGCAGCGCGCCGTCGACTAGATCACGCTGCGTTCAGGCGAATGGCCCGAACGCGCGTAACGTGATCGACGTCGCCCAGCTCCGTGAGCTGGGAAGATGATTCGCGGCGCTTTCGTCCCCGCGGCTTCACAAGCCGCCCAGGACGTCGGCGACGGTGAAAATATCCTTGTCGCCGCGCCCGCAGAGATTCATCACCATCAGATGGTCCCGCGGCTTTTGCGGCGCGAGCTCCAAAACCTTGGCGAGCGCGTGCGAGGGCTCGAGCGCGGGGATGATTCCCTCGAGCCGCGAGCAGAGCTGAAAGGCGTCCAACGCCTCCTTATCCGTCGCGCTCAGATATTTGACGCGCCCCATCTCATGGAGCCAGCTGTGCTCGGGGCCGATTCCCGGATAGTCGAGGCCGGCCGAGATCGAATGGCCTTCGAGAATTTGCCCGTCGTCGTCCATCAGGAGATAGGTGCGGTTGCCGTGCAGCACGCCGGGCTTGCCGCCGGCGAGAGACGCCGCATGGCCGTTCTCGACGTGGAGGCCGTGGCCGGCGGCTTCGACGCCGTAGATCTCGACGCTCCGGTCGTCCAAGAAGGGGTGGAAAAGACCGATCGCATTCGAGCCGCCGCCGATGCAGGCGACGAGCGAATCGGGCAGCCGTCCTTCGGCTTCCTGAATTTGCTCGCGCGTTTCATTGCCGATGATCGACTGGAAGTCGCGCACCATCATCGGATAGGGATGCGGTCCCGCCGCCGTGCCGATGCAATAGAAGGTGTCGGCGACATTGGTGACCCAGTCGCGCAGCGCCTCGTTCATCGCATCCTTGAGCGTCCTCGCCCCTGACTGCACCGGCACCACCTCGGCGCCGAGCATCTTCATGCGAAACACATTGGGCTTCTGGCGCTCGACGTCGACGGCCCCCATGTAGACGACGCATTTGAGCCCGAAACGCGCGCAAGCGGTGGCCGTGGCGACGCCGTGCTGGCCCGCGCCCGTCTCGGCGATGATGCGCGGCTTGCCCATGCGCTTCGCCAGCAAGATTTGGCCCAGCACATTGTTGATCTTATGCGCGCCGGTGTGATTGAGCTCGTCGCGCTTGAAATAGACCTTGGCGCCCTTGCCTGCGTCCGCCCCGGCGCGAACATGCTCCGTGATGCGCTCCGCAAAATAAAGGGGGCTCGGCCGGCCGACATAGTGCTTGTGCAGGGCCGTGAGCTCGGCGTGAAAGCTGGGATCGGTCTTAGCTTGCGCATAGGCCGCCTCGAGATCGAGCACCAGCGGCATCAAGGTCTCGGCGACAAAGCGACCGCCGAAAATGCCGAAACGGCCGCGCTCGTCGGGGCCGGCGCGGAAGGTGTTGGGGGCGATCTGATTCACGGGATTCCTCGATGGCCGAATGCTGGCGAGTTATGTAGACCGTCGCTGGGCGGAACGAAAGCGGCTGGATCGGTGGCTGGGCGGCGGTTGATTAGGACTCCGGTTTCCCCGTCGCCAATTCGCTCTCGATCATCGCCAGCAATTCCGGAAGGCGCAAATGGACGACGCCCCAAACGAGACGCTGCTGCACGTCTTCGTAATCATGGCGGTATATGTTGCCCGCGCCCGCCATCTCCGTCCAAGGGATAGAGGGATGACGATCCTTCACCTCCGCCGGGAGTCGCCGTGACGCCTTGGAGATGATTTCAAGGGCCCGCGTCACTCCTATAGAACACGAGATCATTGTCGCGGAAAGCTTCATAAGTGAGGCCTTCGACAAAACGTTGCGCGAAATGGATGTTGTGTCGAATGTCGATCAGCCAGCGCTCGGCGGACCCTTTCTCAGAAGGCATAAAGGGCTTCTGATTCTACGACGGGCTTGATGAAAGGCTTCAGCCCATTGCGATCGACGACATCGACGGGTTCGGGAAACAAGGCCGCGATGTAGGATTTAAGGCCGACATAGGCGTATAGGTCCGGCGTCTTCTCCGGCTCTATCTCGATCATGATGTCGATGTCGCTATCGGCCGGGTTGTCGCCGCGCGCGCGGGAGCCGAAAAGGGCGGCGTGCACGACGCCACGCGCCCGCAAATCGAACTCGCCGGCTCGCAGCCGCTCGATGATGGCCTGCCTGTCCATGATTTCTCATAGCACAAAAAAGCGTTGACAGCACAGGAGGGTAGGCCGCCTCATAACAGCTGCGCCTTCACTCCGAGCTTCGAGAGCCGCGTCACGGCCTTCTTGTCGAAAGAGACGAAGGTTTCGCCGCCGAGTCTTTGTCCTTCGAAGGCCATGACGCCATCGGCGAAATCTCCTCCGGCTTCCAGCATGGCGAGCCCTGCTGCGGCGGCGGGCTCGTCGACTTCAACATTCGCCGCTTCGGTTAAGGCGCGTAGGGCCGCGACAATCTCGTCGCGCTCGAAACGGTAGAGCCTCCGCAAGACCCAGACGAATTCGCAAAGCGCCGCCGTGGAAACCGCCACCAGGGTCGCCTTAGAGAGCATCGCCGCTGCAGCCCGAGCCTGTTTCTGGTCGTCGCCGATTGCGGCGCGCACGAGCAGATTCGTGTCCGCCGTGATCTTCATTCGCCTTCGGCCCAGCCGCTGGCGGCGGCCTCCTCGATCTCTTCGAGCGTGGCGATCTTCTGGGACTTGCCGGCGAGTCGGCCAATGAAGCTCGAGATGTCGCCGACAGGGCGCGCCGCTCGGAGCTCGATCCGGCCGCCGGGCAATTCCTGCGCCTCGATCTTCTGCCCCGGCGCGACGCCGAGATGCCGCAAAAACTCCTTGCGCAGCGTGACTTGCCCCTTGGCCGTCACCGTCAATCGGCTCATGACGAGGTCTCCTCGCCGAACAAGGTAATGCGAAATTGCCTTACCTACAAGAGCCGAAGGAAGAAGCGCGATGCTTAGCGCACGTCTCGACCGGAAAAACGCTTCGCACTTCTCCGTGACAAGCACTAGTAGGGATTTTGCGAGCGCCGTCGCACTAAATGCCTTGGGGATGATCGCGACTTACGCTGCAAATGCAGGCGCTAGACATGTGGCGAAGCCACGATCTCAGCGCTGCCGGGGACGCCAGCCCGCGACGTCAGCGAGGATTCTCTCGCCCGTCCGCGTGTTGATCCAGTCTCCCGCGCTTCGTCGGCATAGAAAGGGCAGCAGATAGGTCCCGTTATGGTCGATGCAGAGCAGCTCGACGGTGGCTTCGTCGTCGGGCAATCGATCCACGACGAATTCCGCGATGCGTTCACTGAGCGAGGTCAATTGCGTCAATCCAGGTTGATTCGCTCGCGCGAATCGCGCCCCCTTAGAGATATATAGGATTGGATTACGGCTCTGGCGTGGCGTGAGCTTCGCCGGAAGCTCACGCCTTCGAGGCGGCTCTCGCCACATGCATGAACGCGCGCGCGGCCTCGATCTCCGCGAGCTCCGCGTGGGCGCGCGCCCTTGTCTGCGCCGCTCGCAGCCGCTCGATCGTCTCAAGCAGGCGATCGAGGCTCCAGCGCTTGAGATGCGCGTCGATGATCCGGTCGGGAACCGAGAAGAATCCGCCCCTTTTCACGGCCATGACGCCGCCGGCGACCCGCCCGCGATGCAGGGACAGCGCATAGCGCAGCGCGCCAGAGATAAGCTGCGTGGCGTCGGCGCCCTTGGTCAGCGCGTCGTCGAGTTCGGCTCCCGCCGCGCTCATGTCGCCCGAAAAGGCCTCGAGCGTCGCTGCGTCTGTCGCGATCGAGGAGGCGTGGGCGACGATCTCCGCGACATCCGCCGCTTCAATCCGCCCGCGTCCGTGCATGTAAAGGACGAGTTTTTGCAGTTCCGCGCGGCTCATCAGCCGATCTTCGCCAAGCGCCGCCTGCAGGAGCGCGCGCGCCTCGGGCGCGATGGCGAGAGAGGCCTCAGCCAGGCTTTTCTCGATCAAAGCGGCGACATCGGCGTCGCTGTCGGGCGCGCAGTCGAGCGCGGCGCCCAGTTTCGAGCCTTCGATGAGCTTGCGCAGCGGCGCGTCCCGACGCAACGCGCCGGCGGTGACGATCACGCTGCAGCCGACCGGCGGCGCGCGCAGCAACATCTCGATCGCCGGGACGAAAGACTTCGCGCTCGCCTCGACGAGCAGCGCCCGCCGGCCGCCAAAGAGCGGCGCCGTATTGGCCTCGTCGACGAGCGTCAACGGATCGGTCGCGACAGCGTCTCCCGAAAGCTCCACGAACTGAAACGGATCGTGGCGATCGTCGACGCGGCGGTCGACGAGCCTGAGGGCGCTTTCGCGCACGAGCCCGGCGTCCGCGCCATGCAACAGGAACAGGAAAATATTTTCCGGCGGGGCGGCGACGAATCGCTCGACGTCGTTCTTCCTAATCGCGACCATGGCTCATCATCATGGTTGCGCCGTCGCCCGCGGCTTCCGTTCCTACTCGCCGGCCTTGCCTACTTGCCGGCCTTGATCTCCGCCGTCGCCGTCGCCAGCAGCTCGTCCATCATGCGGCGCACCTGATGCTCGGACTGGTCGACGCCGGCCGCCTGGAAATCCTTGATCACGCGCTCGAGCACGATCTGGCTGGCGTTGGCGGCGGTCTCCGCGGCGACGAGGTCATTGGCGTAAATACGCGCCTGCTCGGGCGACTTGCCGAGCTTTTCCGCCGCCCAGAGACCCAAGAGCTTGTTGCGGCGGGCTTCGGCGCGAAATTGCAGCTCCTCCTCGTGAACGAAGGTTTTCTCGAAGGTGTCCTCCCGCTTGTCGAAGGTGCTCATATTTCGTCCTCAAGTCTTTCGGCTTCGTCCGCATCACGGCGGCCCGCCAGGGATATACTGAGATCAAGACGAAAATCCAATGGCCGGCGACTCCTATCTTCGCCATCGGGAGAGACTCGGCTGCGAGTTTTGGGCGCCTGGCGTGCGGGGCTCGAAGAGACCTAGGTGGAATGGACGACGCGCGATTTTGCTGACGATTTGCGCATTCATGGCATAAGGTTCGGAATGCTAAGCTTCTTTACAGGAGACGGCGATGGCGAAGGCGGCATCTTGGGTCAGCTCAGCCCCTGGCGGACAGGGCCATCGATGTTGGAACAAGAGCTTCGAGCGCGCCACCCGATTTCGGAGGGCGGCGGCGATCGCTCTTTCGATCCTGTGTTTTCTCGGCGCCGAGACCAAAGCGGAGCCCGGCGGGAGCGCGCCCAGCCGCGGGGCGGGAAGCGCCGCGCAGAATCTGGCGCCGAGCGACCGGAGTTATCTGAATATCTCGCCCATCTTCAGCGAGCTCGTGTTGTTTTCCGCGCCCGGCGGATTCGGCGTCGTGTTCGAGAAGACCGAGAACACAGGGACCTTCTACATCCGTGAAATGGTCCCCAAGGGGGAATCGGCCGAGCGATGGTCGCAGATGATCACGGTCACCGGCGCGCAAGGCCTCGCCGCCAACCCGGGCGTGACGGCCCAATCCTTTCTCGAGCGCATGGCCGACGGTTTCAAGCAGGCCTGTCCAACGACATTTTCCGCAAAGCCTCTCGGCGAGAAAAGGATCAGCGGGCACGAAGCCTTCGTTCTTCTGGCCGGGTGCGGCGCGCTGCAGGCGCAAGGGGCAGCGCATAGCGAAGCCGCGCTGCTCATCGGCGTGAAAGGCGCCCAGGATTATTACACAATCCAATGGGCGGAGCGCGGAGCCGCGTCAAACGAGCCGCTCGATCTGAGCGGCGCAAAATGGCAAGAGAGGCTTGCGAAGCTGGAACCGATCAAGTTCTGCCTTCGGAAAGCGGGCGAGGCGCCGCCCTACCCGAGCTGCATCGCGCAAAAGTGACCTGTGCGCATCGGGGTCATCATGAACCGAATTCACGGCCGCAACATCTTCATCGTGAGCCTCGCGGGGGTGCTCCAGCCGATAGGACCGGGGCTCTTCCTGGAGCGGGCGACGGCTTCACGCTTCTCGGCCTTATGGATTCGAGTCGGGCGCGGCGAGGGGATGGACCCAAATCTCGCCATGCCGGAATTGGATGGACTGCGCCGAAGCCTCAAGGACGCGGACGTCGACCTTTGGGGCTGGCACGTCTCTTTCTGCGCGACGCCGTCGGCCGCGCGCAAAGAGGCCGATCTCGCCCTGGAATGGGTCGAGCGCCATGAGCTCGACGGGCTCGTTCTCGATCTCGAGAAGACGCCGGACACCCCGAGATTTCAGGGCGGCCCGCGCGAGGCGGAAATCTACGCCGGCAGGCTGGCCGAGGGCCTCGCCGCCAAAGGCCGGGGGATAGCGCTTTCGACGCATGACCAACCCTCGCTTCATCCTGACGCGCCGCTCGAGACGGCCCTGGGGATCGTCGAGGATGTGACGCCTCAGGTCTATTACCGCTCCGCCGCGGTCGCGCGGCGCTTCAAAAAATCGCTCAGGGAATATGAGGCGCTGATCGGCAAGGATGCGATCCGGCGCCGCTACAAGCCGACCGGCAACATCACGACTTCGGCGAATTTGCCGCTGCATAGCCCCGCGGCCTCGCTCGCCGCGACGCGAAGCTTTCTCCATCTCGTCCGCAAGACGGGCTGCGACGCCTACAGCTTCTGGTGCTGGGACGCCGCGCCGCGCGAGATCTGGGACTTTTTGCGCCACGAGCCGGTGTGAGCGCGGAGAATCTTGGCGCGCTCAGACCGCCGCCGAGCCCGGCGTGTCGTCCTTGCGATAGGCCGTCCCGAAAGCGGAGTCCAACCAGAAGGCGTGGACGCCGAAGCCGCGCGTCGCGTCGCGGAAGTGATGCAGCATGTGCAGGCGGCGAACATGACGGCCGAGCGCCGATTTCGGCTGTCCGTGATGCGTCCAGTAATGCACGCAGTCGTAGAGCACATAGCCCGTCATGAACCCTGCGAGCGCCGGCCAGCAGAAGGGCGCGCCAAACAGCACGCGCCCGACGCAAAGCGCGATCAGTATGATCGGGCCGGAGAGAAGCGGCGGCATCACGAGCCGAAGCGGATCGTTCGGATAGATGTGATGCACGCCGTGGATGAGGAACTGGAAGCGCGGCCCCAGCCCGAAGGGCAGGGGATAAACAGGATGGAAGAGGAAGCGGTGACCGAAATATTCGGTCAAGGTCCAGAGCCCGTAACCGATGAGAACTCCGACGACGATCAGGGGGAGGCCGAGCTGCGTCGCCGAATAGATGAGGAGCCCCAGGATGATCGGAACATAGATGACCACGGGGGTCAGATGATGGACGCGCGACAGCCTGTCGAGCAGGTCATTTTCGAAAATGCGCGGCGAGGCGGCGAGCGGATCGGGGAGGCGCGTAGCGTTATCGACGGTCATGCGGTCACTCCGCCGGCTGCGTTGTGAGATTTCCCGTCTCGACGTTCTGAGAACGCGTGCGAAGCGAATATCTCGGATCGAAGATGAAGGTGAAGAACAGCGCGATCCAGGAGCGATGGCAGGCCAGATCGTCGTAAAAGTCGGGCGCCATCGCCTTGAGCTGCGGCAGTCGCGTCCAGGGGATCTCGTGGAAGTCGTGATGTTCGTTGTGATAGCCGATGTTGAGCGCCAGCGTGTTGCACGGGCCGTAATAATCGAAGGTTCCCTGGTCGGGCGCGAAGGCGAAATGCTCCTGCACCCAGCGCGCGCTCAGAAAGTGCAGGCCGCCCACTGAAAACCAGAAGGAGAGGAAAAAATAAAGCAGCGCGTTCGGACCGAAGGCCCAGAGCACGAGAAGGTCGAAGACCACGATCACCGCAATATTGATATAGGTCCATTGCCCCATAATGGGCACCGCGCCCTTGAGGCGCGAAAGCCGCATGAGCTGGATCGCGGGGAAGAAGAAGAGCCAGACCGCCTTGCGCCAGGAGCTGTCTCCGACCCATTCCACCTCCCAGCGACTCGGCACGTCGGCGTCGTAGTCATAGGCTGAAAGATGCGAATGGTGCTTGATGTGATAGCAGCGAAAGCCCATCGCCGTCGGAAAGCCGTTCGAGAGATCGGCGAGCAGCGCATTGAGCTTGTTCGCGAATGGGCTTTTGAACACGCAATTGTGGATCGAATCGTGAATGATCACGAAATTTGCGTGATTGGCGAAGGCGCCGACGCAATAGGCCAAGAGCAGCGTCAACGGCCAATAGGCGAGACCGAGCCATCCGAGTACAGCCGCGATGGCGAGCTGCAGGAGGAAGAGCGCCGCGGTGATCTTGAAGGTCAGAATATCCGTGCCGAACAGCTCGCGTACCTGTGGATATTTGGCGAGGATCGCATTTCGCCGCTCGACATGCGAGCGGTCGGCGCCCGTGCTGGTGAGAGAGAGGGTCATGCGTCTTCGGCTCCTGAGCGGTTTCGTCTATATGCGTTTCTCGTAGATTCGGTGCGTCTTGGTGATCTTACCGCCAAAGAGCTCGATCGGCTTGCGCATGGCGAGATTGTTCTCGAGCACCCAGCCGGCTTCGATTTCCTGGATCGTCGATGCGTTCTTTCCGCGCCGCCGAATTTCCTCGACCATCGTCATCAGAATTGCGCCGCCCGTCGCGCTGCCCTGCATCTCCTTGCGCATGCCGAGCAGCAGGAGCTTGATGGCGCTGTATTTATGGCTGCGAAGCCGCAAGATGACCTTGATCGCGCCGGCTGGCAGGACGCTTCCGTCGAGATCGCCGATGATCTCGAATAAATTCGGTATCGCCACGGCGAAGGCGACGGGCTGACCGTCGAGCTCGGCGACGATCGTCAGATCGGGCGTCGTCACGAAGCCGAGCACGTCGGTGATGGAGTTGAACTCATCGAGCGTGAAGGGGACATAGCCCCAATTGCCGCGCCAACCGTCGTTGAAGAGATCCGTCATCAGCTGCGTCTCTCCCTTCTTCAACCGGGAGAAATCGACCTCGCGCAGCTTCAGCCGCTCCTTCCACTCCTTGCGATTCGTCATTCGCTCGACGACGTCCGTCGTGCTGGAGTCGTTGGCGACGGAATAGGAATAGACGTCGCGCGCCTTGGCGTAGCCCAGCGCCTCGAGGTGACGACTGAGATAGGCCGGGTGCCATGGCGTCAGAAACACTGGCAACGCCTCGAAACCGTCGACCAGAATCCCCATCTCGCCATTGATCGAGGGCGAGAAGGGTCCGTGAATGAGCGTCGCGCCGCGCGCCTTAAGCCAAGATTCAGCGGCGCTCGTCAGCGCGCGCACGGTTCCGAGATCGTCCTCCGCATCGAGGGAGCCGAATTGGAAACGCGACGCTTCAACGGGCGCGAATTCCGGCTTGTAGACCTGCGCCATGATGCGGCCGATCCATCGGCCGTCGCGCCGGGCCAGGAATTCCTGCGCCTCGACGAGCTTGAAATGCGGATTGAGCTTGTGGCCGTGCAGCGTCCAGCGCTCGACGTCGAGCGGGGCCGTAAAGCCTTTCATGCCCCGGTAAAGAAGTCTCGGCAGTTTATTGTATGTCAGAAAATGCGCGAAGCCCTTCGCCTCGACGACCTCGACTTGCGGCCTGGAGGCGAGACTCTTCGCTTCAGCAATTTCGCTTTGAATCATGGGGAAAGCCTACCTGTGTTCGGCGCATCGTCATCAGCGGCATATCGACGCAGTAGCGCTTGTCTTCAACCCTACGCGTCACGCGCCGGCCATGGCGGATGCGACCATCTGGCGCGCCTCCTGCGAAGCCGGCGGCATGTCGCGCAAGCAGTCGATCACGCCTTTGATCTCGTCTCGCGTATGGCTGGCCGAGAGGAAGAAGCGAAGCCGCGGTTGATCTTTCGGCACGCCGATCTGCACGATCGGGGGCACGTAATAGCCTTTGTCCAATAGTCGCTGCGACGCCCACATCGTGTCGATGTCGTCCTGGAAAAGGATCGGCACGACGCCGCGACCGATCGCATGACCCGTCGAGAACCCCGCTTCGTTGGCGTAATCGCGAAAAAACGTCGCATTGTCGGCGAGACGGCCGATGCGCCAGCTTTCCTCCTGCATCAAGCGCAGCGCCGTGCGGGCGGAGGCCAGAATCACCGGAGAAAGCCCGACGCTGTAGACAAAGCCCGGCAAGGTGTAGCGGAACCAGTCGATGACTTTCTTCCTGCCGCAGACATAGCCGCCGCAAGAAGCGAGCGTCTTCGACATCGTGCCGACGAGGAGGTCGACTCGATCCGGATCGACGCCCGCATGTTCCGGCAGCCCGCGTCCGGTCTCGCCCAAAACGCCGAGACAATGGGCCTCGTCGAGCATCAGCCAGAATTGATGCTTGTCGCGTAATTCGACGAGCCGTGGCAGATCGCAGGTGTCGCCGTCCATGCTGTAAAGGCCTTCGACGACGACCAGAACGTAGCGATATTCCTCGCGATGGCGGGCGAGAAGATGCTCGAGATGGTCGAGGTCGTTGTGCCGGAATTTGATGACATGCGCGACGGAGGCGTCTGTTCCGGCGAGAATGCTGTTGTGCGCGAGCTCGTCGATGAAGATCGCATCGCGCTTGCCCATGAGCCAGGCGATCGTCGTCACATTGGCGAGATAGCCCGAGACGAGCGTGAGGGCGCTCTCGAAGCCGAGGAATTTGGCGATATCCGCCTCGAAGGGCTTGTGCGTCGAGCGCTCGCCGCCGACGAGGCGGGACGCCAGGGCGCCGACCCCGAGATTGTCGAGCTCGCGCTTGGCCTCGGCGACGATCTGCGGGTGCTTCGAAAGGCCGAGATAGTCGTAATTGGCGAAGCTGACGAAATGGGTTCCGGAAGCCTCGAGCTCAGCCTTGAGCTTGTCGATCTGCGCGAAGAAAGGGTCCCAGAACTCCAGTAACGCATTGCCTGCAAAGCGGAATCGTCTCGCCGCATAGTCGGAGAGGCTCTTGTGCTTAGTCACTTCGTTTCGGCCCTCGCTCCCGGCGCGGAGCGGCCGGCGAATCATGTCGCCAAGACACTGCATGCAAAACACTGCATGAACGAGCGCCCCGACAGGAAGGCGCTCCTTTACACTTTTGCGGCGCCCCGCGCCAGAGCGAGGCCCAGGCCAGAAAGCCAGGGGCCTTCGCGAAAAGCGCTTCGCGGAAACGCCTCGGCCCGGAGGCGAAACACGGCTCTTGCCGCGCGGGGCCTGCTCCATTATAGAGCCCCGATCGCTGCGACGGCTGTTGCGGCGAAGGCCGGATTCCCAAGCCGGCAAAAGCGTGGGGCCATAGCTCAGTTGGGAGAGCGCTTCAATGGCATTGAAGAGGTCGTCGGTTCGATTCCGTCTGGCTCCACCAATAAAATCAAACTGATAAATCGGGCCGCGCGGCGAGAAAGCGCGGCCGACCGATCCCAGCTCCGCATCCGGCGCGCCCCAATTGTGGGCGAGAGCGGGGCGCGCGGCGTCACGGTTCTGTCCGTCCGGAATCAATGTGGCGGCCGAAATCGCAAAATATCCAGCTTACCAAACGAACAGTCGATCGCCCTGGGTCCCGCCTCGCGGCGTCATATGTTCTTCTACGTAGCGCGTTGCTGCGCGCTCAGTCGCGCGCCCGCGTCTGTATGACCGAAGCCGGTGACTTATCCGCCGCAAACTGAAAGTCCAGCGGCGACGCGTTTCGTCGCACTATGCTCTAGAATTCTCGGCGCGCTGGACTTCACATTGACGCCGTGTGCAATATTGAATCTAGCTCAAATTGAATTGCGAACGCCGCGCTGGACGCCATGATCGAAACCGTCTCGAAAGCCCCTTCGGGAATTGCTGGACTCGATGAAATTACCGGCGGCGGACTCCCGCAAGGGCGCCCGACCCTCGTCGCCGGCGGCGCGGGCAGCGGCAAGACCCTGCTCGCCATGACTTTCCTGCTCGAAGGCGCGCTGCGCTACGACGAGCCTGGCGTATTCATCTGCTTTGAAGAGACGGAAAAGGAGCTTGCAGCCAACGTCGCCTCGCTCGGCTACGATCTCAACGCCATGGTCGCCGAAAAGAAATTCGCTCTGGATTACGTCCACGTCGAACGCAATGAGATCGAGGAGACCGGCGAATACGACCTCGAGGGCCTCTTCGTGCGCATTGGCCTCGCCATCGATGAGATCGGGGCAAAACGCGTCGCGCTCGACACGATCGAAGCGCTGTTCACGGGCTTTTCCAATCTCGGCGCGCTGCGCGCCGAGCTGCGTCGCCTATTTCGTTGGTTGAAGGATCGCGGGGTGACCGCGATCATCACGGGCGAGCGCGGCGAAGGAACTCTCACCCGTCACGGTCTCGAGGAATATGTCTCGGACTGCGTCATCCTGCTCGATCATCGGGTCATCGATCAAATCGCCACGCGCCGGCTGCGCGTCGTCAAATATCGCGGGAGCGAGCACGGGACCAACGAATATCCGTTTCTCATCGACAAGAGCGGCATTTCGGTTCTGCCCGTCACGTCGCTGGAGCTTGCCCATTCGGCCTCCGGGGAACGCATCCTCAGCGGCGTTCCGGGCCTCGACGAGATGCTCGGAGGGGAAGGGTTCTGGCGCGCTTCGAGCATATTGATGTCGGGCGGCGCAGGCAGCGGCAAGACGACGATCGCCGCGCAATTCGTCGCGGAGGCGTGTCGGCGCGGCGAGCGGGCACTTTATTTCGCCTTCGAGGAAAGCCCCGGCCAAATTGCCCGCAATATGCGTTCGGTCGGGATCGATCTGAGCCCCGGACTCGAGTCCGGCGCGCTACGCTTCGTCGCGGCGCGCCCCACGCTCACCGGTCTCGAGATGCATCTCGCCCGCATGCACCGGGAGGTGGAGCAATTTTTGCCGCAAGTCGTCGTGATCGATCCAATCATCAATTTCGCGGCTGTCGGCAGCGTTACGGAAGTGCGGTCCATGCTGCTGCGCTTGATCGACTATCTCAAAAGCCTGGGCGTCACCGCGCTTTTCACTGCCGTGGAGGGCGGTCGCGCCCCGGATACGGAGCAAGCGGCGGTTTCCTCGCTCATGGACGCCTGGGTGCGGCTGCAGATGATTGAAGGGTCAGGCGAACGCAATCGCGCGCTTTACGTTATCAAGGCGCGGGGCATCGCGCATTCGAACCAGGTGCGGGAGTTTATCTTGACCGATCACGGCGTCGTCTTGCGCGACGCCTATCTTGGCCTCGGCGGCGTGCTGACAGGCGCGGCTCGTGTCGCTCAAGAGGCGCGCGAGAGCGAGGCTGAAGCGGAACGACAGTTGCTCATCGCCGGCAAGACGCAGGAAATAGAGCGGAAACGGCAGGAGGTGGCGGCTCGGATCGCAGCGCTTCAGGCCGAGCTCGCCGACGAGGAAAGCCAGGCCGAGTTATTTTTCGCCCGTCAGCGATCCGCAACGGCTTCGGCCGCGTCGACGCGCCAAGGCCTCGCAAGGCGGCGGGGAGCGGCGAAATGAGCGACCGGAAGTGGAGTCTGCGGCTTTACATCGCGGGAAAGACGCCCAAATCCGTCACGGCGATCGCCAATTTGAAAAAACTGTGCGACGAGCGTCTGGGCGGACAATATCAGGTGGAGGTCATCGATCTCGTCGAGCGTCCCGAGCTCGCCCGGGCGGATCAGATCGTCGCCATTCCGACCCTGGTGCGGAAGCTGCCGCCGCCGCTCAAGAAAATCATCGGCGACCTGTCAGACCAGGCGCGCGTCCTCAAAGGCTTGGAGCTCGAGCGTCTATAGGGAGCCTCGCGATGGATGCAGCTCTGAAGGAACATGTGAATCTGCGGCTGTTCATCAGCGGCGCGACCGCCGGCTCGATGCGCGCCGTCTCCGCGGTGCGCCGCCTTTGCGAAGAACGCCTTGCTGGGCGATTCTCACTCGAAGTCACCGACATTTATCAAGAGCCCGAAGCAGCGCGCCGCTACCAGCTCGTCGCTCTGCCGGCTCTGGTGAAGCTCGCGCCGGCGCCCAAGCGCCTGTTCATCGGCAACATGACAGAGACTGGGCGCCTTGTCGCTGAACTCGACGCGCTCGTGTGAGGCTTCCATGCAGGGGCAAGGCGTAAATCAGCTCGGTCGCCAATTGTCTCCGGTCGGCGTCGAAGCGGAAGAAACTCTCCAAGCCATCGTCGTCGGCGAAGCCGACGCGCTCGTCATCGAGACCAAGAACGGGCCGCGCGTTTACACGCTCAAGGACTCGAACGACGCCTATCGGCTTCTGGTCGAAAATATGGCGCAAGCGGCGCTGGTTCTCGAGGCCGAGGGCACGGTTTTGTATTGCAACGGCCGCCTGCCGGAGCTTCTGTCGCGCAAAAACGTCATTGGCCACAACTTCTTGGAATGCGTCGCGCCTGCCCAAAGAGAGCGCGCGGAAGGATTGCTGCGCGAGGGCGCGGTGAGACCGGCGAGCGCCGAATTCTCGCTCCTCGCCGCGAACGGCTCGTCGGTCGCTGTGCAGGCGGCGGCGACACCGCTAGAGTTCAACGAGCAGGCGAGCGTCGCGCTCGTGGTGAGCGCGCTGGACGACATCGAGGCGCTCAAAGTCTCCGAGACGAAATTGCGCGCGAGCGAAGAGCGCTTGCGACGCGTGCTCGAGACAGAGGCCGTGGGCGTTCTCTTTTTCGATCGCGAGGGCGTGCTCATCGAGGCCAATGACGTGTTCCTCCGCATGGTCGGCTACGAGCGCGCCGACATCGACGCAAAGCGGTTGGATTGGCGCAGCTTCACCCCGCCGGACGGGATCGCCGAAGCCAAAAAGCAGATGGCGCAATATCTGCAGGTTGGCCGCATCGGGCCGCACGAGAGGGAATATCTTCACAAGGACGGCTCTCGCCGCTGGATGCTGTTCTCCGGGCGCGATCTCGGCGACGGAACCTTCAGCCAGTTTTGCGTCGACATTAGCGATCGCAAGCGCGCCGAAGCCGGTCTGCAGGAAGCGGGCCGCCGCAAGGACGCCTTCCTCGCGACGCTCGCCCATGAGCTGCGCAATCCGCTCGCCGCCATCAGCAACGGGTTGGGAGCGCTGCAGCGCCTGAACACCGAAGATCCAGATGATCTCCACGTCATGTTGAGGCGCCAGGCTGCGCATCTGGTGCATCTTGTCGACGACCTGCTGGAGGTCTCGCGCATATCGAGAGGCAAGATCGAGCTGCGCAAGCAGCCCGTCGATCTTTCCGAGATGGTCCGCCAAGCGGTCGAGGCGAGCGGCCCGATGATCGAGAGCAAAGGTCATGAGCTCACGGTTCGGCTCGACGAGGCGCCGCTGATCGTCGAGGGAGACGCGACACGGCTGTCGCAGGTCGTGACCAATCTTCTGGATAACGCCGCCAAATTCACGCCGCGCGGCGGGCGAATCTTTATCGAGACGGGGCGCGCCGGGAACACGGCCACGCTGCTGGTTCGGGACAGCGGCGTCGGCGTCTCGCCTGAAGAATTGGCGACGATCTTTGATCTTTTCGTTCAGCTCGACCCCTCGGTGCGAGGCTCCCAGGGCGGGCTCGGCATCGGGCTTGCGCTCTCGCGCCAGCTCGTCGAGCTGCATGGCGGCCGCATTGAGGCGCGCAGCTCCGGCCTCGGATGCGGCTCAGAGTTTTACGTTCAGCTGCCGCTCATACAGCAAATATCGAGCAACGCGCCGGGTCCGCGCGTCGTTGCGCCTAGGCCGCGCGGCGATTCCGCGCCGACGAGGGTGCTGATCGTCGATGACGATGCGGATGTCGCGGAAAGCCTCTCCTTGCTTCTCCGTTGTCTCGGCATCGGGACGCGCATCGCGAATAACGCGTCGGCCGCCCTCGCGGCCGTTGCGGACTCGGCGCCGCAGCTCGTCTTTCTCGACCTCGGCATGCCCGGCGTGGACGGCTATGAAACGGCGCGGCGCATCCGCGCGCTGCCCGAAGGCAAGTCGCTGATCCTCGCTGCGCTCAGCGGATGGGGCCGCGAAGAAGACAAGCAGCGCGCCGCGGCCGCCGGCTTCGACCATCATTTCGTCAAGCCGATCGAGTTGGACGCCATAGAGGCGCTCATCGCAGCTCTACCGCGCGTCGTGTAGCTTCCAAAACGCCCCGCTGGCCCAACTGTGCGGCGAAATACGTACGACCGCACCGGTACTTTTCACAATTTCGAGTCTTCTCAACTCTCCTTTCTTACAGATTGAGACCGAAACCATGATCCCGAATTCCGACGCTTGCGCGTCATTCGAGGAGACAAGCCATGTCGATCAATTTCGACACCCACAGGGCGCCGCGCCCGCAGCTAAAGCCGAGGCCGGAGCTTCCGCCTTTCGTGCGAAACTACATTGATTGCGTGCGTGGAAATCCGCAAATCAGCGGCCGAGTGCCGATCGACTATCTCGATAAGCTTTGGGTCCAAGCGACCGACTTTGCTAAACGCAACGGAGTCGATTGTCCGATCCATCGTGAAGAGCTGGACGCGCTGCGCATCGTTGTGGAAGCGAGGATGACCGCATCGCAGGCGAGGCGCTTGGATCAGACGATGCTCGTGGAAGAAGAAGGCTTGCTGTCGCTCGCCTGACCCCGCACCGCGCCACGCAGACGGTCGCGTTTCGCGCCATGTCCTAGCACGAAGCTTAGCGAGGACCCCGTCCTGTTCGAGGCTTTCCCTCGGACTTGGCCTCGGCCGCCTGCTCGACCCCGTCGTCGTTGAAACAATAGCCGATCTTCTCGATCATAACCTCCCGTATTCTCGCGTCGGCGGCGACGCCTTTCGCAATTCCGCGCACGACGATGTCGGGGTCGGTGACGATGCCGATCAGGCGGTCGCTTTCGCCGACGGGCAAAGCTCCGATGTCGTCCACAGCCATCGCCTTGGCGGCTTCGACGGTGCTCTGATCGGGTTGCAGGAGCGTGAGGCGCCGCGTCATGACTTCGGCGACTTTCACGTGAACCTCCCCATCTGGCTGTCGGCTAGATCACGCTGCGTTCAGGCGGGACCGCTCGAGGGCGGCACCATCTAAAGCGTCACTTCCACCCGCGCATGGCCGTTGTCGTCGGAGCTCAACGCGCTCACCGAAACGTCCGCGCCATGGCGGCGAACCAAGAGATCGATGCTGCTGTTCCCGACGGCGAGCGAGCGGATCGCCACCTCGTCGAGAAACGGCGGCAATTTCGGTTGCCGTAGCCGCACGCGATGCGCGCCGGGTTCGAACTCGAGGCCGAGGCTCGCCTGCAACAGCGCGAAGGGCGCGCAGGACGACCAGGCCTGTGGCGTGCAGGCCACAGGATAGAGCGTGGGACCTTTGCCACGCATGCGCTGAAAGCCGCAGAAGAGTTCCGGTAGCCGCCGCAAGTCCATGTAGCACGCGGCGTCGAAGAGTCCGGAGAATAGAGTCTGCAAGCCGTGCTTGAGGCCGTAGCGCGCCATCCCCATGCCAATGAGCGCATTGTCGTGCGGCCAGATGGAGCCGTTGTGGTAAGACATCGGGTTGTAGCGGATCTCGCCGGCCGCGATCGTGCGGACGCCCCAGCCGGAAAAGAACGGCTTTTTCAGAAGCTGGTCGCCGACTTGGGCGGCGCGATGGGCCGGCGCAATGCCGGCGAATAGCAGGTGCCCCGCGTTCGAGGAGCGAATGGCGCAACGACGCTTGTCGCCATCGAGCGCCATCGCGTAAGTTCCGATCTCCTCGCACCAAAACGCGTCGTCGAATCGGGCGGCAAGCGCCTCCGCCTCTTGCGTGAGACGCTCGGCTCGTTTCACATCACCGAGAGCAACGGCGATCTTCGCCGCAGCGCGTTTGGCCGCAAAGACGTAGCCCTGCACTTCGCATAGCGCGATCGGACCTTGCGCGAGCGCGCCGTCGGCGTGGAAGACGGAATCGGACGAATCCTTCCAGCCCTGATTGACGAGTCCGTTCTCGTCGGCCCGGAAATATTCAACGAAGCCGTCTCCATCGCGATCGCCGTCACAGTCGATCCAGTTCAAAGCCGCGTCAATGCTGGGCCAAAGCTCGGAGATCGTGTCCAGGTCGCCCGTGCGCTCGAGATAGAGTCCGGCGAGCGTCACGAATAACGGCGTGCCATCCACCGAGCCGTAATAGCGCGCGAAAGGCACCTCGCCGAGCCGCGCCATTTCGCCCCGTCTGATCTCGTGGACGATCTTGCCGGGCTGCGCGTCGGCCTCCGGCTTCGTCTCTACGGCTTGCGTCGCCGCGAGATATTTTAGAACGGCTTTGGCGACCGCAGGCTCGATCCAGAGCGTCTCTATCGCCGTTATGATCGAGTCGCGCCCGAAATTCGTGCTGAACCAAGGCACGCCGGCGTAGGGGAAAGGTCCGTGCGCGGTCTCCGTCACGAGCATATAGAGGTCCGCCATGGAGCGGCGGAGCACTTCGTTGAAGACATTGTTCGACGTCTCGACGGTCGCTGCGCCTGACGCCAAGCCGCGCAGCTCGCGTCGCGCCCGTCGCGTCGCCAGCAGGAAGCTACGGGGCGCGTTGACATGGTCTTCGTCCTGCATGCAGCGAAAGGTGAAGAACACTGACGCCCTGCCGCCTGCGGCGAGATTGATGCGATAGCGCGCGCGGCCTCGATCGAGCGCTGACGGGCGAGGATCGAAATCGATGACCGTGCGCCTGACGACGTCGTCGAGCCCGCGATAGGCGATGATGGCGCGATCCTTCGAAATCTCGGACCGTTTTTCCCCGCGGCTCGCGCGATGCTTCCCGCGCACCTCGAAAATATCGGCGAAATCCGCGTCAAAGAGAATGTCGAGGTCGATCCAGGAATTGGCGGCCGCGAAGTTCCGCAGCCCCAGGCGTTCGTAGCAACCGCTGCGCCACAAGAATTTAGAGCGCAGGATGTGCACCATGTCGCGTTCCAAGACGAGCGCGCCGTTCTCTCCCTCCAAAAGGTCCGGATTGGTGAGATCGACGCTCAGCGCCGCATTATTGTCCTCGATCTTCGAGCTCAGCAGCAACGGACGTTGGCTGTTGACGAGAATCTGGAGGGAAGAAAGGAAGCGCGTGTCGTCGTGAAACAGCCCCTGAGGACTACCGAAGCCCGGAATAATGTCTCCGTGACGGTCGAAGATCCCGAATGTGTCGCCGTGCTTCAGCGTGCGCGTGCTGAGCTCGGAGAGCGACTCGGTCGCGGCGATGTAGAATTGCGAAGGAGGCGCATCCTGCGTCCCCTTGGCGCTTGTGGCGGGAAACGCGGGCTCTTTCATGAGTCGCTCGATCCTGTCCGAAAGCTCCCGCGGGCGTTGACGCCTCGCCTGAGAGCGCGTCCCGATCGCGTGGAATCGCGCGCACTTTCTCGGGACATGCTCTAGGCGCGCAAGAGCGGGAAATCTTGCGAAGCGGGCGCTGCCGCGCCTCTGGCGCCCGTTGTCTGCAGGCGCGCGAGTCGTTCGTAGAGTCTTACATAGCTGCGCGCCATGATTTCGGCGGTGAAGCGCGCCTCGAAGCAGCGACGCACGGCGGCGCGGTCGAGGCCGTCGATGGCGCCCGCGGCCGCCACAGCCTCTTCCAGGCTGTCGACGATGAATCCGCTCACGCCATGCTCGATAATTTCCGGCACGGACCCGCGCCGATGCGCGATGACCGGCGTGCCGCAAGCCATCGCTTCGATCATGACGAGGCCGAAAGGCTCGGGCCAATCGATCGGGAACAACAGAGCCTTCGCCTGGCCCAGAAACGCGCCCTTCTGATCCTCGCCGATCTCCCCGATAAATTCGACATGCGATTGGTTGAGGAGCGGCCGCACCATTTCCTTGAAGTATTCTTGGTCGGCCATGTCGACCTTCGCCGCGATCTTTAGCTTCATCCCGGCCCGCCGCGCGATCTCGATCGCGGTCGTCGGCCCCTTTTCCGGGGAGATCCTGCCGAGAAACGCCAGATAGCCGCCCGACGCCTCGCGCGAGAGCGCATAGAGATCACGCGGAAGGCCATGCGGCACGGTCGCGACGAAATTGGCGCGCAGCGGCCGCCGCTGATGCGCCGAGATCGAGACGAGCGGCGTTCGATGGAACTCGTGAAAGAGCGGGGCCAGCTCCGGGAAATCGAGCCTGCCGTGCATCGTCGTCACAGCGACTGCCGCCAGATCACGCAGCATCGGAAAGTGCATGTAATCAGTATGGAAATGCAAAACGTCAAATTCGTCTAAGCGCTGACGGACATGCTCGAGTTGCAGCACGTTATAGGGGGCGGGATCGCGGACCCGCGACAGACGCAAAGGTCGGGGCGCGCTGGCGACAAGCTCCGCTGCGGTGCGCGATCCGCCGCTGGCGAAGAGCGTCACCTCATGGCCTTGGCGCACCAGCTCTTCCGTCAAATAGGAGACGATCCGCTCGGTTCCGCCGTAGAGAGTGGGCGGCACGCTTTCCATCAACGGAGAAATTTGCGCAATTCTCATTGTCCGACCCGATCGAACCGGCGAGCGGCCAAACCTCGCGCGCCGCTCTCTCGAGGCGGCTGAAGCCCAGCGGCATAGGCTATGATTGCGGGGAGGAGGACCATCGGGAGAGTCAACGTCTCCATCGGCAAAATGTTCCGACGCAAGACGCCGAGAGGCGACGCGAGCCTCTCGCAACGCTCTCTTGCAATTCGCGATTCGCGACTGCGTCTCAGCTGCAGAAAGTGCAGAGCGTGTAGTGATCGAAGAGTCGCGAGCCCGCCGTCTTCTCCGGCCAATAGAGTCGGTGAAGCTCGGCGATGGTGAAGCGGTCGGCGACGCACAGGCCGATTCTTCCAGCCAGGCTCTCGACGTCGCTCATGCCGTAAGTCCAGGGCGCGCCCATCGCAGCGAAGCGCTCGACGACGGCGGTGATCTCGGGGTCGCCGGTTTCCTTCGCGATCACTTCCGGAGCAAGGTAATCGAAGGAGATGGAGAAGCGCCGCAGATTTTGCGCGATGCTTTCGAGCACGCCCGTGACGGCGGCGCGGCTCAGATACATCGTATTGCCTTCCCAGATGAAATGCGTCGGAAGCGAGAAATCGAAGCCGTTGCGCGCGAGAAGCTCGCCAAGGTCCTCAGTGACGTAATCGCCTCCGATATAGGCGGCGCCCGGCGGGATCCCTCTCTCTTCGAGCCGCTTACGCTTGAAGGAGAGGATGGCTGGGTTGTCGATCTCGAAAAAGGCGACGCCGGGCTTGGCCTTCCTCTGCGCGCGCGTGTCGAGCCCGGCGCCGAGGATCACCACTTGGCGGGAGCCGTTCTCAAGTTGCGCGTCGAGCCGGTCGTCGAGATAACGCGTTCTGACCCACACATTGACCTTGACCGGCGGGAAGAACGCATAAATGCGATCCGCCGCGCGCTTCGTTTCCTCGTCGAGAAACGCCTGCACGATCGGGTCGCGATAAAGGGGATTCGGCTTGAGGTTCTCTTCGGCCCGGAATTCCGCGACGACGAAAGCCGTGCCTGGGACGTTCTGAACGAGACTCATGGCCTGCTCGCAGTGTTCGATTGACCGGCGGCCGCGCCGCATGTGCGCTGGCTTAGCTTGCGCTATAACCCGCGACGAAGCAAGCAAGCGCCTTCTATTCCGCTTTTTGCACGAGGATTCTCCTTGCCTCGATGATTTGGCGGAACGTCGCATTCGTCGTCGCCCAATCCACAAGGTCGACCTTCCAAGGCAGATCGCTTTCCGAGAAAGCCTCGCGCAGAACGGCGAGCGTGTCGAGCGGGAGCGGCGTGTCGCCGATCAGCGCGAGATCGAGGTCCGAATAAGGTTTTGCGGCGCCCGTGGCGCGCGAGCCGAACGCCCAGACTTCCCGGCCGGGAACCACGGAGCGCAAAATCCCGCTGACGATCGCCCATTCCTTAGGATTGAGATTTAGCATCTTCGGCGCATCCCTATTCACGGCTGCGTCGCCTCAGTTGGTCGCGGAGGTATTTTGCCTCCGCGAGGAAAGGTTCGACGCCGGAGACGACGCTCAACGCCTTGGCCTCGTTATAGGCGTGGCTGACGATGTTGCGCATGTCGCGGAATTTCCGCCACGCCGGCCAGTCCCCGAGCAAGAGCCCGCGCTCATTGCCGGTGCGAATGAGATCCTGAAAGGCCATCGTATTCGCTCGGCGTGGCGGAGGTTGCCTCCAGGTAGCGCTTCAGCATCTTATGACTGAGCTCATAGGTGAATTCGAAGCGTTGAATCAGCCCGTCGCGAATTTGCGCGTCCGAGACATCCATGTGGTAGCGGGCGAGCCCCTCCCCGAGTCGGTCGATCGCGTTTTCCAGGGAGCTAATGTCCAGGGTCACGCGAAACTCTCCAATGTAATCCGGGGGAGCCGGACCGACGGCTCCGGTGATCGCTCCGGCGCGAGCGAGCGTCAAGCCGCGCCTTGAAGACAGGGTCCGGCGCGCGCAACCCGGTCGCGCCCTCGCGCGTTCTATACGCGAAGGAGGCCACCGATGTCCCCCCGTGTCCCGTTCATGCTGCTCCTCACAGGGATGCTGAGCCTCGCCGCCGCCCCGGAGGCTCTCGCCAAGAAGCGCAAGACCCACGCAGGTCCGGGGGCGGCGCTCGCCGAGCACGGCTATTACACGCCTTATCTCACCGGGCCGAACGGCGAACGCACGCCGATCATGGAGGTTCCGGGCTCGGCCACCGTCATCAACCGGCAGATTCTCGACGACCAGCAGGCGACCACGCTCGAGCAGGCGCTGCGCAACGTGTCCGGCGTCACGGTGCGCCACTGACGGGCCCCGCCCCGAAGATTGCCGCAAGGCGCAAAATCTCCCATAGGAAGGGCTTCGCGCGCGCCTTGCGCGCCACCACCCATTGACGAGACGAAGACGACATGACGAGCGCAAACAGCCGCCTGGAGCGCGACTCCTTTGGCGATATCGCAGTTCCTTCCAGCGCTTATTGGGGCGCGCAGACGCAGCGCTCGGTCGAGAATTTTCCGATCGGCGGCCAGCGCATGCCGATCGAGATCGTCCATGCGCTCGCCCGCATCAAGCGCGCCGCCGCCGAGGTCAACGCCGCCAAGGGACTGATCGACAAAAATATCGCTGAGGCGATCGTCGCAGCGGCCCAGGAGGTCATCGACGGCAAGCTCGATCAGCATTTCCCGCTCGTCGTCTGGCAGACGGGCTCGGGAACGCAGTCCAACATGAACGTCAATGAGGTGATCGCCAACCGGGCCAATGAGGGGCTCGGCGCGCCGCTCGGCGCCAAGGCGCCCGTGCACCCCAACGATCACGTCAATTACGGCCAGTCCTCGAACGACTGCTTCCCGACCGCGATCCACATCGCGGCGGCCCTCGTTGTCTCGGGCCGGTTGATCCCGGCGGTGAAGCGCCTGCACGAGGCGCTCGACGCCAAGGCCAAGGCCTATGCCGATATCGTCAAGATCGGCCGCACTCATCTGCAGGACGCGACGCCGGTCACCCTCGGCCAGGAATTCTCGGGCTACGCAGCGCAGGCGGGCTATGCCGCGGCGCGGCTGGAGAAGACGCTTCCGGACCTCTTGGGCCTCGCCCAGGGCGGCACGGCGGTCGGCACCGGATTGAACACCGCGCCCGGCTTCGCCGAGGAGGTCGCGGCGAACCTCGCCGAGCAGACGGACCTGCCTTTCGTGACCGCGCCGAACAAGTTCGAGGCGCTCGCCGCGCATGACGCGATCGTATTCGCGCATGGCGCGATCAACGCGCTTGCGACAGGTCTCTACAAGATCGCGAGCGACATTCGCCTGATGGGCTGCGGCCCGCGCGCCGGCTTCGCCGAGCTGCGTCTGCCCGAGAACGAGCCGGGCTCCTCGATCATGCCGGGCAAGGTGAATCCAACGCAAGTCGAGGCGATCACGATGATCTGCGCCCGCGTCTTCGGCAATCATCAGACGATCACCTTCTCGGCGTCGCAGGGGCATCTCGAGCTCAACGTCATGAAGCCCGTCATCGGCTTCGCCTTCCTCGAATCCGTCGCGCTGCTCGCCGACGGCATCGACAGCTTCATTCTGCGATGCCTCGACGGGCTCGAGCCGGACGAAGCCAACATCAAGCGCTTCCTGGAGCGCTCGCTGATGCTGGTGACCGCGCTCGCGCCGAAGATCGGCTATGATGCGGCGAGCAAGATCGCGCGCGCCGCGCATAAAAACGGCACGAGCTTGAAAGAGGAGGCCCTCGCCTCCGGCAAGGTCACCGAAGCCGAGTTCGACGCGATCGTGCGGCCGGAAAAAATGCTCGCGCCGGGCGAGGAGGGGTGAGGCGAGAGTCTCGTTGAAGGCGCATGAACATGGCTCATTCCGCGCGCGAAGCCGTTCCCGCGCGTTTCAACCTTGCGCGCTATTGCCTTGCGGAGAACGCGCGCACGCAACCCGGCCGCGTCGGGCTCACCATTGTCGGCGACGCGGACGCGCTGCGGCTCTCCTATCGAGACATTGACGAGAAGGTGCGCCGGCTCGCCGCCGGATTGCGCGCGCTGGGCTTGCCGCGCGGCGCGCGCGTCATGATCCGAATGGGCAATGAAGCCAATGCGGCGCTCGCCTATTTCGCGGCGATCGCGGCGGGTTATGTCGCGCTCATCGCCTCCTCGCAGCTCACCTTCGAGGAAGCGGCGTTCTTGCGCGCCGACAGCGGCGCCGAGGCGCTGCTGCTTGGCGCCGAATTCGAGTCCGAACCCCACGCCGGCGACGGCTTTCACGCGCTGCGCGGCGAGTCCCTCGCAAGACTGTTCGAGACGGCGCCCCAGGAGGGTTACGAGGACACGGGATGCGACGAGCCCGCCTATCTCGTTTACACCTCGGGCACGACGAGCCGCCCGAAAGGCGTGCTGCATGCGCATCGCGCCGCATGGGCGCGCCGTCTCATGTATCCGCATTGGATGGGCCTGACGCGCGCCGACACGATGCTGCATGCGGGCGCGATCAACTGGACCTACACGCTCGGCGTCGGGGTCGTCGATCCCTTCGCCTGCGGCGCCGAGGCCGTGCTTTATAATGGCAAACCGGATCCTTCGGTCTGGGCCCGGCTCATCGAGGAGAGGCGCGCGACGATTTTCGCCGCCGTGCCGGGCGTCTATCGACAAATTCTCAAACAGGGCGGGCTCGAGTCCCACGATCTGTCGTCCCTTCGCCACGGGCTGTCGGCGGGCGCGTCGCTGCCGCCGCAGCTTCTCGACGAGTGGCGGGCCCGCGTCGGTAAGGAGATTTTCGAAGCCTATGGCATGAGCGAGATCTCGACCTTCGTCTCGAGCGGCCCCACGACTCCCGTTCGTCCCGGCTCGCCGGGAAGGCCGCAGCCCGGAAGAATCGTCGCGGCGCTGCCGCGCGACGGCGGGACGGAGCCGCTGCCGACCGGCGAGACCGGCCTCCTCGCCGTGCGCGAGGACGAGCCGGGCTTGATGCTGCGCTATTGGAATCGCGACGCCGAGGAGCGCGAGGCGCGGCGGGGCGCGTGGTTCGTCTCGGGCGACCTCGTCTCTTTCGACGCCGACGGCTATGTCCATCTGCACGGGCGCGCCGACGAGCTCATGAACGCGGGCGGCTATCGGGTCTCGCCCGCCGAGGTCGAGCGCTGCCTCCTCGCTCATCCCGATGTCGCGGAGGCCGCGGTCGCCGAGCGGCCGGGACGCGACGAGGGAACCTCGATCATCAAGGCCTATGTGGTCCCACGCGACGGCCGCGATCCGCAGGAGAGCGAGCTGCTCGCCTTTTGCGCGGAGCATCTTGCGGCTTACAAGCGCCCGCGCGCCGTGCTGCGACTCGAGCGCCTTCCGCGCAACGCCAATGGAAAGCTCATGCGCGCGGCGTTGCCCTAATCTGGCTGTTGCGCTTTTTTCCAATCGTCCGTCAGGAGTCCCGCAAAGCCCCAATCTGCTTCTTCAATCTCCTGGATAACGATATGAATATGTTCGGGGCGCTTGCCGAGCACGCGAACTAACGACTCGGTAAAATCTTTGACAATTTCAGCCTTTTGCGCGCGGGACGCCCCTTTTGTGATCTGGACATTGATATACGGCATCGCCCGCTCCCAAAGTTCAAAAAACCATTCCACCATAGCGGTCGTAAGGGCCGTCGCCTATCGGCGCGCGCCGACGCGGGGTCTCCGACATCCTCGATCCTGAACGACGGCTGAACGAACCGCTCAGCTTTCATTCACGGGCTCGCTCTTAACTTTTGCGCAACGGTTCGATTTCGACCGGCGCCGAGAAGGTTTAGGCGGCGCCCGCGAGTCGTTGGAAAGGTCAGCCATGATCTCAAAGCGCGCCAAAATTTTCGCCGTCGCGACATTGTCGACGCTTCTTCTCGCCTCTCCGGCGCTCGCCGGCGGCTGGGGATATGGACCTCGCTGGGGCTACGGCCACGGCTATGGAGGCGGCTACGGCTGGGGCGCGGCTGCGGCGGCCGGCGCGCTCGGCGGTCTCGCCGTGGGCCTCATCGCGTCGCAGGCGGCGGCCTATCCCGCCCCCTATCCTTACTATTACGGGCCGCGCTGCGGCGTCGTGAACGAGCCGCTCTACGACTCTTACGGCTATGTCGCGGGCTATCGTCCAACCCGAGTTTGCGAGTGACGATCGGCAGCATGCCGCCTCGTTCCCGCAAGCCCCGTCGCCTTCCCAGCTCCCCGCCCCAAAGGGCGACGGGTTCGGCCTCTCGGAGCCATTCTCCGGGAGGCCGTCTTTTCTGTATCTTGCGACGCGAAAGCGAATCCGTTGAGCGCCGCGTGATCTGAGTGGGTGGCTCGGACGCTTCCAAGCCGTTATGAATACGAGACGAGTCGGATCAGCGGAGGAAGCTGCGTCATGGCCTCAATACGTCTCAACGTCTTCGCCTTCGCGGCGATCTCATGCCTCCTCCTCGCGTCGACGGCGCGCGCGGATGGGTGGTGGGAGCCGGAGCCTCTCGCCAGCGGATGGGCGCCCAAGCCCGATCCGAAGCTGGATCCGGCGCTCCATACGATGTTCAATCTCGTCGCGGCGCCGACGTCCTGGCCGCTCCTGTTTCCGCTATGGGCGCCGCGCTGCTACGTCGTCGTTGCGCCTGTGTCCAATCACGGCCGCGCGCGCTCGGATCAACCGACGCAAGTCTGCGAGTGACGTTCCTTCGCGGGCCGGGCAAAGCGCTTCGGGCTAGTGCATTTCCCGCTCGAACGGAATCGTTCGAGCGATAAGGAACCGAGCCAAATCAATAGTTTAGAGCATGTCCTGACCGGAAAACCGCTTCGCACTTTTCCGGGACATGCTCTAAAGCCGAAGCCCTGAGAATTTGTAATTCACCCCGAATTTGGCGGTGTGGACGCCGCTGACTGTGTCCGAGTTTGTCCAGCGAAAATTGCAAGAGCAATAGCCGTATGACGACTGGGTGTTGTCTATCGCAAAATACAAATATTCGATCTTCAGGGAGACATTCTCCCAGCCTCGAAGCGGAAGCGCATATTCCACGCCGCCGCCGACGGCGAAAGTAAGTTGGTTGACCGAGCTGCTGGTGCTCAAATGCGGCAAGGGGCTGATGACGTCTTCCTTCTTGACCGCAAAATAGCTGGTGTCGATGGTCGTGAAGAGCGCCGCCGCTTTTGCATAGATGAGCACGTTCTCGACTGCGTAGCCGATGCGCCCGCCGACCAGGCCATAGCCGTAATGGCTGCCGATGCTGGTTCGATGCCTCGAGCCCTCGGACACAACATCGCCGATGAGCGCGCTGTAAGAGAGCTGATTGACGTCCCTGCCGGAGCCGTATTCTCCCAGATAGCCGTATTCGCCCTCGACGCCGAGCACCAACGGAATTTGGGGAAGCTGCAGATTATAGCCGATCGTCGCGCCGCCTATGGGAGAGGCGTCGAGGCCATATCCATAAGGGCTGCTGAACGGCCGAAACCAGAAATTGAAATTATCCAGCCGGATCGGCTCGGTCGTGTTGAGCCGTCCGCCGCTCGCGCCGCCGACAAAACCCCCGACATAGAAGCCTTCCCAGTTGCGGGTCGCCGCGAGCTCGCTCGGCGGAGACGGCTCTCTGAAATCTGCGGCCAGAGCCGGAGAGAACGGTAGCGCAGCGAGAAGCGCGACGAGCGAGGGATAGTTTCTCATGGCGCCGCCAATGTGACGACCGCCGTCCCGGATCGAACGCAAAGCGTCAAGAACGAGGCGGCAGTTCAGACAATGTTGACGGAAGATTTAGCCGATTAGGGTAAACTGACGATTAATCCCGCCCGCCGCCTAGATCACGCTGCGTTCAGGCGGAATCGCCTGAACGCAGAAAACGTGATCGATTCTAAAAGTTTAGAGCGCGATTGGCGCGAAAAACCGGTTTCCACTTTTTCGCATCGCGCTCTAGCGCCGAAGGCTCACATCGGGCGCAGGCTCAAGGCTTTGCCTTCCTTGGCGTCGCGCCGCCAGACGCCCCCGGACTCGCGATCGAAATGAGCTTTATGGCCCTTGCGCGCGACAAGCGACAGACGGCCATGATCCATGCTCCAGGCGACGGGATCGAAGACGACGAGGCCGTTGTCGCGGCAGGCGGGAGCCAGTTGCGCCTTGAAGCCGCCCGCGGCCGGCCGCGGCTCGAGAGTCAGCATGCAGCCCGTGTCCTTATCCTCCGCGCGAAGGATCGCGTAGCGACCCGCAGCCTCGGCGCGCGATTCCGCCTGAGCGGAGACCAGCGACGCAAAGAGGGCCGCCGCGATGACAGAGAACCGCAATGTGTCGCGTCTTGCAAATATTCCGAACGCCATCCAGTCGAACTCCAAGGGTGAGCCTGCGTCTCCGCCAGTCCGCGGCGCTTCGCCTTCCGGCGCGCATGCCGAAGAATAATTCGGCAATTAAACCTTTGTAGCGAGGGTTTCTTGACATGCGGCCAAACGTCGCGTCAAGGCGCGCGGACGCGCCTTCGCCCCGCGAGCCTTAAGTGCCAAAACGTCACGAGATTTTCCTTCGAGGAGGGCGGCGGCGCTCTAGAAAATCTCCCTGTGGATCAGAGGAGACTAGCGAATCCCTATTCGCAAATATCTGTGAAATTTTGGCGGATTCGCTCTAAGCTAGCGCCTCGAAACTGGCCGCCTCGGCCTCGGCCCTTCGGGAGTCTTATGCGGCAGCTCGTTTTCGCCTTCCGCGCTTCGATCCACGCGAGCGCGCTGGGAGTGCTGATCCTCCTGGTCGCTCCCACGGCGCAAGCCTTGGCGGAGAAGGGCGGAAGCGCGGCTTCGGCCCGGCTCTCCCCGTCGGAACTGCCCGCCGACCACGACGGCGCCGCAATGCTTTCTGTTCCTGCCGCGGGGCGCTACGCGATTCGTGTCCGGAGCCCCTCCGGCGCGCGTATAGAGCTCGTCGACATGATCGAAGGCCCTTTGGACGCCGCCGGCGCTCCGGGCGGCCGCGACGGGCGCATCGACGCCATTCTCGACCAGGGCGTTTATAAGCTGCGCGTTTCCGGCGCGAAGGGCGCGTCCGGCGCGGCCCGGCTTTCCGCCGAGCCCTTCCAGGAGCTCAATGAGCGGCGGCTCCCGCTCGCTCCAGAGACTATCCAAAGCGCCGAGCTCACTGATCTGCAGCAACGCTCTTATGCGATCGAGGTCGGCCCCGAGGGGCGGATCTACGTCGAAGCCATCGGCCGCAGCCTCGCCGATCTTCGGCTTTGGCGCGAGAATGGCGAGCTCCTCGATCTTGCCTTCGAGAAGCGGGGCGCCGAGCCCAAGCCCGGGCGCCCGATGACCCGCATCCGTCTCGAAGGCCCCGTCGCCCAGGGCCGCTACACCGTCACCGCCTATGGCGGGGAGCCGATCGTCTGGAGCGAGGGCGGCAAGGCGCAGCCCTTCATGATCCGGCTGGCGTCGCCGACGCCGCTCGACGCGGGCGTCGCCGAAGGAACGCTCGGTCCTTTTGGCTCGGCGCGCTTCGTCGCCCAGCCGAACAGCAACGCTTTTCGATTGGAGGCGCCGCAGCCGGCGCCGCTACGCCTCGACGAATGGCGTGGCGGCCAACGCCGAGGCTTCGCGGAGATTGCAAAGAAAAGCCGCGACGCCTTCGCGACGCTGCGCGACGAGCATGAAGAGACCGAGCCCGCGACTCTCGAAGTCTCGGGCGTGGAAGGGCAAGCCTACAGACTGCACGCGTTGCACAGCGACGCGCGCTTTTCGATAGAGGCTGCGGGCCCGTATCTCATCGGGCTCGACGTCGCAGGCCAAGGCGCGGATGAAGTCCCCGCGACGGCGATTTTCGCGCGCATCGAAAGAGACGGCAAAACCCGCGTGCTCGCCTCCGACGCGCCGCGCGTCAGCCCTCGCCGGCCCTGGCGCGGCCGATTCAATCTGCGTGGGCCCACGGGCCTTCTTTTCGAGATGGCCGAGGCCGGTCCCCTTGCGGTTGAGGCGAAGGGCGTGAGCCTGCGCCCCACGATCGAGCCGGCGCTCTCCGACGGACTGGCTCCGCGCGCCGACGGCAAGCGCCCCGGACGCTACGACCTCGCAAAGGGCTTCTACCTTCTCTCCCTCGACCCGGCCCAAGGCGCGGGCGGCGTGGTCGACGTCACGCTCGGCGCGCCGGGAGTGGCGGCCCCCGAGCCCGCCCCGACACCGGCGCGCCTCGGCATTTCCTTCGGCGAGCAGAAGCTCGAGAGAGACGGCGCTTATCTCATTCTCGGCAATGTCGCGCCCGAGCTCATCGTCGGCCCGCGCGTCGTCGCTCTCCCCTCGGATCTCTCCAGGGGACCGCTCGCTCTTTGGCAGGGCGCGGGCGAGACGATCTCGATCCCGGTGCTCGAACCCAAGGACGGCCGGATCGTCGCCCATAATGCGCGCGGCGCCGAAATCCTTTTCAAGCTCGGCCCCAAGACCGTCCACGACGGGATTGCGTTGCAGCGTCTGACGATCGATCCGAGCGGAGAGGAGCGCGCCCTCGGGCTGTCTTTCGTCGCCAATCCCGCGACGGCGCAAGCCGCACCGGAGGGCGGAGAGGCGAAGGAAGAAAAGCCGGAGAAGAAGACAGCGAAGGGCGCGAAGCCGGGGCATGCTCCGCTCGCGGCAAGCCCGGGTCGGCCGGTCTATTTCGACCTCGGTCGGGACGAAACGCGGGAAATTCGCTTCGAGGCGCCCGAAGGCGGTCTCTACCGGGTCGAGACGCTCGGCCGGCTGAAGACCCACGTCGCGGTCGCCTCGAACGTCTCGACCCATCTCGGCGAGGGCGAGGACGATGGGCCGGGCCACAACGGCCTCGTCGTGACCTATCTGCGCGCCGGCCCTTATCGTGCCCTGGTGACCGCGAAGGAGTCGGCGGGTCGCGTCGGGCTTGCGGTCACTCCCGTCGCCCGCGTCGAGACGGCGACGCTCGCGGGCGAGGGCTCAGCGCGCGCGACCCTCGATCCTGGCAAGGGCGCGGCGATTCCTTTCGACATCGCGACAGCCGGGCCTTACCGGCTCGATCTCTATGGTCTCGGGAGAGCGTGGCGCGCGCGCCTCGAGGACAAAGACGGCTGGCCGCTCGCGAAGCCCGGCTCGATCACGCGGCTCGATCGCGCCTTCGAGAAGGGGGGCTATCGTCTCGTCGCGCTGCCAGAGGCCGTCGAGGCGCGTCTCGCCTTCCGCCTCGCGCGCGTCGAGCCGGAGAAGCTGCTTTCCGGCCACGGTCCGCATCCCTTGCCCTTCGACGCTCCGCAAAAGTTGCAATGGCGCGAGCCGGCGGCGCGCGGCGCCAAGCGCGACCCGGACGTCTGGCGGTTTTCGCTCAAAGGCGACGCGCAGATCACGCTGTCGCTGTCCGAAGGAATGATCGGCGACGTCATCCGCGGTGAAAATGAGGTGGTCGGCAAGGTCGCCGGAGGCCGCAACCTCGAGCAGCGCCTGCCGGCTGGCGACTATCGAGTCGAGACGCGGGCGCTCTCGAGCGACGACCGGCTCGACTATGAAATTTCGCTTTCGTCGAAGGAGCTGCAGCCGGAGGCGCCGCGCGTCGTCGAGCTCCCCGCCAAGCTGACTTTCGCTCTCGCGAAAGAATCCCTCGTTGATTTGACGAGCTTCGGCGACAAGGCGTTTCACGGCGTTCTGAAGAACGAGAAAGGCGAGGTCGTCGAGCAGCTTTCTGGCCGCACGAACGATTGGAACATGGCCTTGGCGCGCCGCCTGCCCGCGGGCGCCTATCGTCTGTCGCTGCATGGTTTCGGCGTCGCGGCGCCTCGCGAGACGCCGGACGAGGAGCTGAGCGAAAGCCCGCAGAGCGTCGGGGGCGAGGAAGGCCAGGATCAGAAGGACGCGGCTCCGCCGGCGCGGCCTTCGGGGATAGAAATGCGCCTCGCATTCCCCGAGGAGCGCGACGAGGGCGCGCTGGCGAAGATCAATTCCAGGACCTTCGCCGGCAAGTTTGCGCATGTGCTCGCTCTGCCTGCCGCGGAGCCGGGCATGCTGGCCATGGTCGTCGCGAAATCACCGGATGAGGTCGCGCTCTCGATCGAGCGGCGGGACGAGGCGGGCGTGTGGCGGGCAGTCGGCGCGAGGCGGGGCCTGTCGCCCTTCGCGGCCTGGCTCGCGCCGACGGACGGCTCCGCCTGGCGCGTCGTCGCCTGGACGGTCGGCGACGCCGGCGCGCCGATCGAGCTCGCCTATCGCGACGTCGATCGCACCGGCCAACGGCCGGGCGAGATCGCGCTGAAGCCCGTCGCGGATGCGCCCGTACAGCCCTGCGTCGGCCTTGCGAATCTGGGCGGGCCCTCGATCGTCGAGATCGGGGATTGGCCCTTCGAGCTTCTCGCCGGCTCCTCGCCCGGCCAGTTGCTCCATCCCGTCAAGGCCGGAGCGCTGGCGTCACAAACTCAAAGCCTCTGGCTCGCCTCTGGCGGGGGCGACTGCCAGGGGAAGCTCTCGGTGGCGCCGCTCGATTGGCGCGGCGAGGAAATCGCTCTCGATCTCGGCGCCGGGGAGACCGCTTTCGCGCCTAGCGGTTCACCGCCGAGCGGCAAGGTCCGGCTGTTCTACGCGAAGAGCCTTGACGGACGCGTGGGTCTCGACGCCGGCCGCGGCATGGCGGTGGCGTCGGACGCGACGCTGGCGCCTGCCGGCGACGCGCCGCTGCGGCTCTGGAACGCCGGCGGCGCCGGGCCTCTGCGCCTCAGCCTTCGCGCCCTCGATGTGACACTCGATGCGCTGGCGCGCGCCGAGGGGGCTTTTCGGACGACCCTCGCGCCCATGAGCGCCAAGCCCGTCGCGCTCACGATCGGCGAGGCGCCGCTGGCGCTGGAGATTCCTGCCGGAGTCGCGGTCTTCTCCGCGCCGGACGATCCCGCGCGACTGGCGCTTTACGGCGGCGGGACGGCGCTCGCCGCGACGCATCACGGGGTCGGAAAGTCCTCGAAACTCTGGCTCGTCAATCTCACCGACGCGCCCGCGCCCCTCTCGCTGCAGGCCGCGCCGGGCGCGCGCCAAACGCTCGACGGCCCGCATGTCCTCCAAGGCTTTTTCGGCGCGGCCGGCCAGATCGTCGCGCCCGTCGCGCCGCAAAAAGGCGACGTGCTGGTTACGCCGAACGTGACGATTCGCTTCGTTTCCGCAGCGGGGGCAGTTCGCGAGGGCGCGCGTATCGCGCTCGACGGCCCGGGGATCGCCATTCTGGACCACGCGCCGGGCCTTGCGGCGATGGGCATTGAGCGCGACGGCAAGGGTCCCTGGCCCGAGGCCGAGGCCAAAGCCGTGGCGCTCCCGCAGCGCGTCGCGCTTTCCGGTCCCGCAGCGCGCTTTCTCTTCACGGCCAAGGCGCCGGCGCTGCTCGTCGCGAGCGGCGCGGCTCCGGCGATCGCGCGCTTCAGTCAAGGCGGGCGCCGCGATCTCGAGGCCTTCCCCAATGGCGTCCGCCTGAGCCGCTTCGTCGCGGCGGGCGACGCCCTGCTTGACCTCTATTCGCCGCATGACGGCCCGCTTTCCGGCGCGCTCGATCTTTCGTTGAAGCCCGCGATCGAGGCGCATGACGGCGTCAACGCCGCCGCGACGCTCGCGCCGGGCGACGTTGCGCTCTCCTTTTTTGACGTCAAGGACGAAGCCGAGATCGGTCTCGGCCTTCGATCCGATCCCGACCGCGTGACGATGCGGCTCCTGTCGAAAGACGGCGATCTTCTGGGCGAGGGCGTCGCGCAAAAAAAGAAGCTCTCCCCAGGCCGTTATTTCGTCGAGGCGAGAGCGCCGGCGGCGGGCGCGACGACCGTCGTGCGGCTCGCGATCTTCGGCCTCTCGCCGCCGCCCGCCGGCCCGCCCGAGGACGTCGTCGCCGATTATCTCGACAAGGCGGGGCTGAAGAAGAGCAGAAAGTGATGAGCTCGCTTCGCGCTAATTGGCTCCGCGCCTGTCGCCCCCAGGATTTGCGCGCCGGGTGGCGCGCGGTCCACGTCGAAGGGACCGCACGCCTCGAGGCGCACGGCGGTCCCCAACCGATTTCGCTAGGCGTTTGAAAGGCTGGACGCTCGACATGAAGAAACTCCTCCTTGCGCTTTTCCTCGCCGTCTTCGCCGTCGCGGCGGACAATCCGCTGCGCGCGCAAAGCCTCGATTTCACCCAGCGCGCCGATGGCGCTCGCGTGGTGCCGGAGCGTTTTTTGCGCGAGTGGGACCCGATCACGATCTTCTTTGCCGGGGACGCCGGCCCCAAGACCGGCGGGCCGGCCGAGGCGCATGAAAAATTCGCGACGATCCTCGACGAGCCGGCCGGCGAATGGCGCTGGCTCGGTCCGCGCGCCCTGCAGTTTCGACCCGCCGAAGCTTGGGCGCCATTGAAGCGCGTGACGATCAGGACCGGCGAGACGGAGAGGCGGCTTGTCTCTCTGCTGCCGACGCCCGTTTCGACTCTTCCCGCCGCCGGCGCCGATCCTGTTCCGGAGCTGACGCAAGTCGCGCTGACCTTCGCAACGCCGGTCGATCTCGCCGCGCTCTCGCGTCTCGTCTCGATCGAGGTCCGCCGTGCGCCGGGAGTCGCCGAGGGCGAGCGCCTCGCCCAAAAGGACTTCGACATCGCCCCGATTGAGCGCGGCGCGCGCAACGAACAGCAGAACTATGTGGTCAGGCTGCGCAACCCGATCGGCGAGGGCAAGGTGGCGATTCTGCGCCTGAAGCTCGCCGACGAGCCGGGCTTCGAGGACGAAATCTTCGAGCTGCGCGCCGCGACCTCGCCGCCCTTCGCCGTGCTCGATGCGAGCTGCGGCCGCGGCTGGAACGACGAGAAGCTCGATGCGGCGCTGCGCTGCGCTTCAAACGGAGGCAATGCGAACGGCGACTCCGCTTTTTCGGCGGCGAGCGCGCGGCGCATCACGCTGCGTTTTTCCGCCGAGCCGCAGGCGCTGTCGATCCTCGAGGCGCGCGAGGCGCTGCGCATCGCGCCGCCGGTGGACGACCTTTCGCTTGAGCCCGATGGAAACAGCTTGCGCATCGCGGCAAAATTCCTGTCCGACCGCGTCTATGAGATCTCACTCGCTCCGGGCGCCTTGCGCGACTCGCAAGGGCGGCCGCTCGCGCGCGCTTTCTCGCAGCGCTTCGCCTTCTCGCGCGACACGCCGGCGCTGCAATGGGATGCGGGCTACGGCCTCGTCGAGCGCTTCGGGCCGCAGATTCTGCCGCTGCGCGGGCGCGGCTATGAGCACGCGGATATCCGCATCCACCCGATCGATCCGCTCTCGCGCGATTTTTGGCCGTTCCCCTCGCAGGGTGTCGCGACGCTCGACGCCGACGCGCCGCCGCTTCCCGGCAATGAGCCTCAGCGCTGGGCGGAGCCCGCCGACATCCAAGCCAATGCGATCAAGGATCGAATCAAGGCCCTGGGCTCGCCGGCCGTCTCGCGGCTCGCCCCGCTGCCGCTGCGCCGCGCCGGCGCTGACGCGCGCTTCGGCCTCGATCTTTCCGAAGATTTCGCGCGCATCAAGGGTCGCGAGCAGCCCGGCGCCTATCTCGTCGGATTGCGCGCGCCGGGCGAAGCCGCGCGGCGTTGGCTGCGCGTGATCGTCACCGACCTTTCGCTCTCCGCGATCGAGGAGCCCGCAGGCGTCCGCTTCGTTGTGACGTCGCTTGCGATGGCGCGGCCCGTCTCGGGCGCCGAGATCCGCATCGAGGGCGTCAAGGACGATAAGTTCGTGACGCTCGCGCAAGGCGTCACCGATGAATTCGGCTATTTCGCCTGGCCGCTCGCAAAGCGCGGCGAAGCGGAGTTGCGTCGCGTCGTCGTGCAGAAGGGCCTCGACACGCTCGTCGTCGATCCCGAGAGCGCGCCCGCCGAATACGCCAAGGAGAACTGGACGAAGCCCGAGGCCGCATGGCTTTCCTGGACGACCGATCCCCAGCTGCCGCGCGTCGAGGCGCCGCGCACCCTCTGCCATCTCTTCAGCGAACGGCCGATCTACCGGCCCGAGGAGCCGGTGCACATCAAGGGCTATGTGCGGAGCTATTCGGGCGGCGCGCTCACGCCCGCGAAGGCCGCTGGCGCCTTGGTCATCAACGCCCCGGGCGGACAGGAATGGCGCATTCCCGTAAAGCCCGACGCGCTCGGAAATTTTTATCACAAATTCGACGCCGAGACGCAGGCGACGGGCGACTACTCCGTCAAATACGAGCCCGCCGCCGCAAAGCCGAAGGAGGCCGAGAAGAAAGCCGACGCGGGGAATAGCGCGCAGACGCCAGAAGAGGGACAGGACCAGACCGCCGCCGCGCCCGCGCCGATCGAGGACGCGTCCTGCGGCGCCTTCACATTCAAGAAAGAGGCCTATCGTCTTCCGACCTTCGAGGTCGTGCTGAACGCGCCGCAAATGACGCCGCTCGACGGCGAGTTCAGCGTGGATCTGATCGCCCGCTATTTCGCCGGAGGCCTGGCGGCCGATCGGCCGGTCAAATGGCGCGCCGCGCAATTTCCCTATGTCTTTCAGCCGCCGGGTCGCGAAGGCTTCCTCTTCTCGACCGACCAGCGCTTTTCAGGCGAGAGCAAGTTCAAATCCACCGCCGTGCTCGAGCGCGATCAACGCACCGACGCCGGCGGCGCGGCGCGCATGAGCTTCGACACGACGATCGAGCCCACGGCGCAGCCGCGGCGTTATTCAATCGAGGCGACGGTGACGGGCGACGACGGCGTCGAGGTCCGCAATGTTGCGAATGTGATCGCCGTGCCGCCCTTCGTGCTCGGCGTGAAGACGCCGCGCTATGTGGAGCGCCCCGGAACGATCGCGCCCGAGCTCATCGCCATCGACGGCAAGGGCCAGGCGGTCGAAAACCTGCCGATGACGCTGCGTCTCATCAAGCGCAATTGGATCTCGACGCTGCAGGCCTCGGACTTCGCGCAAGGCGCCGCGAAATATGTGACGCAGATCGAGGACGAGACGATTCTGGAGCGCAAGGTCGCGAGCGCCAAGGAGGCGCAAAAAATAGAGCTCGAGATCAAGAACGCCGGCGTCTATCTCGTGCAGCTCGAGGCCTATGACCGGATCGGTCGGCGCCAGCAGGTCAGCGTCGATTTCTTCGTCGGCGGAGACACGCCGGTGACCTTCAGACGCGCGCCCTCCGCCATGGCGACCGTCACCTCCGACAAGGAGAAATACGCGCCCGGCGAAACCGCGACGCTGCTCGTGCAATCGCCTTTCCAGAAGGCGCGGGCGCTCGCGATCGTCGAGCAGCCGGACGGACGTTACGACTATCAGTTCTTCGACATCGCCAACGGCTTCGGGCGTTTCACCCTCACCTTGAAGAAAGAGCAGACGCCCAAGCTCGCCGTACATTTCCTCATCATGCGCGGCCGCCTCAAGGACAGCGGCGAGAATGCGAGTGCGAGCTTCGATCAGGGCAAGCCCATCACGATCGCCGCGACCAAATGGATCGAGGTGACGCCGGTCAAGAATATCGTCGCCGTCAAGCTCGACGCGCCGCAGAAGGCTCGGCCCGGCCAGGAGGTCGAGGTGACGCTCACCCTTGCGGATGACCAAGGCAAGCCGCTCGCGGGCGAAGCGACCTTCTGGATGGTCGATCAGGCGGTGCTCTCTCTCGCCAAGGAGCAGCCGCTCGATCCGCTCACGAATTTCATCGTGCCGCGAGAGACGAAGATGGCCGCGCGCGACACGCGGAACATGGCCTTCGGCGTCATCCCGCTCGAGGAAATCCCTGGCGGCGACGGCGGGCTCGACGAATGGGGCGCCGAGACGAATATTTCGGTGCGCAAGAATTTCACGCCCGTTCCGATCTATCTGCCGAGCGTCAAGGTCGGCCCTGAGGGCAGCGTGAAGATCAAGGTGAAGCTTCCCGACACGCTCACCGTCTTCAAGCTGCGCGCCAAGGCCGTGAGCGGCGCCGACCGCTTCGGCTTCGCGGGCGGCGAAATGCTCATCCGCCAGGAGCTCGTGGCGCAACCCCTGCTGCCGCGCTTCGTGCGTCCAGGCGATACGCTCGACCTTGGATTGGTCGCGCGCGTCGTCGAGGGCGCGGGCGGCGGCGGCTCGGCCTCGATCGTCGCCAAAGGCTTGGAGCTTGCGGGCGCGACGACGCAGAAGCTCGATTGGCCGCAGGGCAAGCCCGCGCGCGTCGCGTTGCGCGCCTCTGTTCCGAAGCCGAAAGCCGGCGTCGAGACGGTGAAGCTCGGCTTCAGAATCGAGCGCGACGCCGATCATGCGAAGGACGCGGTCGAGGTCGACCTGCCGATCAAGCCCGATCGCATTCCGACGCAGCGTTTCGAGGTCGTCGAGATCGGCCCCGGCGAGACGAAGACTCTTTCGCCGATTGACGAGCCGATCCGTCCGGCGAGCTTCTCGCGCAGAATCGTCTTCGCGGGCGACCCGGCCGTTGCGAAGCTCGTCGCCGGACTGAACGCGCTCGTGCAATATCCCTATGGCTGCACTGAGCAGCGGGTCTCGTTGGCGCGCGCCGCGCTCGCGCTGAAGGCCTTCTCGCCGCTTCTCTCGGCCGCGGGCTTCGAGGGCCGCGTATCGTCGGCGACCAAAGCCACGGCGCAAGCGATCGATCAGGCGATCGACAATGACGGTCTCGTCGCCTTTTGGCCGCGCGCGCAGGGCAATGTGTCGCTGACCGCCTGGGCCTATGCGTTTTTGAGCGAAGCCGCCAAGGCCGGCGAGCCAGTGGATAAGACGCTTACGGAGCGTCTCGCCAATGCGTTGAAAAACGCGCTGCGCTCCGACTTCCCCCGGCTTCTGCGCGGCGAGGAGCTGCGCGAGCGGGCGACGGCGCTGGCGGCGCTCGGCGAAGGCGGCAAGCTCGACGACGCCTATCTCGCCGAATTCACGCGCCAAGCGGATTTCCTGCCGGCGAGCGCCATTGCGGAGCTCGCATCGGCGGCGACTGCGCAAGGCTCGAGCGCGGATCAGCGGATCGTGGCCTCGCTCATCGACACCTTGTGGACCCGCGTGAAATTCATGCAGCGCGGCGGGCAGAAGGTCTATGGCGGGCAGGCGGAGGACAATGGCAATCCGATCATCCTGCCGAATGAAGCGCGCGCGCTCGCCCTGATGACGCGCGCGACGGCGCTCGGCGCGCCGACGGATCCGCGCTCGGGCCTGTTGCGCGACGCGCTGCTGCGGCTCGGCGAGGGCGACGGCTGGGGGGAGACCGACGCCGATTCCGCGGCCATTCGCGCGCTCGCCGAAAGCTGGAGGCGGCCCTCGGCGCCCATCGTTCTGACGCTGACGCCAGGACAGGCCGCGCCGCAAAAACTCACGATCGACGCCAATGCGCCCGCGCAGAATTTTACGACCGGCGAGAACGCGCCGCTTACGGTCTCGAACGGCGCCAATGCGCCGGTCGTGGCGCTCGTCGAGACGCGCTTCGAGGCGGCGGAGCCCGGCGCCAAGGCGAAGGCGGATTCGCGCGGCTTCGCGCTGACGCGCGCGCTTTGGCGCGTCAAAAGCGACGGGGCCGCAGCGGAGAGAGCGGAGCCGGACGCCAACGGCGTCATCAAGGTCAAGGCGGGCGAAGCGATCGAGGAGGTCGCGGAGCTCGTCAATCCGCAGGACCGAACCCATGTCGCGATCTCGCTGCCGCTCGCGGCGGGGTTCGAGCCTCTGAACCCCAATCTCGCAACGGCGCCGCGCGAGGCGCAGCCCTCGGCGCCTTTGACGCTCGCGCCGAGTTGGACGAGCTATGGCGACGACCGCGTGTTCTACGCCTATGACAGCTTGCCCAAGGGCAATTACCGCTTCGTCTTCCGCGTGAGGGCGCAGACGAAGGGAAGCTTCACGCAGCCCTCGGGCGTCGCGGAGACGATGTATAAGAAGGGGATCCTCGGAACGAGCGCGGGCGCGCGCGTCGAGATTGGGGAGTGAATGCGGTCCGCGAGTTCGAAGCTCCCGTTTCTCAGCACGCGACAACCACGCCGCGGAGCGCCGCAACTTCTTCTGCGCTCGGCGGCTCCCACAAGGTTTCGACAAAGTCGAACATCTCGCGCGTCACGTCGAAAGGCAGCTGATTACTCGTCCCACGCCCGTCATTGCGCAGGCCCACGCGGCGCCATCGTTCTTCGGCGGAAATATCGAGGACATGCAGCTTGACGGCCAGCGAGGCCTGTGCCGCGAGCGCGGCGTATCGCGCCCTCAATTTCGCGCTGCCGAAGCCCCAGTCCAGCACGACCGGTAGGCCGCGGCCCGCAACCTCGCTCGCCACGCGCCACATCTGCGCGTAGCAGCGTTCGATCCGCTCGATCGACCAAGCCGGGTCCAAAGGTTGAGGCGTATCCATCCAAAAAAGCGCCGTCATCCACTCGTCGATGGAAAAGCGAACCGCGCCGATCTCGGCGCAAAGCTTGATTGCGTAGGTCGTCTTTCCGGCCCCCGTCGAGCCGCAGATGAAATGAATCAATTGTCGCTTCATCACCTTTATCCGCTCCGCGCCTAGAGCATGTCCCGGAAAAGTGCGAAGCGGTTTTCCGGTCAGGACATGCTCCAAACTTTTGATTTGGCGCGATTCCTTATCGCTCGAACGATTCCGTTCGAGCGGGAAACGCGCTAGGGCTAAGCTCCGCCCGATTTTCCTTCGCGAGAACCAAACCCATGGCCATCGAGTCAAAACATCCCGAGACTTTGCAGCTTCACGCTGGCTGGCGCGCCGATGCGACGAACGGCGCCGTGGCCGTGCCGATCTATCAGACGACGAGCTATCAGTTCCGGGATACGGAGCACGCCGCCAATCTCTTCGCGCTGAAAGAGCTCGGCCATATCTATACGCGCATCGGCAATCCGACGACGAGCGTGCTCGAGGCGCGGCTTGCGGCGATCGAAGGCGGCGCGGCGGCGCTGGCGCTCTCCTCCGGTCAGGCGGCTTCGGCCTTCGCCGTGCAAAATCTCGCAAAAGTCGGCGACAATGTCGTCTCCTCCACCGATCTTTACGGCGGCACCTGGAATCTCTTCGCCAACACGCTCAAGGACCAGGGCCTCGAGGTTCGCTTCGTCGATCCGTCGGACCCGGAGAATTTTCGGCGCGCGACGGATGAGAGAACCCGCGCCTATTACGCCGAGACGCTGCCCAATCCCAAGCTTATCGTCTTCCCCATCGCGGAGGTCGCCGCCATCGGGCGCGAGCTCGGCATTCCGCTCATCATGGACAACACGGCCGCGCCGATCCTCGCGCGCCCGCTCGATCACGGCGCGGCGGTCGTCGTCTATTCGACGACGAAATATCTAGGCGGTCATGGAACATCGATCGGCGGGATGATCATCGACGGCGGCAATTTCGATTGGGAAAAATTTCCGCAGCGCCAGCCCGCGCTGAACACGCCCGATCCTTCCTATCACGGCGCGGTCTGGGTCGAGGCCGTGAAGCCCATCGGCCCCGTCGCCTATGCGATCAAGGCGCGCACGACGCTGCTGCGCGATCTCGGCGCCGCGCCTTCGCCCTTCAACGCCTTTCTCACCTTGCAGGGAATCGAGACGCTGACGCTGCGCATGGAGCGCCATGCGCAAAATGCGAACGCCGTCGCGGCGTTCCTCGCGAAGCGCTCGGAGGTGACGAAAGTCATTCATCCGTCGCTGCAAACCGGCGAAGCCCGGGCGCGCGCCGACAAATATCTCAAAGGCGGCTATGGCGCGCTCGTCGGCTTCGAGCTCAGGGGCGGGTCAGAGGCGGGGCGGCGTTTCATCGACGCGCTGCAGATGTTCTACCACGTCGCCAATATCGGCGACGCGCGCAGCCTCGCGATCCATCCCGCCACGACGACGCATTCGCAGCTTGCGCCGGAAGTGCAGCTCAGAACGGGCGTGACGGAAGGCTATGTGCGTCTCTCGATCGGCATCGAGCATATCGACGATATTTTGGCCGATCTCGAACGGGGCCTGAAGGCGGCGGGGTAGTCTTAGGCCCCCTCCCTTACCCTCCCCCGCTTCGCGGGAGAGGGAAGCGGCCAGCGCTTCGCAGAGCCTCGATGACGCCCGCAACCTCACTCCCTCTCCCGCGAAGCGGGGGAGGGTAAGGGAGGGGGCGTTCTTACGCCGCGGCGAGATCGGGCGACAACATCTTGTGAACGCGCACCATGAAGGCCGTCGCGAAGAGCGGCGTCAACAGGTTCAACCCCGGCGTCGCGACGAAGATCGCGATGAAGAGACCCGCGATGAAGAGCTTCAAACTATTGAGGCTGCGCATGTCTTCGGCCTCGGCGCCGCCGCGAAAACGCATGGCGGCGAGCATGAAATATTCTCGTCCGAACAGATAGGCGTTGGCGAGGAAAAAGGCGATCAGATTGATCCCCGGCACGAGCAGCAGCATCAGCGCGACGAGGTTGACGCCGAGCGAGACGAAGGAGAAGCGAATCGCCGAGCGCAGCGCCTCGACATGATGCGCCGGCGTTCCTTGGCGGCCGGCGGGATAAATCTCGCGTTCGACCACGCTGGCGAGATCGTCGATGAAAAATCCCGCGACGAAGATCGACACCGGGCCGATCAGGAAGGCGAGCGCGAAGACGATGCCGAAGCCCGTCGCGAAGGCGAGGATACTGTGCAGCAACGGATGCTGGACCGCCACCACCGAAAGGGCGAGGCGATCGAGCCCGGCCCAGGCCAGCGCGAGCAGGAGGAGGGTGAGGCCGAGGCTCTTGAGGAGAACCGAGCGAAAGGGCGGCGTCGGGATCTGGCGTAGCGCGTCGAAAGCGGCGTCGAGCATCGCGAGCATCAAAGGGTCTCCCCAGGGTTGCCGCACACATGGCGCCGCAAGCGCAGCCGCGCAAGAGGCGCGAGGCTTGCGCGCTCCGTCCCTCGCGGAGCCGCTTTGTCCCGTCGCGCGCGCGGCCCTTGCCACTCCTTCGGTCCGGGACTAGCTTGCCGGCATGTTCGAAGCGAAATTCCAAAGCTTTGCCGACGCCGAGCACGGCGGGGAAGCCGGGGTCAGACTCAAAGCGCTGCGCGCGCGGCTCGCCGAGCTCGGCCTCGACGGCTTCATCGTGCCGCGCGCCGACGAGCATCAAAATGAATATGTCGCGCCCTGCAGCGAGCGCCTCGCCTGGCTGACCGGCTTTTCGGGCTCGGCCGGCCTTGCGATCGTGCTGAAGAAGGAAGCGGCGATCTTCGTCGACGGCCGCTATGTCTTGCAGGTCAAAGAGGAGATCGACGCCAAGCTCTTCAGCCCGCAAGAGCTGGCGGCGACGCCGCCCACGCGCTGGCTCGCCGAGCGCGTCCAAAAAGGCGCGCGCATTGGTTACGACCCTTTCGTCCACACCAATCGTCAGATCGACGCTTTCGCCAAGGCGCTCGGGGTCAAGCGAGCCGAGCTCGTTCCGGTCCAGCCCAATCCCGTGGATGAGATCTGGAAGGACCGACCGGCGCCGCCGCTCGGGGCTGTGCGGCTGCATCCGGCCCGGCTGGCCGGAAAGGGCGTCGCCGAAAAGCTCGCGGAGCTGAGGCGCGGTTTCGACGGCGCCAATGCGCTGCTGCTCTCCGACCCGCATTCGATCGCCTGGACTTTCAACATTCGCGGCTCGGACGTGGCGCACACGCCGATCGCGCTCGCCTTCGCGCTGATCCCCGCGCGCGGCGCGCCGACGCTTTATCTCGACGGCCGCAAGATCAGGGGCGAAGCCCGCGAGACTTTGGAGAAAGTTCTGGAGATCGCCCCGGCGCACAATCTACGGCGTGACCTGGAGGCGCTCGGAGAGAAGAAAAAGATCGTGCTCTTCGATCAGGCGACGGCGCCGGTGCTTCTCGTCGAGGCCTTGCGCGAAGCCGGCGGCAAACCGCGTCTCGTCGAGGACCCGGCGGCCCTGCCGAAAGCGATCAAAAACGTGCGCGAGCTCGCGGGGATGAGGATCGCGCATGTGCGCGACGGGTTAGCGCTGACACGGTTTCTCGCCTGGTTCGAGAAGGAGGCCCTCGAAGGCGAGCTCACGGAAATCGGCGCGGCGCAGGCGCTCGAAACCTTTCGCCGCGAGAGCGGGCTGTTGCGCGACATCTCCTTTCCGACCATCTCGGCCTTTGGCCCGCATGCGGCGATCCCGCACTACCGCGTCACCGAGCGCAGCAATCTCAAGATCCAGCACGGCGTTTATCTCGTCGATTCAGGTGGCCAATATCTGGATGGCACGACCGATGTGACGCGCACGGTGGCGGTCGGCTATGCGGCGCGCCCGTTGCGCGAGCATTTCACCCGCGTGTTGAAAGGTCATATCGCGATCGCGAGAGCGGTCTTTCCCAAAGGCGTGACGGGCGCGCAGCTCGATGCGATGGCGCGACGACCGCTCTGGGAGGCGGGGCTCGATTTCGATCACGGTGTGGGCCACGGCGTCGGCGCCTATCTCAGCGTGCATGAGGGGCCGCAGCGCATCGCCCGAATGGGGCACACGCCGCTCGAGCCCGGCATGATCCTCTCCAACGAACCCGGCTATTATCGCGCAGGCGAATATGGGATCCGCCTTGAGAATCTCATCATCGTCGAGGCGCGCGAGATTAAGGGCGCCGAGCGCGACATGCTCGGCTTCGAGACGATCACGCTCGCGCCCTTTGATCTCAACCTCGTCGAGCCCGCGCTGCTCGCGCCCGAGGAAGTCGACTGGCTCAACGCCTATCACGCGCGCGTGAGAAACACGCTCTCGCCGCTCGCAGACAGCGAGACGCGGAGCTGGCTCAAGAAGGCGACAAAGCGGCTTCCGCTTTAGAGACGCCCTGTCCTCGTGATTCGCGTCGCGAGGCCTGAATACATCAGTCTATATTTCGGACATGCTGATCATGATCTAGGCATTGTTGTATTTTCGCAACATGGATTGAAAATCGCTCTGAGCGCCAGCTGAGCTATTGCCGAATCGATATGTATTGTGATTGCATAATGATGCGCCTCTCGCGCAGCCAGCCAGTTATAGGAGCTAAAGATGCGGGCCTCTTCGCGCGCAATCCCTCGGTCACGACTCTATTCGTGTTGGCGGCGCGGCTTCCTCGCAAATCTCGGCGCGGCGGCTCTCCTCGCGTCGGCGTCAGCCGCGCAGGCCGTGGATTCATCGGCGTCGGGCGCCGATTCCGGGCATGCCGACATGAGCGTGACGACCGACATGAGCCTCGGCTCCGACCATGGCGGACCCGGGATGCCGGGCGCTCATATTCCGGCCGGCGTCACCGGCGCGTATATGGTTCCCGCCGGTGAAGGCATGGCGAATTTCACGCCGAGCTTCATGCACATGAGCGGCAATTACATCGGCTCCTCGCAGGTCTCTCCCGCGCAGATCGCCTCCTCCGTCTTTTCCGGACAATGGATGAAGATGACGATGAGCATGGGGGGCATGATGCCGCCGAAGACCATGATCAAGCCAGTCATGCTGCGTATCATTCCATCGAGCATGGACATGCAGATGTACATGCTCAATACGATGTACGGATTGACGGACAAGCTGAACCTGATGTTCATGGCGAGCTATGCCGAAAAATCCATGACGATGACGACCTTTGCCGGCATGTCGGGCGTGGCCGTTCTCGGTCAAAGCTCCGGAACCACCTATGGCTTCAATGACGCCATGATCGGCGGGGCCTACAGAATTTATCAGGACACGATCAATCATCTTCAGTTCAATCTCATGCTTGCGCTGCCCATCGGCACGCAGGATCGAACGGTCCAGATGCTCAGTCCGATGGGCGCCTATATGACGATGCGCGCCCCCTACGCCATGCAGATTGGCACGGGAACCGTCGATCTGGTGCCGACCGTCGCTTATTCCGGAATTTTCGGCGCTTGGTCCTGGGGTGCTCTGTATCGCGGGCGGTTCCCGCTCGACTACAACAGCGAGGGCTATCAATTCGGCGCGGCGAACGAGCTCACGGCCTGGGGCGGCTACAGCTTCTTCAAAGGGGTGACCGCCACCGCGCGCATCGCCGCGAGCACGCAAGACCATGTTCATGGCGCCGACGCGCTGATCACGGGCCTCTCGCCGCCGGCCAACCCGCTCTACTATGGCGGCAAACATCTCGACATGTTCGGGGGCCTCGAGATCGCCGGCCACCCGTGGGGTTTCGGACACACGGTCCTCGGCGTCGAAGCAGGCGGCCCGCTGTATCAGGAGGTGAACGGGCCGCAACTCGGCAGAGGTTGGCAGCTTTCTCTGACGGGACGCGTCATGTTCTAAGCTGGGAACTCTCGCCGAAGCCTCGGGCCGGCGCGCAATTGGAATGCAGCTTGGGAGTTCATTCCGCGGCGGCGGCGGCCGCCGCCGCAGGGAAGGCGATCTCGATCAACGTGCCTTCGTTCTTGCGGCTTTGGATGAGGAAGCTCGCGCGATTGGCTTCGATCAGCGCCTTCGTCACCGGAAGGCCGAGCCCCGTGCCATGCGAGGGGCGTGTGCTCGGCACTTGACGAAAGGGCTCGAGCGCGAGCGCGATCTCGTCGTTCGACATGCCGATGCCCGTGTCCTTCACGCGCAGAAGAACATGGCCGTCGTCCGCCGACGCGCTGGAGACGATCACTTGGCCGCCCGGCTCGTTGAATTTGATCGCGTTGGAAAGCAGGTTGAGCAGGATTTGGCGCAAGGAGCGCTCGTCGGCGACGATGCGCGGCAGCCGCGGCGCGAGCGACAGCCGCATGATGACGCGCTCCCGATTGGCCTCGTTTTGCATGATCGAGACGCATTCCTCGATCACGGCGTTCGCGTCGAGCCGTTCGACGGCCAGCTGCATCTTGCCCGCCTCGATCTTGGAGAGATCCAAAAGGTCGTTGACGAGGCTCAGCACATGCGCGCCGGAGCTGTGCACGTCCTTCAAATATTCTTTGTAGCGCTCGGAGCCGAGCGGACCGAGACGCTCCTCCATCATCACCTCGGCGAAGCCCATGATCGCGCTGATGGGGGTGCGGATCTCATGCGAGATTCGCGCGAGAAACGCGGTCTTCGCCGCGCTCGCGCGTTCGGCTTCGGCTCTTGCCTCCTGCGCCTCGCTCATGAGCTCCCGCGGCGCCTCGCTCGTGGCGGCGCAGAATATATGCCTCGCGCCGAGCCGGCGCGCGGTGAGGCGCCAGAGCGTCCCCGTCGGATCGCGCAGCCGAATGAGATCGACGCAAGCGGCGCTCTCGAAGGCCTCGCCGAGCGAAAGACCGAGAAGTCGCGCCCGCGTTCGATGGCATTCGTCCTCGCCGACCAGGGGCGCCAGCTCCTGAGCGCATATTTCGTCCGGCGTCTTGCCGAAGAGCTTTGCGAAGGCGCTATTGGCCCTCTCGACGCGCCCGTCGTTGGCGATCAACGCCGCCGGCGCCGGACTTTGCTCAAAGCTCGCGTCGAGCAGAGCCAGCCGGGCCCCGAGCCCGGCGATCTCGGCGTCTTTCGCGCGCAGCCGCGCGTCTTCGGAGGCTTTCCGCGAGCTCTGGCGACGCAGACTGATCAGCGTCGCCGGCGCGCCCTCCCAATCGATCGTCTGCAAATGCGCTTCGACGTCGATCGGCGCGTTGTCCTGCGCTCTCAGCTCGACTTCCGTCACCTGTCCGCCAAGCGGCGGGCGCCCCGTGAAAATGCGCGCGAGACCGCCGTCCGCCGCCAAAGCCGCCAGATCGGCGTAGCCGAGCTCGTCGAGCAGGGCGCGATTGGCGTAGAGCGGTTCCGATCCTCTCGCGACGATGACGCCGAAAGGCAGGAGGCCGAGCAGCTTCGCTTCGTGGCGGAGGCTTTCCTCTCTATCGACCGCTGGCGCGCGGCTCTGTCCTAACGCCTTGGCCACCTGGTCGATCAGCCCGCGGGCCGACCCGAGCGCAGGCGTGGGCGGCGCATCGCCCAAGGCTCTCCCGATCTCCTCAAAGGCGTCGCGCTCGGAGGCGCTCAGCCGATCGGATGTCTCCCGATGCGGGGCGCCCGATGGCCGCAGAGCGACGACGTTGTCGATTGCCGGCTCTCTATGCGCTGTCGCCACTGGCGCGGCGGGCGGCGGCGCTTGTTCCTCGATCGGAGGCGGATTGCGGGTCTCCGCCTCATCGAGGCGCAGCAGCCCAAAGCCTTGAAAGCCGAGGAAGCTGCGCGCCTCGTCGAAAATCGGCATGCCGCCGAGGAAGGTCGGGGCCTTGCAGTCGGGTTTTTCAATCGGCCAGTCGACCCTGATTCCGCTCCAGGAACGCCGAGAAGCGAGGGCCTCCCCGAAGGCGGGACCGAGATCGAGCGCCCGCGCGACGTCTTCGACGGAGCGTCCGCATAGCGCCGCGTATTTTGCCCCGACCACTTCCGAAAGAATGGGCGAGGTCTCGATGAAAACGCCCTCGGCGTCGGTCTTCCACAAGAACCGCGGCGCGCTCTGTCCGTAGCGCGCGGCCAAAGCGGCCCGAACTTCGTTTGCGTCGTCGGCGGTCGATGAAGGAGAGGCGGCGCGCTCTGACCCCTTGGGCGCAACGTTTGTTGCGGGCGGCTCTGACCGCAGGCCAAGAGCCGCGAGCACGAACAACGGATCGCGAGGCGCCTGTTCAAGGCGGCGGCAGAGGATCGTCACCGCACGAGGTCCGTCGCGAAGCTCGATCGGCGCGCGCTCCAGTCGCGGCGCCGCGCTATGCCGCGCGGATTCGATAAGGGCCTCGAGCCTGGAGGCCCCTTCTTCTTCCCCCAAGAGACCGCTTGCGTCGACGTGATCGCCGAGCGCCGCGAGCGCGGCCTCATTGCGATAGACGATCCGCACCGGGCCGCCGACAAAGGCGACGATAGGGGCGCCAGAGGCCTCGAGCGCGGCGAAAGCGGGATCGGCGGCAATGAGAGCCGCGGCGGCTTGGCGCTCCTCCTCGACCATCTTGGGTTGTTCCCGCCTGTTTTCGGCGCCGGACGATCCTTGCCCGCCTTTGCTTTCAATTAACGCAAGATTAACCGCTCTCTGCCCTGCGGTCCACGCTATGACTCAGGATTTTAAGGATTTGGGCGTTCATCGTAAATTCGGCAATGGCGTGCGCGAAAACTTTCCCCCAGCGCGTTTCTGGCGCTATGTTGCGCTGCACAATTTTTTGGTCCATACTGTTTTGCGCTGGCACGATTCGCGAAGCCCCCGCGGGCGCGGGGCCGGATTTTGCGAGAGTTACATAAGCGTGGAGAGAAAGATGTCCGCTTCGAACTATCAGATTCCCAGCGAAATGCGTGATTTTGCCGAAAAAAGCGTCGAACAGGCTCGCAAAGCCTTTGAAGGCTTCTCCGGAGCCGCGCAAAAAGCAATTTCCTCCGTTGACGCTTCGGCCGTTCCCTTCAGCGAAGGGGCCAAGGATTTGAGCATCAAGGCGCTTTCCTACGCGGAAGCCAATGTCAAGGCGAGCTTCGATCTCGCGCAGAAGCTCGTCCAGGCGAAGGACGCTCAGGAAGTCCTGGCGCTCCAATCGGATTTCTTGAAGTCGCAGTTCGAGTCGTTCCAGGAGCAGGCCAAGGAGCTCGGCGCTCTTTTCCAGAAGGCCGCCTCGCCGAGGTAAGGCTTGCCGGCAGGAACGCGACGCAAAGAAACGGAAGCCGCTCCTTCGCAGGAGGCGCCCCCGTTCTTTGGCGTCGCTCATGTTTTCTGCGTTCAGGCGGTTTTTTCGTCTGAACGGCAGCATGATCTAGGGTCGCCGTTCCCGGCAAGGACGCGGGCGCGTCTCCGTGGAGAGCAAACAAGCAGCCCAGAAAGGAGCCTAGATATGACGAAGCAAAGACCGGGCCCAGACGAGAAGGTCGGCTCGACGCGCACGCGCGGAGCCAAGATTCCCTCGGCCGCGGCGATTCCACCGGCCGAGGAGAGCGTCTCACCCGTCGAAGCGACGGTTTCGCTCGCGGAAGAGGAGCAGCCCGCAGCCTTCGCGGCGCCCGTCGTCTCCGAAGCGGCGCCGGAAGTCGCTCCTCCGGCTCCTCCGGCTCCTGCGTCCGAGCCCGTCGAGCCCGCAGCGCAGATTGTCTTGCTGGCCAGCGAGGCTGAGGCGGATCTGCGTGAGCAGCCGTCGGCCTTCTCCTTCTCCTGGTCCGTCAAGAGCCTGGAGTTCTGGAGGGAGAACACACAAGCGTTTTATCGTCTTGCGAGCGAGCTCGGCGCCGCCCGGACGCCCGGCGAGATCGTCGAGGCGCATTCGAGATTCGCGGTCGAACGCCTGCGCGCTTTCGGCCGTCACGCCGAAGAAATGTCTACGGTCCGAGTGAAATATTTTTACGCGGCATAGAGCGAATTTCCCAGAGCTGGACTTTCGCGCCTAGAGCGCGTCCCGATCGCGTGGAATCACGCGATCGAAAGGGACTCGCTCCAGATCAAAAACTGAGAGCATGTCCTGACCGGAGAAGCGCTTCGCACTTTTCCGTGACATGCTCTAGAATTCGCTCCCGCCTGGATGTGGCGCGAATTCTTCCGGCGCGAGCGGCTCCCGCGAGAGCGCAGGTCGCGACAAAGCGCGCTCTAACCTTCCCAAAATCGATCACGCTGCGTTTGAGCGATTTCGCTGAAACGCGGCGCGATCGCGCTTCGCATGTCCGGCGCCGAATGACCCTCGGGGAAGGCGTATTGTGGTGGTCGCCGCCTCGGCGAGCTGGTGTGACGCCAGCATAAATTTGATATTGATATCAACGCCGTCAGACCCGCCGGCTCAGCCCAGCCATCCCTTGAGGGCGCCGCGCAGGGGCTCAAACCGAAATTCAATTCGGTGGCGCCCTTCCGGCGCATCGACGGCGCGAAACATCACATTGGCCCGAAGCACCGGCGTCTCGACCCCGTCGACATAGGCGAACCACCAGGGGTGCCAGACGTCGTTCAAGACGAGCCAGCCGCCGCCCGGAGGCGCTACGACGTCCACGACAACGCGCGTGTTTTCGTATGATGCGATACGCGCCTCGCCGGAATGAATTGTTCCGGCGTGTCGGCACATGGTCGGCTTCTCGAGCAGCACGGTCTCGTGAAAATCGACGTTGGGCCAGACGCCGTCCTCCATCATGTCTTCGAAATTGGCGCGCTGCACGCAGGCTGGCAGCAGCACGCGCGGCAGCGCCCGCGAATATTCGTAGACGTGAGCGTCTTTCGTCCGGGCGATCTCGACGACGTCGCCCGGCTCGAGACGCGGATCGATCTCTTCGATTGGAACGCCCGTCGCAATATAGCGAAGGCCGAGCAGATCCGAGATCGGCGAGCGATAGCGGGGATAAAGTTTCGAGAATCGGCGCTGGTCCGGCAGCGCAACATGGTCGATCGCGCCGGTCGTGTCCTCGAAGAGCTTGAGGCGAATCGGATTGTAGCCGAGATCGTGATCGAGATCGTGAACGAGGCTCGCGTTCGGCCAATGGAAGTCGATCGCCGCGAGCTCGATGCGATCGCGGTGGTCCGGCGGCTGCCCCTTGAGCTTCTCTTTCAGTAAAGCGATCGTTTCGTTCTTCGTCCCCGCTCGCAGCACGTCGAACTGCGAAGGCGGCAGCGCCGTCGACTCATTGGGCTTGTTGCTCACGCCGAGGTCGAGCGCGGTTGCGGCGCCGATCAGCGCGAGCGCCGCGACGCCTTGCGAGGAGGCGAGCCGAGGCGCGAAGATCGCGACGCCGATGGCGAGCGCCCATGAGAAGGCGGCGATCATGAGTGGCCCGCTTACTTGAGCAAGCCTGCCCTTGTCGACGGCGACGCCGACACAAAGCGCGAGCAGCAGCGTCGCGAGAAGCGCGAGCGCCCCCAGATTGGCGCGCGCCTCGCCTTTGAGCAGCAGGCTCAGCCCATAGCCGCCGAGTAGCGCGAGAATGACGCCGATAAGAAAGGTCGCGTCGGCTGGCCGCCGCCACAGATCGACGCCGGGAATGTGGAAGATCGCGGCAAAAAGCGGCGTGTAACGGCCGAGCGCATAGATGACGAGGACGGCCAGTGCGGCGACGAAGAATCTGATCTCCGCCGGTGCGAGGAAACGCTTTCCAAAACTTGCGGCCAGAGCGACGAGCGGCAGCGCGCCGAGATAGATCGTCGCCATGTTGCGCGCGAGGTAAATATCGGTCGTGCCGAAAGCCTGCGACGGCGGTCCCCAGAAATCCTTGAGCGGCCCGTCAACGCCGAAGAGATTGGCGCAGATGAGCGTGAAAAAAGAGCCGGGCGGCAGCGAGCCCTTGAAGGCGCCGTCGAGATCGATCGAAGGGCGGTTCGATTGCGCGGCCAGGAGCAGCGTGAAGAGCAGAGGGACCGCGATGAGCGCGCCGCCAGCGAGGGCGCCGGAGACGAGCGGGCGGATTGCGGTCTTCCAGCTTGCGGCGTCGGTCGCGAATCGAAACACGGCATAGGCCGCGAGCAGCAGCACGGAAAGAAAGGCGATCTGATCGCGCCCCAGCACCATGAAGGCTGCGGAGACCCCGGCCGCCGCGCCCCAGAGCGCCGAGCGCCCGTCGAGCGCGCGCGCCAAGAGCCAGAGCGTCACGGGGAGCCAGGCGAGGCTCATGATCTGGCCTGTATGCTGAATGCGCCAGCTCGCCGAGCCCCCGAATGCGAAAGCCAGAGCCGCGAGTAGAGCGCCGCCGGCATGCCAACCACGGTCGCGGAAATAGGCCATCAGCGCGAGGCCGCCCATCGCGAGCATGGCGAGGATGATGAAGTCCTCGAGCCAGAAAGAGGGTTCGGGGACGATCGCCGCGGCCAGGAGGAAGAAGGGCGAAAAGATTAGCGATTGCGGATCGGCGATCTGCGGCATGCCCGCGAAGACGTTGGGCGTCCAAAAAGGCGATTCCCCCCGATGCAGCGCATGCGCGAGGAAAGCGAATTGCGGCTGGAAATGCGCCTTGGCGTCCCAGGGGATCGTGTATTCGCCCGAAAGAAAGGGATAGGCGAGCGCCAGCGCGCAGAGGAGGAATATCCCGCCGGCGGAGCGGTAGAGTCCGGCGTCTTCGCCTTGCGGCGCCGCGCGAATCTGCGCTTCCCACGCCTTCATGCCGAAGGGCCTTGAAAAGGGGGCTCGCGACGCAGAGCCTCAAGAGGTTTTGAGCGCCCACATCCTTCGAGACGCGTCCTGCGGACGCTCCTCAGGATGAGGGCGGGGGAGTTCAACCGGCTGGCTAATGCCCCACTACTCATCAGTCCCCTCGCCCTGAGGAGCGCCCGCAGGGCGCGTCTCGAAGGGCGCTCCGCGCCCGCTTCCACCTCGCGGCGCATTATTCCCGCGCAATAGCTGCTGTCTCGGCAAAGCGCGATGTAAATGCTCGCTCCCGACACGCAACGCTTCCTTTCGACTCATCCTTCGAGACGCCCGCTTCGCGGGCTCCTCAGGATGAGGGCTCGCGGATTCACTCTACAGACCAGCGCCCCCTCGCCCTGAGGAGCGCCCTGAGGGCGCGTCTCGAAGGGCGCTGTGTCAGCGCATGGGCGCCATCGCGCAGAGCGCGTTCACCTTGCGCGATTCAGCCGTCCCATGACGGCGTCGAGCTTTTTCAGCAGCGCCGCGTCGCGCGCTTCGGGCGCGGTGATGATCGCATTGTCGAGCGCGCGGTCGGAGCCGATGGGGCAGGGCTCATGCGTCTCGGGGAAATCGTGCAGCAGCCGCGCGAGCAGCCGGCTCGCGCTCGCGGCGTTCTTCTTCACGACATCGATCACGGCGGCCACGTCGACATTGTCGTGTTCTGGATGCCAGCAATCGAAATCGGTCACCATTGCGATCGTCGCATAAGAGATCTCCGCCTCGCGGGCGAGCTTGGCCTCCGGCAACGCGGTCATGCCGATGACGTCATAGCCCGCGTTCTTGTAGGTCAGCGATTCCGCGTAGGTCGAGAATTGCGGTCCTTCGATGCAAACGTAAGTCCCGCCCGCAACGCAGGCCACCTCTTCGGCCTGCGCCGCCGCATGAATGCGCTCGGCGAGCTGTGGCGCGACTGGGTGCGCCATGGAGACATGCGCGACGCAGCCGTCGCCGAAAAAGGAGGAGGCGCGCGAGAAGGTGCGGTCGACGAACTGATCCACGAGGACGAAGAGTCCGGGATAGAGTTCCGCCCGAAAGGAGCCGCAGGCGGAGACCGACACGATGTCTGTGACCCCGACGCGTTTCAGCGCGTCGATATTCGCGCGATAATTGATGCCGGAAGGCGAAAACGCATGACCGCGCCCGTGGCGCGGCAGAAACACGGCGTTTGTTTTGCCGATGCGTCCGAAGCGCAACGCGTCGGAGGGCGCGCCCCAGGGCGTGTCAATCCGCTCCTCGCGCACGTCCTCCAAGCCGGGGAGGTCATAGACTCCCGAGCCTCCGATGATGCCCACGACGGCCGCCGTCATCTCGATCTCCCCCGTTTTCAGCACGCCTTCGCACCTGCGGCGCGATCGGAGCCTTAGATAGCTCGCGCAGACCTTGCTGTCGCGACATTTTCGTCTCGGCCCCGATCGCCCAAGAATTGGCCATTTCGCAGGGTTGCACGTCAAATTGGCCTGTGTTAGGGGAGCCGCGCGTCGGAGCCCTGGACGTTGCAGTCCGGGCTCCTCCCGACCTTACCGTCGCTCAAGCGCTCCATGCTGCATCGCGGCCGCGTTTCCCAAGCGCGTCCGGAGAGCAAAAAAGCGACGCCGATCTGAAAGAGCAAGGCCAAGTGGCTCAAGAAGGAGTCGACCTTTCCAGCGTCGCAGGACGCTATGCTTTCGCCTTGCATGAGCTCGCGACGGAACGCGGCGCAAGCGAAGCGGTGTCGGAGGCGCTGAAAACCTTCCGGCAGTTCTACGACGAAAGTCCGGACCTGCGTTTGCTGATGCAGAGTCCCGCCTTTTCCGCCGCTGAGCAGCTTCAGGCGCTCGACGCCCTGCTCAAGAACGCGAACATCGAGGGCGTCGCCGCCAACTTTCTTCGCCTCGTCGCGGCCAAGCGCCGTCTTTTCGTTCTACCCTCGATAATCGACGCCTATCAGCGCCTCGAGGAACAGGCGAAAGGCCTCACGCGCGTTGAGGCGACGGTGGCCAAACCGCTTCTCCCCTCGCAGGAGCTCGCCTTGCGCGACGCCGTGCAGAACGCTGCGGGCGGCAAGGCGGTCAGCCTCGAAGTTAAAACCGATCCGACGATCGTCGGCGGCATCATCGTCAAGCTTGGCTCGCGGATGGTCGACGCCTCCCTGAGGACCAAGCTCAACTCCATTCGAACACGCATGAAAGAGGTCGGCTGATGCATGACGTCCGCGCCGCGGAAATCTCCGCGATCTTGAAGCAAGAGATCGCCAATTTCGGCAATGAGGCTGAGGTCAGCGAGGTCGGCCAGGTGCTCTCGGTGGGCGACGGCATCGCCCGCGTCTATGGTCTGGACAATGTCCAGGCCGGCGAAACCGTCGAGTTCGAGAACGGCGTGCGCGGCATGGCCCTGAATCTCGAAAGCGACAATGTCGGCGTCGTGATCTTCGGCTCCGACCGCGACATTAAGGAAGGCCAGACGGTCAAGCGCTCGGGCGCCATCGTCGACGTTCCGGTCGGCCGCGAGCTTCTGGGCCGCGTCGTCGACGCGCTCGGCAATCCGATCGACGGGAAGGGTCCGATCAAGACGGAAAAGCGCGCCCGCGTCGATGTGAAGGCGCCCGGCATCATTCCGCGCAAGTCCGTGCATGAGCCCATGGCGACCGGCCTCAAGGCGGTCGACGCGCTGATCCCGATCGGCCGCGGCCAGCGCGAGCTGATCATCGGCGACCGCCAGACCGGCAAGACCGCGATTGCGCTCGACACGATCCTCAACCAGAAGTCGCTCAACGAGGGCACGGACGAGAAGGCGAAGCTCTACTGCGTCTACGTCGCCATCGGCCAGAAGCGCTCGACCGTCGCGCAATTCGTGAAGGTGCTCGAGGAGCGCGGCGCGCTCGAATATTCGATCATCGTCGCGGCGACGGCCTCGGACCCGGCGCCGATGCAGTTCCTCGCGCCCTTCTCCGGCTGCGCGATGGGCGAGTTCTTCCGCGACAACGGCGCTCACGCCGTGATCATCTACGACGATCTCTCCAAGCAGGCCGTCGCCTATCGCCAGATGTCGCTGCTGCTGCGTCGCCCGCCGGGCCGCGAAGCCTATCCCGGCGACGTGTTCTATCTGCACTCGCGTCTTCTGGAGCGCGCAGCCAAGCTCAATGACGAGCGCGGCGCCGGCTCGTTGACGGCGCTCCCCGTCATCGAGACGCAGGCGAACGACGTTTCGGCTTACATCCCGACGAACGTCATCTCGATCACCGACGGCCAGATCTTCCTCGAGACCGACCTCTTCTACCAGGGCATCCGCCCCGCCGTGAACGTGGGTCTGTCCGTGTCTCGCGTGGGCTCCTCCGCCCAGACGAAGGCGACCAAGAAGGTCGCCGGCAAGATCAAGGGCGAGCTCGCGCAATATCGCGAGATGGCGGCCTTCGCGCAGTTCGGCTCCGACCTCGACGCGGTGACGCAGCGCTTGCTCAATCGCGGCGCGCGCTTGACAGAGCTCCTGAAGCAGCCGCAGTTCTCTCCGCTCAAGATGGAAGAGCAGTGCTGCGTGATCTACGCCGGCGTCAACGGCTACCTCGATCCGCTGCCGGTCAATCGCGTCAAGGCGTTTGAGGACGGGCTGCTGACGCTGCTGCGCACCCAGCACAACGATCTGCTGGAGGCGATCCGCACGTCGAAGGATCTTTCGGACGACTCGGCTGCGAAGCTGAAGAGCGTCGTCGAAGGCTTCGCGAAGGCGTTCGCTTGATGGGCGAATAGGGAGTGGCGAATGGCGAGTAGTCAGATACTCCTCGCCGTCCCTCTCTGTTCACTCATCGCTACTCACTACTCGCTTCCAAAGAAGAGCGCCCATGCCCTCGCTGAAGGATCTTCGCAACCGCATTTCTTCCGTCAAGGCGACGCAGAAGATCACCAAAGCCATGCAGATGGTCGCGGCGGCGAAGCTGCGCCGCGCCCAGCAGGCGGCCGAGGCCGCGCGCCCCTACGCCGAGCGCATGGAGAGCGTGCTGGCCAATCTCGCCGGCGGCATTTCGGCGGGCGGCGCGCCGGCGCTGCTCAGCGGCAATGGGAAGGACGACACGCATCTTCTCGTCGTCGCGACCGCCGAGCGCGGGCTCTGCGGGGCCTTCAACTCCTCCATCGTGCGGCTTGCCCGCGAGCATGCCCAACGCCTTCAGGGCCAGGGCAAGAGCGTGAAGATTCTCTGCATCGGCAAGAAGGGCTACGACCAGCTTCGCCGACAGTTCGAGAAAGACATCATCGAGCTGATCGAGCTGCGCGGCCTGCGCCAGATCGGCTTCGAGAACGCCGATCCGATCGGCAAGAAGGTGATCCGGCTGTTTGAAGAGGGGCAGTTCGACGTTGCGACGCTCTTCTACTCGCGCTTCAAATCGGTCATCTCGCAGATTCCGACAGCGCTGCAGCTCATCCCGGCGCAGATCCCGGTCAATGAGAACGCGCCCGCCGCTTCCGGCGCGCAGGCCGCCTATGAATACGAACCCGGCCAGGACGAGATCCTCGCCGATCTCCTGCCGCGCAACATCTCCGTGCAGATCTTCCGCGGTCTGCTCGAGAACGCCGCCTCCGAACAGGGCGCGCGGATGAGCGCGATGGACAGCGCGACGCGCAACGCCGGCGACATGATCAAGAAGCAGACGATGCAGTACAACCGCTCGCGGCAGGCGATGATCACCAAGGAACTCATCGAGATCATTTCGGGCGCCGAGGCGCTCTGAGAAAGAAAGAGGACGTAAAATGGCGACGGGCAACCAAGCTACGGGGCGCATCACGCAGGTCATCGGCGCGGTCGTCGACGTGGCTTTCGAGGGGAATCTTCCGGAAATCCTGAACGCGCTTGAGACCGAGAACCAGGGGCAGCGCCTCGTGCTCGAGGTCGCGCAGCATTTGGGCGAGAACACCGTGCGCGCGATCGCGATGGACTCGTCGGAAGGCCTGACCCGCGGACAAGCCGTCACCGACACGGGCGCCCCGATCTCGGTCCCCGTCGGAGACGAGACGCTCGGCCGCATCATCAACGTCATCGGCGAGCCGGTGGATGAGGCCGGCCCGCTGAACACGCAGGCCCGCCGCGCGATCCATCAGCCGGCGCCCTCCTACGCCGAGCAGGCCACCGAGGCGCACATCCTCGAGACCGGCATCAAGGTCGTCGATCTGCTTGCTCCTTACGCGAGAGGCGGCAAGATCGGCCTCTTCGGCGGCGCGGGCGTCGGCAAGACCGTGCTGATCATGGAGCTCATCAACAACATCGCCAAGGCGCATGGCGGCTACTCGGTCTTCGCGGGCGTCGGCGAGCGCACGCGCGAGGGCAACGACCTCTATCACGAGATGATCGAGTCCAAGGTCAACATCGACCCCAAGGAGAACAACGGCTCGACCGCTGGCTCCAAATGCGCCCTGGTCTATGGCCAGATGAACGAGCCGCCGGGCGCCCGCATGCGCGTCGCGCTCTCCGGCCTCACGGTCGCCGAGGACTTCCGCGACCGCGGCCAGGACGTGCTGTTCTTCGTGGACAACATCTTCCGCTTCACGCAAGCGGGCTCGGAAGTGTCGGCGCTGCTCGGCCGTATTCCTTCGGCGGTGGGCTATCAGCCAACGCTTGCGACGGACATGGGCGCGCTGCAGGAGCGGATCACCACGACGACCAAGGGCTCGATCACCTCGGTTCAGGCCATTTACGTCCCGGCCGACGACTTGACCGACCCCGCGCCCGCGACTTCCTTCGCGCATCTGGACGCCACGACCGTGCTGTCGCGCTCCATCGCGGAAAAGGGCATCTATCCGGCCGTCGACCCGCTCGACTCGACCTCGCGCATGCTCTCCCCCGCCATCGTCGGCGAGGAGCACTATGAGGTCGCGCGCAGAGTGCAGTCGACGCTGCAGCGCTATAAGTCGCTGCAGGACATCATCGCCATTCTCGGCATGGACGAGCTCTCGGAAGAGGACAAGCTCGTCGTGGCGCGCGCCCGTAAGATCGAGCGCTTCCTGTCGCAGCCCTTCCACGTCGCCGAAGTCTTCACCGGCTCGCCCGGCAAGCTCGTGTCGCTCGCCGATACGATCAAGGGCTTCAAGGGCCTCGTGAACGGCGACTACGACCACCTGCCGGAAGCCGCCTTCTATATGGTCGGCACCATCGACGAAGCCGTCGAGAAGGCGGCTAAGCTCGCCAAGGAAGCGGCGTAAACGCGAACGCAAACGAGTCTGCGCTCCCTTCTCTCCCAGCGGGAGAAGACGCCCCTCGAAGGGCGACGGATGAGGGGTCGGCGGGCGCAGACTAGGACAAAATAGAGGTTGGAGGGCCCCTCATCCGGCCTTCGGCCGCCTTCTCCCGCGAAGGGAGAAGGGGAAGCCTCCCGAGGGTTCGCCTATGACAGCATTCCACTTCGAGCTCGTCTCCCCCGAAAAGCTCCTCTTCTCAGGAGAGGTGCAATCCGTCGTCGCGCCGGGGTCGGACGGCCAATTCACCGTGCTCGCGCATCACGCGCCGGTCATGACGACTCTCAGAGCCGGCGTCGTGACGATCAACGGCGACGAGAAGCTTTTCGTGCGCGGCGGTTTCGCCGATGTTTCCGCGAGGGGATTCACGATCCTCGCCGAGCAGGCCATCGCGATCAGAGACGTCGACGCGGCCAAGCTGGATCAGGACATCAAAAACGCGCGCGAGGACGTCGCCGACGCCAAAACCGACGAGGCGCGGCGCAACGCGGATGATAAGCTCCAGCAACTGCAAGAGCTGCGCGCCGCTATTGGCGGGTGACCCGAGTACGGCCTCTCCTGTCAGATCAGGGTTCGAAGCGCGCCGGCTGGGCGGGCCTCTCCTGCGCCCAGCCTAGGGAGCCCGCAAAACGGGCCTTTCCAAGCGTGAAAGCTGCCGACAGCTAAGAAGGCCGCATCCCCGTTCCCCATTCCCTGGGAGCAGACTTAGTGCAGGCTGACGGGCAGCAATTGGTTTTCATAGGCGCTGCCCAAGGCGCCTTCCTTGGTGTCGGCGAGCACGATCGGCTGACCGTCGGCCGAGAGCAGGGCGAAGACCGTGAGCCCTGGGGCCAGCTCCGGCGCCTGCGGATAAAGCCGCGTCACGTCCTCGGACCGCATCGTCCGCACATAGGCCAGCGCACCCGCGCCGAGATGCGCGAATTGCTCCGGCGTCAACTGCGGAGTCCGGGTTTCGGATGAGGTTTTGGGCTGCATAACCAATCTCCCGGCGGCTCTATGAGCCCACCCCTTGCGGCGCCTCCCCAAGCAGCGCGCCTAGAAGATTAAATACGTAGGCATCGTTGGATTTTAAAGACCTCGCCGGCGCGTCCCGCTCCAGCGGGTCCTGACCTTCTTGAATGGGGCTGCATCGGCCGGGGTGAAGCCACAAACAGCGAAACTCACCTCCGACGACAATACGACACTGGAGGGGCCAGACGCTGGCCCGACCCGCGCTATCTGCGGATACAAGCGATTAGACGAAGCAGAACGAGGCGCCGCCTAGGCCGCGATGCGAAAAAGCGGGAACCTGTTTTTCGCGCGAATCGCGCGCCGAAACTTTGGATCTAGGGGAGCGCCGCGACCATGGCTTTCACCGCGCTCGACGGGCTTAACTTCTTCCTCGCGGACGTCCGAGGCGGCCTCGGGCCTTACGTCAATGTCCTTCTGGTCACCGACGCGCATTGGAGCCAGTTCGCCGTCGGCGCCACATTGATGGTCAGCGGCCTCGTCGGCGTCGCCGCGCATCCGGCCGTGGGCGCTTTCATCGACCGCACCTATGCAAAGCGCGAGGCCATTATCCTCGGCGCGTTTCTTTTGTCCGCCTGCGCTCTGGCGATCGCAAACCGGCCGATCCTTCCGGTCGTGCTCGCCGCCGACGTCATCATGGCCGTCCTTGGCGGTCTCTTCGCCCCGGCGATCGCCGCCATCACCCTGGGTCTCTACGGCCATGAGGCGCTGGCAGGGAGGCTCGGACGAAACGCCGCTTTCGACAAGGCGGGCAATGTCTCCATCGCCGTGATCGCAGGGGTCGTCGGGGTCACTGTCTCGCAAAAGGCGCCCTTTTACCTTGTGCCGCTCTTCACCCTCTTGACCGCCGCGGCGGCGCTCTCGATCCCCGCGCGCGCCATCGACCACGCCCGGGCGCGCGGCCTGGAGCCCAGCGCGACTCGCGAGGAGCAGCCCACCGACTGGCGGACTCTTCTCACCTATCGCCCGCTGCTCATCTTCGCGGCGTCGGCGGCGATTTTCTACTTCGCTAACGCGCCCATGCTGCCGCTAGTGGCCCAAAAGCTGGCCTTGGCCAATCCCGGCTGGGAGACGGGCCTCACCTCCCTATCGATCGTCCTCGCGCAGCTCGTGACCATTCTCATGGCCCTGCTGGTCACGCGCGCGAATAAGATCGGCCGCCGTCCGCTCCTCATCGCGGCCTTCGTCGCGCTTGTGATCCGCTGCGCCCTTTGCGCCGGGTTCAGCCACCCGGCGGTCCTATTGCTGCTGCAGGCCCTTGAAGGCGTGACGGGCGGGCTTTTCGAAACCCTGCTGCCTCTCATCCTCGCGGATGTGATGGAGGGGACCGGACGCTACAGCCTCGCGCGGGGCGTGGTCGGAACCGTGCAGGGCGTCGGCGGCTCCTGCAGCCAAGCTGTGGCCGGGTTCATCGTCACACGAGCCGGCTATCCCACGGCCTTTCTCGCTTTGGCGCTCTTCGCAGCGGCGGGACTTCTCATGGCCCTGCTCCTCTTCCCGGAGACGACGCCAGCAACCGCCAGGTCACGCGGCGTGAGGGCGAAATCGCCCGATGGGAGGAGGGCGATCGATTCCCGAAATTAGAAATTCAGCCTTCAACAGCCTGCTAGACCAAACTAAGACGCAACCCGCACATTCCGAGGAGGATGAGGAGCGTGATGAGAGCGCCGGAGGCCGAACCCCAGAACAGCATCCCATCCGCCCATGCTCTCGAAGCGCCGCGCGCGAGCAGATTTGTGCGGATCGCCGCGAACACATGTCCAAGAGCGAAAAAGACCGCCCATGCATAATGCGGAATGAGACGAGCGCTCCAAGGGTCTTGGATCAAGCCCATGGGCGCTCCCGTGGCGAAATCCCAATCCGAATCGATCTTGAGATAGGATCGCGCCAGGACGAAGACCGCGTTGAGATGGGAGACGATATAAAAGAACAGATAGATCCCGGAAGCGAGCTGAAAAGCGCGAAGGCCATCCATGCGCCGCGCGCTTGCGCGCCACGCCAAAAAGCCCCCAGAAGCAGCTGTTGAGAGGAAGATGAGAGGGAGAGCGGGCTCTAAGAAGGGAAACCGATAAACATGGCGCAGAGCCTTCATGACGCCCATGTATGCGCTCGGCCCGACGAGCCCGAAGAGATGATTGGCGACATGCGCGAGAACGAAGATCGTGATCGCGACTCCGAGCACTCGGTGCGTCAGCCGCGGCCTTGACGAGGCGGGAAGCGCTCGGCTCGATAGGCGCTCGTCGCCAGGCGCGGCGACCAAAACTATCGCCACAATCCAGAGCGCCGAAACAATCCATTTGTCGAGAGCCGATACGCTGGCCATGTAGCATAGCACGCCGATGAACGTATAGATTGGCACGGCGGCTACAGCCAGGAACGCCACTCGCGCGGCGCGTAACTGCGCCGTGCTCTTGAGCTCCGCTCGGGCCAAGCGCGCCGCGGCGAGCCCGGCAATCGCGGGCGTCGCGACGGCGAGCGCAAGAAGCGCGAGGGCCGATGGAAAAAGCATCGCGGCCGACACCGCTGAAGCAATCTTCAATCGCTCAATGCAGAAGTGGAAGCCGTCGAGCCAGAACGGATAGAATAGAGCCGCCAGGGGCGCCATGAAGCGTTCATAGCCCATCATCGCAAGGCGGCCGGAAGTTCGTTGCGGCGTTTCAACATAGGAAGCGCGCGTCGATGGGTCGTGCATCGTCCTTCCTCCCTTTCGAATATTGGGTGTCCGAGCGCGCGTTAGCTGAAGTGCGCCGCTTTTGCGCTCGTTGAGGCGTTGCGATAATTGACGGTGGTATGGCTCTGCGTAAAGCGCCATTTAGAAGATAATGACAGAGCCATTTAGGGGGCTGGCCATGCGCCGCGCGGAAGAAAGAGAGTTTGGAATAGCGGCTCGGCCCTCGCATCTCTCGCTCCAACGTTGGCTCTATGGCGAGCTGCGCGAAGCGATTTTGGCCGGTCGGCTGTCCCCAGGCTCCAGGCTCCCGGCGAGTCGGGATTTCGCGCGCCAGCACGGCGTATCCCGAGGCGTCGTCCTGATCGTTTTCGCCCAGCTGACAGCTGAAGGTTATCTGATCGGCAGGGTGGGCAAAGGCACTTTCGTTTCGGAAGCGCTGCCCTTGAAGAGCGCTTCGTCGCAAACGCCCGAGAGGAAGGCCTCCCCCAATCTCCTCTCGCGGCGCGGTCGGCTGCTCGCGCAGAGTCCATTTCCGATTCACAACCGGCCCAAGACCGCGCGCCCCTTTCGTCCGCATCAACCCGACATTGACGCGTTTCCACTGAAAGTCTGGAATCGTATCGCGGCCCGACGATCAGGCCTGCTTCAACGTCAGCAGTTGCAAAGCGGCGACGCACGCGGCTTTGGGCCGCTGCGCCAAGCAATCGCAGATCATCTGCGTTACTCGATGCGCGTTTCCTGCGACGCGGAGCAAGTCATGATGCTCGGAAGCGCGCAACAAGGATTGGATCTGTGCGCCCGCCTCTTGCTCGATCCGGGCGATGAAGTCTGGGTGGAAGATCCCGGTTACATGGGCGCCCGTGACATCTTCGCCGCCGCCGGAGCCAAAGTCGTGGCGGTTCCGGTTGATGCTGAAGGCGCAGATGTGTCGGTCGGCGTTCAGCGGGCCCCGCGCGCCCGCTTGGCTTACGTCACGCCCGCGCATCAGACGCCTCTGGGCATGTCCATGGCGCTGGAACGGCGTCTGGCGCTGCTACGATGGTCGCGCGCGGCGAATGCCGTGGTGATCGAAGACGATTACGATGGAGAGTATCGCTACACGGGGAGACCTCTGGCGCCTCTCAAGAGCCTCGATGAGGACGATCGCGTGATCTATGCGGGCACGTTCAGCAAATTGCTATTCCCCTCGCTGCGCCTCGCCTATCTCGTCGTCCCCGACAGACTCGCCGACGCTTTTGCCGCGGCTTTGTCGCTCAGCAGTCGTCATCAGTCGCTCCTGCCTCAAATCGTGCTGCATGAATTCATCGCCGAGGGCCATTTCGCGCGGCACCTGCGCGAGATGCGAATTCTTTATGGCGAGCGCGCGCGGCAAATGGAGAAGTTCGCGGCGTCTCGTCTATCCGGACTGCTCACGCTGCCGCGGATCGCGACGGGGCTCGATGCTTCAGCGCTTCTTCCGAATGACGCGGATGATCGACGCGTCGCCGCCGCCTTACTCCAGGGCGGCATCGAAGCGCGCGCGATCTCGGAGTATAGGTTGTCGGAGCCGGCGCCGAGCGGGTTGGTTCTTGGGTTCGCGGCTTTCGGAAATGTCGCGATGGAGGAGGGCGTTGCGCGCGTCGCCGAAATACTGGAGCGCCTCAAACGGGGCGTCGGTGACGACGACCCATAGGACGCGGTGACACAGATGCTGTCGCTCGCTCGGGCGCGACAAACTACTGCGTTCAGCGCATTTCGCCCGAACGCAGCGCGATCTAAAGATCGAGCGCCAAGCGCTCCGGCTCCTCGAGCTGCTCCTTGACGCGCACGAGGAAGGTCACCGCCTCCTTACCGTCGACGATGCGGTGGTCATAGGAAAGCGCGAGATACATCATCGGGCGGATCTCGATCTTGCCCGCGACGACGACCGGCCGCTGCTCGATCTTATGCATCCCCAAAATGCCCGATTGCGGCGGGTTGAGAATGGGCGTCGACATCAGCGAGCCATAGACGCCGCCATTCGATATCGTGAAGGTGCCGCCGCGCAGATCCTCGATCGAAAGCCTGTTCTCGCGCGCCTTGGCGCCCAGAGCCGCGATCGCCGTCTCGATCTCCGCGAAACCGAGCCGGTCGGCGTCGCGCAGCACCGGCGTGACGAGGCCCTTTTCGGTCCCGACCGCGACGGCAAGGTCGACATAGCGCTTATAGACGATGTCCGAGCCGTCGATCTCGGCGTTGATCGAGGGAATTTCCTCGAGCGCGCGGCAGCAGGCTTTCACGAAAAAGCCCATGAAGCCGAGCTTGACGCCGTGCTTTTTCTCGAAAAGGTCCTTGTACCGGCTCCTCAGCCCCATCGCCGCGCTCATGTCGACCTCGTTGAAGGTCGTGAGCATGGCGGCGGTGTTTTGGGCTTCCTTCAGGCGCAGCGCGATCGTCTGGCGCAATCGGCTCATCCGAACGCGCTCCTCCTCGCGTTCGCCGCGAAGGGACGGCGCCGGGGCGGGGAGGGGCGCGCGGGGCGGGGGCGCCGTGGGACGAGCGGCGGGCGCCGGCGGCGCGGCCGTCGCTGCGAGCACATCGCCCTTCAGGACCTGCCCGCGCTTTCCCGAGCCTTCCAGCGTCGAGAGGTCGACGCCGCGGTCGAGCGCCGTCTTCAGCGCGGCGGGCGACGGCGGCATGGCCGTGGAGCTGGACGGTAAGGCGGGAGCAGCCGGAGCGGGCGCCCGCGGGGCGGGCTGAGCCGTCTGCGGCGCAGGCGCCGATTTTGGGGCGGGCGCCGCCGCCGCGGCTCCCTCGCTGATTCGCGCCAGCAGCGCGCCGGGCGCGACGATCGCGCCCTCGGTCGCGAGAATTTCCGAAAGCACCCCGGCGGCCGGCGCGTTAACCTCGAGCGTGACCTTGTCCGTCTCGAGCTCGGCCACGGGCTCGTCGATGCGTACGGCTTCGCCGGCCTGCTTGAACCAGCGGCCGACAGTCGCTTCGGTGACCGATTCGCCCAGCGTCGGCGTAATGATGTCCGTCATTTCTAAAGGTCTCCGAATCGGCGCGGCAACGAACTCCGCAATTCGCTCCAACTGATTGGTCTGGCGCGGTTTCTCGAACTCTGCTGTGCGAGCGGACAGCGCGCTGGCGGCGTTGCGGAAAATATTAGGGCGCATTGCCGCGTCGCTCCAGCCCTTTCGCAAACCTCGTCGGCGCGCGCCTGGAGCATGTCACGGAAAAGCGCGAAGCGGTTTTCCTGTCATGACATGCTCTAACTTTTTGACTTTGCGCGATTCCCTATCGCTCGAACGATTCCGTTCGAGCGGGAAACGCGCTAGGTTTCCGTTCGATCGGAAAGCGGGTTAAATCGTCGCCTCGGCGCCCTAGTGCGCGACGCACAAGGCGCGCTCTAGACTTCTGGAATCGATCATTTTCTGCGTGCAGGCGATTCTGCCTGAACGCGGCGTGATCTGGCGCCGCGCTGGAGACGGGGCGCCAATGCGCATTGCGAGCTGGAACGTCAATTCCGTGCGGCTGCGGCTGCCGGCGCTGCTCGGCTATCTGAAGGAAAAAGAGCCCGACGTCCTCGCGCTGCAGGAGCTCAAATGCCAGGACGAGGCCTTTCCGCGCCAGGAGATCGAGGACGCGGGCTATAATGTCGCGGTCTTCGGGCAGAAGGCGCTGAACGGCGTCGCGCTCTTGACCAAGACCCCGCTCGAGGATGTGTCGCGCGGGCTTCCGGGCTTCGAGGACCCGCAGTCGCGCTACATCGAAGGCGCCGTCACGGACGGGAGCGGCGAGGTCTGGCGCGTCGCGTCCATCTATCTGCCGAACGGCAACCCGCCCGAGAGCGAGAAATACCCCTACAAGCTCGCCTTCATGGACGCGCTCGCCGCCCATGCGCGAAAGCTGCTCACTTTCGAGGAGAAGCTCGTGCTCGCGGGCGACTATAATGTGATCCCGGCGCCGGAGGACGTCTATGACCCCAAGGCCTGGGTCGGCGACGCGCTCTTTCTGCCGCAGACCCGGGCGAGGTTCAACGCGCTCCTGAACCTCGGCTTCACCGAGGCGCTGCGCGCAACGAGCGACGCCGCGGGGCTCTATACTTTTTGGGATTATCAGGCCGGCTGCTGGCAGAAGGACAAGGGCCTGAGGATCGACCATCTGCTGCTTTCCCCGCAGGCCGCCGACCGTTTGCAGAGCGTCGCGATCGATAAGGAACTGCGCGGGGCGGAAAAGCCCTCGGACCACGTGCCGATAAGGGCGGTGTTCGGGTGAGGGGCGGATACGGGGATGCAAGCATTCGCCCAGTCCAGACAGAGCTGAAACAAGCGCCGACTTCGGCGGCGCCTCGCCATTGAATGCATGGATGCGATTATGCGAGCGCCCTCAGCAAACTCAAGGACGGCCTGTGGCGATCCTTGACTTTGCTGAGAGCACTCGCGACGCTCCACCATGCATTTCAACGGCCTACTCTCATTCCGCTCTGAAGGTCCTCTCGCGCCACGCTCCGCCATGCATTCAATGACAAGTTTGCGCTCCGTCTCGGCAGTCCTGACGCTCGCCCTTCTGGCCTTTGCGCCGCAAGGCGCGGAAGCGGCGACAAAATCTCATCAGACGATCACCTGCCCGCTCCCGGGCGGCGAGACTCTGACCTTCGTTAAGCCGGTAAAGCTCGGCGATCTGCCAAAAATCGAGCTCGATTATCCGTCCAAGGTCACGCTCTTCAGCTTCCGCGACGGCAATTTTCTTACCGTGGCCGTGGATGAGTCCGACTCCTCGCGCGTGCGGCTCGTTATCTCGGCGCAGCTCAACAAAGCGACCGGCGCTTACGATGGTCAGCTCGTGATCGATTCGGGCGGCCATGAATTGCAGCTCGATAATGGGCCGGTGCGCTGCAAGACGGGATCGTGAGGACGCGCCGGGAAAAGACGACAAGACCTGAAGCGACTCTCCGGCCTTCGCGAGGATGGGAATGAGCACAATCGACTTCTGGTACGAGTTCGCGAGCACCTATTCCTATCCAGCAGCCCTGCGCATCGGCGCTTTGGCCGCCGCCCGCGGCATAGAGGTGACGTGGCGTCCGTTCTTGTTGGGGCCGATTTTCGCCGCGCAAGGCTGGCGCGACTCGCCCTTTAATATCTACCCCGTGAAGGGCCGCTACATGTGGCGTGACATGGAGCGCATCTGCGCCTCGCTGGCGTTGCCGCTGGTCCGCCCCGAGCCCTTTCCACAGCAGAGCCTGCTCGCCACCCGAATCGCGATCGCGCTCGACGCGCAGGCGCGGCCGGCGTTTTCGCGTAGCGTCTATCACGCCGAATTCGGCGAAGGCCGGCCGATCGCCGAGGCTTCGACGCTTGCGCCGCTGCTCGTCTCGCTAGGCCTCGACCCGGAAGAGGTGATGGAGCGGGCGCAAAGCCCCGAGAACAAAGATCTCCTGAAGCGGGAATGCGCGCGCGCCGCGGAGATCGGTTTGCCGGGAGCGCCCTGCCTCGTCACCGCCGATAACGAGATATTTTGGGGCAATGACCGACTGGACGCGGGGCTGGACTGGGCTGCAGGGACGCGACGCCCGTCGACATAAGAGGAAACGCTCAAATGTCTCTCCACCTCTATTTTGCATTCCTCGCGACGGCGACGGTTCTCATCTTGATTCCGGGCCCCAATGTCGCGCTCATCGTGGCGAACAGCCTTGCTCATGGCGCGCGCAATGGACTGTGGACGGTCGCGGGAACGAGCACGGCGATGTTGTTTCAGCTCGCTCTGACCGTGCTTGGGCTTTCGGCTGCTTTGTCGTTCCTAGCGGAGGGGTTTGAAATGCTGCGCTGGATCGGCGTCGCTTATCTCGTCTATCTCGGCGTGAAGACCTGGCGCGCTCCGCCCGTCGATCTCGCGCGGACCCGAGCGCAAGCAGACTCCAGGCGCGCGGCCCTGCGGGGATTTCTGGTCTCGCTCACCAATCCGAAGACGCTTCTGTTCTTTGGAGCTTTCCTGCCGCAGTTCATAAGCGCTGAAGCTGAGTCGACCGGGCAGCTCGTATTGCTCGCGGGAAGCTTTCTCGCCCTGGCAATGTTTTCCGATTCAATGTGGGCGCTGTTGGCCCATCGACTTCGCGGAGCGCTGACCCGCCGGCAGGCGCTGCGCAACCGCCTTACCGGCGGCCTGCTTCTGGGCGCCGGCGTGGGGCTCGCGCTGGCGCGCAGGCCCTGAAGCGCGAGAGGCTTGGCCCCAGGCAGAATTGCCCGGGGGGCGCCTCAACGGTCTCGCGGATGCAAAGCCCCTACAGCGGAATATTGTCGTGCTTCTTCCAGGGGTTCTCGAGCTGCTTGTGGCGCAGCAGCGCGAGCGCGCGGGCGATGCGCTTTCGCGTGGCGCTCGGCATGATCACCTCGTCGATATAGCCACGCTCGGCGGCCACAAATGGCGAGAGGAAGCGATCCTCATAGGACTTCGTGCGCTGCGCGATTTTTTGCGGATCGCCGATTTCGGAGCGGAAAATGATCTCCACCGCGCCCTTCGCGCCCATCACGGCGATCTGCGCTGTGGGCCAGGCGTAGTTCACGTCGCCGCGCAGGTGCTTTGAAGCCATGACGTCATAGGCGCCGCCGAAAGCCTTGCGCGTGATGAGCGTCACTTTCGGCACGGTCGCTTCGGCATAGGCGAAGAGGAGCTTCGCGCCGTGCTTGATGAGCCCGCCATATTCCTGCGCCGTGCCCGGCAGGAAGCCCGGCACGTCGACGAAGGTCACGATCGGAATGTTGAAGCAGTCGCAGAAACGCACGAAGCGCGCGGCTTTCTTCGACGCGTCGATGTCGAGCACGCCGGCGAGCACCATCGGCTGGTTCGCCACGAAGCCGACCGTGCGGCCTTCGATGCGCCCGAAGCCCACGACGATGTTCTTCGCGTGGGTCTCCTGGATCTCGAAGAAGTCGCTCTCGTCCACGACCTTCAGGATCAGCTCCTTGATGTCATAGGGCTTGTTGGGATTGTCCGGGATCAGCGTGTCGAGCGAATGGTCGATCCGCTCGGAATCGTCGAAGCTCGGCCATTCCGGCAGCTCGTCGCTGTTCGACGAGGGCAAGAAATCGAGCAGCCGCCGCATCTGCAGGAGCGCCTCGACGTCATTGTCATAGGCCTTGTCGGCGATCGAGCTCTTGGTCGTGTGCACCGAGGCCCCGCCGAGCTCCTCGGCCGTGACGATCTCGTTGGTCACGGTCTTCACGACGTCCGGGCCGGTCACGAACATATAGCTCGTGTCGCGCACCATGAAGATGAAGTCGGTCATTGCCGGCGAATAGACGTCGCCGCCGGCGCAGGGTCCCATGATCACGGAAATTTGTGGGATGACGCCGGAGGCTAGCACGTTGCGCTGAAAGACCTCGCCATAGCCTCCGAGCGCCGCGACGCCCTCCTGAATGCGCGCGCCGCCGGCGTCGAACAGCCCGATGATCGGCGAGCGGTTCTTGAGCGCCATGTCCTGCAGCTTGGTGATCTTTTGGGCGTGCGTCTCGGAGAGCGAGCCGCCGAAAACCGTGAAGTCCTTGGCGAAGACGAAGATGGGCCGTCCGTTGACCGTGCCCCATCCGGTCACGACGCCGTCGCCGGAGATCTTCTCGCCCTCGTCCATGCCGAAATCGGTGCAGCGATGCTGCACGAACATGTCGAACTCCTCGAAGGAGCCGTGATCGAGCAAGAGCTCGATGCGCTCGCGCGCCGTGAGCTTGCCTCGGCCGTGCTGCGCGTCGATGCGCTTCTTGCCGCCGCCGAGCTGGGCGGAGTCTCTTCTTTCTTGCAGCTTGTCGAGAATATGCTTCATTTTTCACGCTCTGCATTGCGCCGCAGCCAGATTAGGCAGGCGCATTTTGGGGATTGTCGATCGAAGGCCATTTCAACGGCTAAGGAATCTCCTCGCCGCGCGCCGCGGGTCGAGGAGGGCTTGCCCGTTCGGGATAGGATTTAGGCGCGACCCATCTCAAAGCCGCTGCGAGGCGAGGCGCCAGCGTTGGATCTCGGCGCGCGTCAGCACATGGACCTGGTCCGACGAGCCGCGCTCCGCCGAGTCGATGAGCCCGCTGTCGACGCCCATGCGTCGCGCGTAATTGGAGAGCTTCCGGCGCATGCCGCCATCGTCGTAATAGCGCTCGTTGACGAAGCCGCCCTGCGCGGCGTCGAAGCTCGTGTTGTAGTTGTACATGCGGTGGAGGCCGACGCGACTTTGCGGCGGGATGACCCGCTTCTTGCCGCCCATGAGCGCGTAAACGCAGGCGGAGTAACAGACGCCCGCCGGCAGGGCGCCGTCATAGGCCTGGCCGCTCCCCGGACGCGCCACCACCACCGCCATGCCGAGACGGCGGATCGTCGCCCCGAGCTCCATCGCCGCCTGGACATGGCCGCCGGGCGAATCGAGCAGTAGGACGCGGCGCGCTCCGCCCCCGTTCTGCTGGAGGAACTCCAGAAGGCTCTGGGCGGTCCCGTCGTCGATCTGCCCCTGCGCCGAGATCACTTGCGGGCAACCGCCGCGGCAATTCGGCGAGTCGATCGAGACGAGCGAGAAGCTCATCGTGTCCCCCGCCCTCGCCGGAAGACTAGCCGTCAGAAGGGCGAAGAGGCTGAGCCCCGTCGCAAGCCGACGGAATACGTCGGCGCCGATGCTTCCCATGATGAACCCGCCCCAAGCTTAAAGATTAAACCATCCTAATGCGTCGCGGCGACGGGGTGAAGAGCGTTCTGCGCGCTGGAATCAGCAAGCCCCTCGGCGCATAGGACGAAGCTAGCATGAACTTGTCAGTTGAGCTCGACCGTGGTACTCGCTTCCCAGAATTCAGCGGGATCCGGGCGCATGAACAGGAACAGGCTCTTCACGCTCGTCACGATCCTCGCGTCGCTCATCGCTCCGGCGGCCTGGGCCGCCGGCACGGCCGAGCAGCGAGCGGCCTGCCAAGACGACGCTTTCCGCCTTTGCTCGGATGACGTGCCTGATACTGCGGCCATCGAAGCCTGTCTCCAAAGGCACATTCGCTCGATAAGCCCCGCTTGCCAGCGTCAATTTGGTTATGCGCCCGGCAAGGCCAAAACATCTCGCCGCCAATAGCCTCTGCCGCTCTAGGGGAACGGCAGGCCACGAGAAACCGCGTCTGGGATCGAAGCCGCGAGGCGCTGCGGCCTGGACGGCGAGCCTCTTGTGGCTGGAGTCGGCCTTCGCCGCCGCGCCTGGCTGAGATCTTTATGGGCGCCGCCTCGATTATAACGCGCAGGCCAAGCTTCGAGCGATCAATAGTTTCCTAATCAACAGTTTCTTCAAGGATTTCCCCGAATTGATAGTGACTTTCCGTCGCGGCCGAAATCCATTAATACTGCGACTCAAGGAACGCAAGCAGCGCGCTATACTTTGTCGAACGCTTGCCCTGGCGCTGAGATCACGATGCGTTCGAGCGGGATCGCTCAAACGCAGATAACGTGATCGATTCCAAAGCTTTAGAGCGCGATCCGCGCGAAAAACCGGTTTTCCACTTTTTCGTATCGCGCTCTAGAGCAAGTCGTCGAACACGGAATGGTGTAGGTTTATGACGATCCAGATTCAACAGCAGCTCCGTGCACGCCAGATCAACGAGTCGGATCTTTCCCTGGTCGTGGACTTGCTCGCGCGCAAATTTCCCTCGTGCAGCCGCGAATATTTCGACCGCGGGCTCGATCGCCTCGCGCGGCGTCCAGCGCCAACGGGCTATCCCCGCTTCGGATACATGCTGGAAAGCCAGGGCGCGCCGGTCGGCGTCGTCTTGACGATATTCTCGACAAGGAGCTCGAACGGCAAGACTAGCGTGCGCTGCAACCTCTCGAGCTGGTGCATAGACGAGGCCTTTAGCGGCTGCGGCCCCTTTCTCAGCGCCATCGCCGTGCGCCACAAGGACGTGACTTACATCAGCGAATCGGCGGCGCCTCATACGTGGCGGCTGATGGAGGCGCAGGGTTTCGTGCGCTTCTGCGAAGGGCGAATGCTGACATTCCCCGCCCTGACCTGTCGCCAACGGATCGGGAAAGCGCGCGCGCGCCGCTTTGATGAGCGCGAGGATTATGGGCCGGACCTCTCCCGCGAGGAGCGCGACATTCTAATTGCGCATTCGAATTATGGATGTCTCGCCTATGTCGTGGAGGAAGAGCGGGGGGCCCATCCTTTCGTTTTTCTAAGACGACGCATCCCGCGTCGATTGCTTTCGACGCTTGAGCTTATCTATTGTCGCAGCGTCGAAGACTATCGGCATTATGCGGGTCCGCTTGGTCGCGCTCTGATGGCTCGAGGCGCGTTTTCCGTCGTCTTGGATGCGAATCATCCGATCCCCGACCTCGTGGGCGAATATTCCCCTGTTGTCATGGGAAAATATATCAAGGGCCCGGCGCTCCCCAGATTTGGCGATCTCGCTTTTTCGGAGGCAGCGCTGTTCGGCCGCCCCTGAGAAAGCCATGAGCCCGACAGCGCCTGATTGGTGGAACGGACGCCGTCGACAAGGCTGCGCTCGAGACCTGGGCCACTCGAGCCCGGGGCGGGGCAGATGATTAGCGCCGGTCTGCCCCGCATTCGTCGGACGACGTTGGACTTGCTTCGACGGAATCTACCAATTCTCGCAAATTGTCAGAAGGTTGCGCTCCATTCTTCACGCCCTCATGACGAAGCCGATGAACGAGTCGAAGGGCGAGGCGCCCGGGTTCCATTTGATCGTAGAAACGCGTCGCGTAACGCTGCGCAACCCAGGTGGCGCCAAAGGAAGCTGTGCACGCATACACTGCAACCAATGTATCTGAACTCGAGAGCAGCTTTCTGGACACACTTAGAAAGAATGGATGAACAAGATACACACCATAAGTCAAACGGGAAAGGATTCTAAGAGAACTGGATCCTTGCGTATTACTGCGGGTAGCAAGCGCGCCAAGCAACAGGACGGCGGCAAGTGCATCCTGAAACCCGAAAGCGAGCGGACAGGTCCAACCTGCGATGAGTAGAGCCGCCAATAAGGCGATTACAAACGAACGTGGAAGGGATCCGTTCTGAGAACTTCCAAACATTATTCCAAGTAAAGCTGCCGGCAGCGCTTGGATGTATTGAGGTAGCGGTGGGTATAGTTCGGCTCCGGGAATCCATCCAAATGAGATCCAGGGGATAACGATGAAAAATGCGGCAGTAGAGCATGCGAAAACAATCTTCCTAGAAGTCAAATTTATAGCGATGGACATAGTAATTGTTATTAATACAACATACGGTATGTACCAAAGATGGATGCTCGTCCCCGCGAGAATCTTTAGCAGAGGCGGAGCGCTGCCATAGGAGGGCGGAAAAAAGGGCACATGGGCTGCCAGTCGAAAAATTCCATAAAATAGAAACCAAAAAAACCAAGGAATAATATAGCGCGTTACCGCGTTCTGTAAAACAGAATTGATTGGGAGCGCTCTTCGTGTTTCAAAATAAAGAGAAACAATTAGAAAAAAACTCAGGCCGGTATAGGCGAATTCATGACCAGGCGCGCCAGAATGAAACCAGACAATTCCAATGGCTGCAATAACGCGCAAAGCCTCGATCGCAGGAAGGCGCGGCGTGCTCATGACACGCGGATTCGAGCTTTCATCCATGTCTTTAATCCATTTTTGCCGTCCAAGCGCAGGTTGAGAAATCCTTCGCGAAAAGGAGGGTTCTCCCTCTGATCTGCCGGGACCGCAGCAGTCGTAGGACACTCCAACGGTCTCCCGTTCAAGAGGATCTGAACGGAAAGGGTCCGCAATGGGCTCTTTGTTTTGTGGCCGCCCGCGTCGAAATCGCCAAGGGCGAAAGCGGGTTTGCCAGGGGCCTTGAGCGATTTATGCTCTAAAATTCGAGATTCTGGGGTTTTGACTGGTTCCGTAGAATCGAGCACCCCTTAGTCGGAAATTATCTGTTAAGCAATTCCCTTGCCGATGGTCGCTCCGCCAAAAAATAGGCGGCTGGGAAGGGGTCGTCAGCAAACGCCGCTCCCGCAACAGTTATTCGCGCGCGTAGCCTGTTGGTGGCCCGATTATCTTCGAAACGCGGAAATCTCGCCAAGAACTCGTCCGCTCGTAGCGGATGCAGGGTCGAGATCATGGCAGTCTCATTCAGCCGCCGTTCGTCGCAGGGCGGCTTAGGCGACCCGTCCAAGCCTAACAGCCGGTCCCACAGCGAAAATATTTCTGCGCAGGTTCCGCTGCCACAGTCCTGCCACAATAGGGCGGTACGTACTTCCCGCAGTACGTAAAAGGCGGTACGTACTTTCACAATGCGACGGTACGTAAAAGTACGTCGTCGTCATGGCAGACATGCTTGCCAGGATCCTGAGCGAGTTCGCCTATGCAGGTTTCTCCGAGACATATTTTAACGACGTTTTTACGTGCCGAAGCCCGCTTCGTTCGGCCTGACTGGGTTCCTTGTCCAGACTCTCCTGGCGCAGGCCGGTCCCATGCCGCCAGCTCCCATCATCAATAGAATCTATGCCGATCCAAGCGGCATGGCTCGTCGAGCATGCCCGACGGTCTCCCCGCGTGCAGCCCGAACATGGGTTCCCGAAGGCTCAGTTCCCCTCGAGAATCAGGCGCCGCACCGCCCCTGTCAGCCTCGAGCTGCGCCCTTTCCCATCCTCTTTGACGAAGAGGAGGCCAGCCAGTTCGAATGCGAGGCGAAGCTTGGCGATGATGAACCGTCCCACCGCCGAAAGCCCGAATTCGGCTTCGAGCGGGCGCTCCATCACGTGAGAGACCCCTCGCGGCGCGTCCCCTGGATGCGCTGCGCGCGGCAGTCAACGAGGCGCTGCGAAGCGCCGCGCCCGACGCGTGCAGGACCCGAATCCTCGCATGCGTCAGCTCAGGATCACCGGAGACGCGCTCTGAAAAGGAGAAGCGCATGACATACTCATCTTTGATTGAACTTGTCTCGGTCCGCGCGAAAAAGACGGCGCTCGCCTTCATCTTCGCGCTCTTCGGGCTCGCGCTCGTTTCCGATCCCCTGCTTGCTGGCGGCGCTAACGTCTTCCCCGGCGCGCCCCCTGTTGTCACCTCGGCGTATTTCAGCCTACCGGCAAATCCTGCGCCGGGCTCGTCGGTGGGCACGATCACCGCGACCGTCTCGCCCACTTCCTGGTCGCTTTCTGGAGCGGGAAGTCAGTATTTCGTCATCACCGTGGGCTCGAAAGGCTGGGGCGTCGTTACCGTCGGCGCCTCCAGTCCTCCCTCCGGCAGCTACAATCTCATCGCAACGGCCACGAATAAATGGGGATCGGGGTCAGGAACACTCGGCATCACCGTGGCCGCGCCCGCCATCAACGGCGCCTGCGGCCCGGCCAACGGCCAAAGCCTGTCCTCCGCGCCGACGACAGGGCTTTGTAGCGCGGGCACGGCGTCGAGCGTCTCCGGCTCTGGCCCTTGGACATGGACCTGCGCTGGGTCCGGCGGCGGCACGACGGCGAGCTGCTCGGCTTCCCTCCAGTCGAGCTCTGGTTCCCCGCCGTCCTATTCTGCCGCCACCTGGAAGAATTACCCGCAGGACCCCAATTATTTCCCGACTGTTCTGTGGCTGCAGGACCTGCGCACGACGATCCCCGGCTACTCTTCATTCCTGGCGGCCATGAAGGGCACGGGGATGAACACGCTTTTGGACCTAAACGGCTATACGGGCGGACTATGGTGGCCGTCGAGCTTCGGCGTGGACAACACCGGTTTCTTCGCCCAAATCGCCGCCGCGGGAGTCTATCTCATTCCGCAGGTCAACTCGGCGACGAACCTCCCGAGCTGCATCGGCGGCTGCATCGGCAACCTCAGCCCCAACAACACGGATGTGAACTCGGTCGCGTCCTATCAGGCGCTCATCGCAAACACAGGGCTCAAGTCAACGATCATCGGCTATGTCATGGCCGACGAGCCGCAGACCGGCTCCTGCACGCAATGGCCGATGAGCGGCATCCCGACCGAAGTCGCGATTTTCAAGAGCTATGACTCCACGCGTCCTTTCTTTCTAAACAGCGGAGATTACGTGTTCAATTCCGGATGGTGTCCGGGGACGCTGAACGCAGATTTCATGGCGGCGATGCCCATTGGATCGATGGACTCCTATCCTCTCATCAACCCCTGGACCACCTATAACGCCGCAGGCACCGGAACGCCCGTCGACTCGCTTTGGATCCAGGGGTGGTCTGTCGCTCAGATGGTCTCGCAGCGTCCTGCTGGCGCGCCCTTCTGGGCATTCGTTGAGACTGGGTCGGACGCGCTCGGCTTTGGTGGAAGCGGCAACGGCTTTACATGCAACACATCGACCAACACCTGCACGAACGGGTCGTGGACGATCTATCAGCGTGCGCCCGCCAATCTCGTCAACGCCGAGGTCTGGATGAGCATCATCAACGGCGCGGCCGGGATCGAATATTTCTGCGAGGACACAACGGCCAGTTTTGCCTACTGCATGGGACAGGGCGGTAGCGTCGGCGCGCTCGCGGCGCAGGCGAACGTCACCTACATCAACTCAAACCTCAAATCCTTCGCGCAGGTGCTCAATTCCCCGACGGTCGGCAGATGCACGATGAACACGGGCATGGCCTACGCCAATTACACCACGTCCTGCTCGAACGGGATCCTCACCATCACGACGGGAACATCGACGGTTCCGGCGTCGGCGTTGGTCAAGAGCTACAGTGGCGCAACCTATCTCATCGCGCAGCCGGATCGTAACGGTTCGGCGGCGTTCACCTTCACGCTGACGGGTCTTGCGGGCAAGACGGCGAAGGTGGTCTACGACAGCAACTCTCGCTACGACAGCGCCAATACGAGCCTCGGCTCGACGTTCACCTTGAATAGCGCGGCGCAATTCACTGACAAGTTCGCCGCGAACGGCGACAATTATCAAGTCAAAATATACCAAATCCAGTGACACGTCGTGACGGCGGAGAGGACAGATTCGCGGCTTCGAAACGCGGTGAAGCTGTCCGGAACCGCCGTCACGCCACGGATTGTCGCGAGTTGCAGCCCGCTGGACGCTCCGCGTGTCCAGCGGGCTGCGATCCGAAGGTTCTCGGCCACGCTTTGCTTGTTGTCGGGAAGCAGCATGAGGAGCGGCTTGCGGATTTGATCGCGGCGGACTAAGCCGCGCAACGAAGTCGACCGTCGCTTTTGCTTAGGGTCCGTTCGGATTCCCTGCCAAAACTCTCCTGGCGCGTTTCCCGCTCGAATGGAATCCTTCGAGCGATAAGGAATCACGCCAAATCAAAAGGTTGGAGCATGTCATGACCGGAAACCGCTTCGCAATTTTCCGGGACACGCTCTAGAGTCGGCTCGATCCCATGCCGACAGCTCGAATCAACCGTAGCGCTTATGGGCGCCCCCGCGGAATCACTAGTCGAGCAACCCTGTGAGCGCGGTTCCCGGCGCGCAGCCGGAACATGCGCCCTAGACCACGCTGCGTTCCGGCGGAATGCCTTGAACGCAGAAAATGTCATCGATTCTAAAGATTTAGAGCGCGATTTGCGCGGAAAAACCGCTTCCCACTTTTTCGCATCGCGCTCCAAGGGCTCAATTGCCCTCGAGGATCCGGCGCCACTGCGCCTTTCTCAGCCTCAACCCGTGCCCTTCCCCGTCATCCTCGACGAAGACGATGCCGGCCGATTCGAGGGCTGAGCGAAGCTTGATGATGGTGGACGGCCCAGCAGCCAGGGGCCCGGGCTTAGCTTCGAGCCGGCGCACCGTAACATGAGAGACGCCCGCCGCCTCGGCGAGAGTCTTTTGATCCCAACGGAGTAGCATCCTGCCGGCGCGGATGATTTCGGAGGTGAGAGGGATGCTGAGGCTTTGGGGAGATACATGGTGTATCATTTTCGTTGACAGACCCTCTGTTCTGATGCACGGAAAGCGCCGCGGAGGTCCATGCAGAGCCGAGGCCTCGACGGGGAGATGCACCGTGATACACGATCCGATGGCAGCCCCACATCGTGGACTATACGAGTCGTAACTGCGCATGGTGAGGGACGGTTCTCCCACCGTGCGCGCTCTGACGATGAGAGACAATATGGCTAAGCCTGGCGTTAATCCAAGGTCTATACCGTAACAGCGCTGCCAAGCTCTCGTTGACCGTCTCTCTGCCGAAAAGGACAACTACAGCATTATCCAAGCATGTCAACTCAACTTCCAGTTGAATTTACATGGAGCCTCATATCGTGAGGAGCGCTTTCCAGGAGAGAGCGCGAGGAACAACGAAGGGAAAGCATGCGATCCGATCGAGCAAGTCATCTCCAAGCTCAACTCGATCATCCTCGCGGCGCGCGTCGCCGATACGCTGTGAGCGGCAGTTGGCAGGGGCGCTGCGAAGCGCCGCGCCCGACGCGGGCAGGACCCGAATCTTCGCTTGCTATCAACAGTTCAGCATCATCTGAAACGCTCAATTCCCAAAAAGGAGAAGCGCATGATATATTCCTCCTTGATTGAACTTGTCTCGGTCCACGCGAAAAAGACGGCGTTCGCCTTCATTTTCGCGATCTTCGGGCTCGCGCTCGTTTCCGATCCCCTGCTTGCTGCCAGCGGGAACTCTTTTCCCGGCGCCCCCCCTGTTGTGACCTCGGCGTATTTCAGCCTACCGGCAAACCCTGCGCCGGGCTCGTCGGTGGGCACGATCACCGCGACCGTCTCGCCCACTTCCTGGTCGCTTTCTGGAGCGGGAAGTCAGTATTTCGTCATCACCGTGGGCTCGAAAGGCTGGGGAGTCGTTACCGTCGGGGCCTCCAGTCCTCCCTCCGGCAGCTATAATCTCATCGCAACGGCCACGAATAAATGGGGATCGGGGTCAGGAACACTCGGCATCACCGTGGCCGCGCCCGCCATCAACGGCGCCTGCGGCCCGGCCAACGGCCAAAGCCTGTCCTCCGCGCCGACGACAGGGCTTTGTAGCGCGGGCACGGCGTCGAGCGTCTCCGGCTCTGGCCCTTGGACATGGACCTGCGCTGGATCCGGCGGCGGCACGACGGCGAGCTGCTCGGCTTCCCTCCAGTCGAGCTCTGGTTCCCCGCGTTCCTACTCTGCGACCACCTGGTCGAATTATCCGCAGGACCCCAATTATTTCCCGACTGTTCTGTGGCTGCAGGACCTGCGCACGACGATCCCCGGCTACTCTTCATTCCTGGCGGCCATGAAGGGCACGGGGATGAACACGCTTTTGGACCTAAACGGCTATACGGGCGGATTGTGGTGGCCGTCGAGCTTCGGTGTGGACAACACCGGTTTCTTCGCCCAAATCGCCGCCGCGGGAGTCTATCTCATTCCGCAGGTCAACTCGGCGACGAACCTCCCGAGCTGCATCGGCGGCTGCATCGGCAACCTCAGCCCCAACAACACGGATGTGAACTCGGTCGCGTCCTATCAGGCGCTCATCGCGAAAACAGGGCTCAAATCGACGATCATCGGCTATGTCATGGCCGACGAGCCGCAGACCGGCTCCTGCACGCGATGGCCGTTGAGCGGCATCCCGACCGAAGTCGCGATTTACAAGAGCTACGATTCCACGCGCCCATTTCTCCTGAACAGCATGGACTACATCTTTAATTCCGGATGGTGCCCTGGGACAGTCAATCAGGATTATATGAAAGCGACGCCCATTGGATCGATGGACTCCTATCCTCTCATCAACCCCTGGACCACCTCTAACGCCGCAGGCACCGGAACGCCCGTCGACTCGCTTTGGATCCAGGGGTGGTCGGTCGCTCAGATGGTCTCGCAGCGTCCTGCTGGCGCGCCCTTCTGGGCATTCGTGGACTCTGGGTCGGACGCGCTCGGCTTTGGTGGAAGCGGCAACGGCTTTACATGCAACACATCGACCAACACCTGCACGAACGGGTCGTGGACGATCTATCAGCGTGCTCCCGCCAATCTCGTCAACGCCGAGGTCTGGATGAGCATCATCAACGGCGCGGTCGGCATCGAATATTTCTGCGAGGACACAACGGCCAGCTTTGCCTACTGCATGGGACAGGGCGGCAGCGCCGGCGCGCTCGCGGCGCAGGCGAACGTCACTTACATCAACTCAAACCTCAAATCCTTCGCGCCCGTGCTCAATTCTCCGACGGTCGGCAGATGCACGATGAACACGGGCATGGCCTACGCCAATTACACCACGTCCTGCTCGAACGGGATCCTCACCATCACGACGGGAACATCGACGGTTCCGGCGTCGGCGTTGGTCAAGAGCTACGGTGGCGCAACCTATCTCATCGCGCAGCCGGATCGCCGGGGCTCGGCGGCGTTCACCTTCACGCTGACGGGTCTCGCGGGCAAGACGGCGAAGGTGGTCTACGACAGCAATTCTCACTATGACAGCGCCAATACGAGCCTCGGCTCGACGTTCACCTTGAATAGCGCGGCGCAATTCACTGACAAGTTCGCCGCGAACGGTGACAATTATCAAGTCAAAATATACCAAATCCAGTGACACGTCGTGACGGCGGAGAGGACAGATTCGCGGCTTCGAAACGCGGTGAAGCTGTCCGGAACCGCCGTCACGCCGCAAGAGTCGGCGAGCATGAGAAGCGGCTCGCCGGCTTGATTGCCGCGGATGCGGAGCTTAGAGTTCAGCCTTCCATTCTTGCGCGCGAGACCAGAGAAGGAATTTCGATTTCATAACAGCAGCCGGTTTCAAGTCGGTCGCGCCGATAAAGGAAAATCGCAAGGACCCCGGGCAAGCGCAACATGGAACTCGCGAAGCCGCACTGAAGTCGAAGGCCTCTTCCGCAAGATAGTGGCCTTCGGGCGCGCCTTCACGCGTGTTGAAAGACCCGTCCCGTTCAACGGCTTCTTCCATCTCGCGCCCGCCGATCACATCTTGTAGGGTTAATGCGCGCAAGTTGGTGCGCTTATTGCGATTATTTCGTATGCCTGCTCAAAGGGTGCAGAAACTGGAGCTGGAGCCTGGTCATGAACCGCGAGTGGCCGTCAACACCCGTTATCATCGTCAGCTATCGCACGGCCGACGATGTTGCCGGCTGCCTGGAAACGCTCGACGCGCTGCACACGGAGACCGATATCAGCGTGCACATATGCGAGAATGGGGGCGCGGCGGCTTGGGACAATCTCTGCGCGGCGTTGCTGCGCCCGGGCGGCCCGTGTCAGCCGGCAGACGATCTATCGTTTCCATTTGGGACCTGTTTCAATCGTATCGCGTGCTTGCGGCTTCGACGTAGCGGGAGCCTCGTGCTCGTGGGCGAGGCCCGGGAGAATCTCGGTTACGCAGGGGGGATCAATACGTGGCTGTCGCCGCTTACAAAGCTTTCCGGCTGGAGCGGCTGCTGGATCCTCAATCCTGATACCTTGGTTGCTCCAGACGCTCTGACCGCTCTGGCGGTCCATGCCTCCAACCGCGACCTTGGCATTGTGGGAAGCCGCATCATGGCGGCCCCCACGGACACGCACGTCGTGAGCAGAGGTTTGCGCTGGCGGCGTGTCTTCGCGAGCACATCAGCTGTAGGCGGAAACAGTCTCGCCGCCGACGAGCCAAACCCCGAAGCGATCGAAGCGGTGCTGGACGCCGCTTCCGGGGCTTCCTGCTATCTGACTCGTCCTTGCGCCGAAGCGCTCGTTCCGCTGGATGAGCAGTATTTTCTCCTTTTTGAAGATCTCGATTGGGGAGCTCGCGCCCGACGGGCCGGCTATCGAATCGGGCATGCTCATAGTTCCGTTGTCATAGACCTCGGGGGCACGAGCATCGGCAGCAGCCGCTCTACCGGCTCCGTGGCCTCCCCCCTTTCAACCTATCTGGAGTTTCGCAACCGCCTCCTATTCGTGCGAGCTCACCATCATCGCTGGCTGATGTGGACCACGCTGATGGGTTGTCTGCATGCGATTCGTCTGTTGCCACGGGGAGGCTTCGGCCCGGCCGTTCGCGGCTTGCTGGCGGGACTGCAAGGCGAGACCGGTCGTCCCGACTGGCTGGTCGCCCGACACCATGTCCCCGGATCCTTTCCCTCCACTCAGGCTCCCCCATCCCCATAGGGGCGCGGCTGGATCTGGAGCGCGTCCCGATCGCTTGGACTCACCGGATCGAAAAGGAACTCGTTCCGCCTAAAGTCGAACGGACGCTTTAGAGACGAGGCTCGCGCGAAGGAAGCGCGGCGCGTTTAGCAATATGCAGAATCGCGTCAATAGGCGGATTTGTCATAGAAGACAAGCGGTAGCGTTTTCAGGATGATCTTGAGATCCAGCCAGATCGACCACTTATCAATATATTCGATGTCATAATCGACCCGGCGGCGTAATTTCTCGACCTTGTCGAGCTCGCCGCGGAGACCGTGCACTTGCGCCAAGCCGGTGATCCCGGGCTTTACGCGATGTCGAGCGGCGTAATGCTCGACGAGCTCCTCGAGACTCTTGCCCTCGGTCTTGGTCTGCAGGGCGTGCGGGCGTGGTCCCACGATCGACATCGTTCCTTGCAGCACATTGATGAATTGTGGCAGCTCGTCCAAGCTCGTGCGCCGAAGAAAACGGCCGATACGGGTCACCCGTGGATCGCCCTTGCCGGTCTGACGGGTTGCGTCGGGATCGGTTTGATGCATGTACATCGTGCGAAATTTCAATATTTCGAAAATTGACCCGTTGAGTCCGACGCGCCGTTGCCGGAAAAAGACCGGGCCTTCGCTGTCATACTTGATCATAAGAGCGACGGCCAGCAGCAGCGGTAAGAGCAGCGTCAGCACCACGGCCGCGATCGCTATGTCTTCTTTTCGCTTAAGCCAAAGATTCCAGCCGCTAATGGGCGGCTCAACGGCGCAGATCGATATGCGACTGCTTTGAAGGCTTCGTCCGAATTCTTGGCGACTCGCCAGGTTTTGCCCGACTTGGGGGTCAAACGCCAATACGATCACTTCTGCGGAGAGATGTCTCAGCAAATTGACATTATTCATGACGAGAGGCGCGTGCTGCCATGGCGTCAATATATGCACCTGATCAATTTCAGCGAAGGAGACCTCGCCGGAAAGGGTCATGAGTTCATTGAGATCGTCGAGCCGCAGCCTGCGCACGACATGGGTCTGGCCTTGGGTTTCGTGCGCGAGTTCCTGCCCATGCAAGGGTTCGCAAAACATCCCCACAGAAAGGCTTTTATTGACGAACGCGCCGTTTTTTACCGAATGGCGCACGTGAGCCTGCATGGCGAGACGAACGGTGACGATAATGAGAGAGCTGACGAGCGCCCCAAAAAAAAATGCGGACGCGAGTAGGCGATGTTGGTCGTTTCGGCGGGGATGAGAAAGAGGCCAAAAGCGGCCCCAAGAGCCGAAATTGGGCTTCGCATCGCGCCACGCCGATCGAGAATTGTGGAAGTGCTATAGTTTTTGAATGCGATGGACGCCAGAAGATAGGAGATGCTTACTATAATCAGGCTCGGACTTGCCCAGCTGACGGAGGACTTCGGAAGGAACAAATATTGAAGCAGGACCCAGCTGCCGACGATGGTCGCCAAATCGGCGAGCATCAACGCAAACGCATAATCCTGCATAGAAATACGGCGCTTTGAGCGCAGCGGAGTCGACTCAGCGGGGCGCTCCGCGCAGCTCGTCGGTCGCGGTATATTCGCCTCGTTGGGATCTTTGAATGAACGGGAAGAATACACTGTGCGACCCATATCAGAGAATCTCCATCGACTGGGATCGAGAGCGCGTCCTAATAGCCTTTTTTAACCATATTTGCAAGAAACGGTCATGCTGACCGGCCTGTTGCTCGAGCGAACTAAGCGATTGAACCTATGCGGCTTTTCTTATTCGAAAGGGTTTTCTGGTTTTGCGTACATTCCCTCATGGGGATGCTTTCCTCGATGAGAGGATTCTCTCGCGGGGGGCCGAAAGGGCAATGGCCGCTTTGGCGTCTTCAGCCTGAGTCCGAGCGGACGACCGCGTCCGTGATCAACCGCGCATTCGGCCGCCGATCGAACGGCGTGCCCCTCTCTCGATGACGACGGAGGCTGCATCCGAACCTCCCATTAGGGCATCGCCGCTGAAAATCATGCTTTGGGCTTGCAGGCGAATTTCTTGAAGCGTCCGTCCTTATGGATGAGAAACAAATCGCCGGTGAAGTTGAAATATTCTCCGATCCAGCTGTCGACTGTAAATTTCAGTTGTATGGGGTTGCTTGAAATTGTGCGAGTATTCGTCTGCTTCTTCGATTCAGGCAATTCGATCGCGGCGGGATTCTTCCCTTCTCGCTTGAAGGATAGCGTCTCGGTTGTTGGAAACGGATCATTCGCTTTCGCATAACTGTTGCCGGTGCAGACAAGGTCGAGATCGGATGCCGAGGATCCGGCGCTGGCGCAGGGCGTGGCAACTACGAAAAACGCCAGAGAGAAACCGGCGATGGCTGAAGCGGAAAGGTTGAGTTTCAATTCCAAGCTCCCGTGCGGGGTCGGCGCTCGCGCCTTCGGCGAACTGGCTCACGTCACGGGCCCGAGGAAGCCCGATCAGAGCCTTACGCGACCGTCGACAATCTTTGCATAGAGTTCTTTTCCAATAGGCGCGCAAGCGGCCTCGCCAGGAGAAACGAAATAAAGCGGGTCGTCAATCTTGCTGGGATCAAATCCCTGCTCCATGAGCGACCGCTTCTTGAGCTTGAATGTCTCGGTGAAGTCGAGCCGGTCTGTGAGGCGGAGGAAAAGCGGCCTGGCGTATCCCGGCAATTGCTCGTCCATGATCGCGCGCAAGACGGAAAGGTCGAAGTCTCGGCCAACCGCCAAGGCCGCCATGCCGGCTCGTCCCTCATAGCTGGGCGCCTCGACGCCATAAACGATGACGTCGTTGACGTTAGGGCATCCCAAAAGGACCTCAGCGACTTCCTGGGTCGACACATTCTCGCCTTTCCAACGGAAGGTGTCGCCGATCCGATCGACAAAATAGAAAAAGCCTCGAGCGTCCTTACGCATCAAATCGCCGCTGCGCATCCAGGAGTCGCCCTCCGCGAAGACGTTTCGCAGGATCCGACGCTCCGACGCCTCGGGATCGAGATAGCCCTCGAAGTTGCTCGCGCCGTCCGCCGCGCGTTCGATCTTCGCGATCGCCTCGCCGGTCGTTCCGACGGCGCAGAGTTGGCAGCGCCCTGTGGGAAGGCGCAGCGGTTCCTCCCGCTCGAAGTCAAATTCAACGATCGCGACGCGATGGCTCGAGGAAAGAAAGGATGGAATGCGCCCGATCGAACCCGGTTCGCTCTCAAAATTGTAGAGAGAAAAATTCCCTTCCGTCGAAGCATAGAATTCAAAAATCTTGGGGATGTTGAATCGCTCCTGGAAACGCCTCCAAACATCAGGGCGCAGGCCATTGCCAACGCATAGGCGCAACCGGTTTTGCTCTACGAAAGAGTCTTGCGGCGCCAGTGTGAGAAGGCGACAGAGTTCTCCAATATATTGAAACAGAGAGCAATCGAATTCTACGACCTCTCGCCAGAAAGCGCTGCTTGAATAGCGCTTGCGGATCACGACGGAGCCCCCCGCCAGCAGAACCGGCCAGATCGCGATGATCCCGCCAACCGAGTGGAACATCGGCAGGCAGTTATACATCCGGTCGTCGCTTTTCGCGTCGATGCAGCCGCGAAACCAGAGCGCCCAATTCAGCAGGCGACGGTGGGAAACGATCGCCGCTTTCGGCAAGCCCGTGGTGCCAGAGGTGAAAATGTAGAGGGCGTGATCGTTAAAGGAGATCTCCCGGCGTTCGCTCGCGCCGAGCGCCGCTCCAGAATACGGATTCAGTTCGGCGTCTAGCCGTCGACAAGCGCTGCCCGCGCCGTAGGACAGAACCGGCAGCTCGCCGCCTTCCGGCGCCGCCTCGACGCAAACGGGGTGCAAGCTCGCCTGGGCGATCACCATGCGAGAACGGCTGACCCGAAGACACTGTTCGAGAGCTCGACCCGTGAGACTCGTGGAGAGAAGGGCGACGACGACGCCAGCACGATTAAGCCCCAGCCAGATCGCGACATATTCGGCGCGATTCTCCATCATCAGCGCTACGACGTCGCCCTTGCGCAGGTCGTTGTCGATCGCCCAGCGGGCGTAACGATTCGATCGCTCCGCGAGCTGGCCGAAAGTGTAAGACTCCTGATCGGAGATCAATGCCGGCGCGTGTGGACGAGCGTCGGCGACGGCGTCGAAATGCCTGGAAAGAGTCCCGTTTGGGTCCTTGTCGACCTGGGCGACGCTTTGGAGGGCGCGCAGCCAATCACGATTGACGCTGGCAGGGCTCAGCAAGCTCTTGCTCGGCCTGGAGGTGACGGCGTTCTCGGCCACAGCCTGCTTCCCGACTGGCTCCCGCTTTCTGGTGAAAAGCGTGCGGACGTTGCCGCGCGGCAGACTACTGATCCTTGGCGGCTTGGACAAGGCGCTCATGGCTGACCCGCCCCGGCGTTCAGGCAAAGAGCGCCGCCTGCGGGCTGCGCCAGCAACGCGCTATTTGCGTTAGACTAAGCCAAGCTCACGGTGGCGTTTGGGCGTGAGGAGATCAAGACTATCTTCCGCGGGGAACCGGCCTCACGCCGGGAGCGGTTCATAAAGCCTTACAAAATCTCCAAATGTAACGGGAAAATAGACTTCATCAGAGGCAGTGAATGGATCAACGCCAAGTTCATCCTCGAGGCGAGCGACGATTATCGCAAAGCACAAGGAATCGAGACCCGACTCTAGGAGGCTCAGATCGTCATCGAGCGGCAGAAGCGGCTTGCCCTGTTCAGCGGCGACTTGCTTGAAAAGAGAGGCAATTGTCAATCGTGTAGACACTGCGTCGACTCCCCGGTCCGCATACCCGTTGCTGTCCAGCTTAATTATTCTTATATAGAAGTCAACTTGAGACACACAGGTAAAAGAAAGCCGGGCGCGGTCGGGGCGTCCTCCGACCGTGGGCAGCTGGGCGGCAGCCCAGGAGCGGCGTGGGCTTTTGCAAAGCGACATGGAAATTTCTGGCAATGGACAAGGCTGCGCCTCCTCTCGAACTCGTGCTGAGTCTGCACGGCATTGGCACGGGTCCGCCGCGGGCTTCCGCCGACGAGCTCCGGTACTGGTTGTCCGTCGACAGATTCGTGGAATGCCTGTCTCTGGCCAAGGCGTTCACCTCGCGGACTGGTATTACCGTTCTGGCGACATTCGACGACGGCAACCGCAGCGACCTGCTGGTCGCCGCGCCGTTGCTGCGTCAGTACGGCGTTCCGGGCGCCTTCTTTGTTTGCGCCGGTCGTATGGGGCAGCCAAATTACCTTGACGCTGACGACGTTCGGGAACTCGTGAAGCAGGGGTTCGTCGTGGGCAGCCATGGGATGGACCACGTCAGGTGGACGTCGGTGAAGGGTCCCGGCCTGCATCGCGAAATTGTGGAGGCTCGACTGAAGCTCGAGGAAACGCTCGACCAGGAGATCCCAATCGCCGCGCTGCCCTTCGGAGCCTATAATCGCAGGGTGCTGGCCGCCTTGCGCGACGCCGGGTTTCTGTCGGTCTTCTGCTCCGACCCCGGGGTTTCGCCGCCGGGCGCCTGGCTGCGTCGCCGCTGGACGCTCAGATGCAGCGAGCGCTTCGATTTCGACAAAATGCTGCTGCGCTCGGGCGCCTTGAGCCATCGGGCGTCGGTGACGATGAAGGCAATGTTGAAGGCCTGGCGCTGAACGCGCTTTTGGGAGCGGACCTAACATAACTGTCGCAAATTAAGAGCAATTCTAAAAGCGGGATGGAAAGCGCCGCGGGCGCAGGATCGTCGCCAGCCGCAACAGGTCCCGCCTGATGTGCGGAAAAAGGTTGACGAACTTAATCCAATTGCACAGTTTGTATCCGCTGTACTGCGGGGCAGCTGACCAGGATGGCGAACACTCTTAACCAGCTTAAATGAATGAAGTCATGCCGGACCGCAGTTTTGTGAAGGGAGCCCACGCGTGCTAGACGAGAGTGTTTACTCGAACTCATGTATCGACGAGGGCGAAATCGATGATCTTTCGCGAGAAGTCTATTGCATTCTTGGAATGCCGATTGACGTAATCGACATGCAAGGCGTGTTGTCTCGGATATACCGAGCCGCGGCCAAGAGTTCAGACCTGTTTTTGTCAACGCCTAATCTTAATTTCTTAGTAAATTTTTATTCTGATCTCGAGTTTCGAGACGCGATGCTGCTCAGCGATCTTTCTCCCGCCGATGGAATGCCGATTGTTTGGTTGGCGCGGGTCCTCGGCGTTCCGATTAAGGAGAGAGTCGCCGGATCGGATATTCTCGTCGCCCTCAGAGGCTCGCGCGGACCGGGTCGGCCCTTGAAGCTCTTTCTGTTCGGCGGCAATGAGGGCGTCGCCGAGGCGGCGTCAGATGCGTTGAACGCGGAGCAAAACGGCGTTGTGTGTGTTGGATGGCATTTTCCGGGCTATCGTTCTGTAGAAGAACTCGGCGATGATCTCATCATTGACGCGATCAATTCGTCCAAAGCGGATTTTCTCGTGGTTTGCCTTGGCAGCATTAAAGGGCAGCTTTGGTTGAAGCGTAACGCGGAGAAAATACGCGTTCCCATTCGCTCACATTTAGGGGCTGCTCTCAATTTTGAAGCGGGTTCCGTGAAGCGGGCGCCGGCAATCATGAGAGAGCTCGGACTAGAGTGGCTGTGGCGCATAAAGGAAGAGCCATATCTTTGGCGGCGTTATTGTCGTGACGGTGGAGTGTTGCTATATTTGCTTTGTATCAGGGTTGCACCGTTACTTATATACAAAAAATTAACGATGAAGGACTCAGGCGCGTCGCTGGTTGTGAATCTAGAAATACAAGATGGCTGCAGCCGGATAAATATTTGCGGGGCAGCAACGAGCAAAAACATAGAAGAGATCATCGAAGCGTTCAGGAAATCATTGTCGAATAGTAAGTATATTGTGATTAATCTGGCTGATATTTCGACTATGGATGCGCGTTTCTTGGGGGCGTTGCTCGTTGTCAGAAAGATGGTCGGGTTGAATGGTTCCGAAATGATCTTGACCGGCGTTTCTTCCAAGCTAGAGCGAATCATTCGACTAAACGGCGCAGATTTTTTACTAGCGCCGATCGACAAAAGCAGCGGCGCCAACGAAAAAGGCGCCGCCGGGTGACGCGTCTGTAGACCAAGCTTTTGGCAGGGGTGGACAGATCGTCAACTTCACCGCGATTATTGCTTCGGCGTTTGCCGAGGAGCCATCGGCCGATGGCTCCTTGAGGGCGGCGCCGGTCGGTTCGTGGACGTCGCAGATCGCCCCGCGCCGTTTTTCCTTCGCTGACGGCCGGTTTCAAGTGGAGAAGCGTAATGCTCGGGACCCCAATGCGCAGCACGGCAGCCCGCGCGCTCGTGGATCAATTGATGATCCATGGCGTCGACCATGTCTTTTGCGTCCCGGGAGAAAGCTTTCTCTCGGTCCTCGACGCGCTTTACGAGCGTTCGCTTGCGACCACGATCTTTCGCAATGAGGGCGGCGCCTCAATGGCCGCTGAGGCCTACGCCAAGGCGACGGGACGCCCGGGAGTGTGTTTCGTCACGCGCGGGCCGGGCGCGGCCAACGCCTTTGCGGGCGTCCATGTCGCCCGGCACGATTCCGATCCGCTTATTCTTTTCATAGGACAGGTCAAACGCTCGGTGAAGGATCGAGAGGCATTTCAGGAAGTGGATTATCGCGCGATGTTCGGCGGTCACACCAAATGGACAGCGGAAATCGACGACTCCCGCAGAATTCCCGAATATCTTTCTCACGCATTTCAGGTCGCCTGTTCGGGACGGCCGGGGCCAGTGGTGCTCTCCCTTCCATGCGACATGCTCGAAGAAGAGGTCGCCGCGAGCTTCACCCCCCGCTACTTGGAAATCGAAACGGCTCCGGCTTCCGAGGACATGGCGAGATTGGCGGCCCTGATCGAGCAATCCGTCAGGCCAGCGCTGGTTCTGGGAGGGACGCGGTGGGACGAGGGCTCTCGCGCGCAGGTTCGGGAGTTCGCGGAGGCTTTCGATCTGCCTGTCGCGACGAGCTACAGGCGCGCGCCTTTGTTCGACGCCTTGCATCGCTGCTACGTTGGGGATCTCGGTCTCAACGCCAATCCTAGCCTCGTCGAGCGGCTAAGGAACAGCGACCTCGTCATCGTCTTGGGAGGTCGGCTCGGAGAGATCCCGTCCCAGGGCTATCGCTTATTTGATATTCCCACGCCTCAGACCGCCTTCGTGCATGTCTTTCCGCAGCCGGAGGAATTCGGGCGAGTCTACGCGCCGACGCTCGCCATTCATTCCTCGCCGCGGGCCTTCGCAAGGGCTTTGCGCGAGTTGACGCCGCCGACGTCGCGGCCTTGGCGGGACGAAACCGCCCGCGCACACGAGGAGTATCTCCGGTTTTCGTCGTCGTTTGCGCCGTCGGGCGACGTCGACCTCGCGCGCGTCATAATCTGGTTGCGCGAGAACATCCCGGCAGAGGCTGTTATTTGCAATGGCGCCGGAAATTACGCCTCCTGGCTCCATCGCTACTATCGCTTCCGCCGCTTCGCCACACATATTGCGCCCACCTCGGCGACGATGGGCTATGGCGTTCCCGCGGCGATCGCCCTGCAGCGTCTTCATCCGGAGAGACTGATTGTCTCGCTCGCCGGCGACGGCGATTTTCTCATGAACGGGCAAGAGTTCGCGACGGCGGCGCAATATCGCCTGCCGATCGTTTTCATCATTTGCGACAATGCCAGCTATGGCACGATCAGAATGCATCAGGAGGCGAATTTTCCCGGTCGCGTGATCGGCACGGACTTGCTCAATCCCGATTTTGCGTCCTATGCGCGCGCCTTCGGCGGATGGGGAGCCTTGATCGAGCGCACCGATGATTTCCCGAGCGCTTTCGCTCAGGCGCGCGAGTCCGGGCTGCCGTCGATCCTTCACCTTAAAATTGATCCTGACCGCATCACGCCGACGGCGACGCTCTCGGACATTCGCAGAGCAGCGTTGTCGCGGCTTCAATCCGCCGCGGTGGAGTGAGCTCTCGGCAAGGGCTGGGATCCAGCATTCCACTTTCTGTTCGCGCTCAAGCGCTTTTCTGTGACAGGCGCCGGCCGGCGCAGAGGGGACAACAGGAGAAGGACAGAACCACGACCTTGACGACCGCCTGAACATAGAATTATAATTTCGCTGACGCGGCGTTGATTAACATCGACCACATTTGCGTTAGAAATATGTGAATACTGATGACAAACGAAGGGATCTCAACCGTTCGATGCCGTCAAATTCGGGACGAGGATATTGCCGCCATTGTTGAGTTGCTAACGCATGGCTTTCCACGAACGACCAGGGAGCACTGGTCTCGCGGTTTGAAAAGATTATCCGAGCGCGAAAGCGTGGCTCCCTATCCGAAATATGGATATTTGTTGGAGGGCGGCGCCGGTCTAATAGGTGTGATCCTTCTGATTTTCTCCGTTCGCCAAGGAGAAGAGGGAAGCTACACGATATGTAATCTTTCCAGCTGGTATGTCGATCCGGAGTATCGTGGCTATGCGTCACTGCTCATTGCTGCGGCGGTTCGGCACAAGACGGTCACCTATGTGAACGTTTCCCCAGCTCTTCACACCTGGCGGACCATAGAGGCGCAAGGGTTCCGGCGCTACAGCGACGGAATGTTCGTGTCCCTTCCCGCGCTCGGCGGAGCCGCTCCCCGGGTGAGCGTGGAGACATTCGATCCTCGCCGGGACTATAAAAACATCCTGAGCGCTGCGGAATACGAGCTCATCGCGGCGCATGTCGATTACGGCTGTGTGGCGCTCATCGCGATGGAGGCTGGCCTGGGGCATCCATTCGTCTTCGTCCGGCGCCAGCGCCTGAGAGGTTTCGTCCCCAACCACCAGCTTTGTTACTGCCGAGACGTCGCTGATTTTCCTCGTTTCTCCGGTCCTTTGGGACGGGCTTTGATCATGCGCGGCGTGTTTTTGGTTCTGGTGGACGCGCGCGCTCCCTTGCGCGGTCTGCCGGGCCTGTATTTTGCCGACTGCCGTCCGAATTATTTCAAGGGCCCTCATGAGCCGGCGATCGGCGATCTCGCCTTCACCGAAGCTGTCCTGTTCGGCCTATGAGCCCGTCGACCCGCGCCGGTTTGAGACCCGCCTAGATCACGCTGCGTCGCGGCAGGATCGCCTGAACGCAGAAGACGTGGTCGCGTCAGAAAGTTTAGAGCGCGAGCTGTGCGGAAAACCGGTTTCCACTTGTTCGCGTCGCGCTCCAGAGCGACGCCCGGTCAGTTTTTCAATTCCGGGGCCGCCTCGACCAGCATTTGTCCGAAGGCCGTCCAGAGATCGAAAACCTCCGCAGTTGGGCTGAGGAACCGACACAGGCTGCCGTGGCCCAGCTCTGGATCGCTGTCCAAAGTAATGTGCCCGTCCAGAAAATGCTTGAATGCTTTGAGCAAGGGGGTGTCCCAATGCTGCGCCTTGAGAATGCTGCGAAACACTTGCTCGAGCCCCCCGTCTTCGTAGGTGGGGAGGCTGACTGCCCGTGTGGCCGGGTCCATGGAGCGGCTCAGAATGAGATAGGCTTTGCCGATGGATTCGAGCCGAAGCCGCTCAGTCTGTTCAATTGGCGTGAGCTCGAGGGTTCTGCGCATGAACTCGCAGTGATCGACTCGTTCATTGGTTTCGACGACCCCGGGATAGGGTGAGAGGTTATCCGTATCTCGCTCGCCTCGATCCAATTCCTCAAGGTTTTTGTCATTCGGGTACAAGATGCGCGCAAGGCCGACTGTCTCGCAGAATTGGATCGAGAAAAAGTAATAGACCCAAGCAATGCTCGTCAGTCCTTCCTGGGAAAGGTTGCTCCAATGCAAATTACAAATCGTCTTGATGACGTCTCGATATGCATTAACTTTAGCCTCGTTCGAGGCTTGCGAGACGCCTTTTTCCATAGACAACTGATGAGAGCTCATCGCCATCCCCCAGACTGCAGCCCAATACAATCCGCACCCGACTCACATAAACTCGAGAATTTCATGGCGCTGGATTGATTGGCGTCACGTTGCTCAGCCAAGCCTCACTCATGCTTGGCGAGTATCGATCACGAGCTTGACGCTTATCGTAGGCAATTTCTAATCACCCGCATGATGAGATGTCAAGATAGCACCGTCATAGGTATAAATACGCGGCAAATGTAATAAGTATGGTTGCGGGGGCTAAGTAGCGCCTTACAATGATTTATTCCATTTGATTAAAGGATTGGCCGTCTTCTTTGTTGGTTCTTTAAGGCGGGACTCGCGATGGGCCTCGACTCCCCTGCGAAGACCTCTTCGTTGGGTCGTCGCTGAAAAAGGGCAATCTGCGCCGCGGGTTTTGGCGATCGCCGACGACAGCCTGTGATATGCTATATTTTCCGCAAGTCTCGATTCGAGGGCAGGCAAAAGTCGCGCCCTACCCTGCCGCCATTGGGTCGGTTCGTGCTGCGAGGGAACGGCTCCGGCAAGGCCTCGAAATTGCGGCGCCAACCGCTGAGTCAGGTGGGAGAAGGAGGGCAACACAGTGTCGAGCGGCTATTTTGAATTCACCCGGAGCGAGATCGCCCCTCTCTTACCCCAAACGGCGTCGCGCATCCTGGACGTGGGTTGCGGAGCTGGCGCCACGAGCCTTTGGCTCAAAACGAAATATCCCGACGCGAGGCTGACAGGAATTGAGGTCAATCCCGAGCTGCGACCGGAGCTGGAGAAAAAGCTCGACGAGGTTCATATCGTTGATTTGAACTCGACAATGCCGTCATTCGAAGCGCCGGATCTTGTATTGTTTCTCGATGTTTTGGAGCACCTTGCAAATCCGAAGGAAGTGCTGCGAAGAATGCTTGGTAAATTTAGCCGAGATGTTACCGTCATCGTGTCCCTGCCGAACATTGCACACGCTTCCGTCTCGATCCCATTGTTTTTTCAGGGTCGTTTTGACTATGCCGACGCGGGCATTCTGGATCGCACGCACCTTACCTTCTTTTATCGCGACAGCGCGGTCGCCCTTCTCAATGAAGCGGGGCTCAAAGTCAGTCACGGATTGGAAGCCGGATTTAGCGGGCCAAAATCCCGCCTGCTCGATCGATTGACCTTTGGTCGCCTCCGCGATCGTTTGGCGAAGCAATATATAATGTGCGCTCAGATCATGCCCATCGGCCACAGACAAGGCCCCATCGTTTGGAGCCCGGTCTGACGGCGTCTGGCTGTCAGGCTTCCTTGATGCTCCCACCGAGGCTTGGCGCGTTTCCCTTTCCCGCTCGAACGGAATTGTTTGAGCGACAAGGACTCGCGCCTTAGACGTAGCTCTTCTCTTTGGGTCTAAGGATCCAAAGCAGTTTGCCGGCGCCCGCCGCAATCGTGATCACCTGCTCTTTCGCCTTTGAGGAGCGCGCGACCGACCAATAGGCGGCTCCGATCGCGCCCAGCAGAATCTGAGCGCCGCCGCTCGCCATCAAAAACACGATGCGGAGCTTGTCGGCCAAGGTGCCTTCAATGAGCACCCAACATCTTATCTGACCATTTCGAAATCTACGCTTCAGGAGATACGCAAAGTTGCAGCGCGTCGCGGGAGTCCTCTCTCGAACGCAGGCCTCAGGCGCCCATACGAATCGATGGCCGCGATTCACGAGATCTTTGAGCAGCATGATGTCTTCACCGCCGCTGGCGTTGAAACGGTCCTGAAACGGATTTTCAATACTGAAGCATCGTGCCTTGACAAAGCATGAATTGCCTGTGCCTAGCTGGTAGTATCGGTTCGATATGTCCTCGCCAGTCGTCGCATGCACGCGCCTACGATAGAAATGCCTGGCGTATTCCTGCAATTCAAAGTGTTCGGTTTCAAATTCCGGCTCAACGGCCCCGAAGGCTGCGTCCGAACCGGTCGTTGTCAGCGCTTCGCACAGCTTGGAAAGCCAGACCGGTTCGGCGACCTCGTCATCGTCAAGAAAGGCAATGAATTCTCCCCGACTTTCGCTTACCGCCCGATTTCGGGCGTTCGACAAGCCTGGAATCGGACTGTGAACATAGCGCACGAGATTGCCGTGCGCCTCGCAGACGTCACGGGCTGAACCATCTGAGCTGTTGTCGATAACGACGATCTCAATATCCAGTCCGGGAGGCAAAAGCTGCGCTTCGACACTCTCGATCGCATCATGGAGCAGCTTGGGCCTATCCTTGGTGGGTATCGCGACCGACACAAGCTTTGGCAGATCAGTTTTCATCGCCCGATCCCATTTTGTTTGCGATCACTGTTGGATTTTCTGAGGCGCGCCTGAATCACTCAATGGCGAACAGGTCTGTCTTCCCATGGGCCTGCGCCGCAGTTGCATGAATGGAGGCGTTGGCGTTGGGAGAGATTGGGTCGCGGGGACTCAGTGATGCCTCGTCGAGCGACATGATCCTATCCCATATTGCTGCGAGGACTGATTTGATGCGAAGGGCAACCAAGGCCAGAGAAGCAGATTGGCGCGTCTTTGCCAAGATCTTTGAGAATAGTTTGGAACAGAAAGCCGACTCTCGACATGAGGCGTAGGGATTTTCTAGCGGAGAGCCTCGAGGCGCTCCCTGAGATTGAGGAAATTTCGCGGCGAAGAAAATTCGCAAGGCGCCGCCGCCTTGGCCCGCTTGCTCGCCCTTTCAGCGCTTCGCTCCAAAAACGGACAGCTGTTTGCCACAATTCTGCCATAATCCTAGAATATATACGTACATTAAGTAATTATACGGATTGGCAAATCAATCATGTCTATACCATTTGAGTTTAAGTCATATAGGTGGCTCACGGTCAGGGAGGTCGGATACGGCTTTGCGATGACTCGACACAGCGCCCCGCATTGGGCCGGTCAGCCCAGCTCATACCGGCGATCTTTGTCTCAATTATCTCTTTCGCACCCTGCGATGCTGGTTTTCCCACAAAAGGGAAGGCAATGTTTCTAGCTTGCGCGATCGTTTGTTTTTTCTTAGGGGCGGGACTGGGTCTTCGCTTCAAAGTCCTCGTCCTTGTGCCCGCGATTGTTATCATGTTGCCCATCATCTGCGTGGCGATGGCTATAGGCGGGCACAGTTTTTGGTCAGCCGCGGTCTCATCGTTCGGATGCTCGTTGGTCTTGCAGTTTGGCTATTTGGGCGGCGCCCTCATTTCATTTCTCGCTTCGCGAGTCCGCAGGGAAAAGCCTCGCGACGAGGCTTGCATCTTCCCAGATCAAATGATGGCGGAACCGACCCGGTTTTTTGCCGGCGGAAAAGGGATTGGCGAACCGGACTAAACCGATCTGCGCTTGGCGAGCCTCGATCTGCCGTCCGCGCATGCGCGTCCGCCGTCACATTCCGCCGAGGCAAACATATTTGAGCTCGAGATAATCGTCGACGCCATAGCGCGAGCCCTCGCGGCCGAGCCCGGATTGTTTCATGCCACCGAACGGCGCAGCTTCCGAGGACATCAGCGTTTCATTGACGCCGATCATGCCGAAATCGAGGGCCTCGGCGATGCGGAAGATGCGCGAAAGATCGCGGCTATAGAAATAGGCGGCAAGCCCATAAGGCGTCGCATTGGCGAGGCGCAGCGCTTCCGCCTCATCTGTGAATGCAACAATCGGCGCGACGGGACCAAAAGTCTCCTCGTTGAAGATCAGTGCGTCCGCAGTCACGCCTTCGAGCACGGTCGGCTCGAAAAAGCTTCCGCCGAGCTTATGGCGGGCGCCCCCGAGCAAAAGCTTCGCGCCGCGAGCCAGCGCATCGGCGACCTGCCGCTCGCATTTTTCGACCGCCGCCTCCTCGATCAGCGGACCTAGCGCCACGCCCTCATCGCGACCGTCGCCGACCTTGAGCTCCGAGGCGCGGGCGGCGAGCCTCGCGGCAAACTCGCTGATCACGCTCTCATGCACGAGCAGGCGATTGGCCGAGATGCAGGTCTGCCCGCAATTGCGGTATTTGACGGCGATCGCCCCCTTCACCGCGAGATCGAGATCGGCGTCGGCGAAGACGATCAGCGGCGCATTGCCGCCGAGCTCCATGGAGCATTTCTGCACATTCTCGGCGGCCTGGCGCAGAAGGATCTTGCCCACTTCCGTCGAGCCGGTGAAGGACAGCTTACGCACGAGCGGGTTTCCCGTGAGCTCCTCGCCGACAGGGGCGGGGTCCCGGGCCGTCACGACGTTGACGACGCCAGCCGGAACGCCCGCGCGCATCGCGAGATCGGCGAGCGCCAGCGCCGAAAAAGGCGTCTGTTCCGCGGGCTTCAGCACCATCGTGCAGCCGGCGCCGAGCGCCGCGCCGACCTTGCGCGCGAACATCGCCGAGGGGAAGTTCCAGGGCGTGATCGCTGCGACGACGCCGATCGGCTGCTTGAAGACGAGCTGTCGCCTGTCGTTCGCCGTGGGGGGCAGGACGTCGCCATAGACGCGTCGGCCTTCTTCGGCGAACCAGTCGATGTAAGTGGCGCCATAGGCGATCTCGCCGCGCGCCTCAGCGAGCGGCTTGCCTTGTTCGGCGGTGAGGATCTGCGCGAGGCTCTCCTGCTCAGCCAGGATGAGCTCGAACCAGCGGCGCATGATCGCCGCCCGCTGCTTCGCCGGCGTCGCGCGCCATGAGGAAAAGGCGCGTGCGGCCGCCTCGATCGCGCGGCGCGTCTCGGCCGCGCCCATGTCGGGCGCTTCCTCGAGCGTCGCGCCGGTCGCGGGATCCAGCACCGGAAAGCGCGCGCCGCTGTCGGCTTGGACCCAATGGCCATCAATGAGAGCATCGCGTCGTGTGACGACAGACGAGCGCACGTCCATGGCTGTTTCTTCCTTTCGGCTCGCTGGCGAGACGCCTCATCCGCCCTCATCCGGGCTTTGCCGGAGAGGCCCCGTTTTGGCGCGCGACTTTCTTCGAATTCGCCGTCATTGACAAGGCCAGGAAGCCGCTCGCTCTTCAGCGACGCTCCCCTCCCGCCAATTCCATTCCAGCGCAAGGCCCGCTATTCTGCGCGCTATGGCGGAACCCGCTCCAACGCCAATGGATGTTCAGGCCTTCCTCGCCTTTGCCGAAGGGCAGGAGCGCGGCCGCTTTGAGCTTTGGCGCGGGGAGCTGGTGGCGATGGCGCCTGAGCGCGCCGAGCATGTGCGCGCCAAGTTTGCGGTTTCGCGCGCCTTCGCGGCGGCGATCCAATACGCCGGCCTGCCTTGCGAAGCCTTCGTCGACGGCCTCGCGGTCGCGATCGACGCCGAGACCGCCTATGAGCCCGACGCGCTCGTCAATTGCGGCGAGCGGATTCCTGCCGGCTCCTTGCTGGCTCCCGCGCCCGTCGTCGTCGTCGAGGTCGTCTCGCCGAGCTCGCATAAGCGCGATACGAGTCTCAAAGTCGACGGCTATTTCAGCGTCGCGACAATCGCGCATTACCTCGTCGTTATCCTCTCGAAGCGCGTCGTTCTCCACTATCGCCGCGAGAGCGACGAGCGCATCGGCCTCACAATCTTGCGCGCGGGAACGCTAACGCTCGATCCCCCGGGCATGACGCTGGAGCTGGCGGAATTTTTTGCGTGAGGCGCGGCGAAAGGCCGGCGGGGCGCGACCATCGCCGCCGCCCGCCAGTTCACGCGCCGTCAGCCGATGACGAAATTCAGTCCGACCGCCGTCTCCAGTGTGGCGCTTGCCGCGTGCAAGGAAACGGCCCAGGTCTGGTCTCCCACGATTCCGTCTTGGGTCACGCCGCCCCACTTTTGAAACGCGATGACCGACGCCTTTGTCTTCGGCCCCAGCTGACCGTCAATGGCGCCCGGCGTGACTCCCCAGTCCGTCGCGCCGGTGGAGAGAACTTTCTGCAGGCTTTTGACCGCGTCTCCCGATGAGCCGTCGTGCAAGGTGGGCATGGGTCCGCCGTCGGGGAGGGCGGCCCAGGTCTGGGGGCCGACGACGCCGTCGACGGTCAGACCCGCGCCTTGCTGAAAGCTTCTCACGGCGGCTTCGAGCTGAGGGCCAAACACGCCATCGACAACAATGCCGAGGTTGGGCGTTCGGCGCAGCGCCCTTTGCAATCGTTCGACAGTGGGGCCGCTCGCTCCGATCTTGATCGTATGCTGTCCCGGATTTGGCATAACCGCCTCCCTATAAAAAAATGATCTCCGGACGGCGCCTCTGCAATCAGACGGCGGCTGATCCAGGGAATGGCGCCGCCGCTCGGCTTGCTTTCAATTCGAGCGCGAGCCGTTGACATGTCTCAACGCGCGGGCGCCCCTTTTGTTCCTTGTCGCTTGGGACCGCCGCGGACGGTTCTTCGTCTTGTCGCAGCGGCGCAGCCGCACGCGATAAGGCTAGCGCAGCAAGGAATTGCGCGGACGTGTGAGGCCCATGCGTCGCATGAAAAAGAGCATGGCGAGCGCCGCCAATATGCAGAGGCCGAAGGCGAAAGCCGTGCCCCATTCGGTGTCCGCGTAGGGAAGATTGCGCGTGTTCATGCCAAAGAAACCCGTCACAAAGGTCGCAGGCAGCAGCAGCGTCGTCACGATGGTCAAAAGATAGATGCGGTCGTTCAGGACCATCTCAATGATTGAATTGAGCTCATCTTGCAGCAGACGCGCGCGATCCTGCACCTCGGAAAGGTCATGCGCCAATATGTCGACACGATGGGCGAGCCGCGCCCCCGTTTCCTTCAGCTCTCCGTGCTCGGGCTCGCTCAGCATGACTTCGAGGCGGCGCAGCGGCGACCGCAGGCCGGCGATCTCGCGGGCGAGCCGCAGCGCCGAGCGCCGCGTGACGCCAAGTGTCGCGCGTTCGTTTGCGCCGCTGTTGTCGCTGACAATTCGCTCCTCGATGTGATCGAGCGCGGCGGAGAGCTCGAAGATGATCTTGCTGAGCTCGTCGCAGAGACGCCCGACGATGGTTTCGAACAGATCGAGCGGGGTTTCCACCACGTGGCCGGCCGAAAGCGCCATGCGTGTCGCCTCGATCGACTCGAGAGGCCGCTCCCTCGCGCTGACCAGAAATTGTTTGCCGAAGACGAAGCGAAGATAGCCGGTCTGGGGGAGGCGTCCGCTAATCCCGCGCTCATAGTCGAGAATCGCGCCGCGCACGAGATTGCCGGAATGGTCGATGAATTGATGTTCTATCGGCTGCGTCAGGGTTCGGCGCATCTCGTCCGAGAGGCCGGCGAGTTTCGTCAGGAAGCTGTGGACGCGCACGTCGTCGAGGTTGAGATGCAGCCAGATGAAGCCCTCCCCCGGCGCGCCGAGCTTTTCGACGTCCGCCGCGTCGCCCGGCGTCGCGCGTCCCGCGTCGTCGAAGCGAAGCACGAAAAGCCCGCCAGGAATGTCCAGGTCGAGGGCGGGCTTGAGACGGTCGAAGCTCATGAGCGGCCTCTATCGAGAAAACAGCCTGGAGGGTGGTCAGCGAGACGCGAGCGACAGCGTTTCATGCTTCGCGAACTCTAGCGCGTTTTCCCTTCGGGCGAAATCGTTCGAGCGATGAGACGGCGCGGAAGATCAGGACCTTGGCGTGGACGCCGATCGCAAAAGCCTGTCGGCTTTCCCAGCATTCGCCCGTTCCGCTCGAGTCGGCGCGAAAAATGCCTTCTGTTGCTCGCGCATTCGCTTTGTGCGCGTTTCCCGCTCGAACGGAATGGGTCGAGCAAGAAGGAATCGCGCTCATTCAATCGGGTGGAGCGAATTCCGATCGCAAAGGTCTGTCGCCTTTTGCGGAATTCGTTCGATGAGGGAGGAGGGCCGCATGGAATTCGATTGGACTCATTTCACGCCCGGGGCGTCCCTTGCGGGCGGCGCTCTGATCGGGCTCGCGGCGGCTGCTCTGCTGCTGCTCTCGGGACACACCTTAGGGATCAGCGGCATTTTTTACGGGGCGATGACCGGCGCGGGCCTCGAATTCCGCTGGCGCGCGACCTTTTTGCTGGGACTGCTGGCCGCCCCGGTCGCGCTGATGGCCGTCTCCGCGTCCGAGCAACCGCATTTCGACGCGTCGCTCGCGCAAGTCGCGCTTGCGGGACTTCTCGTGGGCTTCGGCGCGCGCCTGGGCTCCGGATGCACGAGCGGACATGGGATCTGCGGGCTTTCAAGGCTGTCGCCGCGATCCTTGGTCGCGACGCCGACCTTCATGCTCGCCGGTTTCCTGACCGTCTACGTCATCCGTCATCTCGTCCCCTGAGGAAGCCCCCAGATGCGCGCTTTCGTCATATTCGCGGCAGGTTTCGTCTTCGGCATGGGGCTTTATCTCTCCGGCATGACGCAACCGAGCAAGGTTCAAGCCTTTCTGGACTTAGCCGGCCGCTGGGATCCCTCGCTCGCCTTCGTCATGGCGGGCGCGCTCGCAGTTGGTTTCCCGGCCTTCTCCCTCGTGAAGGGACGGCGTCGCACGCTTCTCGGCGATGAATTGCGCCTCCCGCCAGTCGGCAAGATCGACAGGGCGCTCGTCTCCGGCAGCTTTATTTTCGGCGTGGGCTGGGGTCTTGCGGGCGTCTGCCCCGGCCCGGCGCTCTTCAACGTGGGACTTTTCGACGTCGCCTCGATCATTTTCGTCATCGCCATGGCGGCCGGCATGGCGCTGGAGCGGTTTCGCAAGGAGACGCCGAGGCGCGAAGCTTCCGGCGAAGGCGGGCCGCCCTCGATTGTCGCTGACGCGTGAGGAGAACCGGGCTTTCCATGCGCCGGGCTCAGCCTGCTGGGGTCGACCCCGCGCGGATTTTTCTCGAAAGCTCCTTCACCTGGGCCGTGCCGGCTCTCTTGCGGCGGGGACGAGCGGGGCGATGGGCGTCAGCGTTTCAGGGGGCTTCCTCGGCTCGATCGGCGCTTCCACCTTGAACGTCGCTCCTTGCCCCGGCTGCGACTCGGCCTTGACGGTCCATCCGTGCTGTCTGCAAATCGCTCTGACAGCCGCGAGGCCAATGCCGTTGCCCGGAATGTTCGAATAAGACCGTAGTCTCGCAAAGGGCTCGAAAATATCCTCCGCTTGCGCGGGCTCGAAACCGATCCCCTTGTCCTGCACAAAAAGCTCAACGCCGTAACCTGCGTCATCGGAAGCCGATACAGTGACGTCAGGGCTTTCGCCGTCCTTGTGGAATTTTAGAGAATTGGTGATGAGATTGCTCAATAAGCGCATGAATTGCAACCGATCGGCCTTCACCTTGACGTTTTTGGCGACAAGATTTTGAATCTTCGCTCCGCTCTCGAGTATCGGCTCGGAAAGGTCATCCAAGACCTGATTGATCTCCTCCCGCACGTCGATGATCTCGAGATTCGGCGCGCTGGAAGACGACAGGCAATAGTCCAGCATGCCCGTCACGAGATCGCGTGCGCGCGCCGCCGAATGGCTCACCACTTCGCTGGCGTGCGCGGCCGTTGGTCCATCGCCCTCGGCCAACGCCGTTTTGAGAAGGGAGGCGAAGGCGGCGATCTTGCGCAGCGGCTCTTGAAGGTCATGCGAGGCCAGATAGGCGAAACGCGAAATCTTCTGATTGGCGGCTTCCAGCAGGCTCGCGCGCTCCCGCAGCTCCTTCTCGATCTGCTTATATTTCGTGATGTCGAACACAGTCACCGCCAGGAATGTGCCCGTCAGCGTGCGAATGGGGCTGACCCCCACGCGCAGGCTCAGTTCGCTCGAGTCTTTGGTCTTGCCCCTGATTTCCTGGTCGTCCCCGCTGATGAGCCGGACAGGGCTGTCGAGCTGCGGCAAAGCGAGCGTTTGATCCGAGGCCGAAGAGAAAATGATGTCGATGGGCTTGCCCACGAGCTCGTCGGCCGAATAGCCGAAGAGGGATTCGGCGGCGGCGTTGGCGAAAAGGATCTTGGCGTCGCTGCCGATGAGGAAGCGGCTGGCGAAAGACGTATCCACGAGCAACTGCAGCCAGGCGTAGTTTTCGCCATTCGCCATGCGCCTCTCCTTCGATCCCGCGGGGTTCACATAGGCGTCGGTTTTCGGGAGGGAACAGGCGCCGGGCTCCGCTTGATGAAACAGCTCAGCTTTCGTAGAAAGCCGGCCCCATTTGGCGCGCCACAGAATATCGCCGAGACGGACGCAAGCGCCGCGCGCGTCCGCGCGCTCGCCCACAAGGAAAACGCACGTGAGTCCAGCCTGCGGAATTGACTTCGGGACGTCGAATTCCTCCGCAGGCTTCGTCCAAGCCGGAGAGCCCGTGCTCGTGAAGGTCGAGGGCGACAGCACCTCCATCCCCAGCGCGATCTTCTATCCGGCCTTTGGCGAAGGCGTCTGTTTTGGCGGCCGTGCGATCGACTCCTATGTCGAAGGCGAGAACGGGCGCCTCTTCCGCGCCATCAAAAGCATCCTCGGGAGCTCGCTCATCAATGAAACCACCGTGGCGGGCGGGAAGAGGACCAAATTCACCGCGATCCTCGGCAGCTTCCTCGGCCATATCAAGAAAACCACGGAAGAACAGGCGGGCGCGCCGATCGAGCAGGTGGTTCTCGGGCGCCCGGTCTTCTTCGTCGATGGCGACGCCGAGGCCGATCGCATCGCCCAGGACCAGCTCATGCAGGTCGCGCGCGCTGAGGGCTTCAAGCATATCGAGTTTCAGTATGAGCCGATCGCGGCGGCGCTCGACTATGAGCATGGAGTCAAGGGAGAGGAGATCGCGCTGATCGCCGACATCGGCGGCGGAACGTCCGATTTCTCGATCGTCCGCGTGTCCGCTGAACGCAGAAAGCTCGCGGACCGGAAACAAGACATTCTCGCCTATGCGGGCGTCCATGTCGGCGGCACGGATCTCGATTACAAGCTCAGTCTCAAGCAGGTCATGCCGCATTTCGGCTATCAGACGCGCCAGCGCAAGCGCCCGGAGCTCGACCTGCCGAACGGCTATTTTCACGAGCTCGCTCTATGGCACCGGATTGCGTTCCTCTACACTCAAAAAGTGGAGGCGGAGTTGAAGCATCTGCGCGCCATCGCCGAAGAACCGGAGAGAATAGAGCGTTTCTTGAGGGTCGTGCATGAGCGCGCCGGCCATCGGGTCGCCGGAGAAACGGAAAAAGCGAAAATCCTTCTTTCGGACAAGGCCGGCGCAACCATAGACTTGGCCTCTATCGTCGAGGGACTCTCGATCGAGACCTCGCAGGCGCTGTTCGAGGAGACGATCCGGGCGGAATGCGCGAAAATTGCCGCTTGCGTCGAAGACTGCATCAAAAACGCGGGCCTTCGCGCCGACGCCATCGACGCCGTGTTCCTGACCGGCGGCAGCACGTCGACGCCGGCGGTCGAGCGGGCCTGCCTCCTGCACACGCCTCGGGCGAAGATCGTGAGAGGCAATAAATTCGCAAGCGTCGGCATGGGGCTCACGATTGATTCGGGGCTGAAGTTTGCTCAGAGTAGAGGATAAGAGTCGGAGCGCGCGGCTCAGGCTCGCCCTTGGGGTGTGGGCGCCTCGCCGGTCGGGGGGGTTCGCAAGGCCATTTTCCCGCCGTATATAGGCCTCAGAGCGAAGGCGCGCGGCGGGGCGCGTCGCATCGGCGGTCTATTGGCCCAGAACCCAAGGACTTCAACTTGTCCATTCCCTTCCGCCAAGCCATCAAGGTTGGCTCCTATCTCATTCGCCAGCAACTCGCCGGCCGTAAGCGCTTTCCGCTCGTCTTGATGATGGAGCCGCTGTTTCGCTGCAATCTCGCCTGCGCGGGCTGCGGCAAGATCGACTATCCCGACGAGATCCTGAACCGCAGGCTCAGCGTCGAGGACGCCCTCGCCTCCGTCGACGAATGCGGCGCTCCGATCGTCACGCTCGCCGGCGGCGAGCCGCTGCTGCATAAGGATCTCGCCCAGATCGTCGAAGGCATCATCGCGCGCAAGAAATTCGTCATCGTCTGCACCAACGCGCTGCTGCTCGCCAAGCGCATCGATCAGTTCAAGCCCAGCCCTTACTTCAACTGGTCTATTCATCTCGACGGCGACAAGGAGATGCATGACGCCGCCGTCTGCCAGGAGGGCGTCTACGAGCGCGCGATCGAGGCGATCAAGCTCGCCAAGTCCAAGGGCTTCCGCGTCACGACGAACTCGACCTTCTTCTCCAACACCGATCCGGCCCGGGCCGCGGCCTTCCTCGACGAGATCACGAAGCTCGGCGTCGAGAGCATGACGGTCTCACCGGGCTACGCCTATGAGCGCGCGCCGGATCAGACGCACTTCCTCAACCGCGCCCGCACCAAGGAGCTGTTCCGCGGCATATTCAAGCGCGGGCGCGGCGGACGCAACTGGCCCTTGCTGGGAACCGGGCTGTTCTTCGATTTTCTTGCGGGCAACGTCAGCTATCATTGCACGCCCTGGGGCATGCCGCTGCGCACGGTCTTTGGCTGGCAGCGCCCCTGCTATCTCCTGGGCGAGTCCTATGCGCCGAGCTTCAAGGCGCTGATGGAGGAGACGGATTGGGACGCCTACGGCGTCGGCAATTACGAAAAATGCGCCGACTGCATGGTCCATTCCGGCTTCGAGGCGACCGCGGTCTCCGACATGTTCAAGCGCCCTTGGCGCGCGGCCTGGATCGCGCTTTTCGGGGTCAGGACCGAAGGGCCGATGGCGCCGGACATTCCGCTCGATCGGCAGCGTCCCGCCGAATATGTTTTCGACGCCAATGTCGCGACGCTGACGCAGCTTCGGGAGCACGAGGCCGCGCAGCGGGCCAAGCGCCCTCCCACGGCGGCCTGAAGAAACGAAAGCGGCGATCGCTTTGACGACCGCCGCGCTCGAAACTCACAAAGGAAACGCGCCGGCGGCTAGTCGAAGATCGCGCCTGCGCGCTTCAGCTCCCATTGGGGCGCCCAGCCGGTGACGCCGCCGGAGGTGACGCGGCACCAGTGGCCGCGCCAGCTCGTGACGCAGGCGCCCTTATTGACCGTCTTGCCCTGAGACACGATCCCGGTGACGGGCCAGTTGCGTCCCGGTCCCTTATGGATGTGAACCGACCACTTCGCGACGACGGGGGCGATAGCGACATTGCCGTGGCCCGCCGGAGCGAGCGTGGCGCCTTTCACAAAGCCCTTGACCTTGCCGTAGCGCACTTGGCACCAGCCCTGGTTCCAGCCGCCGTAGCAATTGACGACGTCGACATGCGCCCCCGCCGGGATTTGAGCGATCACCGGCCAGGAGGAGCCCGGACCCGAGAAAACCGTCGCCGGACTCGTCATGGCGTGTTTCGCCAGGGCGCTTCCCCCCGCGAGCAGCCCCGCGCCGGCGCATAGCGCCAGAAAGACCTTGATAGGCTTCGTAAGCTTCATGCTCTCCTCCCACTCGCGCGAGCGAACCCTCATCGTTCTTTTGTCGAGGCCGCGCTTTTTTCAACGAGTGGTTCTGCTCCTTGGTTCCACCTTGAATTGCGGAATTTTCGTAATCGCTGGCCGAGGTCACGAAAGCGCGAGGCGCAGCAGGGGCCCGATATGCGGCCCACAGCGCCCCAGTGTCCTAAACGCCGCCCCCGAGTCGAGCCCCGCGGCGATGAGGCCGAGGAGCTGACGCGGCTCGCGGCCGAGCTCCCGAAGAACCAGGGGCAAATCCACGGAGCCGTCGGCTCTCACCGCCTTCGCCGCGAGCGGCGGCAGCGCGCGCCCGGCCGGGTCGCTGACCACGCGCGCCGCCGCAAAGGGCAGGCCCCGCTGGCGTGCGAAGGCCGCCGCCAAATGCGACTCCATGTCGACGGCGAGCGCGCCGCTCTCCCGGAAAAGGCGCGCCTTGCCCTCCGCCGTCATGATCGGCGCCTCGACTCCCGCGACGAGCCCCTCGCGCGCCGCCACGCCCGCTCCGGAGAAGCCTTCGATGAGCACCCGGACCAAGCCCGGCGAACAGGCGAACCGCTCGCTCTCGGCGACCACCCCGTTCGCGACGATCATCGTCCCGGGGGAGAGAGAAGGGTCGAGCCCGCCGGCGAGGCCGAAGCTCACAACAGCGGAAAAGGCCCCCTTCGCCCGTTCGTCGAGGGCGCGGCGCAGCAGGCCGGCGTCGGCGCCGCTGATCAGCGGAACGACGTCGGAGCCGAGCGCGGCCGCCTCGCGGACAAGGCCGGTGACGACGAGGACAGGAAGAGCGCCGGCGCCGGGCGACACGAGCGCCCTGCCGCGTCGCAGCTCCTGGGATCTCCGCCTGCCGTTGGATCGTTCTTCTGTCATTGTCGGGCGCCTAGCTTGGCGAGGATCAAAGATGCAGCGGCGAGGTCGTTCTCGAAGGCGGCTTTCCCCCTCCCGGCGCAAATCCCCTTTAGCGCGCTCCATTCTTCGTCGCTGAGCAACGGCGGACTCCTCGCTCCCTTGTCCTGAGCCGCAAGCGCCTGGAGCCGCTCCTCGCTCAACGGATGGTCATGCAGGATCGTGAATGCGCCGTTCTCCTCCGGACCGGTTATCCGCAGCAGCAGCTCGCCCAAGGGCTTCGCCGGGCGTCCGAGCCTTGCGAGCGCCTGCGCGGCAAAGGCGTCGGCCGCGGCTTCTGTCTCTCGGGAGTGGGAGGCGAAGAACAATTCTTTTCCGGCGAAGACGAGCGCGCCGCCGCCGGTCACGTCGCCGAACAGCAGCCCGATGAGATAGGCGCCGCCGCCATTGGCGATCATCCGTCGCACATGGTCGCGATGCTGAAGGTGTCCGAGCTCATGCGCGAGCACGCCAACGACCTCGTCCTGGTTCTGCGCCTTGGCCAGGAGACCGGAAAGCAGAAAGACGCTCCCGCCCGGCAAAGCGAAGGCGTTCGGCGTTTTGGAGGAATAAGCGACGATGTTTGCCGGCATGCGCAGATCGGCGGCGGCTTGCAGCTTCTCCGACAGCTTGCGCAACGCCGCGACGCCGGACGGCGCCGTGCAGCGCGCGCCGGGGACGATGGCGCGCAACTGATTCTCCGCGACCCGTCCGAGCCTTTGCTCCAGCGCGAGCGGAATGTGATCGGCGATCACGTCAGCGGCGTATGGCACGCCGAAGAAGAGGAGGCCCAGGATCGAGCCCACCGCGGCGAGCGACCACAGCACGATCTTGCGCGACGACACGTCGCCCGGATCGGCGCCATCGAGCGCCGGACACAGCGCGGCGAGGCGGATCTTCGCGTCCGGATCGCTGAGCTGGAGCCGCGCGAGCTCGGGCGCGCTCGTCGCGCGTAGCCGCAGCGCGTCATCTCCGGCCGGGGCGCGCCGCATTTCGGCGTAAGGCCAGGCGGCGACCCTCGCGCCCTCCGCGACGATCTCGAGCGCGTCCTCGCCGAAGACCAGCGTCACCGCGCGCTTCTTGTTCACGACGCCGTCGAAGTAGATCGCGCGGGTCGCCTCGGGGGGCGGCGGGGCGTCGCTCATGAGCCGCCCTTAGAATCCGGCGATGTCGAAACTGTCCATCAGCCCTTCGCCGATGGCGTCGGCTGTCGTCTCGCGCGCCTTCACCTCGCGGGCGGCGTCAAGCCCATGCAGGGTCAGCGAGAGGATGACGAGCTTCCAGACGCGCTGGACGAAATAGATGCGCCACAGGACGCCCATGGCGAGCAAAAGCAGCAGGTACCAGCCGATGATCGTGGCTATGAAGGCGGGATGCGGCCCGCTTTTTGACCCCAGCGCATCGAAATTAACGACGCCGAAATGAGCGAGCGCGAAAGAGACTCCGGCGAGCAGCGCGACGCCGAGTAGCAGCGTGAGCACAGCCCAGCCGATAAACTTCCAGTAGTTGCCGATCAGCGCCCAGGTCCTGAGATCGCTGGTCGCGCCGACATTGCCGATGCGCACGCCCTCAACCCACCACCGCCACTGGATGGCCTTGTAGGCGCCGTAGAAGAAGACGGCGACGAGCCCCAGGACGAGCATCGAGAGCCCGCCCAAAGCCGCGGCGCCGGCATGGGGCTTAGCGCCGTGCCCTTCCCCTGAATTGGCAACCCCGCCAAGCAACACGATCCACAATACCACCCCGACCACTCCGACGAGCCAAATCCACGAGCCGCGCTTGAAGAAATCCCAGCCGCGCCCGACGAAGCTTCCCTGCAGATCGCCGTATAGAGTGTTGCGCATTTTGTAGCGCTCGAGCGCCGCGGCGGCCCAAGGCAAGGCCAGACCGAGCGTCGCGATGACCGCCGCGCCCCAAAGCATCGCGCGCCAGGAATAGGCCCAGCCCGATCCGCCCATGCCGAAGCGCAGCCCGCGCCAGGCGGTGCGGTGCAGCCGGTAGCGTCGCGCGCGATAGAGAGCGAACTGCCCGAAGGCGATGAAGAAGAGCACGAGCGGCAGGGAGGCGAACGCCTTGTAGCTTTCCGCGGCGAGCCCGAGCAGGAGATAGGCGATGTAGATCGGCGCGAGGATCGCCAGCGCGAAGAGAAAGCCGTAGAGCAGCTCGCGCCCCGTGCCGAGATACTCCAAGGGATCTCCGCCGAGGATCGTTGCGCCCCAGAGATGTTGGCGGATGCGAGTCGCAAGCCAGAAGCGGTAGAAGCCCGCGGTGGCGAGCTCCAGCAGCGCCCCTTTGGTGACGAGACGGCGGAATTCCGCGTCTTCGCCAGTGAAGCGCGCCCGCTCCTCTTGGAGCGGCGGGGCGACGGGATCGTGCATTTCCGAAAGCCTTTCGAACGGCGTCTCATGCGTGACCCGCGTCGCTCGGCGTTGGCCTGGAGCTTCGCACTCCTTATCCCGGGCCGCATCGTCCAAGACGTTACGCCGCGAGCTTCGCCGGCTCAAGGGCCGGCCTGGGCTTTCTCGCCCGGCGCGACGCTTCGCCCCCCTTTGAAACCACGAAACCGCTCCCATATCGCGCTTAAGACCCCGCTCTCTATTCAGGAGACCCAATGAATATCGACAAATATACCGATCGGGTTCGCGGCTTCGTGCAGTCGGCGCAATCGCTCGCCACGCGCGAGGGCCACCAGCAGTTTACGCCCGAGCATGTGTTGAAGGTCCTGCTCGACGACAGCGAAGGGCTGGCCGCCGGACTTATCGACCGCGCCGGCGGGAGCTCGCGCGAGGCGCTCGCCAAGACGGAAGCCGCGCTCGCCAAGCTCCCCAAGGTGCAGGGCTCGGGGGCGGGCCAGCTTTACATGGCGCCCGCCACCGCGAGGCTCTTCGACAATGCCGAGAAGATCGCGCAGAAGGCCGGCGACTCTTACGTCACGGTCGAGCGGCTGCTGCTGGCGCTCGCCCTCGAGAAAGGGACGGAAGCCGCCCGCATTCTCTCGGAGGCCGGCGTCACCCCGCAGACGCTCAACGCCGCCATCGAAAGTCTGCGCAAGGGCCGCAAAGCCGACAGCGCTTCGGCGGAGAATCAGTACGACGCGCTGAAGAAATATGCGCGCGATCTGACGGAGGCGGCCCGCGAAGGCAAGCTCGATCCGGTCATCGGCCGTGACGAAGAAATTCGCCGCACGGTGCAGGTGCTCTCGCGCCGCACCAAGAACAATCCCGTGCTGATCGGCGAGCCCGGCGTCGGCAAGACGGCGATCGTCGAAGGCCTCGCCCTGCGCATCGTCAACGGCGACGTGCCGGAATCGCTCGAGGACAAGAAGCTGCTTGCGCTCGATATGGGCTCGCTCATCGCCGGCGCGAAATATCGCGGCGAGTTCGAGGAGCGCCTGAAGGCCGTGCTGAACGAGGTCACCGCCGCCGAAGGCCAGGTGATCCTGTTCATCGACGAGATGCATACGCTCGTCGGCGCCGGCAAGGCTGATGGCGCGATGGACGCCTCGAATTTGTTGAAGCCTGCGCTCGCGCGCGGCGAATTGCATTGCGTCGGCGCGACGACGCTCAATGAATATCGCAAGCATGTCGAGAAGGACGCCGCCTTGGCCCGGCGCTTCCAGCCCGTCTTCGTCGGCGAGCCGACCGTCGAGGACACGATCTCGATCCTGCGCGGGTTGAAGGAGAAATACGAGCTGCATCACGGCGTGCGCATTTCCGATGCGGCGCTCGTCGCCGCCGCCACGCTCTCCAATCGTTACATCTCCGACCGCTTCCTGCCCGACAAGGCGATCGATCTCGTCGACGAGGCGAGCTCGCGCCTGCGCATGCAGATCGACTCGAAGCCCGAGGAGCTCGACGAGCTCGATCGTCGCATCGTGCAGCTCAAGATCGAGCAAGAGGCCTTGAGAAAGGAGAGCGACGCCGCCTCCAAGGACCGCCTGGAGCGATTGGAGAAGGAGCTTGCCGGACTCGAGGAGAAATCGGCGGCGCTGACGCAACGTTGGCGCAGCGAGAAGGACAAGCTCGGCCAAGCGCAAAAATGGAAGGAGCAGCTCGAGAACGCCCGCAATGAATTGGCGCAGGCGCAGCGACGCGGCGACTTCCGCCGCGCCGGCGAGCTCACCTATGGCGTGATCCCCGATCTCGAGCGCAAGCTCGCCGAGAGCGAGGGCAAGGGCGACGTGCTCGTCGAGGAGGCGGTGACGAGCGATCACATCGCGCAGGTCGTCTCGCGCTGGACCGGCGTTCCCGTCGACAAGATGCTCGAAGGCGAGCGCGAGAAGCTCCTGCATATGGAATTGGAGATCGCGAAGCGCGTCGTCGGCCAGAAGGAGGCGGTGATCGCGGTCTCGACCGCGGTGCGTCGCTCGCGCGCCGGCTTGCAGGATCCCAATCGCCCGATGGGCTCCTTCATGTTCTTAGGCCCGACGGGCGTCGGTAAGACCGAGCTCACCAAGGCGCTCGCCAACTTCCTCTTCGACGACGAGACGGCGATGGTGCGTCTCGACATGTCGGAATATATGGAGAAGCACTCGGTCGCCCGCCTCATCGGGGCGCCTCCGGGCTATGTCGGCTATGAGGAAGGCGGCGCGCTGACCGAGGCCGTGCGTCGACGGCCCTATCAGGTCGTTCTTTTCGACGAGATCGAGAAGGCGCATCCGGACGTCTTCAACGTGCTGTTGCAGGTGCTCGACGACGGAAGGCTCACTGACGGCCAGGGACGCACCGTCGACTTCAAGAACACGCTGATCGTGATGACCTCGAATCTGGGCTCCGAGTTCCTCGTCATGCAGAAGGAGGGGGAAGACTCTTCCGCGGTCCAAAACGAGATCATGCAGGTCGTGCGCGCGCATTTCCGCCCCGAGTTCCTGAACCGGATCGACGAGATCATCCTGTTCCAACGCCTGCGCCGCGAGGACATGGGCGCGATCGTCGATATCCAGTTCGAGCGCCTCTCCAAGCTGCTGGAGGATCGCAAGATCACGCTCGAGCCCGACGCCAAGGCGCGCGAATGGCTCGCGCAGAAGGGCTATGACCCGGCGTATGGAGCGAGGCCCCTGAAGCGCGTGATCCAGAAGGAGCTGCAGGACGCGCTCGCCGAACGTCTGCTCGCCGGCGAGATCAGGGACGGCGCGCGCGTGTCGGTCTCGGCGGACGCGAATGGGCTTCTGATCGACGGGCGTCCGGCGAAGCGCGCGGGCGCTGACAATATCGTCGCGATGAAGAAAGGGGCGTGAGGCGGCGCAAACCGATCTCTCGGTCAGGCTGAGATCCGTCAAATCATCGGGGGCGACGCCTGTCGCCCCCGCAAATCGATCCTCATCTTTGCGCTTCGCGCCGTCTCAACGACGCCGGCTGCGTCGGATTAGCATGATCTAGACGTCAAGAGTCGCTACGTACGGTTCAGCCGATATTGTCCACGCCGCCCTCGCCTCCAGTTTTATTCTCGCTCAGCAGGAAGAAAACACGCGGTCGCGTGAATATGTTCCTGCAAAGATCATGAGCAGATGGGGCGAGCCATGGGCAATCTTCTCTACTGGGCCGTGATGTTTTTGATCGTCGGCATCATCGCGGCGGCGTTCGGCTTCGGCGGGGCTGCGGGAACCGCGGTGGAAGCAGCGAGGATCCTGTTCTGGGTGGCTGTCGTGTTGTTCGTCATCTCGCTGATTGGGGGCCTTGTGGGACGAGGAAGAAGCCTCTGACCACGGGAGGCGGAAACAGGCGGCGCCGACAAGGCGCGTCGCCTGTTTCGCGCATTTTCTGCCAAATAAGCGGGCGCCTGAGCGGAGCGTTTTGCTCGCCGCTTCAGCGGAAATCTTCGCTGCGCGGGGCACTTCACTTTTCGTCTCGATGCTCTATTTAGTCTAGACGCGAGCTTGGCTTGGCAATGGGCCGATCTCGATCCTCCGCATTCTCGACTTAACAGGACTCGTTCAGCCCGCCATGTATGTCGCGATCACCCATGACATCCAGGTCACTGCAATCCCGGACTTCCTGTTGGATCGCTCGGACCCCGCGCAAGACCGCTACTTCTGGACCTATACGATCGAGATCGCCAATCTGGGGCGACGCCGCGTGCAGCTCCTGACGCGCCACTGGGTCATTATCGACGCCTTCGGCCGCAAGGAGGAGGTGCGGGGGCCGGGAGTCATCGGCGAGCAGCCGGTGCTGGAGCCAGGCGAAACCTATCGCTATCATTCCTTCTGCCCTCTCACGACGCCCTCGGGCCTCATGAAAGGCAGCTATCGCATGGTCGACGACGCGGGCGAGAGCTTTGACGTCGAGGTGCCGGCTTTCTCGCTCGACAGCCCGCTGTCGAAGCCGACGCTCAACTAGGCCCCAGATGTCGCGTCTCGAATCGGTCATCGCTCTGACCGAAAGGCTTGTCTCGTTCGACACGGAAAGCGCCAAGAGCAATCTCGATCTCATCGCTGACGTCGAAGCTTATCTGCGCGAGCAGGGCGTCTCCTTCGTCCGTATCCCGAACGCCGCGGGCGACAAGGCCGCGCTCTTTGCGACGATCGGTCCCCATGTCGAGGGCGGCGTGCTGCTTTCGGGCCACACAGACGTTGTGCCCGTGACGGGCCAAGCGTGGAGCGCCGATCCTTTCAAGCTCCGGCGTGAAGGCGAGCGGCTCATCGGGCGCGGCGCGGTCGATATGAAGGGCTTCGACGCCGTTTGTCTCGCGATGATCCCCGAGTTCAAGGCGGCGGCGCTCAAGCGCCCGATCCACATTCTCCTGAGCTACGATGAGGAGACGACCTGCGTCGGACCGATCGACGCCATCCGGCGCTTTGGTCATGACCTGCCGCAGCCTGGGGCGGTCATCGTCGGAGAGCCGACGTCGATGCAGGTGGCGGACGCCCATAAAAGCGTCACGACTTATACGACGCATGTGCGCGGCTTCGAGGTCCATTCCGCCAATCTGCACACAGGCGTGAGCGCGGTTCACGTCGCCTGCAGGTTGGTCTGCGAGCTGGAGCGGATCGGCGCCGCGCTTCGCGAGGAGGGCGACCCGTCGGGCCGCTTCGATCCGCCCTATTCGAGCATCCATGTCGGGGTGATTTCAGGGGGCACGGCGCGCAATATCGTCGCGCGCGATTGCGCCTTCAATTGGGAGTTTCGCGGCCTCCCGCAGGCGCCGATGCATCTCGCTCAGCAGCGGCTGGCCGCCTTTGTCGAGACTTTGGCGCCGCAGTTCGCCGCTTTCCCTGGGACGGGCGTTGAGACGATCACGGAGGCCGAAGTGCCGGGCCTCGCCCCGCAGCCCGGGTCGGGGGCGGAGGTTCTCGCCCTGCGGCTCGCCAGGGCGAATCGGACGATCTCCGTTCCCTATGCCTCCGAGGCGGGACGCTTCCAGCGCGGCGGAACGCCCGCCGTCATCTGCGGCCCAGGCCGCATAGACGAGGCGCATCAGCCGGATGAATTCATCGAGATCGCGCAGCTTGCGGCCTGCGTCGATTTCATGCGCGGGCTCGTGCGCGAGCTTTCGGCTTGAAGGACTTCTCGGGTTGGGCCGAGGACAAGGCCTAAGGGTTAGATGCAATGTGCATTACAGTGGAGAGAGCCCACTTTGAGCAGCTAATTCGCGACATACGAGAAAAGATATCAATTCTCCGGCAAAGCGCACCGGAGCGGGGCAGCGAGTTCTTGCTGAGCTTGGAGCCAAGCTACGCCGAAGCAGCTATAGTGTTCAGAGACTTTCCAAAGGCCCACGGAAATATCATACAAAGGGCCGTCGGAATGGCGCTTGCTGGCCACGTGGGCGGTCTGTCAAAAACTGAAGCGCGATTTTCGTTCCTCTCAGGAGTATCGGTCTCGGTTGACAACTTCTTTCTTTCAGCCACCGGCAAAATCTATCTCTTTGAGACGAAGCGAGACATAGCCAATGTACGTGACGCCTTAAAGGTTGAGGCGACGCGTAATATGAAGGAGGTCGCGGCTGGCCTTGAGTCATATGTCACCGCAAAGACGGGCCGCTTATTGCGCCATCCGATAGAATGCGCTTTCTTCAGTTATGTCGATGACGAAGCGCCACGCCCAATCCGGCTGAATGTTGGGTCTCCCACTGCTCCCTCCTACGTTGATATGCCTGTATACGGTCGCACTGAAATGAATGCCCTTATTGGCGACTGCTTCGGAATGTTCCTTGACTGTTTCGACGATTTTGTCGGTCAAGAGGTCGGCCAAAACATACCGGGCGTCAGACTGCGCGGTGAAAAGCAGTTGGACGTTAATCCTCTTCGTCGAGGGGTTTTGGGCAGCACCGACGAGGGTATCATTTTCTTTGGGAGTGCGGGCTGTGTGAGTCCGTCGGCCGACGACATCTTGTCTTAATAAAAGGATTCGCACCAAATGCCGCTCATGACGCTATGGAGCACGAGTCCGGCTGCTGTAGATCAGTTCACCATTGAACAGGTAGTCGCCACGGCCGGCGATGGCGTCCTTAAAGACGGGTCAGTATGCTCGTCAGAGTTGCGCGGCTACCTTTCGCAGGTTCCGAGCGCTAAGCTCGAAAGCTACGTCGAGCGTTGCCTGGGATCTCCATTTCCTAAAGGCGGGATGGTGCTTCAGGACATTGTAAACGAGCTGGGTAGAAGACTGGACTACAGGGTAACGAATGGACGCTACCAAGGGATTTCTGGTGCTATTGGGTTTGACGGTATTTGGTTGTCGCCAGAAGGTCACTCGATAGTCGCTGAGGTTAAGACCACAGACGCATATCGGATATCGCTCGACACGATCGCTGCTTATCGAGATAAACTTCTTGCTGGCGGACAAATTACAAAGCCTGCATCCATTCTTATTGTCGTTGGACGGGACGATACAGGTGAATTGGAGGCACAGGTTCGCGGATCTCGCCACGCCTGGGATATAAGACTAATCAGCGCTGATGCCCTGGTGAAGCTGGTAAAGCTTAAAGAAAGTGCGGATGGGCCAGAAACAGGGCGAAAGATTCGAAGCTTGCTTACGCCCATGGAGTACACGCGCCTTGATGGAATGATTGACGTGATGTTCACAACAGCAACGGATGTAGAGCAATCCAGCCAGGTTATTGAACCTGACACAGAGGAAACAACTGTCGCGTCGGCGACAAAAGTGCGGGTCAAGGGTACCTGGGAATTTACAGATAGCAAGCTTCTTCAGGGCAAGAGAGAGGAGATCATAGCTGCACTCTCGAAAAAAACCGGGACAAAACTGATTCGGAAAAGCGCCTCCCTTTATTGGGATTCTGATCACACCGTGCGCATCGCTTGCACGATATCTAAACGCTATACCGCCAAGGGAGCTTACAGATATTGGTACGCGTATCATCCTGCCTGGGATGCGTTCCTCTCCGAAGGTAGTGTAGCATTCTTAGTTCTAGGGTGCATGGACTTACAGGCAGCTTTCGCGGTCCCATTTGACGTAATGCATTCATTACGAGATGCCTTAAACATCACCGAACTCGAAAGCGGAACGATGTATTGGCATGTCCACTTAACCAAGAGCGCCGAGGGGATCTCGATGCTCCTGCCGAAGAAGGGGACGCCTATGTCGCTTGAGTCCTACAGGGTGCCCTTAGTGCCTTAACCCCACTTCCCTTCCAGCATTCGAAAAACAAATATGCTAGAAATTCGTTTGGTGCGGTCGAGAGGACTCGAACCTCCACTGGTTGCCCAACTAGCACCTCAAGCTAGCGCGTCTACCAATTCCGCCACGACCGCTCCGGGCGCTCTCGTCGAGCGCCAGAGGGGAGCCCTCTAACAAATCGGACTCGCGATGACAAGCGGATGTCGCGCTACTTTCTGCGAGAGGCTTGCCGCAAGAGAAACGCCTTGACGAGACGCGCGCGAGGCGCCGGTCGGCGCCGCCGCGCGAAACCTCCGCGACCTCGTCCTGGGGAGCCCGCGAAGCGGGCGTCTCGAGGGGTTATGCGAAGAATCTCTTCAAATCGCATGGGGGCCCCATCCTTCGAGACGCGCCCTTCGAGACGCGCTCTGCGGGACGCTCCTCGGGATGAGGTCTGGAGCATCAATCGTCGCGATAGACCTTCTCGCGGCGCTCGTGCCGTTCCTGCGCCTCGATCGACAAGGTCGCGATCGGGCGCGCGTCGAGGCGACGCAGCGAGATTGGCTCGCCTGTCTCCTCGCAGTAGCCGTAAACGCCATCGTCGAGGCGCGAGAGCGCCGCGTCGATTTTCGATATCAGCTTGCGCTGCCGGTCGCGCGAGCGCAGTTCTATGGACCGGTCCGTTTCGGATGAGGCGCGGTCCGCAAAGTCGGGATGGTTTTCATTGTCGCTTTGCAGCACGAGGAGCGTCTCCCGGCTTTCCTCGAGAATTTCATCCTTCCACGCCAGCAGCTTGCGTTTGAAATATTCCCTCTGCCGTTCGTTCATGAACGGCTCCTCTTCCGAGGGCCTGTAGTCCTTGTCGAGCTCGACCGCCATTGCAGCGTATCCCCGTTGCGCCATAGGCGGCGCCTATATAAACGCGACGTGAGAGGCTTACAATTGTCTTTACGATCCGTATCTTCACCAGCTGGCTCTCAAATGCCTCCCGAACGGGACGAGAAGGTCACGCCGGACACGAGCATCGCCGGCGCCGCGCCAAATCCCTCATCCCGCAGCGACCGCCATGTCGGCTCGGCCGGCCCGAGCGCTTCGATCTTGGCGAAAAGCGCGGCGAGGCTCTGATTGAATCTCAGGTTGCGCGCCGGCGCGACGATGCGGCCGTCCTCGATGAGGAAGTTGCCGTCGCGGGTCAGTCCCGTGAGCAGCAGGGAGCGCGGGTCAAGCATGTTCGTGTACCAGAGACGCGTCACGAGAAGACCGCGCTTCGTCGCGCGAATCATCTCCTCGATTGGCGTCGAGCCGCCTTCCATCCGAAAGCTCGAAGCGCTGGGAATGGGCGCCTCGCCGCGTTTCTTGGCGTAGGCTCGGTCCAGAAACAGCGAGACGAGCCTGCCGTTCTCGATCCAGGCCCGCGGCCGCTGCGGGGCGCCTTCGAAACCAATCGCTTTCTGCGGCGCAATGAGGTCGTTGGGATCGGATCGCAAGGTGAGCTTCTCGTCGAACAGCCCTTCGCCCCGGAGATTGCCCCCGCCCTTGCGCGAGAAAAAGCTGCGCCCCTCGTCAGCGGAGCGGGCGTCGAGCGCGTGAAGCAGCCAGGAAGCGAGCTCCGCCGTCGCCTCGGGCTCGAAGACCACCGTCCAGCTCCCCGGGTCGAGATCGCGAGGCTCCTGCGACCAGGCGGCCTTGTCGCAGGCGTGGCGAGCCAGCGCGGCCGCGTTGAGGCCGGCGGCTTGAATCGTCTTGGCGCCGGCCCAGCCCGACCAAGCGTCGTTTCGGTTGCGCGCGGTCGTCGAAAGCTCGATCGCGCTTTGTCGTTCGTAGGAAAAAAGGCCGGCGCTGGTCGCGCGCGCGAAGAATGACGCGCCGCTCGCGACCTGACCGAAGGCCGCAACCTCGCTCGCCCGCGACTGCGCGATCGCGGAGCCCGCGAAGGACGCGAGCGCGTCGAGGCCGAGCGCCGCCGTATTCTCGCAGAAGAGATTGGATCGCGCGTAACGTTGGGGTCCGAGCGGCGGCACATAATCCGGGTCCTGAGGCAGCGCGCGCGCGATCTCCTCGGCTTTCGCGAGCGCGCGCAGTCCCGCGGCCTCGTCGACGGAGGCGATCTCGACCAGGCCGACGCGTTCTTGCGCATGGGCCGAGACACGCAGCGTCAGCCATTCGGCCGTGCGGTTCGTCGTCGCGCCGCCATTCGCGAAACGCAAATTATGCTCCCGTCCGCCGCGAAGCACGATCTCGCAACCGTCGCTCTTCGATCCGGCCAGCAACCGGTCGGCGATCGAACGAACCTCTCGACGCGAAAGCAGCAAGCCGCCCTCCTCATTGCCGCGGCGCCGCGGACGCCGCGGCGAGTCAGGCGTCTCTGATGCCGCCAAGACGCCCGTATAGCACATGAATTCCCGCTCGAAGGCCCGCGAGACGGAGGGCGGCGAACGAAGCCAAGGCCCTGAGGATCGCGCGCGTCCCGCGATCGACGCCCGCCAAGAGCCGCAATTCAGCAATAGACCGCACAGACGGGACATAGCGGGGCCATCCTGCGCTGCGAAATAGCGGCGTTCCCGAGTGGTTGAGTTCCAGGTGGGGCGGGTGGTAAAAACCACGAAGCTCGGGGCCGACAGGGCACAGCTTGCGACAAGGCGGCGTTCGCGAGTTCGTTCCCCTCGCCGAAGAAGCAAGCGGTTCCCGCCTTGGTCGGGCGCCGCGTCGAGCCGCCGGTCAGGGCGGGCGAGCTCTACGACACGCCGCAGACCCGACCTGGAGCGTCACGGCTTGAGGAAGCTGCGGATTTCATGGATTTTCGACTTGGTGAGCGAGGGCGCGTGCGAGCGCGGCGGGCGCTGCGCGACCCTGCGGCGGATACGGGGACGTTTCGCCGTCGGACGGGCGAATCCTCGCGCCTGCGCGGGTCGGCCCCATCAAGCGTGGCGCGAAATCTCTTGAGGTCACAGCTCCGCTCACGCCCATTTCTCGCTCTGGCCGCCTGCGTCGCCGTCTCGGGTTTGGCGGGCTGCAATCTCGACTGGGAGAAGCCGGATCTCAGCATGCCCCCGCCCGAGCGATTCCGGGAGGCGAAGCCGCGCTCCGCGCCACCCATCGGCGCGGCGCACGACTTTTCCGCGCGGTTCGGGTCGCGCGAGCTCGTCACGCTCGTCGATCGCGCGTTGGAGAACAACAACGACATCGCCGCCGCGGTGGCCCGCATCCAGGAGGCCGACGCCCAGGCGCGCGTTTCGAGCGCGGCGCTCTGGCCGTCGCTCTCGACCCCGAACACGTTTCAGCAGACCCGTATTCCTGGCACTGCGCTCAGCGCGAGTCCAGGATCGGGCTCCAGCGCGCTAGCGCAGTCCTACCGGCAGTCCGGCCAAGGAAACGTCTCCAGCGCGTCGAGCAGCTCCAGCAGCTTTTCCGCCCAGCGCGTCAATCTTTGGAAGCTCGGGCTCACCGCGAGCTACACGATCGACTTCTGGGGCGTGAACGACGACGCCTCGAAAGCCGCTCGGCTGCTCGCCAATGCGAGCCACTTCGATCGCAACGTCGTCGAGATGACGACGATCGCCTCGGTTTTCAGCACCTATTTCATCGTGTTGAACGCCCAGGATCTGCTGCGCATCGCGCATGACAACGTCCGCATCGCCACGGAAGTGCTGAACGCCATTAAGTTCCGGCTCCAAGTGGGAACGGCGACGGTTTTTGACGTCGCGCTGCAGGAAACCGTCGTCGACACGCAGCGCGCCAACATTCCCGTGCTCGAGGAGACGCTGCACCAACAGCGCAATCTTCTTGCCGTGCTCTTGGGACAGACGCCGGAGAGCCTCAAAACGACGGGCTCCTCGCTCAAGTCGCTGCACTTCCCGAGCGTGCAGCCCGGACTTCCGTCGGAAGTCCTGCTGCGCCGTCCCGATGTCGCGGAGGCCGAAGCGAAGCTTGCTTCTGAGGAATTTTCGGTGCTGCAGGCGCGCGCCGCCTTTTTCCCGACCTTCACTTTGACGGCGCCTTACTATGGCGTTCAGTCGATCGTCACCAAATATCTGCTGCAACCCGAGGCGATTGCCTGGCAATTGGTGGGAGGCATCGCGCAGCCAATCTTCGACGGCTACAATCTGCAAGGTCAATATATGCTGCAGCAAGGCAAATATAGCGAGTTGGCCGCCAATTACCGCAAGCAGATTCTGACCTCGCTGTCGGACACGGAGAACGCGTTGATCGCGATCAGCGAAACAGGCAAGGAGCTCAAGATCGACCAAGAAGGCGTGGACGCCGCGAAACGGGCTCTTGATGCGGCGCAAGCGCGCCTGCGCGAAGGCACGATCGACATCGTCACAATGTCGACGACCCAAAACACCTATTTTCAGAATCTCTATATCCTGGAGCAGACGCGATTGTTGCATTTCCAGGCTGCTTCGAGCCTCTATCAGGCGCTGGGGGGCGGTTGGTCGCCGACGACGCGCGAGAAGGAGATCGCCGCCGCCAACGCGGCCTATGAGGCCGACAAGGGCTTTTTCCCATGATCGCCATCTCGAGAAAGACGATTTTGATCGGGCTTTGCATCTGCGCCGTCGCGGGCGCCGGTTATTGGTGGGCGGGCCGTTACGGCGACGACGCCTCGCCGGGCGGCGGCGGAAAGGGCAAGCGCCTTGGGCAGGAGGTTCCGGTCCGCAGAGCCGTGGCGCGGGCGGAGGACGTTCCCGTGACGATTGACGCGATCGGCACGGTTCAGGCGTTGAACACCGCGACGATCCGCACGCAGGTCGACGGCCGTCTCACCGCGCTCCATGTCACCGAGGGCGAGGACGTGAGGAAGGGCGAGATCGTCGCTGAGATCGAGCCCAATCTCTATCAGGCTCAATATGATCAGGCCGTCGCCAAGAAAGCGCAGGACGAGGCCAATCTGGCCAATGCGCGCATCGATCTCGTTCGTTACGAAAAGCTTGCCGCGAGCAATTACGGCTCTCAGCAGCAGTTCATGACGCAGAAATTTCTCGTGGCGCAGCTCGAGGCGCTGGTGAAGACCGATCAGGCCCTCATCGACAGCGCGAGAACCACGCTCGGCTATTGCAAGATCCCTTCGCCGATCGAGGGACGCGTCGGCATTCGCAACGTGGACGTCGGCAACATCCTGCACGCCTCGGATCAGCTCGGCATCCTCAACGTCACGCAGCTCAAGCCGATCTATGTGGTTTTCGTGATCCCTCAGGAGAAGCTGCTCTCCGTGCAGAACGCCGTCGCCCGCGGCAGCAAGAAAGTGACCGCGCTCGGGCCCGACAATCAAACGGAGATCGACCCGGGCCATCCGGGCGAGGTCACGGCCATCGACAATCAGATCGATCAAACGACCGGCACGGCGAAAATAAAGGCGACCTTCGCCAATCAGTCGCTGAGACTTTGGCCCGGTCAATTCGTGAACGTCCGAATGGTCGTCGACACGCTCAAGAACGCCGTCGTCGTGCCGGCGACGGCGATCCGGCCGGGTCCGAGCGGACCTTATGTGTATCTCCTCACCAACGGCGACGTCGCGATCACGAAAAACGTCAAGGTCGGCCAGCAGGACGAAAACATCGCGGTCGTCGCCTCTGGTCTGAAGGCGGGCGACACGGTCCTCACGAGCGGATTTGGGCGGCTTGCGGACGGCGCGAAAGTGCGCGTGGTCTCCGACGAGCCTCCCGTCGCCGAGGCCCCGGGAGAAAAACAGGCGAGCGACAATGCCGGGCAGAATTCCGGGGGGCTCGCGCCGGCGAGAGGGGAACGCAGGCGACATCGCGAAAGCGGCGGCGGCGCAAATGGGATTTCACGCGGGCAGGAAGGGGGCGCGTTGCGACCCGACGGCGCAGGCGCCACGGCGCCCGCCGCGCCGCCGCCTCTCCCGAAGCCCGAGGATAATCTGAAACGGAGCGAGCCCGCGCAAGCCGCGGGCCCGCCGCGACCCTAGGTCGAGCCATGAATATTTCAGCGCCCTTTATTCGCCGGCCGGTCGCGACGACGCTTCTGGCGTTCGCCGTGCTGCTCGCCGGCGTCGGCGGCTATTTGCGCTTGCCCGTCTCGCCTTTGCCGCAGGTGGACTTTCCCACGATCCAGGTAACGACGCAGCTTCCCGGCGCCAATCCCGACACGATCGCCTCGCTCGTGACCGCCTCGCTCGAACGCCAGTTCGGGCAGATTCCCTCGCTGACGACGATGACGTCGCAGAGCGCCTTCGGCTTCTCGCAGATCACGCTGCAATTCGAGCTCGATCGAGACATCGACGCCGCGGCGCAGGACGTGCAGTCGGCGATCAATGCCGCGGCCTCGACCTTGCCGCGCAACCTCCCCTATCCGCCCGTCTACGCGAAGGTCAATCCCGCCGATACGCCGATCGTCACACTGGTTCTGCGCTCCAAATCCGCCACCTTGCGCGCGATGAGCGATCTTGCCGACACGCAGCTTGCGCCCAAGCTCTCGGAAGTGACGGGCGTCGGGCGGGTGCTGGTCGAGGGCGGCGTGCGGCCGGCCATTCGCGTCCAGGCCGATCTCGCGCGGCTCGCCGCCAATCGCATGAGCATGGACGACCTGCGCTTGGCCATCGCCGCCGCCAATGTCGCCGGCGCCAAGGGATCGCTCGACGGCGCGCGACAATCCTACACGCTCGACGCCAACGATCAGATTCTGGAGGCCAACCAGTACAAGAATGTGGTCGTCAATTGGGTTGCGGGCCGGCCCGTCATGCTCAAGGACGTGGCCAATGTCGTTGAGGGACTCGAGAACAGCCGCGTCGGCGGCTGGTACAACGGCGAGCCTGCGGTGATTCTCGACGTCTATCGTCAACCCGGCGCCAATATCATCGGCACGGTCGAGGCGCTGAAGAAGGAATTGCCGCATCTGCAAAGCGCTCTGCCGAGCGGGATCGTCCTCGACATCGTGAACGACCGAACCGGCACCATCCGCGCCTCGATCGCCGATGTTGAATTCACGCTCGTCGTCGCCGTCGTTCTCGTCGTTCTCGTCGTGCTGCTCTTCTTGCGTAGCCTGCGCGCGACGATCATCGCCGGCATCAGCCTGCCGCTGTCGATCGTCGCGACCTTCGCGATGATGTGGTCGGCCAATCTCTGGTCCAGGGGATTTTCGCTCGACAATCTCTCCTTGATGGCGCTCACGATCGGCACGGGCTTCGTCGTCGACGATGCGATCGTCATGATCGAGAACATCGTGCGCAACATGGAGAAGGGCAAGACGCCGCTCGCAGCCGCCTTGGACGGCGCGCGCGAGATCGGCTTCACCGTCGTGTCGCTCACTGTGTCGCTGATCGCGGTCTTCATCCCGCTTCTGTTCATGACCGGCATCGTCGGGCGCATGTTCCGCGAGTTCGCGATGACCCTGACGATGGCGGTCGTCGTCTCCGCGATCGTTTCTTTGACCCTGACGCCGATGCTTTGCTCCCGTCTGCTCCGCCCCTTGGGTCATGGAGGCGGGGGGCATGAGGAAAATCCCTCGTCATGGCTGGATCGGTTCTATCAGCGGACGCTTGACTGGTCGCTTAGGCGTCAGCCTTTCATCCTGATGCTGACCGTCGCGACCTTCGCTCTGACCATCGCGCTCTACGTCTTCATTCCGAAGGGCTTCCTGCCGCGGCAGGACACGGGCGTGCTATCGGTCGTCCTGGAAGCGGCGCCCGACGTTTCCTACGATGCGATCAAGAAGATGCAAAAAGACGTCGCGCAAATTTTCCGCAAGGATAAGGATGTCGCGGGCGTCGCCTCGGTGCTGGGCGTGGGTCCCTTGAATCCGACGACCAACGTCGGACATTTCACGGTGATCCTGCAGGAGGAGGGCCATCGATCGAACAGCGCGGACGTCATCGCCGACCGGCTGAAGAGGGAAGCCGAGACGATCCCCGGCGCCACGCTTTACATCGAGCCCGTTCAAGACATTCAAATCACGACGAAAGCCAGCCGATCGCAATATCAATACACGATCACCACGGCCGACAACGAAGAGCTTATGCATTGGACGGAGAAGCTCGTCGACGCGCTGCGCGACGAGCCCGCCTTGCGCAATGTCGCTGCTGAAACACAGAGCGGGGGCCTGCGCAACGTCGTGCGCATCGACCGGGAAACCATGGGGCGGCTAGGCATATCCATGCAGAACGTCGATGACGTGCTCAACGACGCGTTCGGTCAAAGGCAGATCTCGATTATCTATACGCAATCCAATCAGTATCGCGTGATCCTCGAAGCCTCGGAACATTATCAACGCGATCCGAAGGCTCTGGACAAGCTCTATGTCGCTGCGCCCGGCGGCGGCGCGCAGGCGCCCTTGTCGGCGATCGTTCACGTCGACAAGGTCGACGCCCCACTGTCGGTCGCGCATCAAGAGCAGTTTCCGGCTTCGACGATCAGCTTCGATCTCGCCAACAACGCCTCTCTCGGCGACGCCTTGAAGGTCATCGCCAGGGTGCAGAGGCAAATCGACCTGCCGTCCGCGATCCTCGGCTCCTTCAGCGGCGACGCCGCCGAGTTCGATAAATCGCTGCAAAGCGAGCCTTATCTGATCCTCGCTGCGGTCATCGCGATCTACATCGTGCTCGGCGTCCTCTACGAGAGCTTCATTCATCCCTTCACCGTGCTGACGACCTTGCCGTCAGCCGGCGTGGGCGCATTGCTCGCCTTGATGCTCTTCCGCCTCGACCTTTCCGTCGTGGCCTTGATCGGCATCGTCCTCCTCATGGGCATCGTCAAGAAGAACGCGATCATGATGATCGACTTCGCGCTCGATATCGAACGAAGCGAGGGCGTCTCGCCCGAAGAGTCGATCGTGCGCTCCTGTCATTTGCGCTTTCGCCCGATCATGATGACGACGCTCGCCGCATTGCTCGGCGCGCTGCCGCTCGCCATGTCGCATGGCCCTGGAAGCGAGCTGCGCGTCCCTCTGGGCGTCTCGATCATCGGCGGCCTTGTGCTGTCGCAAATGCTGACGCTCTACACGACGCCGGTCATCTATCTCGCTGTCGATCGGCTGCGCCGGCGCCTGTCTGGCTTGAGGCCGAGCGAGGGCGCGAGGTCGCAGGCGAAGATGGCGCTCGACGAGGGGTCTGCTAAAGAAGAGGACCCTCGTCAGGAAGCGGCGGAATGAGCATTTCCGATCCCTTCGTCAGAAGGCCCGTCGGCACGACCCTGCTGGCGGTCGGGCTTTTTCTGCTCGGCACGGTGGCTTACATCTTTCTTCCGGTGGCGAGCTTGCCGGCCGTGGACTTTCCGACGATCGGCATATCGGCCTCGCGACCCGGCGCCGATCCCGAGACGATGGCGGCGACGGTCGCCGCGCCGCTCGAGCGAAGACTCTCCGCGATCTCCGGGCTTGTCGAGCTCACATCCGCGAGCTCGCTCGGCAATACGCAGATCATCGCGCAATTCGATCTCGACCGAAACGTCGATTCGGCGGCGCGCGACGTGCAGGCGGCGATCAACGCCGCGGAGACGGATCTGCCAACAGATCTTTCCACTCTTCCGACATTTCGTAAGTCCAACTCCTCAGGGGCGCCGATCATCGTGCTCGCGCTGACCTCGAGCACGATGCCGACGAGTGCGGTGTTCGACGTGACGGACACGGTGATCGCCCAGCGCATCTCGCAGGTTGGCGGTGTCGGCGGCGTGGTTGTCGCCGGCGCTGAGCAGCCGGCGATCCGCGTGCAGATCGATCCCTCGCGCGTCGCGGCCATGGGGCTCGGGCTCGATCAAGTGGCGGCCGCGATCGCCAGCGCCAATGTGCAGTCGCCCACGGGCGCCTTCAGCGGCGACCAGCTCAATGTGACGCTCGGCACGACGGATCAGCTCAACACGCCTGAGGACTACCGCAGCGTCGTGGTGGCCTCAAAGAATGGCAGGGTGGTGCGTCTCGGCGACGTGGCGAGCGTCGAGCGCAGCGTGCGCAATCGCAACGCGGTCGGCTGGTACAATGGGAAGCCTGCCGTCATTCTTCTTGTCTTCAAGCAGCCCGGCGCCAATGTGCTGGACACGGTCGACAACGTCCAGACCCTGCTGCCTCAGTTGCAGCAATGGATTCCCGCAGGGGTCAAGATCGATGTGCTCGCGGACCGCACGCAGACGATCCGCGCCAGCGTCGCCGACATTCAGCATACGCTGCTGATCTCTATTCTGTTGGTGATGGCCGTCGTCTATGTCTTCTTGCGCCGGGCTTCGCCGGTCATCGCGGCGGGCGTCACCGTTCCGCTGTCGCTCGTCGGCGCCATGATCGCGATGTGGATTTTCGGCTTTTCGATCGACAATATTTCCCTGATGGCGCTCACGATCGCGGTCGGCTTCGTTGTCGACGACGCGATTGTCATGATCGAGAATGTGGAAGCCCATGTCGAGCGCGGGATGAGTCGACTCGACGCCACGCTGATCGGCGCGCGGCAGATCGGCTTCACCGTCGTCTCGATCAGCCTTTCGCTGGTCGCCGTGTTCGTGCCTCTGCTGTTCCTGCCGGGCATCGCCGGAAAACTCCTGCAGGAATTTGGCTACACGCTGACGTTCGCGATTGCGGTTTCGATGATCGTTTCCTTGACCGTGACGCCGATGCTCTGCGCCTGGCTCCCGGCGTCGAAGCACAAGGCGCCGTCGAGGTTCGAGATCATTTTCGAAAGCGCGCTCGACAAGATCATCGACGCCTATCATGCCTCTCTGGAGAAGGTCGTCGATCATCCCTGGTCCTCGCTGGCGGCGATCCTGCTGACGGCGGCCTGGACCGTGCATCTCTATCAGACGATTCCCAAGGGCGCGCTGCCGCAAGACGACATCGGGCTCATCAACGGGACCACGGAGGCCGCGGCGGACGTGTCCTTCGACGAGATGGCGCGGCTGCAGAAGCTCGCCATGAAGGTGCTCGACGCGGATCCGGACGTGCAGGAGGTCGGCTCCTTTATCGGGGCCGGGAATCTCTCCGCGTCGTCGAACCAGGGACGGCTTTTCGTCGCGCTGAAGCCCGCGGGCGAGCGCACGTCGTCGAGCTTTGAGGTGATCAACCGCCTGCGGCCTAAATTTGCGAATATTCCGGGCCTTTCGGTGACCATGGTGCCGTCGCAGGACCTGCGCTCCGGCGGCCGCCTCAGCAAGGCGCAATATCAATTCACGCTCTCGGACTCGTCGCTCTCCGAGCTCAACGATTGGACGCCGAAAGTTCAGGAGCGGCTGAAGAGCTTGCCGGAGCTCGCGGACGTCTCCACAGACCGCCAGGAGGGCGGTCTGCGCGCGCGTGTCGTGATTGACCGCAACGCCGCTTCGCGCCTCGGCGTCTCCATCGCCTCGATTGACGCCGCGCTCAACGCCGGTTTCGGGCAGATGCAGGACTCCATCATCTATACGCAGCGCAACAATTACCGGGTGATCGTCGAGACGCAGCGCACGCGCCAGCAGGACATCCGCGATCTATCGGGCGTCTATGTCTCGAGCGCCAAAGGCGGTCAGGTTCCGCTGACGGCTGTGGCGCGCATCGAGCGCGGCGCCATGCCGCTCGTCGTCAACCATCAGGTGGTCTCTCCCGCGGTCACGATCACCTTCAATGTCGCCCCGGGCGCCTCGCTCGAGACGGCTGTCAATGCGATCGACGCAGCCATGCTCGATCTCGGGGCGCCGAAGGCGCTGCACGCCGCCTTCGCCGGCGACGCCGCGGATTTCCGCAAGACCTCCGGCGGCATGGGCGTCGTCATCGTGGGAGCGCTGCTCGCCGTCTACATCATCCTCGGCGTGCTTTACGAAAGCTTCATCCATCCGATCACCATCATCTCCACGCTGCCCTCGGCGGGCCTCGGCGCGCTGCTGGCGCTCGAGCTATTCCATAAGGACTTCACGGTGATCGCCTTCATCGGCATTCTGCTCTTGATCGGCATCGTCAAAAAGAACGGGATCATGCTCGTCGACTTCGCGCTCAGCGCGCAGCGGGAACGCGGTCTCTCTGTCCGTGACGCGGCGCTGGAGGCGGCGCGCGAGCGCTTCCGCCCCATCGTGATGACGACGCTCGCGGCCTTGTTCGGCGCGCTGCCACTCGCTTTCGCGACGGGCGTCGGCGTCGAGATGCGGCGACCGCTCGGCATCACAATCGTCGGCGGGCTCCTGCTGAGCCAGTTGCTGACGCTCTACACGACGCCGGTCATCTATCTGCTGATGAGCAAGCTGCGCCGTGGCAAGCGCGCCTCCAACCCGGTCGAAAGCGCGCCGCCGCGCATGACAAGCGGCGCGCGCACTTGACGGGGACGGCCGCGCGCCCGTAAACGGAGCGTCGGGTCCCGGGCGGCTAGCTCAGCGGGAGAGCACTCCCTTCACACGGGAGGGGTCACAGGTTCAATCCCTGTGCCGCCCACCATCAAAATCAGAGAGTTATTGAAAACGGCGCGGTCCGCGCGCACAGCCTAGCTACCCATAAGCTCGGCGAAGTGTCCCTTGGCTTCCAATCCAATCGCTGCTTGCTCCATCCCGATGGGCTCGATGAGCAATCCCCCGATCACAGCGGGAACGGTCGGGATTGACCCATCGGCTGACCCATCGGCGCCGCTCATTGAACGACGCAGAATTCCATTGGGCTTGCTCAAAATCCGAAGAATTTTTGGCGCAGCGCGTTTTCGTAGGCTTCCTTTGCGGCCCGAACCTTATTCCGCGCGGCGTCTTCGTCGAAATGAGCTTTTTCCCACTGATCGACCTCGGCCACCGAGTGAGGACTCACCGAGACGAGCGCTTCCTCCGTTCGGATCGCCGCGATCCATTCTTCCAAGGTCGCTTTATACGCGGCTTGCAGATCGTCGAGCTCCACGAGTTCTTCAGCACTCAAGTCGGTCATGTTCGTCGCCTCGTTGTCCAAAAGGTAATCCTAAGCGTAACTGATGAATGAACGACGACCGAACGAGCCGCCCGCCTTTCCCCCCAAATTCTGGCTGACATAAGCGTGCCGATTTTGGCTGACCATTGTTTATTGCGCTGACAATCAGAAAGCCCAGTCAACGAAATTACTCTAATCTATTTTGACTCGCTTATTACTTGTGGTTCCAACGCCTGGAACGCCGGGGGGTGGACCGGGTTGCGCCCGCCATGATCGGCGCAATGCCGCCTACCATCAAAATCAGAGAGTTACTGAAAACGACGGGGGCCGCGCAGAGGGCCTGTCAGGCTGCTGGCCTCGGCAATGTCGACCGAATGGGCGACCGCCTGCCCGAGGCCGAGTTCGCGCATGCCCCCCGCGGCGGCGCTGGCGGCTTGGTTGGGCTCGCCCCTCTCGAGCCGGCTGAGCAGCCCGCTGATTCCCTTGGCGATCACCTGCATGTTCGGCTTCTCTCGTATGATGGAGTGGTGATTTCCCTCCACGCGAATGGTCTGCAGGCCCTTGGTGAAGAGGCCGTCCCAGCCGGGGTTTATGGCTCCAAGAGGATCATAATCCTCCTCGTTCCGACAGGTTCGAAAATTGACGCCGGGGCAGTCGAGCGGCCGCAGTGCGTAAGTTTTTGCCGCTCTGGTGTATAATTTCTCTAGCACAGACCAGTAGACCGGTATTCCCTGTCGCAATAGACGTGGTGCAGCATCAGGATGACAACGTGCTCTTCGGCAAGCGTCTCGATGAGCGTAACACGGGCTCTGGCCTCGGTTTTCGAGACGATCTCGCCGCCGCAGCTCGTCGATCAATAAGCGCTTCAGCTCAGCCTCGGGCCGGCGCGCGGCCAAGTGTCGCAAGCGGCTTCGCTTGAACTTCATCGGCCAATTCTCACCCACGATGGCCTCAGGCCGTCCGTCTCTCGCCGCGAAGGTGGTGCGCAGAACCTCGTGCCGCGCCGGACCTATTGTCGCTGGCCGTCGGCCTTGCCACGCGCCGGCTTCCCAAATAGGTTGCGCGCGCATCTGCGATCCCGACGGCGAGCGATCGCAAAACTTCATCAAAGCGCGGAACGGCGGCCGATTTGGGCGCGCCTACCTTTGCCGCGGCTCCGAGGGCGAGTTTCGCATGTCAGTGCTCATCGACAAGAACACCAAGGTCATTTGCCAGGGCTTCACGGGGAAGACGGGAACCTTTCATTCCGAGCAGGCGCTCGCTTATGGGACCAAGATGGTCGGGGGCGTCTCGCCGGGCAAAGGCGGGACGCAGCATTTGAATTTGCCGGTTTTCGACACGGTTGCTGAGGCGCGGGCCAAGACGGGGGCCGACGCCTCGGTCGTCTATGTGCCGCCGCCGGGCGCGGCCGACGCGATCTGCGAGGCGATCGACGCCGAGATCCCGCTCATCGTCGCCATCACCGAGGGCGTGCCGGTCCACGACATGATCCGGGTCAAGCGCGCGCTGTCGGGCTCCAAGTCGCGGCTCATCGGCCCGAACTGCCCCGGCGTCGTCACGGCGGGCGAGTCGAAGATCGGCATCATGCCGGGAAACATCTTCAGCAGGGGCTCGGTCGGCGTCGTTTCGCGCTCCGGCACGCTGACCTATGAGGCGGTGTTTCAGACGACGGCCGAGGGGCTCGGCCAGACAAGCGCCGTCGGTATCGGTGGCGATCCCGTCAAGGGCGCGGACTTCATCGATATATTGGAGCTGTTCCTGGCCGACGACGCCACGAAATCCATCATCATGATCGGCGAGATCGGCGGCTCGGCCGAGGAGGACGCCGCCCAGTTCCTCATCGACGAGGCCAAGCGCGGCCGCAAGAAGCCGATCGCCGGCTTCATCGCCGGACGCACAGCCCCGCCCGGCCGCCGCATGGGTCATGCCGGGGCGATCGTCTCCGGCGGCAAAGGCGACGCCGAGAGCAAGATCTCAGCGATGGAGGCGGCGGGCATCCGCATTTCTCCCTCGCCCGCGCGGCTGGGCAAGACCCTGGTCGAGGCGCTCAAAGGCTGAAGCGTCGGCGGCTGGCCGGCTTTGCGCCGGCCTGACCGGGCTCGCCGCTCCTCTCTCGTCGCCGCATCCCCATATATTACTTGCGTCGGCCGCCGCACGCGGTCGAGGTCGCGCTGGACCCGCCCGGCGGAATTGACCTTTTTTCAGCCTTTACTTGAAAAAGATGCGTCCTCTATTCCCAAAAGGCGATAGCTGAACGGCTGGGCGGAAGCGTGAAAGCGCCTCGCGCCAAGGGGGCCCCAGGAGAAGGACGGCGACATGATGCGTCCCGGAGCGACGGAAGGCGACAAGGCGACGGTTTTTCGCCACGCGGCAGGAGCCGGAGAAGGCTCGGCGGCCTCATTCTTGAACGGCGGCGACGCCGCCTATCTCGAGCAGCTGCTCGCGGATTTCGAAGCCGACCCCGCATCGGTCAGCCCCGAGTGGCGCAATTTCTTCTCGCAGATGGGCGTGCTCCCCGGGCGAGGAAGCGCGGCCGCGACGGGTCCCTCCTGGGCGAGCCGGGATCTGCTTCAAGAAAAGGACGAGCTGGTCGAGGGGTTCGAGGCCTATGGGGAGACGTCCAAGGCCGCGCCCCTTGCAGTCAAGCCGTCTCGGCCGCCCGAGAGCGAGGCGCTGCGACAGGCGACGCGCGACAGCATCCGCGCGCTGATGATGATCCGCGCCTATCGCGCGCGCGGCCATTTGCACGCCAATCTCGACCCGCTCGGCCTCGAGCAGCGCAGCGACCATGGCGAGCTGCATCCCGCGACCTATGGCTTCACCGACGAGGATTTCGACCGCAAGATCTTCATCGACGGCGTTCTCGGTCTTCAGCACGCGACCCTTTTCGAGATCGTGTCGATCTTGCGCCGCACCTATTGCGGCTCGATCGGCTTCGAGTTCATGCATGTTCTGAACCCGGCCGAGAAGTCCTGGCTGCAAGCGCGCATCGAGGGTCCCAAGAAGGAGATCACCTTCACGCCCGAGGGCAAGCGCGCGATTTTGAACAAGCTCATCGAGGCCGAAGGCTTCGAGAAATTTCTCGACCTGAAATACACCGGCACCAAGCGCTTCGGCCTCGACGGCGGAGAGTCGATCGTGCCGGCGCTGGAGCAGATCATCAAGCGCGGCGGCGCGCTCGGCGTGATGGAGATCGTGCTCGGCATGGCGCATCGGGGGCGGCTCAACCTGCTCTGCCAGGTGATGGCCAAGCCGCATCGCGCGCTCTTCCATGAGTTCAAGGGCGGCTCCTCCCTCCCCGACGAGGTCGAGGGCTCGGGCGACGTGAAATATCACCTCGGCGCCTCCTCCGACCGCGAGTTCGACGGCAATAAGGTGCATTTGTCGCTGACGGCGAACCCTTCGCATCTCGAGATCGTCGATCCGGTCGTTCTCGGAAAGGTGCGCGCCAAGCAGGATCAGCACGAGTGCCCCGACAACGACCGCAGAGCCGTGCTGCCCCTGTTGATCCATGGCGACGCCGCCTTCGCGGGGCAGGGCGTCGTGGCGGAATGCTTCGGTCTTTCGGGCCTCAAGGGGCACCGCACCGGCGGCTCGCTGCATTTCATCATCAACAATCAGATCGGCTTCACCACCTATCCGCGTTACTCGCGCTCCTCGCCCTATCCGTCCGATCTGGCCAAAATGGTCGAGGCGCCGATCTTTCACGTGAACGGCGACGACCCCGAGGCGGTCGTTTTCGCAGCGCGCGTCGCGATCGAGTTCCGCCAGCAGTTCCAGAAGCCGGTCGTGATCGACATGTGGTGCTACCGGCGATTCGGCCACAATGAAGGCGATGAGCCCGCCTTCACCCAGCCGCTGATGTACAAAAAGATTCGCGCGCATAAATCGACGCTCGAAATCTATAGCGAGAAGCTCATCGCCGAAGGCCATATTTCCCCGGCGGATCTGGAGAAGGGGAAGGCCGAGTGGCGCGCGACGCTCGACACGGCGCTCGAGGCCTCTCAGTCTTTCCGCCCAAACAAGGCAGACTGGCTCGACGGCTATTGGTCGGGCCTGAAGCCCGGCTATCAGTCCTCGGACGATGAGCGGCGCGGCAAGACCGGAGTCGCGATAGACGTGCTGCGCGACATCGGCCGCCGCATCACCACTGTGCCGCCGAGCTTCAACGTCCACAAGACCGTTCAACGCTTTCTGGACGCGAGACGCGCCGCGATCGAAAACGGCGTCGGCATCGACTGGGCCACGGCGGAAGCCTTGGCCTTCGGCTCCTTGTTGCGTGAAGGCCACCGCGTTCGGCTCTCCGGACAGGACAGCGAACGCGGCACCTTTTCCCAACGTCACGCGGTGCTCATCGACCAGGAGAACGAAAGCCGATACGTCCCGCTGGCCCATGTCGGAGCGGGCCAGGGACGATTCGAGGTCATCAACTCGATGCTCTCGGAAGAGGCGGTGCTCGGCTTCGAATACGGTTATTCCCTCGCCGATCCGCAATCACTCGTGCTCTGGGAGGCGCAATTCGGCGATTTCGCCAATGGCGCGCAGGTGATTTTCGATCAGTTCCTCTCCGCGGGCGAGCGCAAATGGCTGCGCATGTCGGGGCTGGTCTGCCTCCTGCCGCACGGTTACGAGGGCCAAGGTCCCGAGCACTCCTCGGCGCGGCTCGAGCGCTATCTGCAGCTTGCCGCCGAGGACAACCTCCAGGTCGCCAATTGCTCGACGCCAGCGAATTATTTTCACATTCTGCGCCGCCAGCTCAATCGCAGCATCCGCAAGCCGCTGATCCTGATGGCGCCGAAGTCGCTGCTACGGCATAAGCGCTGCGTTTCGACGATTGAGGATCTCGGCGCCGAGTCGACGTTTCACCGGCTGCTTCCCGACGAGGCGGAGCTGCCGCGGCCCGGCGCGCTGGCGTTGCGGCCTGCGGAGGAGATCCGTCGGCTCGTCCTCTGCTCCGGCAAGGTCTATTACGATCTCGTCGAAGAGCGCGAGAAGCGCGGCGCGGACGACGTCTATCTTCTGCGGGTCGAGCAGCTCTACCCGCTGCCGCTGAGGCAGCTCGCGCAGAGGCTCGCGCGCATGCGCGCGGCGGAAGTGATTTGGTGCCAGGAAGAGCCCCGGAACATGGGCGCCTGGAGCTATGTCGAGCCCTATCTCGAATGGGCCCTCGGTCAAGCGGCGGGCAAATCCAAGCGCGCGCGCTACGTCGGCCGTCCGGCCTCGGCCTCCACGGCCGCAGGCACGATGGCGCGACATTTGGCGCAGCTCCGGGCGATTCTGGACGAAATTTTCGCGCCGTAGCACTCTGACGGAAAGGACTCTGCAGCCGACCCAGCGAGCTCATCCCGAAGAACAACGGCATTGTTGTGGGCGACATCCCTTGCTGCGAAGAGCAAGGTCGTTTTCGGAACCGACTGCAGCTTTTGCTGCAGCTCGGCAAATGCGGCGGACTCTGCAAGCTCTTCACGATAGCGCCGGCGGAACTCGCGCCATTTGGATGGATCGTGACTGAACCAACGACGCAGCTCTGCGCTCGGAGCCACATCCTTGATCCACGCGTCAATCTTCGCCGCGTCCCGGCTTAGCCCGCGCGGCCATAGCCGATCGACCAAGACTCGCTTTCCGTCCTGAGGGTCCGGCGGCTCATAGGCGCGCTTGATCTCGATCTGCGTCATTCAAGGCCTCTTTCGCGCCCGTAGCTAAGAGGCTCATTTAGAACGCGATGGTCACTTGCCGACCTGGGCCGTCCCCTCGCGCCCGACTCCGGAGCCGCCCACCTTTCGGCAGGCTCGGGAAGACGCTACAATTCCTCTTAAGGAAGAAGCTCATCGGACGCGCAGGCCGCGATAAAGCGACGGAGATCAACATGACGTTCAAGATTGGCGATACGGCGCCTGATTTCGAGGCGCAAACGACACAGGGACGGATTCGCTTTCACGATTGGATCGGCGACTCCTGGTGCGTCTTCTTCTCGCATCCCAAAGATTTCACGCCGGTCTGCACGACGGAGCTCGGCTATGTGGCGAGGATGAAGCCGGAGTTCGATCGCCGCAACGTCAAGCTGATCGGGCTCAGCGTGGACGCGGTGGACAATCACGCGAAATGGGCCGCCGACATCGAGGAGACGCAGGGCGCCGCGCCGAATTATCCGATGATCGGGGACACGGATCTCTCCATCTCCAAGCTTTACGGGATGCTGCCGGCCAGCGCCTCGGGCGACGCCAACGTGCGTACGCCGGCCGACAATCTGACGGTGCGCAACGTCTTCGTCATCGGCCCCGACAAAAAGATCAAGCTCATCATCGTCTATCCGATGACGACCGGCCGCAACTTCGACGAGGTTCTGCGGGTCATCGATTCGCTGCAGCTCACCGCGAAGCATCGGGTGGCGACGCCGGTAAACTGGACTCCGGGCGAGGACGTCATCATCGCGGGTTCCGTCAGCGACGAAGAGGCGAAAAAAATCTATCCCGACGGATGGACGGCGCCCAAGCCCTATCTGCGCATCGTGCCGCAGCCGCGGTAAGCGGGCGTAGTTTTGAGCGGAGGCGAAACATGTTTGGTTTCGCTTCCGCTCGTCGCTTTTTGCATCTCGCTTCAGATCAAAGCCGGCGCCGCTCAATGCGCCGTATCGCGAAGCCTTTTGATGAGATCGTGGTTCTCCAGCACGCCCGCATATTGCTTCTGCACCAATGCGATCACTTCCGGCGCGAGTTCGGCTTTGAGCGCCTTTTCATAGGCGGCCTTCGCCACGTCCTCGCCTCTCTCGCACTCCTCGAGAATCGCCTTCTCGTCGCCGCCCGTTACGGCTGACTTCAGGTCAATCCAAGCTCTGTGAACTGCGCCGGCTACGCTCCCGCTGTCCGTTGTCGAGCCGCCGAGCTTTGTGATCTCCCTCTCGAGCTCCTTTTCTCCGGCCTCGCAACGCGCGGAGGCCTTGCGAAAAGTATTTTGCAAATTGGGATCCTTCACGGCTTGGGCGGCCTCGAGGAACCCGTTTCTGCCGTCTCGGCTGATTTGCGCGAGGTGCTGAAGCGTCGATATCGGGGTAGCGCTCATTTTTTTCGTCCCTGATCGGTCGATAGCGCGGATGCGCCGCCCCTTAACAAAACCGATCCAGAAGATGTTCCCTCCATAGGCGAAGCCTGTGCTTCGCCTGTGCTTCGCCGATCCGCTTCCGCGTCGCGCTCTCGCGCTTGCAGAAATTGCCTGGACCCCATTCCGCGCTACTTCTTGCTGGCGGCGCATCGCTTGGACATCGTCATGGCGACATTCTATCCCGCAGAGCGAGCCTCGACCTCGCCCCAATTGTTCGCGCGAGAGATGTGGCTTGGTCCGCAGGAGCCGCCCCCGCCAGAGACGTCTCCAGAGCCGCCGGGTCCAGACATCGTCCCCTCGCCGGCGTCGCCTGAGCCGAGCCCGGCGCCGCCAGATATTCCGCCGCCTTTTCCGGGAGCGAATCCAGATCCTCCAGCAGAGATTCCGCCTTGGCCGGATCCGTTGTCCCCCTCTCCGCCGCAAATGCGCGCGTTAAGCGAGACGGATTGGCGTGCAGGATCTGACCGGATCGCTCATGCGATAACGTGCGGAGAGAAGCTGGAGCGCATTCTGGCGTCTTTGACCTTGTGCGGAAGCAGGTTCTAGATCGCCTTCGCTTTCGGCTAAGATGCCGCTATGCGGATCAAGATCTACATCGACGCCGACGCCTGCCCGGTGAAGGAGGAAGTTTATAAGGTCGCCCATCGCTATGGATTGCAGACCTTCGTCGTCTCAAACGCATTCATGCAAGTGCCGAAGGCGGCGCTCATTGAAAGGGTCATCGTGAGCGCGGGGCCTGACGTCGCCGACGATTGGATCGTCGAGCATCTCAACGCCGGCGATGTCGTCGTCACCAATGATATTCCATTGGCCGCGCGCGCGCTGGCGAAGGAGGCGCACGCCGTCGCGCCGCACGGACGGGCCTTCACCGAGGATTCGATCGGCATGGCGCTCGCGCAGCGCGCGCTCATGGAGCATATCCGCTCGACGGGCGAGATCACCGGCGGTCCGCCGCCTTTTTCCGCGGCCAATCGGTCGCAGTTCCTGCAAGCCTTGGAACAGATCGTCTCGCGCGAACGAAGGCGGCGCCCGTGATTCCCTGGTCGCTCATCGACAAAGCGCCCATTCCGGGCGGCGGGGGCGAACTGCGGCTCATGCGTCGCGGCGACGAATTCTCGATCCGGCTCGGCGCCAATGAGCTGATGAACAGCCGATTGAGCTGGTCGGAGGAGGCCCTCGCGACGCTCTCGCTCGAGCGGATCAAGTCTCGTCCCGCGCCGCGCGTGCTCATCGGCGGGCTCGGCATGGGCTTCACCTTGCGCGCCGCGCTCGCGGCTCTTGGGCCGCAGGCGCGCGTCATCGTCGCCGAGCTCGTGCCGGCCGTCGTCGCCTGGGCGCGCGGTCCGATGGCGGAACTCCATGGCGGGAGCCTCGCCGATCCCCGCGTTCATATCGAGGAAGGCGACGTTGCGCGCCTCATTCGCTCAGCCGCTTCGCGCTATGACGCCATTCTCCTCGATGTCGACAATGGCCCTGAGGGACTGACGCGCGACGCCAATGACGGCCTTTACACCAAAGCGGGGTTGAACGCGGCGCGCGCGGCGCTCAATCCCGGCGGCGTCTTTGCGGTCTGGTCGTCATCGGGACCGGATGAGGCTTTCAAGCATCGCCTTCGCCAGGCGGGGTTCGGCGTGGAAGAGATCAGAGCGCGCGCCCGAGGCGGCCGCGGCGGCGCGCGTCACATCGTTTGGATCGCGACGCGCGGGGATGGGGGAGCGGGCTCGCTCCCTCGCGATTGACGCCGTGTGTTGGGCTGGAAATCTAAGCGCGCGGTTCCCTCTCCCGTGAAAACGCTACGGCATTCACACATCGTGGTTTGCGGCGGACGCGGAACTCTGATTCCTTCTCCCGCGTGATTTGGGAGGTTGGGGATGTCGGAGGTTTCGCTGGGGCGGTTTGGCGACCGTCGCCTGGAAAAAGGGGGGCGTTTTTGCACGCCCGTCTGGTGTCGGCGGTCGGTCGGGGACTACGGGTGCGACGGTTGGGCGGGGATCGGGCGGGAGAAATTCGCCTGACCCGCTTCCTTCGCAATCGGAATGTGAGCCCCGGCGAGATGGCTGCGCATGCGGCGGAGCGTCTCGGTCTGCGTTGCGCGGATCGCCACGTGCTGGCGATCCAGGACACCACGGTGGTCAAGTCTTCCGGCGGCGGCGGGCTTTATCTGCATGTTTGCGCGGCGGTGGACGCGGACGACGGGACGCTGCTGGGCCTGGCGCATGCGCGGTTCCTCAAGCGCGAGGAAGGCCGCAAGGGGCAAAGGCGGGCCCTGCCGACCGTGGCGAAGGAGAGCCAGCGCTGGCTGGAGGGGGCGGACGACGCCGCGCGGGCCTGCCGGAGCGCGCGCGAGATCACGATCGTCGCGGATCGCGAGAGCGATATTTACGCCGCCTTCGCGCAGCGTCCTGCGCAGGCGCATATGATCGTGCGTGCGGCGCAGGATCGCAGCCTCGAGGACGGCGGGCGTCTGTTCGCCACAGCCGACGCTCTGCCCGAGGCGGGACGAACCCGGCTGGATTTGCCGGCCAAACCCGGCCGCCCCGCGCGCCAGACGACCTTGGCGGCGCGCTTTTCCCGCATCGAGCTGAAGCGGCCCAAAAACAGCGTCGACGAAGGCTTGCCGGAAAGCTTGAGCCTGCATCTCGTCGATCTGCGAGAGGTCGATCCGCCTTCCGGCGAGACCATCCATTGGCGGCTCATAACCACCTATCCCGTCGCCGATTTGCGCGAAGCTCTGCAAGTCGGGGAGCTTTACCGCCGCCGCTGGGCGATCGAGCAATTGTTCCGCACGATGAAGACGCAGGGCTTCGACATTGAAGGCCTGCGCATCGAGGACGACGTTCCCCGCTGCAACCTGGTGATGGCCGCGCTGATCGCCGCCGTCACCGTCCAGCAACTCGTCCACGCCCGCGACGGCGGCGGCGCAAAAGGCCGATTGCGCCCAGTCAGCGACGCTTTCGAGGAAGCCGACATCCCCCTCCTCGAAGCCCTTTGCGCCACGCTCGAAGGCAAAACGCAAAGACAAAAGAACCCCCACCCCAAAGGCTCTCTCGCCTACGCCGCCTGGGTCTGCGCACGCCTGGGAGGCTGGACCGGATACTACGGAAAACCAGGCCCCGTCGTCATGCTCCAGGGTTGGCTCCAGTTCCAAGCCGCAAAGCAGGGCGTCAACGCAATCACGGCAAGCCAAGTTGTGTGAATCTGGTAGCCGCTGGCGGGGAGAGGGTTAGGGTGAGGGGCCGGGGCAATTATCGACCCGACCGTCAAAAAGCCAGAACCCGAGCGCAAATCGAAGCGTCGCGGAATCTCGCCAAGCCCCTCACCCCGGCCCTCTCCCCGCAGGCGGGGAGAGGGAGAGACGCCCTCGTTGCCCTGGCCCCTGAACCCTCTCAATTCCGCATCGCGCCCGTGCGGACGATCGTGCCGACATGCTCGCCGCGCAGCGCGGCGGTGAGGCGGCCCGGCACCAGGCCGTTCACGACCTGCACATGCTGAATGTGGCGGGCCGTCGCCATCACCTCGAGCATGGCGCGGTCGAAGGGCAGGGGACCGGCAGACTTCGCGAGATCGGCATAGCTCGTCTCGTGCAGCAGCTTCGCCTTGTCTCCGCCCTTACCCTTGGGGTCGGCCGTGTAGACGCCGTCCACATCCTCGACGATCGTGAGCCCCGCGGCGCCATAGGCGTCCGCCAGCAGAAAAGCGCCGGTGTCGGCCCGGTGCGGCGGGATGCGCGAGCCCGGAAACTCATGGTGGTGATAGGGCGGGAAGGCGCTGCCCACGACGGCGCGCGTGGCCGTCAGATGGATGGCGAGCTGGTTCGCGATGGTCGGGTGCTCGATATAGGAGACGCCCTCCGGCGCGAGCAGCGCTGCGAGCATATGCCCGTTCTGACCGGCTTCGCTCGCCGCAAGCGGCGCGAGCGACCCGACGGGGAGGCCGAGGTCGAGCCCGACGCTGTAGAGATGGCGGGCGCGCACGCCGGCGCCGGTCAGGATGAGCAGGCGATGCTCGGGGAGGAGCTTACGGATCTCTTCGACGAGCGGCAGAATCGCGTCGGCGCCGCGATCCATGATCGAGCGGCCGCCAATCTTCACGACCTGGACCCAGGGGAGGAGCCGGATCGGCCGCCCGCCGGCGACAGGGCGGGTCAGCTCGCTGTCCAGAAGCGTCTGGCGCGCGAGCGGCGAGGCGACGTGCTTGATGCTCTCGGCTTGATTCGTCATGATTTTGATCTCTAGCTCGCGGTGATGAGGGTGCCGACGTGCTCGCCGTTGAGGGCGCGCGTCAGATTGCCGGCGACGAGGCCGTTGATGACCTGCGCCTCGCGGACATGCTTCGCCGCCTTGAGCAGATCGAGCATCGGAAACTCGAGGATCGAGTCATGCAGCCCGCGCGCCTTCATCTCGTCGACCGAGATTTTCGGGATGAACTTGGCGCTCTTGTCGGTCTTGGGATTGGCCGTGAAGAGCCCATCCTCGTCCTTCACGAAGATCATCGCCTTGCAGCCGAACTGCTCGGCCAGGAGGAAGCATCCGGCGTCGGTGCGGTAGGGCGGGATGACGCCCTCGGGCGCCGGGCGCATCCAAAGATTATACGGCGGCATGCCGCTGAAGATGACCGCGTTCACCTCGGCGAGATAGAGCGGCACGGCCGAGAGGCCGGCGTCGCTGACATTGGAAATGCCGTGCTTGGCGAGAAGCTGCCCGAGCATCGCGGCGTTCTGGTCGGCGACCGAGGCGCCGAGCTGCGAGAGCACGCCCGCCGGAAGGCCGAGCCCGGCCGCGATCGAGTAAAGGTGCCGCGCCCGCGTGCCCGCGCCGGTGCCGATGAGGAGCTGGTGGTTCTTGCGGACGGCGACGATTTCTTCCACGAGCGGATAGACCGCCGAGCGCCCGCGATCGATGACGCTCTGTCCGCCGATCTTGATCACCGTGGCGTCCGGGAGAATCCGGTAGTCCGCCGCCGTCTCCGCGACCGCGAGAAGCTCGGGGTCGGTCAGCGAGCGCTGCATCAGGAGCGCCTCAATATCCGCTGTCGTGTTCGCCATGGTGACGCCTATCGTTTGCATTGTGTACTTTCAGGGCTCACATAAGCGCGACAGGGCCCCGAGGCAATGAGAAGCGCATCGCCGGACGCAAATTTTTCTTGGGCCGTTCAATAAGCCACAATTAAAGCGCCGGCCATAATGTATAAATACAGAGTATAATAACTAATATACTATTAATACGATCTGTAAATGGAATTTATGATGAGATAGTTAGAATATAATTGTAATAAATTCGACTGAAGCGCAAGATTTACGGGGTCTCCCTTGTGAGTCTCAGGTTATATTGCAACGGAATTCGACTTGTGCCTTTCGCAGCTTTTTGCTCTTTCAGGCGCAAGGTAGAGCCACGCGCATGGTGGAGCTTGCGCGCTCGTCCGCGGTTCTCGAAGGCCCTGGACGCGGCGCGCGGCAGCGACTAAGCAGCGGCTCCGCCCCAAACAGGACACGCGCCGCCCATGACGACCCGCATCGACCAGCGTTTCGCGCAATTGAAAGCCGAGGGGCGGGCGGGGCTCGTCACCTTCCTCATGGCGGGCGATCCGGATCTCGGGACGTCGCTCGAAATCCTCAAAAGCCTGCCCGCCGCCGGCGCCGATGTGATCGAGGTGGGCATGCCCTTCACCGATCCGATGGCGGACGGCCCGGCCATACAGGCTGCGGGCCTGCGCGCGCTCAAGGCGGGGACGACGCTCAAAAAGACGCTCGCGCTCGTCGAAAGCTTCCGCGCCCTCGATCGGACGACGCCGATCGTGCTGATGGGCTATTACAATCCGATCTATGTTTATGGCGTCGAACGCTTTCTCCAGGCCGCAAAACAAGCGGGCGTCGACGGATTGATCGTCGTCGATTTGCCGCCTGAGGAAGACGACGAGCTTTGCCTTCCTGCCCGCGCCGCGGGGCTCAACTTCATCCGCCTTGCGACGCCGACCACGGACGACCGGCGATTGCCGAAGGTCCTCGAAAACACGAGCGGCTTCGTCTATTATGTTTCTTTGACGGGGATCACGGGGGCGGCGCTCGCGGATTATTCCGGGGTCGAGGCCGCCGTGACGCGCATCAAGCGTCATACGAATTTGCCGATCGCGGTTGGCTTCGGCGTGAAGACGGCGGAAGGCGCGAGCCAGGTGGCGCGCGCCGCCGATGGCGTGGTCGTCGGCACGGCGCTCGTCAATGCGCTGAAAGAGACGCTCGACGCTGAGAATCGGGCCGCGCCGCAAACCGTGGCGGCGGTGTCGGAGCTGGTCACGGCGCTCGCCGGCGCCGCTCATGGCGCCCGCGGCGCCGGTGACGGCCGCCGCGCCCGGCCGAGCTGGTTGCGCCGAATCTTCGGGAGAATCGCGCCATGAACTGGTATTCGAACGTCGTCCCGCCAAAAATCAAAGCGATTCTCAAGCGCGAGGCGCCCGACAATCTGTGGGTGAAATGTCCCGAAAGCGGCCAGCTCGTCAATCACAAGGACATAGAGGCCAATCTCTTTGTCGTTCCGGGGTCGGGCTATCACATGCGCTGCCCGGTTGAGATCAGACTCCAGAACCTGTTCGACAAGGGCGAGTTCGAGGAGCCGCCGCCCCCGGAAGTGCCGGTCGATCCGCTCAAGTTCCGCGACATCAAGCGTTACGTCGACAAGCTCAAGGAATATCGGGTCAAGACCAATCGGCAGGACGCCGTGACGATCGCCGTGGGGCGCTTGCACGGGCTTCCGGTCACGGTGGCGGTGCAGGACTTCGAGTTCATGGGCGGCTCGCTCGGCATGGCGGCCGGGGAAGCGATCGTCGCCGCCGCGACCTTGGCGCTCGAGAAGCGCACGCCTTTCATCATCTTCACGGCGTCGGGCGGCGCGCGCATGCAGGAGGGCATGTTCTCGCTCATGCAGATGCCGCGCACGACGATCGCCGTGCAGAGGCTGCGCAAGGCGCGGCTGCCCTATATCGTCGTCTTGACCAATCCGACGACCGGCGGCGTCACCGCCTCCTATGCAATGCTGGGCGACGTTCAGATCGCCGAGCCCGGGGCGATCATCGGCTTCGCCGGCGCCCGGGTGATCGAGCAGACAATTCGCGAAAAGCTGCCGTCAGGCTTCCAGCGCGCGGAATATCTCAGAGATCACGGAATGGTCGACATGGTCGTGGGGCGCAAGGAGCTGCGCGACACGCTCGGACGGCTTTGCGGCTTGTTGACCCGGGCCCCGCCGGGCCGACCCGCCGCAGCTTGAGCCGCTCTTTGGAAACGGGACCGAATTGGGGATGAAAATCCTGCTCGAACAGCCGACTCTATGTGGAGACTCGTTGGCCGGCCAACGACTCTCCGCATAGCAGGCGGGACACGCGCCTCATGGATCAGCACGACGCGATGCTGTCGCGCCTTCTCGACCTGCACCCCAAGAAAATCGATCTCTCGCTCGGGCGCACCGAGCGTCTGCTCGAAGCGCTTGGGCGCCCCGATCTCGCCCTGCCGCCGACGATCCACGTCGCGGGCACGAACGGCAAGGGCTCCACGCTCGCCTTTCTGCGCGCGATGCTGGAAGCCAGGGGCGCGCGCGTTCACGTCTACACGTCGCCGCATCTCCTGCGCTTCAATGAACGCATCCGGCTCGGGAGCGAGGGCGGCGGTAGGCTCGTCGACGATGCGGCGCTGCAAGACGCCTTGGAGACCTGCGAAAGGGCCAATGGCCAGCAGTCGATCACCTTCTTCGAGATCACCACCGCGGCGGCGTTTCTGTTGTTCTCACGCACGCAGGCCGACTGGCTCCTGCTCGAGACGGGGTTGGGCGGCCGCTATGACGCCACCAATGTGATCAAGGCCCCGAAGGCGACCGTCGTCACCTCGATCTCCCTCGATCACCCGGAGTTCCTGGGGGAAACGATAGAGAAGATCGCGATGGAGAAGGCCGGCATCTTCAAGCCCGGCGCGCCGGCGATCATCGGCTTTCAGCGCGAAGCGGCGCGCGACGTTCTCGAGCGCCAGGCGCGGCGCGTCGGCGCGCCGGTCGCCATCGCGGGAGAGGATTTCCACATTTATGAGGAGAGCGGCCGCCTCGTCTTCGAGGACGCGCATGGCCTCCTCGATCTGCCCGCGCCGCGCCTGCAGGGCCGCCATCAGCACGAAAACGCCGCCGCGGCGATCGCCGCGCTGCGCGCGATCGACCCTGATTTTCCGTCCAAGGCCATGGAAAGCGGGCTGCTCAAAGCCGAATGGCCGGCGCGGCTGCAACGCCTCTCGCGCGGCCGTCTCGTCGACGCCGCGCCGGCGGGCGCGGAAATATGGATCGACGGCGGTCACAACGAGGATGGCGGCCGCGTGCTCGCCGAGGCCATGGCCGAGTTCGAGGAGAGAGAGTCGCGCCCCCTCGCGCTCGTCTGCGGCGCGCAGACGACGAAGGACGTGCGCGCCATGCTGCGCCATTTCGTGGGACTGGCGCGCGAGGTCATCGCCGTCCCGGTCGAGGGCGAGCATAAATGCTGGCCGCCTGAGGAAGTCGCCGCGGCGGCGCAAGCGATGGGGATCTCCGCGCGGTCGGCCCCGAGCTTCGAGCGCGCTGTCGAAATGCTCGCCGCCACGTCTTTCGAGCGGTCGCCCCGGGTCCTCATCGCCGGATCGCTTTATCTTGCCGCCTGCGCGCTCGCTTTCAACGGCTCGCGAATCGAATGAGCGCTCCCTTGGGATTTGTTATAGAGACGGCCGGTCCCGCCGATTTGGCGCGAGTTTTGGGCAGATCTTCATGACCTTGATGCTCGCCAGCGTGCTCTCGAGCGCGGAGGCCGACACCGCCGTCGACTGCGGAGTCGATATCGTCGACTGCAAGGACGCGCGGCGCGGCGCGCTGGGCGCGCTGTCGCTCGACGAGGTCGCGAAGATCGTCGCTTCCATCGCGAAGCGGCGGCCCGTCAGCGCCGTGGTCGAGCTGCCGCACGACGCGTCTCAGGCGCGCGCGGCGATCGAGGCCGCCGCCGCGACGGGGGTCGATTTCGTCAAATTCGCGCTGCCGATGACGCCCGACCTTCACGAGGTCGTCGACTCGCTCGCCCCGCTTTGCCCGAGAATCCGACTCGTCGCGGTGCTCTTTGCGGATCTTGGCCCCGATCTCGAGGCGCTGCCGCTGCTCGCGCGCGCAGGCTTTCACGGCGTGATGCTCGACACCGCGCATAAGGGGAAGGGACGCCTGCTCGACCATGTCGGCGTCGGCGCGCTCGGCGACTTCGTGTCGCGCGCCCGCGCCCTCGGCCTTTCAAGCGGGCTCGCCGGCTCGCTAGAGGCGCCCGACGTCCCGCGCCTCCTGGTGCTTGCGCCTGACGTGCTGGGCTTTCGCGGCGCGCTCTGCGAGACGGGCGATCGCCAAAGAGCGCTTTCGCCCGCGGGGGTGAAGCTCATCCGCGAAATGATCCGGCGGCCGCATGCGCCCGCGCCGCGCTACGCAGAGGTTGATCACGTCTTCGTGCGCGATCTCGTCATGCCGGTCGACATCGGGGCCTATGGCTTCGAGCGCGGCCATAAGCAGCGGGTGCGTTTCTCGATCGACGCGGAGGTCTTTCGCGACATCGGTCCCGACGACATGCGCGGCGTGTTCTCATACGACGTGATGACGGACGCGATTCGGATCGTCCTCGACTCGGGTCATATCGAGCTCGTGGAGACCATGGCCGAGCGCGTGGCCGAAAGCGTTCTCTTGCATGAACGCGTCCGCGCGGTGGAGGTCGTCGTCGAGAAGCTCGACGTGGCGCCGCCGGCTTCGGTCGGGGTGCGCATCCGGCGCGAGCGGGCGCATCACACATCAGCGCTGCACGCCAAGACGGGCGCATGAGCGAAGACCGGCGCAAGAGCGCGCTCGTCGCGAAAATCGGCGGAAGCCTGTGGCGCTCGCCGCTGCTTTCCCGATGGATCGCGGCGCTCTGCGCCTATCCCGGACCGCTCGTCCTCGTTCCCGGCGGCGGCCCCTTCGCCGATGCGGTGCGCGCGGCGCAAGGCCCGATGCGCTTCTCGGAGCGCGCCGCGCATGAGATGGCGCTGCTCGCGATGGAGCAATATGGGCTCGCGCTCTGCGACCTTTTCGGCGGGCTCGCCTTGGCGGCGACGCAGCAAGAGGCCGCCGCTCTGCGCGCCCAGGGCAAGACGCCCGTCTGGCGCCCGCGCGCCCTGGCGCTCGAAGCGGGGCTCCCCGCGTGCTGGGACGTGACCTCGGACAGCCTCGCCGCCTGGTACGCGCGGAAAAGCGGCGCGTCCCGGCTTCTCCTGATCAAGAGCGTCGATGCCGGCGAGGCGAGCGAGGCAGGAAGCCTCGTCGACCCCTGTTTTTCTCAATACGCCCGGGGATTAAGCGTCTGCCTCCTTGGCCCCAAGAATGTCGAGGAAGCGGAGAGATTTCTGCTGCTCGGCGACATCCCCTGGCGAAGCGCCCCGCTCGCCTCCGGCGACGGCGAGAAGATCTCGGTCCTGTCTTGAGCGCGCCCGAGAAGCGGACGACGGGCCTCAACGATGACGCGAGGTGCATTGCGACCGCCGCGCTGTTTCTCGTGAGTAATCGCGTGCTCACCTATACGCTGTTTGTCGGAACATGTCTTGTTCAAGGGCTACGATTAATCTAAAGCTCTGTCGAAGCAAAATGCGAAAAACGAAAGCTTGCCGCGATGACGCCTGCCACTCTCGTTATTGGCAACAAGGGCTATTCTTCATGGTCGTTTCGGCCCTGGATGGTCATGAAGGAGTTCGCGATTCCCTTTCAAGAGGAAGTGGTCCCGCTATACCGAGAGAACTCGAAAGCGAAGCTCCTGACTCATTCCAGCGCAGGAAAAGTCCCGGTGCTTATCCACGACGGGCTGCACGTTTGGGACTCGCTCGCGATCATTGAATATCTGGCGGAACGCTATCCTGCGCTTCCCATCTGGCCGCGCAAGATTGAAGCTCGCGCCCATGCGCGAGCGCTTGCCGCCGAGATGCATGCGGGCTTCACTGCCTTGAGAAAGGAATGCCCCACGAATTTCCGTCGCAAGACGAGCCCCGTCTCTTTGAGCGAAGCGGCAAGCGCGGACCTCTCGCGAATCGACGCCGCGTGGCGTGAAGCGCGGGCGCGCTTCGGGGAGGGCGGCCCGTTTCTCTATGGCGCATTTAGCGCCGCGGACGCGATGTTCGCGCCGGTCGTCAATCGGGTGGAAATCTACGGCCTGCCTGTTTCCCCGGATTCACGGACTTTTGTGGAGGCTGTGAAAAATCTTGCCTCCTGGAAGAGTTGGCATGCAGGCGCCCAAGAAGAGGAGTGGAGGCTGCCGCAATTTGAGCTGGCCTAAAGAAAGCGGCCGCCAAGCTGCGGCCCAGCGCCGGCCCCGCCCAAATTTACAGGAGCTTGCCCGGATTGAGCACGCCCTTGGGGTCCAGCGCCGCCTTGATCGCCCGCATCGCGGCGAGCGCGGTCGGGTCCTTGGTCTCGCGTAGCAAGGCGCGCTTGGCTTGGCCGATGCCGTGTTCGGCCGAGATCGAGCCCTTGAGCGAGACGACGAGGCCGTGGACGGCGGCGTTGACCTCGGGTCGGCGGGCGAGGAAAGCCCGTTTCTCCATCTCGACCGGCTGCGAGATGTTGTAATGGATGTTGCCGTCGCCCAAATGGCCGAAGGGCACGGGACGCGCGCCGGGAACGAGCGCCTCGACGCGCCGCGCCGCCTCCTCGATGAAGGCCGGGACGGCCTTCAGCGGCAATGACACGTCGTGCTTGATCGAGCCGCCCTCGCGCTGCTGCACTTCCGACATGGCTTCGCGCAGGCGCCAGAACTCGGCGCGCTGGGCGAGCGAATCGGCGATCGACGCGTCGAGCGCGAGGCCCAGATTCGTCGCCTCCTCCAAAAGATCGATAATTTTTCCCTTAAGCGCCTCCTCGTCTTCCTGCGTGGCGAATTCGACGAGCGCATACCAGGGATAAGCGCGCGAGAAGGGATCGCGCGCCGGCTTCGCATGCTTGAGGACGAAGTCGACGCCGATTCGCGGCAAGATCTCGAAGGCCTCGAGCGCGGCGCCGAGCCGAGACTTGCAGAGCGCGAGCAGCCGCAGCGCCGCTTGCGGCTCAGCCAAGGCGACGAAAGTCGCGACGCGCGCGCGCCGCAGCGGAAACAGCTTCAGCGTCGCCGCCGTGATGACGCCGAGCGTCCCTTCCGAGCCGATCATGAGCCGCGTGAGGTCATAGCCTGTATTGTTCTTCCGCAGCGTCGAGAGCGTCGAGAGCACGCGTCCGTCCGCGAGCACCGCCTCGACGCCCAGCGTCAGATCGCGCGTCGAGCCGAAGCTCAGAACATGCACGCCGCCGGCGTTCGTCGCGAGATTGCCGCCGATTGTGCAGGAGCCTTCCGAGGCGAGCGAAAGCGGGAAATAGCGGTCGGCGGAGAGAGCCGCTTCCTGGGCGCGCGCCAAGGTCACGCCGGCTTCGAGCGTCATCGCGTCCGAATCGGGGTCGATCTCGCGAATGCGATCGAGTTTTTTCAGCGAGAGGAGGAGTTGCTCGCCCGAAGCGTCCGGTGTCTGGCCGCCGACGAGGCCTGTGTTACCGCCCTGGGGCACAACGCCGACGCCGTGCTCGTTGCATAAAGCGAGGATTTTTGCGACTTCAAAAACTGTTTTCGGAAACACCGCCGCAAGAGCGCAGCCTGAAAAATCGCCGCGCGGCTCTTGCATCAACGCGTCAGACGAATCGGGTCGGGCAAGGAGGTTTTCTTTGCCGACAATCGCCGCTAAGCGGGCGAGCAAATCCATCGCGCCATTCCGCTTGCGTCGAAGCCTCCAGCGAAGCGTTAGCGCTTCGCTTCCGGCTCACCCCGCCGATTCGTCTCAGCGATGGCGAAAGCGATCCTTGCGCTTGGCGTAGACGTAAACAGCCTTTTTGGCCGGCCGACGGGCGAGGACGACACTGCACAAGGCGGCAGCGATCAGCGCAGTCATCATGACCATCTCCTTCCAGATTAGCGAGAAAGCCAGGGACTTTCCCATTCACGCTGGATTATGACGCAAATGCTATGCCTGTTTTTTACGAGCGGCAAGCGAAATTCAGAGTGCTTCTCGACATTGCCGTTCGCTGTGACCTTTCTGTCACATGCTTCGCCGGCGCATTGACCAGGCTGCTGTCAGGAGACTCCCCAATTATGGCCAAATCATGCATGCAACCCCTTCGCGCAAGAACGAGCCTCTGCTTCAATGTGACGCGGCTCGAGAGAAAAGACGCCCTGGGCGGCGCTTGAGGCGGAACACTGTTCCCGCGTCTCTGTCGACCCAGATAATAAGGATCGAACCTGATCATGCGCATCGCGATCGAGCCGCCGCTGACATCCGTGCTCCGACAATGCCGACGTTTTCTCTTCGAACGAATCCGGTCAAGGCCGCGCCCATAGACGCGCAAAGCGAGGACGCGAGCCAGGCTTTCCCAAGCTTCCGCGAACGTCCGCCTTGGATCGGCCGCGACCTGCAGACTTTGCGCAATTTCTTGCGTGGCGATCCGGGTGAGCTTCTTGGCGGCGAGCGGCTGCTGCTCGCCATGCCGGATGGCGACAAATTGGCGGCGCGTCTCGACAGGCCCATCAAACAAAACGTGATCTATTTCAAAAGGGTAGAGCGCGATGCGTGCGAAAAACCGGTTTCCGCTTTTTCGCATCGCGCGCTTGTCGTGCTCGTGCATGGTCTCGCAGGATGCGAATCGAGCCACGATACGGTGGCGACGGCGCGTCATCTCGTGAGCGAAGGCTGGAGCGTGCTGCGGTTGAACCTGCGCGGTTCCGAGCCCTCGCGTCCGACCTCGACGGGCCGTTACCACGCCGGAAGAACCGAAGATCTCGAGGCGGCGCTGCGCGCGCTTCCGCGAGAGCTCGCCCTGCACGGGATCATCCTCGTCGGCCATTCGTTGGGCGGCAATCTCGTGCTGAAATTCATGGGCGAAGCCTACTATGACCTCCCCGTCCTGGCGGCGGCGGCGATCTCGACGCCGCTCGATCTTGCGGGAAGCTGCGCGCGCATGATGGAGCGGCGAAATCTGCCCTATCATCGGCACATGCTGCGGGCGATGAAGCTCGAGGCGCTGGCCGAGAGCGCGGCGCTGACGAGCGTGGAGCGGGCGACGATCGCCGCAGCGCGCAATGTCTATGAGTTCGACAACAATTTTGTCGCGCCGCATTTCGGCTACCGCGATGCGCTCGACTATTACGAAGCCAATCGCTCAGGCCGCTTTCTTGCGGGCATAAAGACGCCGACGCTGATCGTGCACGCCTTGGACGACCCGTGGATACCCTCCGCCTGCTACACGACGATCGACTGGGCGCGCCTGCCGATGATCGAGACGGCGCTGACGCCGAACGGCGGACATCTGGGCTTTCACGGCGTCGGCAGCGCCACGCCCTGGCATGATCGCGTGACGGCGCTCTGGCTTTCGAAGCAGGCGGCGGTCAGGCTGCATTAGATCACGCTGCGTTCAGGCGGAAGCGCCTGAACGCAGAAAACGTGATCGACTCTAAAAGTTTAGAGCGCGATTTGTGCGAAAAACCGGCTTCCACTTTTTCGCATCGCGCTCTAATCTGCGTTTGAGCTTCCGCTCACGCAGCGTGAACTAGCGCGTTTCCCGCTCGAACGGAATCGTTCGAGCGGGAAGGAATCGCGCCAAATCAAAAGGGTGGAGCCTGTCCTGACCGGAAAACCGCTTCGCACTTTTCCGGGACATGCTCTAGGCCCGAGGACGGAGGCCGCGAGGATCGAAGAAAGGCGTGAGCGACACGCATGCGCGAATGCGCTCGCCGGCCACGTCGAGCTCGTAGCTTCCCTTGCGTAGAAACTCTTCGTCGACCCCGCCCGCGTGGCGAACATAACCATAGCCGATCGCTTTGCCGATCGTATAGCCAAAGCCGCCACTCGAAAGCCAACCCACGCGCTCGCCATCGCGGTAGATCGTCTCTCGGCCGAGCAGCGTGACTTCGGGATCGTCCACCGAAAACCCGACGAGCCGGCGCGAAAGAGGCTCCTTCGACATTTGCTCAAGCGCCTCGCGTCCTTGAAACGCCTGGTTCGATTTCAGTTTCACGGCCCAGCCTAGTCCCGCCATCAGTGGCGTGTGATCCGGTCCGATGTCGGCGCCCCAGGCGCGATAGCCTTTCTCCAGGCGCAATGACTCGATTGCGCGATAGCCGGCGTTGGCGAGACCGAAAGGCGCGCCCGCCTCCATCAGGCGGTCATAAACCGAGACCGCAAACTCCACCGGGACATGCAGCTCCCAGCCCAGCTCGCCGACATAGGTGACGCGGATCGCCGTCACGGGCGCGCCGGCGACTTTAATTTCACGCGCCGTCATGAAGGGAAAAGCGGCGTTGGACACGTCGTCGGCGCAGCAGGAAGAGAGAATCTCGCGCGCACGGGGTCCCATGAGCGCGAGCACAGCGTTGGAGGAGGTGACGTTGATCAACGTCGCATCCAAGCCTTCGGGAATGGAGCGCTCGATCCAATCGAAATCATGCGTCGCGAAGCCTGTGCCCGTCACGATGTAATAGCGATCGCGTTCGAGCCGCGTGACGGTCAGATCGCATTCGATCCCGCCCTTGCGGTTGAGCATCTGCGTGTAGATCACGCTGCCCGGGGGCTTCGCCACATCATTCGCTGCGATCCAAGACAGAGCGGCTTCCGCGTCGCGTCCGACGAGGAGCGCTTTGGCGAAGCTCGTTTGATCGAAGAGCGCGGCCCTGTCGCGGCAAGCGTGATGCTCGCGCCCGACGGCGTCGAACCAGCCGGGCTTATTGTAAGAATAGCGATCCTGCGGAACCTCGCCCGCAGAGAGATCCGCGAACCAATTGGGGCGCTCGAATCCCATTTTCTCGCCGAAGCAGGCGCCGCGCTGCTGGAGCCGGTCATAGAGCGGCGAACGGCGCAAAGGGCGTCCCGAGCCGTATTCTTCCGCGGGCCAGGCGATGGCGTAATGCCGGGCGTAGGCTTCCAGCGTCCGGTTGCGCACCCAGCCGAGATCCTGGTGATGGGGACCAAAACGACGAATATCGACCGCCCAGAGATCGAAGGGCGGCTCGCCGTCCGCGACCCATTCGGCAAGCGCCATGCCGGCGCCGCCGGCAGAGGCGATGCCGAAGGCGTTGAACCCCGCGCCGACGAAGAGATTGCGAACTTCCGGCGTCTCGCCGATCATCCAATTGCCGTCGGGCGTGAAACTCTCCAGCCCGTTGATCATCTGCTTCACGCCGGCCGACGCCAGCGCCGGCACGCGGCCGAGCGCGAGGCTCATGATCGGCTCGAAATGCTCCCAGTCGTCCTCGAGCAGGCGAAAGGCGAAGTCGTCCGGGACATGCGTCTCGCTCCAGGGAATCGGATTGGGCTCATAGCCGCCCATGACGAGTCCGCCGACCTCCTCCTTGTAATAGGTCAGGCGATCCGGATCGCGCAGCGTCGGCAGGGATGCGGTCACGCCCTCGATCGCCTCGGTGACGATATATTGATGGCGCACCGGCGTGAGCGGGACGCAGGCTCCCGCGCGCGCGGCGAGGCGCGCCGTCCATTGACCGCAGCATAAGACGGCCTTTTCACATTCGATCCGTCCTTGGTCGGTCAAGAGCCCCAGCAGCCGGCCATTCTCGACGATGAGGTTCGTGACCGACACCCCCTCGAGGAATTTCGCGCCGGCGAGGCGAGCGCCCTTGGCGAGCGCCTGCGTGATGTCGGAAGGGTTGGCTTGTCCATCCGTCGGCAGGAACGCGGCGCCGATGACGTCGTCCACATTCATGAGGGGCCAGAGCGCCTGCGCCTCCTTCGCGGACAGCAGTTGCATCTCCAGCCCGAAACTGCGGGCGGTCGTGGCCTGGCGCTTCACCTCGATCCAGCGGTCGGGGTTGCAGGCGAGCCGCAAGCCGCCATTGCGCTTCCAGCCAGTCGCGTAGCCCGTCTCCGCTTCGAGCTTGTCGTATAGCTCGACCGAATAGCCCAAGAGCCGGGTGATATTGGCGTTGGTGCGCAATTGGCCGACGAGGCCCGCGGCGTGCCAGGTCGAGCCGGCGGTGAGCTGATGCCGCTCGAGGAGCAACACTTCCTTGCCGCGCTTCGCGAGATGATAGGCGACCGAGCAGCCGACGATTCCGCCCCCGACGACGATGACTTGCGCGCTCTTTGGAAGGTCCGTCATGCTCTCTCAAATTCCTCGAACGCCGCGAAAGCCGCCTCGAAGCGACGAAGGTTCTCTTCGGTGTAAGCGACGTAATCGAAGTCTATCATCGATTTGATCTCCGACACCATGCTCCACAGGGATTCGCGCAAAAGCGATGCGCAGACCATCGCGCGTAGCCGCCGCGAGAGCTCGTCGCTCGGGGTCCGCTCGAAATAGGCGGCGAGCATCGCCTCGTTCTCCTCGGCCGTGAAGCCATTGTTGGAGGAAAGACCGCCGAGATCGAAGAACGGCGTGCCCCAGCCGGCGTAATCCCAGTCGATCAGCCAAAGGCGCGCGCCGTCGTCGATGAAATTCGCCGCGAGCAGGTCGTTATGACCGAAGACGAGGTCGATCGGGCCGAGGGCGTGCTCCAGGCGCTGCGCGCGCTCAAGCAGCCGGGGGAGAAGGGGAATCTTGCGGCTCTTCTCCTCGACGAGCGTCTGGGCATAGTCGTGGATGACGTGGAACACGTTGAAGCAGAGCGTGGGGCCGCGAAGATGCGCGCGCAACTCATGATGCACGCGCTTTGCGAGCGCGACGCAACGACGGAGATTCTTGCGAACGTCTTCGGGACCGTAGGTTTGCCCCTCGATGAAGTCCATCGCGAGAAAGGGCGGCGCGGCATAAAGCACCTTGGGCGAGATTTCCGCCGCCGCCGCGGCCTTCGCCGCCGCCAATTCATTGAAGCGCATGACGCCATGCGCCGGAATGTCGCCGCCGTAGCGCACGACGACGCGACGCCCCTTCTCCGACACGAGATAATTCTTATTGGTTATGCCGCCGGCCAACGGCTCGATCTCGATGGGGCCGCTCCAAAGCGGAAGGGCGCTGATCAATGATTCGGGGTCGGATGCGTCGGCGGCCATCGCGAATTGCCCTGGAAGCTAGCTCGCTAAGACTTAAAACGGTCGCGCGAGGGTGACAAGCCGGCTCTCGGGCGCTAGCTTTGAGCGCTTCACTGCGACGGCGCCTCGCCATGTATTCGATCGATGTGCAGGGAACCCGCTTTCGGTTTGACGACCTCAAAACGCTGCTGGCGAAGGCCTCGCCGCTGCGCTCGGGCGATTGTCTGGCCGGCGTCGCGGCGGAGAGCGCGGTCGAGCGCGTCGCCGCGCAGATGCGTCTGGCCGAAGTGCCCCTCGCGCGCTTCCTCGAAGAGCCGCTCATCCCCTATGAAGACGACGAGGTGACGCGGCTCATTCTCGACACGCATGACCGCAACGCCTTCACGCTTATTGAGGGCTTCACCGTCGGAGAGTTCCGCGACTGGCTGCTTTCCGATTATGCGACGGGCGACGTCCTCGCTGATCTCGCAAAGGGAGTGACGCCGGAGATGGCGGCCGCCGTCTCGAAGATCTCGCGCAATCAAGATTTGATCGTGGTCGCGGCGAAGATCCGCGTCGTCACGCGCTTTCGAGACAGCATCGGGCTGCCCGGCACGCTTTCCTCGCGCATTCAGCCCAATCATCCGACCGACGACCGCAGGGGCGTGCTCGCCAGCATCGTCGATGGACTGCTGCTTGGAAGCGGCGACGCGGTGATTGGCGTCAATCCGGCGTCCGACAGCCCGCAACGCTGCCATGAGCTGCTGCTGCTCATCGACGAGCTGCGCGAGACGTTGGAGATTCCCACCCAATCCTGCGTGCTTGCCCATGTGACGACGACGCTCGAGCTCATGAGAAAGGGCGCGCCGGTCGACCTCGTCTTTCAATCCGTAGCGGGAACGCAAGCCGCCAACCGCAGTTTTGGCGTCGACCTCGCGCTCCTGCGCGAGGCGAATGACGCGGCGCGCGCCTTGCGACGCGGAACGGTCGGCGACAATGTGATGTATTTCGAGACCGGCCAAGGCAGCGCGCTCTCCGCCGACGCCCATCACGGTTGCGATCAGCAGACGCTCGAAGCGCGCGCCTATGCGGTCGCGCGCGCCTTCCAACCTCTGCTCGTCAATACGGTCGTGGGATTCATCGGCCCGGAATATCTTTTCGACGGAAAGCAGATCATTCGCGCCGGGCTCGAAGATCATTTTTGCGGGAAGCTGCTCGGCCTGCCCATGGGCTGCGACGCCTGCTACACCAATCACGCCGAAGCCGATCAGAACGACATCGACGATCTGCTGACGCTCCTGGCGGTCGCCGGCGTCAATTACGTCATGGGCGTTCCCGGCGGCGACGACGTGATGCTGAACTATCAGAGCACGTCTTATCACGATGTCGCCGCTGTCCGGCGCCTGTTGAACCTCGGTCCCGCCCCGGAATTCGAAGACTGGCTGGCGCGGACGGGCCTCGGCGGCGGCGTGGCGAAAACGCAAAGCCTGCCGGTTTCCCTAAAACGCCTTCTGGCGGAGGATTGAGCCGTGACCGATGAGCAGCCCGTCCTTCAGGATCGTCTGGCGGCGCTGAAAGCCGCGACGACGGCGCGAATCTTCTTGCCCACGGCGGGCTCGGCCGTTGCGACCAGAGCCAGTCTCGCCTTTCAGCTGGCGCACGCCAATGCGCGCGATGCGGTCGAGGACCGACTCGATGCGGAGGCGCTAGCCGACAAGCTGCGGGCTCGCGGCCTGGAGGCGCCGCTCGTCGAGAGCGCGGCGACCAGCCGACGCGCCTATCTCATGCGGCCGGATCTCGGGCGTCGCCTGGCCGAGCCGGCGCGCGCGCGTCTGCTGCCGCTGGCTGGCGACGATGATCTCGTCTTCGTCGTCGCCGATGGTCTCTCGGCCCGCGCCGTCGAGGCGCATGCGCTCGCGCTGCTCGACGCGGCGCTCCCCCTGTTTCGCGCGAAAGCTTGGAAGATCGGTCCTGTTGTCGTCGTGTCTCAGGGTCGCGTCGCGATCGGCGACGAAATCGGCGCGCTCTTGGGCGCGAAGCTCGTCGTGGTGCTGATTGGAGAGCGGCCCGGGCTCTCCTCGCCCGATAGCCTCGGCGCCTATCTCACTTTCGCGCCGCGCATCGGCTGCGTTGACGCCGAGCGAAACTGTCTTTCGAACATTCGTCGGGAGGGGATGGGCTACGCCGAGGCCGCAGCGCGATTGTTCTATCTCGCCACGGAGGCGCTTCGAAGAAAGGCTTCGGGCGTCGCGCTGAAAGACGAGTTCGGGGATACAGATTCCGCTCCGCTTCTCGACGGACATGACGGCTGAGCTGCTCGTCGCGCTACCCCTCATTCGTCGAAGCGGACGACATCGTTTAACGCGACCATAAGCTTCCCGTCAGGGCTTGCGAACCCCTGATCGAATTTCTCGCTCGCAAGCGCCTCGAGCGTGGTCCGCCCCGCTTCGACCTCGACCCGCAGCATCTCGTCTGCCGGCCAACCCAGCGTGGTGGCGACGACGTCGGGGATGATGACCTCCACAGTCTGATCAGACCCGGCAACCCGCATCGGGAATGCAAAGCAGCCGGCCTGACGTTCGACCTTCGCCTCGACTTTTTGGAGCGGCATGGGACGATCCTCCCTGAGCCTGAGAATATGTCCCGGAAAAACGCGAAGCGGTTTTCCGGTAAGGACAGCCCTAAGTTTTTGATTTGGAGCGCGTCCTATTCGATCGCGCGGAATCACGCGATCGGGACGCGCTCGAGAGCGTGATCTTGCGTGCGGAAAGCTTAGGGCGCTTCGAGACTGCTTCAAGCGCGTCGGCATGGCCCCAGGCGACATTTTTGTGGTCCGCTGAGCGGGAAATCCTAGCTTTCATCCAAAGCCGTTCATGCGCCAGCAACGCCCATTCCAACCCCCGCATCCGAGGGAGACAATCATGAAGGTCCTCATCGTCATCACGTCCCATGACAAACTCGGCGACACGGGACGAAAGACCGGCTTCTGGCTCGAGGAACTCGCCGCGCCCTATTATGTCTTCAAGGACGCCGGGGCCAAGATCACGCTCGCATCGCCGAAGGGCGGCCGTCCCCCGCTCGACCCCAAGAGCAACGAGCCCGAATTTCGCACCGAGCTCACCCTGCGGTTCGAAAAGGACGCCGCTGCGGAGGCTCTGCTTGGCGAGACTGCCCGTCTCGACGGCGTCGATCAGAAGGATTTCGACACGGTTTTCTATCCGGGCGGACATGGCCCCCTGTGGGATCTCGCCAATGACGCGCGCTCCGCCAAGCTCATCGAGTCTTTTCTTGCGGCCGGCAAGCCCGTGGGCGTTGTTTGTCATTCCACGATCGCGCTGCGTCACGTCAAAACGCCGGACGGCAAGCCTTTGGTCGAGGGCAAGGAAGTCACAGGCTTCACCAATGGCGAAGAAGAAGCCGTGGGGCTCACCAAAGTGGTCCCCTTCCTTGTCGAGGACGAGATGTTGAAGCTTGGCGCCGTCTTTTCAAAAAAGGCGAACTGGGCCGTTCACGTGGTCAGCGACGGGCCTCTGGTGACGGGACAGAATCCCGCCTCCTCCGGCCCGGCCGCAAGCGCCCTTCTGGCGAAGCTGAGGCAGTCGGCGAGAATGGCCGCGAGCCGCTGACGCGGAACAAGATCAGTATTGCGGGAACGTCAGAGAGTGGGGCCATCCTCTCCCAGCATCTCGCGGCGGATGATCTTGATTGGCGGGAGACCGGCTCCGAGCAAGCGGTCGTGAAACTCCATGAGAGAGAACTTATCGCCCCTCTTGGCGCGATAATCCTCGCGCAATTTCAAAATCTGGAGCTTGCCGAGCGTGTAATTCATGTAGCCTGGGTCTCGCGCGCCGCGGTAGGCCTCGCGGCGCGCCTCAGGCTCGGGCGAACCGCATTGCTTCATGAAGATCTCCGCGGCGTCGTCGACGCTCTTGCCCTTCGTATGCAGCTCGATCGCCGCAACGAAACGACAGTCGCGCATGAGCGCCATTTGCAGCTGGGCGAGCTTCAATTTTGGGTCGCCATTCCCTAAGCCCTCTTCGACCATCATCTGCTCGGCGTAATGCGCCCATCCCTCGGTCGTCGAATAGGCGTGCGCCATTTTCCGCGCGAGCGACCATTCGGGATGTGCGCGTCGCGCGAGATATTGCATGAAGTGGCCGGGCCAGACCTCATGCGACGAAATCATCTTGAGGCCGGCGAAGAAATAGGCCTCGAGATATTCCTTCCGCTTCTCTGCGCTCAGCCCCGTGTCGGGCGGCGTCACATAATAGAAGGCTTGCGTCGCATGGGTCTCGAGAGCGCCGGGCGAATCCAGCGCAGCCGCGGTCGTGGCGCGTCGAAACTCGGGCGTCTCCTCCACTTCCGGAAGCAGATCGCTTGGAATGGTCGCGATGCGATGGTCTTGAACGAAGGCGCGCAAGCCCGCGAGGTCGTCGCTCGCGGTTCCGATCAGCGCATCGGCAGTCGGATGTTGCGCGCGGACCTGCTTCAACACCGCCTCGACGGGCTGCGGGGCGTCTATTTCGTGAGCGGCCGCAGAGAGCGCGTTCTTATCCTTATCGAGCTGCGCATGCGCAATCTCGAGCAGCCGATCCGGCGGAATATCGACCATTTCGCTATAGGCCGCGCGCTTGGCGAAGAGCTCGGGGCCGAGAGCGAACACGCCATCCGCCTTGGGCTTGAGCTCTTCGAGATAGGACTTGTAGCTCTCGAAGGCGGCGATCGCAGCGTCATTGGCGGCCGCGAGATCCTGCTTGAGCCGGTCATCCTGCACAGAAGCGAAAGCGGCGGGGACGCCTCGCTTCAAAAGGTTGATGGAGCCCGAGATGTTGCGGATGGCGATCTCGACGAAGGCGAGAGGCGGGTGCTCGATATTGGCCCTGCCGTTCGCGAGCATTGCCGGAATTTGTCGCTCGCGGGCGATGACGGAGCGCAAGCGGTCGGCGAGCGGCGCGAAATCGCGATGAACGAGCGCAAATATCGCCGAGGTCGCGCTCTGTGTGTAGACGCCGGGATCTTTCCGCCAATTGCGAATGGTGTCGACGTCGAGCAGTCGCGCGTTGATGTCGCTGATCAGAACTTCCCGGTCGTCGCGGTCGCTTTGTGACAGCGTCGCCGGATCGATCGCGCTGAAGGCGTCGAGCGCCTTGTGGAGCCTGGCGGCTTCCAAGGCGTGACCCTCTTGGCTGAGATCGTCGACCTCCGCGTCGTGGTCATGCACGCCGACGAGCGTTGCAAGGATCGGGTGGGCTCGAAACTCCTCACGATAATAGTCCCCGACGGCGCTCTGAAAGGAGCGAACCGCGGCGGCCTCGGCGAGGGCCGGGGCCGAGCTCATCGAGAGCAGCGCGACAACCCCTATTCCCAAAAGCGACAAGACGAATCGGAAAGAACGCATCCTCGCCCCCGAAAATTGATCGCAGCGCCGAACGCCCCGCGCTTTCGCGAAACGCCCGGGCCCGCCGAGCTTAGCTAGGCCGGCCCGGAGATTTGGCAATTCGCGCGCACCGCTTGCAGCCAAGCTGGAGGGCGTTTTGCCTTGGCGTTCATGAGCGGCGATCTCTCGCGTGTAGAGGTCATGTCTTCTGGGTCATGCCGGCCGCGGCCTTGAAATGACCTGTTAGGAGCACTAAATGAGGCGCCATAGAAGGAGACTTCACCATGGCGCATATCGTTCACGCGACCACGGTCGCGAGCATTTCGGATTTGAAGAAGAACCCCATGGGCACCGTTGCCGCCGGCGAAGGGTTCCCCGTTGCGATCCTCAACCGCAACGAGCCTGCGTTCTATTGCATCCCTGCCAAGGCTTATGAAGATTTGCTGGAGCGTCTCGAAGACCTCGAGCTGAACGCCGTTGCGGACGCGCGCGAAGGGCAGGCGATCCACAAGATTTCGCTCGATGACCTATGAGCTCGCCTTTCTTGACGACGCGTTGAAGGAATGGCGCAAGCTGGATAGCACCACTCGAGACCAGTTCAAGATCAAGCTCGCCGAGCGGCTGGAAAACCCGAAAGTTATCTCCGCTCGTTTGCATGGCGCGAAAGAGCGCTACAAGATCAAGTTGCGTAGCGCTGGTTTCCGCCTAGTCTATGAAGTTCGCGATCAGGAGTTGATCGTTCTTGTCGTGGCGGTCGGCAAGCGCGAGCGCAACGAAGTTTACAAGACCGCCGCACGGCGGCGGACGGATTGATCCTGCGTCATCCCGTCAATGTCGTGCGAAGAGGGGAGGCGCCGGGCCGGCCCGCGGGACATTGTTTCGAAGCCCCTCCGACGGGAACGCGAAATCTCACATTTTTAGCTGGGAAGCGTTGTTGGTTTGGGCTGCCCGCCATAGGACGGGACGCACGCGTGGCGTGTTATCAAACTACAAGCATTTCAATGAGTTGCATGGTTTCTGGCGGAGGAGGCGGGATTCGAACCCGCGATACGGTTTCCCGTATACACACTTTCCAGGCGTGCGCCTTCAACCACTCGGCCACCCCTCCTTGAGCCGGCGCGACGCTCGCGCTCCCGTCCGGCCCCCCGATTCCCTCGGGGGTCTTCTCTATAATAGGGACTTTCCCGCCTGCAAAGGCCGCTCTTGCGATCTTCCGCCAGGGGAGGTCAGCGCCGCCGCAGCAGCACGATCCGGTTCGAATTCGTGCCCTTGCCGTTATTGGCGACGCCCCAGCAATGACTCGTCTTGGTGAATCGCTGCTCGTTCACGAGCACGAACAGCCGCTCGAAGGGGAGCCCTTCGGCGGCGCGCCACACGAGCGGCTCCAGCAGCAGCTTCCCGCCCTTGACCTCGCCGACCTCGAAGGCGACATGGCCGCCCGGCGCCAGCACCCGCGCAAGCTCCTTGAAGACGGCGGAAACCATCGCCGACCAGTCTGCCTCGCTCCTATGGGCGGAAATCGTCACCTCCGCGGGGTCGATGCCGGCGAACCAGCTGCGCAGCCAATTGTCGCTCTCATATTGAACGACGTCGAGAAAAGGCGGCGAGGTCACCACGAGCTTAATCGAGCCCGTGTCGATGGACGGCGTTGCAGCGGCGTCGCCGACGCAAAGCCCCGCCTTGGCGCGCGCCGGCGCGCCATCGGCGAGCAGCGCGCGCGATTTTTTCAAGATCAGGCGCGCCACATCGCGCGGCGGCGGCGTCTGGGCGCGCTTTTCGTTGATCTTGCGTTGCGCCTCGACCGAGACAGCTTGATTGGGCGGCAGCGTGTAGACCGAAAAAAACCCCGGAGAATGGCCGGTTAGCCGGTTGAGCGCGACCATGCGGATCCAGTCGTCCGGAGCATCCGGCTCGCCGTCGAGCGGCGCGCGCTCTAAGAGAAAGCGGCGCAGCGCGCATAGGTGGCGCAATGTCTCGGGGTGGTAGAAGACGAGGAGGTCCTCGCGCTCGATCTCGCCCCTTCCCCAGGGGACTTCTTCAAGGCGCGCGGCGACGGCCGCAAGCGAGGGAGGGTCGAGGCGCGGGCGGGTGAGCAGCGGGCTCAAGGGATTGACGTCATTGCCGATAGGCGTGCGCCCGGCGAGCGCCGCCTCGATGGGAGTCGTGCCGCGTCCCATGAAGGGATCGTAAACGGCCTCTCCCGGCGCACTGAGACGGTCGATGAAGAAGCGCGGGAGCTGCGGCTTGAAGCAGGCCCGATAGCTCACCTCATGGATCGAATGCGCCTGTCTTTGCCCAGCAGTCCAGAACTCGTTGATATAATAGGGGAGCCCGTCCCTTTCCTCGAAACGCGTGTTCGCGCCGAAGGCGCAAAAGTCGCGAATCTCCGCCTCGAGCTCGGCGGCCCGATCGCGGGAAGGAGGCGGCTTTCGGGCCGTGGCCGATGACATGGCGAAAAGGCTCGGATTCGAGAACTCTGGACTATGCTTTGCAACGCCTGGAATTGCACCCGCCCGTCGTCTCATCGACCGGCTTTCCACCGTTTTCCGCGCGTGGGGCGTCTCAAAAGCGGCTATTGCGCTACGTCGACGACGACACGCCTGGTCTCGATCGGCGTTCGCTCCCAGGGTCGCCGATTGGCGAAGAGAATCTCCGCGTGGCCGGGCTTCAGCGCGCGCAGCGACCAGCGCCGCGTTCCCGGCGCGCCGGGCATGTCCGCGCCACGGCTGTGTCCCAGATCCTCGATCGCGACAATATCGAGCCCCTGGCTCGCGGCTTTGTCGATCGCCCATGTGTAGCCCGTCGAGGGGTTCTCGGCGAAAGTGAGAACGCGGCTTTCGCCGGGCGCGAGCCGCATCGCCTGCTGCGCGCGAGCCACGGGCGCGGCAAGCGCCAGCGCCATGGCGCAAATTATGAACAGCGCAATCTTTTGCATGCGGCCTCCTGAAACAGCGACATCGGCGAACGCCTCCCCCTCAGCCTGCTCTTGCGCAGCGGTCTGGGCGTGTGCGCCGACTAACTTAAACCATCCCGGCTCGCGCTAGATGCGAAAAACCGGTTTTCACTTTCTCGCATCGCGCTCTTGCGTTCATCCTGCAGTCAGCGTCGCCATGGTTTAACGCTCGCCAGCGTTCCCGCACGCGCGACGCGAGGCGACCTTGGCTCTGGGCAATGATCCGCATGCGGCGCTCGCCGCCTTCAACCGCTTCGGGCTCGGGCCAAGCCCCGGCGACCTCGCGCTGGCTCGCAGCGATCCACGCGGCTTCCTGAAGGAAGAGCTGCGCAGCAGCTATGCAGCGGTCATCGGGCCGGGCGAGCTGCCGACGACGCGCAAGGCGCTGCAAGCGCTCTTCCTCGACCAATATGAAAAACGCATGGCGCGCGAGGCGGCGGCCTTGGCGCCGCCGCAGGGCCCGCCCGCGCAAAGCGCCGCCATGGAGCCTAAGCCTCAAGAAGCGAAAGACGACAAGGCCAAGCCCAAGGACCCCAACGCCGAGCAGAAGATCTTCCGCGAGGAGGCGATGGCGCGCCTCTCCGCGCAGATGTCGGCGCGCTCGGGCTTCATCGAGCGGCTCGTCGCCTTCTGGTCTAATCATTTCGCGGTTTCGGTCGCCAAGGGCGGCTTCGTGCGCGCCTCCGCCGGCGCCTTCGAGCGCGAGGCGATCCGTCCTCACATTCTCGGCAAGTTCGCCGATCTGCTGATCGCCGTCGAGCAGCATCCGGCGATGATCTTCTTTCTCGACAACCAACGCTCGATCGGTCCTTCGTCGCGCGCGGGAACGCTCGACGGCAAGGGGCTCAACGAAAATCTCGCGCGCGAGATCCTGGAGCTGCACACGCTCGGCGTCGACGGCGGCTACTCTCAGGCCGACGTGACGGCGCTCGCGCGCATCATCACGGGTTGGAGCTTCGCGGAGGCGTCGAGCGAGACCGGCGAGCCGGGCGCCTTTCTGTTCAAGAGCAATTGGCACGAGCCCGGCGCGCAGACGCTCCTCGGCCGAATCTATGACGAGACCGGCCGGGCCCAAGGAGAGTTGGCGCTGCGCGATCTTGCGCGGCGCCCGGCGACCGCGCGCCACATCGCGACGAAATTCGCGCGTCATTTCGTGGCCGATGCGCCGCCTCGCGATTTGGTCGAGGCGCTGACGAAGAATTTTCTCCAAACCGACGGCGATCTCAAAGAGCTCTGCCTGGCGTTGATCGACCATGACGCCGCCTGGCGCGCGCTCGCCGCCAAGATCCGCACGCCCAACGAGTTCGTCGTGGCGGCCCTGCGCGCCACGGGCTTCCCGCTCAAGGAGCCAGGGCCGGCGCTCAATGTCATGAATGCGCTCGGCATGCCGCTTTGGCAGCCGGGCGGACCCAATGGTTTCGCGGATACGGCGAGCGTCTGGGCGTCGCCTGAGCAGATGAAGCTGCGTCTCGACGCCTCCTGGCAAATGGCGCAGCGCGTCAAAGACGTGGAGCCGATGGCCGCGCTCGAAACCGCCTTCGGCGAGGCGGCCTCCCGCGAAACGCGCGAGGCCGTCGCGCGCGCCGAGTCTCGCCCGCAGGCGATCGCCCTGCTCTTCATGTCGCCGGAGTTCCAGAGGAGATGAGGATGAGGTCTCGCGAGATTCCCTATCGAATCCCGACCGCCGCGCCGCTGCGAAGCCTGTCGCGCCGCGCGGCGTTGCGGGGTGTTTGCGTCTCCTTCGCTGCGGCGATGGCGCCCTGGCCGGCGAGCGCCGCCAATGCGCGCGACCCGCGCTTTGTCGTGATCATCCTGCGCGGCGCGATGGACGGGCTCGCGGCGGTCGCGCCCGTCGGCGATCCCGATTACGCGGCGCTCCGCGGGCCTCTGGCGCTTGCTGGCGCCGGCGAACGCGCCGGCCTGCTGCTCGACGGTTTCTTCGTGCTGCATCCGGCCATGCCCAATCTTGCGCGGCTTTACGGGGAGAAGCGCGCGCTCCTCGTTCATGCGACGGCGACCGGCTATCGCGAGCGCTCTCATTTCGACGGCCAGGACATTCTGGAAAGCGGCTATCCGGCCCCCGGCCGCACCGACAGCGGCTGGCTCAACCGCGCCGTCGCGCTCTTGCCTTCGGCCGGCGGGGAGAAAAAGCGCGCCTTGAGCGTCGGCGTCACCGCGCCGCTCGTCATGCGCGGCCCCGCGCCCGTGCTGGGCTGGGCGCCGCAGGGCCTGCCCAACGCCTCCGACGATCTCGCCGCCCGCGCGCTCGATCTCTATCGCCATCGCGACCCGGCGCTCGCCAGCGCCCTGCAAGCCGGACTCGACACCGAGCGCATGGCGACGAAGGACGGGATGGGCGACGAGCGTCGCAAGAACAAGGGCGGCATGGACCAGCCGGACGGCATGCGCCAAGCCGCGGCCGGCGCGGCGCGGCTGCTCGCCGCCGACGACGGCCCGCGCGTCGCGGCGCTCGCCTTCGAGGGCTTCGACACGCATCAAAACGAAGGCGGCGTCAGCGGTCAGCTCGCGACGCGGCTTTCCGGTCTCGACGGCGCTTTCGAGGAGCTGGAGAAGGGCCTCGGCGCCCGCTGGAAGGACACCACGGTCGTCGCGATCACCGAGTTCGGCCGCACCGCGCGCATCAACGGCACGAACGGCTCGGATCACGGAACGGCGACCGTGGCTTTTCTCGCCGGCGGCGCTGTGGCGGGCGGCCGCGTGCTCGCCGATTGGCCCGGCCTGAAGCCCAGCCAGCTTTATCAGGGCCGCGATTTGCAGCCGACGACGGATCTGCGCGCCGTGCTGAAAGGCCTGCTCGCGGCGCAGCTCGGCATTTCCGAGCCGGCGCTCTCCGAAAAGGTTTTCCCCGATTCGCGCGCCGTCCTTGCGATGCAAGGCTTGGCTGCCGGCTGAGCCGCAGCCCTGCGCGCGAGCAAAGGCTTGACGAGCGCTTCCCCCGAGAGAATCTAATTCTAAAGTCCCGCCTCGCGCGGCGGAAAGGCGCTCGACCACGCTCGTTCAGGCGGAATCGCCTCTAGCGCGTCTCCCTCCTCGCAATTAAGTCACAGCCTATGAGGAGCCCGCGAAGCGGGCGCCTCGAAGGGTGGCCAAACGCGGATCGCCCTCAAAATCCCACATCCTTCGACACGCGCCCTGCGGGCGCTGCTCAGGATGAGGCGAATGGAGCGCGGCTCAGCGCAGGATCCCGAGCCCCAACACCCCTGTGAGGATCAGATAGATCGCGACGACATAATTCAAAAGCCTCGGCCAGACGAGAATCAGGACGCCGGCGATGATGGCGACGATCGGTTGAATATGCGCAATGCCGAGGACCATAGAGCTGCTCCTACAATGTGCTCCGCAAAGGCGCGGGCGACGCGTCGGGACATTTGCTCATATTGAGCGCGGCTGCAGCGTGACAAGAGCTGGGGATGTTAGCCGTCATCGCGAGCGCAGCGAATTGCTTCGTCGCTTCGCTCTTTGCAATGATGCGCGCGCAGCGGGACAGGCGCGCCAATCCGCGCCTTCGCGCCGCCGTTTCGGCAAGGCTACGCCGCGGCGCGTCAGCGCAGCAAGCCGAGCTCCAATATGCCGGTGAGGATGAGATAGATCGCGATGACGGCGTTCAACAGCTTCGGCTGAATGAGGATCAGAACGCCGGAGACGATGGCGATGATCGGGTGAAGATTCGCGATGCCGATGGTCATGAGGTTCTCCTGCGAGGGGTCCGGCGGGAGTGGGACGATCGGACGCTATGCGCCAATGCTCAGCTTGACGAAAGCCCTTTATCGCCGATCTCCGGGAGCTCACGACATTTGGAAGACTGCGCAATTTGCCGCGCCCACGCCGCCTTGCCAATATTATCCGCCTGAGGCAAAGTGTGCATCTTATGACGCGATGATTTCAGTGAAGTATGGAGGAGAGTTGCGATGCTGCGCCTCGAAAAAGATGTTGATGTTGCAAAGATCCGAGACGCTCCGGATTTTCGAATTTACGCCAATAGCACCTTCATTCCAAAGGTCACCTTCTATTTCATCGAGAGCACCGCGCCCGACAATGTCGAGCAGCGGGCGAATGTGGACGATACGGCGCCGGACGGGCTCGCGCGCGTCGATACGGACAAGGCCATCAGGGACATCGCCGAAACCCTGACGCCTACGGGGGCGCCGGAAACCGAGGCCGATCTCGTCGTCATGGTGCACGGCTTCAACACGCCGAGACCCAACGCGCGCAACTTTTTTGCAGCGGCGGTGGCAGCGCTCAAGAAAGACCAAGGAGCGATCTTCAGCCAGGACCCGCTACGGCCAGTCGTCTGCATCGGTTACCGCTGGCCTTCCGAGGCGATGTTCGGGGGCGTGCTCTGGAGCAGCCTTTGCGCCATGCCGCTGTTCCCGCGCGGCGTGTTCCTCTTTTCTGTCGCCGCGCTGGCGGCGCGAGCGATGGGCTGGGTCCCCGGCCTGACCGAAGTTCTGACGCCTGTCGCTGTGGCGTTGCTCGCAGCGATCGTCGTGCTCGCGCTGCTGCGAGCCATCGTTTATTTCCGAGACATCTACAGGGCGACGAATTACGGCGTGCCCGACCTCGTGGAGGTGATCCGCCAGATCGATCTGGAAGTGTCGACGCGGGTCGACGCGGAGGCCGCCGAGGCCAGAAAGAAGCGCAAGCGCATCGCGCTCTCCTTCATCGGCCACAGCATGGGCGGGCGCGTGGTCACCAATGCGATCCGGGTGCTGTCCGACGTCTTCGATCAAGGGGTCATCACCACGACACTTTCCGGCGCGAGACGCCCGGAATTCGCGGCGGAGTCGAGCGGCGGCGGCGGCGATCATTCCGAAGAATCGGAGGAAACGCCGGACGACACGCCCGCGGTCTCCAGCAAGATCGGCCATGTCTTCACTTTGATGCGATTCCTGTTGGCGTCGCCAGACATTCCTGCCGAGACGCTGCTCGCCGACCGCGCCAATTTTCTCCGTTCCTCGTTGGAGCGATTCAGGGAGGCCTATCTCTTCAGCAGCGAAGGCGACGAAGTGCTGCGCATGATCTCGACGACGGCGAATTATTTTTCCTTTCCGACCGGCGATCGAACCTATGGCTACCGGCTCGGCAACGCCGAAATCCTGTCCTCCGGTTTTGGGGAGGTCAAGGTTGGCCGACGCCTGCTGAAGACGCTGCGGACCGGGTCCAAGAAGCTTGGAGAACTGGCCGACGCGACGCGGCGAGGCAACGCCGCCGCCGCGCCGCGCAAGCGGTGGGATCCGGCCGCCGTCGCCAAGATCTTCAGCTATTTCGATTGCACCGACTATGTCGATGGCGAACCGCCGAAAGGCCTGCTCACAAGGGCCCGCAACTTTAAGGCGGAGAGCTCCAACGCCGGCATCTCCTACCTTGAGCATCTCAAGCTGCTGTGGCGTTACGCGTGGCCCTTCGTTCCCAAGGAAGAGCGGATCAACGTGCATGGCGGCTATTTCGAGGGGGAGGTTTCCCAGAGGCTGATGTACCGTCTGGCTTGCCTTGGCTTCACACACGCGACGAAGGCGCCGGCGTATCCTAGTCGAGGCGATATGCTCAACGAGTGCGCGGAGCATGGAATCAGGGTCATCTTGTCGAAGCGCCTTGATTCCGAGGCGTCGCAAAAGGAACGCGAGCCCATGGACACGCCGGAAATCATGAACGACCGCGCAATAGCCGAGGCAGTTCAGAAGATTTGCGAAATTGGCGTTTCATGGAGGGACCTATGTGGACCTCGCGGGATCACAGAGACCGACGAGGATATTGTAATCGGTGGCATAAGAATCCCAAAAAGACGATTGGATGGGCTTGGGTCCAGGCCACCAGGACCGATTGACCCATAAAGCTTACCTAGCGGTGCTAGAATGTCAGAAATTCTAAAAACAATGTGGGCCAGACTTTACGCTTGGGCGCTGCCGAGCGCCTTGTTTCTTGGAGCGGCCTCGCTATTTGTGCTCCCACAGTTGACTGGGTGCGTGACCTTGAGCAAGCTGCTCTCGGAGGATCAGGGTCTTGCATTCCTCGGCCTGACCGGAGCTTTGGCGATTTCTCTTCCGTCCTTATCTACAAGGTTGTACCGCTTTCTTGAAGGATATTCCTGGCTGTCTTGGGCACAGAAATGGGGAATTGAGAGGCAACGGGGCAGGAAAAAAGAGTTACAAAAGATGATATCCCAGGAAATCTCACCGGTTAAATGGCGCCAAGGCATCGCCATAGAAAATATTTCTCGATATCCTTTTGACGACAGGCAAATTGCTCCTACTAGATTTGGAAACGCTATAAGAGCATATGAAACATATGGAAAAACACGATTCAACATGAACTCGCAAACGCTCTGGCATGAGCTATTTGCGGTTGCCACAAAGCATATACAATCCGAAATCGAATCTGCCAAGTCCTCAGTCGATTTTTTCATCGCTTCTTTCTACCTGAGTATCTTTTTCGGTTTCGCGTGTTGGGTTCTCGCGGGTATTCAAGATTTCAAGCCTAGCATATCGGCGCTCAGTATCCCGGCGTTCGCGCTGGCAGGGTTGTGTCATTCGCTCGCTATCCGCGCGACGGACGGTCTAATCTATCCGGTTCAGGCCTTGGTTAATTTGGGACGGGTTAAGCTCGCGGACAACTTGGGGCTTAGACTGCCAAAAACCCTAGAAGCGGAAAAGACAATGTGGGGACTTGTAACGAGGTATGCATATCATGCCGACAAAAGCTACGGGAATGACTTGGACGTTTATCGTAAACCCTTTACAGAGGCCCGCGCAGAAGAACGTTTCGTTATGTGCGAACGATGGCCTCGGCATTTGAGGTGCAGGCGACCCTAACGGCCACCTACACCCTCGGCTTCGCGCGCTTCGTCGGCGGGGCGTTCGCCGATACTCGCGTCGATGCAAAAACAAATCGCGGACGGGGCCAGCCACCGGCCTCGTCCGCAAGCGCCCTATGTCGCGAGGATCAAGCCGCGGCGAATCTCGCTGCCTCTTCCGAGCCCTTGGTGGCGTTTCCTTCACTATAGGAATGCGCGCCGACGCCCGCGAGCTGGCCACCCTGCACGATGAGATATTCATTGCGGATCGGTCGGCCCTCGAAATAGCACTCGAGGATTTCGCGCACGCCGGCCGCATAGCGCGTCTGCGCGGAGAGGCTCGTGCCGGAAATATGCGGCGTCATGGCGTGATGCGGCATTTTGCGCCACGGATGGTCCTGCGGCGCCGGCTGCGGGAACCACACGTCGCCTGCATAGCCCGCAATGTGGCCATCTGTTAGCGCCCGGACAATCGCATCGGTCTCGACCAGCTTGCCGCGCGCCGTATTCACGATGTAGGCGCCGCGCTTGAAGAACTTTAGCGTTCTCTCGTTGATCATGTGCTCGGTTTCGGGATGAAGCGGGCAGTTCAACGTCACGACGTCGCAGACCTTCGCGAGGCTCTCGAGATTGGCGTGGAAAGTAAGGTTCAGCTCTTTCTCCACCGCCTCCGGCAAACGATGCCGGTCCATGTAGTGCAGCCCGACGTCAAAGGGCTTCAACAAGCGAAGAACGCGCAAGCCGATGCGGCCCGCCGCGACTGTGCCGACCTGCATGGCTTCGAGGTCGTAGGAGCGTGACACCGCGTCGGCGATGTTCCATCCGCCGTTGAGGATGATGTGGTGGGATGGGACGAAGTTGCGCACCAGCGCCAGAATCGACATCACCACATGTTCGGCCACCGCGTTGCTGTTGCAATAGGTGACCTCGGCGACAGTGACGTTGTGCTTCATCGCCGCCTGCAGGTCGGTGTGGTCCGAGCCAATGCCAGCGGTCACGATCATCTGGAGCTTCTTCGCCTTGGCGATGCGCTCGGCAGTCATGTACGCGGGCCAGAACGGCTGCGAGATGACGATCTCGGCGTCCGGCAGCTCGCGGTCGAGAACGCTGTCGGCACCGTCTTTGCTCGAGGTGACGATCAGCTGATGGCCGTTCGACTCGAGGTATCTGCGCAGCCCGAGCTCGCCGGAAACGCTGCCGAGCAGCGCGCCGGGCTTGAAATCAATCGCCCTGGGCGTCGGCAAGGTCTGACCGTCGGGATAGATCTTTGGCTGTGGAACGTCGTCGCGCGCGTAGGTTTTCGGGTAGCCTCCGACCGGATCGTCGTAAAGCACGCAAATAATTTTCGCCATGAGCGGGTCCTCTGAATCACGCGTCCAACGAGCCTCTTTCGAGGCGACGCCCCCCTCGCGACGCTTTCATGGTTGTTGCTATGCGGCGGCGTTGGCCTTCCCAAATATACGGCCTTCGCTACGTGTCCATTTGATTGATTTGATCTAGCAATGAGCATCGTCAATCGATCTTGAGCCTGCTCATCCCGCGCCGACGCCTTAGCGCGTTGCTGCTCGAATGGGACATGAAACAGCCGTCGATCAATGCCCCGACACGCCGGCGCCCAGACGATTCTCTAGGTCCAATTGACGGCAGCAGCTAACGAGCGCGGTCACGAGAGGCGAGGCCGGATCGCGATCCGCGACGACGAGCCCGATCGCCTGGGCGTGCCTCGGCTCAATGAGATCGAGTCCCACGAGGTCAGGCGCGGCTCCGAAGACATTGAAGAAAGTATGCGGAACGATGCTGGCGAAATCCGCGCAACGCAGATGCGAGCAGACGCCAAGAAAGGAATTGCAGACAATGGGCGGCGTGATCTTGATCCCGATTGATTGCGCGAGCCGATCGAGGATGCGCCTATTCTGCATGTCGTCGCTCAGGAGGCAGAGCTTCTCCTTGGCGGCGTCGGCCCAGGCGATGGCGTTTGCGCGCGCGCAGGGCTTGTCCTTCTGCGTCACGAAGACATAGCGTTCGTCGTACAACGGCAAGCTTCTGACGTTCTCTAGCGGCTCGCTCTTCAAATAGGTCACGCCGGCGTCGAGATCGAAGGCGTCGAGACCGCGCTGGATCATGCGTGAAGTGAGAGATTGGATATCGATCGCCACGCCGGGATGGGCCGCCGAGAACGAAGCGGTCAGGAACGCGATCGCCGGCATCGCCGCCGGCACCACGCCAAGCCGCAAGGCGCCGGTGAGGCCGCCTTTCACAGTCGCGATCTCCTCGCGCATGCTCGCGAAATCGCTCAGAATCTGGCGCGCCCAGACGAGGGCCTTCTCGCCCTCTGGAGTCAGTCCGACGTAACGATGCCCTCTCCGTACGAGCGGAACGCCGAGATCATTCTCGAGCTTGCGGATGGCTATCGAAAGCGTTGGTTGTGTGACGTTGCAGATCTCCGCCGTGCGCGCAAAATGCTTCTCTCTCGCCAGCGTGGCGAAGAACGAGAGATGACGGATCAGCATGGCGTCCTTCCATTGCTGCGCTGCCGGCTCGGGGACAGCTTTCGTCGATCCTTCATTGCGAGACGGGCGCGGCGATGGCTTCGAAGCCCGAGGCGCGCGGCTTGCTCCCTGTCCGCAGCGCCGGCGCATCGGCGCCAGTCTTCGCCCGCTTCAAGGCTCCAAGCTCGGCGCGGCGGCCTTCCACTGGGAGCCGGCGCTGCTTACTCCGCGGCTTCGACCGGCGGCGCGACGCGGCGCGAGAGCTCCGACATCTCGCGATAACGTTCCTGCCAATCCGTCGGGCCGTTGGAGGGCGACACTTGCACGGCCGTGACCTTGTATTCGGGGCAATTCGTCGCCCAGTCGGAATTGTCCGTCGTGACCACATTGGTCTGGCAGAGGGGGTGATGGAAGGTCGTGTAGACGACGCCCGGCGCGACGCGGTCGGTGATCTTCGCATGCAGCGTCGTCTCGCCGGCGCGGCTGTGCACGCGCACCCAATCGCCGTCGCGAACGCCGCGCATTTCCGCGTCCTGCGGGTTGATCTCCAGCACGTCCTCGGGGTGCCACTGGCTGTTTTCTGTGCGGCGCGTCTGCGCCCCCACATTATATTGCGAGAGGATGCGACCCGTGGTCAGCAACAGCGGAAAGCGCGGTCCGCTGCGCTCCTCCGTCGGGACATATTCGGTAATGACGAATTTGCCCTTCCCTCTCGCAAAGCTCTCGATGTGCATGATCGGCATGCCTTCCGGCGCCGCGTCGTTGCAGGGCCATTGGACGGAGCCGTCCTTTTCGAGCCGCGCATAGGAGATATTCTTGAACGCTGGCGTCATGCGCGCGATCTCGTCCAGAATCTCGCTTGGATGCGAATAGCTCCAGTCGCAGCCCATCGCCTTGGCGAAAAGCTGGGTCGCTTCCCAGTCGGCGAAGCCGGCCTTGGGGCTCATCACGCGCCGCACGCGTTGAACGCGCCGCTCGGCGTTGATGAAGCAGCCGTCCTTCTCGAGAAAGCTCGCGCCGGGCAGCAGGACATGCGCGTAATGCGCCGTCTCGTTGAGGAATAGGTCCTGCACCACGACGCATTCCATGGCGCCGAGGCCCGCAGAGACATGCTTGATGTCGGGATCGGACTGCAGGATGTCCTCGCCTTGGACATAAAGCCCCTTGAACACGCCGTCGATCGCCGCGTCGAACATATTGGGGATGCGCAGCCCGGGTTCGGCGTCGAGCGCGACGCCCCACTCCTTCTCGAAAGCGTGGCGCACCTCATCGTTCGAGACATGGCGATAGCCGGGGAACTCATGCGGGAAGGACCCCATGTCGCAGGAGCCTTGGACATTGTTCTGACCGCGCAGCGGATTGACGCCGACGCCGCGTCGCCCGAGATTGCCCGTCGCCATGGCGAGATTGGCGATGGCCATCACTGTCGTCGAGCCCTGGCTGTGTTCGGTGACGCCGAGGCCGTAATAGATCGTGGCGTTTCCGCCGGTGGCGTAGAGTCGCGCGGCGCCGCGCACGAGAGGCGCCGGGACGCCGGTGTATTTCTCCACAGCCTCGGGACTGTTGCGCTCTTCCGTGACGAAGGCGGCCCAGTCCTCATATTCATCCCAATCGCAACGCGCGCGCACGAAGGCCTCGTTTGCGAGGCCTTCTTTTACGATCACATGGGCGAGCGCCGTGACGATCGCGACATTCGTGCCCGGCCGCAGCGGCAGATGATAAGCCGCCTCGATATGGGGCGAGCGCACGAGCTCGGTCTTGCGCGGATCGATGACGATGAGCTTCGCGCCCTCGCGCAGCCGCTTCTTGATCTGCGAGCCGACGACGGGATGCGCGTCGGTCGGATTGCAGCCGATGATCAGGATCACATCGGCTTCGGTGACCGAGTCGAAATCCTGCGTGCCCGCCGAAGTGCCGAAGGCCTGAGAGAGCCCGTAGCCGGTCGGCGAATGGCAAACGCGCGCGCAAGTGTCGACATTGTTGTTGCCGAAGCCGGCGCGAATGAGCTTCTGGACGAGATAGGTCTCCTCGATCGTGCAGCGCGACGAGGTGATGCCGCCGACCGAGAAGCGCCCGTATTTCTCCTGGATGCGCTTGAACTCTGAAGCGGCGTAAGCGATCGCCTCCTCCCAGCTCACCTCGGTCCAGGGATCGGTGATCTTCTTGCGGATCATCGGCGAGAGCACGCGGTCGCGGTGCAGCGCATAGCCATAGGCGAAGCGCCCCTTGATGCAGCTATGGCCATGATTGGCCTTACCGTCCTTCCAGGGAACCATGCGGACGATCTCCTCGCCGCGCATCTCCGCCTTGAAGCTGCAACCCACGCCGCAATAGGCGCAGGTCGTGACCGCCGAATGCTCCGGCTGGCCGATCTCGATCACGGAGTTCTCGATGAGGGTCGCGGTCGGGCAGGCCTGCACGCAGGCGCCGCAGGAGACGCATTCCGACTCCATATAAGCCTCGCCCATGCCGGGAGAGACGCGCGAGTCGAAACCACGGCCTTCGATCGTCAGCGCGAAGGTCCCCTGCACCTCGGAGCAGGCGCGCACGCATCGGTTGCAGACGATGCACTTCGACGGATCGTAGGTGAAATAGGGATTGGACTTGTCCTTGGGCTTCCAGTCTTCGTTGGGGCGCCCGGCGTTGCGGGCGAAGACATGGTTGCGGCCCTCAGAGCCGTACCGCACCTTGCGCAAGCCCACCGCGCCGGCCATCGCCTGCAGCTCGCAGTCGCCATTGGCGGAGCAGGTCAGGCAATCGAGCGGATGGTCGGAGATATAGAGCTCCATGATCCCACGGCGCATCGCGTCCAGGCGCGGGGTGGAGGTCTTGACCGCAATGCCCGACGCGACCGGCGTCGTGCAGGAGGCGGGCAGGCCGCCGCGCCCTTCGACCTCGACGAGGCAGAGGCGACAGGAGCCGAAAGCCTTGATGTTGTCGCTCGCGCAGAGCTTTGGGATCGCGATCCCGATCTCCATCGCCGCCCGCATGATCGACGTTCCCTCGGGAACGGAAACCTCTCGCCCGTCGATCGTCAGCGTGACGGTTTTCCCGGATTTGGCCTCGGACGTGCCGTAGTCGATTTCCTTGATGAGCGGCATGACCGCCTCCTCCCCAGCGCCCCGCAGGGCCGCGCCTGCGTTATTTATTCATATTACATTGCGATGAATATTGAGGAATGGAGGCGGCCGGTCAATAAGGCTATTTCGTGCGGCTATGGGATTCGCCTATCGACAAAAGGTCGAGGGATGGGTCGGCGCCGACCTAGAAACCATTTGTTGCGGCAGGCTCCAACAGATTTTCAGCTGAGCGCTCCTTAACAGCGCGATGAACATGCAGGCGATGAGCAACTTGACTCCTCGTATCAAATAGGATGCGCGCGGATTCCGCTTCAAGCGTCCAGACTGTGGGTTCTCTTCTGTTTATCGTGGCGGAAGCCGAATAGACTGACAAACTCGGATAATTTTGGCGCACGTGATCGGATCACGGAGTTGAAAATGCCGCTGATGCCCCGAATTTCGATCCTGTCGGCGAACGCCTCGGATGGCCCCGATCTGCGTCGAGCCATCGTCGCGCTGCAGGAGCACGAACGCGCGCTGCACGACACAAGACGGCCCGGGGAGGATGTTGCAGACGCCTATCTCGCGCAGCTCCTTGGTCGAACGGCCGTGAGCGGCGCAATCTTGAAAGCCGACCTCGACGGCCTATTCGCCGGCTTTGTCGCGGGTTGGGTGGAAGAAAGCGACGCCATCGCAGAGACCGAGAGCTCCAATCGTCACGGGTTGATAGCGGACATTTGCGTGCTGCCCGAATATCGAACTCAGGGCATCGGCGCGTTGCTGCTGGCGGCCATGGAGAGGCGACTTGCAGCTTTCGGCGTCGAACGCATTCGTGTCGTCGCACTGAGCAGCAATAGTCTCGCCCGAGCGTCGTATGAGCGCGCCGGCTTCCACCCTTATGAAATCACCTATGAGAAGAAGTTGGACTGACAAAGAACGGGGCGCACCCTTGGCGAAGACATCAAGGATTTCATTCCGTGCGCCGTTGAGGGCGACATGGAAATCGTCGCGCTAGCCCTTCGGCTTCGCGCGCCTCGTCGGCAGGGCGTTCGCTGGATCGTCGGGCCAGACATGGCGCGGGTAGCGGCCCTTCATCTCCTTTTTGACGTCGTTCCAGGAACCCTTCCAGAAGCCGGGCAGATCGCGCGTCGTCTGGATCGGGCGATGTGCGGGCGAGAGCAATTCCAGCGTCACGGGAACACGGCCTTTCGCCAAGGTCGGATGGCGCTCGAGGCCGAAAAGCTCCTGCACGCGCACCGAGAGCAGCGGGCCATTGGCCGCCGCATAATCCAGCGCGATGTGTGAACCCGCCGGCGTCTCGAAAATGGCCGGCGCCTCTTCATCCAGACGGCGGCGCAGGGCGTAGGGGAGAAGCGTAGCGAGCGCCGCGTCGAGATCGCCCGCTTCGATCGCGGCAAGGCCCGTGCGCCCGAGGATGCACGGCGCGAGCCAATCGGCGGCGCTCTCGGCGAGCCCCGCATCGGAGAGATCGGGCCAGTCTTCGCCCTCCGCCGCGCGCAGGAAGGCGACGCGGTCGCGCAGCTGGCTCTGCGCCTTGCTCCAGGGAAGCCGCGCGATTCCGAGGCTCGCCGCGCCTTGGGCAAGCATCTGCGCCGAGGCGAGATCGGGCTCGATCGCGAGATTCTGCTCGGAGAGCCGGATCGCGCCGAGCTGCTTGAAGCGCCGCCGGCGCAGCGCGCCGCTCTCGGGCTCGAAACGAGTCTCCTCGCGCGCCTCGATGCGGCCTGCGGCGACCCCCTCGACTTCCGCGAGTGTGAGCGCCGCCGCAGCGAGAATGCGCGCGGCGCCGGCGCGACCGGCGATCTCGGCCACGGCGAGATAGGCCTCGCGCGAAAGCGCATGTTCCGGCGGCAGCGACGCCGCGCGGCCATTGGCCATGGTGAAGGCGCCCGCGCCCCGCGCCTTGGCGATCCTATCGGGGAAAGCCAGCGCGATGAGGGCGCCGTCGGAGAATTCCCTCTCCCCGCCTGCGGGGAGAGGGTTAGGGAGAGGGGCTTGGGCAGTTGGGGAAGCGCTTGGCCCCTCACCCGGGCCCTCTCCCCGCAGGCGGGGAGAGGGGGCGTCCTTGCTCGCCGCCCGCGCAATCCCTTCGGCCAGGCGCCGCGCGTCGCGCGCCCGCGGCGAATTTTCGTGGGCGAAGCGCTCCAGGCGATGCGAGAGATCGGGATCATCGCCGCCGAGCCCGCGTTCAGACAGCAGCGTCGCGAGCCGCGCCGCGCGCAAGCCCTCGCCTTGGCCCGCCGCCTCGATGATCATCGAGGCCAGACGCGGCGCCACGGGCAGGCTGCGCATCGCCGCGCCTTTTTCCGTGAGGCGGCCGTCTTCATCCAGCGCGCCGAGCGCCTTGCAGAGCGAGAGCGCCTCGGCCCAGGCGGCGGCGGGCGGCGGATCGAGAAAGGCGAGGCTTGAAGCATCGCTCACGCCCCAATGCGCGAGATCGAGCGCCAAGCCGGAGAGATCGGCGGCGAGGATTTCGGGCTCGGCGAAGGCGGGCAGCGCCCCGGTCGCCGCCTCCTCCCAAAGCCTGTAGCAGACGCCGGGCTCCACGCGCCCTGCGCGGCCGCGCCGCTGTTCGACATTGGCGCGCGAGGCGCGGATCGTCTCCAGGCGCGTGAGCCCCAGCCCCGGCTCGAAACGGGGCACGCGCGACAAGCCGCTGTCGATGACGACGCGCACGCCCTCGATCGTGAGCGATGTCTCGGCGATCGAGGTCGCGAGCACGATCTTGCGCCTACTCGCGGGCGGCCGCGTGATCGCGCGATCCTGCTCGCCGCGATCGAGCGCGCCATAAAGCGGCGCGAGCTCCACGTTTGGCGGCAGGCCGCGCTCCTCGAGGAGCGATGCGACGCGACGGATCTCGGCCTGGCCGGGCAGGAAGACGAGGATCGAGCCCTCCTCCTCGCCCACGGCGCGCATGATCGCGCGCGCCATGTCCTCCTCCGGCCGCAGGGAGGGATCGCGCCCGATATGGCGCGTCTCGACGGGAAAGGCGTGGCCTTCGCTCGCAATGACCGGCGCGCCGCGCATCAGCTTAGCCACGCGTGCGCCGTCTAACGTCGCCGACATGGCGACGAGGCGCAAATCCTCGCGCAAGCCCGCCTGCGCGTCGAGCGCCAGCGCAAGGCCGAAATCGGCGTCGAGCGAGCGCTCGTGGAACTCGTCGAAGAGCACGGCGACGACGCCCTTGAGTTCCGGATCGTCCAGAATCATGCGGGCGAAGACGCCCTCAGTGACGACCTCGATGCGCGTCTTGGCGGAGACTTTCGTCTCCAACCGCATGCGCAAGCCGACGGTCTCGCCGACGCTCTCGTTAAGCGTTGCGGCGAGGCGGCTCGCTGCGGCGCGCGCGGCGAGACGGCGCGGCTCGAGCAGGATGAGCTTGCCCTCGCCGCGCCAGGAGGCGTCGAGCAGCGCGAGGGGAACGCGCGTGGTTTTGCCGGCGCCGGGCGGCGCGACCAGCACGAGATTGGGCCGCTTATCGAGCGCGGCGTCGAGCTCGGGAAGGATGTCGTCGATCGGCAGGCGATCGGCAAAGGCGCGGACCAAGTGGGGCTCCAGGAGTTCGGGCCGCTACAGATGCGCGATTGCCGCAGGCGCTGGCAAGATGGGCGATACTGCACTGCGCCGGATGGAACGCGTCCCTGCTCACGTTCCCGCCCAGAGACAAACGCTTTGGCGCTTCCGGTTTGCGCCGTCCCCGGACATCGGCCGAACGTCTGGTCTCCGTTTCTATCGCGAACACCGGCGCGCACTTAAAAACCCCGCCTGGCGCAAAAAGGCCGGGGTTTTTTAGCCTTCAGACGGGGCTGCCCCAATCTGATCAATACTTCGCGAGCACCGGATCGGCGGCGAAGGGATTGAAGTGCCAGTTGACGCCGACACGCACCGTTTGGAAGCGGGTCGCCGAGGCCTGCCGGTAGGCGAAACCCGCATTCGACAATGGGGCGGTAAGGGGGCGGAACGGGAGGAAGCCCGGGGTGGCGCCGATAGCACTGCCGTAGATCGTGGTCGAGCCGAGGTCGGTGTAAAGATATTCGAGCTTTACCGAGAAGGTCTTCAACAGCGGAGAAGTCGTGAACGGGGACCACTCGACGCCGCCGCCCGCGGTCCATCCGACTCTCGTGCTGTCATAGTTTCCGCCCGAGCCGTAGATCGCGCCCGCGCCGAAGCGGACTACCGGAAAGGCGGTACGGGCGCTGGGAAAGAAGTCCGAAGCGTTGACGCTGTGAACCACGCCGCCATAGGCTAAGCCGCCCGTTCCATACACCAAAAGGCTCGGGAAGCTTGGGAGGGTCACGCCGACGCGTGCGCGCACCGTGCCGAACCAGTCGACGCTCTTGTTCTGGGAAGCGAAAACGAAATTGCTCGTCGCCGGGTTGAGCTGGGGGATGAAGGCGGAGCCCGTTCCAAGCGTTCCAATGCCCACGCCGGTTCCCTGGCTGTGCACGTCGCTCGCCTGGAGGTCCGCCTCGAGGCCGACGACCAGCCACGGATTGAACTGGTAGTTGTAGCCGACCTGACCGCCGCCGACCACGCCGTTCAAATCGTTGGAAATGGTCCAGCCCGGGATTCCAAAGGAGGCCGGAAAGAGGGTGACCGCGTACCCAGAGTCCTGATCGCCATTGCCGACGCCATAGCCGATGTTGATACCGCCATAGAGGCCCGTCCAGGTGAACGGCGGCGGCGGCGCGACGAGGGGTGCCTTGTAGGATGGAAGGTCGGCTGCGAAGGCCGACGCGGTGAGTGCTAGGCTGAGCGCCGTCGCCGAAAGGAAAGATTTCAGCATCGTATGCTTCCTTCTCTCTGCCTCTAAATAAGCTTTTCCTTTACATAATCATCAGGGCCGCCCCACAAATAGTCAAGGAAACTAGTCGTTCGATTGAGGCGTTTACATACATTTTCTCAGGCCGTGTAACAAAATTGCCACACATCATTTGATCAAGCTCAAGACGTCTCGCCGCGTTGCAGTAATGCGGGCGACGACCGGTCAGGGTCAGCATGCGTCGCGACGCGTGCGCCATCTAACGTCGTCGACATGGCGACGAGGCGCAAATCCTCGCGGAAGCCCGCCTGCGCGTCGAGCGCTAGCGCAAGGCCGAGATCGGCGTCGAGCGAGCGCTCGTGGAACTCGTCAAAGAGCACGGCGGCGACGCCCTTGAGTTCCGGATCGTCCAGAATCATGCGGGCGAAAACGCCCTCAGTGACGACCTCGATGCGCGTCTTGCCTGAGATTTTGGTCTCCAACCGCATGCGCAAGCCGACGGTCTCGCCGATGTTTTCTTTCAGCGTCGCGGCGAGACGGCTGGCGGCGGCGCGCGCGGCGAGACGGCGCGGCTCGAGCAGGATCAGCTTCCCGTCGCCGCGCCAGGAGGCGTCGAGCAGCGCGAGCGGAACGCGCGTGGTTTTGCCGGCGCCGGGCGGCGCGACCAGCACGAGATTGGGCTGCTTATCGAGCGCGGCGTCGAGCTCGGGAAGGATGTCGTCGATCGGCAGGCGATCGGCAAAGGCGCGGACCAAGCGGGGCTCCAGGAGTTCGGGCCGCTACAGATGCGCGATCACGGCAGGCGGTGGCAAGACGGATGGAACTTCGCGAAGGCGGGAGAACCCTTAAGACAGTTTCTTCTCGTAACCGGCAAATAGCTGCTTCATTTCATCGAGTCGGGCTTGGTCGACTTGACGGCCGAAGAACTTTCGAAACCAAGACTCTGTGCCTCTGCGAACGCAATTTTGACGCCGAAATGTGCGACCTGCCTTGTCGCGCAAAGGCAGTTGATTTGCGCGGCGGCGTTGCCGATGTGCTTGGCCAGCTCCGATAAGACCGCTTCCATCGAAAGCAGAATTCGCTGGCCCGTATAATGTCAAGCTCATGGCGGTCTAAAAATATGTTGATCTTGCAGGAGCGGCCGCTGACGTCGGTTTTCGTAGCAGCAATACTTATGTTTCAGCTTCTCCGACCGAAGAAATTAGCCGAGTTCGCTTGACGAAGCCTTGGCGCGAGACACGTAAAATACGGATGCGGAATCCATCGTCAAAGTGTGGAGGCGATGATGACACTCAAAAGCTTGATAGTTCTGCTTGCGGCGACAGCGCTCGGCGTTGGGGCGCTCGCTTATTCAGGCCCGGCCGACGCTTATCACAGGGGTTGCAGGGGCTGGCATCGGGGCCCAGTCGTAGCATCCGACTACGTCGTAGCCTCTGACTACGTCGCGCCCGGCTATACGCCTGTGGTGGTGGCCGTGGCGAGTGGAAACTACTGCGTGACTTCCGTCAAGACGTGCCTGCTCCAGGAGCCGGGCGTGCTCGCAACTGGATGCTCCTGCCATATCCCCGGCGGCATTGCGCGCGGCCTGGTGGAATAGTGAGTAAACCTCAAGGCGGGACTGCGACCTCGATGGGGCCGCAGCTCCCAACTCGGCGATGCTGCTCGATCGATTTCGTCCTTCGTGAATCTTGCCGCGCCAGTGTATGAACGGCGATGCCCCCGCAAGAACCGATCGACGCCGATCCCCTGGACATCGCTCCGCCCGTCGCGGCGGATACGGCCGATTGCCCGCGCTGCTCGAAGCCGGCCGCACTCTGCATTTGTGACGCCGTCACGCCGATCGACAACAAAGTCGGCCTGCTCGTGCTGCAGCACCCTCAAGAGCAGGACCGACTCCTCGGAAGCGCTCGACTCGCAACGCTGCATTTGACCAATTCGGTATTCAAGATCGGACTGTCATGGCCCAGTCTCGCCAAGGCGCTTGGCCGGCCCGCCGATCCGGCCGAATGGGCGATCCTGCATCTCGGCTCCGCGAGAAGCAGCGATTTGCCCAAAGACCGAGAGCTTGTCGTGCTCGACAAGAAGGGCGTTGCGATTCCCGATCAGGATCATGCGCTGAAAGGGGTCAAGGGCATTGTGATTTTCGACGGGACGTGGGCCCAAGCGAAGACGCTCTGGTGGCGAAACGCTTGGGTTCTAAAGGCCAAGCGCCTGGTGCTGAATCCGCGGCGCGCCTCGCTCTATGGCGGGCTGCGTCGCGAGCCGCGCCGCGAAGGGCTGTCGACCATCGAAGCCGCCGCTCTGACGCTCAGCCGGATGGAACAACGCCCCGAAATCGAAACGGCGCTGCACGCCAGTTTCGCGCTTATGCTGGCCCGCTACCGCTCCGCGCAGTCGCACGGCGCCTTGGGCGACCGCGCCGCCGTTTCGAAAGGCTCTGGAGGGCCCCCCAAGAAGCGTTGGGGAGGGCGTCGCCGTCGATCGGCCGTTTCTAAGCCATGATCGGGCTGGACTCGGGAAATCGCGTTCACGCGTCCATTCGTTGGGAAGCGTTTGGCGCAACGCCATGCACTGCCAAAAAGCCCTGGAGCGGGGCTTATGCGCGGGGCGCAGAGCAATTAAACCCGGCGGTCCAAGAAAGCATGCTAGATTGATCGATCCGCGACACATGGCGGCCCATCAAAAAGGAGGAAGTCATGGCGAAAGGTCAAGCGAAGGGCAACAAGGAGGCCAAAAAGCCGAAGGCGGACAAGGGTCAGTCGAAGGCCGCCCCTTCCGCCTACAAGATCGCCCAGGGCAAGGACGGCCAAACGATATCCCCGTTCGTGAAGAAGTCCTGAGCGAGCAACGAGACAAGAGCGCCGCGCCGGGCGGGCCCCGCCACCCGCGCGCGATCTCTGCGTTTTGACCGCTCGATCCATCCTCTAAAGCGCCGAGACGCTACTCCAGCGGCGCGAGAAAAGCCGCGGCCTCAGAGATCTGCTGCGGCGTCAACCCATGAGCGATGGCTTCACGATCCGCGATGCGTCGAGCTTCGCCCACGCAAAGCTCAATCGGTCTTGATCTCTCGATTGCCTTCCCGGGATCCGTAAACCGCCGAAGCATAGCGCACGACCAAGACGGCGAGAGCCAGAATGAGCGTCGCCCCCGCCAGGATCAAAACGCCGGCGTCGGGCGATGAGTCCAATTGCACATAACCGATCATATGTCGCGTCAGCGCCGTGATGCCGACGTAAAGCAGAAAGCGCACCGGCATAGCGTTGGTGCGGAAATAAATGCCGACCATCGACGCGATCTCGAGATAGATGAACAGCAGCAGCAGGTCTTCGATCGACACGACCCCCTGCGCGGCCATTCTCATGAGCGCTTGCGCCCCCGCAACGAAGGTCACGGCGAGGATCGCAAACAGGCCAAGGAGATGAAACCCCTCGGAAGCGAAATAGCCCAAGGGGTCGAGGATCTCACGCATGCGCCGCACGGCGTGCAGACGCGGGTCGGGGCTTTCCTGCGTCATGGGCTTCACTCGCTCCACGCATTCTTCGGGCATGCTCACTCCGAGAAGATGAGGCACAAGCCTTATTTCAGCGGACCGGAGTGTCCGGCGGTTCGACGGTTTTGACAAGGCGCGTCCACTCGAAAGCTTAACGGTACAAGCGGCGCGCAAAGGGGGGCTCAGGCCATGCGCGATGGGCTCCATGAGCTGCGACGTATCGGGCTTGGCGGGGTCCTGGCCGCGCTCCTTGCTCCAATTCGTGAGCTTTCTTGTCGTGTAATCATAGAGCTGGCCGGCGAGCTTGAGTGGCCCCCTGTCTTGGCCCGTGAGCCGCGTGTCACAATCCCCCGCAATAGGGACCCCTCACATCTAAGTTCGCGACGCTAGATTTTTGAGTGTCGGAGGACAAGAGCACGTGCTGAACGCAAGTGAGGAGATCCGCTTCGGCATCGATCTCGTCGAGGACGCCACGCGCCGCGCCGAGCTCTGCGATTGGCTCACTCACAGTGTGCGCCCGATGTTCGAGCAGCAGGGCCGGACACACCCTCTCGCGGCCAGACCTGTTCATGGCGGCGACGGCCCAGCATCACAGGCTGATAGTCGTGACGCGCGACGCGGCGGATTTGAAGCGCGCGCTCGTTCCCGTGGTCAACCGAGGAAGTGAAGACCGATAGTTAGGCTGGAAAGCGGATGCGGTTTCTACTAGAATACAAGCGAACCGAACCGCACCAACGTAACAATAACACGAGCAACCTCATGTCCGCCGCATTCACCGTCCGCATTGATGAGGCGATGCTTGGCGCGCTTGACCAGCTCGCCGAGAAAACCGAACGCCCGCGCAACTGGCTCGTAGCCAAGGCCATCGAGGATTACCTGGCCGTCAACGCTTGGCAAGTCGGCAAGATCGAAGCCGGCATCACAGCCGCCGACGGCGGCGACTTCGCCAGCGATGAGGAGTTGGCGCGCGTGAGGATGAAATTCGCAGTTAGAGAATGAGGCTGCGCTGGACGACTCCGGCGCTACGCGATTTCGAGGAACTCGGCGATGACATCGCGCGCGAAAACCCAGCCGCCGCCGCTCGCGTCGTTACGAACATGTTCGATCGAACCGAGCTGTTGGCGAAACATCCGCATGTCGGACGTCCGGGCCGTGTTCCAGGAACACGAGAATTAGTCGTCACCGGCACGCCGTACATTATCCCTTACCGCGTATGCGGTGACGTGGTGCAAATCCTCGCCGTCCTTCACGGCTCACGTCGCTGGCGGGATAGCTTCAAATGAAGCCACAGTGACTGAAAAGACCCACCGCTACTCCAGCGACCCGAGATAAGCCGCGACCTCGGAGATCTGCTGCGGCGTGAGGCCTTTCGCGATGGGCTCCATGACCTGCGAGGAGTCGGGCTTGGCGGGGTCCTGGCCGCGCTCCTTGCTCCAATTCACGAGCTTCCTCGTCGTGTACTCATAGAGCTGGCCGGCGAGGCGCGGCATGGCGCCTTGGCCCTTGGCGTCCTCGCCGTGACAAGACGCGCAAGCGGGGACGTTCGTCGCCGTAACGCCTTCTTCAAAGATCTTCTTGCCGGCGGGGATCAGCTCCCTCGGCTCGCCGCCGAGCGGCTTCGGATTGAGGTTTTGAAAGCTTTCGGCCAGCGCCGTGAGCATGCCGGGCTTCAAGACATGCGCCACGTTGAACATCACCGGGTTGACGCGTCGGCGCTCGCTGAAAGCCTGCAGCTGGCTCTGGAGATATTCCGGCTGCTGCCCGGCGAGACGCGGCATCGACGTGTCGCCGCGAAAGCCTTGCCCGGCGACGCCGTGGCAGGTCTTGCAATAGGTGAGCTTGGCCTCGATCTCGGCTCTCGGCGGCGTCTCCGCCTTGGCGGCCTCTGGCTTGGCGGCCTCTGGCTTGGTTGCTTCTGGCTTTGGAGTCTCCGCATTGAGCCCCTGGGCGCGCCCCATCGTCGAGCAGAGCAGCGCAAGGAGAGCGAAGCAGCACAAGAGCAGCGAGCGAAGTGGCGTCATCAGAAGGCTCCCTCAATTCCAAGGCATCGCGTGTTGGCCGACGCGACGAGCTATTTCAGAAAGCTCAGATAAGAGGCGAGCGCGTCGATCTCCTCTGGCGAGAGGCTCGTCGCGACGCGCGGCATGGGATAGGCCGAGGCGTGGAAGCCTTGCGACCACTGCTCCAGCCGGCTCTTCAAATAGCCGTAGGAGAGTCCGCCCAAGCGCGGAATGGCCTCAAAGCCTTCTCCGTTGGGCCCGTGACAGACCACGCAGGAGACGACATTGGCCTCCGCTGCGCCCTGCACGTACAGTGCTTTGCCCGCCTCGACGAGGGCGCTGTTTCCGTCATTGGCGGGCTCAGCGGGCAGCGCCGCGAAATAGGCTGCGAACTCGCTTGCGAGCTCGGGGCTGACCCGCGCCGTGGCGCCCCACATATATTGCGCGGAGGTGGGATTGTCGCGGCTGTGGTCTTTGAAGGCCAGCAGCTCCCGCACGATGTAATGCGGCTTTTGTCCGGCAATCCGCGGCGCCGTGGAGAAGCCCTGCGCCGACGATCCATGGCACCACGTGCAATTGCGAGTGGGAAGCGCCTCTTGCGCTTGCGTCCCGGGGCTTGACGACCAGCAGGCAAAAGCAATCGCCGCCGCCTGACCGGCCGACGAGCAGAATGAGCGCGTCCTTGTCAAAGCGCTCCGCTTCATCTCAGAGAGCTCACATAGGCGGCGACGGCGGAAGCCTGCGCGGGCGTTAAATTCTGCACCGTCGGAATCATGATCGCGGACACGTCGTCCTTAGCGCCGTTTTGGCCACGCTCGCGGGTCCAATAGGCCAGCTCGTGCAGCGTGTAAGGGTAGAGCTGCCCAGCGAGCCGCGGGATTTCGGCCCCGCCCTTCCCGTCGGGCCCGTGACAGGCCATGCATGCGGGCACATTGGTTTCCGGCAGTCCATTCTCGTAGATGCGCTTGCCAAGGGACATCTGCTCCGTTGGCGCGCCGCCCAGGGGCGCGGGATCGAGAGATCGAAAATGCGCCGCCAGGGCGCCGAACTGAGCGGGTGAGAGACCATGCGCCACATTGAGCATGACCCCCTCCGCCCCCGCCTCGCGGGCGGCGCCGAGCGGGCTCTTGCGCCGACGCTCGAGGAACGCCCTGAGCTGGTTCTCGATATATTTGGGCTGCTGGCCCGCCAGCCGCGGTATCGGGTAGTAGCCGCGATAGCCCTCGCCGGAGAGTCCGTGGCAGGTCTTGCAATATTCGACCTTCGCCTCGAAACCGCTTTGGGCCGCGACATGCCAAACGCGCTGTCGAGCCCAGCCCGCCGCCGTGAAGGCGAGGGCGATCAAAACCGCGCAAAGCGCCGCAACCAGACTCGTCCGCCTCATGATTTTCCCCCAGCCCATGTCCTGCTGTCGTCAACTCTTTCGGTTCTTCGGCGTCAGAGCCGGAGTCGTCTGGTGAACTTCGCGTCCGCTCAGAACGCGATCCAGGTGTAGAAAAACAGCGTGTTGTTGTCGGTCGCGCTATGCGTCCGCCAGCTGCTGCCGTTGTAAAAGATCCCATTGCCGTCGAAATTCGACGTCCCGCCCCACATCGAGAGATAATGCGTGTAGGAAACGCCGATCTTGGCGTTGGCCCAGGGCCAGGCCTCGGGGCCGCCCTTGCTGAAGGGCATGTAAGCAAAATCGAAGATGAGGCCGGCGCCGTTCGGCAAGCCGACGGCGGAGGGACCCGAATTTGGATAGCCGCCGAGGCCGCCGGCGCTCACGGAGCCCAGCCAGCCCAGCATCGCATTGCCATAGAGCGTGAAGTCCGGCGAGCCGGTCACGTGAAAGTAGCTGACATAGCCGCTCAGCGTGTGGTCCCACGTATAGCCCGCCGTCGCCTTGAAGCTCGTCAGATAGTTGAGCGGATTGGACGACGAGGCGTAGCCGCCCGAGACCGGCAGGCCGTAGATGTTGAGAATGTTGTTGGCGGCGATGAATTGCGAGGCGATTCCCTGCGCATAGGTGCCTTTGAGATTTTGCATCTCGCTGATGTGCGTGAGCTGCAGGGTCAGCGCATGCACGCCGCTGATATACTGGTATTGCGCGTCTAATCCGATGTCGCGGTAATGGTCGACGCCATAGCCGATGATCCGCCCCGGCAGCACGTCAGGGTAAAAGCCGAAGGCGCCGATCATCAGCGAGTGCTCGCCCCAGTTCTTCTCCAGCGCGACGCGCCAATAGGGCGAGGCGTTGGCCAGCGAGCTCGACGAGCAGGCGATTGTGTAGTTTTGTGGGTTCTGGGTGAAGGGCTGCCAGGCCGGGAACGGGAGGCCGGCGACGCTCGGATAGGCCAAGGGGGCCCAGCCCTGCTGCACATTGCTGATGTAATCCGCATTATAGCCGCAGGCGTAGCCGAGCGCGCCCAGCATGCCTTTCGACATGGGGTGATAAAGCGAGGTCTCCACATAAAGCATGTCGTTGAGGAAGGCGTAGGCGCCGGTGCCGACCGTCGTGCCCGCCCAGCTGCCCTCGATCTGCGTCCCCGGCGGCGAAAAGGCCGGCCCGAGGCTCGCGGCCACATAGGGAAAGCCCCAGGCCGGCGTCGTGTTCCAAACGTCCTGGACCGTCGGATTGTTGTTGGCGTTCAGGCCGATGATGGCGTCGATCCCGCCGATATTCACCGTCCGCGTGTAGCGGATATCGGTATTGTCGAGGAATGTGCGCTGATCCGCCTTGTCATAGGTGCCTTGGACGAAAGCGCCCAGATTTTCGTAAATCTTGCCGCCGTAAAACAGGCTTGCCTGCTGCATGACGAAATTGTCGTTCACATGCGCGTCGGGATAGCCGCCGGTATTGGTCGGCGGCATGTCCTGCTGAACCTTGGTCTTGGTGAAGGTCGGCAGCACCATGGCGGCGATCGGCGGAACCTCCCAGGGCTCGGTCCCGCCGGTGGCCGTGTAGCCGCCCAGCTTGAAGCGCCGCCCATAGGGCGTGAGTTCGGGGAAGTTTGTATGGCAGGTGGCGCAGGGCTGGCCGGTCTGGCGGGCGAAGCTCGGCACCGCCTCTGCCGGCGCCGACAAGCCGACGACCACGAAAATGACGGCGGCGGCGCCAAGGGCGCCGAGGAGCCTATGGGCGCCGAAAGCGAAAGCCTTTCTCGGAAGGGAGCGTGCCGCGGCGGCACTTGAGGACGGCGGCGCCGACGCGCGATTCTCTCTCGGCAAGGCGGACTCCTCCCGCTGAAATTCCATTCGGCGGCAGCCCCGAAGCCTCCGCCCAAATGCACATTCACAAAGTCAGCGCCGCGACGGCGCTTGCGAATCCAAGAGTAGTTTAAGCTGCGTCACATAGCCTTGGCTAGGCCTTTTGCGTCTCACAATAAGATGATCCAGCTACGCCATAATATTCAGCGGGCTATGAGCAAACAGAGCGGCGACCGTAAGCTGTGCAGCCATCGAATTCGCAGCGCGATGATCGACTGTCTTTATCTTACGCTCCCCTGCATCCCGGAATGATGGTTCTGATCCTGCCGAGGCATGCCGAAAATTGTTTCCAATGCGCGAAAGCGCAAGCGGCGCCGAAACGCCTGCTTTCCTTCTCCTGGCGCCGCCGCGCCCGCCATGCTAACAGGCGGAAGGAGCGCCGAAAGGGGCGCAAGCAAGGGTTCCGGAGCGGTCATGTCCGATATTTTCCGAGAGGTCGACGAGGAAGTCCAAAGAGACCAGGTCGAAAATCTCTGGAAGCGCTTTCAGACGCCGGTCATCGTGGCGGCGGTGCTGATCGTCGCGGGGACGGGCGGCTGGAGCTATTATAAGTCCGAGCGGACCAAAGCGGCCGAGGCCGCCAATGTGCGCTTCCTCGCGGCGGTCGCCGACGCAGACGCCGGCAAGAGCGCCGAGGCCGTCGCCGCCTTCGACGCGATCGCCAAGAGCGGCCAGCCGGGCTATGCGACGCTTGCGCGGCTGCGCGGCGCCGAGGAGATCGCCAAGAGCGACAAGGCCAAGGCGATCGAGCTCCTGGACGCGGTTTCCGACGACAAGAAGGTCGACAGCCTGACCCGCGCCGTCGCGGAGTTGCGCAGCGCGATGTACACCATGGAGCTCGGCGACCGCGAAAAGAGCATGATGAAGCTCGGCCCGCTCATGACCGAGAACGGCGTCTTCCGCTTCAGCGCGCAGGAATGGACTGGACTCGACGCGCTCGAGGACAAGGATTTCGACGAGGCGGAGCGCGTGTTCAACCTGCTCTTGAGCGACCCCAACGCGCCGGCGGGCATGCGCCAGCGCGCCCAGGCCTATCAGGGCCTGCTGCATGCGGCGCGCGGCGTCAAGGCGAAGGCCGGGGGGATCACCTCCATCACGCCCGTCGTCGAATCGGCCGACGGTCAGGACCCGGCCGACGCCGGCGTGACGGTCGAGATGAAGCCGATCGAGAAGAAATAGGCGGGCATTTTACCGCTGCCCCCTCCCTGTCCCTCCCCCGCTTCGCGGGAGAGGGACAGGGAGGGGTTTTCGTCGTCGAGTCCCGGGCCACCACCATGACCTTCTCGCTCGCCATCGTCGGCAGGCCCAATGTCGGCAAATCGACGCTCTTCAACCGGCTCGTCGGCAAGAAGCTCGCGCTCGTCGACGATCGACCGGGCGTGACGCGCGATCGGCGCGAGGGCCAGGCCAAGCTCGCCGATCTCACCTTCACCATCATCGACACGGCGGGGCTCGAGGAGGGCGCCGACAGCTCGCTCATCGGGCGCATGCGCCGGCAGACGGAAGCGGCGGTGGAGCAGGCCGACGCGATTCTGTTCATGATCGACGCGCGCGTCGGCGTGACGCCGGATGACAAATATTTCGCCGATCTCGTGCGCCGGGCCGACAAGCCCGTGATCCTCGCCGCTAACAAGGCCGAGGGACGCGCGGGCGAGGCCGGCGTGCTCGACGCCTATGCGCTGGGCCTTGGCGATCCTGTGCCGCTCTCCGCCGAGCATGGCGATGGACTCATCGACCTCTTCGACGCCCTGCGCCTCGCGCTGCCCGAATTGACCGAGGCCCCGCCGGAAGAAGAAACATCGCCTCGACGAGAACTCGACGAAGACGAGGACGGCAGCGACCTCGATCTGACGAAGCCCTTGCGCATCGCCGTGGTCGGGCGCCCCAATGCCGGGAAATCGACGCTCATCAACCGTCTGCTCGGCGAGGAGCGCCTGCTCACCGGGCCCGAGGCCGGGATCACGCGCGACAGCATCGGGATCGACTTCCTGTGGCGCGAGCGCAAGATCAAGCTCTTCGACACGGCGGGGCTGCGCAAGCGCGCCCGCGTCGTCGACAAGTTAGAGAAGCTCGCGGGCGCCGACGCGCTGCGCGCCGTGCGCTTCGCCGAGGTCGTCGTGCTGCTCGTCGATTGCGCCATTCCCTTCGAGAAGCAGGATCTGACCATCGCCGACATTTCCGCCTCGGAGGGCCGAGCGGTCGTCATCGGCCTGAACAAATGGGATGCGGTCGAGGATCGCGGCAAGACGCTGACCACGCTGCGCGAGGAGGCCGAGCGCCTGCTGCCGCAGCTTCGCGGGTGCAAAGTCGTGCCCGTCTCGGGGACGACGGGCTTTGGTCTCGAGGCGCTGATGCAGGCGATCATCGAGACGCATGAGGTCTGGAACAAGCGCGTCTCGACGGGGCGGCTCAACCGCTGGCTCGAAAGCGCGCTGTCTGAGAACCCTCCGCCTGCCGTCTCCGGACGGCGCATCAAGATCCGCTATGTCACGCAGCCCAAAAGCCGCCCGCCGCATTTCACGCTCTTTGGCAATCAGCTCGACGAATTGCCGACGAGCTATGAGCGCTATCTGATCAATAGCCTGCGCAAGTCCTTCGATCTGCCGGGTGTGCCGATCCGCATCTCGAAGCGCACGGGCGAGAACCCCTATGAGGGGAAGAAGAGAGGGTAGAGCGCGATGCGAAAAAGTGGGAGCCGGTTTTTCGCACAAATCGCGCTCTAAGTTTTTAGAATCGATCACGTTTTTCTGCGTTCAGGCGATTCCGCCTGGACGCAGCGTGATCTAGCGCCTCTCACCGGTGATTTTCCCGACTCCGCTCGATGAGCTGCAGCAGATTTTCCAAGATCAGCACCGAGGTCAGCGGCCCGACGCCGCCGGGAACGGGCGTGAGGGTAAGGTCGAGGTCCTCCAACGCGGCGCTGTCGACGTCGCCTGAGACCTTCCCGTCGATAAAGCCGATGCCGGCGTCGATGACGAGCTGACCGTCGCGAAAATACTCCCTGCCGAAACCCTTTGGGCGGCCCGTCGCGACGAAGACGATCTCCGCCTCGCGTGTGATCAGCGGAATGTCCTTCGTGCCCGAGTGGCAGACGGTCACGGTGGCGCCGGCGCTGATGAGCATATTGGCGAGCGGGCGGCCCACCGTGCGCCCGCGCCCGATCACCGCGACGCGCTTGCCGGCGATCTCCGACACCGAGGAGGCGAGCGCCATGCAAGCCTTTGGCGTCGCCGGCTCGGTGAAGCGCTGCTTTGCGCCATGCTGCACCAGCGCGCCGAGATTCGACGCCGACAGGCCGTCGACGTCCTTCTCAGCCGGAATGAGATTGGCGAGATCGAGCTCGTCGGTTTCCGGCTTGGACGACATCACGAGGATGGCGCCATGAACGTCGGGACGCGCGCAGAGGGCCTGAATGGCGCGCGCGTCATCGTCCTGGTCGCGCACGCCGGAGAGATCGACGGCCTCGAATGCGGCGCCCACCTCATTCGTGTGCTTGCGTTTGACCGCGACATAGCTCTGGGCCGCCGCGTCCTCGGAGCAAATAATGGCGGTGAGCCGAGGTTTGATTCCCTGCTGCTTCAACGTGGCGATCGATTGGACGAGCCGCGCCTTGCGCTCCGCCACAATCTCCTTGCTATAAAGACGCCTCATGATCGACTGCCTTCCAAGAGCCTGCGGACATCATGATTTAGCGCCCAAACCCAGAGCCGCAAACTGGTGAAGGCGCAGAAGACGGAGCCGCCGTGAATCCCGACTCCCCCAAGACTCCCGCGAGGCAGGCGCTCGTCCCGGCGGCGCATGCCCTCAACCTGCGGATCCTTTCCGATGGTCTGGCGGGCCATGACGCGCAGACGCTCGGCATCGCCGAGGCGCTCGGCCTCGAGCCCGACATCCGCTGCATCCATCCGCGCAAATTCTTCGAAGTTCTCGCGCCTTTCGGCCCGCTCGATTGGCGCGAGCGGGAAAGCCGGCCGGGAAGTCCCATCGGGCCTCCTTGGCCGGACATCGCGCTCGCCGCCGGCCGCCGCACGCTTCCCTATCTCAAGCGCCTCAAGCTCGCCTCCGGCCGCAAGGTGTTCACGGTCTACGTCAACCGTCCCGCGACGGGCCGCGCGGCCGCCGATCTCATCGTCTCCCCGCTTCACGACGGATTCTTCGGCCCGAATGTCATAACGCCGATCACCCCGGCCCATCGAGTCTCGTCTGAGCGCCTGGCGCGACAGCGGCGCGACCCGGACCCGCGTGTGGCTGCGCTGCCCGCGCCGCGCGCGGCGCTGCTCGTCGGCGGCGACAACCGCCATTTCCAATTCACGCCAGCGGTCGCCGGCGCCCTGCAGGAGGCCGTGCGGGCGCTGTTTTCGGCGGGCTTCAGCGTGATGGCGACCGCCTCGCGACGCACGCCCGCGATGATCGTCCGGTCGCTGCAAGCCGCGCTCGCCGAAGGACCAGGGTGGATTTGGGACAAAGAGGGCGAGAACCCGTATTTCTCCATGCTCGCCGCGGCCGATCTCATCCTCGTGAGCGCGGACAGCGTCAGCATGATCGGCGAGGCGGTCGCGACCGGCGCGCCCGTCCATATCTTCGCGCCGAGCGGCGGCAGCGCGAAGATCAAGCTCTTCCTCGAGCGCCTGCAAAGCGAAGGCGCGGTGCGGCCCTGGACCGGGACGCCCGAGCGCTGGACCTATGAGCCGATCAACGAGACGCCCAAAGTCGCCGCGGCGATCCGGCGCGCCTATCAGGTCTTCAAAGGCGAGCTGCCGCCGCTCCCGGCCTGGCGGCCGCCGAACCCCGATCAGCTGCTGGATTATGAGGATGGAGAGGAAGCCGGTTGAAGCCTTTGGATGGCCCCCTCCCCAACCCTCCCCCGCAAGCGGGTCGCAAGCGGGAGAGGGGGCAGACCCGGCGCTTGATCGGCAGAGCGGGGCATAGCCGAACAAGGCGTAACGCAGCAGTCCTCCCTCTCCCGCAAGCATCGCGAAGCGGGGGAGGGCCGGGGAGGGGGTGGCGCCCCACGCGTACGTAGTGCTAACCCATGCCGACCACGAGGAAGCCCTTCGCTCATGACCGCTCCCCGCCACGCCAAGCTCATCATCATCGGCTCCGGCCCCGCCGGCTACACGGCGGCGATCTACGCCGCGCGCGCCATGCTCGAGCCCATTCTGATCGCCGGCTTCGATGCGGGCGGACAGCTCATGATCACGACCGAGGTCGAGAATTATCCGGGCTTTCCCGAGCCGATCCAGGGCCCCTGGCTGATGGAGCAGATGCGCGGCCAGGCCGAGCATGTCGGGGCGACGCTCATCGCCGATCACATCGTCGAGGCGCGGCTTTCGAGCCGTCCTTTCACGCTCATCGGCGATTCTGGCCAGCGCTACACATGCGACGCGCTCATCGTCGCGACCGGCGCCAAGGCGCGCTGGCTCGGCATCCCGAGCGAGGAGAAGTTCAAGGGCTATGGCGTCTCCGCCTGCGCGACCTGCGACGGCTTCTTCTTTCGCAAGAAGCGCGTTGTCGTCGTCGGCGGCGGCAATACGGCGATCGAGGAGGCGCTGTATCTATCGAATATCGCCGCGCATGTGACGCTCGTGCATCGGCGCGGCGAGCTGCGCGGCGAGCGCGTGCTACAAGAGCGGCTGAAGGCCCAGGCCAATGTCGATATTCTTTTCGATCATGCGGTCGATGAAATTCTCGGCGTTGAGTCCCCGCTCGGCGTGACGGGCGTGCGCGTGAAGCATGTGACGACGGGAGCAAAAACCACGCTGGAGGCGGACGGGCTCTTTGTCGCGATCGGCCACAGCCCGGCCTCCGATCTCTTCAAGGAGCAGCTCGCGCTGAAGCCCTCGGGTTATATCCTCGTCGAGCCAGGGACGACGCGCACGAATGTGCCGGGCGTTTTCGCGGCGGGCGACGTCGCCGACGAGGTCTATCGGCAGGCGGTGACGGCGGCGGGGCTCGGCTGCATGGCCGCGCTCGATGCGGAGAAATTCCTGCTCGAAACGCAGCTCGTCTAATCGGAAAGAGAGTCCATGACGGAACGCGTCGTCTATCAGAAGAAATCCATGCCGGTCGAAGTCGAGACGGGGAAGACCTATTACTGGTGCGCCTGCGGGCGCAGCGCCACGCAGCCCTTTTGCGACGGCGCCCACAAGGGGACCGGGATCGGCCCCGTCGCCTATACCGCCGAGGCGACCGGCAAGGCGTTCTTTTGCGGCTGCAAGGCGACGAAGAAGGAGCCTTTGTGCGATGGCGCGCACAAGGAGCTTTGAGCGATGCGATCGAGCCTTCTAGCCCTCGCCCTGCTGTGCGCGACGCTCGCGCCCGTCACGAGCCGCGCCGCCGGCTGGCATTATTACGATCCCGAGTGCCCGATCGCGCTCGGCGCCAAGTCGATGAAATTCGTGGCGATGCAGCCCAAGAAAAACATCGACCGGGTCTGCGACGCCTTGGGCGACGTCGGGCCGACCGTCATCGCGCTCGACGCGCCCGACTCGGAGCTGCGCGAAATGACCTGGGACATTCGCGTGATCGGCGACCCCAAGGGCGACGGAATCGGCAGCGACGCGCCGGGGGACATCGTCTATCAGCTGCCGGTCGAGAAGCACCGCAACGGCATGGTGAATTTCGACTTCCCGTTCCACACGGCGGGGAAATATGTGCTGCTCGCCAAGCTCACGAGTGATGACGGCAAAACCGAATATGTCGGCCGGCATCCCTTCACAGTCGGGCTGATGGATACCGCCGAAACCTCCGCCTATCTGCTCTTTGGCGCTTTTGCCCTCGTGGTGGGCGGCGGCTTCGGATTTTACTACTGGAAGAAGAAAGCGGCGGCCGCGTAATGTTTGGCGCGGGCTGCGAGGAGGCGACGCATGCGCTACGCCTCCCCCCCGGAGAGAGCTTCCGCTCAAGTCGCAACGCGTCTCAGGCGATCTTGGGATCGAGCTTGCCCGCCGCATAGAGCTTGGCCATCTCGGCGAGCGGAATCGGCTTGATCTTGCTCGCCTGGCCCGCCGCGCCGAATTCCTCATAGCGCTGCTTGCAGACCTTCTTCATCGCCTCCTGCGCGGGCTTCAAATATTTGCGCGGGTCGAACTCGCCCTTGTTCTTGCCGAGCGTCGCGCGGATCGCCGCGGTCATGGCGATGCGGCAGTCCGTATCGATGTTGATCTTGCGCACGCCGAACTTAATGCCGCGCTGAATCTCCTCGACCGGCACGCCCCAGGTCTGCGGCATCTCGCCGCCGGCCGCATTGAAGGCGTCCTGCAGATCCTGCGGCACGGAGGAAGAACCGTGCATGACGAGATGCGTCGTCGGCAGGCGGCGATGGATTTCCTCGACGACCTTCATCGCGAGGATTGCGCCGTCGGGCTTGCGCGAGAACTTGTAGGCGCCATGCGAGGTGCCCATGGCGATGGCGAGCGCGTCCACCTTGGTCTTGGCGACGAAATCGACGGCCTGGCCCGGATCGGTCAGGAGCTGGTCGTGGGAGAGCTTGCCCTCGGCGCCGTGGCCGTCCTCTTTCTCGCCCTCGCCGGTCTCGAGCGAGCCGAGCACGCCCAATTCGCCCTCGACCGAGGCGCCGACCCAATGGGAGAGATCGACGACGTTCTTCGTCACGCGGACATTGTAGTCGTAATTCGCCGGCGTCTTGCCGTCGGCCTCGAGCGAGCCGTCCATCATGACCGAGGAGAAGCCGAAGCGGATCGCCGAGGCGCAGGTCGCTTCGCTATTGCCGTGGTCCTGATGCATGACGATCGGAATGTCCGGATACATGATCACGAGCGCCTCGATCATCTTGGCGAGCATCGTGTCATTAGCGTAAGAGCGCGCGCCGCGCGAGGCCTGGATGATGACCGGCGCATCGACTGAGGAGGCAGCCTCCAGCACGGCCAGACCCTGCTCCATGTTGTTGATATTGAAGGCCGGAACGCCATAGTCGTGTTCGGCGGCGTGATCGAGCAATTGGCGGAGCGTGACGAGGGCCATGGGGGTCTCTCCTGGGCGACCGGAGGGCTTACGGATTCGCGCGATGCTTTACACGCTTCATGCAGGAAGCTCCAGGAGGCGACGCGTGAGGGTAATCTTTTCTGCGACACCTTAGCATTACGGCTAACTCGAAAATGGATCGAGTTCATCGCAATTAGGCACAATCAGGCGCGACGATCCCACCACAGTCGCGTTCGGGGGCGGCTGCCGACCGCTCGCCACGGGATGCGGGGCTTCGCCGTGACGTCGGCGCCAATGCGGGCGGCTCTGGGACTAAAGCCCGCGGAAAACCGCTTAAAGTCTAGGGGTAGCCCCGGTGGCGGAGACTCTAGCCATCCGCAGGGAGAAGTCCCTCCACGCAAGCCACGAAACGGCGCGCCGTCAGTAGCGCCGCGCGAGCATTCTCCGCGCTCACCTTGGAGCCCGAGCCCAATTCATAGTCGGCGATCTCCTTGAGCTGATAGGCGTAGCCGAGGAAACCACGGAGCTCATTATCGAGGCGGGGCTCGTTCTTCACGAGGCGCGCAAACTCGCTGCGCACACCGGAATGCGTCTTGCCCACCCGCGCCATGGCTTCGAAGATGAGGGCCTGCGCTGCATGGAAGCCCGCAAGATAAGCCGTGCGTCCGGCGGCGTCATTGAGGTCGACCCTGAGCATCGTCTCCGCCTCTTCGAGAAGCGCGCGCGCCTTTTCGAGGAAGGCGGCGCTCTGCGGCTTCATAGGTCGACGCCCTCTCGGCGAATTTCGTGCATGAGCGGCATCCGGGGGTCGTCGTAAGTGTCCGCCCCATAAGGCAGTGCGTTTATGACTCCGCCTATGTCGTAAAGAATAGCTGTGCTGACATCGGCGAGGCGATGCACCTCCCTAAGGCGGTCGGGCAGGTCCCCGCGCAAGAAAACGGCGATGTCGTAATCGGAATCCGGTCGCGCGTCGCCCCGCGCGCGTGAGCCATACAACACCACGCGCGCCACGCGGTCACCGTATAAATCGCTCACGGCGGCGCGGAAACGCTGTAGGATCGGGTCGGCAGCCGCTCTACTAGCCATCTGAAATTTATAGCCTATCTCGCGCCTCGTGGCCATTCTTATCGAGGCCTCCGATTTTGGCCCGACGCCGAGCCCGGCGGGAAGCGCGTGCTTGACAAAGCCCCACCGCTCGCCATGCTCACCGCCTTGACGAGTAAGACGCAGAGTTGTCGGCGTCATGGCGACAAGGCGTGAACATCACGGGCGCTTCGGGCGCTCGCCAATTCCCTCTCCCCGCGGGGGAGAGGGACGCTCTGTCGATAATGCAGACCTGGTTGAAAGTCGCCCCATGCCCCGCCGCCTGCTCGCCCTGTTTCTGCTCCTCCTCACCGCCGCAAACCAAGCCTACGCCCTCGACAAAATCAGCTTCGCCACCAATTGGCGCGCGCAGGCCGAGCATGGCGGCTTCTATCAGGCCGTCGCCGACGGGACTTTCGCTCGCTACGGCTTGAATGTCCGCATCGTGCAGGGCGGGCCGCAGATCAATGCGCGGCTGCTGCTCGCCGCGGGCCGCGTCGATTTCGCCATGGGCTCGAACCTCATCCAGACCTTCGACGCGGTGAAGCAGAAAATCCCCGTCGTCGACGTCGCGAGCCTTTTTCAGATCGATCCGGTGATCCTCATGTCGCATCCGGGCATGGGCTACGACCGTTTCCAGGATCTGCCGAAAGCGCCGACCGCCTTCATCGCCAGCGACATGCTGGTGTCGGTCTATCAGTGGCTGAAGAAGGACTATGGCTTTCGCGATGAAGCGGTGAAGCCCTATGGCTTCAACCCGGCGCCCTTCATCGCCGACAAGCGCTCGATCCAGCAGGGATATTTGACCTCGGAGCCGTTCCAGATCGAGCGTCAGGGCGGCTTCAAGCCCAATGTGTTCTTGCTCGCCGATTATGGCTATGACAGCTACTCGACGATGATCGAGACGCGCGCCGACACCATCGCCAAGAATCCGGATCTCGTGCAGCGCTTCGTCGACGCCTCGATCATCGGCTGGCGCAATTATCTCTATGGCGACAATCGCGCCGCCAATGCGCTCATCAAGCGCGACAATCCGGAAATCACCGACGATCTGATCGCCTTCTCGATCGCCCGCTTGAAGGAGCGGGGGATCGTCGACTCGGGGGACGCCAAGACGTTAGGCATCGGAATCATGACCGACGCGCGCGTGAGAAGCTTCTTCGACAAGATGGTCAAGGCCGGAGTCGTCCCGGCGGACTTGCCCTATCAGAACGGCTATACGTTGCGTTTCATCGGAAAGGGCGTGGGGCTGGAGGAGGGGAAGAAGTGAGCGATCCGGACGACCTCGCCGAAACAGCAGAAATCGCCTATGGTCGCGCCATGACCTCACCGACGCGCGTCGCGCTTTATCCCGGCTCCTTCGATCCCCTGACTTTCGGTCATCTCGACGTGATCCGCAAAGGGGCGGCGCTGTTCGACAAGATCATCGTCGCGGTCGGCGCGCATCCGGGCAAGACGCCCATGCTGTCGCTCGAGCAGAGGATCGCCCTGATTCTCGAGGCCTGCGCGATGCTTAGCCTCCCGAAGCCCTGCGAGTTCGAGGCGCGGGCCTTCGAGGGTCTGGCGGTCGAGGCGGCGCGAGGGCTCGGCGCTTCGACGATTTTGCGCGGTTTGCGCGACGGCGCCGATTTCGACTATGAAATGAGCATGGCGGGGATGAACACGGCCCTCGCGCCGGAGATCGGCACGCTCTTTGTTCCCTCCTCGCCCGAAGCGCGCCACATCAACGCGACGCTCGTGCGTCAGATCGCCAAGCTCGGCGGCGATCTTTCCGCCTTCGCGCCGGAGGCCTCGGTCGCCGCGCTGAAAAGGGCCGCCGGCCGCTCCTAGGCCGGGGAGAAAAGGGCGCGTCCAAGGCGCGCTGCACAACGACGAAAGACCGGGAGGACTTCAATGACCATCGACCGCCGCCGTTTCGTCGCGAGCGCCGCCGGCGCAGCGACGCTGCTTGCCTCGGGCGCCGCTCGCGCCGAGGACAAGCTCATCAACCTCGATACGGCCTATGGCCGCACCGTCATCAAGATGCGCCCGGACCTCGCGCCCAAGCATGTCGCGCAGATCGAGAAGCTGGCGCGCGACCATTTTTACGACGGGATCGTCTTCCACCGGGTGATCCCGGGCTTCATGGCGCAGACCGGCGATCCGACCGGCACCGGCATGGGCAAATCGAAGCTTCCGAACATTCCGGCGGAGTTTTCCAAAGAGAAGTTCCTGCGCGGGACTGTTGGGATGGCGCGCAGTCAGGAGCCGGACTCGGCCAACAGCCAGTTCTTCATCTGCTTCGGCCCGGCGCGCTATCTCGAGGAGCAATACACGGTCTGGGGGAATGTGATCTCCGGCATGGAGTTCATCGACCAGATCAAGCCCGGCGAGCCGCCGGCGAACCCGGACAAGATCGTCAAGCTGCGCATGGCCGACGACAAGAGCTGAGGATTTTCACCCCCTCCCTCACCCTCCCCCGCTAAAGCGGGAGAGGGAAAAGGCTGGCGTTTCGCGAGCTATCAATGCAGCCCGAATCTGCCCCCTCTCCCGCGCTAGCGGGGGAGGGCCGGGGAGGGGGCGCTCACCTACCCGCAAAGGAAATCGCATGTCAGAAGACACCAACACGCTCACCCTAGAGACCACCAAGGGCCCGGTCGCGATCAAGCTGCGTCCCGACCTCGCGCCGAACCATGTCGCGCGCATCAAGCAGCTCGTCTCCGAGGGCTTTTACGACGGGATCGTCTTCCACCGCGTGATCGAGGGCTTCATGGCGCAGACCGGCTGCCCTCACGGCACGGGCACGGGCGGCTCGAAATATCCGAACCTCGCGCAGGAGTTCAATGCGGCGCCGCATGTGCGCGGAACCTGCTCCATGGCGCGCGCCTCGCATCCCGACACGGCCAATTCGCAATTTTTCATCTGCTTCACGGACGCGCGCTTCCTCGACAAGCAATATACGGTCTGGGGCGAGGTGATCTCCGGCATGGAGAACGTCGATAAGATCAAGCGCGGGGAGCCGGTGAAGGACCCGGACAAGATCGTCAAGGCGACGCTGAGCTGAGGTCTTAGATCCAAAACTTGTTGCGGCATCCGTGAAGGACGATCGGCCGAGCCTTACCGCGCGCGGCGCCGCAGGACATCGCGCCGCGCATCAGCGTCTCGAGGGGGGAAGCGTCTTTGACGACCCCTTCGCGCGCAAAATTCTCGGCGCGGAAGGCTGCGCCGAGGCTGATCAACGCGCGCGGGACAGGGGCCTGCGGCCGTTGCGGCTTCTCATCGCGGCGCGCAGCCGCTTTGCCGAGGCGGCGCTGGCCGAGGCCGTCGCAGGCGGCCTGCGCCAAGCGGTTGTGCTGGGCGCGGGACTCGACACTTTTGCGCTGCGCAATCCCCATGCGGAGCAGGGGCTGCGCGTGTTCGAGGTCGATCATCCGGCGACGCAAGCCTGGAAGCGCCGGCGCCTCATTGAAGAAGGCCTCGCGGTCCCGCCCTCGCTCGTCTTCGTTCCCGTCGACCTCGAGCGCGAGAGCCTGGGCGAGCGGCTGAGGGCGAAGGGCTTTGACGCCGGCGCCCCGGCCTTCTTCTTCTGGCTCGGCGTCGTCCCCTATCTCACGCGCGACGCCATCCTGGCGACGCTGCGCTTCATCGCGCGGATTCCCGCCGGCGAGGTCGTCTTCGATTATTCGGAGCCCTTGGCGAACTACCCTCCGGCGCGTCGCGCGGGCCTTCAGGGCCTGACCGAGCGCGCGGCCGCGGCGGGCGAGCCGATGATCTCCTTTCCAGAGCCGGCCGCGCTCGCGCAGGATCTCCGGGCGCTGGGCTTCGACGAGGTCGAGGATCTGGATTTATCAGAAATTTCAACCCGCTTTCTCGGCGGGCGGAAGGGACGTGGCCGGCGGGCCGGCCCGCATTTCCTGCGCGCGCGGCGCCGAGGTTGATGGCTTTCCGGACAGTTTGTCCCGGGGCCGCCCATTGACAGTCGCCGGTCGCGCTCCTATTTCGCAATTGTCGCTGTTGGCACTCCCCTGGGACGAGTGCCAACAGCGCTTTCCGTTGACCCTTTGCCGGGCGCGCCACCCTGGGCGGCCGGCGCATCGAAGGAAGATTGCAACATGGCGTTCCGTCCCCTGCACGACCGCGTCGTCGTCAAGAGGCTCGAAGGCGAGGAGAAGACCAAGGGCGGGATCATCATTCCCGACTCCGCCAAGGAAAAGCCCCAGGAGGGCAAGATCGTCTCCGTCGGGCCCGGCGCGCGCGACGAGGCCGGCAAGCTCGTCCCCCTCGACGTCAAGGCCGGCGACCGCGTTCTCTTCGGAAAGTGGTCGGGCACCGAGGTCAAGATCGACGGCGAGGACCTGCTCATCATGAAGGAGAGCGACATCCTCGGGGTTGTCGGCTGATCCGCGCCCGCACAGCAACCAGAATTCCCCTAACGGAGTGGACCCAACATGGCCGCTAAAGAAATTCGCTTTTCCTCGGACGCTCGCGACCGCATTCTGCGCGGCGTCGAGCTCCTCTCCAACGCCGTCAAGGTCACCCTCGGCCCCAAGGGCCGTAACGTCGTGATCGAGAAGAGCTTCGGCGCCCCGCGCATCACCAAGGACGGCGTCACCGTCGCCAAGGAGATCGAGCTCGCCGACAAGTTCGAGAACCTGGGCGCCCAGCTCGTCCGCGAGGTCGCCTCGAAGCAGAACGACCTCGCCGGCGACGGCACGACGACCGCCACCGTGCTCGCCGCGGCCATCGCCAAGGAAGGCGCCAAGGCCGTCGCCGCGGGCCTCAACCCGCTCGATCTGAAGCGCGGCATTGATCTGGGCGTCGAGGCGGTGGTCAACCACCTCAAGACCCATTCGAAGAAGGTCACCTCGAACGACGAGATCGCCCAGGTTGGCACGATCTCCGCCAATGGCGACACCTTCATCGGCTCGGAAATCGCCAAGGCGGTGCAGAAGGTCGGCAATGAGGGCGTGATCACGGTCGAGGAGGCGAAGAGCCTCGAGACCGAGACCGTCATCGTCGAGGGCCTGCAGTTCGATCGCGGCTATCTCTCGCCCTACTTCATCACCAATGCGGAGCGCCTCGTCGCCGAGCTCGAGGATCCCTACATCCTCATCCACGAGAAGAAGCTCTCGACGCTGCAGCCGCTGCTGCCGATCCTCGAGGCGGTCGTGCAGACGGGCAAGCCGCTGCTGATCATCGCCGAGGACGTCGAGGGCGAGGCGCTGGCCACGCTCGTCGTCAACAAGCTGCGCGGCGGCCTGAAGATCGCGGCCGTGAAGGCGCCGGGCTTCGGCGATCGCCGCAAGGCCATGCTCGAGGACATCGCGATCCTGACCGGCGGCGAGATGATCGCCGAGGACCTCGGCGTGAAGCTCGAGAACGTCACGCTCAGCCAGCTCGGTCGCGCCAAGCGCGTCAAGATCGAGAAGGAGAACACGACGGTCATCGACGGCGCCGGCGCCAAGAAGGACATCGAAGGCCGCGTCACCCAGATCAAGAAGCAGATCGAGGAGACCACCTCCGATTACGACCGCGAGAAGCTCCAGGAGCGTCTGGCCAAGCTCGCGGGCGGCGTCGCGGTGATCCGCGTCGGCGGCGCGACCGAGGTCGAGGTCAAGGAGAAGAAGGATCGCGTCGATGACGCGCTCAACGCCACCCGCGCTGCGGTTGAGGAAGGCATCTCGCCCGGCGGCGGCGTGGCGCTGCTGCGCGCCATCTCGGCGCTCGCGGATATCAACACGGCCAATTCGGACCAGAAGACCGGCATCGACATCGTGCGCCGCGCCATTCAGTGGCCGGCTCGCCAGATCGTCGACAATGCTGGCGGCGACGGCGCCGTGGTGGTCGGCAAGATCATCGAGGGCAAGGAATACGGCTTCGGCTTCGACGCGCAGAAGGGCGAATATGGCGATCTGATCAAGCTCGGCATCATCGACCCGACCAAGGTCGTCCGCACCGCGCTGCAGGATGCGGCCTCGATCGCCGGCCTCGTCATCACGACGGAAGCCACGATCGTCGACGCGCCGAAGAAGGAAAGCCCCGCGATGCCGGGCGGCCACGGCGGCATGGGCGGGATGGATTTCTAATCCATCCGCATCTGTGCTGGAATTTGGAGCCCCGGGCGGAAGCGCCCGGGGTTTTTTCATGAGCGTGGCCTTGACAAATGTTCTTGTTATGTTCTATTATGAATCCTCTCCAGCGAGGCATTTCCCATGGCGGCGCGTTCTTTCGGGGCAATTCGCGAATATGGGCTTGAAGCGCCGGGGCATGCGCGCGGTCCGAGTTGCGACGGTGACGGCCCGGCGCTCGGTCCGGTGCGACTGCTGATCAAGATCGACGGGGAATTTACTCCACGTCCCCTTGAGGAGCTCAACCGGCTCTTTACCCGGATCTTCGCGCGCCCGATCGATTGCGCCGGCCTTACGTCCGGCTTGCACGCCGTCGCCCGGGCTCTGAACGCAGGCGACATTGCCCTTGCGATGATCGCGACGACGCAAATGCGCCTGCCAACGCTCTCCGAGCACGAAGCGCGACGTGCGGCAGCGCCCGTGTGTCTCGCCAAGGCGTCCGAAGACGATCCCGATCATCCGGGCTGGCCGAGGGGAACGCCAGGCGGTCGCGGCGGCAAGTTTCGTCCCAAGGACGCAGCGGGCGAAGGCTCCAGAGCGGTCCAGCGAATAAAGACGGGGGAAGCGCTGGAGCAGTTCCGGCGCCGCGCGCTGATCCGCGCAGCGCTGCGCGAGCTCCTGTCGCCCGCGCGTGTCTTGCGGCTTTTAGGCGAGGCGGCGGCGAATGTGGTTCCCATTTTGGACGCCGCCGCAGACGCCGCGATGGTCGCTGACATCGCCTCGATGGCCGCCGATTACGCGCAGTTGAAACGTGACGCCGCCGCAGCGCTCGAATTCGCCAAGCACGGTCCTTACAAATTGGAGGACCTGTTCGTCGACACAGAGGAGCGCAGCTTCTCCTCCTTCGCGGCGCTCAAGAAGGTCGAGGTCGAGAAATTCTACGGCCCGGCCGGCGATGGTTGGGAATATCATCACATCGTGGAGCAGAATCAGCAGGGGACGATCTCCGCGAGCGAGATCAATTCGACGCGGAACGTCATTCGGATTCCGAAGCTGCTGCATGAGGAGATCAACGGCGCGTACGCGCGCAAGAATGAGTCCTTAGGCGCCTCTCTTCGGCAATCTCTTGAGAGTGGACGTTTCGATCAACAGTATCGAGCGGGGATCGGAGTTCTGCGAGATCTTGGTGTAATCGAATAGGAGGCCACGATGCCGGGAATAGCCGAGGATCCAGCTGCTCGACTCTTGGTCGCCCAGTTTAAGAGAGCCGCGATGGCGACCAACTTTGGATATCAGGACGAAGACAAAGCCATGCAGCTTGCGGGTCTTCGCGCTCTTGATCGCGCGGCGAAAGGATTGGACCTTTTGTTCAAGGAGAAGGGGCGCGAAGCGCTCGTTCCCTTGCTAGACGACGCCGATCTGAGCGTGCGCGTTTTCGCCGCGGGATACCTGCTCAAGCTAATGCCGGATCGGGCGCTCGCGGTGCTCGGCGACATCCGGCTTCGCGGCGAAAGTGAAGTGCGCGTGACCGCCGGCAGCCTATTGAGACGGTTCGAGAATGGGACGCTGGACATGTGACCCGATGCCTGGCGCGGATATGTAACCGAGCGCATTGCGGAGTTTCATCGGGATGCGTTGGCTGCGGCTTCCGCCTACATTTAGCCCAAGCTCATTTTTCACGAACTCAGGAGCCGCCATGGATGCCGTCCGCAAGCCCAAAGACCAGCCCACGCCTTGCGCTGTCATTCGCGCTGCGGAAAACGCCACCGGCAAGCAAGGGCTCACTTTCAAGCCTGGCGTTTCCGCGCAGAGCGTCGGCGCGACGGGCATTTATCTCGAGCTTTTGACGATCCCGCCGGGCGGTCGCGCCAAGGCGCATAAGCATGTCTCGCATGAGACGGCGATCTATATGATCTCGGGCGAGGCCACGACCTATTGGGGCGAGCGGCTCGAGAACAAGGTCGAGACCCGCGCCGGCGACTTCGTCTATATCGGCGCCAATGTCCCGCATCTTCCCGTCAACACGGGCAGCGAGCCCGCGGTCGCCGTCGTCGCGCGCACCGACCCCGATGAGCAGGAGAGCGTCGAGCTTCTGCCGCATCTCGACGCGCTCGCGCCCTGAGACAGCAGCGTCACGAGCCACAGGCGCAGGGGAACGAGCGTCATCGCTTCGCTTCGCCGCGATGACGGATAGCCTACTCAGCAAAATGCACCGCGAGCCAGACGGTCGGCTGCGCGGCGTCCGTCCATTCCACGCGATGACGGACATGGGCAGGGATTTCGAGCCAGTCCCCCGGCCCAAGCAGCCGCGCTTCAGCTTCGTCGGCGAAACGCAGCGCGGCGCGGCCTGAAACCACGACGACCCATTCCGTCCAGGCCTGATCGTACCAAAAGCCCGGCGGGCTCGCCTGACCCGTCGAGACGATGCGCTCGATGCGCGCCCCCGCGTTTTCGGCAAGGGTCACAAGCTCTTCGCGATCCGCCGGCGCGGGAATTTGCGCGAAGAGATTGCCCGACTTGATCACGCCCGCCTCCTGCTCTCCTAGAGCATGACACGGAAAAGTGCGAAGCGGTTTTCCGGTCATGACATGCTCTCACTTTTTGACTTGACGCGGTTCCTTCTCGCTCGAACGATTCCGTTCGAGCGGGAAACGCGCTAGGCGCGTTTCGCCGCGCCCGCGCCCGCTTCCCCCTCGGGAATTCGACTGTTAAGAGACTTTGGCGGCCCCAAGCCGCCCCGCAGCCCTTAGAGACGCCGAAGATCATGCCCGCCATCCCCGATTTCTCCCAAATCCCTTTCGCGCCGGCGAAGGCTTTGCCGCCCAGCCCCGAGGCTCGGCGCTGGCTGACGCCCGAGGGGATCGAGGTGAAAAACCTCTACGCGGGCGCGGACACGGCCGGGCTCGACTTCCCGCGCTCCTATCCCGGCCTCGCGCCCTTCGTGCGCGGGCCTTATCCCACCATGTATGTCGCGCAGCCCTGGACGATCCGGCAATATGCCGGCTTCTCCACGGCCGAGGACTCCAACGCCTTCTACCGGCGCAATCTCGCCGCGGGCCAGAAGGGCCTCTCCGTGGCCTTCGATCTCGCCACGCATCGCGGCTATGATTCCGACCATCCGCGCGTCGCCGGCGACGTGGGCATGGCGGGCGTCGCAATCGACTCGATCTACGACATGCGCACGCTCTTCGACGGCATCCCGCTCGATCAGATGAGCGTGTCGATGACGATGAACGGCGCGGTGCTGCCCGTTCTCGCGCTCTTCATCGTGGCGGCGGAAGAGCAGGGCGTCTCGGCCGACAAGCTCACCGGCACGATCCAAAACGACATTCTCAAAGAATTCATGGTGCGCAACACCTATATCTATCCGCCCGCTCCTTCGATGCGCATCGTTTCCGACATCTTCGCATACGCCAGCAAGCATATGCCGAAGTTCAACTCGATCTCGATCTCCGGCTATCACATGCAGGAGGCCGGCGCCTCCGCCGATCTCGAGCTCGGCTACACGCTCGCCGACGGCGTCGAATATGTGCGCGCCGGCATGGCCGCCGGGCTCGACATCGACGCTTTCGCGCCGCGTCTCTCCTTCTTTTTCGCCATCGGCATGAACTTCTTCATGGAGGTCGCGAAGCTGCGCGCGGCCCGGCTCTTGTGGGCGCGGCTGATGAAAGATCTGGGCGCGAAGTCGGAAAAGAGCCTGACGCTGCGCACGCATTGCCAGACCTCCGGCTGGTCGCTCACCGCGCAAGACGTCTATGTGAACTCGATTCGCACCTGCATCGAGGCGATGGCGGCGACGCAGGGCCATACGCAGTCGCTGCACACAAACGCGCTCGACGAAGCGCTCGCCCTGCCGACCGACTTCTCGGCGCGCATCGCGCGCAACACCCAGATCGTCTTGCAGCAGGAGAGCGGCACGACGCGCACCATCGATCCTTGGGGCGGCTCCCATTATGTCGAGCGGCTCACGGCGGAGCTCGCCAAGCGCGCGCTCGTCCATATCGAGGAGATCGAGAAGCTCGGGGGCATGGCGAAGGCGATCGCCGAAGGCGTGCCGAAGCGCCGCATCGAGGAGGCCGCCGCCAAGACCCAAGCGCGCATCGACACGGGCCAGCAGGTCGTCGTCGGCGTGAACAAATATCAGCCGACGGACGACGTCGCGCCCGATGTGCTGAAGATCGACAATTCCGCCGTGCGCGCCGCTCAGCTCGGAAAGCTCGCGCGGCTGCGCGCCGAGCGCGACGAAACGAAGACTCAGGCCGCGCTCGACGCGCTGACCGAAGGCGCGACGTCCGGCGCCAATCTCCTCGATCTCGCGGTCAAAGCCGCGCGCGCCAAGGCGAGCGTCGGCGAGATCTCCTTCGCGCTCGAAATGGTCTTCTCGCGCCATAAGCCCAAGGCCAATGTGATCTCGGGCGTCTATGCGAAAGAGGCGGGGATCGACACGCCGGTCGTGACGCGTGTCAGGGGCATGACCCAGGCTTTCGAGGAGAACGAGAAGCGCAAGCCCAGCATTCTCGTCGCCAAGATGGGCCAGGACGGCCACGACCGCGGCCAGAAGGTGATCGCCTCGGCCTTCGCGGACTTAGGCTTCAACGTCGTGATCGGCGATCTCTTCGCGACGCCGGACGAGGTCGCGAAAAAAGCCGCCGAGGCGAATGTGCATGTCGTCGGCGTCTCAACCATGACGGCGGGCCATCTGACGCTGACGCCGCAGCTCCGCGACGCGCTCAAGAACGCCGGGCGCGACGACATCATGATGGTCGTCGGCGGCGTGATCCCCAAGCAGGATTTCGAAGCGCTCTACGACGCCGGCGCAAGCGCCATCTTTCCGCCCGGCACGAATATTCCCGAGGCGGCGGAGAAGCTCCTGGAGGAGCTCAACATAAGACTCGGCTATGCGCAGCGGGAGCCGCGCTGAGCTAGCGCGTTTCCCGCTCGAACGGAATCGTTCGAGCGATAAGGAATCGCGCCAAATCAGAAGGTTGGAGCATGTCTTGACCGGAAAACCGCTTCGCGCTTTTCCGGGACATGCTCCAGCGCCCGCTGCGTAAATCGACCCTGCGGTGTCTTCACTTGCGGTTGCTGGGCGCCCCGCCGGCGACCGTGCCGGCCTCGGTCCCCGGCGCGGCCTCGATCCCCGGCGCCCCGGCTGCGGCCTCGCTCTGCCGACTCGGTCGGCCGCCAACATAGGGATTGGCCTTCTGAACCACCGTCGAGGGCGCGACGGGGGTTCCGACCGCTGGTCCGCTCGTGTCGCCCACCGACCCCGCGCGCTCGACCGCCGCCGCAGCGCCGCTGAAGCTGAGGGCCGAGACCAGAAGCAAGAGAGGTTTGATCGCTTTCATGCGCGCCTCCATCGGCGATCGGATGGCGGCTAACGCGATCCGCTCGCCCTTTGGCGTCTCGATATAGGGCCTCGCCGAGGATCGACAACGAAAGGAGGCAAGGGCTGCGTTTTTGCGAGGCAAGCTCGACCTTCCCTGCCGTCGACAGCCTTATGGGGGATTCGTATGAGCGCGCGTCCCGATCGCTTGGCGTCACGCGCTCGAAAAGAACCAGACCTGAAAACCGCTTCGTGCGTTTCCCTGATATGCTTTGGAGCGAATTCCGTAAGAATTGAAAGATTTTTGCGGGCGGAATTCGCTCCAACCATGCGATTGAGTTCGATTTCTTATCGCTCGAACGATTCCGTTCGAGCGGGAAAAGCGCAGGATCACGCTGTGTTCAGGCGGAATCGCCTGAACACAGAAAACATGATCGATTCTGAAAGTTTAGAGCGCGATTTGTACGAAAAACCGGTTTTCACTTTTTCGCATCGCGCGCTAGCGCGTTTCCCGCTCGAACGGAATCGTTCGAGCGATAAGGAATCGCGCCAAGTCAAAAAGTTGGAGCCTGTCATGACCGGAAAACCGCTTCGCACTTTTCCGTGACACGCTCTAGGGTCGGCGGTTAGCTTCCCGCCCTTGGGCTTTCTCGACTTTTTCCTTCAGCCCGATCGAAGGCCTGAAATTCAAAATCTTGCGCCGGCGGTTGGGCTCGCCTTCCGTTGGAAGAGGATCGCGGCTTGGACGCCTCGTTCTTTCTCGGATAAAAAATGTTCCGAATTCGTGCAGTTTCACGCTCTCTTCTCTCTTCGACAGCGCGTCGGCGATCTCTTGCAAGGCGCATTCAAAAATTCGCGTCGCCTCCCGGCGCGACAGGTTTGGCACGCGCTTCATGATCGCGGTGGCGATATCGTAGCGCGTCACTGTTCGGGAAGTCTTTGTGGAGGCGACGTGAGGGATCGGAGGCGCGGACGAAAATGGCGCATGGTAAGTCTCGGGCCGCATATTAAGCTCCATTATCTACGCAGTTATACGTAGATTGCTATATTGGGACAAGTGGCGTCGGAAAAAAGCCTTATTCAACAAACTCGATCGAGGCGGCTCGGCTCGGAAATGCGGACGCAGCGGACGAGCTCTCCCAGGCGAGGGCCGTGACGAGAGCCAGCGCAGCGAGCGCTGTGATGAGCCGACGCAACATCGAGAGTGTGACCATAGGCTGTTCTCCGTTTTCGCCTCGTTGCGAGGCGTCGCGAAAATGCGCCAGCGGCCAAGCGGCCGCCGTGCGCCGTCGCACACGCGTCGAGCGCTCGGGCGTCGATCTGTGCGCCATCGCACCTGCGACGGGAGATCGGCCGCATTGAAAGAAAGGGAGAGCTGATGGGCCTGCCGCCGATCGATCCTCTGGTCGCCGTGGGCGTTGTTCTGTCGACGGCGGTAACCGATGCGGTCTACGTGTTTTTCAACGCGGCCGTCGCGGCGCGGCGCCGCATCGCCGCGGCAAGCTGGAGCAGCGTCTGGTATCTGCTCTCCGCCTTTGCGGTGATCAGCTACACGTCAAATTGGGTGTATGTGCTCTTCGCCGCGCTCGGCTCGTGGGTGGGCGGCTTTTTGTCGATCACGGCGCTCGAATATATCTCGCCCTCTCGGCGCGAATGACGCTCGATCACTCGCTTTGGGAATGAGCCCTGCGCTTTCGAGAGATTTTTCGCATCGTGACGAGCTCCTCCGCGAGCGTCGGATGCAGCGCCATCGTCGCGTCGAAATCGGCTTTGGTCGCGCCCATGCGCAGCGCCAGCGCGAGAAGCTGAGCCATCTCCGCCGCCTGCGGGCCGAGGAGATGGGCGCCCAGCACGCGCCCGCCGTCTGCCGCGACGATGAGCTTCATATAGGCCTTCGTCGACCGCCCCGTGAGCGTCGCCTGCATCGGCCGGAACTCCGCTTCATAGATGTCGAGCTCGCCGACGCGGCCCGCCGCCTCTTCTTCGGTGAGCCCCACCGTGCCGATCTCGGGCGTCGAGAAGACGGCGGTCGGCGTGAATTCATAATCGACGGGCGGCGCTCCTTTCCCAAAAAGCCGGTCAGCGAGCGCCTGGCCCTCGCGAATCGCGACCGGCGTCAGATTGAGCCGATCGGTCACGTCGCCGACCGCGTGGATCGAGGCGACGCTGCTCTGTGAGGCGGCGTTGACCATGATGGCGCCCTGCTGAGAAAGCTGCACGCCGGCGGCTTCGAGGCCGAGTCCCGCGGTTGCGGGCCTTCTGCCGGTCGCGGCCATCACGATGTCGGCTTCGAGCGAGCTCCCGTCCTCGAACCTTGCGCGGAGGGTCTCGCCCGTCTTTTCGAGCGACCCGAGCTTCGCCAAAGGGAAGAGCTCGACGCCCGCATCGGCGAGACCCGCGGCGAGGCGCGTGCGCAGGTCGTCGTCGAATCCGCGCAGCGGCAGATCGGCGCGATAATGGAGCGTGACCTTCGCGCCGAGCTTTGCGAAGAGCGCGGCGAATTCGACGGCGATATAGCCGGCTCCTAGTATGAGCAGTCGCCGCGGAAAACTGGGCAGGTCGAAGATTTCGTTCGAGGTGAGCGCGAGCTCGATTCCTGGAACCTGCGGCGCATGCACCGGGGCGCCGCCGGTCGCGACGAGAATATGGCGCGCGCTGAAGACGCGCCCGTCTGACAGGCAGACCGCTTCCGGACCCTGAAGCGTCGCACGCGCCGGAAAGATCGAGACGCCCGCCGCCTCGAGATTGGCCCGGTAGAGCCCCTCGAGCCGCGTGATCTCTCGCTCCTTTGCGGCGACGAGCCGGCTCCAATCGAACTCGGCTCCGGCGACGCTCCAGCCGAAACCGCGCGCGTCCTCGAAGTCGTCGGCGTAGCGCGACGCCATCACATAGAGCTTTTTGGGAACGCAGCCGCGAATCACGCAAGTGCCGCCGAAGCGGAAGCTCTCGGCGATGCCGACCTTTGCGCCATGCCCGGCGGCGATGCGCGCAGCGCGCACGCCCCCTGAGCCCGCTCCGATCACGAAGAAGTCGAAGTCGAAATCCGCCATGCGATCCCGCCGTGTCTCGTGGCCGCGCCCGCTCAGCGCGGTTCGCGTCGATGCAGGCGCCATAGCGTGAATTCGCGGCGGCTCAAAGCGCCTCTTCGGTCCGCCCGGCGCGTGGAAGCTTACCCCGCTGTCAGCTCGCGTTCGAGCCCGTCGACGCCTCGATAACGACGGTGGGGGTCATTGGCGCGGCTCCTTCGCTTCCGCCTGCTTGATCAGCTTTTGCGAGACATAATCCGCTGCACGTCGCCAAGCCTGCTCGTCGTCGCCGCGAAAGGTCAAGTGACGGTCGTCGAGAAGGCGATTTTCATCGACATCGATCAATTCCACGCGACCCCATTGCACGAGCGTGCTCATCTTGTGCAGACCCCCAAACAGCATGAGCTTCGCTCCGGCGCGACGCGCGATGACGAAGAGTTCTTCCGGCGCGAAGGCCTTCGCCGAACAAGGCGTGGCGGGGCAGGCGGCGGCGACGACGCGATAGGCGCCGCTGCCGGCAAGCGCAGCGCGGATCCGCTCCGCGAATTCCCCGAGCCGGGCCTCGTGGATCGCTTTCTGGTCCTGTGGCTCGCCGGAGCTGTCGGAGTAGTCGAAGTCGAGGACGGTGATGGAGATGGGCTCCAAGGCGTCGGCGCGCATCGCGACCGTGGAGAGCGCCAAGATCAGCGCCACGCATTGGCAAGCCTTCCGCAATTGCTCCTCCATCCTCACAGGCCCTTCCAGCGGGTTTCGACGATGAGCCCAGCGGCGCGGACGTCGGCGACAGGCTGCTCTGCGGCTCTGCCCCCGACAATGTCGAGCCGGCCTGAGATTTCATGGGCATTTTGCCCGACGAGTCTCGCGCCCGATGGCCGAGCCCAAGAAAAAGGATTAACTTCCCAGGCCAAGGAGCAGAACATGCCGATCATCGCGCAGTCCGTGTTGCGCCTCGTTTGCGTCGCGGCTTTTTGTCTGGCGGCGACGACACTGTGGGTCGTCGACTCCGCGCATGAGGCGATCATGGAGTCGACGGCGGCCTCCGCCGAGCGCGTCGCCGGCCAGCTGCAAAATCTCTATTGGCGCGAGCTGCTGTGGCGAGGCAGTCTGCATAAGACTCTCGTTCTGCCGGTTCCCGAATGGGAGACGCTTGAGACATTAAAGCTCATCTCCCCGGGAGTGTGCGTCGATTTCGCGCCCGGCGACGGCCCCGCGAAGCGCCTTTGCAGCCAGATCGAGGGCGTCGGCGCTGCGGCGCCGGCTTGGTTCTCTCGGGTCTTTCTCGCCTGGTTCGGGGCGCCGCCCCCGATCTCGCGGTTCATGACGGTGCGCCAAAAGGACGCCGGCGTCCTCACCGTGCAGGCCAATAGTCAAGCCGCCGTTCGGCTCGCCTGGCGCGAAGCGTCGATCGTGCTTCGCGTGGCGACGTTGATGGTGATCGCCGTCGTGCTTCTCGGGGCGCTCGCGCTCGGGCATTTGCTCGCGCCCACCCGGGCGATCGTTTCAAGCCTGCGGCGCCTGGAGCGCGGCGACTTCGGCGTGTCGCTGCCGGCCTTCGGCGCTGCGGAGTTCGGCGTCATCGCGCGGGCCGTCGACGATCTCGCGAGCCGGCTCTCGGAGGTCACCGAGGAGCGCATCGCCCTGACCCGACGCCTTTTCGAAGTGCAGGAGGAGGAGCGACGCGCGCTGGCGCGCGATCTGCACGACGAATTCGGCCAGAATCTCGCGGCCGCCACTGCCTTCGCCGCCTCGATCGAGGCCGGAGCGAAAGACAGGCCCGATCTCGCCGAGGATGCGCGAGCCATTTCGCGGCTTGCGCGCAGCATGCGGGCGACTCTTCGCCAGGCGCTGGCCCGGCTGCGGGCGCAAGAGCTCGAGGAGCTGGGTCTCGAGGCGTCCTTGGCGCGTCTGGTCGCCGGTTGGAACGCCCAGGCCGGACGCGGCCCCGCCTTCAGGCTCGACGTTAGCGGCGATCTCGCGGGCCTGCCCGGAACCGTGACGATCGGCGTCTATCGCGTCGCGCAGGAATGCTTGACCAACGCCGCGCGCCACGGCCGCCCCAATGAAGTGCGGCTCAGCATCGCGCGCGTCGCGGCGGCGGGCGGCGGCGTCGCGCTCTGCGTCGAGGACGATGGCGGCGGTCATGCGGGCCGGATCTTGGCGGCGCCGGGCAGCGGCGTGCTCGGCATGCGCGAAAGGATCTCCGCCCTGGGCGGAAATCTTCGCATCGCCGAAGCGCCCCGCGGTGTGCGTGTGGAGGCTTACATCCCGGTGCGCGAGGCGGCGTGAGCGACCTTTCCATTCTGCTTGTCGACGACCATCCGATCGTGCGCGAGGGCTATCGCCGCCTGTTGGAGCGTTGGCCCGGCTATCGCGTGGTCGCCGAGGCCGGCGACGCCGCTGCGGCCTATGAGGCCTATCGCAAGTTCAGACCCGACGTGACGGTCATGGACCTCGCCCTGCCGGGCGCCGGCGGGCTCGAGGCGCTACGCCACATCCGGCAATGGGACAAGCGTGCGCGCGTGCTGATCTTTTCCATGCACACCGGCGCCGCCTTCGCGCTGAAGGCCTTTGAGGCCGGGGCGATGGGGTATGTGACGAAGAACAGCGACGCGGACGAGCTTCTCCGGGCGGTGGCCTGCATTGCGGCGGCGACGCCCGGATCTACGCGGATGGCGCTCAGCAACGACATCGCGCTCGAGGTCGCTGCGGAGCGGCTGGCGGGCAAAACCTCGCCCGTCGACCGATTGGCGCCGCGAGAAACAGAAATCCTGCGGCTCGTGGCGACCGGCATGACGACGCAAGCCATCGCCGACGCGCTGTGCCTCAGCCCCAAGACCGTGCAGAACTATACCTATCAGATAAAAGCGAAGCTCGGCGTCGAGACTGACGCGCTTCTCGTCTGGACAGCGTTGCGCGCGGGGCTCGTGGCTTGGGCGTGAAGCCTCGCCGCGCGCTCTGCCGCGCCCGTCAGTGCGCGTAGGCGACCGAGCCACATTTGCGCCGATCATAGAGAGCGCTTACCGACTCGATAGAGTCGTCCCCCTCCGCGCCAACGAGCTCTTCCACCTCGAGCGACGGCTCCAGCAGACACGTCAGCCCCCGCAAAATGGGCTGATCCGCGCCGACGATCTCACGCGAGAGGGCCTGCATCGTCTCGCCGTCGGCGCAACGCGCGAACTCCTGCACGAGGATCGCGACGAATCCACCCATTTCCATGCCTTTCTGGCGCGCGGCGGCCGCCACGCGCTCAGCGAAGGCGCCGCCGATGCACCGCACCGCCGCTTTCGCGACATGGGCGTTGGAGCAGGAATGGATCATGTCTGCGATCACCATGAGACCCTCCGCTTACGTCTATTCCGCCATCGACTTGAGCGTTCAGCCCCGAGACGGCCCAAGAGAGCCCCTCGCGGCGTCGCGCCCACAATGAACCGCTTACGATGGGAACGCTTACGCAAAAAGCTCGCCGGGGAATCCCCGAGGCCTCGCCGTGTTTCCTCATGGAGCGGTGAGCCCGAGCGACAATGCGCACTCGTGCTGCGAAACGTAAACGCGCGCACCGCGGAGCTGGTTCCCGCGGTGTGGAATATTTCTATTGTGCAATGCGCAATCGATCTCGCAATATCTACCAGGATCCCACATTTTTCATGGATTTCCAAGGTTCTGCCGGCGGAAGCGGCGATCCGCGCTGCAGCAATTCAATGGAAATATTATCCGGCGTTCGCACAAACGCCATATGTCCGTCACGTGGCGGGCGATTGATCGTCACTCCCTGGCTGGAGAGCTTCGAGCAGATCTCGTATATATTGTCGACCGCGAAGGCCAAATGGCCGAAATTACGCCCGCCGCTGTAGTCTTCCTTGTCCCAGTTATAGGTGAGCTCGACCATGGGCGCCGCATTTGTTCGCGCCGCGGCCGCATCTTCAGGCGCCGCCAGATAGATGAGCGTATAACGACCCTTTTCGTCGTCGACGCGGCGAATCTCCTCCAGCCCAAGGCCGCCGCAAAAAAAGGCGAGCGACGCCTCGACATCGGACACTCTGACCATCGTGTGCAAATACCGCATCGCCCCTCTCCTGCCTTGAGCGCGTCCTTGCGCCCTCTCCGCTCGAGCGAAGTCGTTCAAGCGGGAGCCGTCGCGCCAGGATAAAATGCTGGAGCGACATTCCGAACGCAAAAGTCTATCAGCTTTTGCAAAACTCGCTCTCGATGCGGGCGAGTCGCGAGCGCGGAAGCCAATTGCGGCCGCGTTGGTCAAAATTTAACCCTATTTGCCGGCTTCCGCTATGGCGGCGGCGAGGGGCTTTTCCCGCGCCGCGCCGCCGATCGTGCGACCGGCTTTAGGGTGGAGGGAAGCCATGCCGGCTGTGGAGCAAAAGCGTCTCCTGGAGGCTTGTCGCGCGCTCGGCGAAGCCGCTGGCGGGCAACCCATGCTGCCGCCGCTCATTCGCGAGGCGGGCGAAAACGAGGGGAGCGGCGGGACCGTCCATTACGTCGCCGTGGGCGACGCCTGGGTCCGTTTCGAAACGCGTTTCGATAAAGCCTATGTCAATCGCCATGAATTTCCGCTTAAGCGCCTGCCGCTTCTGATCGACTGCGCCTTATGCGATCAAGAGCGCCGGCCGCAGGCGAAAATGCTCGACGAGGAGGAGAAATTCGCCCTGCTCTGCGCCTTCTTTCTCGCGGCGCAGACGCCGATCGGGGTCGAGCCGATCGAGGACACGGGCGATTACCGGCTGAGCCTGCGGCTTTCGTCGACGTTCGTCGTCGAGTGGCGCGAGGCGTTCGAGACGGCCGCGCTCGAGTCCTGCGAGACGCTCTGCCGGCGGGTCGCCTCGAGCCTGTGGGAAAAATCCCGCGAGTTCTTTGCAAGCGAACGCGTTGGACTGGCCGTCTGGAGCCTGCGTGCGGCGCAAGAGCTGCTCGGGGCGCCGAAGCTCTCCCCGAGGGCGGTCGAAGACTTCGTCGCCGCCTCTCTCGCGGAGGATCGGCAGGGCCGCAACGAGATTATCGTTCCGCCGCTACCCGAAAGTCGGGCGGAGGCGTTGGCGCTGATGATGTCGCTGGGCAATAAGTCCGCGGCGATGGCCGTCGCCGCGCCGCCCGCGCCGCTGAGCGACTTCGCCACCGTTCTCGTCCCCTCGGCGGATCGACTGGTTCCCTTGGCGGCTCCAGAACCCGCTTTCGGTGGGAAGGCCTGGGGCAGCGTCGCGACCGGAGTTCTCGCTGCGGCCATTCCGCTCGCGCTCATGGTCAGCGTGAGCGCTTTCATGAGCCTGTCCCACCAGGGAGAGGTCGAGGCGCCGCGCATCGAGGCGAGAGAAGCGCCGACTCCGCCGCCTGCCGCGGTCTCCGTCGCGGCTCTAGCGCCGGTGGCCGTCGATGCTGGCGCAAAAGACGCTCTTGCCCCGACCGAGCCGTCAGGGGCGGAGAGCGCGCATACTGTCGTCGATCAAAAGCCGGCCCCTGACGCCGCGGCCGCGCCGCCCGCTGCGCCCAAATCTCGACGCACGGGGCATGCGTCGGGCAAGTCGCGCCGCGCGCGGAACCCGCTCACGGAAGTGCAGCGCGCGGTCGGCCGATTTACGGCGGACGTCTGGGACGGGTTGTCGTCCATCCCGAAGCGTTTCGGAGGCGTTTCATATTACTGAGATTGCCAGCGGGTACGGGAGTCGACAGGAGCCGCTGCGACGCCAACGTCCGCGGCTCGACGCGTTTTCCGCAGCCTGATCCCCGAGCCCGATGAACGAGATAGCAGACGCCGAGAGGAACTCCGCCTCACGCAAGCAGAGCGCGGCCTTGGCCTCCATCGCCGCCAGCGCCCTCCTGGCGCTCGCCAAGCTGGGGGTGGGGCTCTGGTCGGGCTCGCTGGCGCTGCTTTCAGAGGCGGGGCACGCCGGCGTCGACACGGGCGCGACGATCCTGACCTACTTCGCCGTTCGCGAGGCTGACAAGCCCGCGGACGCGGAACACCATTACGGCCACGGCAAATATGAGTCGCTCGCCGCGCTTGTGGAGACGGGCCTGCTCTTCGGCCTTGCCCTCGTCGTCGTGAGCGAAGCGGTGCGCCGCCTGCAGGAGCCGCCGCATGAGATTGACGTCAACGCGGGATGGCCGGCCTTTGCGGTGCTCGGCGTCTCGATCCTCGTCGATCTCGTGCGCTCGATGCAGCTTTCGCGCGTCGCTAGGGAGGAAGGCAGCGACGCGCTCGCCGCCGACGCTTTACACTTTGCAAGCGATCTCATTTCCTCCGTGCTCGTGGTCATCGGGCTCGGCGCGATGCGACTGGGCTTTCAGCACGGCGACGCGGCGGCGGCGCTGGGCGTCGCGCTATTCATCGCGGTCGCCGGCTACAGGCTGGGCCGGCGGACGATCGAGACATTGCTCGACGCGGCTCCGAGCGCGCTCATTCCGCCCCTGCGGGCCGTCATATCCGAGGCGCCGGGCGTCATCGCCCTGGAACGACTGAAGCTGCGCCAAGTCGGCCGCCAGATCGTCGGCGAAGCGACGATCTCAGTGTCGCGCAGCCTCAGCGTCGATCAGGCGGAGCGCATTAGTCGGGGCGTTGACGCCGCGATCAAAGCCTATGCGCCGGAGGCGGAGATCACGCTGATCGCCGCGCCCCGCGCCCTCGACGACGAAACTGTGATCGAGCGCACGCGCTTGGTCGCCGCGCGTCGTCATCTGCCGGTGCACCACATCGTTGCTCAGGAGATCCAGGGGCGGCTTTCGATCAGCCTCGATCTCGAGGTCGACGGCGGCATGAGCCTGCGTAGCGCCCATAATATGGCGAGCGAGCTCGAGGAGGCCATTCGTGACGAATTCGGCGCAGAGGTCGAGATCGAGACGCATATCGAGCCCGCCGCGCCGCTGGTGATGGTCGGCCATGACGTCGACTCCGAGACGCGCGAGACAATCGAGACGGCGCTCGAGCGCTGCGCTGCCGAGCGCGGCGTGCTGCGTCACGTGCACGACGTGCGCGTGCGGGGAGTCAATGGCGGGCTCGTCGTCAACTATCACTGCGAGCTTGACGGACTCCTCTCGGTCGAGGCCGCGCATGAGGCGGTCGACGTCGTCGAGCGCGACTTGCGCCAGCACTTCGCGCAAATCATCCGCATCGCGGGCCATTGCGAGCCGCTGGGCGCCGACGAGACGCCATAGAGCGCGATGTTTCGCGCCAATCGGGCTCTAAACTTTTAGAATCGAGCACGTTTTCCGCGTTCAACGTAAACGGGGGGGCGAGGCCGCGCCTTTTGCGCCATGCGCCCTAAGGTAGAGCTTAGGGGAGCCGCTCCTGCGCGGCTTATGAGGCGAAAGCAATGGCGAAGCCGGATAATGGACGTGAGCAAAATCGGCGGGGATGGCATTTCGACATCGCTTATTTTCTGCTGGCTTTGATTGCGATCTTGATCTTCCAGCAGCTCTGGACCGCCTATACGTCGACCGAGGTCATACCCTTCAGTGAATTCACGAAGCTCTTGAACGAGAAAAAGATCGCCGAGGTCGAGGTGGGCGACAAAGTCATTCGAGCCACCTTGAAGGAGGCGGCTCCCGATGGCCGCAAGCAATTGCTCACCGTTCGCGTCGATCCGGCAGTGGCAAGCGAGTTGGAAAAGGAGGGGGTGAAGGTTACCGGCGTCATGGAAAGCAGCTGGATCACCACCCTGCTTTCCTGGATCGTGCCGACCGCCTTGTTCTTTTTCATCTGGAGCCTGCTGTCGCGTCGCGTCGGCCAGGGGCTCGGCCCGCTCATGTCGGTTGGCCAGAGCAAAGCCAGGGTCTTCGTCGAGACCGACGTGAAGATCGGCTTCGCGGATGTCGCCGGCGTCGATGAAGCCAAGGAAGAGCTCCAGGAGATCGTGGCCTTCCTGAAAGACCCAAAGACGCACGGGCGCCTTGGCGCGCGCATCCCCAAAGGCATATTGCTCGTGGGGCCGCCCGGAACCGGCAAGACCCTGCTCGCCCGCGCCGTCGCGGGAGAGGCGGGCGTGCCGTTCTATTCGATCACCGGCTCCGAATTCGTCGAAATGTTCGTCGGCGTCGGCGCCGCGCGGGTCAGGGACCTCTTTCAGCAAGCGCGCGCAAACTCCCCTTGCATCATCTTCATCGACGAGCTCGACGCTCTGGGCCGGGCGCGCGGGATCTCGGGCTTGAGCGGAGGCCATGATGAAAAAGAGCAGACGCTCAATCAGCTATTGAGCGAGCTCGACGGTTTCGACCCGACGATCGGCGTGGTGCTGCTCGCCGCGACGAACCGCCCCGAGGTGCTCGACCCCGCTCTGCTGCGCGCCGGACGCTTCGATCGGCAGATCTCGGTCGATCGCCCCGACAAGAATGGGCGCAGAGAAATTCTCGAGGTGCATCTCAAGAAGATCAAGCTCGCCGCCGACATCGATCCCGTGCAGATCGCCGCGCTCACTCCCGGTTTCACCGGAGCGGATCTCGCCAATCTCGTCAATGAGGCCGCCGTGCTCGCGACGCGGCGTCAGGCCGCATCCGTGACCCTCGAGGATTTCACCGCCGCGATCGAACGAAGCATCGCCGGCCCCGAAAAACGCAAGCGCCTGCTCAATCCCCACGAGCGGGAGATCGTCGCTTATCATGAAATGGGGCACGCGATCGTCGCCATGGCGCTCCCGGGCGCCGATCCGATCAAGAAGGTGTCGATCATTCCAAGAGGCATGGGCGCCTTGGGCTACACGATGCAAATGCCGACGGAAGACCGCTATTTGATGAGCCGCACGGAACTGCTCGACCGCATGACGGTGCTGCTCGGCGGACGGGCGGCCGAGATGGCGGTGTTTCACGAGGCGACGACCGGCGCCGCCGACGATCTGCAACGGGCGACGGAATTGGCGCGCTCCATGGCGACGCGTTACGGAATGGAGAGCGAGATCGGACAGGCGTCCTTCATCACCGATCGGCCGCGCTATCTGGATCTGGCGGGACTAGGACCCCAGCCTTCCGAAATGAGCGAGGAGACGAGCGCTAAGATCGACGTCGCGATCCGCGATCTCATCGACAAAGCCTTCCAGCGCGCCTCAAAGATTTTGCGAACCTGCGCAACGGAGCACAGGGCCGCCGCCATTCGGCTCCTCGACCAGGAGACATTCGGCGACGCCGATCTCGACCAGATCCGCTCGGCCGTGACGGCGCGGATGCAGGAGGCCGAGCGGGCGGAGAGCGAGAGGAAGCGCGAAGAGCCGAGCCTCTCACCGCCGGCCGCAGAGACCGCAGTCGGGGCTCTCGCCGAGCTTACCGAGATCTCGAAGCGCGCGCTCGCGAGCGTCACGCATCGGCTGGGCCTGCGCTAGAGCATGTCTCGGAAAAGTGCGAAGCGGTTTTCCGGTCGAGACATGCTCTAAATTTTTGACTTGGCGCGTTTCCTAATCGCTCGAACGATTCCGTTCGAGCGGGAAACGCGCTAGACAGAGCGCGTTCGCCGGATTGTCGAAGGCGCTCTGCTGCGGTAAGGCTGCGTTCAGCCGGCCTGCGGCGCCGAGCCAGCTTGCGGCGGGGCGCCGGTTTTGATCTGCACGGTCTTGACGTTCTTGACGGCCTCTCCGGGCTTCTTGACGCTCACATGCAGCACGCCTTTGTCGAGATGGGCGGAGATCGCGTCATCCGCGGGGCTGAAAGGCAGGCTCATCGAGCGATAGAAAGAGCCGAAGCTGCGCTCCTCGACGTGCCAGTCCTTCTCATCCCTTTTCTCCTCGTGCTTTTTCTCGCCGGAGATCACCAGGCGATTCCCTTCGACGCTGACCTTGATGTCCTTCTCCTCGACGCCGGGCAGCTCGGCTGTCACCTCGAGGGCGCCGTCGGTTTCGGCGACATTGATCGCCGGCGCTCCGGCGCCGACGCTCAGCGCGGGGAGATTGTGACCGAAATTGCGGACCATGTCCTCCATCTCGCGCCGTAATGACTTGAACGGATCTGGCGTCAGATCCTGGCCGCTCCAAAGGCTTGGCACTTTCATCGGCAAGTCTCCTCTGTTGAAGTGAATTGACCAGTGAATGAAATAGGCGGTTTCTCGCCTTTCGATAGGCTAGCGGGGCGATGTGTCGCGCTGGAGACAGGCCGGGTTTCGCGGCCGGATCAATCAGGACTCTCTGTCGAGCCCGCCCTCGCTTTTGCCGTGAAAGTCCTTCTCCGAGCGCCGCCTTTCTCGAGCGACGACGGCATTGGCGGCGCGCACCGCCCGGCCTTCATCTCCCGTCTCTCCCAACACCTCATTCGCCACTTCAGACCACAATCGACAGAGATGCGGGGTATCCGCCTTATGCGTGTGTCTCGGCGCGTCTTGGGGGAGCCAAGGCATTGTCAGGCGATCTCCGGCATCTTCTCCGACGCGCGGCAAAGCAAAGGCTCCGCCGCGGATTGCGCCGTCGAGAAGCGGCTTGCGCGAAAGGCCGGCGACCAATGGCCCTGCGCCAATCCCGCCTTGGCCTTCAAATGCGCGAGGAACTCCTCCTTCTCGTTCAGCATCTCCCAGACAGCGGGCAGAAATATTGCCTGTCGGCCCGCATCCTCGATCAGCAGCCCGTCGCGATGCGGCTGCAATTGCGACAAGAGATCCGCCTCGCCTTCAAAGCGCATCGGCTCCAACGGCGACAGCAGCGTCACGGTCAGGGAGAGCGTCCCCCACTCGAGGCGTTGTAGCGGCGCGAAGCGCGGATCGGAAAAGGCCGACCTCACGGCGTTCGCCTTTATGTCCTCGACGAGGGGGCGTCTTGCCGAAACAGAGCCGCAACAGCCCCGCAAACTCCCTGCTCTGTGCAGGGTCACGAAGCTCGCTCCGGCGCGCCCAAACTCGGGGGGCAGCTTCTCCGAGGGTTGCGAGGAGCTTTCGCCGCAGATGGCGCGGCGCGCGAGATCGTTCATCATGGCGCCATGACGGCTGACGAGGTCGTCCGCGGCGGTCATCGGTTCTGCTCCCAAAAAGCCCAGGCCCCATAGCCGACGACGCGATGGCGAGGGCCGGCTGTGTCGCCGGAATTGCGCAGGTCGAGCGTCCTCACCTGTAGGCCCCGGCGGCGTGCCGCCGCGAGCAGCCCGTTCACCGGCGCGGCGCCGCAGGCCTGCTCCGGATTGAGCGAGGCGGGGTCGAGCCGCTCGATCGCCGCGCAAGTGCTCTCGTCCAGCGCGCGACAGGCTTCGTAATCGAGGTAATGAGAAAGGTCGGAGGAGACGACGATGAGGGTCTCGGGACCGTCCCATAACGCCTCGAGCAGATCGGCGGCCGGCTCGGCGCCGACGCGGCCGAAGAGGATGGGAACCAGCTTGAATTCTTGCAGGACGACCTGGAGAAACGGCAATTGCGTCTCCAGGCAATGCTCGCCCTCATGCGCCTCATCCAAGAACCCGAACTGCGGAATCTCCCGCGCTCGGTCCAGCCATTGCCGATCGACCGGAACGACGCCGAGCGGCGTTTCATAGGCGTCAGCCGACGTCGCCGCCATGCCGGTGAAGGCGACGCGATGTGAAGGCCCGAGCAGCACCACGCGGGAAATCTTTTCGCGCGCCTTGGCGAGGAGGCGATATGCGGCGGCGGCGACCGCGCCGGAATATACGTAACCGGCGTGCGGCGCGATCAACGCTTTGGGCGGCGGGACGTCGTCGAGCATCGGCCGAGAAAGCGCGGACCCTCGCGCTGCTGAAACCCCGCCGAGCAATTCGCTGACGCTCGCGCGCAAGTCGATCGGATCCGCGGGGTAAAACAGCCCCGCCACAGCCGCGGCTCTGGTCGCGCGTCTCGCGCGCGTTTCAACCATCATCGGCCTCTTTCATTCGCAACAGGGCGTTTCCATCTAAGCGTCATGCACATGACAGACACGATCGATCTCGCCGTCGCGCAGCCAGCCGCACGTTATTGGCATGCGCTCGACGACGGTCGTATTCAATGTGATCTCTGCCCACGGTTTTGCAAGCTGCGGGACGGACAGCGGGGGCTTTGCTTCGTGCGCGCTCGCCAGGGCGATGCGATGACGCTCACCACCTATGGGCGTTCGTCGGGCTTCTGCGTGGACCCGATCGAGAAGAAGCCGCTCAATCATTTTCTGCCCGGCACGCCGATCCTTTCTTTCGGCACGGCGGGTTGCAATCTCACCTGCAAGTTCTGCCAGAATTGGGACATTTCGAAAGCGACCGAGCTCGATCGCCTTCAGGATCAGGCCTCGCCCGCGCAAATCGCGCAAGCGGCGAGAGAGATGGGCGCCCGTTCGGTCGCCTTCACCTACAACGACCCCGTGATCTTTCTCGAATATGCGGTCGACGTCGCGCAGGCCTGTCGCGAAGCCGGCGTTAAGACCGTGGCCGTCACCGCCGGCTACATCACGCCTGAAGCCCGCAAGGAGTTCTTCAGCGCGATGGACGCGGCGAACATCGACCTCAAGGGCTTCACCGAGGAATTTTACAAGACGCTTTGCACGGCGGAGCTTCGCGCGGTGCTCGACACGCTCGAATATGTGAAGCACGAGACACGATGCTGGCTCGAGATCACGACGTTGCTGATCCCCGGCCGGAACGATTCTCCGGCGGAGATCGAGGCGCTGACCCAATGGGTTCGCGAGCGGCTCGGCTCCGATACGCCACTGCATTTCTCCGCCTTTCATCCGGATTGGCGGATGCGCGACACGCCGAGAACGCCAAAAGCCACGCTCGAGAGGGCGCGCCGGATCGCGTTGGAGAACGGGCTTCGATACGTTTACACGGGCAATGTTCACGATGAATCGGGACAAAGCACCTATTGCCACAACTGCGGCGCGCGTCTCATCGGGCGTGACGGCTATGACCTCACCGCCTGGAAGCTGACCCCGGAAGGCCGCTGCGCCGAATGCGGCGAGCCATGCCGCGGAGTCTTCGAGGAGCGTCCGGGCGACTGGGGATCGCGGCGCGCGCCGGTGCACCTTGCGAAAAGCGAACCGGCCGTAGCCGCGATCGCGTAAAAATTTTGAGCGCGATTTGTGCGAAAAGCCGGTTTCCACTTTTCCGCATCGTGCTCGAGGCGAAGCTTTCGAGTCTTGATTGCGAATGCGCCGCTGGACGGAACCATTGACCCGATCACGCTTCCAACGCCGGTCAATCTTTTGCGTTGCGGCACCGGAGGTCCAAGGGTTCGACTTCCTAAGCTGGCTTTCCTCGCTGCAGTGCGAAAACGCGAGCGGCGATTGAGCCTTTCGAAAACCTAGTAAATATCAAGCTTTGGCTCGACGCGTCGTAAGCCCTGCGCTATCGTGCCTCTGCTCTCGTTATTGACGGGAAGACGGCCGTTTCTCGCGCCGTCCCTGCTCGACTCACAGGTCAGATCGGCGCCCATGCACAAGAAAATCTACGAAATCCCCGAGGACTGGGCGGACCATGCGCTCGTCAGCGCCGAACGCTACCAGAGGCTCTATGATTTTTCTTTCAGGGATCCCGAGGGTTTTTGGAGCGAGCAAGGCCGCCGCATCTCCTGGATCGCGCCTTACACGATCGTCAAGGACACGCGCTTCGATCCCCACAAGGTTTCGATCAAATGGTTTGAGGACGGCACCACCAACGCCGCGATGAATTGCATCGACCGGCATCTCCTCACGCGCGGCGATCAGGTCGCGATTATTTGGGAGGGCGATGATCCGTCGCAATCACGGCGCATCACTTATCGCGAACTGTATGAGGAAGTCAGCCGCTTCGCGAATGTGCTCAAGAAGCACGGCGTGCGTCGCGGCGATCGCGTGACGATTTATCTGCCGATGATCCCCGAGGCGGCCTTCGCAATGCTCGCTTGCGCACGGATCGGCGCGATCCATTCGGTCGTCTTCGGCGGCTTCTCGCCCGAAGCGCTGGCGGGGCGCATCGAGGATGCGCGATCGGAGGTCGTCATCACAGCGGACGAGGGCGTGCGTGGCGGAAAGCGCATTCCCCTCAAGGAGAATGTCGATAAAGCCCTGACCCGGGTCTCAGCGAAAACCGTGTTCGTCGTAACGCGCACCGGCGGCGAGATCGGCATGGAGAAGGGCCGTGATTTTCGCTATGAGGAGGAGCGTGAGAGCGTCTCCGCTCATTGCCCTTACGCCGAAATGGGGGCCGAGGACCCCCTCTTCATCCTGTATACGTCGGGCTCCACGGGCAAGCCCAAGGGCGTCTTGCACACAACGGGCGGCTATCTCGTTCAAGCGTCGATCACCCATGAGCTCGTCTTCGACTATCGCGACGGCGACGTCTATTGGTGCACGGCGGACGTGGGCTGGGTGACGGGCCACAGCTACATCGTCTATGGCCCCCTTTCGAATGGCGCGACGACGTTGATGTTCGAAGGCGTGCCGAACTATCCGACGGTCTCGCGCTTTTGGGAGGTCGTCGACAAGCATGCGGTGAACACTTTGTACACCGCGCCGACGGCGATCCGCGCCTTGATGGCTGCGGGCGAAGAACCAGTGAAGAGGACGAGCCGCAAGACGCTGCGGCTCCTCGGCTCGGTCGGCGAGCCGATCAATCCCGAAGCCTGGGAGTGGTATCACCGGGTCGTCGGCGAAGGCCGACTTCCGATCGTGGACACTTGGTGGCAGACGGAAACCGGCGGCGTCCTGATCTCGCCGCTGCCCGGCGCGATCGCGCTGAAGCCCGGCTCGGCGACGAAGCCCTTCTTCGGGGTCGTTCCCGAGATCGTCGGCCCCACGGGCGAGGTTCTGCACGGCGCCTGCGAAGGCAATTTGGTGATCGCGGACTCTTGGCCCGGACAGGCGCGCACGCTTTGGGGAGATCATGAGCGCTTCGCTCAGACCTATTTCCATGCCTATCCCGGAAAATATTTCACCGGCGACGGCGCGCGCCGCGACGAGGACGGATATTATTGGATCACCGGCCGCGTCGACGACGTCATCAACGTCTCCGGACATCGGCTGGGAACGGCCGAGATCGAAAGCGCGCTGGTCGCTCATGAGCTGGTTTCCGAAGCCGCGGTCGTCGGCTATCCTCATGATCTGAAAGGCCAGGGCATCTACGCCTATGTCACGCTGATGCAGGGCGTCGAGCCGCATGACGCGCTACGCAAGGAGCTCGTCTCCTGGGTGCGGCGTGAGATCGGTCCGATCGCTTCCCCCGACGCCGTTCAATTCGCGCCCGGCTTGCCGAAGACGCGCTCCGGCAAGATCATGCGGCGGATCCTGCGCAAAATCGCCGAGGGGGAGTTCGGAACGCTCGGGGACACCTCGACGCTCGCGGATCCGGCGGTGGTCGGCGACCTGATCAAGCACCGGGCGGAAGTCTGACGCGTTGCCGAGAATGAGGCCCTCCGCGGGCCTCGCTCGGCGGCGTCGAGTTCCGATTTTCTCCGGCGGCTTGCCAGGCGTCTTGCCAGTCCACGCGAAGATGGCTAGGCAACGGGCGCCTGCCGATGCGGCAGGGGGAGGATGCGCCCGAACCTCGGGCGTCTGTCCCGAGGCTAAAAATAAGAAACGCCCCGCGAGAACCAGGCCTGGATGTCGACGATCACTCGCCGCAAACTGCTCGCGACGCTCGCCACCGTAGCGGCGCCCGAGTTTACACCGAGATTAGCTTTGGCGCAGGGCCCGCCAGCCCTTCCCAGCACGGAAACGCCGAAGGGGCCGCGCTTCGCCTATCAGGAGGTCGTCGAGCGCGCGAGGCGGCTCGCCGATCAGCCTTTTCAGGAGACGACGACATGGCGTCTGCCGCGGGTCTTCGACAAGCTCGATTACGACGCCTGGCGCGAGATCCGCTTCAAGCCGGAGCAGGCCATGCTCGCCTCGGGCGGCGGTCCCTTTCGCCTCGAGACCTTCCATCTCGGATTTCTCTACCGGCGACCGGTCACGATCAATCTCATTCGCGACGGGATCGCCGCGCCGATCCCCTATTCGACCGCGCTCTTCGATTACGGTCGCGTCAAGCCGGACGAGTCGCTGCCGGTCAACTTCGGCTTCGCGGGTTTCCGACTGCATTATCCGTTGAACGATCCGCATGTGAACGACGAGGTGATCTCCTTCCTCGGCGCGAGCTATTTTCGCTTTCTGGGGCGCGAGCAGAAATACGGGCTTTCCGCGCGGGCGCTCTGCGTCGAGGCGGGAACGGACAGCGAGAGTTTTCCCTTCTTCCGCGAATTCTGGATCGAAACTCCAGAAATCAGAGCCGGACGCGCGACCATTTACGGACTCGTCGACGACAAGGCTGCGACCGCGGCCTTCCGTTTCGATCTGGCTCCGGGTCAAGACAGCGAGCTCGAGGTGCAGGCGACTCTGTTTCCGCGGCGAGCCGGCGTTAAGTTCGGCCTTGCGCCGCTGACCTCCATGTTTCTCGCCGGCGAGAACGATCATCGCATCAGCCCGGGCTTTCGCGCCGAGTTGCATGATTCCGACGGCCTTCTGATGGAGACCGGCGCGAGCGAATGGCTCTGGCGTCCGCTCGCCAACCCGAGCTTTGCCCGCACGACCTCATTCCTCGACAATGAGGTGAAGGGCTTCGGGCTCATGCAGCGCGACCGCACCTTCGAATCCTACCAGGACCTCGACCTCAGCTACGAGGCGCGGCCGAGCTATTTCGTTGAGCCTTCAGCTTCCTGGGGGCCAGGACGGGTCGAGCTCATCGAGCTTGCGACCGCGGACGAGACGAACGACAACATCGTCGCGAGCTGGACGCCCGCGGCGGCGCCCGCACCGCTCCTGCCCTACGTCTACGCTTATAAGATCACGGCCTGTCTCGACGAGCCGCGATTTTCGCCCAATGGCCGCGTCGTGAACACTTTCACGGCCCCCGCGAAAGCCCTGGGCTCCTCAGAGGCCGCCGCCGTCAATTCAAAGCGCTTTCTCGTCGATTTCGCGGGGGGAGATCTCGGCTATTACGTCGCCGATCCAAGCGAGGTCGAGGTCGTGGCGACCACCACGAATGGGCAGATCCTCCGCAAGGCCATCGCCGCGAACGCGCACATCGAGGGGCTGCGCGCGATGTTCGACGTCTCGGTGAAATCCGGCGAGACCGCGGATTTGAGACTCTATCTGCGGGCCGGCAATCGCGCCTTGACGGAAACCTGGACTTTTCCGTGGACCTCGCCGTAGAGCGAGTCCCTCTGGCAAAAGCGCGAGACCGAAAATTTATAGGTTGTTGCGCTCTCGCTCTCGCCGAATGCGCATTCACGACGGCGCGAATCAGGCTGCGGCCTGACGCTGCGGCAAACGTTCCGCGGTTCCTGCAGCCGCGGTCGCCGCGGCCTCGCGTTCCTCCGCCGTAGCGCGCCAGTGAAGAATCTCCAAACGTCCATCGTCATGCTCTGCGATCGCCGTGCAGCTCTCAACGAAATCGCCGGTGTTGATATAGAGCACGTCTTCGATGGTCTTGATTGCGGCGTGGTGAATGTGACCGCACACCACCCCGTCGAAGGAGCGACGGTGCGCCTCGGCCGCTAGGGTTTGCTCGAAGTCGCCAATGAAATTGACCGCATCCTTCACCTTGAGCTTCGCCCAGGCGGAGAAGGACCAGTAGCCCCATCCAAAGCTGTGTCGCAAGCGATTGAAATGGGTGTTCAGCTCAATGGCCATCTCATAGGCCCAGTCCCCGAGGAAGGCCAACCATTTCGCGTGGCGCACGACGATGTCGAATTGATCGCCGTGGATGATCAGCAACCGCTTGCCGTCGGCGGTGACGTGCTCGGCTTCTCGCACGACTTCCACGCCGCCGAAGGTCAGCTCCGTGTAGTCGCGGGCGAACTCATCGTGATTGCCGGGCGTGTAGATGACTTTCGTCCCCTTGCGCGCTTTGCGCAAAAGCTTCTGAACCACGTCGTTGTGCGATTGCGGCCAATACCATCCGCCCTTCAACCGCCATCCGTCGACGATGTCGCCCACGAGGTAAATCGTGTCGGCGTCGTTATGGCGCAGAAAGTCCAGAAGCAGCTCGGCCTGAAGTCCGCGCGTCCCCAAGTGCAGATCCGAGAGAAACAGCGTGCGATAGCGATTGCTCGGGATTTCTTCCGTCATCCGACTCGCGCCAAGTTTGGCGAGCCGCCGATTGGCGACGCGCTCTTATTTACCGCCCGTTAGGAAGGATCAGATTCGCGTTGCGAATTCATGACACGGGCGGCGATCACTCGTGATTCGAAGGCGCAGGAAGGCGAGCGACTTCGCTAAGTCCTTGGCGACTCGCCGCTTAGCGCAACCGGGCTCAAGCCGGCTTTTCGAATGGCCTCGGCTCGTCAAAGCTGCGATCCTGTCCGCGATAACGCCACGCTTCCGAAAATCCGCGGCAAAGCCAAAGTCCCGTCAGCGAGAGGAGCAGCCTCGCCCCGGGGCAAATCGAAAGAATTGCGACACGGCTCATTCCTCGTTAGCCTATTCGTCGAGATGCGCGAGGCGTCAAAGAAGCGCTCCCGATCACCTTGTGCTCAGGCGGAAGCGCCCGGCCGCGGAAAGCGTGATCGAATCTGAAATAGGGTAGAGCGCGCTTCATGAGGCAAACCCGCTTAGAGCTTTTTCGCGCGCTGCGTCGCTTCGGCGCGGCTCGAGCGGAGGCCTGCTGCGGTCGGCGCCTACCAGCATGAGCGACCTTTTCAAAGCGGCGGGTCTCGAGGACAAGGCCCCGCGCCCGCTCGCTGACCGGATGCGACCCCAGCGGCTCTCGGAAGTGGTCGGCCAGGACCATCTTCTCGGCGCCGATGGCGCGTTGACCAGGCTCCTGCGCGGCGGCGCCCTCGGCTCGATGATCTTCTGGGGGCCTCCCGGCTCCGGCAAGACGACGGTCGCTCGGCTGCTCGCCGGGGAGACGACGCTCGCCTTCGTGCAGGCTTCGGCGATTTTCTCGGGCGTCGCGGAGCTCAAGAAGATCTTCGACGCCGCGCGCGCGCGCCGGGCGACGGGTCAGGGCACGCTGCTCTTTATCGATGAGATTCATCGCTTCAATCGCGCTCAGCAGGACAGCTTTCTGCCTGTCGTCGAGGACGGCTCGATCACCTTGATCGGCGCCACGACGGAGAACCCCTCCTTCGAGCTGAACGCCGCCCTGCTGTCTCGCGCCCGCGTCTTGACCTTTCGCGCGCTCGACGCGGCCGCGATCGAGCAGCTGCTCGAGAGAGCCGAGCAGGTCGAGGGCAAGCCTCTTCCGCTCGACGCCGACGCGCGCGCGGCGCTCGCCGCTATGGCGGATGGGGATGGGCGCGCGGCGCTGACGCTTGCTGAAGAAGTCTGGCGCGCCGCAAAGCCTGGCGAGGTTTTCGAACGCGCAGCGCTCGCCGAGATCGTGCAGCGCCGCGCGCCGATCTACGACAAGGCGCAAGAAGGGCACTACAATCTGATCAGCGCGCTGCACAAATGCGTGCGCGGCTCTGATCCCGATGCGGCCCTTTATTATCTCGCGCGCATGCTCGACGCGGGCGAGGATCCGCTGTTTCTCGCAAGGCGAATCGTGCGCATGGCGGTGGAGGACATCGGCCTCGCGGACCCGCAGGCGCTGGTCGTCGCCAACGCCGCGAAGGACGCCTATGATTTTCTCGGCAGCCCGGAGGGCGAGCTCGCGCTGGCTGAAGCCGTGATCTATGTGGCGACGGCGCCGAAATCCAACGCCGCCTATGTCGCGATGAAGCGCGCCGAGAGGCTTGCGCGCGAGAAGGGATCGCTCGCGCCGCCGAAGATCATCCTGAACGCGCCGACGAAGCTCATGCGCGAGGAAGGCTATGGCGCGGGCTATGAATATGATCACGACGCGCCCGACGCCTTCTCCGGGCAGAATTACTGGCCCGAATCACTCGCGCCGCAAAAGCTCTACGAACCCGTCGAGCGCGGCTTCGAACGCGAGATCGGCAAGCGGCTCGATTATTGGGAAAGACTGCGCAAAGATCGCAGCCAATCCTAAAATAAGCTGAAGCTTCGCTGCCTGAAGATCATCAAGGCGAATTGACTGTGGCGAATATGCCACGCGAACTGTGGCTAATATGTCACGCTTGCCGAGATTCGACACGCGACGCGCGCAATTAGACCCGTTTCGATTGACCGAGAAAGAGGCTTCGACTTAGGTTCGTTGCATCGGCGAGGTCGAATGACAAATCGCCAACTCAACGTGGCTAATACTTACGACGGGGCGAATATCATGAAAAAGCATTCTGCTCTCGCTGGCCTCGCGCTGGCGCTCGTCGCCGGATCGGCTTTCGCAGCCGATCTTCCCAGCCGCAAGGCGCCGATCATCGTCGAGCCGCCGCCGCCGGTGTTCACCTGGACGGGGCTCTATGGCGGTATCAACATCGGCTATGGCTTCGGCAATGGCGATCGGGATCCGGGCAGCTTGTTTTACTCGCCTTACAAGTATGCCATTGATGGTGTGCCGTTCTCGGTTAACCCGGCGGGTTCGGCTTGGTCGATCGGCAACGATCTCAACGGCGTGCTCGGCGGCGGCCAGGTTGGCTACAACTATCAGTTTAACCCCTGGCTCGTCGTCGGCGTTGAGGCGGACATCCAGGCGACCGACATCCACAGCCAGGGGAACGGCATTGGTGGAGCGGTCGACGGCCTGGGCCCCCACACTTCCTACGCCACGCAGAACAAGAGCGTGGATTGGTTCGGCACGGTGCGCGGACGCGTCGGCGTGACCTTCCCGAGCATCCCGAATCTGTTGGTCTATGGCACGGGCGGTCTCGCTTATGGCGGCGTGGTGCACAGCTTCAACGTGTCGGATGTTTATTCTTCGTTCCTGGGCGGCGGCTCCCTCGCCGTTCTGGGCGCGGGCACGAACTACGATCAGACGAAGGTGGGCTGGACCGCCGGCGGCGGCGTGGAGTGGTTCCCGCTCATCTCGAACCCGCTCTTCAAGGCCTTCTCGGTGAAGCTCGAATACCTCTACACCGATCTCGGCTCGACCACGCTTTATGGATCGTCGATCGGCAGCATCCCGACCGGCGGACCGGCCTTCTTCTACCAGCAGACCTCGCACACCCGCTGGAACACGGTGCGCGTCGGCGTCAACTGGCACTTCAATCCCTTCGCGGCTGCTCCGGTGCTCGCGAAATATTGATCTCACCAAAGAACATCGCCTTGGAAAACCCGGCCTTTCTGGCCGGGTTTTTCTGTTGAAGATGGCTGTATATTATTATGAACTGTGCCAAAAATATCACGCTCTCCAAGATTCTAAATGGGTAAGCGCCAAACGGCGTAGTTTCCATTGACCAAGAAAGAGGCTTCGACTTAGGTTCGTTGCATCGGCGAGGTCGTAAGACAGTCGCCAACTCAACGTGCAGCTCGCCATTCGCATTTATCGGTCTTGCGGTTGCGCCCAACACTCACGACGGAGTGAAAATCATGAAGAAGCATTCTGCCGTCGCTGGCCTCGCTCTGGCGCTTGTCGCCGGATCGGCATTCGCGGCCGATCTTCCCAGCCGCAAGGCGCCGATCATCGAGCTGCCGCCGCCGGTGTTCACCTGGACGGGCCTCTATGGCGGTATCAACATCGGCTATGGCTTCGGCAATGGCGATCAGGACCCGGGCGCGTTGTTCTATGCGCCTTACACTCACATCGTTTATCCAGGCATCCCAATAACGACCCTTCCGATGGGCACGGCTTGGTCGATCCCCAACAATCTGAACGGCGTGCTCGGCGGCGGTCAAGTCGGCTTCAACTATCAGTTCAACCCCTGGCTCGTGGTCGGCCTCGAGGCGGACATCCAGGCGACCGACATCCACAGCCAAGGGAACGGCATTGGCGGAGCGATTGACGGCCTCGGCCCGCACACATCCTACGCCACGCAGAACAAGAGCGTCGACTGGTTCGGCACGGTGCGCGGCCGCGTCGGCGTGACCTTCCCGAGCATGCCGAACCTGTTGGTCTACGGCACGGGCGGCCTCGCCTATGGCAACGTGGTCCACAGCGTCAACGTCTCGGACTTCTTCAGCGCGGTTCCTTCCACCAGCCCCATAACTGGCGCCCCCCCCTTCTCCCTCGCAGTCATGGGCGCTGGGACCAATTACGATCAGACGAAGATCGGCTGGACGGCCGGCGGCGGCGTGGAATATTTCCCCTTCGTCGCTCACCCGCTGCTCAAAACCTTCTCGGTCAAGCTCGAATACCTCTACACGGATCTCGGCTCGACCACGCTCTATGGATCGTCGCTCGGCTCCATTCCAACTGGTGGACCGGCCTTCTTCTACCAGCAGACCTCCCACACCCGCTGGAACACGGTGCGCGTCGGCGTGAACTGGCACTTCAATCCCTTCGCGGCCGCTCCGGTGTTGGCGAAATACTGAGCCAGCGCGAAAGTCGATCGCCTTTGGAGACCCGGCCTTGTGGCCGGGTTTTCTTTTGAGCATGGAAACATACTGTAGCAGCCTGTGGCAGATATATCACGCGCGCCAAGATTCAATGCGCAACGCGCGCAAAAATACCAGTTTTGATTGACCGACAGTGAAGTCTCGACTTAGGTTCGTTGTATCGGCGGAGTCGAATGATACAAGTCGCCAATTGAACGCGGCTAACACTCACGACGGGGCGAATATCATGAAGAAGCGTTCTGCCGTCGCCGGCCTCGCGCTGGCTCTTGTCGCCGGATCGGCCTTCGCGGCCGATCTTCCCAGCCGCAAGGCGCCGCTCATCGAGCCGCCGCCGCCGGTGTTCGCCTGGACGGGCCTCTATGGCGGCGTCAACATCGGCTATGGCTTCGGCAATGGCGACCGTGACCCCGGCGTGCTGGCCTACTACGCAGTCGGAAACGCGATTGCTCTGCCGAACGGAACCGCGTGGCGCATTTCCAATGATCTTAACGGCGTGCTCGGCGGCGGGCAGGTCGGCTACAACTATCAGTTCAATCCGTGGCTCGTGGTCGGCCTCGAGGCGGATATCCAGGCGACCGACATTCACAGCCAAGGGAACGGCGTTGGCGCGGGGAGCTACGCCCTCGGCGTGCATACATCCTACGCGACGCAGAACAAGAGCGTCGACTGGTTCGGCACGGTGCGCGGACGCGTCGGCGTGACTTTCCCGAGCATGCCGAACATCTTGGTCTATGGCACGGGCGGTCTAGCCTACGGTGGCGTGGTCAGCAGCTTCAACATCTCGGACTACTACCCGACAATCGCTGCCGGCGGCTCCGGCGGCGTCCTGGGCGCGGGCACGAACTACGATCAGACGAAGGTCGGCTGGACGGCGGGCGGCGGGGTCGAGTGGTTCCCGCTCATCTCGAACCCGCTCTTCAAGGCCTTCTCGGTGAAGCTCGAGTATCTCTACACGGATCTCGGCTCGACCACGCTTTATGGATCGTCGATCGGCTCCATTCCAACCGGTGGGCCGGCCTTCGCCTACCAGCAGACCTCCCATACTCGCTGGAACACGGTGCGCGTCGGCGTGAACTGGCACTTCAATCCCTTCGCGGCCGCTCCGGTGCTCGCGAAATATTGATCCGGCGAAAGATCTCCATCGCCTTGGCAAAACCCGGCCCGCGCGGCCGGGTTTTTCTTTTCCGCCGCTCCATGACAGTTCGGCCCCCATGCGTTAGAGCGGAAGCCGGGAGCGCGCCGCCATGATCCGCAAAATCCTCCTCGCCGTCCTGTTGCTGGTCGCCGTTGCGTCGCCCGCCGGCGCGGAGCCGCCGAGCCGAATCGAAAGCGACTGGCCTTGCCGACAGGTGAAAGTCGCGAGCCTTTCTCTCGAATCCATTTGGACAGGGCCGCCGATCGACCGCGCGGCGCAAGCCGAATCCGACCCGGCGCTCTCGGATCTCGTCGCCCGGCTGGCGGCGCGGCGCACTCCCCTCGAAGACGCGCAGAAGCTGATCGTTGAATTCGCGCAGGCTGCGGGCGCGCGCCGTAAGGAGCGGCTGACCGCGCTCTTCGCGCGCCTCTATGACAAGCTCGATGCGGAGAGAAGCCAGGTCGTCGGCGGTTTGGAGCGTTATGGCCGCGCGCAAAAAGAGGGCGCGCAGCGCCTGCGCGAGGAGACGCAAAAGCTGCGCGAGGCGCAGGACGCGCACCGCGAGGCCGCCGAGATCAACGAGCTCTCGACCGCGCTCGCGTGGAACACGCGCATGTTCGAGGAAAGGCGCAAGGCCGTGGTCTTCGCTTGCGAGACCCCTGCGCTGATCGAGCAGCGCCTGGGCGCCTTGGCGCGGATGATCCTGGCCGCGATGGCGTGACGCACGAGAAGGCCCGGCGACGCTGTTTCCGCCGGGCCGTTGAGTCGAGGACCTTGCGCCGGATCCTATCGCCGGCGCCGGTTGAAAGGCTTACGCGTCGAAGCCGCCGTCGCCGCCGCCATCGTCATAGTCGCCCGAATCCCAATCGGCGTCCTGCGCCCCGGAGGTATCGTCGTCGGGCCCATATGAGGCGTCGCCCGAGTGATTATCGCCGCCCGATGAGTCGTCGTAATAATTGTTGACGATGGTCGTTTCGTTCAGCCCCCCAGGGTGGAAGCCCGCGTCCATGCCTAAGCCGCCCATCCCGCCGCCGTGGAAGAGGTTGCGGATGCCGTCGGCAAGCAGCACGCCGCCCGCGACGCCCGCCGCCGTTCCGAGCGCGCCCTTCAGAAACCCGCCGCCGGGCGCCGGAGCGGCGCCGGGCGCTTGTCCGAAGCCGCCAGGAGGGGCATAGCCCGGTTGACCATAGCCTTGTTGCGGAGGCGGCGCGCCCCAGGGTCCGCCCTGCGGCGGAGCGTAGCCTTGCGGCGGCGGGGCGGGGCGCTGCGGGGGCTGCGGAGCGCCGGCTCCGCCGAACAGGCCTCCAAGGAAGCCGCCCGACGGCTTCGACTGCGATTCGAGCTCTCGGACGCGGTTTTCGAGCTGCTGGATCTTTTCATTCGCCGACCGCAGCGCGAAATCCTGCACAATCACTGTCTGCGCGAGCAGATAAGGGGCCTCGGGCTGCGCCTTCACTTGCTCGGCGATGAAATTCTCGGCCTCCTTGTCGCGCGGCGCATTCGAGTTGGCCTTGACGCGATCGAACAGGCCGGCGAGCAGCTTGGCTTCTTCGGGGGACATGGATCTCTCCAATCTGAACCGCGCCCTGCGGCGCAGCGCCGTGGATATGGGAACGAGTCCCAGGGACGCCAAGGGGGACGACTCGGGTATCGCCCGTGCGGGTACGAACCAACTCCCGCCGAGGACGTTCATTGCAAAGATGTAACGCCCGCGCGTCCGTGTCGAGGGGGCGGCGGGTCGAAGAGCGGCTCACAACGGAAGAAACGAGGAAAACCGAGTGAAAGCATCGATCTCGCCCTGGCGCTCGTTATGGCTTTCGCCCGGCGACACGATTGCGCGCGTCGTCGCCGAAAATCCGCGCCGCAACGTCCTGGCGCTCGCGGCCGTCAGCGGCGCCGTGGAGGCGCTTTGTCTTCTCGACGGAGAGCTGCTTGGCGCGCCCCTGGCTTCCCTCCCGCAGGCCTCCAACGTCCCGGTCCTTGTCCTGGTTACGGTCGCGGGCGCGCTCGGCGGCGTCGTCAACCTCTATCTCTCGGGCTTTCTCATCAACCTAGCCGCGCGTCTCTTTGACGGCGAGGGATCGCCTCTGACGACGCGCGCGGCGCTCGCCTGGAGTTCGCCGCCTTCCGCGCTGGGCGGCGCGCTCGCCCTCCTTTTCAGGGCCTTGGGAGCCTGGGGGATCGGCGCCGGCGACACTTTTTCCGTCCTCGCCTCAGCCGCGCCTTTGACCTTCGAGCTCTGGGGATGGGTCGCGGCTGTCGCGATGGTCGCGCGGGTGCAGCGCTTCTCCTGGCCGAACGCGCTGGTGGCGCTTTCTCTCGTCGAAATCGTTGCGGCGGTTGTGCTCGCCCTGACAGTGCGGACCTTTCTCTTTCAGCCTTTCAACGCGCCGAGCCGATCGATGGAGCCGACGCTGCTCGTCGGCGACTATTTCTTCGTGAACAAATTCGCTTACGGCTATAGCCGCTTTTCCTTGCCACTCGCGGCGCCGATCATTTCGGGCAGATTATTCGCAGCCGAGCCCAAGCGCGGCGACGTGGTGGTCTTCGCCCTGCCGAGAGACCCGCAGACAGCCTATGTCAAGCGCATCATCGGCCTGCCGGGCGACCGGGTTCAGCTCATCGCCGGACGGCTCTACATCAATGGCGAGATCGTTCCGCGGCGGGCCGTTTCGGGCGCGAGCGAAGACGGCGCCGTCCCGACCTATGAGGAGACGCTGCCCGGCGGCGTCGTTCATTCCATCGCCGAGGAGTTCGGCGATGCAGCCTTCCTGGACAACACCGAGGTTTTCGAGGTCCCGCCCGGCTCCTATTTCGTCCTCGGCGACAACCGGGACAATTCGATGGACTCGCGCGTGAGCCCGGAAAAAAAGGGGATCGGCTATGTGCCTTTCGAGAATCTCATCGGCCGGGTCGCCTGGGTCTTCTTCTCGCTTCAACCCGCAGAAGACGGAAAGCGAAGAAGCGTCCGCGGCGAGAGAGCAGGGCGCCTCGTGCGCTGAATGCGCATATCGCTCGAACGGCGTCGTTCGAGCGATAAGAGGGCGCGTCAGCTTCGGTTGCGGGTCGAGTCTTGCGAAATTCCCGGGCGCGAACCTCGGGCTGCTCGGGGTCTCAGCCGGCGGTCTCCTGCTCCTCGCGCACGGTCATGGCGTTGCCGTGCCAAACGAAGTCGTCGAAGAGGCATGCGTCGAGGAACATCACCGGCAACATCGCGTCGCGAATGAGCATGGCGAAGGGGAAGCGCCATCCGCGCGTCCAGCCGCACAGGCGGGCAAGTTGATACTCGCCGCAGTAGAGCGCGGCCAGAATCGAGACGGCGACGATCGCCGCGAGCCAAGGGCCCTCCAGGATCTCCGCGGAATAGGCGCCGAGCAGCACCGGCATGAAGGCGCCGTTTTGGAATTCGGGAATGAAATAGCCCGGGAAGGTCACGCGCCGCAGTCGGGACCAGCGCACATGGCGGGAGTAAACCTCGCGCGCCTTGCGCGGACCGAGCGGCTGCTCGAAGGGCATGTCGACGAGGCGGATCTTCATGCCTTGCGTGCGGATGATCTTGGTGGAGGCCGCGTCCTCGGCGATGTCGGAGGCGAGCGCGCGAATGCCGCCGGCGCGGTCGAGAACCTCGCGCCGCCACATCATGTTCTTTCCCTGGGCGAAGCCGATGCCGACGGATTCCGCGCCATACTGCCAGCGCGCCTGGAAGGTGTTCAGGATGGCGCATTCCACCAGCGCCCAGAATCCATGCGGACGCGACCCGATGGGCATCGACACGGTCATCGCTGTCTCGTCATCGACGAAGGCAGCCAGCATGGTTTGAATATAGTCGCGCGGCGGCAGCGCATTGGAATCCGCGAGGATCACAAGGCGGTGCTTGGCGGCGTCCCAGCCCTTGACGCAGTTGTTGAGCTTGGGATTGGCGCTGACATAGTCGTCGCCAATGAGCAGACGCGCGGGAATGTTCGGATATTCGGCGATGACCTGCTGCACGAGCGGAATGATCGGATCGTGCGGCGCTTGCACGCAGAAGACCACCTCATAATCAGGATAGTCGAGCTCGAAGCTCGCGCGCAATGTCTCCTCGCTGAAGGCCTCGATCCCCCGCAACGGACGCACGAGCGACACCGGCGGCGCAGAAGCGGGCGGCGGAAGGTTGCGTTCACGCGCCCGGCACTTGCGGGCCGTCACGCTCATCGCGAAAAAATTGAGACAGAGAAGAACCAGGCACCAAGCGGCGCAGAAATAAGCGACCATCGTCATTGCGGCTTCTCGTTCCTTTTTCCAATTTCCGTGGGACGCGGTAAGGTTGCGTCAACCCGCGGGCGTCATGGCGCGCAGGCGCGCCCGCCGCCGATGCGGCCAAGCCGGGTCAGTGCGCAGACCCGGTCGGGGCAGCGTCAATATTCCGCCTGACATTTGTCCCGCATCTTGGCAGAAAGGCCTGAGTTCGAAGGCCCGGATCCGCCGTGTGTCCTTGGGAACATCGCGTCGAAGCTTGCTCATGACCGCTCCAATCGTACGATTCGCCCCCTCGCCCACGGGACGCATACACATCGGCAACGCACGCGTGGCGCTGTTCAACGCCCTGTTTGCCGTGACGCAACATGGAAGATTCGTGCTTCGTTTCGATGACACCGATTTCGCCCGGTCAACCGCGGCGTTCGCGCGGGAAATCGAAATCGATCTGGCCTGGCTCGGGCTGAAGCCCGACCTGGTCGTGCGACAGTCGGAACGCGGCGCGCTCTACGATGCTGCTGCAGCGCAGCTTAAGGAGCAGGGGAGGCTCTACCCCTGCTTCGAGACCGCGGAAGAATTGGAAAAGCGGCGCAAGCTTCAACAGGCGCGGGGGCTGCCGCCGGTTTACGACCGCGCGGCGCTCAAGCTCTCGGAGGCGGACCGCGAGCGCCTCGAGGCTGAGGGTCGTCGCCCACACTGGCGTTTTCTTCTCGAGCCCAAGACCGTCGCCTGGCGCGACCTCATTCGCGGCGACGCGCATATCGACTGCGCGTCGCTCTCCGACCCGGTGCTGATCCGCGAGGACGGTAGCTATCTCTACACGCTCCCTTCGGTCGTCGACGACATCGACATGCAGATCACGCACATCATCCGGGGCGAGGATCATGTCACCAACACCGCGGTGCAGTTGCAGCTCTTCGAGGCGCTGGCGGCGGATTGGCCGGCGCCGCAATTCGCGCATCACAATCTGCTGATCTCGAGCGAAGGGGAGGGGCTCTCGAAGCGCACGGGCGCGCTCTCGATCGCGTCGTTGCGCGAGGAAGGCTACGAGGCGCTGGCCGTGGCGGCGCTTGCGACGCTGACGGGCTCCTCGGAAGCCGTGCGCGCGGTGCGTTCGCTCGATGAGCTCGCCGAGCATTTCGACCTCGCGCATGTGTCGCGCAATCCGGCGCGGTTCGATCCTTCCGACCTCGACGCCTTGACGCATCGCGCCCTCGCGCTTCTCACCTTCGAGGACGTGCGCGAGCGATTGGCGCCGCATGACATCGTCGGCTTCAAGGCGGAGCCCTTCTGGCTCGCCGTGCGTGGCAATCTGGCGCGTTTTTCCGATGCGCTCGAATGGTGGCGCGTCGTCGAGGGCGAAATCGAGCCCTTGCGGGAGGACCTGGGGTTCCTTGAAGAAGCGCGCGCGCTGCTGCCCGAGGAGCCGTGGGACGGCGAGACCTGGAGTCGTTGGACGGAGGCGATCAAGGCGAAGACGGGCCGCAAGGGGCGCGCGCTGTTTCACCCGCTGCGGCTCGCCTTGACCGGCGCGGAGAAGGGTCCGGAACTCGCGGCGCTGCTGCCGCTGATCGGCCACGCCCGCGCCGCGGCCCGCCTTGGAGGGGAGTGAGCCGACGCCCCGAGGCTCCCGATCCGAGTGGATCTGAGCCGCGGCCTGCGCTCAGTCTTGCCCCTGAAGGATGCGGCCGCCAAGAGAAGCGGCCGCTGCGCGCTGCGCCCGCAACCCTTTCTTCATTTCCGCCGGGCGCGAATCGCGCGGGCCCGATTCGGTCCTGCTTCGTTGACGGTCTGTGCGAAAAATCCCGCAGCGGGACGAGGCGGGCGATCTACGGTTAAGCTCCCGATAACCGTCACCGTGGCCCGAATGCGTCCGCAAGGTTTTCTTCATCTCCGGCCGGCGCGAATCGCAGGCTCCCGATTCGGACCGGGTTCGTTCCGGCTTCGTGCGAAAATTCCCCGCATGGGACGCGGCGTTGCGGGCCGGCGCAAGCTTTTGGCAAGGAAAGCCGCGGCTAGCCCTTGCTCAAGAGCAGCAACCGCCGCGCCTCCGCGAGATCGGCCAGAGCGAGGCGCAGCGCACGAATCTCCTCGTCCCCCAGTCCTGCGGAAAAATGCGGCTCCGGCGAAACCACGGCTGGAAGCATGATTTTGCCGGATTGCCCGACCGGGGGCGACGCTTCGACCTCGGGCGGCTCTTCGATAGGCCCAGGCGTTTCGGCGGCGCGCGTCGTCTCCAAGGCGGGCTTTAAACCTTTAGAATCGATCACATTTTCTGCGTTCAGGCCATTCCGCATGAACGCAGCGTGATCTACGCGCGGCGTGGCCGGCGGCGGCCTCTGCGGCTCCGCCTCGTCCTCCCCCGCCTCCAAGGGCGAGGGCAAACCGCCCGCCCGGGCGCTTTCGATCACGGCGTTCACGCCGCGCTCGCGCAAGAGCCGCTGCACGCCCTTGATCGTATAACCCTGGCCATAGAGAAGCGCGCGTAGCGCGGTCGCGAGCGCCACGTCGCGCGGCCGATAGTAACGTCTCCCGCCGGCGCGCTTCATCGGCTCGAGATCCTCGAAGCGAGTCTCCCAAAATCGCAGCACATGCGGGGGCAGGTCGAGCTTTTGCGCAACCTCGCCGATCGTCAGAAACGCCCCTTCCTGCTTTTCGATCGCCATGCCGTCTCCTCGCCCGGGCGAATCGCCTTAAAGCATGTTCCGGAAAAGTGCGAAGCGGTTTTCCGATCAGGACATGCTTCAAGGTTTTGATTTGGAGCTTAGTCCTTTTCGATCGCGTGATTTCCACGCGATCGGGACGCGCTCTCGATCACGCGGCGCTCCAGGGCGACCCGCCTGGACGTGCAAAACGTGATCGACTCCAAAGGCTTAGAGCGCGTTCCATGCGAAAGGCCGGCTTCCGCTTTCCCGCAACGCTCTAAGCCCGAACAAGAGGATACGCGCTTGCGGGCCGTTTCGCCTCCAGCGGCTGGCTCGCTCGGGCGGCCTGTGGACAAGCCGCAACGGCGATCCTAAGAGAAGCGCCGCCTTCCCCCTTTTTGGCCGAGAGTCCGCGACATGGTCGAAGTATTCCACTTCCCTCATCAAGTCCCCGACGTCGTTCATCGGCCGACGCCGCGAAACGCCATTGCGCTGCGCAACTGGCTCTATCTCGTTGCTGCTCTTGTCTTCGCGATGGTGCTTGTCGGCGGCGCGACGCGGCTCACCGAGTCGGGACTCTCGATCGTCGAATGGAAGCCGGTGACGGGCGTGATCCCGCCGCTCTCCGCCGCCGAGTGGCAGGCGGCATTCGACGACTATAAGAAGATCCCGCAGTTCGCCCAGATGTTTCCCGACATGGACGTCGACGGCTTCAAGGCGATCTACGCCTGGGAATGGGCGCATCGTCTGCTCGGCCGTCTCATCGGGCTCGTCTTTGCGGTCGGTCTCGCCTGGTTCTGGCTCAGGGGACGCATTCCGCCGGGCTATAAGGGCAAGCTGCTGTTCATTCTGGCGCTCGGCGGATTGGAGGGCGTCGTCGGCTGGTGGATGGTCAAATCCGGGCTTTCCCAACGCGTCGACGTGGCGCAGGAGCGGCTCGCGATCCATCTGCTGATCGCCTCGCTGATTTTTTCCGCCTGCCTCTGGGTCGCCGGGGGGCTTGGCGAACCGCGCCCGTCCCATATCCACGCCGGCAGAGGCCGGCTTCGCTTCGTCTCGAAGCTCACCCTCGGCCTCGTCTTCATCCAACTGGGGCTTGGCGGGCTCGTCGCGGGCCTGCGCGCGGGGCGCATCGATAACACCTGGCCGCTGATGGAAGGCGGCTTCGCGCCCTCGGTCGAGACGCTGTTCCGGCTCGATCCCTGGTGGCTCAATCTCGTCAACAACGAAGTGACCGTGCAGTTCATGCACCGGACCATGGCCTATGTCATTTTCGTGATTGTCTTCCTGCATTTGCTCGACGCTGCGGCCAATGCGACCGGCATGGCGGCGCGCGGCGCGGCGATTCTTTTCGGCCATGTGCTCGGGCAGATCGCGCTCGGCGTCGCGGCGCTCGTGCTCGTCGAGGGCTATTGGTATTGGGCGAACACGCCGCATATTCTGTTGGCGCTCGCGCATCAGGCGATCGGCGTCGCCGTGCTCGCCGTCGCGACCCTGCAGGCGCGACGGCTGCACGCGTTGTAGGAGCAGTCGCCGAACGCGCTAAACTCGGCGGAAGCCCTCGCCCCTCTCGGCGGCATGACGTTCGGCGACGATGTCGACCATGCGCTCGGCGGCGTGGTCGCGCACTTCCTGGCTCTTGGCCTTGCTCAGCTCCTCGCTGGCTTCCTCGAGCTGGCGCTCGGCGGTGGCGAGCTTGGCGCGCAGATCGCTCAGCGAATGCGTGAGATTGTCGCGCCGCGAACGCGCCGCCCGGGCGTAGGTCGGATAGGCGAAGTGGCTGGGGTCGCTGATGTTGGCGCGCTGCTCTTCGTTCGCGATCTCGCGGTCGAGCTCGTTCGCCATGCGCGTGAATTCGGCGATCATCTGCTGCAGTTGGGCGATCCGCCGACGCTTCTCGTCGACCTGAAACTGCTTCAGGCGCACCAATGTATCTCGCGACTTCATAATCTTTTGCTCCATAACGCACGGCCGAGCCGTCACGACGCGCCACCTTGCTTGCGAGACGGGGCGACTATGCGCGAAGGAGGTTGCGCTTTGGTTACCGCCATTTCAAATCAACGAGGAAAAGAGGTAAGCTTTTCAAATTAGACGGCGATAAGCTTTCGCTCACCAAATTCGTTAGAGCCTGTCCCGGAGATGTGCGCGGGGGTCTTCCGATCAGAACATGTTCTAGATCATGCTGGTCGGAATCGCCTGAAGCCAGCGGGCGACGCGCTAAGCCTCCGCGTCGACCCGCAGGCTCGGAAGGACCACGCGAAACACCGCCCCCATGCCTGGCGCCGAGTCGATCGTGAGCTTGCCGCGATGACGCAGCACGATATGCTTGACGATGGCGAGGCCGAGCCCGGTTCCGCCCTTGGCGCGGCTCTTTCCGACATCCACGCGATAGAAGCGCTCGGTCAGACGCGGAATATGCTCGGGCGCGATGCCCGGGCCATTGTCTTGCACGGAGAAGATCGCCTCGCGCGCCGTCGTGACGAGCGTGACCCGGATCTTCCCAGGCTCGCCGCCATCGGGACGACCGTATTTGATCGCGTTCTCGACCAGATTCTCGAGAACGCGCGCAAGCTCGTCGCGATCTCCCGGCGTGATCACATTGGGCGCGATGTCGATCTCGAGCGAAAGGCCCGTGTCCTCGGCCATCGGAACGAGCGTGTCGCAGATGTGAGCAACGAGCATGGTGAGATCGACAGGCGTGTCGGGGCGCAGATGCAAGTGCTGCTCGATGCGCGACAGCGACAACAGATCGTCGACGAGCCGCGCCATGCGCTGCGTCTGCTCGCGCATGATGCCCAAGAATCGTTCGCGCGCCTTGGGATCGTCGCGCGCCGGCCCTTGCAGCGTCTCGACGAAGCCCAGGAGGGACGCCAGCGGCGTGCGCAGCTCGTGACTGGCGTTGGCGACGAAGTCGGCGCGCATTCGTTCGACGCGTCGCGCTTCGGTGAGGTCGCGGAGCGCGATGACGGCGGCGGGCGCGTATCCCTCGACGCGGAGCGGCGCGATCAGCGCCTCGAACCAGCATTCGACCGGCAGCCGCTCGATCCACAAGGCCTTCTCGGTCCGCCCGCTCTCCAAGACCCGGCCGAGCGCATCCAGCACGTCCGGCGCGCGCAGGCTTCGCGCCAGAGGCTCGCCCTCCCGCAGCGTCGGCAGCAGCGTGCGCGCGGACGGGTTGGCCGCGGCGACGCGCTCGCCCGCGTCGATGAGGAAGATCGCCTCCGGCAGCGTGTCGATCAGCGCGCGAAGCGGCGCGTCTTCTTGGAGGGGCTTGGCTTCTTTTTGCGGCGTGGCCGCTGGTCTCTTGCTGAAAGAATCAAATCTCATCATGACGGCCCTCGCCGGCGGAGCAGCTTGAAAAAGACCTCCCGGAGCTCGGCCCAGCGATTCCCGCCGCCCTGCCGGGCAATGAGCAGCGTCGCGATCGAAAAAGGCACGAGATAATAGAAGATGCGGAAAAGCAGCAAGGCGGCGAGGAGCGACTCCTGCGAGGGCGCGTAGAGCACGCCGAGCATGAAGGCCTCGAACACGCCGATCCCGCCCGGCGCGTGGCTCGCCCCACCCACGATCGCCGCCGCGACATAGACGGCGCCGAGCGCCAGCGGGCCGACGCTCTGGGTCTCGGGCGGCAGGAAGGCGTAAATGGTCAGCGCCGCGCCGCCGAAGTCGGCGACCCCGACCGCGAGCTGGCCCAGGAACACGCGCGGACCAGGCAGTTGCAGCACGCCGCCGAAGAGCCGTAGCGTTCCGCGCTTGCCGGCGATGAAGAACGCATAGGTGTAAAGTCCGCCAAAGAGCAGGAGCCCGGCCGCGATATTCGCGAACCACGGCAGATGGTCGATCGAGGCGAGCGACACCGCGCCGAAGACGAAGCCGAGCGCCGCCAATGTCGTCATGCCGAGCCAGAAGGTGAGCGTCGCAAACAGCGTGATCGTCACGACCTCGCGCGCGGAGAGGCCTTCCTTGGAGTATATCCAGTAGCGCGTCGCGACCCCTGTCAGGAGCGGAAAGCCGAGCGTGAAGGAGAAAGCGTTGCCGGCGAGCGAGGCGAGCGCGGTCACCCGCAGCGGCGGCCGTCGGTCGAGCACGTGGAGCGCCAGCAGGTCGTAGCCCAGCAGCGCGGTATAGGAGGCGATCGTCGTCGCGAAGGCGAACAGAAGCCTTGGCCCCGATGTCGCTTTAAGCGCGGCGATGAACTCCTCAAAGCGCAAATTGACGATGATGCGACCGAGAAAATACATCGCGCCGGCAAAAAGCGCGATGGAGAGCGCCGCGCCAAGCCAGCCGCTGAGGTTATGCGGCAGGATCTCGCGCGCCTCGGGCGCGAGCGCCTCCGGCAGCGCCGCCTCGTCCAAAGCCAGCGAGTCCGCATCCGCGTCGCTTCTTCCCAACTCCTCCGACCCTTTCATAGAGCCTCCTTTGAAGAGGCGCTTTTTGATCCGTTGCATCGACTCTCCCGCGCGAACGATGACATTAGGATGACTGGACGGCCCCGAAGCTCTCGGAAGCGCTCCAAGGAGCCGCAGACGGGCGGCTCAGGCCAAGGCCTCCCTTGCCTTTCCTGCTCGTCTAAGCTTGAACTGACGGAATCTCCTGGGCCGCCCGATTCGCCGCCCCGCCAAAGGACCCTCATGCGTCTGTCCCGTTACTGCTTGCCCATTCTGCGCGAAAAGCCGAAAGAAGCCGAGATCGTCTCGCATCGGCTGATGCTTCGCGCCGGTCTCATTCGGCAGGAGTCGGCGGGCATCTACGCCTGGCTACCGCTCGGGCTCAAGGTCCTGAACAAGATCAACGCGATCATCCGCGACGGGCGGCCCGGCGCAAAATTCGCCACGCTCGATCTGATCGGTCTGCCCTGGCGGATTGTCGTCGGCCCGAAAGACCTCGCCGACGGCAAGATCGAGCTGAAGCGTCGCCGCACGGGCCAGCGCGAAAATCTCTCCCCAGAAGCTGCGGTCGCGCATGTTGTCGCCGCGGTGAAGGCGGCGCAAGGGGGATCCGAGTGACCGACGCTTCCCGCGCCCGCAATGGCGGCGGCATCTTCTCCGCCTTCGAGTGGATGGTCGCGCTGCGCTATCTGCGCGCGAGACGAGCGGACGGCTTCGTCTCGGTCATCGTGCTCTTTTCTTTTCTGGGCATCGTGCTCGGCGTCGCGACGCTCATCGTCGTGATGTCGGTGATGAACGGCTTCCATCGCGAATTGATGGACAAGATTCTGGGCTTTAACGGTCACGCCTTCGTGCAGGCGGCCGAGCCGCCCTTTAACGACTGGCCCGACGTCACAAAGCAGCTCTCCTCGATCCCCGGCGTGACGCTCGCCGTGCCCATGGTCGAGAGCCCCGCGGGGGTCTCCTCGCAATACGAGCAGAGGGGCGTTTTTGCGCGTGGCATTCGCGAGGAAGACCTCAAGCGCCTGCCCGGCGTCGCCGGGAACGTGCGCGACGGGACTTTCAACGGCTTCGACAAGGCGGGCGGTCTCGCGATCGGCGCGCGCCTCGCCGAGCAGCTCGGCGTCGGCGTTGGCGACAAGGTGAGCCTCATCATCGCCAAGGGCGCGCAGACGCCTTTCGGCGTGATGCCGCGCATCAAGGCCTATCCGGTCGTCGCGATCTTCTCGATCGGCATGTCGGAGTTCGACAGTCTCTTCCTTTATATGCCGCTTGCCGAGGCGCAGGCATTCTTCAACCGAGGCAACGAGGTCACAGTCGTCGAGGCCTTCGTCAAAGATCCGGAAAAGATCGACGATCTCAGGACCGCTGTGGGCAAATTGATCACGCGGCCGCTGATGCTCCAGGACTGGCGCGAGCGCAACAAGACTTTCTTCGACACCTTGCAGGTCGAGAAAAACATCCTCTTCATCATATTGATGCTCATCGTCGTTGTCGCGGCCTTCAACATTGTGTCGGGCCTCACCATGCTCGTGAAGGACAAGACGAAGGACATCGCCATCCTGCGCACCATGGGGGCGACGCGCGGGGCCGTGCTGCGCATTTTTCTGATCGTCGGCGCCTCGATCGGGGTGCTCGGCGATCTCTTCGGCTTCGTGCTCGGCCTCGCGCTCGCCAAGAATCTCGAGAGCATCCGCACGATGCTCAACCAGCTAATGCATTTGAACCTGTTTCCGGCGGAGTTCTATTTCCTTTCGCGCCTGCCCTCGATCGTCGAGCCGGGCGGGGTCGCGCTCGTCGTCGGCATGGCCTTCGCGCTGGCGATTCTCGCCTCGATCTATCCGGCCTGGAAGGCGGCGTCGCTTGACCCCGTCGAAGCCCTGCGAAGCGAGTAACACGCATGGCCCGTGCCGCGCTCCAGCTCATCGACCTCTGCCGGCATTATCGAGAGGGCGACGCGCGTCTCGACATTCTCGCGGGCGCGAGCCTCACGCTCTATCCCGGGGAGACCGTGGCGCTGATCGCGCCGTCGGGCGCCGGCAAATCGACGCTGCTGCACGTCGCCGGCCTCCTGGAGCGGCCAGACGCCGGCGAGGTGCTGATCGACGGTCAGCCGACCTCTCGGATGAACGACGATCTGCGCACACGGCTGCGGCGCAATTCGATCGGCTTCGTCTATCAGTTCCACCATTTGCTTCCGGAGTTCTCGGCGCTCGAAAACGTCGTGCTCCCCCAGACGATCGCGGGCTATTCGCGAAAAGAGGCGGCGGCGCGCGCGCATGAGCTCCTGAGCTATCTGGGTCTCGGCGCGCGCTGCTCGCACCGTCCGGGCGAGCTTTCGGGCGGCGAGCAGCAGCGCGTCGCCATCGCCCGCGCCGTCGCCAATGCGCCCGCCGTGCTGCTTGCCGACGAGCCGACGGGCAACCTCGATCCGCGCACCGCCGACCATGTGTTCGCGACGCTGCTGGCGCTCGCCCATGGCAGCGGCCTCGCCGCCGTCGTCGCGACGCATAATCTCGAGCTCGCCGCTCAGCTCAACCGCCGCGTGACGCTGCGTGACGGCCAGCTCATCGAGCTTGATTAGCGCGTCGTTTCCGTTGGCGCAGATGCTGTCGCGGCGCCTGTGGCGCCTTTGCAACACACTCTGAGAATTTGGTCGGCGCCGGCGACTGACATCGCATTTTCATCGAACCGTCATGCGCCGGTATGCACGTGCTGCGCGCGCCTCGATACGTTGAGAATCCGTCTCGCCGGTCAGCGCCGCAGCCCTAGAGCGCGATGCGAAAAGTGGCATTCGGCTTTTCGCATAAATCGCGCGCTAAAGCTTTGGAATCGATCGCGTCTTCCACATCCAGGCGATTCCGCCTGAACGCAGCGTGATCTCACGCCAGTCCACCCCGGAGCCTTCGAAAAATGTCCGCCGCCGTATCGCCATTGAACCGCACGCTTCTCGCTCTGGCCGCCCTGGGCGCGGCGACGCCAGCCGCCGCCGGCTCGATTTCTTCCTTCACCCAAGGGGACCTCGTCATCGAAACCGTGACGAACAGCACGGGCTTGAGCAACGCGAGCGCGCTCGACACGGCTTCGCCGATGACGCTGCAGGAATTCAGCCTCGGCTCTGGGGGGACGTCCGCTACGTCGGTGGGGACCTTCACGCTCCCGCAGACCGCCAGCGGCGCCAATTGGGCGATCTCGGGCGAATATGGCTCGGCCTCCGAAGGCTTCTTGCAGCTCTCGGGCAACGGCCATCTTCTCACGATCATGGGCTATGGCGTGAACGCCGCGACCTTCAACTCGGCGCCGCTCTCGACCTACGGCACGGCGGCGCTCGGCCAAACCACGAGCGTCTCCGGCGGCTCCTACACGGTCGTGCCGCGTGTCGTGGCCGCTATCGGCGCGAACGGAAGCGTCGACACCTCGACGGCGGTCTTGAACTTTGCGAACACGAACAATCCGCGCAGCGTCTATACGGTCGATGGTTCGTCCTTCTATGTTTCCGGCCAGGGCGGGAGCAAAACCGATCCGACGCAGGGCGTCCAGCTCGTGAATCGCGGCGCCTCGACCGGCACGACGATCAACAATCAGACCGATGTGCGCTTCGTGACGGGCTACAACAACACGCTCTATGCTTCTCGCGACTATAATCCCTCGGGAAGCGGCGCTCAGAACTACACCGGCGTCGTTCAACTCGGGTCGACGAGCGTGCTTCCGACCTCCGCGGTGACGACGCCGACCCACATCGTCCCGGCGGCTTCGCCTCTCTCTCTCGGCGGCAACAACGGCTCCATCAATCTGACGGCCGCGACCGCCAACGGGGTCAACAACTCCCGCATCGGCAGCTTCGTCTATCTCAGCCCCGAAGAATATTTCTTTGCGAGTCCGACCGTTCTTTATGTCGCGGACAGCGGCCAGCCGAAGAACGGCAACGCCAACAAGGCTGCGCTCGGCGAGGGCGGATTGCAGAAGTGGGTTCTCGACACCTCGACCGGCGTGTGGAGCCTCGAATACGACCTCTACCAAGGCCTGAACCTGGTGAACAACAACAACGTCAACCTTGCGGGCAATACGGTCACGACGGCTGGCGTCACCGGATTGTTCGGCCTGACCGGCAAGGTCGTCGGGAACCAGGTGGAGCTTTTCGCGACGAGCTATGGCTTGAACGAGCTGTCGCCGAGCTACCTCTATGAGATCACCGACACGCTGGACGCCACGACGGGGGCGGGTGAGGCTTTCACCACACTGTTTTCCGCTCCGACGAACGTCTCCATCCGCGGCGTCTCCTTCGCTCCGGCGCCGGGCCCCGTCCTCGGCCAGGGGCTTCTGAGCCTTGGCGGGCTTGTCGCAGCGGGGGCGCGCACGCTCTTGGCCCGCAGGCGCCGCCGCGACTGACAAGCCTGAGCCTAGAGCATGTCCTGGAAAAGCGCGAAGCGGTTTTCCGGTCAGAACATGCTCCAAACTTTTGATTTGGCGCGGTTCCTTATCGCCCGAACGTTTCCGTTCGAGCGGGAAACGCGCTCGCGAGCGCGCGAGATCACGCTGTCTTTGAGCGCAGTCGCTCAAAGGCGGCGGGGTCGTAATTCCAAAGGCGCTCGCATCGGAATTGGTCGCGCGGGATCGAAGGCCGAGCGGCGTCCCGCTCGAGCGAGACCACTCGGAAAGATATTCGAAGCCCGGGGCGCGAAAATCGCGCCCATTCCCTGCGCCGCGTAAACCCGGCCTTAATCATAACGACGGCTAATGTCATTTGGACGTTCGCAAGCTCGCGGGCGATCCATTTGCGATCCTCAAGCCCGCGCGGGGGCGAGCCTTGAATAGCCCGAACGTGGAAACGAGCTTCGGCAGCCCCGCCGCTCCGCGTCATCGCAGATCGCTCTGCGTTCAGGCGCCGCCGCCTGGCGCGAGCTTCGCGCGGGAAGGCGGCTTCCACTTTTTTGCAAGGCGATCTAGATGGCGTGCCGATTGCGCGGAATCACGCGATCGAAAAGGACTCGCACCAGATCAAGAAGTTAGAGCCTGTCCTAATCGGAAAACCGCTTCGCGCTTTTCGGGGACATGCTTTGGAGGCTGGCGGCGGCCGCACGGGAGGAGGACCATGACGCCAACGCGCCCGCCCGTCGACCGACACAGGCCTGTGATGCTCTCCGAGGCGATCGCCGCGCTCGATCCGCGGGCCGAGGGGCGTTATCTCGACGCGACTTTCGGCGCCGGCGGCTACAGCCGCGCCCTGCTCGAAACGGAGGGGGCGCGCGTGCTCGCTCTCGACCGCGATCCGGCGGCTGTTCGCGATGGCGCTGGGCTCGTCGAAGCGGCCCGCGGTCGGCTCAAGCTCGTCGAGGCCCGCTTCTCGAAGCTCGAGGAGGTCGCCGCTCGCGAAGATTTTCTCCCGTTGCACGGCGCGGTCTTCGACATTGGCGTCTCGTCGATGCAGCTCGATCAGCCGGAACGCGGCTTTTCCTTTCGCGAGGACGGGCCGCTCGACATGCGCATGGGCGGATCGGGACCGACCGCCGCGGATCTCGTCAACACGGCTTCCGAGGAGAAGCTCGCGGATGTTTTCTATTATTTTGGCGAGGAGCGCGCTGCGCGGCGGATCGCCCGCGCGATCGTCCATGACCGCCAGGCGGAACCCTTTCTGACGACCGGCCAGCTGGCGGGCCTCATCGCGCGCGTCGCGCCGCAGCGCCACAGCGACATTCACCCCGCGACGCGTAGCTTCCAGGCGCTGCGCATCGCCGTCAACGACGAGCTCGCCGAGCTCGTCGAGGGCCTCTGCGCCGCAGAACGCGCGCTCGCTCCAGACGGACGCCTGGCCGTGGTGACCTTTCATTCGCTCGAGGATCGGCTGGTCAAGCTCTTCCTGGCGGCGCGCTCGGGGCGTGGCGAGACGCGCTCGCGCCGCCTGCCTGGCGAGCCGACGCCCCCGCCCCAGACCTTTCGACTCGAGGGGCGTCAGCCCGTCGCGCCGCTCCCGGGCGAGATCGCCGCCAATCCACGCGCCCGCTCGGCCAAGCTTCGCGTCGCCGTTCGCACGGCGGCGCCCGCCAGGGACCGCGACGAAGTTCTGGCCCAGCGCGCCCGCCTGCCGGCGGCGCCCGGCGAAAGGAGCTAACATGCTCCGTTTGTTCAATATTCTCTCGATCTTGGTGCTGCTTGGCTCTGCGGTCTACGCCTATACGATCAAATATGAGACGACCTTCCGCACCGAGCAGATCGCCAAGGCGAAACTCGAGATCAAGTCGGAGCAGGACGCGATCGGCGTGCTTCGCGCCGAATGGGCCTTTCTGACGCGGCCCGAACGCATCCAGAAACTGGCGGACCGCTACCTCGATCTCGAACCGCTGTCGCTTGCTCAGATCGACAGTTTCGCGGCGCTGCCGGAGCGGCTCCCCCACGCCGACGCGATCGGCGACAAGATCGACCTGCTGGGGCTCGGGGTCGCGAGCACGCCTTCAGCCGACCCGGCGGCGGCGCCGGCGACGCCGCGGGCGAGGAGCGGCGCCTCGACCAAAACGACGGCGACCGCAAGATGAGGATCGCGATCGAAACCTCTCCTCGACCAACCGCCAAGGCCCAGGGCCGGTTGGCGCGGCTCGGCAGGCTGGCGCGCGGCCTCTTCTCGACGAGCCTCGCTCTCAGCGCGTCGCGCATGCGCCTCGTCGCGCTGCTTTTTCTCGGGATCTACGGGCTCGTCTGCTGCCGGCTCGTCTATCTCGGCCTGAAGCCAGAGCCCGTCAACCTGCGTCGCGCCGCGGCGGATGCGGTGGCGGCGGCGCGTCCCGACCTGCTCGACCGAAACGGGGAAATCCTGGCGACCGACGTGAAGACCATGTCGGTGTTCGCGGAACCCAGGCGCCTCAGCGACAAGGACGAAGCCACCGAGCTCCTGACCGCGACTCTGCCGGTCGACGCCAAGCAGTTGCGCGAGCGGCTCGGGTCCCGCAAGGGCTTCGTCTGGGTCAAGCGCGAGGTGACCCCGCATCAGCGCGACGAGGTCTTCCATTTGGGGCTCGCGGGCGTCGGTCTCCTCGCCGAGAACAAGCGCATCTACCCCAATGGCCCTCTCGCCGCGCATGTGCTCGGCTTCGCGGACACCGACAACATCGGCGTCGCCGGCATGGAGAAATACGTCGACGGTCAGGGATTGGCCAGCCTGCATGGCGCGGGCTTCGAGCTGACGGCCGAAACGCTGCAGCCAATCACGCTGTCGCTCGATCTCAAGGCGACGCACGCCGTGCGCGATGAGCTTGCGAAGGGAATCGAGCACTTCAAGGCCAAGGCCGGCGCGGCTGCGATCATGGATGTCAACACCGGCGAGGTCGTCGCGATGGCGTCAGTGCCCGACTACGACCCCAACGGCTCGCCGAATATCCGCGACAAGGAGCTGATCAACCGGCTCAACGTCGGCATCTATGAAATGGGCTCGACCTTCAAGGCGCTGACGATCGCGATGGCGCTCGATTCCGGCAAGGTCAATCTGAACTCGCGCCTGGACGCCCGCGGCGAGCTTAGCCTCGGGCGGGCGACGATTCATGACTATCACGCGACGCACGCCATGCTGACCGTGCCCGAGGTGTTCGTTCATTCCTCGAATATTGGCACGGCGCGCATGGCGCTCGGCCAGGGGGTCGAGAAGCACAGGGCGTTCCTGTATAAGCTGGGCCAGCTCACGCGCATGCACACGGAGCTGCCCGAGAGCGCCGAGCCGATGTGGCCGAGAAAGAGGTGGAGCGAGCTCAGCACGGCGACGATCGCCTTCGGTCACGGCATCGCCGTGGCGCCGATGCAGGCGATGATGGGCGTAGCCGCCTTGGTGAACGGCGGCTATCTCATGAGCCCCACCTTTTTGAAGCGCAGCGAGGAAGAGGCGAGGAAGAATGCGACGCAGGTCATCAAGCCGGAAACCAGCGAGGCTATGCGCTGTTTGATGAGACTGAACGCTGAGATCGGCACGGCGAAAAAGGTCAACGTCCCCGGCTATTACGTCGGGGGCAAGACGGGCACGGCCGAGAAGGCCATCCACGGACATTATGTGAAGAACAGGCTTTTCACGACCTTCATGGCGGTGATGCCGGCGGACAAGCCGAAGTATCTCTTCCTCACGCTGATGGATGAGCCTCAGGGCCTGCCGGAAACGCACGGCGAGGCGACCGCGGCCTGGAATTCCGGCATTGTGACCGGCGAGATCATCAAGCGCGTCGCGCCTATTCTGGGAATGGCGCCGCGGTCCGATCCGACGCAGCCCTTCCCGTTGCTGGCCAAGCAAGGCTATAGCTGCTCCCTCGCGCCCACCGTGGCCGCCGCCTCTGGAGCGCATTAATGCGCCTCGGGGAGCTCCTGCCCGGCGCGGACCTCGCGCCCTCCTTGCGCGACCTGGAGATTTCCGGGCTGAGCGCCGACAGCCGCGCGATCAAGCCCGGGTATCTCTTTTTCGCAATCCCCGGCCACAAGGGCGACGGTCTCGATTTCGCTTCCGACGCCGCGGCCCGCGGCGCGGTCGCCGTTGTCGCCCAGCGCGTCGCGGCGAGCGCTCCGCCGCTGATCCTCGTCCCCGACGCGCGCCGGGCTCTCGCGCTCGCAGCCGCCCGCTTTCACCCCCGCCAACCGACAACAATCGCCCTCGTGACGGGAACGAGCGGCAAGACCTCCGTCGTCGCTTTCCTGCGCCAAATTTGGCAGGCGCTCGGTCATGAGGCGGCGTCTCTCGGCACGATCGGGCTCGTGGACAAAGCGGGCGCCCGCTATGGCGCGCTGACCACTCCCGGCCCCGTCGAGCTGCACGAGATCCTCGACGCCGGCGCAGGGCGAGGAATCACCCATCTCGCGATGGAGGCGTCGTCGCTCGGCGTCGAGCAGCGCCGGCTCGACGGCGTCAAGGCGACGCTCGCCGCCTTCACGAATTTCTCGCGCGACCATCTCGACCACCACCCGGACCTGGAAGCCTATTTCCAAGCGAAAATGCGCCTCTTCGAGGCGCTCTTGCGGCCTGGCCAGCCGGTCGTCGTCGACGCCGACAGCGACGCCGCGCCGCGCGTGCTCTCGGTGCTGCGCGCGCGCGGCCTCGAGCCCTTCACCGTGGGCGCGAAGGGCGAGACGATCGCCCTGCTCGAGATGCGACCGCGCGCGCTCTCGACCGCGTTGCGCCTGCGTCACGAGAACCAAGAATACGAGATCGAGCTGCCGCTCGCGGGGGCCTTTCAGACCTCCAACGCCTTGGTCGCCGCGGGGCTCGCCATCGCCTCAGGCGACGCGCCGGCGCGGGTCTTCTCGACGCTGTCGCGGCTGCGCGGCGCGCCGGGGCGGCTCGAGCTCGTCGGCGAGAAGAACGGCGCGCCGATCTTCGTCGATTACGCGCACAAGCCCGACGCCTTGGAGAAGGTCCTGCAAGTTCTTCGGCCGCTGGCCCAGGGCCGGCTCATCGTCGTCTTCGGCTGCGGCGGCGACCGCGATCAGGGAAAGCGGCCGCTGATGGGCGCGATCGCTACGCGCGAAGCCGACGTCGTCATCGTCACCGACGACAACCCGCGCAGCGAGGACGCCGCGGCGATCCGGGCGGCCATTCTGGCGGGCGCGCGCGAGGTCGATCCCGCCAAGGCGAGCGAGATCGCCGATCGCGAGAACGCGATCAGGAGCGCCGTCGCCGGATTGGGACTTGGAGATGTCCTCGTCGTCGCCGGCAAAGGCCACGAGACAGGCCAGATCGTCGGGGGGACGACCTATCCATTCTCTGACCAGGACGTCGTCGCCAAGGCGCTCGGCCTCAACCGAAAGGACGTGGCGTGACGAATCATGCGCTCTGGAGCGGGCTAGCTCTCGTCGGCGCCCTCAACGCGCGCGTCAGCGGCAGCGCCCTGCCGCTCGGCGTCGGCGGGGTGTCGATCGATACGCGGAGCCTGGCGCCCGGCGACCTGTTCTTCGCGATCAACGGCGAATCGCGCGACGGGCACCAATTCGTGGGGGCGGCCTTCGAGCGCGGAGCGGCGGCTGCGGTCATCGACGAGGCGCACGCCGCCGAGCTCTCGGGCTCGGGGCGGCCGCTCTACATCGTGAAGGACACGCAGCAGGCGCTCGAACGCCTTGGAGCGCAAGGGCGGGCGCGCGCCGCCGCCTATGTTGCGGCGATCACGGGCTCCGTCGGCAAGACCTCGACGAAGGAGATGGCGCGAGAGGTTCTCTCGCATTTCGGCCCCACTCACGCATCTGCGGCCTCCTACAACAATCAATGGGGCGTGCCCCTGTCGCTGGCGCGCATGCCCGCCGACACGCGGTTCGGCGTTTTCGAGCTCGGCATGAACCACCCCGGGGAGATCGCCTCGCTCGTGCAGCTCGTTCAGCCGCATGTTGCGGTTGTGACCAGGGTCGCGCCGGCGCATCTTGAGCATTTCGGATCGATCGAGGCGATCGCCGACGCGAAAGCCGAAATTTTCGGGGGCTTGATCGAAGGCGGCGTGGCCATATTGAACCGCGACGACGCGGTGTATGAGCGCCTCCTCGGCGCGGCCCGGATTCTTGGGGCGGCGCATGTCTTCACCTTTGGAAAAAGCCCCGAGGCGCAGGCGCGCCTGCTCTCCTATGAAACCATAGACGGCGCGGGCGTCGTAAACGCCGAGATTTTAGGACTTTCCATGCAGTTTGGCGTTGGCGCGCCGGGAGAGCATCTTGCGCTCAACGCGTTGGCCGTCCTGCTCGTCGCCTATGTCTTCGGCGTCGACCTCGACGCGGCCGCCGCAAAGCTCGATGGCTTCCAGGCCTCCAAAGGCCGCGGCGGGCAGGAGAAGATCGCCCTGGAAAATGGCGAGATCACTTTGATCGACGAGAGCTACAACGCCAATCCGGCCTCCGTGCGCGCGGCGCTGACGCTGCTCGCCGACGCGAAGCCCGGTCCGAGAGGCCGGCGCATCGCCGTGTTCGGCGACATGCTCGAACTCGGCCCGCAATCCGGAGAGATGCACGCCGATCTCGCCGACGACTTCCGGCGCGCCGGCGTCGATCTGCTGTTCACGGCGGGGCCGCAGGCGGCAAGCGCCTTCTACGCCGTCCCCGACGCCATGCGGGGCGCACACCGCAGAACCGCCGCGGAGCTCGAGGAGCCGTTTCTCTCGTCTCTGCGCGACGGAGACGTCGTCATGCTCAAAGGATCGAACGCGATGCGCATGGGTTCGCTGGCGCACCGTCTGCGCGCCAATTCTGCAGCGAATCTGCCGCAAGGACGCTGATCATGCTCTCGTTGCTCGCCGAATATTCCCATCTCTTCGGTCCGCTCAATGTCTTTCGCTATATCACCTTCCGCGCAGCCTGCGCGGCGGCGACCGCGCTGTTCTTCGTGTTCTTCTTCGGCCCGCAAGTCATCAATGCTCTGCGCGTCAAGCAAGGCAAAGGACAGCCGATCCGCGCGGACGGCCCGCCTTCGCACCTGCTGACGAAGAAAGGCACGCCCACGATGGGCGGGCTGATGATCCTCTCGGGGCTCGTCGCGGCCACGCTGCTTTGGGCTAATCTGCGCAATCCTTACGCTTGGATCGTGCTTTACGTCACGGTGGCCTTCGGCTCGATCGGCTTCTATGACGACTATCTGAAGGTCACGAAGCAGTCGCACTTCGGCTTTTCCGGCTGGTTGCGTCTCGGCTTCGAGTTCGCCATCGGAATCGGCGCCTGCTATCTGATGATGCGCGCCGGCGGCGACGACATGCACAAGGTCGCCATTCCGATCATGAAGGGCTATTTGCTCGACCTCGGCTGGCTGTTCCCGATCTTTGGCGGCTTCGTCATCGTCGCGGCGGGCAATTGCGTCAATCTGACGGACGGCCTCGACGGATTGGCGATCGTGCCGTCAATGATCGCCGCCGGCACTTTCGCGATCATCGCTTATCTCGTCGGCAACAGCGTCTTCTCTTCCTATCTCGGCATCAACCATGTGGCGGGCGTCGGCGAGCTGACGATTATCTGCTCGGCCATGATTGGCGCGGGCCTCGGCTTCCTTTGGTTCAACGCGCCGCCGGCGCAAATCTTCATGGGAGACACGGGCTCGCTGGCGCTCGGCGGCCTCATCGGCACGATCGCGGTGGCGGTGAAGCAGGAATTTCTGCTGCCGATCATCGGCGGACTCTTCGTGCTCGAAGGCGTCTCGGTCATCGTGCAGGTCGGCTACTATAAGGCGACCGGCAAACGCATCTTCCTCATGGCGCCCATCCATCACCACTTCGAGCAGAAGGGCTGGAAGGAGCCGCAGATCGTGATCCGTTTCTGGATCATCGCCTTCGTGCTGGCGCTGATCGGCCTGTCAACGCTGAAGCTAAGGTGAGCCGATGACCCCGATCGAAAGCTTCCGCGAAAGACAGGTCGCCTTGTTCGGGCTCGACGCCCCCGGCCTCGCCACGCTGCGCGCTCTGATGGCGGGCGGGGCTTCGGTCACGGCCTGGGACGACGCCGAGAGCGCGCGCCTCCAGGCGATCGCCGAAGGGATGAACGTCGCGGATCTTTCCGTCGCGGATTGGGGCCGCTTCGACGCACTGATCTTGACGCCCGGCGCGGCGCCGACCCATCCCGTCCCGCATTGGACGGTCGAGCGCGCGCAGGCCGCCGGCGTGGAAATCATCGGCGATCTCGAGCTTTTTTGCCGGGAGCGGGAGGCGCGCGCGCCGGGCGCCGTTTTCGTCGTCGTGACCGGCGCGAACGGCCAGTCCACGACGAGCGCGCTCATCGCGCATATTCTGCGCGAGGCCGGCAGGGAGCCGCAGCTCGGAGGAGACGTCGGCCAGCCGATCCTCTCTCTTGCGCCGCCGGACGACGAGCGCATTCATGTCGTCGAGGTCTCTTCCTTCCAGATCGACCTCGCGCCCTCTCTCTCGCCGACCGTCGGACTTTTGCTCAATCTCTCTCCCGATCATCTCGATCGACAGGGCTCGATGGAGCGCGATGCGGCGGTCAAGGAGCGCGTCCCCTCGAACGCTGAAATCGCCCTGGTCGGCGTGGACGACGCTTATTGCCACGCGATCGGCGCAAAGCTGATCGCGGAGGCCGCCGAGGGTCGGCGGGTCGCGCCCGTGTCCGGCGAACGCAGCCTCGACTGGGGCTTCTACGCCGAGGGAGACGAGATCCTTTATCGCGCGGCGGGAGATCCGGAGGTTCAGGTCGAATCGCTCGGCGCCTTGCCCAAGGCGCGCGCGCTGGTTGGCGCGTATAATCGCCAGAACGCGATCTTCGCCGCCGCCGCCTGTTGGGAGCTCGGTCTCTCCGATGAAGAGATCGCTCAAGGGCTCGTCAGCTTCACGGGCGTGCCGCATCGCCTCGAAACTGTCGCGAAGGTCGGCCGCGTGCTCTTCGTCAATGACAGCAAGGCGACCGATGCGGCAGCGGCGGCGCGCGCGCTCGCCGAGTTCTCGGAAATCTTCTGGATTCTCGGCGGAAAGCCCAAGCACGGCGGGATTGAGTCCCTGCGGCCGTTCTTCCCGCGCGTCGCCAAAGCCTATCTCATCGGCGAGGCGACCGAGGAATTCGCCGAAACCCTTGAAGGCTACGTCCCCTTCGAGCGCTGCTGCGCGCTCACCGTCGCGACGGACCGGGCGGCGAGCGACGCGGTGGCGAGCGCCGCGCGCGATCCCGTGGTGCTGCTGGCGCCGGCCTGCGCGTCCTACGACCAGTTCGCTGACTTCGAAGCGCGCGGCGAGGCCTTTCGCGAAATCGTTCAAAGAATCGCCGCTCTCGATCAAGGAGACGCCTCATGATGTCGCGCGCGCATCGTTCGCCGATCGGCGAATGGGCCTGGACGGTGGATCGCTGGCTGCTCGCGGCGATCGGCGTGTTGATGGTCGTCGGCCTCGTGTTCTCGATGGCGGGCGGTCCGCCGGAAGCCGAGCGGCTGCATCTTCCGACATTCTACTTCGTCAATCGGCAGGCCATGACCTTGCTGCCGGCGATCGCCGTTATGTTCGGCGTGTCGCTGCTCTCCCCCCGTCATATTCGCCGCGCCGCGCTCGTGTTGTTTCTGGTCTCGCTCGGGCTCGTCGTCGCGACGCTGTTCTTCGGGCAGGAGGTGAAGGGCGCTCGCCGCTGGATCTTCGGAATTCAGCCGTCCGAATTCGTGAAGCCCAACTTCGTCGTGCTGGTCGCCTGGGCCTTCGCGGAGGGCGCGCAGCGCAAGGGCCTCCCGGGCAACACGATCGCTCTATTGTTGTTCCCGCTCACCGTGGCGCCGCTCGTGCTGCAGCCCGACTTCGGCCAGACCATGCTGATCTCTCTGGTCTGGGCGATCCTGTTCTTCATGGCCGGCCTGCACTGGCTCTGGGTCGCAGGCATCGGGGGTCTTGGAATTTCCTCGGCGCTGCTCGCCTATAAGTTCGTGCCGCATGTGCATGCGCGCATCCAAACCTTTCTCGAGCCGCCGCCGCCGGTCACGGCCGGCGTGCCGACGAATTTCCAGGGCGAGACGGCGCTCGAGAGCTTCATCTCGGGCTCCTGGTTCGGCAAGGGGCCGGGCGAGGGAACGATCAAGCGGATGGTGCCTGACTCGCACACCGACTACATCTTCGCGGTCATCGGCGAGGAGTTCGGCGTTCTCACATGCATGCTGCTCGCGGCTCTCTTCGCGTTCATCGTGGTGCGCAGCCTTCTGTTGGCGTCGCGCAACGAAGATCCGTTCTGCCGCTTCGCGACAGCGGGCCTCGCCATGTTGTTCGGCCTGCAAGGCGCGATCAACATGATGGTCAATCTGCAACTGATGCCGGCGAAGGGCATGACTCTGCCTTTCGTCTCCTATGGCGGATCCTCGCTCATCTCGCTCGCGCTGGGCATGGGCTTTCTCCTCTCCGTGACGCGAAAGCGGCGCCGGCGCACGGATCGCGACGCGTCGGCGAAGAGCCAGCAGGCCCTCCTCAGCGGCCCGGCCGCGAGACCGGCTCTGCCGAGCCCGGCGCTATGAGCGCGGTCCCCGCGCTTCTCGCCGCCGGCGGCACCGGCGGTCATCTGTTTCCCGCCGAAGCGCTCGCGCATGTGCTCGCCGCGCGCGGCGTTCCGGTCGAGCTCGTCACCGAGGAGCGGGCGCTGCGATATGGCGACGCTTTTCCAGCCCGGGCGACGCATATGATCCCTTCGGCGACGCCGCGCGGCGGTTCGCCCGTCGAGCGCGTCCGCGCGCTGGCTCGGCTCGGCCAGGGCCTCTTCGCCTCGGTCGCGCTGCTGCGTCGCCTGCAGCCCGGCGTCGTGATCGGCTTCGGCGGCTATCCGACCGTGCCGCCGCTCCTCGCCGCCTCGCTCCTCAAGATCCCGACGATCATCCATGAAGCCAATGGCGTGATGGGCAAGGCCAACCGGTTTCTCGCGCCGCGCGCCAGCGCGATCGCCGTTGGCTTTCCCTTGGACGGGGCTCCAGCGGCCTGGCGCGAAAAAATCGTGCTGACCGGCAATCCGCTGCGCCCCAAGGCGCTCGCCGCGACGCATCTGCCCTATCCACAAGAAGGCGCGCTGCGTCTGCTCGTGACCGGCGGCTCGCAGGGCGCGCGGATCATGGCCGATGTCGTTCCCCCAGCGATCGCTTCGCTGCCCGAGGCGACGCGCGCGCGCCTGCTCGTGACGCAGCAGACGCGCGCGGAGGATCTGGCGCGCGTCTCGGAGACCTATGCTCGCGCCGGCGTCGACGCCGAGCTCGCGCCCTTCTTCGACGACCTGCCGGCGCGGATCGCGGCGTCGCATCTCGTCATCGCGCGCTCGGGCGCCTCCACCGTCTCCGAGCTCGCGGCAATCGGGCGGGCGGCGATCCTGGTGCCCTTGCCACATGCGCTCGACCAGGACCAGGCGGCCAACGCTGCGGTGCTGAGCCGGGCGGGCGGCGCCGAGATCGTGCGCCAAGAGGCCTTCACGCCGGCCTTTCTCGCCTCCCGACTCGCGCAGCTTGTGGAAAGCCCCGGAGAGTTGCGCCGCGCCGCGCAAAAAGCGAAAAGCGTTGGCGTCGTCGACGCGGCCGAACGCCTCGCCGATCTGGCGCAGCAAGTGGGCGGCGTCTGATTGCGCGATTGACGATGCGCCCTCGGAGGCCAACGCTTCTAAAAGCGACTAGAGGCGAGCCGCGAGCGCGATCCGAACGGACCATTCGAGACCGGTAAGATTTCGCGCCCAAAGCGCGGCAAAGGAGAGACACCCGCAATGAAGTTGCCGCGCGAGCTGGGGCCCATTCATTTCATCGGAATCGGCGGGATCGGCATGTCCGGAATCGCCGAGGTGCTGCTCAATCAGGGCTACACCATTCAGGGCTCGGATGCTTCTGAGAACGCCAATGTGAAGCGGCTCGTCGAGAAAGGCGCGCGGGTGACGATCGGGCACGACGCCCGCGCGCTGGGCGAGGCCGCCGTCGTCGTCGTTTCGACCGCGATCAAGCGGGATAATCCAGAGCTTGCCGCAGCGCGCGAAAAACGCTTGCCCGTCGTGCGCCGCGCCGAAATGCTCGCCGAGCTGATGCGGCTCAAGCAATGCGTCGCCGTCGCCGGCACGCATGGCAAGACGACGACGACCTCGCTCGTCGCGACCCTGCTCGACGCCGGAGACCTCGATCCGACGGTCATCAACGGCGGCATCATCAACGCTTATGGCACGAATGCGAGGCTCGGCGGCGGCGACTGGATGGTGGTGGAAGCCGACGAGAGCGACGGCACCTTTCTCAAGCTTCCCGCGGACGTGGCGATCGTCACCAATATCGATCCCGAGCATCTCGATCATTTTCACACCTTCGACGCGATCAAGGACGCCTTTCGCCAGCTCATCGAGAATCTGCCCTTTTACGGCTTCGCGGTGATGTGCCTCGATCATCCGACGGTGCAGGAGCTCGTCGGCAAGATCGAGGATCGGCGCGTCATCACCTATGGCGAGAATCCGCAAGCCGATGTGCGCCTCCTCGACGTCAATCTCGAAGGCGGGGTCTCGCGTTTCAATGTGCTGTTGCGCGATCGCAAGAGCTCGCAGGCCGTCTATCTCGAGAACATGATGCTGCCGATGCCGGGCCATCACAACGCGTTGAACGCGACGGCTGCGATCACCGTCGCCTATCAGCTTGGGCTCAAGCCCGACGAGATCCGCAAGGCGCTGGCGGGCTTCGGCGGCGTGAAGCGACGCTTCACCAAGACCGGCGAGTGGAACGGCGTCGCCGTCTTCGACGATTACGCCCACCATCCCGTCGAGATCTCGGCCGTGATGCGCGCCGCGCGCGCCTCCACCAAGGGCAAGGTCATCGCCGTCATGCAGCCCCATCGCTACACGCGGCTGCAATCGCTTTTCGATCAGTTCTCCACCTGCTTCAACGACGCCGACGCTGTCATCATCGCGGACGTCTATCCGGCGGGAGAACAAAAGATCGAGGGCGTCGACCGCGACCATCTCGTTGCGGCGATCAAGGCGCACGGTCATCGCCGCGTCGCCGGTCTCCCGGCGCCGGAAGTTCTGCCGGCGATGATCCGCGAGATCGTCACGCCTGGCGATTACGTTGTGTGTCTGGGCGCCGGCAACATCACCCAATGGGCCTATGCGCTGCCGGAGCAGCTGGCGGCCGGCGGGCCGGGGGCGGGGTGAGGGTGAGCGATGCGGGCCGGCCTGGCGGGCGGGGTGGGGCCGTCCTTCTGAGAGAGTAGGAAGATGTGCTGGACCATGAGGAGCGCGAGCCCCGAGGACGAAGCGGCCCTCGTTGAGCTTTAGCGTAGCTGCAATTTGGTCGTGAGCTACAATGATCCAGCCGCCGACTTTCGTCTCGCGATGACGGGCGTCTGCTCTGACGTCCTCGTCGCCGAGGAGGACCAGGGTCATATCATCGGCAGCGTGCTGGTAGGGCACGATGGCCATCGGGGCTGGCTTTACTACCTCGCGACTGCAACGCGAGCGCAAGGTTCCGGAGTCGGTCGCAAACTCGTGGAAGCCGCAGAGCAGTGGCTGCGCGAACGCGGCGCCGTCAAGGCGCAACTCCTCGTGCGAGAAAGGAACTCCGGCGTAGTCTCCTTTTACGAGCGTCTGGGTTATGAAGTAACGCCGCGGGTCCTCATGAGCAAATGCTTGTGAGTCGGCGCAAGAAATCGTCGCTACGCTGCTTCTGAACGCCGTTTGGTTTGGTCGCCGCGCCCCGCCAAAAGCCCCTCGATCGAAATATCCTCGTCGAGCTCCTCCCAGTGCAGGCCAGCACGGCTGATTTCGAAGGCCTGCCGTTGCGACGGCGAGGCATTGAGCAGTCGTGGGAACCAGGCGAGGGGCACGCCCAAGGTGCGGCCGTCCGACAATTCGACCCACATGCTGTCCTCGTCGAAGCGGAGCGATTCAGCCGAAATGCTCATGCCATGCCCTCTCGATCAGCGCTGCGTTGTCTTCGATCATTCGCGCCAGTTCGCGCACTTGCCCAAGCCGGCCTCCCGACGCCGGAAGTGCTGCCGGCGATGATCCGCAAGATCGTCGCGCCCCCGCGATCACGTCGTGTGTGTGGGCGCCGGCAAGATCACGTTATGCCCTAACGCGCCGCCGGAGCAGTTGGCGGCGGGCGGACCGGGGACGGCGTGAGGGCGCCGTTGTCTCCGCTTCCTGGGCATTGTTAAGCCTTAACGCTTCTTTGAAAAGATCCATTTGCCTTCCGTCAGTCGAAGTATGCCTTTCTCGGACGGCTGCTCGGTCTGCATGTCGGTTTCCACTTCGACCTGTTTTTCGTCGGTCCAGCGAACGATACGCCAGCTTCGGTCTCCCGGGGGCGTCTCATAAAATTCTTTTGCAGGCGGAAACTTGTCCAGTCGCCATACGCCGATTGGACAGACCATGGCCCCGTAGTCACAATCGACAACAGCGAACCTGATCTGATCCGGCGAAAATATCGGCGCCGCTCCGATTTTCAGCTGGCCCGTCGATTCATAACTTAGGAACAGGAATTCGCTCCCCTCATACCCTGTTGTTCGGACGATATATGTTTTCGTGTCTGGAACGAATCCTACGAGCCCATAATCCTCGCAGCGTTCTGCGTCGTCCTTGTCGCAGGCCTTTTGATTGCTCTTGAAAGTCCTTTTGCGCCCGTCGGCAAAGGTTAGCGTGAGCTTCTCTCCTTTGCGCCTCGCGATTCCCTTTGTCGCTGCGATGCAGCCTTCCTCTCTCGTTTCCAGGCAGGAAACGAGTGGGCCCGAAGGGCTCTGAGCCAACGCAATCTCTGGGCACAAGAACGTCAGAGCAACGATCAACGAGACAACCAATATCAGAGCTCGTTGCATGGAGGCTTCTTATTGTAACGCATTAAAGCGCAGAGAATGTCGACAAAAGCCAACGCGTCCCTCACAACCCCCGCGCCCAGGCCGGGCGCAGCGGCGCGGCTTCGGGCGCGGCGATGGCCGCGCGCAGCTCGCCAAGCAACCGCTCCTTGTCTGCGCCAAGGGTCCCCTTGAGGATCAGCCAGTTCGAGGCGTGATCGCTGCGAAAGACCGTGCGCTTCAGCTCGAGCCGCGAGAGGAGAACCTCCATCTCCCGCATCAAGCCGACGACGTCGAGCGGCTCCCACTGAGGGAAATTCTCGCGAAATCGCGCCTCGCCCAGCGGGAAGCTCACGGTGAGCGTCGCGAGAAACTCGGGCTGCGTCGCATTCATCAGCGCCGCGGAATTCTCTGCGTGCTGGCGCGATAGAGTCTCGCCGCCGAGGCCGTTGAGGATCATCACCGAACGCTTGATCCCCGCCTCTCCGAGCTTCTGCAGCGCCGCGCGGGAGCTTTCGAAGGTCTCCCCCTTGTTGACGCGCGCGAGAACCTCGTCGTCGCCCGACTCTGCGCCGACATAGACGAGCGAGAGGCCGAGGCTTGCGAGCTCGCGCAGCTCCTCGACCGATTTCTTGGCGACATTGCGGGGCAGGCAGTAGCTCGAGACGCGGCGCACGCCAGGAAGTTCTCGTCGGACCGCCTCGAGCACGGCGGCGAGGCGTCGGATGGACAGCGTTATCGCGTCGCCGTCGGCGAGGAACACGCGCTTGACGGAATCCCCATAGATCTCGCCACAGCGTCGGATGGTCTCCAGAACTTCCGCTTCGTCGCGCGGGCGGAAGCGCTTCTGCGGCGCTGTATACATCTCGCAAAAAGTGCAGCGGTTCCAGGAGCAGCCGTTGGTGACGGGCAGAATAAGCGAGTCCGCCTCGCTCGGCGGCCGAAAGACGGGCTCGACATAGCGGATGGGAAGGATGCTCATGGGGGACGGGCTCCGTCTTGGCAGGGCGGGAAAGCCTCGAGGTTCAACGCGCTCCGCTCAAAGGCGAAGGCGCCGCCGCGGTGTTCATCCCTCGCTTTCGCCCGCTATGGCGTATTTACAACGGTTTTGGATTTTCGCTCAAAGGCGAAGGAGACCTTCAGGCGGCGCAATGTCGCTATCCTGAACGAGCGGGACGCGCTCTGAGCGCGATGCGAAAAAGTGGAGCCCGGTCTTTCGCGTGAATTTCGCGCTGACTGACGGTGACTTTCTGTCCCGCCACCGCTATGGGACCAAAGCAGTCAAGGCTCGCGACACTAAAGGCCGATGGGTTTTCCTGATATCAGCGCAAAAGTCCCCTCCGGCCTGCGTGGACGCGTCGCGGTCAACGAGCCGCTTGCGCCTTTCACCTGGTTTCGCGTGGGGGGACCGGCGCAACTCTTGTTTATGCCGGCGGATGAAGACGATCTGGCGCTGTTCCTGCGCGGACTGCCCCTGGAGATTCCCGTCACCGTCCTGGGACTCGGCTCTAATCTGATTGTTCGCGACGGCGGCGTGCCGGGCGTCGTGATTCGCCTCTCCGCCAAAGGTTTTGGCGAGATCGAGGTGGAGGAAGGGCATCGCCTGCGCGTCGGCGCAGCCGCGCCGGATGTGAAGCTCGCGCGTGCGGCGGCAGACGCGGGAATCGACGGCCTCGCCTTCTATCGGGGCATTCCCGGCGCGATCGGAGGCGCGCTGCGCATGAACGCCGGCGCGCATGGCGGCGAGACCAAGGACGCCTTGATCGAAGCCTGGGGCGTAAGCCGGTCGGGCGAGCGCCGCCGCTTCAGCAACGGCGAGATGGGCTTCTCCTATCGCCATTGCGGCGCGCCCGACGACGTGATCTTCACGCGCGCGCTATTTCAGGGGCGGCAAGGCGACCGCGAGATCATCCTTTCCGAAATGGAGCGAATCACCGCCGCGCGCGAAGTCTCCCAGCCCATTCGCGAGAAGACGGGCGGCTCGACCTTCGCAAATCCGGCCGGGCAAAAGGCCTGGCAGTTGATCGACGCCGCCGGCTGCCGCGGCCTCCTCCGCGGCGATGCCCAAGTCAGCGAGATGCATTGCAACTTCCTGATCAACCGGGGGGCTGCGACGGCGGCGGACATCGAAGGTCTTGGCGAAGACGTTCGCGCACGCGTGAAGGCCTCGAGCGGGATCGAGTTGCGCTGGGAGATCAAGCGAATCGGCGTCGCGGGCTGAGCGGTTCGCGGACTCTTCTGCGACCGGGGCGGGAAAGCCGGATGCTCACGAAAAATGGGGTATTAAGCGACGAAACTTCGGGCGTTCATCAAGACTGTTATACGGACTTGCGGAGGCTCTAGCCTGAGAGGAGGAAGTTACCAATATTAACCTGTCGAATTCAAAAAAATTTCGCATTTAATTGTTGTGGACAGCAGAAGTTTGATGTAAAGCTCTCTCGATCCGTGGCCGCCATTTTTCGCTTCTGTGAAACTCGCACAGTTCAAGCAGGGCGCGCCAAGTGGTCCATGTGTTTAGGGGCGAGCAAGAGAGAGCGATGAGCGACACGATGACATCCACCAACAACATCGAACTCGCAGCTGAGATAGTCTCCGCGTATGTCAGCAACAATTCCGTGCCTGCGGGCGACTTGCCTGCGCTGATCAACGACGTCCATGCGGCGCTCGTGCGCGTGGGCACCGGTGTCGTCGTCGCGCCGACCGAGCCGCCTAAACCCGCGGTGGCGGTCAAGAAATCGGTCACGAACGATCACATCATCTGTCTCGAGGACGGCAAGAAGTTCAAGTCGCTGAAGCGTCATTTGCGCACGCAATACGGACTCTCGCCGGAGGAATACCGCGAGAAGTGGGGTCTTCCTTCTGATTACCCGATGGTTGCGCCCAATTACGCCAAGGCGCGCTCCAATCTGGCCAAACAAATGGGCCTCGGCCAGCAGCGCCGACGTCGCGCGTCCAAGTGACTGGACTGAAACATTAAGTCAGCTCGTCGGCGACGCTCCTTTCCTCGGCGAAAGGGGCGTCTTCAATTTCAACAGGCGAAATCCGGCTGGAGCGAATTGCGCAAAAATCAACGGCCTTGCTTTTAGAATTCGCCTCAAGATATTGATCTAGCGCGATTTCTCGCTGCTCGTAAGATCCCGTTCGCGCGGAAGTCGCGCCAGCGCGACCTTCAGCCAGCAACAGCCCTCGAGGAGAGAAGCATGAGCACGGTCTTCGACGTGGAAAAAATGTCCTGTCAGAACTGCGTGAAGCACGTGACGAAAGCCGTGCAGGGCGTGGAGCCGGGCGCGCAGGTTCAAGTGGAGCTTTCGACCGGCAAGGTCACCGTGACGCCCTCGCCGGCAGACCCGGGGGCGGTCGCGAAGGCTATTCAAGACGCCGGCTATCCGGCGCAGGTCGCAGGATAGTTTCGGCGGCTTTCCCTTCCCCCGAATTGGCGTTAAAGCGGGCTTTCGCGAAAGCTGGCAGGCTCTTGCGAACAGGGCGCGCCGCCGCTTATTGAGGCGGCGACGCCGTTCGTGTGGCGATGCCGCCTGAACGCAGCGTGATCGAGAGCGCGAAGTGAAAAAGCGGAACCTCGTGTTTCGCCTCTTGCGCTCTGCATTTTTTGATCTACGGAAAGCCGCGTCCACCGCGGTATGGAGCCTTCATGCGTCCCAGCAAACGCGCCCTCGACGAGATGCGCCCGGTCAGCTTCGAGCGGAACGTCGCCCGCTATGCGGAGGGCTCCTGCCTCGTCAAATTCGGCGCCACGCACGTGCTTTGCACGGCTTCGCTCGAGGACAAGCCGCCCCAATGGCTACGAGGTCAAGGCCGGGGCTGGGTCACCGCAGAATATGCGATGTTGCCGCGCGCGACCCACACGCGTTCCCGCCGCGAGGTGACCTCTGGCAAGCCCTCCGGCCGCACCCAGGAAATCCAGCGGCTCATCGGACGCTCGCTGCGCGCCGTCACCAACCTTCCGGCGATGGGCGAGCGCCAGATCGTCGTCGATTGCGACGTGCTGCAGGCGGACGGCGGCACACGCACTGCGGCGATCACCGGCGGCTGGATCGCGCTGCGTGACTGTTTCGAGTGGATGCGGGCGCGCTCGATCGTCAAGGATTCGCCGCTGCGCGATCACGTCGCCGCGGTCTCCTGCGGCATGTTCGAGGGCAAGCCCGTCCTCGATCTCGATTACGCCGAGGATTCGATCGCCGAGACGGACGCCAATTTCGTCATCACGGGGTCGGGTGGCCTCGTCGAGGTGCAGGCGACGGCGGAAGGCTCGGTATTCACCACGGACGAGCTCGCGCGCCTGCTAGCGCTTGCGCAAAAGGGCGTCGACGAGCTCCTGGCCTTGCAAAAGTCGGCGCTCGCGTGAGCTCGCGCAAGCTCGAAGGCCGCCTCGTCGTGGCCTCTCATAATCCAGGCAAGCTTTGGGAGCTGCGGCAGCTGCTTTCGCCCCATGGCGTCGAAACGGTGTCCGTGGGGGAGCTCGGCCTGCCAGAGCCCGAGGAGACCGAGCCGACCTTCGCCGGTAACGCGCTTCTCAAGGCGCGGACCGCAGCTTTCGCCTCGGGCTTGCCCGCCTTCGCCGACGATTCCGGGCTTTGCGTCGAGGCGCTCGACGGCGCCCCGGGCATCTATTCGGCGCGTTGGGCCGGGCCTGAACGTGACTTCGGAGAGGCCATGGCGCGCGTGGAGCGCGAGCTGAAGGAGCGGGGCGCGACGCAGCCCTTTCGCGCGCATTTCCTCTGCGCGCTGGCGGTCGTCTGGCCCGACGGCCATGTCGAGGAATTCGAGGGGCGGATCGACGGCGTCCTGGTCTTCCCGCCGCGCGGGACCAAGGGATTCGGCTACGATCCGATTTTCCTGCCCGAGGGGCTCGACAAGACCTTCGGCGAGATGATGTCGGCCGAAAAGCACGCCATGCCGCACGACGGATCCCGGGCGCTCTCCCATCGCGCCCGCGCCTTTCAGGCCCTCGCGGCGTCGTTGCTTTAAATTCCCTAGAAATCGCTTTGTGACGCTTTTTGCGGGGCGGGCGCCTGCGCAAATTGTCGCAGTGCAGCATTTTTATTGCGTCTGGGAGCTGGCAGTCATAGTTCTGCCCATGGCCGCCGTATGATTCACGGCGAATTTGGCGCTTACGCGCGGTGCGGCACGACCTTTGCCTAAGCAGCATCGAAAGGAACGTCAGCGCCAGGAGCTTAACCATGACCAGCCTCGTAATGATCTTCGTCGTCGCGTTCCTCGCTTGCGGCTTCGTACATTTCGTCAAGAGAGACAGCGCCCGGCGCCAGGCCCAGGCTCGGGAGCTTTCGCGAAGCATTCTGACGGGCGCCTGGCTCTTGGCGCTTGCGCAGGCTGTGTCGCTCGCGAGGCTCACTTCCTAGTGCGCTTCCCGCTCGAACGGAATCGTTCGAGCGATAAGGAATCGCGCCAAATCAAACTGTTGAAGCATGTCCTGACCGGAAAACCGCTTCGCACTTTTCCGGGACATGCTTTAAAGCCCCGCGCAGTCGAGACTCTCGAAGGCCTGCGGGTGAGGCGGCTCCTAGATCACGCTGCGTTTGAGAGGGATCGCTCAAATGCAGATAAAGTGATAGATTCCAAAGTGTTAGAGCGCGATGCGCGCGAAGAATCGCGTGACGCCGAGCGGCCGGGGCCGCCCTAAGTTTCTGAACCGCCCAGAATTTTTGCCGATAAGCCCTTCCGCTCAACGGCGGCGCGTTCTAGACGACAAACGGCCGGATTCGAACAATCCGGGGCTAGCCGCTTCGCCAAATTCCGACATAATCGCCCCGCATGCATCGAGTCCGCGCGAGGCCCCGCGCTGGCCTGCCTGGTGATTCGAGGTCTTCACGTGAAAGAGCTGCGCCTCCTGCCTCCCGTTTCGCGCCGACGACTGCTGCAGACCGGCGCCGCAAGTCTGGCGCTGACGGGCGTCACGCGCCGACTCCTCGCGGCTACGCCGGAGGGCGAGACGGAGAGTCATGGTCTCTCCACCTTTGGCGAGCTGGCCGAACCGGCGGACTTCAAGCACTTCGGCTATGTCAATCCGAACGCCCCGAAAGGCGGCGTGCTGATCGAGTCGCCGGCCTCGCCGACTTTCGACACGCTGAACGGCTACGTGCTGCGCGGCAACGCAGCCCAAGGGCTCGGGCTGACGTTCGACAGCCTGATGGTGGGGAGCTTAGACGAGCGCGACGCGCTTTACGGGCTCGTCGCGAAATCCGTGCGCATTTCCCCCGATAGACTCACCTACCGTTTCACGCTGCGACCCGAGGCGCGCTTTCACGACGGCTCGAAGCTCACGGCCCATGACGCCGCCTTCTCGCTCAATATTCTGCGCAGCAAAGGCCATCCGGTCATCGCCCAGACGCTGCGCGATCTGCAAAGCGCCGAGGCCGAGGCGGACGATGTCCTTGTCTTGCGCTTTGCGGCAGGGCGCGCGCGCGACCTTCCGCTCTTCGCCGCCGGTCAGCCCATCTTCTCGAAAGCCTATTACGCGAAACGCGACTTCGAGGCGACCACGCTCGAGCCGCCGCTCGCCTCGAGCGCCTATAGGATCGATCAGCTCGAGCAGGGGCGGTTCATCGTTTACAAACGCGTGCCCGACTATTGGGGCAAAGACCTTCCCGTCAATGTGGGACAGTCGAATTTCGACGTGATCCGTTTCGAATATTTCGGCGACAGCCAGGTCGCCTTCGAGGCGTTCAAGGCGGGGGCTTTCAGCGAGCGCGAGGAGAACATCGCGCGCGTCTGGTCGACAGGCTACGACTTTCCGGCTTTCAAGGAAGGCCGCGTCAAGCGCATCGAGATTCCCAACGCCAATATTCCCGGGATCCAGGGTTGGGTCTTCAACACGCGGCGCAAAGTTTTTGCCGATCCCCGCGTGCGCGAGGCGATTGGGCTCTGCTTCGATTTCGACTGGACGAGCCGCAATTTGATGTATGACGCCTATAAGCGCATCTCGTCCTATTTCGAAAACTCGCCCTGCGCCGCCAAGGGGCCCCCGAGCGACGCCGAGAAGGCGTTGCTTGAGCCCTTCCGCGATAAATTGCCGGAGCGGGTTTTCGGCGAGCCGCCGGCGTCGCCGGTTTCCGACGGCTCGGGCCAGGATCGCGCCCTCTTGAAGCGCGCCTCCGACCTCTTCGCCGCGGCCGGCTGCCGGCGCAAGGACAATGCGCTGCTGCTCCCCGACGGCAAGCCGTTGGAATTCGAGTTCCTCGACTTTTCCAATCTGCTCGAGCGCCACACCCACCCCTTCATCAAGAATCTCAAGCTTCTCGGCGTCAACGCGCGGATGCGCGTGGTCGACGCCGCCCAGTTCAAGCAGCGGCTCGACGATTTCGATTTCGACATCGTGGTCGACAATCTGACGATGGGTTGGTCGCCTGGCGAGGAGCTGCAGAATTACTTCAGTTCGAAGACCGCGAGGGTGACCGGGTCGCGAAACCTCGCCGGCACGGCCGATCCCGTCGCCGACGCGCTGATCGAGAAGGCGTTGGTCGCCGAAACGCGCGAGGAGCTCGAGACCACCTGCCGCGCCCTCGATCGCGTCCTGCGTTCAGGTTTCTACCGCGTGTTTCACTGGTATAACCCCGTGCATCGCTTGGCCTTTTGGGATGCCTATGGCCGGCCGCAGACGCCGCCGCGATTCGATCCCGGCGTCATCTCGAGCTGGTGGTGGGACGCCGAGAGAGCCAAGCAGATCAACTTTCCGATGCGCTGATCCGATGGCGGCTTATATCCTGCGGCGTGTGCTGCTCATGATCCCGACGATCCTCGGGATCATGCTCATCTCCTTCACGATCATCCAGTTCGCGCCGGGCGGGCCCGTGGAGCGCATCATCGCGCAGCTCCAGGGCTTCGACGTTGGGGCAACCTCGCGCTTCTCGGGGGGCGGCAGCGAGGTCGGACAGGGCCAAGGCACGCAGGCGACGATCGGCGCCGCCGACGCCTCCTCGAAATATCGGGGCGCGCAGGGGCTCGATCCCAAATTCGTGGCCGAGCTCGAGAAGCAGTTCGGCTTCGACAAGCCGGCCTGGGAGCGCTTCCTGCTGATGGTCAAGAACTACGCGATGTTCGACTTCGGCCGCAGCTATTTCCGCGACGAGAAGGTCATCAAGCTCATCGGCGAGCGGCTTCCCGTCTCCATCTCGCTCGGTCTTTGGATGACGCTGATTTCCTACTTGATCTCCATTCCGCTCGGGATCGCCAAGGCCGTTCGCGACGGCGGCAAATTCGACGCCTGGACCTCGAACCTCATCGTCGTCGGCAACGCCGTTCCGAGCTTTCTCTTCGCGATGCTGCTGATCGTGCTCTTTTGCGGCGGGTCGTTTTGGCAGATCTTCCCGCTGCGCGGCCTCGTCTCGGAGAATTTCTCGGAACTGTCGCTGCCGGGCAAAATCGGCGACTATTTGTGGCACATAACACTGCCGGTCCTCGCGATGACGCTCGGCGCCTTCGCCACCCAGACCATGCTGACGAAGAACTCCTTTCTCGACGAGATCCGCAAGCAATATGTGCAGACGGCGCGCATGAAGGGGCTTACCGAACGGCGCGTGCTCTATGGCCATGTGTTCCGCAATGCGATGCTGATCGTCATCGCCGGCTTTCCCGGCGCCTTCGTGCACGCCTTCTTCACCGGCTCCGTGCTGATCGAGACGATTTTCACGATCGACGGGCTCGGGCTCCTCTCCTTCGAGGCGATCGTCAACCGGGACTATCCGGTCGTCTTCGCGGATCTCTACATCTTCGCGATGCTCTCGCTCGTCGTGAATCTGGTCTCGGACCTCGTCTACACCTGGGTCGATCCGCGCATCGACTTTGAAACCCGCGAGGTATGACGTTGATGACCGAAGCGCCCGCGCTCGACGCGTCACGCTCCTTCCTCGGGCTCCATCTCACGCCGCTCGACGAGCGCCGGCTGGAAAATTTCAAGGCCAACCGCCGGGGCTTCTGGTCCTTCTGGGTCTTCCTCGCGCTGTTCGTGATCTCGCTCTCTTCCAATGTCATCGCCAACGACCGGCCCATTTTGGCCTTCTATAAGGGCGAGCTGCTCTTTCCGATTTTCGTCTCCTATCCGGAGGAGAAATTCGGCGGCTTTTACGCGCATACGGACTATCGCGACCCGACGATCGCCCGGGAGATCGACCAGCACGGCTGGCTCTTGTGGCCGCCGATCCGCTTTTCCTATGACACGCATAATCTCGATCTGCCGACGCCGGCCCCGTCGCCGCCGACCTGGCTGCTCAACAAGGCGCAATGCGAAGCCGCCGCAGCGAAGGTGATCCCGCCGGGCGCGCCCAATCGCGGTTGTCGCGACATTGAATGGAACTGGCTCGGCACGGACGATCAGGGCCGCGACGTCGTCGCGCGTCTGCTTTACGGCTTCCGCATCTCGGTGCTGTTCGGCCTCATCCTCTCCTCAGTCTCCTCTGTGGTCGGCGTCGCCGCGGGCGCCGTGCAGGGCTATTTCGGCGGAAAGGTCGATCTGATCGCGCAGCGCTTCATCGAAATCTGGTCGTCGCTGCCGCAGCTTTATCTCCTGATCATCGTCTCGTCCTTCATAACTCCGGGCTTCTTCATATTGCTCGGAATTCTGCTACTCTTCTCTTGGGTCACGCTTGTGCATGTCGTGCGCGCCGAATTCCTGCGGGCGCGCAACTTCGAATATGTCAATGCGGCGCGCGCGCTCGGTCTCTCCGACGGGAAGATCATCTGGCGCCATCTTCTACCCAACGCCACGGTCGCAACGCTGACCTTCCTGCCCTTCATTCTGAACTCCTCGATCACAACCCTCACCTCGCTCGATTTTTTGGGCTTCGGCCTGCCGCCCGGCTCGCCTTCGCTGGGCGAGCTGCTGCTGCAGGGCAAGTCGAACCTCCAAGCGCCATGGCTCGGGCTCACGGGATTCATCGTGATCGCCTCCATGCTCTCGCTCTTGCTCTTTGTCGGCGAAGGGGTCCGCGACGCCTTCGACCCGAGGAAGACTTTCCGGTGAGCGGGTGCTAGATCTTCCCCTGAAGGAGCTCGGTCATGAACAAGATCGTGCGAGCGCATTTCCCCGTCGAGAAGCTGCCTCAGGAGTTGCGTGTCGGGCTCGACCTCACGCGGAAGGCAACGATAACGGTTGAGCTTGAAGAAAATGGAAGCTCGGACTCCCCAATGAGCTTCCTCGATATCTTCGCGGCCCGCGAACCCCCCTTCCGCAAGAAGGAAGAAATCGATGATGACTTGCGGGCGGATCGCGAGGAGTGGGGCAGGTGATCTTCTGTGCGTTCCAAAATCTATCTTGACGCCAATGTCTTCATCTATTTCGTTGAGGGCGAAGAGGTTGTCGCCACAGCCGTGCGCGATCTGTTCGCCTGTCTCGTGAAGAATGCGAGCCTCGCGGTGACCAGTGAGCTCACGCTCGCCGAAGTTTTGGCTCCGCCCAGGCGGCAGACGGCCCTGTCTCTGCCGGTCAAGCAGCGCCTCTACATGGACTTGATCGCAGAAGGCGGCGTTGTGCAACTTGAGCCCGTCACCAGAGACATCCTTGTCGGGACGGCGAGTTTGAGGCTTACGACGGCTTGCAAGCTTGCCGACGCAATACACCTCGTGACCGCAATCCACACCGACTGCAAATTTTTCATGTCTGGCGACTCTGACATGAGGCGTACGCCTAACGGAATGGTATGGCTGCCGCCCACGGCTGACGGGGTGCGCGCCTTTTTGGACAGGCTGACATGACCGCTCCCCTCCTCGATATCCGCGACCTCTCCGTCTCCTTCGTGCAGGGTGGCAGGGAGACGCTGGCCGTCGACCGCGTCTCGCTCTCGGTCGACAAGGGCAAGACTCTCGCGCTCGTGGGCGAGTCCGGCTCCGGCAAGTCTGTCACCGCCCTCTCCGTGCCGCGGCTCCTGCCATCTTCCGCCTATCATCCCTCCGGCGTCATCAATTTCGGCGGCCAGGATGTGCTGAAGATGAACGAAGCCGCCTTGCGCGGCATGCGCGGCGCGCGCGTCACCATGGTTTTCCAGGAGCCGATGACCTCGCTCAATCCGCTGCAAGTCATCGAGCGCCAGGTCGCGGAAATCCTAGAGCTGCACGGGATGCGCTCGGAGACGGCGCGGCGCGACCGCGTCGTGGAGCTGCTCGAGGAGGTGGGCATCCCCAATCCGCGCCAGCGGCTCGGCGCCTATCCGCATCAGCTCTCCGGCGGCCAGCGCCAGCGCGTGATGATCGCGATGGCGCTCGCCAACAAGCCCGACCTCCTCATCGCCGACGAGCCGACGACGGCGCTCGACGTGACCGTGCAGGCGCAGATTCTTGCGCTGCTCGACCGGCTGCGCAAGACTTACGGCATGGCGATGCTGTTCATCACCCATGACCTGGGTCTCGTGCGGCGCATCGCCGACGACGTCTGCGTGATGCAGAGGGGGAAAATCGTCGAGGCCGGGCCGGCGGCGCGCGTCTTTGCCGACCCGCAGCACCCTTACACCAAAGCGCTGCTCGCCGCGGAGCCTTCGGGCGCCGCCAATCCGACGCCGCCGAATGCGCCCGTGGTGCTCGAGACGGAGAATTTGCGCGTTTGGTTTCCCATTCGCGAAGGCTTCTTTCGTCGCATTGTCGATTACGTGAAGGCGGTGGACGGCGTCTCGCTGCAGCTCCGGGCCGGGGAGACCATCGGCGTCGTCGGCGAATCGGGCTCGGGGAAAACGACGCTGGGGCTTGCTTTGCTGCGGCTCGTCAGCTCGCAGGGCCCGATCGTCTACATGGGCAGCCGCATAGAGGCGAAATCGCGCAATGAGATGCGGCCCTTGCGGCGCGACATGCAGATTGTCTTCCAGGACCCTTACGGTTCGCTCTCTCCGCGCATGTCGGTCGCCGAGATCGTCGCCGAAGGCCTGGAGCTGCATCGCCCCGACCTCTCTCGCGACGCGCGCCGCGCGACTGTCGCCGCGGCGTTGAAGGAGACGGGCCTCGATCCCGCGACGATGGATCGCTATCCGCATGAATTTTCCGGAGGTCAGCGCCAGCGTATCGCCATCGCCCGCGCCATCGTGCTGGAGCCGAAGCTCGTCATCTTGGACGAGCCCACCTCGGCGCTCGACATGTCAGTGCAGGCGCAGATCGTCGATCTGTTGCGCGACCTGCAGAAGCGGCGCGATCTCGCTTACGTCTTCATCAGCCACGATCTCAAGGTCGTGAAGGCGCTCGCCGCGCAGCTCATCGTGATGCGGCACGGCAAGGTCGTGGAGGCGGGGCCGGCGACGGAAATCTTCGCGGATCCGAAGAACGAATATACGCGCGCGCTGTTCGCCGCCGCATTTCGGGTGGAGGCGGAGGGGTAGAGTCGGGCAGCTACAACATGTGCTGAGCCGCTTCGAGCACCATGCCCAAGGACTCCGCCTCGAATCCACGCGGTAGTCGCAGCCCCTTCGCCCAATAGCGCAGATGGCTGCGACAGCGGCGGCAGTCGGAACTACCGAACCCGTCGAGCGGCGTCGGCAGATCGGCGAGCGCGACGTTGATCGCGCATTCGTCGCCACCCGGAAAGACGAAGGCGCCGAGGACTTCTCCGGCGCAGGTGATTTGATCGACATGCCAATGCGCGCGCTTCTCCCGACGCATGTGCCGGGCCACTCTGGCCGCCAAGCCTCCGGGTCCCCGCGCCGAGCCGCAATAGAGATAGAATCCCGCCGCCAGTGACGCTCTGTTGCTGCCCGCTTTTACGGCGAGCGGCGCCGGCAGGGAGATGAGCAGCGCATAGGCTCCCGCCTCTTTGGGCGCAGCGGTCGCAGATCGAAAGAAGACCGACGACGCGCTATTCATTCTTCTCGCGCGAGGCCTTCCCGTGTCGCAAATCCCAAGGCGCGGGCCAGCGCCTGCGGCTCGTCCGTGCCCAGCCGAAACGACGCGCCATCCTTCTTCGCGATCTCGACGGCCTCGAGCCCATCGACATTATAAAGCCAACCGCGCGGCGTGAGACGAACGCCCCAGCCCCACCACCATTTGTTGCGCGCGGGCTCGGCCTTGGCGATCTCGCTTCGCGCGACGCGTCGCTTGAGCAAGCCTGGACCGAAGAACCAGACGAGCTCGTTCGGGGTCACTTCGATCGTCAGCGAGGAGAAGATCAGGCCGGTGAGCAGCATGATGGCGGCGACCAGAAGAGCCGGCGACCGCGGCGCCGCCAAATCGGCGGCGCCGGCAAAGAGCGTAGCCACTCCCAAAACAATGATGATTGTCCAACCGATTTGTCTGTGCCGGTAAAGGTTGCGCACGTCGCTCGCTCCATCACTTCCTTCCAAACAACCGCTCGATATCCGAAAGCTTCAGCTCCACATAGGTGGGCCGGCCGTGATTGCACTGGCCTGCCCCCGGCGTCGCCTCCATCTCGCGCAGAAGCGCGTTCATTTCCTGCGGCGCGAGACGGCGGCCCGCGCGCACCGAGTGATGGCAGGCGCAAGTCGCGAGCACATGGTCGAGCCGTCGCGTGAGCGCGCGCGCGTCGCCTTCCTCGGCGAGAAGATCGGCGATGTCGGCCACGAGACGCTTGGCGTCGATCTCGCCCAGGATCGCCGGCGTCTCCCGCACGAGCACGGCGCCGGGGCCGAAAGGCTCGACGACGAGCCCGAGCGCGGCGAGCTCGTCCAAGGCCGGCGTCAAGGCTTCCAGCCGCTGCGGATCGAGATCGACCACGGCCGGGATCAGCAGCATCTGGCGCGCCACGCCCTCCGTCTCGCGCTGGCGTTTGAGCTTCTCATAGACGAGCCGCTCATGCGCGGCGTGCTGGTCGACGATGACGAGGCCATCGCGCGTCTGCGCGAGAATATAGGTCTCATGCAACTGCGCGCGCGCGGCGCCGAGCGGCGCCTCGAGATCTGGCGCCATCGGGGGCTCGACGGCCGCGCGGACGTCGGCTTGCGGCGGCGCGTGCAGATAGGATGCCTGCGCCGTTTCTTCGAGACCCGAAGCCGGCGCGAACATCGCCGGCGCGTTGGGCGATTGGCGATAGTCCCAATTGGCGGGAGGCGAGGGACGATAGTCGCGACGCCCGGAAAGGAGATCGAGCGCCTTTCGCGCTGGCCCGTCGGCGCCGCGATGCAAGGCGGAGGCGAGCGCCTGTTTCAACGCGCCCACGACGAGTCCGCGCACGAGCCCAGCGTCCTGAAAGCGCACCTCGGCCTTGGCGGGATGCACATTGACGTCGACGACGCTTGGATCGATCTCGAGAAAGAGAGCCACGACCGGGTGACGGTCGTGGCTCAAGAAGTCGAGATAGGCGGCGCGCAAGGCGCCGGCGAAAAGCTTGTCGCGCACCGGCCGGCCGTTGACATAGACATATTGCATCTGCGCATTGGCGCGGTTGAACGTGGGCAGCGCCGCGAGGCCCGTCAGGCGAAAGCCTTCGCGTTCAGCCTCGATTTCCACCGCATTGGCGACGAAGTCCTCGCCGAGCGCTTGCGCAAGGCGCCGCGCGCGTCCGGCGCGATCTCCCGGGCAGGCGGAATAGTCGAAACCGCCGCCGCCGCTGAAGCTGAAAGCGACCTGCTGATGCGCCATGGCGAGGCGTTTGACGGCGTCGGACGCGGCCTGCGTCTCGGCGCGATCGGACTTCAGGAATTTCAGACGCGCGGGAGTCGCGGCGAAAAGGTCGCGCGCTTCGATCTTGGCGCCCTTTGGCCAGTCGCTCAACCGAAGCCCGCGCTTCTCTCCGGCCTCGACGCGCAAGGCGAGACCGTGAGGAGAATGGGCCGAGCGAGTCTCGATCAAGAGATCGGAAACGGCGGCGATGGAGGGCAGCGCCTCGCCGCGAAATCCCAGCGTTAAGATGCGCGTAAGATCGCCATCGGGAATTTTGGAGGTCGCATGGCGTTCGACCGCGAGGAGAAGATCCGCTTCATCCATGCCGCAGCCATCGTCGATCACGCGGATCAGTCGCCGGCCGCCGTCTTCGATCGCGACGTCGATCTTTCTTGCGCCGGCGTCGAGCGCATTCTCGACGAGCTCTTTTACGGCGGCGCTCGGCCGTTCGATCACCTCGCCGGCGGCGATGCGGTCGATGAGTATGGGGTCGAGGCGACGAACGGGCATGGCGAATCTTCGAGGAATCGGATCGACATTATAGCGCGCCGGGATCGCGCCGCGAGCGGGCGCTAGGGAAGGGCAGGCGAAAGGCCCTTTGGATCAGCGGGCGCTGGATGAAGGTTGACGGCGCGGCGAGGGCCCCAGAAGAGCGTCGAAAGCCGCCGATGCGTCGAAAAACGAGCGGGCCCGATACGATAGGCGGAAGGAAGGCGAATAGGCTTTGCGCGATCCCTGCGGCGCGTTGCGCAGGGATCGCCTCATTCAAACGAAATTACTTTTGGGCAGGCTCGGCCGACTGATCGGCAGGCTTGTCGGCTCCGCTATCCTTAGACTTGGAATGGTGCTTCTTGCTCTTCGCGTCCGCCGGGACTGTGCCCGAGACGGTCAGCGCGAAGGCGGAAAGGATCATCACTGCGGCAGCGAGCATCTTCTTCATGATTCACTCCTTCACGTTAGCTTTGGATCCGACGCGAGCCCAACCTCCTCGAGCTTAACGCCGACCAGATGCAGGTATAATCTTGACCGATCTTTCACGCCAGAGCCAGGCAAAACGCATTTCCTGCCCTAATGCGCATAATCTGCATGTTATGTGTCAAACCGGCACAGGACGCGACCGCATCGCGGAAGTCCCCCGCGCGAGGCCTGGGTTCAGCCGCCTTCGCGGTAATTGGCGATGATCGAGCGGGTCGGAGCCGAGAGAGTCCACACGAAGCCTTCGGGCAAAAAGTCCAGCGTCGCGGCGCCGTCCAGCGCTTGCGCCACGAGGCGGCGCAGCACCTTGTGGCCAAATCCCGCGCGCGGCGGCGGAGCTACAGCCGGCCCTCCCGATTCCCGCCAAACGAAGAAGAAGCGATCGGCCTCTATGCGCCAGCTCAAGGAGATGCTGCCGCCGGCGACGGAAAAGGCGCCATAGGTCAAGGCGTTGGCGGTGAGCTCGTGCAAGGCGAGCCCGATGTTTTGCGCGGCTTCGGGCTTCAGCATGATCTTCGGCCCCTCGACATGCGCGTGCTCCCCAATCTCGCCCGCGCCGACGTCGAGACAGTAGGCGATTTGCGCGCGCACGAGATCATGCATGGAGGCGCCGCGCCAATCCTGCGAGATCAAGAGATCATGCGCCATCGACAACGCCTGCAGGCGAGCCGAAAACTTGCGTTGATATTCCTCGACGGAAGCGGCGCCGGCGCTCGTCTGGCGTGACATGGACTGCACGACCGCGAGAATGTTCTTGGAGCGATGCACGAGCTCGCGCAGGAGCGTGCGCACGTGCTGCTCACGATGCTTGCGCCACGTGATGTCGCGCGCGGTTCCGACGATCCTGACGGCGCGACCGGCGTCGAAGAAGGTGCGTCCACGCACGGAAACCCAGCGCTCGACCTTGTCGTCTTGGCCGATCACTCGATATTCCGCTTCGTAATCGTCGACGTTCTCGGGGTCGAGCGCCTGGACGATCGCCTCCTGGGTGCGCTTCTTGTCCGAGGGGTGTAGTAGCGCTGCGCGAAATACGTCGAGGTTGGCCGGCGCGTCCTTCGAAAGCCCCCAGAGCGCGCGTACGCGTTCGTCGAGCAGAACCTCGCCCGTGACGAGGTTCCAGTCCCAAAGCCCAATGCGTCCTGCGTCGAGCGCGAGCTTCATCCGCTCTATCGTGAAGGCCTGCTCAAGCGGATCGCTCTGGTCGGAGGCGCCTAATGGCTCATACGAAGAAGTTTCAGACACGCTCTCATTTCCTGATCGAAGACATTCTACGTTGCTTCGCCAGCAAGCGCCATCACGATCCGCCATTCAGACTCCGTCACGGGTTGTACGGAAAGTCTGGAATTTTTCACGAGGACCATGTTGGCTAGTCTCGGCTCCGCCTTGATGTCCGCGAGCGTCACCTTGCGTTTGAGCGGCGAGACCGCCCGAACGTCGACCATGCCGAACTTGCCGCTCGGATCCGTATGGTCGGGATAATAGCGTTTGATCACCTCGACGACGCCGACGATGGCCTTCTCTTCATTGGAGTGGTAAAAAAATCCGCGCTCGCCGAGCTGCATCGCCATCATTTGCTGCTTGGCGAGATGATTGCGCACGCCATTCCAAAAAGTGCCCTCGGCGCCGGCTTCGAGTTGCTGTTCGAAGGACCAAGTCGAGGGCTCACTCTTGAACAGCCAATAGGCCATCTCAAAGCTCCGCGCCAACGACGCGCCGGAACGGCTTCACGTCGACACTCGTGAAGAGCCCAGCCTTGGCGTAAGGGTCCTCGCGCAAAAGCGTCTGCGCCGCCGCGAGATCGGCGCATTCGAGGATGAGCAGCGAGCCGATCGGTCGCTCCTCTGCGTCGAGGAACGGGCCTCCGAGCTTCACGCGCGCGGCGTTCGCCTCGAGAAAGGCGAGATGCGCCGATCGCGTCGAGAGACGCAATTCCAAATGGCCGGGCTTGTCCAGGCAGATGGCGGCAAAGAGCACGTGTGACCTCGCGAAAAAGGGCGTCCTCGCGGCGTTGCGAGAGCTAAGTCCTGCGAAAGGACCGAATAATTAGCCGGCGTGCTCTTTCGTATTGAGCATTCGCGCGCCGAGATTGACGATTTCCTGGCGCAGAGTCGCGACATCGCCGGCGTCCAGCGAGACCGAGGGCAGCGCCGAACCCCGCATGCGCTCGCGATCCTTGCGCAGGGCGTTGATCGCGCCCTCCAACATTGAATTGTCGGCGCGGGCGGTCTCGAGCTTTTCGGCGTAGTCGCGCGCCTCGTCGCGTGATTGGCGAAGGGCCAGCTCGAGTTGCGCGATCCGGCTCGCCTTGCGTTCCGAGTCGTCGCGGCTCGTGGCGCGCAAGGCGTTGAGCTCGTCTTCCAGCCCCTGCTTCCTGGTCCGAACGCTCTCGAGTTCTGGACGCAGCTGTGCGAGGTCGGCCGCCGCGGCGTCGAAGCCATTCGCTCTCGGAGAGAGCGAGGCGTTTTCCCTTTGCAGCGCCTCGACGGCGCGGCGCAGCCCGCGATAGTCCTCATGCAGCTCGGCGAGCCTCGCGTTCAGCGCGTCCTCCGCGGCGCTCAACTCGCCGCGAGCATCCGCTCCGAACGCCTGGGGATCGAGGTTCGCGTCCCGCAAGCCGTTGAGGAGTCTTTCGTAGCGCGCGATCACGCCGTGCAGCGCGCGTTCGGTCAGGGCGAGCAGTTCGGCGCGCTCGCCGAGCTGGTCGCGCGCTTCGGCAAGCTCGCGCTGCAACTCCCGAGACTGCGCCTCGGCTCGCTTTTGCTTCTCCTCCTGCTCATGGAGCTGCACGGTCTTTCGGCCGATCTCGAGGAGATGTTTGGCTTTTGTGGCTCTCGCCTCGTCGAGCTCCTGCGCGATCTTTCGCTCTCGAAAGGCGTGATCAGCGCGCAGCAGGTCGCGCTGGGCGATGGCCTCCTCGCGCGTGAAGGGCGCGAGCATCTGCAGTCGGCGCATCGACAGCCGCGAGGCCCGCGCCCAAAGCGCTGGCAGGAACAGCAAGACGAGAATCCCGGCAAGCAGGAAGCCGAGCGCCAAAAACATCGCTTGTTCGATCGACACGCTTGCAGCCTTATTCTCAAAGTCGAATTCTGGACTCGTGCGAATACTTATCGTTCGAACGATTCAGCTCGAAGGACAAGCGTACGACGAATCGCCGGCCGAGCGCGCCGGCCTGAGCGGCCTTTTTAATCCAAGGTCGCCGACAAATCAAAGCGGGCTGGCGTTCGGGCCGATCGGGCGCGTTTTGTTGAGCTGACCAAAATCTAGAAAGGTGGCGCCTTGCGCGTCGCTTCGTGACAGGTCGACATATTGATGGTCGACGAGCACCTCTCGCGCCGAATAGTGCTGCCGATCGCGAACCAGCTGATTGGAGCTTTCGTCATGGCCGCTGAAGATCACGACAATGTCGGCGTCGGAATGGGCGAAGTCCTCCTTTTCCCAACCGTGCAGCGGACTTTCCTCGTCGAGCGGATGCATCAGGGTCCAGGTCAAAGCAAAGACGGGATTGTCGTCGCGGGTGAGCCTGAGGCGATAGAATTTTCGAAAGCTTGCGCTCTCCGCTGTCCGTTCCTGGCGGATGATCCACAGTTGCGCGGCGGCCTCGGTGATCGCGTTGACGCGCTCATTGGCGAAGCGAATCATCAGCATGCGCGCGCCGTCGTGCGGGGCGATGACGGGATTTTGCGCGAATAGGAGACGCGCCCGAGGTCTCGCAAAGCGAGCGAAGGTTGCGCCGGCGACGATCGCAACCGAGGAAACGCCGACGAAGGTCGCGATGGTCGCGACGAGATGTCCGTACAGCGAGTGGGGGTGCAAGTCGCCATAGCCGACCGTCGCGAGCGTCTCGACGCTGAAGAAGAAATAGTCGGCGAAAGATCCGGGGCGGGCGTTGGCGACCGGCTCGTCGCCGAAGGCGGCGCCGAGCACATAAAGGAGCGCGAAGAGCGTGTTGAGGCAGATGAAGCCCGCAGCCAGCGCCGCGAAAAAGCGGGGCCAGCTCGCGGTCATCGCATAGTGATGCAGATCGGTCCAGAAGCTTTGCGGGAGGCGTTCGGCGATGATCTTTCGCTCGCCCAGCCGGAAGACTTTTGTTCTCGTTCGATGCGCCGCCATCGGCCGGCGCTCAGAACGGGTTCCAGGTCGGGCCGGGGGTGAACTTCAGATAGCCGAGACTGACGCCGAGCCGCGCGCCGACGCCGGAGCGGATCGGCGTCACGACGACGCCGCCGTCGCCCGACGAGAGCGACGTGAAGCCGAGGCCGCCGATGAAGAAAGCCGAGCCGTCGATGCCGGCGAAGCGCTGGTGAATCGCCTCGACCGCCGGGAGGTTATAAACGAGCATCATCGTGCGGTCGCCGTCGGCGCCCGCGTCGAAGCCGAGCGACGGGCCCTCCCAAAACACGCGCCGCCGGCCTGCGTTGCGGGTGTACATCTCGCCCTCGCCATAGCGCAGGCCGCCGATAAAGGCGCCACCCGCCTCCTGGCCGAGAATATAGGCGTTGGGGCGCCCCCACTTGCTCGTCAGGGTCTCGACGCCCTCGCCGAGGCCGCGCGAGATCGCGCCGAAGAAGCGGTGGCCGCTGTCGACGACCTCATTGTTGGAAAAGCTTTCCGGCTGCGAGGACTCGGCCATTGCGAAAGCCCGCGGCGCCGAGAAGGCGAGGCCGCCGGCCGCCAGACGCAGCATCGAGCGACGCGAGAAGGACGAAGAGGAATCAGGCTTGCTCATGTCGATGGCCTCTCGGCGCGGAACGCGCCGCCTTTGCGCGAGCTTGGTCCTCGAAGGTTAAAAAAATCTTGCGATGCTCCTGTCGCCGCAGGCGACATAGGGGCCGTTGCAGTAGTTTTGCGCGGCCTTGCCGTAGACGAAGGGGTCGCCTCCGGGCGTCAGAACCGCGCCGCCCGCGGCGCGCAAGACCGCGTCTCCAGCCGCCGTGTCCCATTCATGGGTCGGCCCGAAGCGAGGATAGACGTCGGCGAGCCCCTCCGCGATGCGGCAGAATTTCAGCGAGGAGCCCGCTTGCATTTGCGCCTTGATCGGCAGGCGGGCGAGAAAGCTTTCTGTCGCGGCGTCGAAATGCGAAAGGCTCACCATCGCGACGAGGCCGTCCTTCGGCTCTGGGCGTGCTGCGAGCCGCCGCCATTGCGCGGCTTCGGGCAGCGCTTCGCCGGGCTGCGCCCTGACATGAAACGCCGCCTCGCCCCCAAACCAAAGCTCGCCCAGCGCCGGGGCATAAACGGCGCCGGCGCGCGGCTCGCCTTGCTCGACGAGCGCGATGTTGATCGTGAACTCCAGTCTTCTGGCGACGAATTCGCGCGTGCCGTCGAGCGGGTCGATCAGGATGAAAGCGCCATTTTGCGTTGGCGTCTCCCCGCGCGCGGCGCTCTCCTCGGCGATGCAGGGCGTGTTCGGCATAAGCCGCGCGAGCTCGGCGAGAAGATAGGCTTCGACGGCTTCGTCCGCCTCGGTGACGGGGCTCGCATCGTCCTTGAGGCGGGCGCCCTGATCCTCGCGGTTGAAAACGTCCATCGCGAGCGGACCGGCCGCAAGGCAGAGCTTTGCGAAAAGGATTGCGACCGCAGAGCGGTCGTAGGGCGGGAGCAGGGGGGGGATTGCGGCGTCCTTCGGATTGCATTTCGGCAGAGCGGGTGCGTTCCTTCCATAGCGCGCAGCCCTTGAGACGACCAGAGGCCGACCGCAAAGGCATGACCCGCGTGTTTCCCTTCAATAAGATGTCGCCATGCTCGAAGTCCGATTCTACCATCTCACGCGCCGCAGCCTCGAGGAGGCGCTGCCCCGCCTGCTCGAAATGTCGCTCGAGCGCGCGTGGCGCGTTGCGGTGCAGACAGGCGACGGGACCCGTCTCAAAGCGCTGGACGATCACCTGTGGTCATACGATCCCGAAAAATTCCTGCCGCACGGAACCAAGAGCGACGGGGAGCCCGAGACGCAGCCGATTTATCTGACCGCCGAGGGCGACAATCCGAACGAGGCCGATGTGCGCTTCTTCGTCCATGGCGCCTCCGCCGTCCCGCTCCTCGGCGATCCCGCGGCGGCGCCGAGACTGCGCGCCGTCGTGATGTTCAACGGCTCGGATTCGCAAGAGCTCTTGGAGGCCCGCGCGCAATGGAAGGCTTTGCGCGAGACGCGCCATGAGCTTGTGTATTATCAAGAGGACGAGAACGGAAAATGGATCGAGAAGTCCCGCCACAAGAACGCTTGACGCCCGATTTCGCAGCGCGCCGCGACGCCGCGCGCGCGCGGCTCGACGCGATCGACCCGCATCGTCGGGAGGGCGGGGCTGACGCCGATCCGCTGCGGCGGGATTGGTTCGAGGCCGTCTATCGCCTCGCGGAAGGCGACGCCGCTTGCGTGCCCTGGGGCGACCTGGCGCCGCATCCGCTGCTCGTCGACTGGCTCGCGGGGCAGGGATCGCTCGCGGGCTTGCGCGCGCTCGATGTGGGCTGCGGGCTCGGCGACAATGCGGAACGGCTTTCCGCGGCCGGCGCGAAGGTTGTGGCCTTCGATTTCGTGCCGACGGCAGTCGACTGGGCGGAGCGGCGCTTTCCGACAAGCGCCGTCGACTATCGCGCAGCTGACCTCTTTGCGCTTCCCCCTGAATGGCGCGGCGGTTTCGACCTCGTGCATGAATGCTACACGCTGCAGGCGCTGCCCGAGGCGCTGCTTGGGAGAGCGGCGGAGGCTCTGGCCTCGACGGTCGCGCCGGGCGGGCGTCTGCTCGTCATCTCTCGGGCGCGGGACGAAAGCGAGAAATTTTCCGGCCCGCCCTGGCCGCTGACGCGCGCGCAAATCGAGGCGGTGGCGATGGGCGGGCTGAGGCTCGCGTCGGTCGAGCCGCGTTCGGCGAGAGGAGACCGGCCGCATTGGCGGGCGGTGTTCAAGAGGGACTGATTCCATCGCTTCGTAGTGTTAAGCTGGAGTCCTAAGTAACGCCCAGCTCCGGCTCCAAGGGCTTGAGCGGAAATTGCGCAGTGAAGGAATGTTGTGAGGCTGGTTCTCGACACGAGCGTCGTCGTTGCTGGGCTGCGAAGCCCAGCCGGGGCGTCGGCGGAGTTGCTACGACGCGCGCGGCGGAGCCAGTTTCAGCTCCTGGCCAGCGTCCCCCTTGTCATCGAATATGAGGCCATCTGTGGACGCGAGGAGCATCGGCTGGCCGCGGGGCTGTCAAAGAACGACATGCAGGAATTTCTGAACGCGATTGTTGATCTTGTGGAGCCGGTCGAAATCTGGTTCCTTTGGCGTGCTGGACTCAAAGATCCCGATGACGAGTTCGTCGTCGAAGCGGCAGTGAACGGACGAGCCGAAGCGATCGTGACCTTCAACGTTCGAGACTTCGGCCCGGTGAAAACGTGGTTTGGGATCGATGTCATGACGCCTGGAGACCTTCTGGCAAGGCTGAAAAAATGAAAACGGAAATGTCCACGCATGAGCTGCTGCTGCCCGCCTCGATCAAGGCCGAGGCAGAAAAGATCGCGGAGGAATGCGGGACGACGTTGAACAACTTCGTCGCGAGCGCGGTCGCCGAAAAGGTTTCGGCGATGCGCGCGGCGAGCTTCTTCCTGGAGAAAAAGGGCAAAACCGATTGGACGGCGTTCGACCGGATCATGGGTCGGTCCGGCGGGGAGGCTCCGCAGGCAGGAGACGAGGTGGTCTAAATTGCCATTCTGAGTTGCATTAAGGCAAAGAGTGGTGAGGCCATAATCATAAAATGGCTTGGAATGGCGGCCCAGACGAAGCTGTTTTCGAGCACGAAAAAGCTTCTATAGTGATCTGAGGGCGTTAGCGTAGAACTGCCAACGCCCCGAACCGACGGTTATCGGCTGAACTTCTTATACTTCAGCCGATGCGGGATCACGGAATCCATCCCCAGGCGCCGCTTCTTGTCCTCCTCGTAATCCGCGAAGTTTCCTTCAAACCACTCCACATGCGAGTCGCCCTCATAGGCCAGCATATGCGTGGCGATGCGGTCGAGGAAGAAGCGGTCGTGCGAGATCACCACGGCGCAGCCGGCGAAATCGACGAGCGCTTCCTCCAGCGCGCGCAGGGTTTCGACGTCGAGGTCGTTCGTCGGCTCGTCGAGTAGCAGCACATTGGCGCCGCTCTTCAGCATCTTGGCGAGATGCACGCGGTTGCGCTCGCCGCCCGACAGGCTCCCGACCTTCTTCTGCTGATCGCCGCCCTTGAAGTTGAAGTTCGAGCAATAGGCGCGCGAGTTGATCTCGCGCTTGCCCAGATAGATGACCTCATTGCCGCCGGAGATTTCCTCCCAGACGGTTTTCTTTCCATCGAGCGAGTCGCGGGACTGATCAATGTAGCCGAGATGCACGCTCTCGCCCACCGTGATCGAGCCCTTGTCGGGCTTCTCCTGGCCGGTGATCATGCGAAACAGCGTCGTCTTGCCGGCGCCGTTCGGGCCGATCACGCCGACGATGCCGCCCGGCGGCAGCTTGAAGGAGAGATCGTCGATGAGCAGCGCGTCGCCATAGCCCTTCGACAGATGCTCGAAGTCGATGACATTGCCGCCGAGCCGTTCGGCGATCGGAATGATGATCTGCGCGCTGGTCGGCGCCTTCTCGCTCGACTTTTGAACGAGCTCCTCATAGCGCTGGATGCGCGCCTTATTCTTGGCCTGGCGCGCCTTGGGCGAGGCCGCGATCCACTCGGACTCGGCCTCCAGCGCGCGCTGGCGGGCCTTGTCTTCGGAGGCCTCCTGCATGAGCCGCTTCTGCTTCTGCTTCAGCCAGCTCGTGTAATTGCCCTCATAGGGAATGCCCTTGCCGCGATCGAGCTCGAGAATCCAACCCGTGACATTGTCGAGAAAGTAGCGATCGTGGGTGACGATCAGGATCGCGCCCGGATAGTTGCGCAAATGGCCTTCGAGCCAGTTGACCGTCTCGGCGTCGAGATGGTTCGTCGGTTCGTCGAGAAGCAGGAGATCGGGCTGCTCCAGGAGCAGCCGGCAGAGCGCGACGCGGCGCCGCTCGCCGCCCGAGAGCTTGGTCACGTCGGCGTCGTCCGGCGGGCAGCCGAGCGCCTCCATCGCCTGATCGACCTGGCTGTCGAGGTCCCAGAGGTTCTTGGCTTCGATCTCGTCCTGCAACCGCGTCATCTCGTCGGCGGTCTCGTCGGAATAGTTCATGGCCAGTTCGTTGTAGCGGTCGAGGAGATCCTTCTTCTCCTTGACGCCCAGCATGACGTTGCCGCGCACGTCGAGCTCCGGGTCGAGCTGCGGCTCCTGCGCCAGATAGCCGACGCGCGCGCCCTCGGCGACGAATCCCTCGCCGACGAACTCCTTGTCGATCCCCGCCATGATGCGCAGAAGCGTCGATTTGCCCGAGCCGTTGATGCCGAGCACGCCGATCTTGGCGTCCGGGTAGAAGGAGAGATTGATGTTGTCCAAAACCTTTTTGCCGCCGGGCCAGGTCTTGGCGAGGCCTTGCATGTGATAGATGAACTGACGCGCCATGAGATTGTGGGTCCCGCCGTTGAGAGAATCTTGGCGGCTCTTTAGCGCCTTTCCTCGCGCCAGGGGAAGGGAATTCGCCGCTTGGCGCGGGCTTGCAGAGCTCGGCTTTTCGGCCGGCTTGACAGCACCGGGGCTCATTCTCCATAAGCCGCGCTTCATGGCCCGCTCGCGCGGTCCTTGGGGGAATGTCCCGAGCGGCAAAGGGGGCGGACTGTAAATCCGCTGGCTAAGCCTTCGTAGGTTCGAGTCCTACTTCCCCCACCATCCGGCTCCCGGATTTTGGCGCGCTTGTCCCTTTTAGATTCGGAAATCGGGAGGCGGAGCCGCGCCCGGTCGTTCGTCCGCGAGCGGCCCATGCGACAAAGCCGAGCCAGGGCCATAGTTTAGCAGGCGTTCGGGAGGCGGCCGACGTTGACGATCGGCTCGCAAGACAGTTTGGGCGCGGCCCGAGCGGATTTTGATAAAACGAATTGACTCTAATTGCCGATTGATCACAAGAAAGGCGTCAAATCGATGGCGCATTCGTAGAATAGCCGAAACGTCCATATCATCGTCGAGGCGATCTTCACGGCGGGTCGTCTTGAGGATCTGTCGTCATGAGGATCTCATGGAGCCGCTTGAGACGCCTCCCTCGTCTCGAGCGGTGGGGTCCACTCGAACCTTTTAGAATGGACACATGCGCATTCTGATCACCGGCGGCGCCGGGTTCATCGGCTCCGCCGTCACCCGCCGCATAATCCAGCAGACGGACGACGAGGTCTGCGTTGTCGATAAGCTCACCTATGCGGGCAATCTCGACTCGCTCGCGCCCGTCGCCGAGAGTCCACGCTACGCCTTTCGGCGCGCCGACATCTGCGACCGCGAGGCCATCGACGGCGTCTTCTCCGAATTCGAGCCCGACGCCGTCATGCATCTTGCGGCGGAAAGCCATGTGGATCGCTCGATCGACGGTCCTGCGGCCTTCATCGAGACGAACGTCATCGGCACCTTCACCATGCTCGAAGCGGCCCTCGCCCATTGGCGCGGCTTGGACGCCGAAAAAGCAAGACGTTTTCGATTCCACCATATCTCGACCGACGAAGTGTTCGGCGCCTTAGGGCCTGACGGGCTTTTTCGGGAAGATACGCCTTACGCGCCGAACTCGCCCTATTCGGCGTCGAAAGCCGGGTCCGACCATCTCGTGCGAGCCTGGCGCGAGACCTATGGCCTTCCGACAATCACCACCAACTGCTCGAACAATTACGGCCCCTATCACTTTCCAGAGAAGCTCATTCCCCTGACGATCCTTAACGCGCTGGAGGGAAAGCCCCTGCCCGTTTATGGGCGCGGCGAGAACGTGCGGGATTGGCTCTTCGTCGAGGACCATGCGGCCGCGCTGATCCTTGCGCTCCGCCAAGGCGTCGTCGGCGAAACATATAATGTCGGAGGCCGAAGCGAGCGGCGCAACATCGACGTCGTCACGACGATCTGCGATATTTTGGATGAAATCCTTCCGTCCGCGGTTTCTCGGCGGGAGCTCATCACCTTTGTCACCGATCGGCCCGGCCATGATCTCCGCTATGCGATAGATTGCTCCAAGATCGAGCGTGAGTTGGGCTGGCGCGCGCAGGAGACCTTCGAGTCCGGTCTGCGCAAGACGGTGCAGTGGTACATCGACAATCCCGCCTGGTGGGGCGCGATACGCTCCGGCAAGTACCGCGGCGAGCGCCTGGGCCAAATCACTTAGCGCGCTTCCCGCCCGAACGGAATCGTTCGAGCGATAAGGAATCGCGCTAAAACAAAAGGGTGGAGCATGTCCTGACCGGAAAACCGCTTCGCACTTTTCCGGGACATGCTCTAGAGAGCGATCCTCTCGCAACTGAAATCGGCAGGTTCCATGATCGTTGAGGATACAGCGCTAGACGGGGTCAAAATCATCACGCCGAAGAAATTTGGCGACGAGCGCGGATTTTTTTCCGAGACCTACACGCAGTCGAAGTGGGATGCAGCCGGACTGCCCTTTCGTTTCGTGCAGGACAATCACTCGCTCTCGGCCGCGATCGGCGTGATCCGCGGCCTTCACTTCCAGAGCGCGCCTTTCGCGCAGGACAAGCTCATACGCGTCTTGCGTGGAAGAATATTGGACGTCGCCGTCGATATTCGCCGTTCATCGAAGACTTTTGGAAAGCATGTGGCGCTGGAGCTCTCCTCTGACAATTGGCGGCAATTGCTCGTGCCGATTGGATTCGCCCACGGCTTTTGCACGCTGGAGCCGAACACAGAGGTCTTTTACAAGGTCACCAATTACTATTCGCCGCAAAACGACAGAGGCCTCGCCTTCGACGATCCGGACCTCGGCATAGAATGGCCTTTCCCGATCTCTGACGTTCAAGCGAATGCGCGCGATCGCAGCTGGCCTCGTCTGCGCGATCTGGTCGACATGTTCGAGTGAGCGAGATGCGCGTCGTCGTCACAGGACGCCAAGGCCAGGTCGTGACCTCGCTGCTCGAACGCGCCGCGGAGCGGGCGGAAGTCATCGCGCTCGGCCGGCCCGATCTCGACCTCGAGGACGAAAAGAGCGTTTTGGCCGCGCTCGAGAGCGCCAAGGGCGACGTCATCGTCAACGCCGCCGCCTATACCGCCGTCGATAAGGCTGAGCAGGAGCCGGAAAAGGCGATGCGCGTCAACGCGGCGGGCGCGGGTTTTGTCGCGGCGGCCGCGGCGACGCTGAATACGCCGCTCATTCAGCTCTCCACGGATTACGTCTTCGACGGCGCTCTCACGAGGCCCTATCTCGAGAGTGACGCGACCGGTCCGACCGGCGCCTATGGCCGCTCGAAGTTGGAGGGCGAGGCGCGCGTGCAGCAGGCGCAGCCCAATGCGGTCATCTTGCGCACGGCGTGGATTTATAGTCCTTTCGGCGCGAATTTCGTGCGCACCATGCTGCGACTTGGCGCATCCCGCGACGAGGTCGGAGTCGTCGCCGATCAGCTTGGCAACCCGACCGCCGCGCTCGACATCGCCGACGGGGTGCTGGCGATCGCCGCTCGCCTCCGCGACGATCCGACGCCGGAGCTGCGCGGCGTCTTCCACATGACCGGCGCTGGCGAGGCAAGCTGGGCCGACTTCGCTGAAGCGATTTTCGCCGCCGCCCAGCGTTGCGGCCGCAAAGCGGTGCGCGTCAAGCGCATTACGACAGCGGACTACCCCACGCCGGCGAAACGGCCGGCGAATTCGCGCCTCGATTGCGGCAAGCTCGCGCGTCTGTATGGCGTCGCGCTCCCGCACTGGCGACAATCGCTCGACGCTTGCGTCGAACGCCTTCTCTCTTCGACGTAACCGGAAAATTGGAGAATCACATGCGGGGCATCGTGCTGGCGGGAGGAAGCGGGACCCGGTTGCATCCCATGACCGTTGCAGCGTCGAAGCAGCTTCTGCCCGTCTACGACAAGCCGATGGTTTATTACCCGCTGAGCGTCCTCATGCTCGCGGGCATTCGAGAGATTCTCCTCATTTCAACGCCCGACGATTTGCCGTCCTTCAAACGCTTGCTGGGAACCGGCGCGCAATGGGGAGTCTCCATCTCCTACGCTGAGCAGCCGCGGCCAGAGGGGCTGGCTCAGGCCTATATCATCGGCGCGGAATTCGTCGAAGGGCGCTCGTCCGCGCTGGTGCTCGGCGACAATATCTTCTACGGCCACGGCCTCGTCGACTTGCTGAGCGATGCGGGCGTGCGGAGTCGCGGCGCATCGGTCTTCGCTTATCACGTGCGCGATCCTGAACGCTATGGCGTCGTCGAATTCGACGCGCGCGGCAAGGCGGTGTCGCTCGAGGAAAAGCCGAAGCAACCCAAGTCAGACTGGGCCGTCACCGGACTCTATTTCTACGATGAGCGCGCGCCTCAGTTTGCCGCGAGCCTGCGGCCTTCGGCGCGCGGTGAGCTTGAGATCACCGATCTCAACAAGGTCTATCTCGAATGCGGCGAGCTCAACGTCGTGCGGCTCGGGCGCGGTTTTGCCTGGCTCGACACGGGCACGCCGTCGGCCTTGCTCGAAGCCGCGGAATATGTGCGGGCCGTCGAGCAACGACAGGGACAACGCATCGCCTGCCTCGAAGAAGTCGCCTTCGTGAACGGCTGGATCGACGCCGATTCTCTGCGCGCCGCGGCGGCGAAGTTTCAAAAGAGCGACTACGGCGCTTATCTCCTCCGCGTGCTGCGCGAAACGCAATGAGGGATCGCTAACGGCGCCTGCGCCGATGACGAGTTCATCGAGGCTTTCGCAAGCAACGGCTATCGGGCCGCCGACTGCAATATGCGCGTCGTGGACTGACCTTCGGTGAGATTGGCGCGGACGATCTTGCCGCCGCGCGCGCGGACGACGTCGGCGCCGACGATCTGCTCTTCCTGGTAATCGGCGCCCTTGACCAGAACGTCAGGCTGCAACTGCTCGATGATCCGCTGAGGCGTGTCCTCCTCGAAGAGCACGACGACATCGACTCCCTTGACGGCGCCGATCACTTGCGCGCGCGCAACCTCGTTCTGCACGGGGCGGGTCGGGCCCTTGAGGCGCTTGACCGACGCATCGGTGTTGAGCGCGACGATGAGCCGGTCGCAGGCGGCGCTCGCCTGCGCGATGAGCGAGACATGGCCCGGATGCAGCAGGTCGAAGCAGCCGTTGGTGAATCCGACCGAGTAGCCTTGCGCCTCCCAAAGCCTGCGCAGCTCTATCGCCGTCTCCGTGTCGACGAGCCGCCCATCCTGGACCTCCGTCATGTGCGAGGCCGCGATCGACGCGGCCAGCTCCTCCGAGGTCAGCGTCGCTGTGCCGAACCGGCTCACGACAACGCCGGCGGCGTGGTTGGCGATTTTCATCGCCTCGATCATCGGCAGGCCAGCGGCGAGTCCGACGGCGATCAAGGCCACCACCGTATCGCCGGCGCCCGACACGTCGAAAACGGACTTTGCCGTCGTCGGCAGATGGATCGCTTCGCCTTGCGCGGGGAAGAAGGACATGCCCTTCTCGGAACGGGTCAGAAGAACTTCGGCGCCTGTCGCCTCGCACACGCGCCGCGCGGCGGCTTCCGCCTCCGCGTCCGTCTCGCAGGGCATTCCTGTCGCCAGGGTCAGCTCGGCGCGATTGGGCGTGAGGATCGCGGCGCCGCGGTAATCGCTCAGATCGCGGCGCTTCGGGTCGACGAGAAGTATTTTGCCCGCCTGCCGCGCGCGCGCGACGCAAGCCGCGATGACGCGATCGTTCAGCACGCCCTTGGCGTAATCGGACAAGACGACGATGTCGCCGCCGTCGATCGCCTCGATCGCTCTCGCGATGAGGCGGCGCTCGATCTCCTCGCCGAGAGGCCGATCGTCCTCGTGATCAATGCGCAGCATCTGCTGGTTGTGGCCAACGACGCGGATTTTCTTGATCGTCCTCCGGCTCTTGTCCGCGATGACGCCGTCGGAGCCGATCCCGCCGGCGCGCAGGAGCGCGAGTAGCTGATCGCGATCGGCGTCGTCTCCCGAGAGTCCGACCAGCGCGACCGAGGCGCCGAGCGACGCGATATTCGCCGCGACGTTGCCGGCGCCGCCGATGACCGCCTTTTCGGATTTCCACTTGATCACCGGCACCGGCGCCTCGGGTGAGATGCGCGTCACCCCGCCGTGCAGATAGGCGTCCAGCATGACGTCGCCGACGATGGCGACCTTGCAGCCCGCCAGCCGCTTCACGAGCTCATAGGGCATCGGACTCCTCTCTCGGCGGCGAAGGCCGTCACAATACAGCTTGCGGGGCCTGCCGGGCGCGGAAGCGATGGACTTCGCGAAAGGCGCCATAAAGATGGTAGAGGCTGCTCGCGGGCACGTGGTCGACGCTCGGCTCGAGATTGGCGTCGAAGCGGTCTATCCAGCCTCCGGCGAATGGGCCTGCGAGGAACAACTCGTTCAAGCTCTGCAACATCTGCTCGCAAAAGCTCAACCCTTGCGCTTCACCCGCAGCGAAGCGCGCGACGCCCGCCTTCGCGCCTTCCGTGTGCGGCCAGAGCCGGGTTGATCGCTCAAGCGGCCGTCGATCAAGGCCGACGCTATCGTAGCATCGTCCCCGCGCATCCAGGCCGCAGGCCAAGGCCAACTCCCAGAGTCGCTCCTCCGCCGGCGCGCCCGCACGCCCCCCGAGCCGGCGAAACCGGTCGAGCAGCCAGATCCATTCGAAATGATGCCCGGGCTCGAAGTAGGCTGCAACGGCAGGATCGAAGGACCAATCGGCGGCGAAAATCTCCGGCAGCGCGCCAATGCCCCACTGGAGCAGGCGGCTCTCGAACAGCCGAACGACGCTCTCCGCGCGCTCCAGATAGGGGCCGTCCGGCGCGGCCTCGTGCAGCGCAAGGCAGGCTTCCAGAAAATGCATGAGGGGATTCTGCCGCTTCACCGTTTCAGGCGAGGGTTGGCGGTCGAGCAATCCGCCATGATCTTTGCAGACGAGATGGCGGTCGACAAATTGGAGCGTCAATTCCGCCGCCGACAAAAGCCGCTTTTCGCCCGTCAGCTGATAAAGCGACGCGAGAGAGAACAGAGCGAAAGCGTGCGTGTAGGAATCGCGGACCTGCGAGACGCGATTTCCCGTCGCGTCGATCGAAAAGGCGAAACCCGCGCGGGGGTCGTTGTCGTCCAGATAGAGACGCAGGAAACTGTGCATCGCGCGGTCGGCGAGGTCGGCGCCGTTCCGGAAGACCCCGTCCTTGTCGGCGGCGCTATAGACATAGATTTGCCGCGCCTGAACCATGGCGCGGCGCGGAACGGTCGGACAGTCCTGTCCCGAAAAGTCCAGACGCTCACGAAAGACGCCACCATCTCGGTCGAAGCCGGCCTCGGCCCAGAAAGGCAGGATTTCTTCGCAAATCCTCTTCTGGTATCCCTGAATATGATCGATCCGATCCACCTCGACTCGCGCTGCGTCTTGCATCCGTGGGGCCAGAAGGAATTTTGAGCAACTGAAGCTTACGCCGCCACTATTCCGATGCGAGCCTTGAGGCAAGGACTTTTTGACCCTGGCCGACCTCTCCGCGATCGGCGGAGCGTCTCGCGCCGACGCTGCGGAAGCAATTCCTCCAAGGGCGTATAAAAAGCGCTGACTGATCAACAGCAAGGCAAAGCCTGTGTAGATCTGGCGAGCAGTGCCTTGAGAGCTTCAACGGACACAGGTTTCGTGAGGTGAGCGTCGAACCCGGCTGCTGCGGTCTTCGCGCGATCGCCTTCCTGGCCCCAACCGGTCAGCGCAGCGATGAAAATTGTCCTACCTTTTTGGCTTTCGCGAAAAAGGCGGGCGGTCTCAAAACCGTTGAGGCCCGGCATGCCAAGGTCTATCAAGGCTATGTCTGGGTAGGTTTGCTCGGCGGCGGCAAGGCCGGCGCGTCCATCGTAAGCGACACAGACGGAAGCGCCGAGCGAGTTAAGTAGCATCGCCAAGGAATCGGCCGCGTCGCGGTTATCATCAATGATGAGAACCCGCTTAGAGGAGGAAAGGCTGGACTGAGCTGATGGTTCGGTGATCGCAGGCGACGTCGTTGTTTGAGCTAATGGAATGGAAATCGTAAAGGTGCTTCCTTGGTTGGGACCGGCGCTGTCCGCTGTGACCGTGCCCCCATGCGCTTCTATGATTTCTCGAACCAAGGCCAGTCCTATCCCCAGCCCAGTGTTCGCCTCGCCAGGCGGGGCGACTTGGACGAAGACGTCAAAGATATCTGCGAGAGCGGTTCTCGGAATTCCCGCGCCGTTGTCGCTTATCGCGACCATGGCGTAGCCGTTCTCTGAAAATGCTGACACGCGGACCGCGCCATTTCTCGGCGTGTAATTTACCGCGTTGTCTAGTATGTTTGCGAGCGCTTGCGTGAGCCGGGTAGGGTCCGCAAGCACTGGCAACGTCGGCACTGAGAAATTAGTGGTTAGAGAGAGATTTTTGTTCCCAATGCGATCTTGGCAGGCTTCCAGCGCGGCCCCTAAGATATCTAATAGCTCGATGGGCTGCTTTCGAAACTCTAATTTTCCTTGCGTAATGCGCGAGATTTCTAGGAGATCGTCAACTAATCTCACAAGAAGAGATAATTGGCGGTCCATGATGTCGATCACAGCCCGGCTGCTGGGCGTGCTAATTTGTTCTTCTCTTTTGAGAACGTCTAATCCTGTTCTGATTGGAGCCAGAGGATTTCTCAATTCATGCGCTAGCACCGCAATGAATTGATCTTTACGCTTGTTGGCGGTGCGCAGCGCATCTTCGCTTTCCCTGAGCTTTTTCTCTACTTTCTTACGCCCTGTAATATCCCGATTTGCTTCAATAATTGCAGCGTCTCCGTCTATCTGAAAGAGCTCCATGCGGCTTTCAACAATAATTTCACGTGCATCTTTTGCGGTGTGATACAACTCGCCAAACCACATTTTGTTTTGGAGCAATTCCGTCTCTATTTCCTTTAAAGGAACTGGAAAACGGGTCTTCAAAAGTTCATGGCTAACGCGCCCGACAGACTCTACCTGTCCATAGCCGTATAGACGTTCACAACCCTTGTTCCATTTCACAATTCCTCGCTTGAAGTGCCATACAAAGATGGGCTCAAAGGCGAGGTCAACCAACTGGATAAACAGGTCTCTATCGTCGTTGGTGGTCTCGTTGCCCATCGCTTGCGCACCTCACCACGACGCGTTCACCGCCTCAAACTCCATCCTTTTCGGCGCTTTGTCTAGCTTAGCGGTGATAAAGGGCCGCGGCTTCGGCAGTGCGCCACAGCGCCCGACGAAGATGAGCACTATGTCTACGCTATAGCCTTCTACCGCCGCACGCTCCGTTTGACTGTTCGATCCATCGAAGTTCTCCGGACATTCCGGACTATAGGTGTAGCTGCGGGCCGCCAGCCGGCTTGCGAGACGATCCGGGGCCACCGAGCCCGCGCATCACAGCATAGATCCCAAGGAGCGCGGCCGCGAAGCCCGAAGCGGCGCCCACCCCTAGCGCCCAGCGCGGCCCGAAATTGTCTGCCGTCCATCCAATGATAGGGGCGCCGATCGGCGTGCCCCCAAGCGCGATGCCGATGCGCAGCGCCATCACCCGTCCCCGCATCGCTGGCTCGGTCGAAAGCTGCATCAGGCTGTTCGTCGTGTTCGTGAACGTCAGGGCGGCAACGCCGATGACGACGAGCGCGATCGCGAACACCCAGTAGCTCGGCGCGAGCGCGGCGAAAGTGCAGCCCAGTCCGAACAGGCCTGCGCCGGTCACCAGCAGGCCGAACCGCGCCTCGGCGCGACCGGCGCTCAACAATGCGCCCGCGACCGTCCCGATCGCCATGATCGACGACAGCAGGCCATAACTGCGGGCGTCGGCGTGGAAGACGCCGACCGCCATGGTCGAGATGAAGATTGGGAAGTTCAGGCCGAAGGTCCCGATCAGGAAGAGCATCACTAAAATGGCCTTGAGGTCCGGCCGTCCCCAGGCGAAGCGCAACCCTTCGATGAAGCTACCTTTGGCGTGGGGCGCCCGGGCATTTGGACAAAGCTCGGCAACGCGCAGGAAGGCGAGAGAGACCAGTACCGCGACGAAGGAGAAGCCGTTTAGCAGGAAGGCCCAGCCGGCGCCGATCGCGGCGATGAGCACGCCCGATACGCCCGGCCCGATCATCCGCGCGGCGTTGAACGAGGTCGAGTTGAGCGCGACCGCATTGTGGAGATCCTCGTCCCCGACCAGTTCGGCGACGAAGGTCTGGCGCACGGGGGCGTCGAACGCCGCCGCGCTGCCGAACAGGAAGGCGAAGACATAGACGTGCCAGAGCTGGACGATCCCGGCGACGGTGAGGATCCCCAGCGCCAGCGAGAGGCCGCCCATCGTCGCCTGTGTTGCGATCAGCAGCTTGCGCTGGTTGAAGCGGTCGGCTGCGGAGCCTGTCCAGGGCAGGAGGAGGAACTGCGGCGCGAACTGCAGCGCCATCACCAGGCCGATAGCGGACGCGTCGTGATCAGTCAGCTCAGTAAACACCAGCCAGTCCTGCGCCGTCCGTTGCACCCAGGCGCCGACATTGGAAACGAAGGCGCCGCCTGCCCAGAGCCGATAATTGAACCCGCGCAGGGACCGGAAGACGCCCGAAAACGGGGCTTTCATGGCTGCTCGGGCCTATTGCCGCCGTGGAAACGACCGAAATGTCGGGCGGAAAAGAGCGCGATCAGGAGCGCGCCGGCCCCGCACGCAAGCGCGTCCGCCGTGTTTCTCAATCCGAAATCGCCGACGCGGCACACAAGGACATAGCCGACGACGAGATTGAGAAAGCCCCAGAGCACATTGACGGTCGACGTCGATAGCCCTTCTCCCGGCGGCCTGGCGAACGGGCTCTGGAACGGCCTGCCCATCATGCCGCTGACGAAATGGGGGATCGCGTTCGCCAGGAAGACGCCGCCGAAGAAGTAGGACAGGAGAGAAAGCCACGGCATGTCATGCGTTCCTTTTCGGCAGGAGGTCGATGATCTCCCGCGTCGCGCCGGATTCGCCGAGGCGCGGGAAGACCTTGCCGATGCTGTAGTCATGCGCCTCGGGCCGCATGTCGGTCATGGCGTCGGTGGTGAGGGTGACGTTGAACCCCTGCTCGTAGGCCTGGCGCGCGGTCGCCTCGACCCCCGTTCCCGTCGCGACGCCGGCGATCACCACCTGGGTGACGCCGCGCGCTTTCAACCGGACTTCGAGGTCAGTATTGGCAAAGGCGCCCCAGCTCCGCTTCGTCACCACGATATCGCCGGGTTGCCGGTCCATCTCAGGGATGAGGTCGGTCCAGCCTTCCGGAAAGGCGCCGGTCTGGCGGAGCGGCTGTTCCGTCCGGCCCGGGGCGACGCCGGCGACGTTGACGAGCGCCACCGGCAGCCCGCAGGCGCGGAAAACCCCGGCCAGCGTGCGGGCGTTTTCCACGACATCGCGGATCGCCGGGAGGCCCGGCATGCCGACGATCCCCTTCTGCAAATCGACGATGATCAGGGCGGTGTTCGGGTCGAGCGTGGTGAGCGCCATTGGGAGTATCCTTTCGCATGCTGGATGGCTCGCTCGGGCGTGAGCCCGGAGAAATTTTCAATCGTCGACAAGCCGCCTGAGCAGTTCGACGGCCTCCGTCAGCTGGTTCTGCTCCTGCGGCGACAGCCGCGCCTGGAGCCTTCGGGTCAGCCAGTCCTGCCGCGCAGCACGCCCTTCATCGATCCATTTTCGGCAAGCGTCGGTGAGCGACAGAAGAGTCTGGCGCCCGTCCGTCGGGTCCGGGGCGGCGATCACCAGGCCCGCCGCCTCGAGCGGAGCGATCACCGCGCCCATCGATTGCGGGCGCATTCCTTCAAGCCGGGCGAGGCTCGACGTTGTCGCGGGTCCTTCGCGTTCGAGCCGCAGCAGGACCGACACCTGCGACGGCGTCAGGTCGCCGGGAGTGGCCTGTTCCCGCAGACGGCGCTTCAGCTTGCCAACGAGGGCCCGGATTTCTGTCGCAAGGGCGGAAGCGCGGGCGATCTCGGAGTCACGGGAAGCTGTGGACATAACCCATCGTTGCATAATAAAGGCAAACTGTAAAGTTTAACTTCATATATGTGGGTAGCTAGGTCTTCTGGCGATGGGCGCCGTAGCCAGTTTGGCCAGCTTCACCCATCGGGGCCGGATACAATCTTGAAATGCCCGCGCCGCTTTGGCATAGAGGCCCTTCCGCGCCCGTTCGGCGCGATGCGGAGACGTGGCCGAGAGGCTGAAGGCGACGGTTTGCTAAATCGTTATAGGGGAAACCCTATCGTGGGTTCGAATCCCACCGTCTCCGCCAACTACCGATTACACGCCATGACGCGGTGACGACCTTGAAGCCGGCACGCTCGTCCGCGCGGGCGATCCAAGCCGGCGCGGCTGCGGATCCCCGCCGCGAAGCCTTCTGGTCCCGTTTCTCCAAGCCCGCCGCGGCGCCAAGTCATTGAAACGCCCACCTTTTCAAAGCGGGCGCCGTTCCGCGTCAAAACCGGGAGGGCCCAATTTCCCCTTGGCGGTGGAATCGGCGATCGCCGAGCCTAAGTATTCACCTGGGCGAAAGGGCAGGGGGAGAGATGAGCGGAAGCGGCGTCGAGCTTTCAGCGCTCGTGCTGCAGGGCGGTGGCGCGCTGGGCTCATATCAAGCCGGCGCCTATGAGGCGTTGCTCGCCGCGGGCCAGCAGATCGATTGGGTGGCCGGGATTTCCATCGGCGCGATCAACGGGGCGATCATTTGCGGCAATCCGCCGGAGCGCCGCGTCGAGCGACTGGCGGAGTTCTGGCGTCGGACCTCGAGCGTGGTCACGATGACGCCGCTCAATGGCCAAGCGGGGATCGTCAAGATTTTCGACGAGTCGAGCGCGGCCGTCACCGCGACCTTCGGCGCGCCGGGATTCTTTCGTCCGCGGCTGCCGCCGACGCTGCCAGGCTTTCCTCATCCGCCAGAGCTGTTGAGCGTGTACGACACGGAGCCTTTGCGCCAGACGCTGCTGTCGCTTGTCGATTTCGATCTCCTCAACTCCGGGGCGGTTCGCTACAGCGTCGGCGCGGTCAATGTGAAGACCGGCAATTTCCGCTATTTCGACACGGCGCGCGAGCGGATCGGCCCCGAGCATGTCATGGCCAGCGGCGCGCTGCCCCCGGGCCTGCCGATGATCGCGATCGAAGGAGACTATTACTGGGACGGGGGCGTCGTCTCGAACACGCCGCTGCAATATGTGCTCGACTACGAGCGGCCGCTACGGGACATGCTGGTGTTTCAACTCGACCTTTTCAGCGCGCGAGGCCAGCTGCCGGAGACTTTGCTCGAGGTCGCTCAGCGCGAGAAGGACATTCGCTATTCCTCGCGCACCCGCATGAACACCGACCTGATGTGCCGGTTGCATAATCTCAGTCGCGCCATCGCGCGCCTCGGCCCGAAGGTGGCGGAGACGCTAAAGGATGATCCGGACTGGCGCATATTGAACGAAGCCGCGCATGAGGACTCGACGACCATCGTGCATCTCATTCATCGACGCGCGGTGGGCGAAGGCGCCTCGAAGGATTACGAATTCTCTCGTTTCACGATGGAGCGCAATTGGGGCGACGGCAAGCTCGACGTGCAGAAGACGCTCAACCATCCCGATTGGCTCAATCGCAAACGCGCCCCAGGAGAGGTGGTGACGCTGGATTTGACGAAAGACGAATAGAGCCGAAATCTCTCCAGGCGCCCGATGCGGGAGTCGAGATCGTCACGGCCAAAGGAGTTTTCCATGAAGAAGGCGGTGAAATGGGCTCTCGGGATCACAGCCGTCGCCGGCGTCGCAGCCGCGGGCGCGATCTACGCGAATTGGAACGACTTCGTTCCGGTCGCGGCCATGGGGATCAATTATGTGCGCTATCTCAACGCGCCCAAAGGCGAGTTGACAGTCGAGACCGCGCCGGATTTCAGCGGCGCGAAAACATCGACCGCCGCCCCCTCTCTTCCCCCGGACGACGGCCTCTGGCCGAGCTACAACAAGACGCTCGCCTCCGATCGCTTCTCGTCCCTGAAAGAGATCAACCGCGAGAACGCGGGCCGGATAAAAGTGCTCTGCACTTATGACACAGGCCAGCACACGGGCTTCAACTCAGGCCTCCTCATGGTGGATGGCGCGCTGCTCTTTGCAACCGAATTCGACACGTTTTCGATCGACCCGATCACCTGCCGCGAGAACTGGCGCAAGCATGAGAGCTATGCGCCAGCGACGCCGCAAGCGGTCAATCGCGGCGTCGCCTATCTCGACGGGCGCGTATTCCGAGGCACGCAGGACGGGCGCGTGCTCGCCTATGATTTCAAGAGCGGCGAACGGCTGTGGCAGACCGCGATCGCTGACCCGAAGAGAAGCGAGAGCGCGCCCGCAGCCCCCATCGCCTGGAATGGCCTCGTTTTCATCGGCAACGCTGGCGGCGATTTCAAAGGCGTGAAGGGCCGCATGTATGCGCTCGACGCGGCGAGCGGGCGCATCGTCTGGGAATTCTATCTTGTTCCCAAGCAGCCGGGCGATGAGACCCGCGGCCCAGACGGCGCCTCTCCGCTCGACGTCTCCACTTGGGACGTGAGCAAAGGCTCGCCGATCTCGGGCGGCGCGACCTGGACCTCTTACTCGCTCGATCGCGAGAAGGGGCTGCTTTATGTGCCGGGCGGCAATCCCGGACCGGATTTCGCCGCCATGCTGCGCGGCGGGGCCAATCTTTACACGGGCTCGGTCGTCGTTCTCGACGCGAAGACCGGCGCCTATCGCAGGCATTTCAAAATCGTGCCCAAGGATTGGCACGACTGGGACGTCTCCAGCGCGCCCGTGCTCGTCACCTCCGCCTCCGGCAAGCGGTTGATGGTCGTCGCGCCCAAGGACGGACATCTCTACGGCTACGACCTCGACACGGGAGAGCAGCTCTACCGGCTTCCCGTGACCAAGGTCGAGAACGCCGACGCCCCCTTCTCGATTGGCAAGAGCGTGCACTTCTGCCCCGGCTCGGTCGGCGGAAACGAATGGAACGGACCGGCCTACGACCCTGAGAACAATCTCATCCTCGTCGGCGAGGTGCAGTGGTGCACCTCCGTGAAGCTGGAAACGGAAAAGAAACTCGAAGCTTCCGCGAAATTCACGCCCTGGTCGGGGGAGGATTCCATGAATCCCTTCAACATGTGGGGTCACGCCGATCCCGTCTTCGACTGGGCGGGATGGCTCTATGCGGTCGACGCCGACAGCGGCCAGTGGCGATGGCGCGCCAAGACCAACTATCCCGTGCAGAGCGGCGTCACGCCCACCGCGGGCGGCGTCGTTTTCTTTGGCGACATGGCCGGCAATCTTTATGCTCTCGATACAGACACGGGCCGCAAGCTCTGGGGCGAGAAGATCGGCGGCGCGGTGGGCGGCGGCGTCATCACTTTCGCCACGCCGCAGGGTCAGCGCGTCGCCGCCGCGACGGGACTGACGGAAGTTCTGTGGCCGACCGAGATCACTACGGCCAAAGTTTCGGTGCTTGGCCTCGCTGAGCATTGAGGGCCGCCCGCCGGCGCGTAGGGCGATCGCGAACGAAGACGGGTCCTATATCTCCTTCATGACCTGAGCATAGGAAATCAGCGCGAAGCGGCCAAGCGGCGGAAAAACAGGGAAAGACGGGAGGAAGCGCGCTCGCTACTTTGGAGGCTTGGCGGAGCGGGCCCCGCCCATCAGCCTTTCCTCGTAGCCGATCGACCATTCGATGATGCGCGTCCAGAGCTCGGTCGACAGCTCCCCGGAAAGCCCATCACGCTTTGCCGCCTCGAGCACCCGCGCCAGCACCTCGTCGATGCGCTCCGGGACGCGCGCCGGAAGTTCAAGCAGCGGCTTGACGCGCGCGGCGCGCTCGATCTGACGCTGGCGCCTGGCCAGAAGCGCGACGATCTCATCGTCGAGGGCGTCGATTTGCCGCCGCACCTCCGCCATCTCGTCCTGCGGCGAAAGCGCGCCGTCGCCGGATGGTCTCTTCATCGAGCCCACCAGGCCTCGGGCGGCTCGATCTTCGGCGCCGCCTGCTCCATTGTCGAGGCCAGCGCAAAGAGGCTCTCCTCGTCGAAAGGCTTGCCGATGAGCTGCAGCGCGAGCGGCAGGCCGTTCGAGGAAAGTCCCGCCGGCAGGGCGAGGCCGGGAAGCCCGGCCATATTCACGGTCACCGTGAAGACGTCGTTGAGATACATCTCGACCGGGTCGGCCTTGCCCTTCTCGCCAAAGGCGAAGGCCGGAGAGGGCGTCGCCGGCGTCAGCACCGCGTCGACCCCCGCCTCGAAGGCCTGGTCGAAGTCGCGCTTGATCAACGTGCGAATTTTCTGCGCGCGCACGTAATAGGCGTCGTAATAGCCCGCCGAGAGCACATAGGTTCCGATCATCACGCGTCGGCGCACTTCGGCGCCGAAGCCCTTGGCGCGCGTGTTCTCATACATCTCGTTCACGTCGCGGCCTTTCTCGCGCAGGCCGTAGCGCACGCCGTCATAGCGCGCGAGATTGGACGAGGCCTCGGCTGGCGCGATGATGTAATAGGCCGGCAGGGCGTAGCGCGTATGCGGCAACGAGATCTCGACGATCTCGGCCCCGGCGTCCTTGAGCCAGCGCGCGCCCTGGTCCCAGAGCGCGGAGATTTCGTCGGAGAGCCCGTCCAGCCGATATTCCCTGGGAATGCCGATGCGGCGGCCTTTGACCGAAAGGCCGATCGCCGCTTCGTAGTCCGGCACGGGCGCATCGACGCTCGTCGTGTCCTTGGGATCGTGGCCCGCCATGGAGCCGAGCAGGATCGCCGCGTCGCGCACACTGCGCGCGATAGGGCCGGCTTGGTCGAGCGAGGAGGCGAAGGCGACGATGCCCCAGCGCGAGCAGCGGCCGTAAGTCGGCTTGACGCCGACCGTGCCGGTGAAGGCCGCCGGCTGGCGGATCGAGCCGCCCGTGTCGGTCGCCGTGGCGCCGAGGCAGAGCCTGGCGGCCACCGCCGCCGAGGACCCGCCCGAGGACCCGCCGGGAACCATTCTCGCATCGTCGAAAACGCCGTTCTTTTTGCGACGCCAGGGCGAGACGACGGGACCAAAGGCGCTGGTCTCATTCGACGAGCCCATCGCGAATTCGTCGAGATTGAGCTTGCCGAGCATCAGCGCGCCATCGCGCCGAAGATTGCCGCTGACGGTCGATTCATAGGTCGGCGTGAAATCGTCGAGGATGCGGCTCGCCGCCGTCGTGCGCACGCCCTGCGTGCAATAAAGATCCTTGATCCCGAGCGGCAGGCCCTCGAGCGGGCGCGCCTCGCCCTTCGCCAAACGCGCGTCGCTCTCCTGAGCTTGCGCGAGCGCGAGTTCCGGCGTCTTGGTGATGAAGCAGTTGAGCAGATCGGCGCGCTCGATCGCTTCGACATGGGCTTTCGCGAGCTCGCTCGCCGAAAGGCGCTTCGCGCGCAGGGCGTCGCGCGCTTCACTCAGGGAAAGATGCGTGGGATCCGACATGAAGTTATTCCGATCGCGGCGCTAGCGCGCTTGTCCCTCGACCACAATCGCTCGAGGACCAACAAATCGCGCCAGATGAAAAGGGTCGAGCGAATTCTGATCGCAAGAGTCCGCTCGCTTCAGCGGAACTTGTTCGAGAACGCCGCCCGTCATTCGACGACCTTGGGCACGACGAAGAATTGATCCTCGCGCTCCGGCGCGTTGACGAGAATGTCCGAAGCCTTGCCGCCGTCGTTGACGACGTCCGCACGCTTTTTCATCTTCATCGGCAGCACCGAAGTCAGCGGCTCGACTCCCGAGACGTCGACGGAGCTCAGCTCCTCGACGAAGGCGAGAATGGCCGAGAGCTCACGGCCCAGCCGCTCGACCTCGGCTTCCTCGACCTTGATGCGGGCGAGATGCGCAATGCGATGGACGAGCGCCGGGTCGACCGTCATGAGGGGCTCCACTCTGGGGTTTCTGGCGCTATAGCATCGCCGCCTTTCACGGCGCAATGCGGCGCGGACGAATGGGGCGGCTCTTAAGCGTTCGCGCCGAATTTGTGCAATTGGGCCCCTTGGCGCGTCAACCAGGCCTCGGCATGGTCGACATCGCTCGAGAGAGACCGGGTCAGCGCCCAGAAACGTGGCGAGTGGTCGAGATGCACGAGATGCGCGACCTCGTGAGCGGCAAGGTAATCCAGCACAAAGGGCGGGGCCATGATGAGACGCCACGAGAAGTTCAGCGATCCCGTGGCGGAACAGGAGCCCCAGCGGCTTACGGGATCACGCAAGCCCACGCTCCTCGCGGGGAGGCCGAGGGTCTGGCTGTGGCGGGCCACGGCGGCCTCGAGGTCGTGTCTTGCTTCGCGCTTGAGAAAATCGCACACGCGCCTGTGCATGTGTTCGACTGAGCCCGTGACGCAGAGCGCGAATTGCGGACCGTCGCTCGATTCGAGCAATGTCTCGGACGCGGCCAGCGGCTCGGTCCAGACCACGCCGCGCGCTTGCGGCCGATGCGTCAGCACATGGTCTACGCCCCTGAGCGGCGCGACCGCGCCCGGCGCGAAGGGGATCGCCTCGGGCAGCCTGCGCAGACGCGTGGCGATCCAGGCGGCGTGTCGTTCGGCGAAGGCGCGCGCGTCGCGCAGGGACCCGCGCTGCGGCATTGTGAGCACGGCGTCGCGGGCGGCGAAGCGAACGCGCAGGGTGTAACGTCGGGCCGCGCGCGAGCGACGCAGCGCAACGACGATTGTCTCTCCCGCGTGACGGAGCACGAGCTGCGAGGAAGTTGATTCGGACGCGCCCTCGGCGCGGAAGAATCGAAGCATGATCTATGCTAAAGCGCGCGGCGAAAAAGGGGAAGCCGGTTTTTCGCGCCGGGCGCTCTCGCGCCTCTCGCTCGAACGGTCGAGCGAGAGGAAATCGCGTCCCATCAGAAGGCTCGTTCCCACCGCAGGAATCTGCCGACTCTCACGAGATTCGCTCTAGAGATAGCGTTGCAGCTCGCGGGCGGCGTCGGCAGGCTTGCGCGCCACGTTGAAGATCGTCACGAAGCGTCCGTCCTTGTCCATCAGATAGACGGCCGTATTGTGATCCACGCCGTAATTGCCGTTCTCGACGGGCGTCTTCTTTGCGTAGATTTTGTATTCCTTGAGCATGGGGTCGAGGGCCTCGTGACCGCCGGTCAGTCCGAGAATGCGCGAGTCGAAGCTTTCGAGATATCGCTTGAGCTCTTCGGGCGTGTCGCGTTCGGGATCCACCGTGACGAACAGTCCGCCGATCTTCGCGTCGGGGCCCAGCGCCCGCATGATTTCGGACATTTCGAACAGAGTCGTGTGGCAGACGTCGGGACAGTTCGTATAGCCGAAGAACACGAGATGAGGTTGGCCGAGCATGTTCTTGTCGGAGAAGCTCTGGCCGCTCTGTGTCGTCAACTGAAACGGGCCGCCAATGACGGGCGGCGGGACCGGTTGGCTCGTATAGGCGACGAAAGCGCCAAAGAGCAGGGCGGCGGCGACCCCCATGCCGATGAGCGATCGGGTTCCAAGTCCCATCGGCTTTGCTTGCGTCGGGTCGCCTTTCCTTGCCGACCGGTCGGAGTTGGGTTTCCCTTTGCTCGAAACTCTCGACATGGATTTCCTTCCTGATGCCTCTTGCCGCTGACTTTCCATTAGAAGCGGATCGGAGCTTCCACGGCTCTCTTCTTGGCCATGTTTCGGCGCGAGCTTGCGGCGCGACCGGATTTCCCGAGGTGTCCGATGAATCTAGACCGCTTGCGCAGCTTCGCCAAGGGCCGACATTGAGACCGGCCTTCGATCGCCATGCGGCTTGCTCTGGCCTCGCCGGAAGGCGTAAGGGTGGCTGGCTTCGGGCCGAGAAATGGGGGCGGCGTCGAATGACCCATGGGACCGATCCTGGGTCGGCGAATAAAGCGAACGAAGAGGCGCTCAGCCGAGATGTCCAACCTGGCCCAAATCCTCAATGTCGGAGCGGGTAACGCCTGGCTCTTCGCGCCCAGCGCAATTTTGCTCGGCGCGTTGCACGGGCTCGAGCCTGGCCATTCCAAGACGATGATGGCGGCGTTTATCATCGCCATTCGCGGGACCGTGGCGCAAGCGATCTTGCTTGGCCTGGCCGCCACTCTTTCCCACACCGCGATCGTCTGGATCATCGCGCTCGGGGGTCTCTACTTCGGATCGCAATGGACGGCCGAAGGCGCCGAGCCCTATCTGCAAATCGTCTCCGGTCTGCTCATTCTCGGCGTCGCCGGCTGGATGGTCTGGAGGAACTGGCGCGATCATCGCGACCACGCGAATCACGCCATCAGGACTCACGCTCACCCTCATCACGACCACGAAGGCCATGATCACGAGCACGATGACGCGCACGAACATGATCACGGCCACGATCATGATCACGGGCGCGAGCTTGATCACGGGTGCGAGCTTGATCACGGCCACGTGCATGCGCATGATCCGCATGACCATGGTCATCAGGGGCATCATCACCGCAACTTCGGCCATCCGCGTCACGAGCGGCCGCATCGGCGATCCCCAATGGCCAAGGAAGCGCGGTTCAAAGAAGATCTGCTGCTCGTCGACCCCGAAGCCGTCGCCGACGCTCATGAGCGCGAGCATGCGCTGGACATCAATCGGCGCTTCGCTGGCCGCAAGGCCACGACGGGCGAGATCGCGCTTTTTGGCCTGACCGGGGGGCTCATACCATGCCCGGCGTCGATCACCGTGCTGCTGCTCTGCTTGCAGCTCGGCAAAATCGCGCTGGGCGCGGCGCTGGTTCTTTGCTTCAGCGTCGGTTTGGCCTTGACAATGGTGTTGGTCGGCGTCGCCGCGGCTTTGAGCCTCCGCCATGTCTCGACGCGTTGGAAGGGATTCGAGGCCTTCGCGCGCCTCGCGCCTTTCGTCTCGGGCGCGCTTGTCGCGGCTCTTGGGCTCTATACGCTCTATCTCGGCGTTGCGGGGCTGGCCTGATCGCGTTTCAGAGCATGTCCCGGAAGAGTGCGAAGCGGTTTTCCAATCAGGACTCGCTCTCGTCCGAAGGCGGAAAGCCGCTCGGGCTCACCCCTTTGGTGAAGGGCTTCTCGAGGAAGAAGTCGAGCAGCGCGTCGACGCTCGGGTCGACGGCATAGGCCGAGAAATCTCTGACGCCCTCCTCGCCGAGCACGAGGCTGTCGATGAAGAAGTTGCCGGTCGTCTCTCGAGACGGGCGCGTCAGGATCGCATGCGCCGCATCCGCGACGATCTCGGGCTTGCGCGAGCGTCGCAGCGCCCCTTCGCCGCCTAAGAGATTGCCGACCGCCGCCGTGGCGATGGCGGTTTCGGGCCATAGAGAATTGACCGCCACGCCGTCGCGAACGAGCTCGCGGGAAAGGCCCAGCGTGAGCAGGCTCATCCCATATTTTGCCGTCGTGTAAGCGAGGTTGGGGGAGAACCATTTCGGGTTCAGATCGAGCGGCGGCGACAGCGTCAGAATGTGCGGATTGGCGGTTTTCTTCAGATGCGGCAGAGCGAGCTTGGCGCAGAGATAGGAGCCGCGCGCATTGACCTGCTGCATCAGATCGTAGCGCTTCATGTCGAGCGTCTCGATCCCCCGCAGATCGATTGCGCTCGCATTGTTGACGAGTATGTCGATGCCGCCGAAGCGCTCGACCGTCGCCGCGACCGCCGCGGCGACCTGTTCCTCGAAGCGAATGTCGCATTGTTGCGCCAAGGCCTTGCCGCCCGCCGCCGCGATGGCCTCGGCGGCGGTGTAGATCGTGCCTGGAAGCTTGGGGTGCGGCTCGACGCTCTTCGCCGCGATCGTCACATTGGCGCCGTCGCGCGCGGCGCGCAGCCCGATGGCGAGCCCGACTCCGCGGGAGGCGCCGGTGATGAAGAGGGTCTTGCCCGCGAGGGATCGAGTCATGGGGACAAGGGATCGAGTCATGGGGAAATGAGCGCCTGTCTCACGCGGTCTCGAGCCGCATCCACTCCCTTTCGAAGTCGGCGCGGTAGCGCGCGCCCTCTTCCTCCGGCAGGAAATGCGTCATGTCCGGGAAAATCTTCTGATAGACCAGCTGGATCGAGAAGTCCCAGGCCATTTTCTGCTCGCCGCGCATCTCGGCGAGAATGGCCTCCAGACGGCGGCGAACGCGGTCTGGGTGGGGCTGAAGCTGCGGCTGTTTGGAGGCGCCGGCGCACAGGGTTTCCTGAGCCGGAGCTCCCCGAGACGTGCATGGCCTATGCATAGCGGCCTCCGAATCGAGTACTTATACATATATCACTTGAGTCTTTACGTTGCCACTCTTAGAGCACTTTATCCACGGGGAAATGTGAAAAAATAATCCTGCGGAGAAATGTCTCTCGTAAGCGCTATCCAAACTTTCAAGCTACAATTATTGCTTCAGCTCGCGCTGTTTTTGCTCTCGACGGCGAGAAAATTTGTCTTCGGAAGCACGGACATTGGCCTGACGAAAGCTTATCAATTGTTTCGGCGCCCATTCCACCATCGATCCTTGCGCTTTCGGCGCTGGCCCGGTAACGCTGCGGCTCCTCAGACATCAGCGGAATGGAGCCGATGAAAGCCCGCGTCGTCGTCACCTTGAAACCCGGCGTCCTCGATCCCCAGGGAAAGGCTATCGAGGGAGCGCTCGGCTCGCTCGGCGTCAAAGGCGTCGCGAGCGTGCGGCAGGGCAAGGTTTTCGACGTGGAGCTTGCCGCCGGCGACCCGGCCGAGGCGAGAGCGAGCCTGGAGGCGGCCTGCCAGAAGCTCCTCGCCAACACGGTCATCGAAAACTATTCGATCGACGTTTAACGGGCTAAGCTCATGAACTGCGCTGTCGTCACATTTCCGGGCTCCAATCGCGAGGGCGACATGGCGCGCGCGCTGAAAGCGGCGACGGGCCGCGCGCCCGCCATGCTCTGGCACGACGACCATGAGCTCCCCGCCGGAACCGATCTCGTCGTGCTGCCGGGCGGGTTCAGTTACGGCGACTATCTGCGCTGCGGCGCCATCGCCGGACACAGCGCGATCATGCACGCGGTGCGCGCGCACGCCGCGCGCGGCGGGCTCGTGCTCGGAGTCTGCAACGGTTTTCAAATCCTTTGCGAAAGCGGGCTCCTGCCTGGCCTGCTGATGCGCAACGCCAATCTGCGCTTCGTCTGCAAGATGCAGCATGTGCGCGTCGAACGCGCTGACACGGCCTTCACGAGCCGCTACGCGAAGGGCCAGACGATCAAGGTCGCGATCGCCCATGGCGAGGGCAACTACGAGGCCGCGGATGAGGAGATCGACCGGCTCGAGGGCGACGGGCTGGTGGCCTTCCGCTATTGCGACGAGTCGGCCCGCCTGGGCGGAGAGGCCAATCCCAACGGCTCGCGCAACGATATCGCGGGCATTTATTCGCCAGGGCGCAATGTGCTGGGCCTGATGCCGCACCCGGAAAATCTCATCGATCCGCTGGTCGGCGGCGTCGACGGACGAGGGCTTTTCGAGAGTCTCGCGGCGGCGTAGCGACGGATGTCATGCAAGTCGATGGGAGGTTCCCCCTCCCGCGCTATCGCGGGAGGGGGGGCAGTCTCGGGGCGTCTAGTTAGAGCGCGATGCGAAAAAGGAGAAACCGGTTTTTCGTACAAATCTCCGCTCTAAACTTTTGGAATCAATCGCATTTTCTGCTTTCGAGCGATCCAGCCTGAACGCGGCATGATCTAGCCCGCGTTATGCCGATCGTTGGGGTCCCCTCTCCCGCGACAGCGGGGGAGGGACAGGGAGGGGGTCTTTCTGTGACGCAATCGATGAGCGCGTCCGTCTGAGCCTCAATCCCCGAGCTCGCCCACGGCGGGCCAGCCATAGGCCTCGGCGGCGCGGCGAATCAGCGCCGATATGAGCGTCGATCCATTGTCGGAATTGCTCATCGCGACGATCCCTTGCCCCGTCTGCGGAAAGATCAGCAGATAGGACTGATAGCCGGGATTTTGGCCGCGCTTCTCGAAGGCGAAGACCTCGCCCGTTCCGGAAATTCGGACGCCCAAGCCATAGGGGCCGCGGTTCTGCGCCGTGAGCATTTCCCCCGCAGCGCGCGGCCCGAGCAAGGGAGACCGCTCGCCGCGGGCGGCGCGGCTGATCTCGATGGCGAGCCGCGCCATGTCGCTCGGCGTTGACCACAGCCCGTCGGCCGCAAGCTCAGGCATGGTTCGCCAGCCGCCGGGAAGCTTCTTCCCCGCGGAGTCGTAGCCAAAAGCGACGCGTCCCTTCATCCCCTCGCCGGGCGGCTGATCAAAGACGCTGTCCTTCAAGCCGATCTGGCGGAAGACGAGATCGGAGGCCGCCTGGGCGAAGGGCGTTCTCGTCTTGGTCTCGACAAGCGCCTGCACGATTTCGAAGCCGCCGTCCGAATAAGAGAAGACGCTGTCCGGCCGCTCGACAACATCAACGGCCGGCGAATTCGACGGCGGGTCGCCATTCAAGATCTGGGGCAGCGTCGGAATGGCCGCGCCCGGCTCGTAGCCCGAATAGCTCGGGACATTCACGCCGCCCGTCATGCTCAGCAGGTTGCGCAGCGTGACCGGATGTCCGGCTGTTAGATCGTTCTCGGGCGCGCGCCAGATATACTGGTCGTCGTTGACGCTGCGATCGAGATCCAGCGCGCCGAGCTCCGCGATTTTCAACGCGGCGACAGCCGCGACGATTTTTGAGAGCGACGCCGCCTGATAGAGCGTTTCTGGCTTCGCTTGGCCCCAGGCGTGGGCGTAAGCGATGCGCCCGTCGGCGATCAGCGCGACGCTCAGGGACGGGACCTTCAGCGCCTTCATGGCGGCCTTGAGGTCCATCCGCTCGGCGGCCTTGGCGCCCGGCCGGTCGATCTCCAATCCGCGTTCGAGCGGCGCCCAATTCGCCGTTTCGCGCGCAAACGCCGAGGAAGAGCCGAACAGGAGCGCGAGGAGGAGAGCGAGCTGTTTCATTGCTGATCCTCGCCTAGAGCATGTCCCGGAAAGTGCGAAGCGAATTTCCGGTCCACGCGATCAGGACGCGCTCTAGCGCGATTTCCGCTCGAAAGGACTCGTGGGAGTGACGAAGGATCGGCGCGGCGGCGGCTTCGTGAAACCCTCGCGGCGTCGATTGCGACCGCCAATTCCATAGAAACCGTCCGGCCTTGGTTTTTATAAACAGTATTCCCTCTTATGACGATGAAAGCGTCGAGGCGCAAACCTTTTCCGCGCGCGCAGGCGTATCCCTGCCGGACGGGCGGTCGCCCGTCATTTTTCTCGCCACCACGTGTCGAGCGTCGCCGGGAAGATCGGGGCGCCATATCGGGGCAGCCGTTCTGGCCGCTTCAAGCCGGAATCATGCGCGGTCCACTGATCGGCGGCGTGAAAGAAGGGGACGATGTAAAAGCCGGAGAGCAGAACCCGGTCATAGGCCCGCACAGCCGTAACGAAGTCCTCCCGGGTCTTGGCCGAGAGAATCGCCTCGATCAGCGCGTCGAGCGCCGGCGAGGCGGCTCCGCACAGATTGTAGCTCGCCTCTTGTGTCGCGCTCGCCGAACCCCAGCGCATGCGCTGCTCGTTGCCGGGCGAGGCGGAGGCCATCCATTGGCCGGGCATCATGTCGAAGTCGAATTTCTGGCGTCGTCGCTGATATTGGACTTCGTCGACGACGCGCACGCTCGCTTCGACGCCGATGCGCTTGAGCGAGGCGGCGTAGTTCAGCGCGAGCCGCTCTTCGGCGCGGTCCTTGACCATGATCTCGAAGGAAACCGCAACGCCGTCCTTCTCGAGCCGATCGCCCTCGAGCCGATAGCCGGCTTGCGCCAGAAGCGCGAGCGCGCGTCTCGCCATCTCCCGATCGCGCCCCGTGCCGTCGTTGACCGGCGGGCGCCAGGCGCCGTCAAGAATGTCCGGGCGCACAGCTCCGGGAAACGGCGCGAGCAGCGCGCGCTCCGCCTCTGACGCGGGGCGTCCTGTCGAGGCGAGATCGGACTGGTCGAAGAAGCTCTTCGTGCGCGTATAGAGGCCGTTGTACAGATTGGCGTTGATCCATTCGAAATCGAACATCATCCCCAAGGCCTCGCGCAGGCGCGCGTCCTTGAAGACCTCGCGGCGCAGATTGAAGGCGAAGCCCTCCATCCCTTTGGGGTTGTCGTTGTGGAGCGTCTCTTTGACGATCCTGCCGTCGCGCGCTGCGGGAAAATCATAGCCGTCCGCCCAGCGCGTGGGGTTCGCCTCGTCGCGGTAGTCGACGAGCCCGGCCTTGAACGCTTCGAAGAGCGCGTTGCCGTCGCGAAAATAGTCGATGTCGATCTCGTCGAAATTGTAGAAGCCGCGCTGGCTGGGAAGCTCCGCGCCCCAATAGTCCTCGTTGCGCTTCAACACGAGCCGCGCGCCCGGCCTGACCTCGACGACCCTGTAGGGACCCGAGCCGAGAGGCGCTGCGAGCGTCGCGTCCTGAAAATGCTCGACGTCCGTCGCATGTTTCGGCAGCACGGGCATCAACGCCAGGATCAGCGGCAGCTCCCGGTCCTTCGCGCCCGTGAGGTCGTAACGCACGGTGTAGGCGTCGGGCGCCTCGATCGATTTCACGAGCCCATAGGCGATGCGCTGCTGTGGGCGCCCTTTCGCTTTCAAGAGCTCGAAGGTGAACATCACGTCGGCCGACGTCAGCGGCGCGCCATCCGAGAAACGCGCCCGCGGGTCGAGATGGAAGACGAGTCGCGTGCGGCCGGCGTCGAGATCCAGCGATTTGACGATCAGCGGGTAGAAGGTGAAAGGCTCGTCCTGCGACCGCATCATCAGGGTCTGGAAGACGTTGCCGGCAAGGCCTTGCGCCGTCGAGCCCGCCTTCAGGTTGAAGGGATTGAGGCTGTCGAATGTGCCGGGCAGGCCGATTCGAAGCCGTCCCCCCTTCTTCGCCTTTGGCTCCGCATAGGGAAAGTGATCGAAATCGGGCGGGAGGAGCGGGGCCCCGTGCATCGCCACGCCATGCGTGGGCCCCTGCGCCTCGCCGCCGCTCACGACCGGCGCTGCGCCGAGGAGGAGCGCCAGGCAGAGACCCGCGCGAAGCCCTTTCAGGTCTCGCGCCCACGAGAGAAGTTGGCGAATCGGAAATCCTTGCATGCGCGCAGGATAGACTCCCTCTGGGAGAAAAAAACGGCGGAGATCGGCTTTTTGCGATTCTCGGCCCCCGGGCGCTGGAATTTGCCTCGCCGACCATGTATGACCTCCGGCGCCGTCACGCTCCCGACTCCGAGGGCGAGAACGTGACGCGCTCTGCGCCGCGACGTCCCTCGCTCTCCGGAATGGCGGGCCCGTCGGCTCCACGCACTGCTGAAGCGCGCAAAGGCGAAAATGGGGCGCCCCCCCGTGGCGTCGGCGAGAACCCCTTCGTTAGGAAAGCAGCCCCAACATCTAAAAGGCACTCGAAAGGAATTCCAATGTCCTTCAACATTCTGCGTTCCTGCGTCGCGGCTGCGGCGCTTTTGACCGCCGGCGCGGCCATTGCTCAGCAGGCCCAGCCCGCGCAGCCCGGCGCCGGCGCCCAGCCCGCGGCTCCCCCCGCTCCCGTCGTGCAGGAATTCGTCGCCGTGGATCCGGAGTGGAATAAGGTCTGCTTCAACGAGCCGCAGACCCAGAAGCAGATTTGCCAGACGACGCGGCTGTTCGGCGATCGCGCGGAGAACCCGGTTCTTTCGATCCTCGTGACCGATCCGGGCGGAGCCGACAAGGCCATCCAGGTCCTCGCGCCGATGGGCGTCGCCCTGCGTCCGGGCTTCCGCATTGCGGTCGACAAGGGAGCGCCGGAAGGCGGCGCTTATGAGCTTTGCACGCCGCAAGGGGCTTATGGCGGGCTGCATGTGAAGCAGGCTTTCGTCGACTCGATGAAGAAGGGCGAGAAGCTCGCCGTCTCGGTCAAGACGATCAATGGCGCGGAGTTCATCTTCAACCTGCCGCTCGCCGGTTTCGGCAAGGCGTTCGACGGCCCCGGAATCGACCCCAAGGTCGCCGAGGAGCGTCAGCGCAAGCTGCAAGAAGAGCTCATGAAGAAGGCCGAAGAGGAGCGCAAGAAGCTCGAGGCGAACAAGACGGGAGCCGCGGCGCCCGCGAAGCCGAAGTAAGCTCCAGAGCGAATTCCGCAGATTGGTTGCGCGGCGCGTTTTCCTCCCGTCACGGGAGGGGCGCGCCGCAGCTTTTTTTGCTTGCATTCGCGCCCGCCGAAGGGGCCCGCCGGCCTATCGCGGAATATGCGCTCAAAACTTTTGCAGCCGGATCGCGCCTTCTGCGCTCAGAGCATGTCACGGAAAAGCGCGAAGCGGTTTTCCGGTCAAGACAGGCTCCACCCTTTTGATTTGGCGCGATTCCTTATCGCTCGAAGGATTCCGTTCGAGCGGGAAACGCGCGAGACGGTTTCGCGCGAAGGTTCTTTTTTCATCCTGCGTGGCTGCGAGCGGCCTCGACCGCTCGACGACCTCCGCGGCTCGGATTTTCGCCGCAAGCGTTTGTATGCGCGGCGCGACCCTTCACATCAACGTCACGCTGGATTGGGATAAAAGCTACGGAGCGCGACGGTCCCTCCTCTCGAGAGAAGCATGGGTCGCCAAATTCGAACCCGTCGCAATCAAAGCGATGACGCCGGGCGCCGCCAATGGCCGCCGCATGGCCCGTCTCTCGGGGCTCGAGTCGCCAGTCATCACCCAGTTCCACTTCGAACATTGACGAGCGCGAGAACGCGTCGTCTGCGGATGACGAAGGCCACATTCCCGAATGATCCAAATTGGCAGGGGGCTAAGCGGCAATGACGACGAAACCGTTTCGCAACACCACATATGACGAGCTCGTCATTGGCGCTACGGCGAAAATCGAGCGCGTCTGCCGCGCCGACGACATGCTGCTCTTCGCGCATGCTTCCGGAAATCTCAACCCGTTGATGCTGCCGTCCTCGAATAGTCTCGACGACTGCCACGCCATCGCCCCCTCGCTCTGGGTCGGATCTCTTGTCTCGGCCGTTCTCGGCAATCTCCTTCCCGGCGCCGGCACGCTCTATCTCGCGCAGAATTTCCGTTTCGGCGCGCGCGTCTCTTGCGGCGACGCGCTCACGGTCGAAGTGCGCTGCACCGAGAAGCGCGAACGACCGGTGGCGCTCTTCGACGTTCGCGTCACGAAGTCGGATGGCGCAATCGCCTGCGAGGGCGTTGCGGAAGTCGCGGCGCCCTTGGAGCCGATCGAGACGTTCCCCGAGGATCTGCCCCCCATGCTGCTGGGTCGGCACGAGAATTTCGCGCAATTGATCCGGCGCGCCACGGGCTTGCCCCCGCTCGCGACCGCGGTCGTCTGTCCGGACGATCAGAATTCCCTGGGCGGCGCTCTGCTTTCGGCGGAGTATGGTCTGATCGCTCCGATCCTCGTTGGCGAGCGGGCGTCGATCCAAAAGGCCGCGGAAGCGGCTGGCGTCGATCTCTCGCCCTACAAGATCGTCGAGGCCGCGGACGATCAGGAAGCTTGCGCGCGCGCTGTCGAGCTCGTCGTGCGCGGCGAGGCGCAAGCCCTCATGAAGGGCAATGTGCATTCCGACGCGCTGCTCGCCGCCGTTGTCAAGAAGGAAGGAGGCCTGCGCGGCCCTCGGCGCATCACCCATGTGTTCGCCATGGATGCGCCGGCGCTCGATCGCCTTCTCTTCGTGTCCGATGCGGCGGTGAACATCGCCCCCGATCTGACGACGAAAGTCGACATCGTCCAGAACGCGATCGATCTCGCGCGCGCCTGCGGCGTCGAGACGCCGAAGGTCGGCGTGCTCTCGGCGGTCGAGACGGTCAATCCGGCGATCCCCTCGACGCTCGATGCGGCGATCCTGTCGAAAATGGCCGAGCGCGGCCAGATCATCGGGGGCATCGTCGACGGTCCCTTGGCGATGGACAACGCCGTCGACATCGGCGCCGCGCGGACCAAAGGGATCTCTTCCCTCGTCGCTGGCCACGCCGATATATTGATCGCGCCCAATCTCGAGGCTGGCAACTTGCTCGCCAAGGAGCTGACCTTCGTCGCCCACGCCGAGGCCGCAGGCCTCGTGCTGGGGGCCAAGGTCCCGATCATGCTGACGAGCCGCGCCGACAACGACCGCGCGCGCCTGGGCTCGAGCGCGCTCGCGCAGCTCTATCGATATTGGCGTAAGACCGGCAAACCCCACGGCAGCGCCAAGCCTCTGGCGCAGGCGGCGGAGTAAGGTCCATGGTCGACCACGTCCTCACGCTGAACGCGGGGTCTTCCTCGATCAAATTCGCGTTGTTTGAGGCGGCGGCGCCTTGGCCGCGCCTCTTGGCCGAGGGCCAAGTCCAGGGCCTCGGCGCGCAGCCGAGCTTCGAGGCCGCGACCGTCAGGGGCTATCCCGTCAAGAGAGCGATGGTCGGCGAAAATCACGCGGCCGGACTCCAGCAGATCTTGCAGTGGCTCAGGGAAGCTTATCCGGAGATCGCGATCAAGGCCGTCGGCCATAGAGTCGTGCATGGCGGCGTGAGCTACGCCGCGCCGACGATCGTCGACGACCGCGTGTTGCAAGAGCTGCGCGATTTGGAGCCGCTCGCGCCGTTGCATCAACCGCATAATCTGACGGGAATCGAGGCCGCGCGAGCGGTTTTTCCTTCCGCCCCGCAAGTCGCCTGTTTCGACACCGCATTCCACCGCGGCCATAGTTTCGTGAATGAGGCCTATGCGCTGCCGCGGGAATATTATGAACGCGGGGTGCGGCGTTTCGGCTTTCACGGGCTCTCTTACGAATATATCGCGCTTCGCCTGCGCGAGATCGACCCCGTGCTCGCTTGCGGCCGAGTGATCGTTGCGCATCTCGGCAATGGCGCTTCGCTCTGCGCGATGAAGGATGGACGATCCGTCGCCTCAACGATGGGCTTCACCGCGCTCGAAGGCCTGCCGATGGGCACGCGATGCGGCGAGATCGATCCAGGCCTCCTTCTCTATTTGCTCCAGCACGACAAAATGTCGCCCGAAGCGCTCAGCGGCCTGCTCTATGAGCAGTCCGGACTGAAGGGCCTTTCGGGGATCTCGCAGGACATGCGCGCGCTCGAGGCGAGCGAGAATCCGCACGCGCGCGACGCCATCGCCTATTTCACCCATCGCATCCGCATGGAGATCGGCGCTCTCGCTGCCGCGCTCGAGGGTCTCGACGCCCTTATCTTCACCGCCGGCATCGGTGAGCATTCCGCACGAGTCCGCGCCAATGTGCTCGAGGGAATGGGCTGGCTCGGGCTGACCCTCGATCCGGCGGCCAATGTTCGAAACGACATGCGCATTTCTGTCGCGCAAGCGAAAATTCCGGTCTTCATCGTCGCCGCCAATGAAGAGGCGACGATCGCCCGCCACGCCATCAAGACGGCCGGCCTGAATCAGATTCCCACCGCTGCTTGATTCGAATGGAGAGAGTCCGTGGAGCCTTCCTTCAGCCCCGTCGACGCCGCCGCCCGCTTTGCCGAGCAACAGGGAGAGCTTGGCCTGCAGAGCCGCCGCGTGATGCTCGCCCTGGGACGTCATTTGGAAAAGATCGCCCGTGAGCACGGCGAGCGCACGCACGCGCTATGGGCCAAGACGAGCGAATCGACTCGACAGTTCGCCGACAATGAGCGCCACAAATTATTCGACGACGCGGTCGACTACGCCGTCGACGCGGCGCAGCGCGGCGTGCTCACGCTCGACGCCCTGTGGCAGCGCGCGGAGAACGACAGGCAGCATGAGGCCGCCGGCACGCCGCCCGTCCTCATCTATGATTCGGAGGTCGTCCTCGACGGAAGCCGCCTGTCGCGCCCCGTCAATTATCTCTTGCTGCGGATTCTGCCGCCGCCGGGCGTGGAGGTGTTCGAATGGAAGCGCCCCTACATGATCATCGACCCGCGCGCAGGCCACGGCGCCGGAATCGGGGGCTTCAAGCCCAATAGCCAAGTTGGCGTCGCCCTTCATGACGGCCATCCCGTCTATTTCGTCGTTTTTCGTCCAGAGCCCGCGCCCGGGCAAACAATCGCCGACGTCACAAACGCCGAAGCTGAATTCGTTCGCGAGATCGCGCGCCGCCATCCGAAGTCGCCGAAGCCGATCGTCGTCGGCAATTGCCAGGGCGGCTGGGCGACCATGGCGCTTGCCGCCGCAAACCCCGACATCACCGGCCCGCTCGTCGTCAATGGCGCGCCGCTTTCCGCCTGGTCGGGAAGGCTGGGCGAAAACCCGATGCGTTACAACGGCGGACTGTTCGGCGGCGCGGCGCAGGCGCTGCTGCTCTCCGATCTCGGCTACGGCGTCTTCGACGGCGCCTGGCTCGTGAGCAATTTCGAATTGCTCAACCCGGGCCGCAATTTCTTCGGCAAATATTACGACCTCTTCGTCGACCCGGAACGCGGGCGTAATCGCTTCCTCGAATTCGAGCGCTGGTGGGGCGGCTTCCATTACATGAATGAAGCCGAGATCCGCTGGATCGTGGAGCAGATTTTCGTCGGCAACAAATTGTCGCGCGGCGTGGCGCAGATCGAGCCCGGACGCACGCTCGACTTCAAGACCATCCGCTCGCCAATCATCGTCTTCGCAAGCTGGGGCGACAACATCACGCCGCCGCAACAGGCGCTGAACTGGATCCCAGACACCTATGTCGACGAGCACGAGATCCGCGTCCGCGGGCAACGCATCGTTTACATGATCCATGAAAAGGTCGGGCATCTCGGTATTTTCGTCTCCTCCTCGATCGCCAAGAAAGAGCACGCCGAGGTCACCTCGACGATGAAGACCATCGAAGCGCTGGCTCCGGGCCTCTACGAAATGATGATCGAAGAGCAGATCGGAGAAGGCGTCGATGCGCGTTTCCGCGTGAGCTTCGCGGCGCGCAAGGTTTCCGATATTTTGGCGATCGATGACGACCGCAGCGACGAAAAGAGCTTCGCGGCGGTGGCGCGTCTCTCCGAGGCGACGGTCAACGCCTACGATCTTTTGCTGCGTCCCTTCGTGCAATCCGTGGTGACGCCCCAGGCGGCGCGCGCCTTCCGCGAGGCGCATCCGGCGCGCGTGCAACGGCGCATCTTGGGCTCTGCAAATCCGTTTCTCGGCTGGGTTCCCGCGACAGCCGAGAACGCCCGAACGCACCGCCGCGCCACCGCCGCCGACAATCCATTCCTACTCGCGGAGCGCCTTTGGGCCGACGGCCTCTCCCAGACCTTCGACTTCTGGCGCGACGTGCGCGACGCCATGGCCGAGGCGACATTCCTTACAATCTATGGTTCGCCGTTCATGCATTGGGTCGGCCGTCCCCTCGACTATCGCCGCGCGCAATTGCGTCCTGAGCAATTGCGCTACTTGCCTGTCGTCGAGGCGGCTTTGCGCCATGTCGACCAGGGCGGCTTCTGCGAAGCCGTCATTCGCATGATGCTCATGCTCAGCGACGCGCGCGGCGCCGTGCGTCGCGATCGCCTCGAGCGTTCCGCCCACATGCTGTCGCATGACAAGCCCTTCGCCGGTCTCGGCCCGGAAAAGCGAACGCAGATCATTCAGGACCAAACGACTATCGTCGAATTCGTCCCCGAACGCGCGCTTCAGACGCTGCCAAATCTCCTGAAAACGCCACAGGAGCGTCTCGACGCGATCGGCGCCGTGGAATTCGTCGCCGGCGCCGTCGAGGAGATGGAGCCGCGCACCTTGGCGATGTTGCAGAAAATTCGGGCCGTCCTCGAGTTGCCGCCGCTTGTGGCTAATCTCGCCCAGCAGGACCCGCTGAGCGTGGACGAGAAGGCCATCGACGACGCGGCGTGAGGCATTGGCGCGCGCTTGATCACGCTGCGTTCGGGCGCAGCGTGGCTTCCATCTTTCGTCACGCGCTATAAACGTCAGGCTGGAGGGAAAGCCCAGCCAGGGCCTGTCGGCATGCGAGCAGCGATTGTCCTGCAACCATGCCCTTCCAGAAGTCCGTTTCGCAATAAAACGCGGCGCGCAGCTCGGCTTTGATTTGTCGTCCTTGCTCAGACTCCGGATCGCCATGGGCATGGAGCCAGGCGTCGGCGCGAAGCGCCTGCAAGACGCGCGGCGGCGGCGCCGTTCCGACTTCAAAGCAGATCGAGGTGATCTCGGCGTTCGGCAGCAGCGCGGACGAGCCGATGATGCTGTCGCCGCTCACGTCCTTCGAGGCGGCGGTTCCGCTTTTTGTCGATGTGACCTCGGCTCCAAACCACTTCGCCGCGCGCTTGTGCCCGGCTTCCTCAGGCGCGTAGATCGTCAGCCGTTCTGCATAGCCGCAGGGTCCGAGCCCGGTGTGATAATCGATGATCCCGACGCGTCTCGCGCGCGAGAGGTATTTTTGAAAGATCGCCGTTTGCGTCCGCCGCGACCACGAAGGCCCATGGCCGCCGAAGAACAGGCCGAGCGGGTGAGAATATTGGCCGCCCGCGACGGCCTGCCAAAACTGGTCCAGCCCCTGCGCTCCGCGCGACGCCCGCCATTCTTCCATTTTGCGGGCCGTCTCCTCTTGCGCCTTGGATGTCCATTCCGCGGGGCAGAGCGTTTCCGCAAGCTCGACATAATCGGGATTGGGCGGTGGCGGCAGGGAGAAATCAAGCCAATTGCGATTGAGATCGACATTGTCTTCGTTGGTTCGCCGCGTCCACGCGAAGCCGTAAGGATTGATCGCGTGGATCATCAGCACGCTGGCGCCGGCCGGGATATCCTCGAATTCCTTTCGGCGTAACCAGTCGACTTGAGCGCCTGATCCGCAATAACCCTCGACGCCGTGAACGCCGGAAATCAAGACGAGCGTCCGCGACGCGTCCGAGGGACCGAACCAGGCGGCGTCGGTGGCGAGCTCCTCACCGCGGGGACCGGAACAAGGGTGCTTGAAGCTCTCCACCCTGACGTCGGCGGCGGAGACGGCCTCCAAGAATTTTTCGCGCGCTTCAGAGTATGAACTGCTGAAGCTGTCGGCGCCGGTCATCCGTCTCTCCCGAAGTCTTCGATCGTTCTGCGGCTTCTGGCGGCCTCGGGGTCTTTCGGTCAGAAAAGGCTCCGAGATTTGATTTGGAGCTTAGTCCTCATCGATCGCGTAATTCGACGCGATCGGTGCGCGCTCTAACGTCCAAGAAGACTGCCAGCAACAACCTCTAATTCCACACGCCCGGCGCGGTGGCGCCGCCAGGTCCGAGCGAGCGCTGCATCATCATCGAATCCGTCCACTTGCCAAATTTGTATGCCACCTGCGGTAGATAACCGACCTGACGGAAGCCGAAATTCTCGTGAAGCTGAATCGAGGCGCGGTTCTCCGCGTCGATGTAAGCGATCATCTGACGATAGCCCGCCACGGCGCAGGTGTCGATCAACGCGGAGAGAAGCAGCCGTCCGATCCCGCGCTGCAGATGTTCGTGATGCACATAGATCGAGTGCTTCACGACATAGCGATAGGCCGGCCGTTTACGGAATGGCACGGCATAGGCGTAGCCGACCACCGTCCCGCCGAGGTCCGCGACGAGATGCGGCAGCTTGTGCTTTTGCATGTTCTTGCGTCGTCGCTTGATGTCCTCGGCGTCAGGCGTCTCGATGTCCTCGTGTTGCGAGGGATCGACGCCGTATCTGATATGGTGCAGATAGATGGCGAGCATCGCCGGCACGTCGACCTCGCGCGAGGCGCGCACCTGAACCCCCAGCGGATGGGCGGAAGCCGACCGTCGCTCGTAAAGGCTCATAAAGCTGAACCCTCCTCGCGTGCGACATAGGTGTAAAATCTAATGGCGCCATTGGCGTCGACCTCACGATAGAGGCCCTGGATTTCCGCTTCGAAGCCAGGGAAAAGATTGGCGGCGCGCTCGAAGGCCTTGAGATAGTCGATCATGGGCCGGGCTCTGTCGCCGAGACGCTCGCCCGGCACGATCGTCGCGATCCCCGGCGGATAGATCACGAAGAGCGTTGTCGCGATGCGGCCTTCGATCTCGTCAATCGGCAGATAGTCGACGTCGTTCCTCACGAGATAACGCGAGGCGGCGCGCGGCGTCATGACCATCTCGGGCAGGTGCTCGGCGCGGAATTGCGCCTTCTGCAAGGCGCTGATGTTCGCCGCGCGAAAGAAGGAGTGCATCTCGCTGCAAAGATCGCGAAGGCGCTTGCCCTTGTAGCGCAGAGGCCGCTTGGCGACAAATTCCGGCATCACGTCGTCGAGGCAGGCGTTATCGTCATGCAGCCGCTTGAAAGCCACGAGCGCGGAGACCAGCGTGCCCGCCTTGCTCGACTCGACGCCGGGCGTGAGCAGAAAAAGCAAGGAATTGAGATCGTTCTTCTCCGGCACGACTCTGTTCTCGCGCAGATATTGCGCGACGATCGGCGCCGGAACGCCGTGATCTTCATAAGCGCCGGTCTTGCGATCGAAGCCCGGGGTAAGCAAGGTAAGCTTTGCCGGATCCGTGATGGCGAAGCCTTTCTCGACCTTGGCGAAGCCGTGCCAGTCTGCGCCCGGCGAAAGCTCCCAGAACTTCGCATGACGCGCGAGCTGGTCCGTCGGCGTGCTTTCCCAGGCGACTTCGTGAAACCCGCCTTCTCGCGCGGCGTCTGGAATCGAGACGCGATCCGGCACGAAAGGATCGAAAAACCAGCGCCTGGCCGGATCGCGCTCCTTTTCCTCGAACTCGCGACGGATCGCTCGAAGCTTCTTGCGCAGCTCGATGCCCAGACGGATCGTGTCATCCCAGAGCACCTCGCCGCTGCGGCCTTTCATCATTTGCGCGCCGACGTCGAGCGAGGCGAACAAGGGGTAGAAGGGCGAGGTCGAGGCGTGCTGCATGAAGCCTTCGTTGAAGCGCTTATGCTCGACTCGGCGCCGTTGTCCCGTGAGGTGACGGTCGCGCACATGGATCTGCGAAGCCTGCGAGAAGCTCGCAAGCTGCTTATGCGTCGATTGGGTCGCGACGATGCCGGGCGAGTGAGGTCCGAGATTCTTCAAACCCATCGCAAAACGGCGCTCGTAGATCGGGTGGAACTTCATGAAGCCGGCCCAGGCCTCGTCGAACAGGATATAATCGCACAAATGTCCGATGCGCTCGACGATCGTCTCGGCGTCGTAGATTGTGCCATCGTAGGTGCATTGCTCGAGCACAGCGGCGCGGAATGGCCGCTCTTTTTTCCAAGCTTGCTTGTCCTTGACGAGCGGATTGTCGCGGATGCGCTCGCGCAGAGCCGTCTCGTCGAAGTCGAAGAAGCGCGTGGGGCCGATGAGTCCATGCGCATTGCGATCGGCAGGCAGGAAGATTGGAATGCCGCCGCCGAGCAGCAGCGCGCCATGATGCGCGGCCTTGTGGTTGTTGCGGTCGAAGAGGACGATATCGTCCTCGGCGACGAGGTTGCAGAGGACGATCTTGTTGGAGGAAGACGTGCCATTGAGCACGAAATAGGTCTTTTCCGCGCCGAAAATCGCGGCGGCGGACTTTTGCGCGGCGAGCGCCGGTCCCTCATGCGTCAGGAGATCGCCGAGCTCGAGGACCGAATTGTCGAGGTCGTCACGAAAGATCGCCTCGCCGAGATGCTCCCTGAAGATGCGGCCGATCGGACTGCGGCTGTAAAAGATCCCGCCATTGTGGCCGGGGCAGGTCCATAGCTGATTGCCTTCCTCGGCGTAATCCACGAGGGCGCCGAAGAAGGGCGTCTTGAGCGTTTCGGCATATTGCTTGAGGCGGCTGACGAGATTCTTGGCAATGAACTCGGGCGTCTCCTCGGCGAGGAACACATAGCCGTCGATGAAGTCCAGCACTTCGACGGGAATGTCCTCGAAGCGCTTGCGGCGCACGAGAATCACGATCGGCATCTCGAGACCGCGCGAGCGCATCAAATTGATGAGCGAGGCGGCCTTGCCCTCGATACCCTTCTTGCCCCAGTCGACGACCATGCAGCCGATCGCGGCGTCCGTTTGGACGGCGAGCTCGGCGTCCTCGAGGCGTCTCGCCTTCACAACCTCGAAACCCATCCGCTCGATGCTGGCGATAATCTCCTTGACGCGCATGCCCTCGAGATCGTCGGCGTCGAAGATGGGCGAGGAGAAGAGGAAGGTGAATCGCTGGGAGAAGTTCATGGCTTGATGCTCCTCGGCTCGAGTGACGAGCAGTTGCTTTTCTTTGGGGGCGTGGCGTCAGGTGCCGCGCAGCGGATAGTCGGCCTGGCGGATCACTCGAACCATTTCCGCCGCCGACTCGCGCCAGCCGATCGTCGCGATCTGAGGCGAGCGGCGGGGCTCGGCAAGCGTCGCCTCGATTGCGGCGGCGAGGCTCTCTGGAGCGAGCAAGTCGAAATAGCGGGCGCCGCTTCCTCCCACCTCGCGGAATATCGGTATGTCGCTCGCGATGACCGGCGCCCCGTGCATCGCCGCTTCGACCACCGGCAAGCCGAAGCCCTCGGCGACGGAGGCGTTCACCGTTCCGCGCGCCTTTTCGTAAAGCAGGTGCAAGTCGGCGTCACTCGCTTGATCGAGCCAGTTCAGTCGACGCCCCGCTTCCGGATGTGTGCGCAAGCGCTCCTGCAGCGCGGTCGTGTTCCAGCCGGGGCGTCCGACGATCGTGTAGCCGATGTCGACGCCCTTGGCCCAGAGCCGCTCGAAAGCGCCGAGCGCCGCCGGATAGGCCTTGCGCGGCTCGAGCGTGCCCACGCTGAGGAAGTAAGGCGCCCCTTCCGCGATGCGGTGCGCCTTGGCGCTCGGCGCGCCCTTGGCGGACTTGGAGAAATCCGCGCCGAGCGGCCACCAGCCCACCCGCAGAGGCTTTCCGCTCGGAGCCGCGGAGAGATAATCGACGACGCTTTCCGCCGTCGAGCGCGAGATCGCGATCGCCGCGTCGGAGGCGCGAACGATCTCGTCGAACCAGCGCGCGAAATCGCCGCCGACCTTGCGATTGAACAGTGGCGGGTGCAGGAGCGGCAGAATGTCGTAAATCGCGACGACGTTAGTTCCGCCTTTTTCCTTCATGCGGCGCATGGCCGGGGGATAGAGCGGCGCTTCATTCCAGGCGGCGTCGAGCAGCAGAAGAATGTCGCCCGCCTCGGGCTCGATCTCTTCCGAGAGGCCGGCGACCGGATAGCGGCGCAAAAATCGCCCATCGTCTTGGATCGTGATCGGCGCGCCGAGACCCTGCAGGGCGCATTGGCGCGCAATTTCGCGCACGACGCGTTGAATGCCGGTCCGGGCGCCTGAGCGCACGGTCGGCGTCATGTCGATCAACAATTGCGGCTTTTGCGCCGGTTCCGGAACCTCGCCGTCTAGGTCGTCCGGAAGCTCCGTTTTCTTGACGCCGCGCAGCTGATCGACGCTCTCGCGCAGAGAGCGCAGCGCCCGCGAGCTCGTCCAATAGAACTCGAGCGCGCGCACATAGAGCCATTTGCTGTAGGGGTCGATCGGGTAGCGGTTGAGCGCGTCGAGCTCGGCGCTGAGGTTCTCCAAAAGATAGGCGTCGATCTTCCGCCGTTGCGTTTCGATGTCGCTCATAACGCCGCATTTAGCCTCGGTTAATGACGCTCGTAAGCGAATCGCCGCCCTGGCGTCGGACGCCGACGGCGGCCTTTTAAGGCATGTTTTCCAAAAGCGCGAAGCGCTTTTTCGGAAAGGACACGCTCGATCAACAAGATGCGACTGCTTCTGGCTCCAGCTTAAAACGAAAGACAAGGGATCAGCTTGTCGCAGCCTCGCTTGCGCCCGATCGCCGGCAAGGTTAGGCCACGCTATGACTGAACGCGCCCCGACCATCGTCTTCGACCTCGACGGCACCCTGGCCGACACGGCGCCCGATCTCGTCGCGACGCTCAATACGTTACTCCTGCGGGAAAATCTCCCCCCGCAGAGGATCGAGACGGCGCGCCCTTTCGTCGGCGCCGGAGCAAGAGCGCTCCTCGAAAGGGGCTTCGCCGCCGCCGGCGCCCCGCTTGGCGAGATGCGCGCTTCCGAGCTCCTCGCGGAGTTTCTCGAGTTCTACGAAGCGCAAATCGCCGACGAGACTCGGCTCTTCCCCGGCGCCGAGCGGTCGCTCGATCGCTTTCAAGAGGCGGGCTTCCGGCTCGCGGTCTGCACCAACAAGACCGAGCGCCTGGCGCAACGCCTGCTCAAGCGGCTCGGCGTCGCCGACCGTTTCGGCGCCATATGCGGGCGTGAGACCTTCGCGCATATGAAGCCGGACGGCCGTGCGCTCCTCTCGACGATCGGGCGCGTCGGGGGCGATCCCGCGCGCGCGGTCATGGTCGGAGATTCGCAGACGGACGTGGCGGCGGCCCGTAACGCCGGCGCGCCGGTCGTCGCGGTCGATTTCGGCTACAGCGACCCTCCGGTCGCGACTTTTCGCCCCGATCGGCTCATCTCGCATTTCGACGAGCTATGGGACGCGGCGGCCGGGCTCTTACGCTAGATCGCGCTGCTTTGAGCGGAACCGCTCAAACGTAGATAACGCGATCGATTCCAAAGTTTTAGAGGACGATTCGCGCAAAAAAACCGGTTTCCGCTTTTTCGCGTCGCGATCGAGCGCGCGCGGCGCCCCCAAGCCCTTTACTGGCGCGGATTTTCTCGGCGGCTGTCCTAATTCCGCCCGATTGTTAACGAAATGCTAAATTAAGGTGATACAAGCGCAACCGTTGGAGTGTGAAATGAATTCCATCGATGTTAACCAACTCGCCAGAAAGATCGTGCCTCGAGACGATGTCGGCGTTCATTCGATGGACGTCGATGGCCATGAGCGGGAGTCGGCTTCCTCGAACGACAAGGCTGCAGTAGCGTTGGAGATGGTGTCGGAAGCCGCCGCGGCCATTAGAGAGCTCGAAGAGCAGTCTGCGCAGGCGGTCGCCCGCGCGCAAGACCTCGCCAACTCGATCGTCAATCAGCTGGAGGCGGCGGAGGCGCGGGCCGAGCGCGCCGAAACCGCACAGCGCGACGCTGAAACGGCGGTGCAGGAGCTATCCGCGGCGCTGGCGCGGACCCGATCCGATCTCGAGATCGCCAGGCGGCAGCTCGCGAAAAAATCCGAGGAATTGTCCCAGACCGAGGATCGTCTCCGCCTTAGTGAGGCGGATGCGCGTGCGGCGCATCAGCGGTCCGCCGAAGCGAACGCCAAAATCGAGCAAATCTTCGAAGCGATTCGGACCCAGCTCCCGAGCCGCGAGGATCTGTCCCCGGCGAACTGATTTTGCTTGGGCGACGTCGCGGCGCTCCGCGGCGGGAAGCGACCCATCGGCCTCGCTTCGGGACGCTTGCGCCCCGAGAGACGACCGATTATACCCCTGCGGCGCGCCCGTCCCGACCGGCGCGCGAAGAGGGCGCGTAGCTCAGCGGGAGAGCACTTCGTTGACATCGAAGGGGTCACAGGTTCAATCCCTGTCGCGCCCACCATCAGCCTCACACGAACGTAGCGGTCTTCGCCGGAGGACCGCGTCTCGATAGAGCGCCCAGCCTCAAGCCGTAGAGACCGGGCCGCCTTGCGCGGCCTCGAACAAGACCAGCTCCGCGACTCGAAAATCATGAGAGGCTTCGCAGTTCGGACAGGCGGCGCGAAAAGCCGCGTCTCCTGCAAAGCGAATCTGGCCGCTGCCGGTTGGATCATCCATGATCGCAAAATGCCGGCGACAGTTTCGACAGGCGAAGCCGATATACCAACCGCCGGGCCGCATGCCAGGTAAACTGTTGACGTCGAATGTTCCCCGAAAGGCCATTTCGTTATCCATCGCAAGCCTCGCAGCTTTTCTTCCTTTCGTCTCGCCTTGATCATCACGAAGAGCGCTTCGATCGCGGCGCCGAATGCGGAACCGAGCGCGCGCGTAAATGTTCCCGCTTGGCGCAAAGCTTATGTTCGCAAGCACAGGCCTTCAACGCGTTCGTGCCCGATGGCCTTCTTGGAGAGTGTATTGATAAAAAAAATATATCATACTTACTTGATCGCGGCAGAAAAGGAGCTTGAGGATTTGGCAATGACCTCCAAATGGGCCTGCGACCCCGTCTCAAGGTCAACATATAGGCCGAGGGGGTAGCTTTGCACCTAGAGTTTTCATCGTGAATCCTGGGATGCTACCGCCTAGCCGGCCTAGTGCGAAGCCTGTAACGTTTGCGTCATAATAGCGGACGGCTCATGTCTATTGGAAATCTCTCGATCTTCCTGATTATGTCATAGATGCGACAACGATTTTCTGTAATGGTTGCAGCCATGCGGAACGGTGGCGCTGAAGGTGGCGGGCGTTCGAATTGACGAGCAGGCTTTACGGTTTCGACCGAGACGGTCGTGCCGACAGAGGCGGAAGATGAACGCAAAGCGTCATTTGCCGCGCGCGTCGAAGCTCTGCGGAAACGACTGCAAGTCTCTATCGAATAGAGGGCATAGAGGATGAGTCTCGACGTCGCTCTAGTTATTTCTTTCGTTGTCTGGTTGCTTTTCATTTTGCCAGATTTGCGCTCACTCGCAGCGATGATCAGTATTGTTGTGGCCATCGGCGTCGCTGTTATGCTTATAATAGACAAGAGAAGCTCCCATGCATGGGTTGAGCTCCAGGAGACGGAGCGCCAAGCCGAGCGGCAAAAGGAGACAGCGCGAGCGGCTGCTGTCAATCTGAACGCGATCGAATTGCGGCATGAGACGATTACAAAAAGCAGCTACGGATATTCTAATGGAGATCAAGGCTTCACATTCAAAGCGAACGTCAAGAATAATGCGGCAACACCCATTAGCGCGCTTGTCATCGCTTTCACAGCCTATGATTGCCCTACCGCGACGGTTCCCGTCGTGGAGTGCGAAGCCATCGGCCACAACTCCAGCCAAATCGAAATCGACGTTCCGCCCGCCGAAGTGCGCGCGGTCATGTTCTCGTTTCAGATGAAGAACTTCCCCTCGACCCGCGGTGTGTTGACATGGCGCACGCAGGTTGCATCGATGCGCAGATAGAAAAGTTCTTCTCGCTAAATATCCCATATGGCGACAGAGGCTCGTCCCCTCTGTCGCCACCGCGGCGTTTCAGGCCTCGCTATGCTTTCCCCGGGCTCTGACCGATCACTTCTTCTTGGACGGCGTATCCGGAGCGATCTCTGTCGTGAGAATGTAGAGCCTCGGCGCGCCGCCCTTGGGCGCTTGAGGGTACCAGCTCAGCTCTTTAAAGCCATCGCCGAAATTGTCGATGAGCATCCCCTTCGATGCGACGCCGCAAGCCTTATCGGGCTTCTTGCTATATTTGCACGCCCTGAGGCCGCCAGCGGGATCGCTCACCTGGCAGTAGACTTTCGCCACTTTAAAGCCCGGCGGTATGTTGGCGTCCACCTCTCCGACCCCCGAGTTCTGCACGAGCATGCCGCCCAGCAGCGGAACCGCCGGCGGATGCTTGCCCGAGCACACGACTTTTGAATTGGTCACCACTCCCGCCTGCGCGGCGATGGTAGTGAATAGTATTGCCGGGATGGTCACTGTGATACGCATGACGTGGGCCCCTTCTGACGGCGCGTTGATGCAGAGCATGAACGCAAAGCGATCCAATTCGTTCCGTTTACGCGCCCTTTTGTATGTTACATTTTTATGAACTTGAGGCGGTGGCGTAATAAATCTTCCGAGCCACATAATTAGGGTGGCCTGACTGAGGGAAAACGAGCGTATAGAACGGAATGCTGCTCCCCTCTCCAGCCTCCCGAAAGCTCCACTTCCGCCTGCAACCGGTCGTCGAAGCGCGAAGCAAGCTGGCGGCGGCGGCGAGCGGCCCAAAGCCCACAAGCGAGAGCGCGGCGCTAGGCGCACCCCTCGCGATGGCGGCATAAGTTTCTGATTATAATCGGGTACATACGAATCACCATTGTCATATTTCTGTGAAATGTACGTAGCAGCTCTCCGTTTGAATGAAGGCCCGTCGTCAACGAGGAACCCAAAATGACGTCCGTCACTTCCGGCGCCGACATCGACTTGAAGGTCGACCACGAATCCCCCAAGCCTAAGCTCGACCATAACACGAGCATCCAGAGCATCCTGCTCTTCCTGGCGATCCTGGCGCTCGGTCTGGGCTTCACCGCCTACAGCATTTGGCGGGACGTCCAGGAGACGGGCGCTCCGGTCACGACTTATCTGCCCTTCGTCCTGCTCGGCGTGGCGCTGCTGATTGCGCTCGGCTTCGAATTCGTGAACGGTTTTCACGACACCGCCAATGCGGTGGCGACCGTCATCTACACCCATTCGCTGCCCGCGAATGTCGCGGTCGTCTGGTCCGGATTCTTCAACTTTCTCGGCGTGCTGTTCTCGACCGGCGCGGTCGCTTTCAGCATCGTCTCGCTGCTGCCGGTGGAGTTGATCCTGCAGGTCGGCTCCTCGGCCGGCTTCGCGATGGTCTTCGCACTGTTGATCGCGGCGATCATCTGGAACCTCGGCACGTGGTGGATGGGTCTGCCGGCCTCGAGCTCGCACACGCTGATCGGCTCGATCATCGGCGTCGGCATCACCAACGCCCTCATGCGCGGCCGCGACGGAACCTCCGGCGTCGATTGGCACAAGGCGATGGAGGTCGGCGAGGCGCTCCTGATCTCGCCTCTGGTTGGCTTCCTCTGCGCGGGCGCGCTGCTTCTCCTCATGAAGTTCGTCGTTCGCAACCCGGCGCTCTATTCCGAGCCGAAAGGGCAGACGCCGCCGCCGTGGTGGATCCGCGGCCTGCTCGTCCTGACCTGCACCGGCGTGTCCTTCGCGCATGGCTCGAATGACGGACAGAAGGGCATGGGCCTGATCATGCTGATCCTGATCGGCACGGTGCCGACCGCCTATGCGCTGAACCGCGCGTTGCCCGAAAGCCACATCGCCAGTTTCGCGAAGGCGTCGGCTGCCGCGATCAAGGTCGTCGAGGCGAAGGAGGCCGGCCATCGCATGCTCGGCAATCCGCGTCCCGCTGTCTCGACCTACATCACCTATCATGGCGATGCGGGCTTCAAGCCGTCGGAAGGTACCTATGTCGCGCTGGCCGCGCTGATGCAGGAGATTTCGCATGAGATCCAGGAATATGGCTCGATCTCGAAAATCCCCTTTGCGGCGGTCGGCAACACCCGAAACGACGTCTATCTCGCCTCCGAGGCCTTGCGCTTCCTCGCCAAGGACCAAGCCGCCGAGCTCAGCGACGGCGAGAAGAAAATTCTCGCCGATTACAAAAAGGAAATCGACCAGACGACGAAATTCATCCCGACCTGGGTGAAAGTCGCGGTGGCCGTCGCGCTCGGCCTTGGCACGATGATCGGCTGGAAGCGCATCGTCGTGACCGTCGGCGAGAAGATCGGCAAGGAGCATCTGACGTACGGCCAGGGCGCCGCCGCGGAACTCGTCGCCATGTCGACGATCTTCGCCGCCGACGCCTACGGCCTGCCGGTCTCGACCACCCATGTGCTCTCTTCGGGCGTTGCGGGAACAATGGCGGCGAACGGGTCGGGGCTGCAAGCAGACACGGTGAAGAGCATCGCGATGGCCTGGGTTCTGACCCTGCCTTGCGCAATGTTCCTCTCCGGCGGGCTCTACCTCCTGTTCACCAAGATCTTCTGACCGCCTAACAGGAAACCCGCTTCAAGCGAGCTTGCGATCGAGGCGCTGTCCCTAGGGGACGGCGCCTCGATCCCATTCGGGACCCGAGACGGCCGGGTCCGATTTATGCGGTCATCGGCGATGCAGGTGGGACGTAGGCTTGGTTCTTCCAGCCATTTTTTCGCCAGCGGCGCCCCAAAGCGCTATGGGGCGTCGGGGCTAATCCGTGTCGGTTTGAATGGCTGTCTCGCGTGCCGCCGGGCTAGATCGGAGGGCGGAAATTCGTCCCATGAGAACGCGGATAAAGATTTGCTGCATCGCCTCGATAGAGGAGGCGCGTCTCGCGATCGGCGCCGGCGCGGACGCGCTTGGTCTCGTGGGCGCAATGCCGTCAGGGCCAGGCCCTATATCCGACGAGACGATATTCGAGATCGCGGCTTTCGCGCCCCCGCCGATCGCGCCCTTCTTGCTGACTTCAGAGCAGACCGCGGATGCGATTTCCGCGCACCTCCGACGGACGCACACGTCGACCGTTCAGATCGTCTCGCAGATTGATCCGGCGGAATCGGCGAAATTGGTCGAGCTCGAGCCGAATGTCCGTCGCGTGCAGGTGGTGCATGTGGAGGGACCTTCGGCCCTAGACCTCATGACCGCCTACGCCCCTCATGTGCACGCGTTTCTGCTCGACTCCGGCCGGCCGAGCGCCGGCGTGCCCGAGCTGGGCGGTACCGGCCGTCAACACGACTGGGAGGTGAGCGCCGAATTCGTCCGCGCTTGCGCGCTGCCTGTCTTTCTGGCAGGCGGCCTCTCCGCCGCTAACGCCGTCGACGCGATCACGCGGGTGCGCCCCTTCGGCGTGGATCTGTGCTCGGGCGTGCGGACGAATGGGCGTTTGGACGCAGCCAAGCTATGCGCCTTTGTGCAGGCTGTGCGGCGCGCGGACCAAGAACTCGCGCCCAGAGGGAATTGAGGCATGGAAATGCAGACTGAGTCGCCGCCTGGAAGCCTAGCAAGTCGCAGCGGCTCGACTCTCGCTGTGGCTGGCGCGTCGCGCCCACAAAGGGCTCGAAGATGACCAAGCTCGCGGAGATGCAAGGCGTCTGCGCCGCCCCGCGGGTTCCAGCCCTGGGCGGGGATATTGCAAAGGATGTCGTGACGGCGTGGGTGATCGCCACGTCGACGGCGGCGCTTATCGCGGGCGTTTTCAGCGTGTTGGCGGGGGGTGTCGCGTGAAAGAGCCCAAGGCCGTCGACCTCGCCGAGGGGAGAGAGCCGCATGCGCAATATGGGGCGCTGCCGTGGCGCATCTCCGACGAGCTCGAGATCATGCTGCTGACCTCCCGCGGCACGAGGCGGTGGGTGATTCCCAAGGGGTGGCCGATGAAGGGGCGCAAGCCCAACGCGACCGCGGCGGTCGAGGCTTTGGAAGAGGGCGGCCTCCTTGGAAACATCGGGAAGAAGTCGATCGGCGCCTATCACTATCGTAAGCGCCTCAAGAACGGCGCCGTGCTGATTTGTCGCGTCGAGGTCTTCCCGCTGCGTGTCTTGCGTCAGCGCAAGAAATGGCTCGAAATGGGTCAGCGCGTGACGCAATGGTTGCCCTATAGCGAGGCGGCGAAGCTGGTCGCCGAGGAGGAGCTGAAGGAGTTGATTCTCGCCTTTGGCCGCGCCCTGTCCGCGACAGCGGAAGAGGGCGTGATCGACACGCGACCCCTCCTGGGGTAGTCGTCGTTAAACCTCGAGGCCGCCGCTAGAACATGCGGCAGGCTGCTTTCCCTTTTGCGCGACCCGCTCTATACCGGGCCGCAGCCGGCGCCCAAAAGGCGCCTCCGCCGAATGGTTGGTTCCCATGTCAGAGCACGCTACCCCGCATTTCCACAATCAGCCGGGCGTCCCGCGCATCCGCGTCGGGGCCAAGGAATTCATGTGCATCGGGGCGCTGCCGCCTTTCGACCATCCGCATGTTTTTCTGGATATGGGTGCGGCGTCCGAGGCTCTCTGCCCTTACTGCTCGACGCTGTATGTCTATGACGCCTCGCTGCACGGCGCCGCCGATCCAACTGAATGCGTCTATGAACCGGCGGAGCGCGTCGCAGCAGCCTCGTGAGCCCTTCCGCTTCGGACGCAGTCGTCGTCGCCGGCGCTGGGATTGGCGGCCTTGCTGCGGCGCTGTGTCTGGCGCGCGCCGGTAAGCGCGTGGCGCTGTTCGAAAAGGCGCCCAAGATCGAAGAAGTCGGCGCCGGCTTACAGATCGCGCCGAATGCAGGACGAATTCTTCAGGGCCTCGGCCTTTCCGCCGCGCTCGACGCCAATTCGCTTTTGCCGGAATCCATCATCATCCGCCGCGCGACCGATGGAGCCGAGCTCTCGCGCATGCCGCTCGCGGGCGCGCGGGAGCGTTTTGGCGCCCCTTTCCGCCTCTTCCATCGCGCCGATCTGCAAAATCTGCTTTTGGACGCCGCGCGGGCGAGCGAAAAGATCGCGATCCGAACCGACGCCCGCGTCGGCGATTTCGAGGAAGAGGACGGAAAACTCTTCCTGCGCGTGCATGGATCCGCTGGCCCCGAAGATATCGAGGCCGCAGGGCTGATCGGCGCCGACGGCGTTCGGTCCTCGGTGCGCGCCTTCCTCTTTCGCGACGAGCGGGACGCCCCCTTCTACTCAGGCTGCACGGCCTGGCGCGCGCTGCTTCCGGCCGAGACGGTTCCCACGGCCTTGCGCGCGAAAGAGGTCAATCTCTGGCTCGGGCGCGGGGCGCATGTCGTGCATTATCCGCTGCGCGGCGGCGAGATCGTCAACGCCGTGGTGATCGTCGAGGACGGCGAGGTCGAACCGGCCTCGAATGAGCCGATGCGGGATGGCCCGAGCCTGCTCGAGGCCGCGGATTTCGAGCGCTGCGCCCCGCAGCTGCGCGATTTGATCGCGTCTCACGACAGCTGGCGGCGCTGGCCGCTCTGGATCCGCCCGGCGTTGCGCTCCTGGACCCGCGGCGCTGTGACCTTGCTCGGCGACGCGGCGCATCCGATGGTCCCCTTCCTCGCGCAAGGGGCCGCGCAGGCGATCGAGGATGCGGAGGCCTTGGGACAAGCCTTCGCGGGCGGCGCTTCGGCGGCAGCGGCTTTCGCGCGCTACGAAGGCGCGCGGCTTTCGCGTGCGACAGCGGTGCAGACCGCCTCGCGCCGCCAGGGGCGCTTCGCGCATGCCGGCTTTCCGCTCGCGCAGGCGCGCGACGCCGTCATGTCGCTCATCGGCGGCCGCGGGATGCTGGAGCGCAACGCCTGGCTTTACCGCTGAGGGCGCGGCGAAGCGGCTATTAGGCCTATCGGCAGGGCAGGGGGCCGGCGCCTCGCCGTCGCCAGCGTTCCAGGCAGGCGTTCCCTTCCTGAAGAACGAGCGGAGCGAACCAAAGCGCCTGCTGTCCGTCAATGAGCTGGTCCTGGTTGATCCAGCTTCCCGGCGCCGGCACGGTCGTCCGGTAACGAATGGCTGGGTCTCCCGCTGTGGCCGTGAGCGTGGGCGTGGAAACGACCGGCTCCGGCCCGTAGATGGCCGCGGCGGTGTGGTCGCCCGCACGCCGTCCTCCGCTCACCAGCCAAAACTGCCCCTGCTTGGCGGCCGCGAAGGGGAAGAAGTCGGCGCGACCCGTGGGAGGATCGGGAACGGAATAGAGCGCGGGATCGGTTTCGACCTTGAGCGGCTCGGGCGGACCGGCCGGCGCCGCCAGGATGTCTGCGCGCAGCGCCGCATACAGCCCTCCGAGCTCCGGCACGGACAGCTCTTCGGCGGAGGCGAGCCCAATCCGGCCCAGCGGCGTGTCGACGACGGTGAGGCGGTCTCCAGGAGTCGCCCAATCGGCGTGCGCGGCCTTCGGATGAGTGACGCGGTAGCGCGCGAGGATGGCGCCTTGCGGTCCCGCGAGCGCCACCGTGTGGAAAACCCGATCGCCGTCACGCTCCGGATAGCTGCCGACAAGATAGCCCTTCCCCGCCTGGGCGGCGGCCGCCAGCTTCTTTTCGAAAGCCCCGTCTGCGGGCTCGGCGCGAGATTTGATCTCGTCGGCGCCGATGCCGGAAGGGAGTCCCGACAGTTCCGGCAAGACCATGAGCTCGCCCTCGGCGGGCGTGGCGCCGCTGAGAAGCGACGGTCCCTCCGGCCATTGCGCCGCGGCCAGGGATACGCTGTGCGCCCTTCCGGTGGCGTTGCCGTCCACAGGGCTGCGATGCAGCGCGAGCAGGGGCAGGTAGAGGTCGGGACGGCGCAGCGCCAGGCGGGTCGATCGGCTTCGGTCGGCGTCCGCGGGCCTGATGGTCGCGGTGATGAGGCTCCTAAAGCCCGGGGGCAGGACCTCCGGCGGCGCGACGCGCGCCTGGGCGAGCTTGCGCCCCTCGGGGGACCAAATGCTGGAGCCGCCGTTGTAGTACAACTTCCCGCCGGTGATCGGATTTGTCTCGATGCCGCTGCGCGTGGCCCCGATGACCCAGACCCCATTCTGGGCGCTCATATATTGCGTGTTCGCCACGGTCGAATGGTCGCCTTTGGCCTCGGCCGGCGGCGTGCCGGGCATGACGCGATCGGAGACGGAATGCCAGGCGATGATTTGCGCGCCCCGCAGCGCTGCAAGCCGCGCATATTGCCAATAGGTGTCGTCGTAACAAATCGTGAGCGCGATGCGGCCGATGGGCGTGTCGAAGACTTCGACGCCCGTGTCGCCCGGAGCAAATACCTTTTGATCTTGCGGGTTGAGGCCGTTCTTGCGGTATTTTCCGATGACGCCCCTGGGGCCGAGGAGCACCGCGCTGTTGTAGGCGATGCCAGTTTGCGCGTCCCGCTCGGCGACGCCGACGCTCATGTACATGCCGGCGCGCGCAAGCACGGGCAGCAGCGCGTCCGTCGTCTTGCCAGGGATCGTGTCGAGAAAAGGCGCAATCTGATCCGGGCCGCTGAACAAATAGCCGCTGACGGCCGTCTCCGGGAAGACGGCGAAAGTAACGCCTTGCCGGCCCGCTTCCTTCGCCGCCACGACGAGACGGCCGATATTGCCCTCGAGGTCGCCCCAGGCCGGCACGAAGTCGACGGCGGCGACCTTAATGGCCTGTGTTCCGGAGGAAGCCTGCGCCACCGGCTTCCCATAGGCTGTCGTCAGGGGCAGGAGACTAAGGACAGCCGCGCAAGCCCAGATCTTCCATGTCATGGCGCTTCCCCCCAAGCCCGACAGGCCGTGCACGCCGCGCCGGTCCAGCAAGCGGTAATGGCGGTCCATATGGAGGCTCTGAGGCGCGCTTCAACTCGCCCCTCCGGTGGCGATGGATCTAGAGCGCGATGCGAAAAAGTGGAAACCGGTTTTTCGCACAAATCGCGCTCTAAAACTTTGAGATCGATCACGTTGTCTGCGTTCAAGCGATTCCGCCTGAACGCGACGCGATCTACCGCATCCCCCCGAAAATATTGCGCAGGACCTCGCGGCTGATCTTCGTGCCGAAGCTCTTGGCGGCCGATTGCAGCGCGGCGCTGGCGGCCTTCTCGGCGGGCGAGAGACGATTGGGGCTCGGGCGGGTGAAGAGCCCGCCGAGCGCCCCCTTGACGCCCTCCCAGATCCCGCCGTCGGCCGAGGCCTCGATGGGCGGCGCGTTGTCGACGTCCGGCGCCTTGGCCGGCCCCGCGCCCGCGCTTTCCATCCGCGCTCCGGCGCGCTTCTGCAGCACCTCGAAGGCGGATTCGCGATCGATCGGCGTATCGTAGAGACCGTAAAGCGGGCCGCCCTCGATGACGGCCTGGCGCTCCTGCGGGCTGATCGGCCCGACGCGCGAGGAAGGCGGTGCGATAAACGTTCTCTCCACGACCCGCGGCGCGCCTTTCTCGTCGAGCATCGAGACCAGCGCTTCGCCGACCGCAAGCTCGGTGATGGCCGCCGCCGTGTCAAAATCCTTGTTCTGCCGAAAGGTCTCGGCTGCCGTGCGCACCGCTTTCTGGTCGCGCGGCGTGAAGGCGCGCAGCGCGTGCTGAATGCGATTGCCGAGCTGGCCCAGCACCGTATCCGGCACGTCGAGCGGGCTCTGCGTGACGAAATAGACGCCGACGCCCTTGGAGCGGATGAGTCGCACGACCTGCTCGATCGCGGTGAGAAGGCCTTTCGGCGCGTCGGTGAAGAGGAGATGGGCTTCGTCGAAAAAGAACACGAGCTTCGGCGCCGGCAGATCTCCGACCTCCGGGAGCTGCGTGAAGAGCTCGGTCAACATCCACAACAGGAAGGTCGCATAGAGCCGTGGCGAGCGCATGAGCTTTTCGGCTGCGAGGATGTTGACATAGCCGCGGCCTGCTTCGTCCTGGCCGATAAAATCCTTGAGATCGAGCGCCGGCTCGCCAAAGAATTTCTCGCCGCCCTGCGTCTCCAGCACGAGAAGCTGGCGTTGCACGGCTCCGATCGAGCTGCTCGCGACATTGCCGTATTTCGTCTGCAGCTCGCTCGCATTTTCGGCGACATAGGCGAGTGTCGCGCGCAGGTCCTTCAGATCATAGAGCAGCAGGCCCCGCTCGTCGGCGACGCGAAAGACGATGTTGAGCACGCCTTCCTGTGTGTCGTTGAGATCGAGCAGGCGCGCAAGCAGAAGCGGACCCATTTCAGCGATTGTCGCGCGCACCGGATGGCCGTTTTCGGCGAAGAGGTCCCAGAAGATCACGGGGAACTTCTCAGGACGATAATCGAGGCCGAGATCCTTGGCGCGCTCGACCAAGATCGCGCGTCCGTCGCCGGGCTGACTCAAGCCGGCGAGATCGCCCTTCACATCCGCGAGGAACACCGTCGTCCCAGCGCGCGAGAATCCTTCCGCGAGCCGTTGCAGCGTCACGCTCTTGCCCGTCCCCGTGGCGCCGGCGATGAGGCCGTGGCGATTGCCGAGGGGCAGCAGCAGATATTGATATTGGCGCTCCTGCGCGGCCTCCCGCTTGGCCGAGGCGCGCGTGGCGCCGACGAGGATCTTGCCGGGAAGGGCGTTAGGGTCCGCGGGCATGCGCAAAGCTCCAGTTGAGGCGCCGATGACGCTCTCGAAGCGTCTCGCGCATTTTCGCAGAAGCCGGGGCCGCGTCAAAGAGCGAGCGATGCGCCGCTTTTGGCGCGGGCTCGCGAAGCGAGAGCGACATTGGCGAAAGGCTTGGGCGAAAGGCTCGCCGCAGCGCTTGGCGCCTGTTGTAGAAATGTCACGCCGCGTGAGAATCGGCGCCGAAGGGTCGATTGTTCATTGCCCGAATCTGGCACGCCGCATAGCGTAGGAGTAACCATAGTCTCGCTACGAGTCTGATGGTTCAATTCCAAGATCGCGGCGAACGCTCCGATGCGCGCAATGAAGTCCTGGCTCTCGCTCTTAGCCGCACTGGTCGCGATCCTCGTCGCGAACCCGGGCTCGGCGAGCGTCGTCGGCGCGTCGGACCTCTCGACCGTCTCCGCGGCGACGCCGTCCCATTGCGCGAGCATGCTGGGCGATCAAGCGCCGAACGGCGGCAGGCGGTCGGCGCCTTGCGAGCATTGTCTTCTCTGTGGCGTCGCCTTCATCGCGCCTCCAGAAGCGCCGACGGCGGATCGATCCGCAACCTCCCGACGCTTCGCGCCCTTGGCGGCCAAATTTGCCGCGCGGCCGCAGCAAGAGGCCAGCGCGCATCGCGCCCGGGCGCCGCCCGTCATTTAAAGCCGCGCGTCCAAGCGAAAGTTTTTGCGTCTTCTTTCTCGAATATTCCGCCCTCGCGCCGCGACGGCCGGCGAGCGGGCCTGCCACATGGTGGCGGATTCGGAGCAATCGTCATGTCAACTCGTCCCTCTATTCGCATCGTCCGCGCCGGCGCCGTCAGCGCTGTCGCCTTGCAGATCGCTCTGACAGCCGGCGCGGCCTATGCGCAAACCACTCTGCCGACGATCGACGTCGGCGGCGCGAAACATGTCGCGCACAAGCCCGCGCCGAGCGCCAAGCCAACAACCCATGTCGCCGCGGCGCCCACGCGCGCCGCCCCCGAGCGGATGACCCGACCCGCTCCTTCGCGGCCTGCGCCCCATCCATCCGCACCCCAGGCTCCGCTGGAGCCGACGCCGACGCCTGAGCAGCCCTGGCAGGAGGCCGCGCCGGGGACCCAGCAACCCGAGTATTCCGACCTCAAAAAGCCGTTGACGCAGCCGCAGAGGTCCGACGCTTCCTCGAGCGTGAGAGATTTCAGCCCGCAGCAGGTCAATGCGCGCGTCTTTGCGCAGCCCGGCGAGGCGCTGGAGATCGCGCCCGGCCTCGTCGTCGCGCAGCACAGCGGCCCCGGCAAGGCGAACCAATATTTCCTGCGCGGCTTCGCGCTCGATCACGGCTATGACATCGGCATCACTTTCGACGGCATGAACGTCAATCAGCCGTCGCATATCCACAGCAACGGCTACGCCGACACGAACTTCCTGATCCCGGAACTGCTCAGCCAGTTCGAGGTGCGCAAGGGTCCTTATTTCGCGGACGAGGGTGTGTTCTCGGCCGTCGGCGCGATCCACATGAACTACATCGACAAGCTGCGCGAGGGACTTGTCATCGCTTCGGGCGGCAGCTTCGGCTGGGGCCGGCTGGTGGGCGCCAAGTCCTGGGCGCTCGGCCAAGGCGAGCTGTTCACGGCCCTCGAGCTGCGCAACTACAACGGTCCGTGGCAGCGGCCGGACGAAGGGCGCGTCATCAACGGTTTCGCGCGCTGGAGCGAGGGCACGCAGGAAAACGGCTTCTCGCTCACGGCCATGGCCTATTCGCAGCATTATTTCGCGACGGACCAGATTCCTTACAACCTCGTCTCGGAAGGGCTCATGTCGCGCTGGGACACGCAGGACCCGACGGACGGCGGCAACGGCGCGCGCTACAGCCTGTCGATGCGCTGGAGCGAGACCAACAAGAACGACTGGTCGCGCGTCGAAGCCTATATGATTCACAACGACACCAATCTCTACGACAACTTCACCTATTGGCAGAGCAATCCCGCCAGTCTGCTCTTCCAGCCCCTCAGCGCCAACACCTTCGCCTTGGGCGACCAAACGCATCAGTTCGATCATCGCCAGCAATACGGCCTTAAGGCCATGCATGGCTGGAAATACACCCTGCAGGGCACGGATATGCAGACGCGCGTCGGCTATCAGGGCCTCGCCGACTTCATCCTGAACGGCAACGGCGACTCATTCCAGAGGCAGCAGTTCGATCAGATCTCGAACAACTACATCAAGGAATATATCCATGGGCTGTGGACGGACACGACGCAGTTCTGGACGCCGTGGTTGCGCACGACGGAGGGCTTCCGTCTCGACTATGTGCACGGCTCGGTGAACTCCGTCGCCAACCCCACGCTCGCGCTGGGCTCTTTTCCGCCCCTCGTTCCCGACCCGACCGCAACATTCCTCGTTCCCGCGACTCCCTTTCCTTTGGGCAGCCTCAACAATGGCGAGCTCGGGCGGTTCTTCACGAGCCCCAAGGTCGGGACCGTGCTCGGGCCCTATAACAACACCGAGCTTTTCGTGAACTTCGGCGAGGGCCTGCGCGCCGAGGATATCCGGGGCGCGCTTGGTCACTGGACGACGGACGGAGGCGCCTATTCGTACATCCCCAACGTGCAGCTTCTGACGAAGACGCGCGGCGCCGAAACCGGCTTGCGCAGCAAGGGCATCCTGCCGGGATTGGACGCGACCATCACGCTTTTCTGGCAGGATCTCGACGCCGAGCAGACCTTCAACGCCGATACGGCGACTAGCCAATACGGTCGTCCCGGCCGGCGTTACGGCTTCGAATTCACCGGGAATTACGAGATCACGAGCTGGGCCCATGCAGACGCCAACGTCACCGGCACGCATGCGCGCTTCCGCGGCTACGACCAGCAGCAGTTTGCGAATTGGTTCACATATCTCTCGGGCGGAGTCGCCGCCGACCCGCTCTGGCCGCTTAGCCTGCCAGGATCTTCCCCCGGCAATTATCTCATGCTCGCCCCGGTTTGGGTCTCCACTTTCGGCCTCGAGCTCGGGGAGAAAACCGGCTGGTTTGGCGCGCTGCGCGGGCGTTATTTCGGCGCTCGGCCGCTCACTGAAGACGGCCAGATCGAGTCGCATGCGACCTTTACCGTCAATGCGCGTCTCGGCTACCGCTTTGACAATGGCTGGAAGGTGCAGGTCGACGGCTTCAACATCCTGAATTCGCGCGCCGACATGATCGATTATGCGGCCAATGTGTTCGGCAAGCAGGATTTCGCGATCAACCCCTGGTACGTCGGCGGCAGCGCGGGCATCGCGCAGCGCACCTGGAAGCCGATCGATCCGCCGGCCGTGCGCCTCACGATCAGCGGACCGCTCGACTTCGTCGACAAGACGCCGATCGCGCCAGTCCTCGCGAGCTACTGATCGAAAGCCAAAGAGAGCGGCGCAAGCCGCTCTTTTTTTGACGCGAGCGTGTTCGTCCGCGAGCGCTCGAATGAGGTCCGTCTCGCCGCCTCACCAGCCGGCGATCTTTTGGCAGCCGTCCTGCCCTCCCTCGAAGGCGTAATGATCGCCGCAGGCGTAGACCGTCGGCGGCTCGTGGTTCGACTCGAACCGATCGTAACCTTCCTTCAGATTCTTCCAGAACCCGGCCCATTCCTTGCCGGCGACGGCGTCCTGAGACATGAAGGACATCCAGCCGCTGGCCGTCGTCTCCTTCAGCAGGGCCGACTCGGTCATGCGAAACGGGAAGATATGCACGGGCACGTCGCGTTGGCCGGCGGAAAGCGCGGCCGAGACGAAGCCGTAGATTTCCTCGATGCCCTTGTCGGTCATCGCGAAGCAGCCGACCGACTTGCAGGCGCCATGCACCATGACGAGGCCCCCGGTGCGTCCGTTCTGCTTGTCGAAGGCGTTGGGGTAGCCGACGTTGAAGGCGCGGAAATAGTTGGAGTGCGGATTGAGCTGCTTCGCGGAGACGGCATAGAAGCCCTCCGGCGATTGATAATCGGCCTCCTTGAGCTTGGGCCCCAGGTGGCCGGACGATTTGCAGATCGGGAAGGTGCGGTAAAGCGTGTAGTGGCCATTGACCTTGAGCCACAGCTCGAGCTCGCCCTCCTTCTTGAAGATGCGCACATAGGCCGGCGCGCCCATGTTGAAGCGGGGCGGCGGCTGATCCGGCCGGTCGAAAGCCCCGGGCGGCGCGGGCTTCAGCGTCGGCTCGGGCGCAAGCGCGGCGACCTGCTGCTCCGCAGGCGCCGGCGCCGCGACCGCTTGTGGGGCGGCGGCCTGAGCCTCGGGCGCCTCGGCGGCGGCCTCCGCCAAAAGCGTGGAAGGCCTGCGCGGCGGCAGGGGGATTTCCTCTTCGCCCAGGCCGTCCGGCCGGCGCGGCGGCGTCGGCGCGTCCACCGGCTGGCCCGGGATATTCAACGACGCCGGCGCCTCTGCAGCTTTGGCGGCGGCCTGAGCCTCGGACGGCGGCGCGACCTCGTCACTGCGGCGCAGCGTTGCGATGCCGCCGCGAATCGCGTGCAGAAATCGGCCGCCGAGGCCCTCGTCGGCCCGCGCCGGAGACGGCGCCGCGGCGCTCGGCGGTTCCGCGCTCTCCTCCTTCTCCGGGGCAAGGTTCAGCGCGAGGACGCCGATCGTGAGCGTCGCCGCCGAGACGATCGCCAAGGCAAGCTGCGTCCGACTCGGCTTTATCGCCTCCACTCTCATGATGACGACGCCCCGCCGCGCAGGATTGCCGCACTCTCGCGTAAGATGCGATTTAACATCCTAAAAAATAAACCATTTTTCCGGCCGGCGCGCTCGTCTGGCCGCGGGCTGCGGACGGCCGACGCAAGCAGGCGAAGGGCCCGCGTCAAGCTAATGCCCTTCAAACGTCACGAGGCTGCGCACGGGCACGTCGAGCGCCTCGAGCCTCTTCGCCCCGCCAAGCTCCGGCAGGTCGATGACGAAACAGGCGGCGATGATCTCGGCGCCCATCTTACGGAGCAAGCCTATGGCGCCCTCGGCCGTGCCGCCAGTCGCAATCAGATCGTCGACCAGGATCACGCGATCGCCGGGCGACACCGCATCTTCGTGCATCTCCATCTCGTCCGTTCCATATTCCAGCTCGTAACTGATCGAGACCGTCTTGTGGGGGAGCTTGCCCTTCTTACGGATTGGCACGAATCCCGCCGAAAGCTGATGGGCGACGGCGCCGCCGAGGATGAAGCCCCGCGCCTCCATGCCGGCCACCTTGTCCATTTTGGAGCCGGACCAGGGCTGCACCAGCTCGTCCACCGCCTTGCGGAAGGCGCGGGCGTCACCGAGCAGAGTCGTGATGTCGCGAAAGAGGATGCCTTTTTTGGGGTAATCGGGAATGGTGCGGATCGCGGCGGCGAGAGGCATGGGTCAAAGCTCGAAACGGTTGGGTTGCAGCTGCTTCCTAGCGCATTTGTCGCCTGAAAGCAGCCATCAGGCGCTGCTCCCTCGCGGCGACCGCTTTGTCGCTCCGCGGCGTGGCAAATTTGGGGACGGTCGATCCGAGCAGGCTGTTGAAAAAGTGAACGAAGATCGCGCTCCGAAGCTCCAATCGGAGGCCTGCGGCCTCCGGCCTCGACCTGCTGGCCCATTGCGCTATGCTCGCTCCATGACCCCGGCGCTCCCCTCCGCCTCGCTTCTCGCCCAGCTCGACGACCGCTCGCGCGAGATTTTTCGGCAAATTGTCGACGGCTATCTCGCCTCGGGGGAGCCGGTCGGCTCGCGGCATATCTCTCGGGTTCTGCCGATGACACTCTCGCCCGCTTCGGTGCGCAACGTCATGCAGGATCTGGAAGAGCTCGGGCTTGTCTATGCGCCGCACATCAGCGCGGGGCGGCTGCCGACTGAAATGGGCCTGCGCTTCTTCGTCGACTCGCTCTTGCAAATCGGCGACGTGGGGCCGCAGGAGCGCGCGCGCATGCAGGCGCAGGTCGAGACGGCCTCCAAGGAGCGCGATTTCGAGGGCGTCCTCGCCGAGGCGACGGGTCTGCTCTCGGGCCTCGCCCGCGCGGCTGGCGTCGTCGCCGTCGACAAGGCCGACGTACGCCTGAAGCAGATCGATTTCGTGCGGCTCGAACGGGAACGCGTGCTCGCCATTCTCGTCGCCGAGGACGGCGGGGTCGAGAACCGCGTGCTGCCGGTCCCGAAAGACCTGCCGGCTTCCGCGCTCATTGAGGCGGCCAATTACCTCAACGCGCGCATCCGGGGCCGCACGCTCGCCGAGGCCCGGCGCGAGATCGAAGCGGCGAGAGTGGCCGCTCAGGCCGAGCTCGACGCGCTGACCGCAAGGCTCGTCGAGGCGGGGATCGCGAGCTGGGGAGGCGCGGGCCGTGAGCTCATCGTGCGCGGCCAGGCGCATCTCCTGGAAGATCTGACCGCGCTGGAGGATCTCGAGCGCATCCGCCTGCTCTTTTCCGATCTCGAAACCAAGACGGAAGTCATCGACCTGTTGGAGCGCGCCGAGGAAGGCGAGGGCGTGCGCATCTTCATCGGCAGCGAGAACAAGCTCTTTTCGCTCTCCGGCTCCTCGATGATCGCCGCGCCCTTGCACGACGCCAATCGCCGCATTGTCGGCGCGCTCGGCGTGATCGGCCCGACCCGGCTCAATTACGCGCGCATCGTGCCCATGGTAGACTACACTGCGAAGCTTTTGTCGCGCGTGGCGGGCGGGGGTTAGGGCGCGGGTGCTCGATCCGGAACCAATGCTGCGGAAGGGACGTTATTCCTCCACGTTCGCTCGCTGCTTTCATCCGGGGCGGAAATGAACAGCTTGAAAAATGTTTTGGTCTTCTCGTGCCTCGCGGTCACTCTCGTGGCGTCGCAAGCCCTCGCGCGGACTGAGAGAATGCGTAAGATCGAGGACGCGGGTATCTATTGCGCAAGCTTCGACAGGAAAATCGCTAACTTCTATCCGCTCGCCAAATCACGTTGTTCGGGGAAGTTCTCCTGCGCCATGCGCGCCACGATGGTGACGACGAAAGCCGATCTCATCAGGCATCAATGCACAGGCTTCTTCGTCGCGCCGGTTTGCCACGGCGCGCCGGTGAGTCACGAGACCCACAACATCTTGGAGACTTTGCACGTGTCTTGCGCCCGCGCCGAGGTTAGGCGAGGCTTCACCCCATAAGGGCCGGCTGTTGTGCTCTGGCCAGCGCAGCCTCTTTTATTTATCCCCCCACATCCGTGTTCAGCACCTCGACCCCGCGGAATCTGGCGCAGGGGGCGCCGTGGGAGACGGGCGCGAGCTGGATCGGCTCGGCCTTGCCGCAGGTGAACACGCCCCAGAGCGCGTAGGTCGAAGCGTCGCCGAGACCGTCGAGCCCGCTCCAGAAATCGAGCGTGCGTCCCTGATAGGCCGCGCCCTGCACCATCTCGCCGAGCTTGCCGTTCTTGATCTCGTAGAAAAGCTGGCCGCCGAATTGAAAATTGTCGCGCTGCTGGTCGATGCTCCAGCTCCCCGCGCCGACCACATAAAGTCCGTCCTCGACGCCGGCGATGAGCGCGTCGCGCGAGCAGGGGCGCTCGCTGGGCTTTAGCGAAATATTCGGCATGCGTTGCAGCGGAACGGCGCAAAGATCGTCGGCATAGGCGCAGCCGTTCGTCATCGGGAGGCCGAGATAATGCGCCTGGCCAATCGCCATCTGAAAATTCTTGAAGACGCCCTTCTCGACGATGTTGAAATCGGCGAAGGAAGCCGGCGCGCCATCGTCGTCATAGCCGATCGTCGCGAGCGCGCCTTCCTGGCGCCGGTCGGCGAAGATCGTCATCAGCTCTGAACCGAAGCGCAGCTCGCCGAGCCGTTGCGGTTTCACGAAAGTGGTGCCGGCGAAATTCGCCTCCCAGCCGAGCGCGCGGTCGAGCTCTGTCGAATGACCGACCGTCTCGTGGATCGTCAAAAACAGATTGCTCGGCTCGATGACAAGATCGCGCCTGCCGGGCGCGACGGGCTTGGCGTGAAGCTTTTGCCGCGCCTCCTCGGCGCCCCGCCGCGCCTCTTCCAAAAACCCGCAGGCTTCGACATGGTCCCAGCCCGCGCCGCGCGGCGGGATCAGGCTGTCGCGCGTCGCGAAGCGTCCGCTCTTCTTGTCGACGACAGTGATCTGGAATTCGGGCCACACGCGCGTGCGGCTCTGCCAGATGCGGCTGCCGCGGCTATTGGCGAAAAGCCGCTCCTCGCGCGCCGCCTGGAAATGCGAGGTGCAGAAATCGGCGCCGGCGTCGCGCGCCGCGGCGTTGACGTTAAGGAGAAACTCCGCCTTCTCGCCGATGGCCACGGCGAAAGGGTCGACCCCGAGCGCCATCACCCAGCGATCCTCGACGACGGGCAACGCCTCGAGCTCGATTTTCGCGCCTTGGATCGGCTCGACCGCGCGCGCATTGGCGAGCGCCGTCTCGACGGCTCGGCGAATCGCGTCCGGCGTGAGCGTCGTCGAGCCGCAAAAACCCCAGGAGCCGCGCCGCAGCAGGCGCAGGCCGAAGCCCCAGCTTTCCCCGTTGCCAGCGTCCTCGAGGCGCTCCTCGCGGACGCGCAAAGATTCCCAAAAGGTCGCGCCGAGACGAATGTCGGCGTAGTCCGCGCCGCCTTCTCGGGCGAGCGCAAGCGCAAGTTCCGCCAACGCGAGCCGCGCCGATTCGTCGGGCTCGGCGGGGGCAGGATGGGGGGCGGAGGCGCGGCGGCGTGAGCGAAACGGCGCGTTCATGGAAGAAACTCAGACTGTCGAAAGGCCAGGGCTCTTGCGTGCCGGCAGACGTCATCTTCGCGCCGAGTTCGGCGACGGCTCGTCATTGATTGCATGAAGGCGATTGTGCGCGGCGTCGATTTGAAGTCAAGGATTGCTTCGCAACCGCCTGCGGCGGCGGCCCGGAGCGCCGTCCTTGAGTTCAAATCGACGCCGCGCGACGCTCCGCCATGCCATTCAATGACAAATCTGCGCTCGGGAGCGCGTTTCGCCCGGAGGATGGCGGCAGGCTCGGTTTGACCCCCGGACGCCCCCGCCCTACAACCGCGCCAACCTTCAAGCGCCGCGCAAAGCCTCTCAAGAGCCATGTCACACAACAGCTTCGGCCATCTTTTCCGCGTCACGACCTTTGGCGAGAGCCACGGGCCGGCGCTCGGGGCGGTTGTCGACGGCTGTCCGCCGCGCATTCCGCTGACCGCCGAAGAAATCCAGGTCTTTCTCGACAAGCGCAAGCCGGGCCAATCGCGCTTCACGACGCAGCGTCGCGAGGACGACGCGGTGAAGATTCTCTCCGGCGTCTTCACAGACGACGCCGGCCGGCAGGTCACGACGGGAGCGCCGATCGCGCTGATGATCGACAACACGGATCAGCGCTCGAAGGACTATGCCGAGATCGCGCAGAAATACCGGCCGGGCCACGCCGACTACGTCTATGACGCCAAATACGGCATTCGCGACTATCGCGGCGGCGGACGCTCCTCGGCGCGCGAGACCGCCGCGCGCGTCGCCGCCGGCGCCGTGGCGCGCAAGGTTGTCGCGGGCGTCACGATCCGCGGCGCGCTGGTGCAGATGGGACCGCACAAGATCGACCGCGCGCGCTTCGATTGGGCCGAGGTCGACAAGAACCCCTTCTTCTGCCCGGACAAGATCGCCGCCGCGCATTGGGAGAGCTATCTCGACGAGATTCGCAAATCCGGCTCCTCCGTCGGCGCGGTGATCGAGCTGGAGGCGACAGGGGTTCCGGTGGGCTGGGGCGCGCCGATCTATGGCAAGCTCGACGCCGATTTGGCCTTGGCGCTGATGTCCATCAACGCGGTGAAGGGCGTCGAGATCGGCGCGGGCTTTGAGGCGGCGGCGCTTACGGGCGAGGAAAACGCGGACGAGATGCGCAAGGGCCCGAGCTTTTTGTCGAACCATGCGGGCGGGATCTTGGGCGGACTTTCGACGGGCCAGCCAGTCGTCGCGCGCTTTGCGGTCAAGCCCACCTCCTCGATCCTCACGCCGCGCAAGACCATCGATCGCGCGGGCGAAGAGACCGAGATCGTCACCAAAGGCCGTCACGATCCATGCGTCGGCATCAGAGCCGTGCCGGTCGGCGAGGCGATGATGGCCTGCGTTCTGGCCGACCATTTCTTGCGCCATCGCGGGCAGGTGGGGTGACGCTCACGCGCCGCGCCGCGCTGATACTCGGCGCGCTCGCGCCGCTGCCTTTGCGTGCGCAAGCGCGCGATGATCTTCTACTGATTTTGCCGCCCGAGAGCGCGGCGGCGCACGATCCCGGCCCCGGCGCTTTTGATCGCCCGAAGCGCCTTGCCGCCGTGCGCCGCGCGTTGGCGCGCCCGGAGCTCGCAACTGCAGCGCGGATCGAGGCGCCGAAGGCGAGCCTCGACGCGCTGCTCGCGATTCACGATCCCGCCTATGTGGAGCGCTTGCGCGTCTCCGCGCCGCGCGAAGGCGTTTTGCGCCTCGGCCCCGACGTGATCATGAGCCCCGGCACGCTCGACGCCGCGCTGCACGCCGCTGGCGGCGCGGTGCTCGCGACGGACGCCGTCATGCAGGGTCGCGCCAAAACCGCCTTTGTCGCCACGCGCCCGCCCGGTCATCATGCGCTCCCTGATGAGGCCATGGGCTTCTGCTTCTTCAACAACGCTGCGGTTGCGGCCCGTCACGCGTTGGCCAGCGGCGCCGAGCGAGTCGCGATCCTCGATTTCGACGCGCATCACGGCAATGGCGTGCAGAAAAGCTTCTGGAGCGAGAAGCGCGTTTTCTACGCCTCGACGCATCAAATGCCTCTGTATCCGGGCACGGGCGAGATTTCCGAGCGCGGCGCGCACGGCAATATCGTCAACGCGCCGCTCGCCAAGGGCGACGGTGGCGAGGCTTTTGCGGCCGCTTGGCGCGAGCGCGTCTTCCCGGCGTTGGAGGCCTTCGGCCCGGACCTTATGGTCCTCTGCGCGGGCTTCGACGGCCATAAGCACGATCCGCTCGCGGGCCTGCGGCTGGAGCCACAAGACTTTCGCGCGCTGACGCTGCGCCTGCGCGACTTTGCCGAGCGCCGCTGCCAGGGTCGTATCGTGTCGCTGCTCGAAGGCGGCTATCTTCCCGAAGATTTGGAGCGAAGCGTCGCCGCGCATGTTGCTGTGTTGGCGGAGGCGGGCTGACGACTTGTTTCGTCAGTTTCCGCTTTTGGAATTGGGTAGAGCTTCCGCCAAGTCGTGCTCGACATCCCTGCGGCCGTGCAGGACACGCACAACGCTCAAGGGCGTTGAAACGGGATCGTAGATAATGAGATAGGAAAATACCGACCAGAATTTGACGGGCGCGTCCGTAAGGTCGGCCCGAGAGTGGCCAATTTCCGGCCGTTCTGCAAGAAGCCTTATTGCTTGCCGAAGTTCGCGCAACACATAGCGTGCGACGCGAGCGCCCCCATTTTTCGTTAGATAAAGGCGGATGAAGTGGACGTCTTTTTCCGCTTCGGGTGAAAGGCGATAGCCTGTCACGATCTGCTGCGCGCTTCTTCCTCGTCCATTTCGGTTTCCATCCTCTCGAAGACCGCCTCTCCGTCGACGCCCTGGCCGGCCTTCAGCGAGGCGAGCCCCGCGGCTATCTTTTCGCGAATGGACCCCTCGGCCCAGAGAATGGGCCGATCCTGATCTTCCATGAGCCGAAGCGCGGCGCGGACGACTTCGGCCTCGGAGTCGAAGAGACCCGACTTGATCTTATCTTGCACGAAGCGCTCCAGCTCGGGCGGCAAGGTGACGTTCATTGGCGGCATCGTCCAAGGGGTTGATAAGTTCTATGATAGCTCGGCGCGCATCTCTCGCAAGTTTTGCGACGCGCCCGAGCTGCGCACCGCTACCCCACCTCGAACCAGGTCGCGACGCCTGCGGCCTCATGATCCAATATGTCGTCGTGGAGCGCCCATCTGCCGGGGCTGTCGGCGACGAAGGCCACATGCTTGGCCTTGCCGGGCGGGGCGACGACGGTGTTGCGCCAATAGGGCTCCCAGCCGTCGTCGAGATCGTGCAGCAGCCGCACGCAATGCCCATGCACATGCATCGCGAGGGGAATGCCGGTGCGATTGTCGAAGCCGAGCGTCACTGGCGTGCCGCGCTTGACGCGAAACAGCGGATCGCCCGCATAGGCCTTGCTCGGTCGGCCATTGAGCGTCCAGCGGCCGTTATCCTGCGCGATGACGAGATCGACCTTCTTCGACTGCTCGAGATGAATGACCGGCGGCAGCGCGGGATTTTGCGGCAGGCTGCGGACCGGCTCCCGCGCGCCGCGCGGCGCGCCCTTTGTCGCAAAGAGCAGGAGGTCCTGATCCCTGCCGTCGGCGGCGCGGAGAATCATCCGCGCCTTCGCGCCCTCGGTCGCGGGCAGGTCGAACATCAGCTCGTAGCGCGCGCTGGGCGTGACGGGAATCGTGTTGCGCACGGGCGGGAACGGGTCGCAGGGCTGGCTGTCGACCGCGATTACGGAGGGCGTTCCCCCCTCGAAGCTGAGCGCCATGATGCGGGCGCTGGCGAGATTGGCGAGACGCAGCCTGATGCGCGAGCCGGGCTGAAATTCAAAGCTCTTCGGCGCGCTTGCGCCATTAACGGCGATGAGATTGCCGAGCCGCCCGGCGCCCTTCGCCTCATCGGCGTTGGAAAAATCGCCCTCGATCGCGCCCTTGGCGTCGAGACGCCAGTCATCGAGGACGACGAGGATATCCGCGTCGCTTTCCAGCGGCTTGGGCTCGTCGACGACGAGCAGGCCTTTCAGGCCGCGGTCGAGAAGCTCGCCCGCCTCTTTGAAGACGCCGGGGCGATAGCAGAAGAGGCCGGGGTCCTCGAGCTTGCGCCGATAGTCGAAGCTCGCGCCGGGCGCGACGGCCGCCTGCGTCAACGGCGCGACGCCGTCCATGCCGTTCTCTCCGCGCAACCCCTGCCAATGCAGGCTCATCGGCTTCTCGGTCTTGTTGACGAGCCGCGCGAAGAGCGTGTCTCCCTGCCGGTAGCGCAGGATCGGCCCCGGCGAGACGCCGTCGAAGCCCAGAATGTCAGTCGCGGGCGCGGGGGCGGGCAGAAGCTGCGCCTTGACCGGCCCCGCCTCCAGAATGCGGGGCGGCGGCTCCTCGCCACGCGCCGGCAAGGGCAGGGCGAAGGCGCCGACGCCGGCGAGAAAGGCTCGGCGAGTTTGGGCGAACGGCATTGCGGCATCCGGGCTGGAGTGCGGTCGAATCCGGCTCTTTTAGCGCGACCCGGGACTGAGGCGAAAGCTTGCTGCCCGAGGAGGCAAATTTGTGCTGCATCGCCCTCCAGCCCTTGCTATAGAGCCCGACGCGGCTCTGGCGCGCAACGCCGGTCGGTCGTCTCGACGGCAAGGCCGTCGCGGGCGTGGCGGAACTGGTAGACGCGCCGGATTTAGGTTCCGGTGACGCAAGTCGTGGGGGTTCGACTCCCTCCGCCCGCACCAACCAGGGAACGACGAGACGACGGACGGCGTAAGCCAAAAAATGGCTTCGCAGCCGCAAAGTCATTGCGAGAGGCGGAAAAAATGCAAGTTACCCAGACCCTTTCCGAGGGGTTGAAGCAGGAATTCAAGGTGGTTCTGCCGGCGAGCGATCTCGCGGCGAAACTCGAGACGCAGCTCGCCGAGGTGCGCGCCAAGGCGCAGATCAAAGGTTTCCGCCCCGGCAAGGCGCCGATGGCCCATTTGAAGAAGCTCTACGGCAAGAACCTCATGGGCGAGGTCCTGCAGGAGGCTGTCAACGAGGCCAATCGCAAGATCGTCGAGGACAATAAGCTGCGCGTGGCGAGCGGACCGAAACTCGACTTTCCCGAGGACCGCGACCTCGTCGAAAAGGCGCTGGAGGCCACTGGCGACTTCTCCTTCGTCGTGACCTTCGAGACGCTGCCCGCCTTCGAGGTCGGCTCCTTCGACGACATTTCGCTCGAGCGCCCCGTCGCCTCCGTATCCGACGAAGAGGTGGAGAAGGCGATGAGCCAATTCGCCGAGCGGCTGCGCGAATATGAGCCGAAGACCGAAGAGGGCGCCAAGGCCGAGAAGGGCGACAAGCTCACGATCGATTTCGAGGGCAAGCTCGACGGCGTGCCCTTCGAGGGGGGGACAGGCGGCGACGTCGACCTCGTGCTGGGCTCCGGGACGTTCATCCCGGGCTTCGAGGAGCAGCTTGAAGGCGTCGCGAAGGACGAGAAGCGCGTCGTGAAGACGCGCTTTCCCGACGACTATTCCGCGACGCATCTCGCCGGCAAAGAGGCCGAGTTCGACGTGACCGTGAAGGAGGTCTCCGGCGCGAAGCCAATGGAGCTCGACGACGAGCTCGCCAAGAAATACGGCTTCGAGTCGCTCGAGGCGATGCGCGCCGCGGTGCGCGCCAATATCGAGGCCGATTTCGACAAGGCGTCGCGCGACAAGCTGAAGCGCAAGCTGCTCGACGCGCTCGACAAGCGCTATTCCTTCGAGCTGCCGCCGAGCCTCGTCGAGCAGGAGTTCGAGGGCATTTGGCGCGAGGTCGAGAAGGAGCGCGCCCGCCCGACGTCGCAGAAGGAATTCGAGGGCAAGAGCGAGGAGGATCTGCGCGCTGAATATCGCGTGATCGCCGAGCGTCGCGTGCGCCTCGGGCTCGTTCTCGCCGAGATCGGCCAGCGCGCTGGCGTGTCCGTCGAGGAAAAGGACTTGACCGAGGCCGTCGTCGAGCGCGCCCGACAATTCCCGGGCCAGGAAAAGCAGGTCTGGGACTTCTATCGCAACAATGAGCAGGCGCTCGCCTCGCTGCGCGCGCCGATTTACGAGGAGCGCGTCGTCGCCCACCTCTCCGGCCTCGTGAACATCGCGGACAAGACTGTCACGCGCGAGGAGCTCTTCGCGGAGGACGAGGAAGAGGCGGCGTAGGAGCCGCATTCTCCGTCTTTCGGGCCCGGCAACCGCAGGCGTATTGCCGGGCCTGAAACCGGTCGCCAAATCTGATGTCAGCCCCATCTCACGGCGCTCTCACGCCAAATGACTTGGAAACGCCTTACATCTCATGGCGGCAAGCGTGGCGAGCGGTCGGCCTTTGTCAAGGATGCGAGCCACAGCCCGTCATATTTGACGGACTATGGCTCGCACCGCTGCGCGGCGGCCTGAAAGGCCGTCCTTGACAAGGGCCGAGCCGTCTCGCCGAGAATGCTCCGCCAAGAGATTCAAGGCGAACTTCGAGTTCACGGCCAACGATGGACGAGCGATGCGAAGAGAGCCGATCAACTCGCGTCTTTCATTCAACGGAGCCCGCTCGTGACTGATTTCGCTTCCGCTCATACCGAAGCTCGCTCGAGCCGGGTCGTCGATCCGAGCGACGAGAGATGGCGCCGACTGCTTGCGCAGATTCAGAAGGACTCCCTGCAGATCGGGGACTTCACGCTCTCCTCCGGACGCAAGAGCCGCTTCATCTTTCAGCTGCGCCAGACAACGCTTCATCCGGAAGGCGCTTATCTCTCGGCTGAAATCATCGTCGATTACATGCGCACGCAGGGCCTGCGCTTCATCGGCGGGCTCGTGCTCGGCGCCGTGCCGATCGTTGCGAGCGTCGCGGCCGTCAGTCAAAGCCGCGGCGCGCCGGTTTTCGCCTTTTTCGTGAGAAAGGAGGCGAAGGGCCACGGGTCCCGGGAGATCATCGACGGCTACACGGGCGAGGGCGAGGGCGAGGAAATTCTGCTCGTCGACGATGTCGCGACGACCGGAGGCTCCATCCTCAAAGCGCTCGCGATCCTCAAAGAAGAAGGCTTCAAAGGCAGCGTGAAGAAAGCCCTCGTCGTGATCGACCGCGAGGAAGGCGGGGCGGAAAATCTCGCGCGGGAAGGCATCGCGCTCGTCTCGATCTTCAAGAAGAGCGATTTCGACATCGGCGTTTGAACGCCGCGCGCTACGGCTCCGCTCTCGTCGGGGTCGTAGAGAGCGCGTGGAATTACGCGATCGAAAAGGACTAAGCTCCAGATCAAAAACTTAGAGCATGTCCTACCGGAAAACCGCTTCGGACTTTTCCGCGACATGCTCTAGATCACGCTGAGTTCAGGCGGAATCGCCTGAACGCAGAAAACGTGATCGATTCTAAAAGTTTAGAGCGCGATTTGTGCGAAAAATCGGTTTCCACTTTTTCGCATCGCGCTCTAGGCGAGAACTTTTACATGGCTCTGTCGTCATCGCCGTGTATTCTCTGCCCCTCTCCGCATTGTGAGGGAGGATTTTATGAACAAGTTTCAACTTCGCCGACTTGCCGCGTTTCTCGTCTTCTCCGCGGCTTTCGCTGCGCCGCCGCTGGCGGCAGAGCCCTCCGCGCTCAAAGCTTACAACGCCGACATCAAAGAGAGCTCGATTTCCGGAATATCGTCCGGCGCCTTCATGGCGGTTCAGTTCGCCACGGCCTGGTCCTCGACGATCAAGGGGGTCGGCGTCGTCGCGGGCGGCCCCTATTGGTGCGCCCAAGCCGACGCGGGCGACTTGGTGGACGCCTATGTCCTTCCAGCCTGGACGGCGACGCATGCCTGCATGAAAGGGCCGCCGCCGGATCTGGGCGTCTTTTTCTCGAAAGCTGACGCAAAAGCAGCTCTGGGCGAGATTGACCCGCTTCAAAATATCGGCCGGCAGAAGGTCTATCTCTTTCACGGCTATAACGACAAAGTCGTGGCGAGATCCGTCTCCGACGCGGTCGCCGATTTCTATCGCCACTATCTGGGCGACGCGAACCGAGGCAACCTCTATTATCAGACCGCGCTCGGAGCCGGTCATTCGCTCGTCGTCGCCGAGGGAGCGAACGTCACGGGCCTGAACGCCTGCAGCGCCAATGAGAGCCCGTATATCGACCAGTGCGGCTATGATCAGGCCGGGGTTATCTTGCAGCATACATATGGTGCGTTGAATGCTCCAAATCGCGGCCAGCTGAGTGGCGCGGTCAAGAGTTTCGATCAATCTCTCTACACAACGCCAGACATCCCCGATGCGCTGAGCATGGGTTCGGTCGGCTATGCTTATGTCCCCAAAGACTGCGAAAACGGGGAGGCGTGCCGTGTTCATATCGCCTTGCATGGGTGCAAGCAGGACGTCGACGACATCGGCAGGCGCTACGTCAATGACACCGGGTATAATTCCTGGGCGGACACGAATCATATCATCGTCTTGTATCCGCAGACCAAATCGAGCCTCGTCCTCCCGCAAAATCCCGAGGCGTGCTGGGATTGGTGGAGCTACGTCAACCACAAGGATAATTACGTCACACGCGCCGGAGCGCAGATTCGAACGATCAAGGCCATGTTGGACGCGCTGACCGCGGGCGCCAAGCCTGCGATCGCCGCCGCCGCGAACGTTGGGCCGGTGGCGAATGCGCTCACCGTCATGGATGGCCCGGCCGCCAGCGGAAACATGGCCTTAGCTCCCGCAAAGGAGGCGACGACCGTTGCCGCGCCGGGTGCGCTCGCGGTCATCGACACTTCCGACTCCAGTGCGGACCTCGTTTGGGCCGCTCTGAAGGGCGCGACAGCCTACAAAGTCTCTCGAGCGGGAGTCGACGGTCCCTTCGTCGTGGTTGGCGAGGTCGCCGGACCGAGCTTTGGCGACACGGGCCTCGCGCCGAAGTCGACCTACCGCTGGCGCGTCTCCGCAATCGTGGGGGGCGTGGAGGGGCCGGCCTCCAGTGAGATCAGCGCCGCCACGCGCTCCATGCCCGCGCCCTGCGACGATCCGGGCGCCTGCCCCATCGAAAGGTGACGCATACCGCCGCGGCGCGAGGCTGGTGCTACATAATGTCGCAACGCGAAATATGCATTCTCTGCGGGCAGAGTCTCTCAAAAGCCGAGGTCGGCTCTGCCTGCCGGCGTTGCATGACGAGAGGATCGAGCAAGGCTCGGATCGGCATCGATATAAATAACAACCGAATATACATTTGGCGTGTCGAGCCATAGTCTTTGTTTATCTGATAAATCCTGTGGCGCCTCAATGTGACGAGTGCTTTCGAGCACCCTCTGATGCGTGTAAGAATATTGATGTGACTATCAGCGTCGCATATAATAGCCTCATGCCGTCACCTCTATGTAGGCCGAGTCGCCAGGTGCGGACATTTGACTTCCGCGCGCTGGAAAATTAGCTTCACCCTCTCTCGGCGCTCCAAAGGCGGGCGTCGGATCAGAGGGCTCCGTGTTCGACCCCGAACATCATCAACTCGCCGCGCGCCTCATCGAACGCGCGACGCAAGGGCTGGGCGGGACTCAGCTCATCGCTGCGATAAGACAAGAGTTTCCGGACGCGCCCTTGCGCTTGATCGCGCATGCGGGCTTCATCGCCATCACTCGGCCGAGCGTGAGCCCGGAGGCGCTCTCGTCGATTTACGATATGGCGATATGCGCCCGTCGGCCTGACCTCAAGGAGATGGCGGACGCCTGAAGCCCCTAGCGAACCTCACCTTGATGAGGCTCCGTAGGAGCCGTCTCGAAGGATGAGGACACGCGAAATCTCGTAGGATTCCCCTCTTGGCCGTCCTTCGAGACGCCCGCTTCGCGGGGTCCTCAGGACGAGGGCAGGGAGTCGATCGTCCCCCCGATTGCGCTAGTGGGCCGAGCCGAGGCCATTGACAGCCTTGCCCGCTTCCCTCTTTATGCATCCGTGGTTATTTGAGCCGGCCGGCTTGCCGCCACGTAAAATAAGGCGCTAAAAGGCCGGGGCTCCTCGGAAACCCTGGCCGCGTCTCAAGTTTTGAGGAGCCAGGAGTGTCCAAGCCTTCCCGTCGCCCCATGAAGCCCGCGACCGCCCTCGTCCACGGCGGGTCGCTGCGCTCCTCCTTCGGTGAGCTTTCAGAGGCGCTCTACCTCACACAGAGCTTCGCTTACCCTTCCGCGGAGGCCGCCGAGGCGCGCTTCAAGGGCGAAGACCCGGGCTTCATCTATTCGCGCTTCTCCAATCCGACGGTCGCCATGTTCGAGCAGCGCATGTGCCTGCTCGAGGGCGCCCAGGCCGCGCGCGCCACGGCCTCGGGGATGGCCGCGGTCACCGCCGCGATGCTCTCGCAGGTTCGGGCCGGCGACCATGTGGTCTCCGCGCGGGCCCTTTTCGGCTCCTGCCTTTATGTCGTCGAGGAGCTTTTGCCGCGCTTTGGCGTCGAGACGACTCTCGTCGACGGCGCCGACATTGCGCAATGGAAGAAGGCGGTCCGTAAGGAGACCAAGGCTTTCTTTCTCGAGACGCCAACCAATCCGGGCCTCGAAGTCTATGATATCAAAGCGATTGCGGATGTCGCGCATGAGGCGGGCGCAAAGCTCATCGTCGACAATGTCTTCGCGACGCCGCTCTTGCAAAAGCCGTTCGAATTCGGCGCCGACCTCGTTGTCTACTCGGCGACGAAGCACATCGACGGCCAGGGACGTTGTCTTGGCGGCGTCATTCTCGCCTCGCAGGCCTTGATCGACGAAACGCTGCATAATCTTTTGAGGCAGACGGGCCCCGCGCTCTCTCCCTTCAACGCCTGGGTGCTGCTGAAGGGTCTCGAGACCCTGCCGTTGCGGGTCGCGCGCCAGACGGAGAGCGCCGCGCGCATCGCCGATTTTCTGGCTGCGCAGAAAGGGGTTTCGCGCGCGCTTTATCCGTTTCGCGACGATCACCCGCAGGCGGCGCTCGCGAAACGACAGATGCTGGGCGGCGGCACGCTGGTCTGTTTCGAGATGCGGGGCGGCAAGGAGGCGGCGTTCAAATTTGCCAACGCGCTCGAGATCATCAAGATTTCCAATAATCTGGGCGACGCCAAGAGCCTGATCACCCATCCGGCGACGACGACGCATCAGCGTCTGGCGCCGGAGGCGCGGGCCAAGCTTGGCATTTCCGATGGGATGCTGCGCCTCTCCTTGGGCCTGGAAGACATCGACGATCTGATCGAAGATCTCGAATTCGGCCTGCGCGCCCTTTCCGCGTAAACGGAAAACTCCGTCACTTTTGCGAGAGCGCGTTTCGCTTGAGCGCAGAAAACGTAAAATTTAGAGCGCGATCTGCGCCAAAGCCGGTTTCCGCTTTTTCGCATCAGGCTCTCGTGTTCCGCCTGAGGCCCGACAGGGTAAAAGCGTCGGCATGGCGCGGTCCGCCACCGTTCAGGGAAGTCCGCTGAAACGGGCGCCATGCCGACTTTACCGGTTTCGCGGTCCGTTTCGGCGGCGCAGGCGCTTCGCGAGAGCGAAGCGCGACTGCCGCAGCCGGGGGAGGAGGCGAGACCCGGTGTTCTGATCAGCTATCCGCCGCGAGTCGCGTCTGCTTCGATGCGAGCGAAACGCGCTCGGCGCTCGAGGTTGATTGGGCGGAAGATCTGCCCGCGCGCCACAGAGATTTGTGCTCGCGCGGCGCGGATGGGCGTGGCTCCCGGGTGTTCGTCCGGACGGGCGCTTGCCGCCGCCGAGGCCGGGGGTCGATTCAGAGACTTAGACATTGGTTCTCCTGAAGAAATTCGCTTCAAGGCGCAACGAACCGCCACGCTGAAACGCGCGCTTTTCCGTCACGGTGGCAGCGAGTCTGGCCGCGGCATGTCCCGCAGCAAGGTCAGGAGAAGTCTGGAGGCCCCCGGGGCTGATGAGCGGCCGCGGCGCGAACTGGGTTTGCGGCGTGGTCGTCGAGCGTTGGGGGCGCCGCGGGCTCGAAGAAGACCAGGGCCGCCGGCTGAGGCGTTCGCTCCAGGAGGAGGAAGGAGCCCTCGCTGAAAATCTGGCACAGGGGGCAGTTTGCGGCGTGGCGCTGGGCTCTGCCCGGCGGCTGCGTCTCGCCGAGCGCGCCGTCCTCGGCAGCTCGAACGCAGTCCCGCAATGCGGCTTGCGGCAAGTTAGCGTCGTTCGAGACGTGGGCGAAGACCCCCGCCGCCGGCAGCAGGACTTTCAGTCCCAGCGCCAGAGCGAAGAGCACCACCACAAATGCGTTGCGTCGCATTCCGCTCACTGCCAACTCGCCTACGTATAAAGCGACCTTGGCCGCAAGCAGTGATACTACTCCGATGACGGTCGGGAGCAAGTCGAAAAGTTCTAAAGATGCCGAACGCTTGGGCGATGTCGCATATTTAAGTGCGGATTTTCTGGGAATGGCGCCTTTCAGCGCGGCCGCGCCCATGCGGGGAGAGCGGAGCTTGAATTGCGATCAGGCGGCAGGCGCAACTTTCGTCTTCTCTTATCAATCTGCAGTCATGTCGCGACGCGGCATGACGCCCGGCGCCTATCGCCGCCGTCGCGCCCGAAGCGGCTTCGCCTGATCCGATCTGCGTCCGATCGGCATGGGGGGACCCCTCGCCTTGTCGCGTCGGGATGAACGTGTTAGGCGGGGCCGCGAAAACTGCGAAATCTTGATAGGAGTCGATGGAAATGGCGGAAGGCAACGGCAATGACAACGCGGCGCAGCAGGGCTCCGGCGCGCCGGCGCTGAACGCCCTTGGCCAATATTTGAAGGATCTGTCCTTCGAGAACCCCAACGCTCCGCGCTCGCTCGCCCCGCCGGACACGCCGCCGAACATCCAGGTTCAGGTCAATGTCGACGCCAAGCAGCTCGCGCCGACCGATTTCGAGGTTTCGCTCAAGCTCGACGCCAAGGCGGGCGAGGGGGCGAATGTGCTCTTCAAGCTCGATCTCGAATACGCCGGCGTCTTCCGCCTGACCAATATTCCGCAAGAACAGGTGCATCCGATCGTCATGATCGAGTGCCCGCGCCTGCTCTTCCCTTATGTGCGCCAGATCGTGTCGGACGCCACTCGTGACGGCGGCTTCCCGGCGCTGTTTCTCGATCCGATCGACTTTGTCGGCCTCTATCAGCAGAAGGCGGCGGAAGCCGCCAAGGCTCAGGGAGCCAGCATTCCAAGCTGATGGAAGCAAGGGGCGACGCCTGCGGGTTTTCGGGGCGCGGCTTTGACCGCGCCTTTCCTTATGTTACGAAATTGATCCGGCGAGCGCCGCAATTGCGGCCTAGAGCATGACACGGAAAAGCGCGAAGCGGTTTTCCGGTCAGGCCATGCTCTAAGTTCTCGATTTGGAGCTTGATCCTCTTCGATCGCGAGATTCCGCGCGATCGGGACTCGCTCTAGCGCGCCTCGCCCAATGAACGATCATAAGGGAGAGGAAGCCCATCGATGAGCGAAAGACGCTCAAGCTTCGGCTATGAAGATTTGCTCGCTTGCGGCCGCGAGGAGCTGTTTGGCCCCGGCAATGCGCAGCTGCCGCTGCCGCCGATGCTGATGTTCGACCGCATCACGGAAGTGTTCGAGGAGGGCGGCGAGCACGGCAAGGGCTACATGCGCGCCGAGTTCGACATCAAGCCGAGCCTCTGGTTTTTCGATTGCCACTTCAAAGGCAATCCGATCATGCCGGGATGCCTAGGGCTCGACGCGCTCTGGCAGATGGTCGGTTTCTATCTCGCCTGGCTCGACCTGCCGGGCCGCGGCATGGCGCTCGGCGTCGGCGAGGTGAAATTCACCGGCATGGTGCGCCCGACCGTGAAGCTCGTCACCTATGGGATCGACTTCAGGCGCGTCATGAAGGGCAAGCTCGTGCTCGGCATCGCGGACGGCTGGATGGCGGCCGACGGCAAGCGCATCTATGAAGCCAAGGATTTGCGCGTCTGCCTCGCGAAAGAGTGAGCGCAAAGAGAGTGCGCGGCGAATAGGCGATAGCGAATAGGGCGCGAGAGCGCTTCAATTCCCGAGTCCCTATTCGCTCCTCGCTCCCAAAAAGGGCTTCGAGCCCTGAGGAGGAACATCATGAGACGCGTCGTCGTCACTGGAATGGGCATCGTGTCGTCGATCGGCGACAATGTCGAGCAAGTCAAAGAGTCGCTTTTTCACGCGAAGCCCGGCATTGTGCGCGCCGAAAAATACGCCGAGCTCGGCTTCCGCTCGCAAGTGCACGGCATGCCGAAGCTCGACGCCATGAAGGTCGTCGACCGGCGCGCCGCGCGCTTTCACGCGGCCGGCACCGCCTGGTGTCACGTGGCGATGGATCAGGCTATCGCCGACGCGGGGCTGAGCCTCGAGGAGATTTCCGATCCGCGCATCGGGATCGTGATGGGCTCGGGCGGCCCCTCGGCGCGCGTCATCGCGGAATCAGCCGACATCACGCGCGAGAAGGGGCCCAAGCGCGTCGGTCCCTTCGCCGTGCCGAAGACCATGGCCTCCACGGCCTCCGCCACGCTCGCGGTGTGGTTCAAGATCAAGGGCGTCAACTACTCGATCTCCTCGGCCTGCGCGACCTCCAATCATTGCATCGGCAACGCCTTTGAGCTGATCCAGTGGGGCAAGCAGGACATGATCTTCGCCGGCGGCTGCGAGGAGCTCGAATGGGAGCTTTCCGTGCTGTTCGACGCGATGGGCGCGATGTCCTCCTCCTATAACGACACGCCGGAGACCGCCTCGCGCGCTTATGACAAGAACCGCGACGGCTTCGTCATCGCCGGCGGCGCCGGCGTGCTCGTGCTCGAGGAATATGAGCGCGCCAAGGCGCGTGGCGCGAAGATTTATGGCGAGATCGTCGGCTATGGCGCGACCTCGGACGGCCACGACATGGTTGCGCCCTCTGGCGAAGGCGCTGTGCGCTGCATGCAGCAGGCGCTCCAGAATGTGAAGATTCCGATCGACTACATCAACCCGCACGCGACCTCGACGCCCGTCGGCGACGTGAAGGAGATCGAGGCGATCCGCGAGATCTTCGGCAATGAGGACAAATGCCCGCCGCTTTCGGCGACGAAGTCGCTCACTGGCCATTCGCTGGGCGCCACCGGCGTGCAGGAAGCCATCTATTCGCTGCTGATGATGAAGCACGGCTTTATCTGCAAGAGCGCGAACATCGAGGAGCTGGACCCCGAGTTCTCCGACATGCCGATCCTGCGCCAGCGGCGCGACAATGTGAATCTGCGCGCGGTGCTCTCCAATTCCTTCGGTTTTGGCGGCACCAATGCGACATTGGTGTTCAAGCACCCGGACGCGTAAGACGGTAGCAAGATGAGCGAGCCTGGAGGCTCTCGGTCCGGACGGCGTGGACCGCGAGCCTCCAGGCTCGCGTTGGTTTCAACGAAGCTCGAGGGCAGTTGCGGATGACCGAGGCCAAGGGATTGATGCAAGGCAAGCGGGGCCTGATCATGGGCGTCGCCAATGATCACTCGATCGCTTATGGGATCGCGCGCGTGCTCGCCCGGCACGGCGCCGAGCTCGCCTTCACCTATCAGGGCGAGATGCTGCTGAAGCGGGTCAGGCCGCTTGCCCAGGAGCTCGGCTCGGAGCTCATCCTTCCCTGCGATGTCGAGGACCTGGCCACGGTCGACGCCGTCTTCGCGCGCCTGCAAAAGGAGTGGGGCGGGCTGGATTTCCTCGTCCATTCGATCGCCTATTCCGACAAGAACGAGCTCAAGGGCCTCTATGCCGACACCTCGCGCGAGAATTTCATCCGCACGATGGTGATCTCCTGTTTCTCCTTCACCGAGGCGGCGAAACGCGCCGCGAGCCTGATGCAGAGCGGCGGCTCGATGCTGACGGTGAGCTTCGCCGGCGGCACGCATGTGATGCCCAACTACAATGTGATGGGCGTCGCGAAGGGGGCGCTTGATTCTTCGGTGCGCTATCTCGCGGCGGATTTCGGCGCGCGCGGCATTCGCGTCAATGCGATCTCGCCCGGTCCAGTCCGCACGATGGCCGGCGCCGGGATCGGCGGCGCGCGCGCGATGGGCGCTTTTCAGAAGGCGCATTGCCCGCTCAAGCGCATGATCACCTTGGACGAGATCGGCGGCTCCGCGCTCTATCTCCTCTCCGAGCTTTCCGGCGGCGTGACCGGCGAGATCCATCTCATCGACGCGGGCTACAACATCATGCTGCAGCCGCGCCCCGAGGATCTGGAGGCGGGCGGGGATTGGGACGCTCTTCCTCCGCCGAAAGCTAGGGCCTGAGAATCCCTCACCGCCCCAACGCCCGCTCCATCTCCAGCTCCGCCCGCAGGCTGTCGATGTCGCGATAGATCGAAGCGACGGCGAGCGTTTTCCCGCCGCGCTTGTAGCGCAGAACGCAGTCCTTTGCGGCGATGTCGCCGTCGATCTTGATGGCGTCCCAGCTTTCGGCGTGTCCGACATAATTGATCGGCACGTCGTAATGCTGGCTCCAGAAAAACGGGACCGCCTCGAAGGTCTCACGCGCGCCGAGCATATTGCGCGCGGCGGTCTCGCCCTGACGTTCGGCGACAACCCAGTGTTCCACGCGTATCTTGTCGCCGCTATGCGGATCCGGCCAGCGCGCGATGTCGCCGGCCGCAAAAATTCGCGGCGCGCTGGTTTCGAGAAAGGCGTCGACGACGACGCCGCGATCGACCGCGAGCCCGCATTTTTCCGCCAAAGCGACGCGTGGACGCACGCCGACGCCCGCGACAACGAGATCGGCGGGAAGCGAGAGCCCGCTTTTCAGCGTGACTTTCTCCGCGTCGATCGCGGTCGCGACATCCTCGAGGTGGAAGATGACGCCGTGCTCCTCGTGCAGCTTACGCACGAAGGCGCCCATCTCTTCGCCCAGCACGCGCGCCATCGGAACTTTTTCCGGCGCGACGACGTGCACTTCGATCTCGCGCGCGCGCAGTGACGCGGCGACCTCTAGGCCGATGAAGCTCGCGCCGAGCACGACGGCGCGTTTGGCCGTCTTGGCGCGCTCGATGATCGCGCGGCAATCGTCGAGCGAACGGAGCACGCTCACATGCGGGAGATCGGCTCCAGGAATCGTCAGCCGAACCGGCTCCGCGCCCGGCGCCAGCAACAGGCGGTCATAGGCAAGCTCTTCCCCATCTTCGAGCTTGACGGCGCCCTTCGCGGGATCGATGGCGCTCACCGTGGCGCCGAGCCTCAGATCGACGCCGTTTTCCGCGTAATAGCTTGCGGGCCGCAGGGGCAGCCAATCTTCCGGCGCGCTGCCCGCGAGATAGTCTTTAGAGAGGTTGGGGCGGTCGAGCGGCGGCGCCTTCTCGGCGCCGATCATCGTGAGGACGCCGGTGAAGCCCGCGCGTTTCAGCTCGAAAAGGGCGGAGAAGCCGGCGGCGCCGCCGCCCACGATGACGATGCGCTCGATATTGCCCGTCGGGGCCTGGACATAGGGGCCGGCCTCGCGCTTTGAGCGCACGAAGATCCTGTCCCCTTGTCGCTCGACCGACCAGCAGGGAAGCCTGTCGAAAGCCGGCGCGCGCAGCGCCTCGCCCGTCGACAGGTCGAAAGCGGCGTGGTGCCAGGGACAGCGAATCTCGCCACCCACGGCGATCCCGTCGACGAGCGGCCCATGATAATGGGTGCAATGCGCTCCGACAGCGAAGATCTTCTCGCCGTCGAGCACGAGCAGCACTTCTGCTTCGCCGACGCGGCCGACGAGCTTTCCGGCATGCAAGAGATCGGCATGGGCGACGCCCTGTGTCAGATCAGGGAGCTCTTGGGCCGGCGCGTCGTTCATCTCAGCTCCGTATTCAAGCGGCCTCTGGAGCTTCAGATAGATCGCCGGCGGCCGCGGTCCACGTCTTCGAGATCGTCAGGGCTTCGCGCAGTCCTCCGCCAGGGCTCGCAGCCTCAGAGCGCGTTCCGCGGGCTCTCCGGGCAGGTCGCGCGCCCGCGCTTCGACGCAGCCGCAAGCCGCTTCGCAAAACTCGATCGCACCGCCGTCCGCCTCGCAACGCATTTCGCAGGCAGCCAGGAAGTCTTTGGGGAACGGGTTCTCGCTCGGCGTCGAGAGCTTCGCTATTCCCAGAAAGACGCCGAAAAGCAGCGGCTGATGCAGCAGGTAGATCGCCAGGCTGTGACGGCCAAGCCAACCGGAGGCGTTCGCGAAAGCGCTTCCGGCCCCCGTCGGCTCAAACCTCCCGAGCGCAGCCAAAACGCCCGGAGCTTTCGCGAAGGCGACTCCGGCGAGCAGCGCCCCTGACCAAGGGAAGAGCGGCCGCCAGTCATTGGTCAACGGTTCGACGGTCGAGAGGCCGATCCAACTCAGCCAGGGCGCGTCGAAGACAGGCGCCGCAAGGAAGCGCGGCGCGAGAAAGACCGCGACCGCGGCGAACAAGGACGCCGGCCAAGGCAGAAAGAGAAAGGGCGCCGCCAGCAGGCTCGCCGCCGCGATGCAGTGCAATATGCCAAAGAACACGAAGGACTGCGGAAAAACGAGATAGGTGCCAAGCGACACGAGCGCGGCGGCGGCGGCGATGCGCGCGAGGCGGCGCCAGAACGGGCCAAAGCTCGGATTGCGCTCATGTGCGAGGACGAGGCTCACCCCGGCGATGAAGAGAAAGGAAAGGGCGATCGCATGGCCGAAGCTCTTGAACTGGGCCGAATAGGGAAAATAGCGATCGATATAATCGAAATTTCCGAGGTCCCAGACGAAGTGATAGGCGACCATCGCGACGACGGCGAAGCCGCGCGCCGCGTCGAGCCAAAGGAGCCGGCTCAAGGCGGTCATCTCGAGGCGAGCGCGGCGGCCTGAAACTTTCCGAAGACCATGTCGGGGGCCGAGAGATTGTGGCGCGACGGCAAATGCCGGCCCACCCAAAATTCGGTCGCGCTCGCGCCTGGGAAGCCAATCACCTCGGCCTCCTGCCAGCCCGAGCCGCGCTTTGTGCGCCAGGCGACGCGCGCCGCGTCGTTCATCGTCTGCATCGTGAACATCGAGCGCAGCGAGGCGAAGGGCAGCCCATCCGGCATTTCTGCGCTGTAGGAGACGTCCAGCACCATGCGCTCCTGGTCGATCTTGTCGATTCGGATGTGGGCCTCGCCGCCGCGCTTGAATTTCAGCACGAAGCTCTTCGTTTCCGGCTCGAAGATCACTTCTTCAAAGTCCACGATGGGGCGCTGCTGCGTTTCGACCGGGCCGATCAGAAAGGAGGAGCCATAGGCGGTCCAGCGCATTTCCTCATAGGGAAGGGGCCGCGCGCGCCAGTAGCCGTCGGGCGGATAGAACACCAGGATTTCCTCCGCGCGCTGGCGATAGCTCATCCAGACCTGCACCATGTGAAAGCCGCGCTCCACGCGGTCGCCCACGCGCACCGGCACGGTGGGGGCGCGCCAAAAGGCGTTGGGCGGGAAGGTGTAGCCGACGAGCCAGAACTCTGGCGTCTCCCAAAAAGTATGACGTCGCGTGTGCTCGACGACTCCGGAATAGTCATGGGAGAAGTCGCAGCTCGACCAGTCGGGCGCGTAGCGGTCCCTATCGATCATGTTGATGTAGGAAGGATGCACGGCCTGCACCTGCATGCGGCGCAGCCGGCTCGAGTAGAAGTCGAGCTCGATATTGTCCTTCTCGGCGCAAAGCTCCGGCGTCGAATTGTTCTCGACGCGAACCTGCAACTCCTCCTCCGGCTGCCCCTGCGCCAGGGCGCGTGGCGCGAGAGCAAGGCTCGCTCCACCTATGAGGAAACGGCGGCGATCGGTCCAAGTCATGGCGAGAGGGCCCTTGTCTGCGAAGGGTTCTGCTCTAGCGCAAAGGAGGCCTGACGCGCCAGAGGCAAGCCGGCCCCGAGCGTCGGGCGCAGCGACTTGGGCTCCACCTTGACAGCGGTTCGGGGCGCGAGCGGAGCCTCCCGATCGCGTTGACAGCGCGGGCTATATGTTATCAATGCTGCCGCTCATCCCGCACCGACAAGGAGGACCTACATGGCCGTGAGACTGGCGATCAACGGATTTGGCCGCATTGGACGCAACGTGCTGCGCTACATCGTGGAATCCGGCCGCGCCGATCTCGAGGTCGTCGCGATCAATGATCTCGGGCCGGTCGAGACCAATGCGCATCTCCTGCGCTACGACTCCGTGCACGGGCGTTTTCCGCAAAAGGTCACCGTCTCGGGCGATACGCTCGACGTCGGCCGTGGGCCGATCAAGGTCACGGCGATCAAGAACCCGGCGGAGCTTCCCTACAAGGAACTCGAGATCGATATCGCGCTCGAGTGCACGGGCCTCTTCACCGCGCGTGAGAAGGCGAAGCTCCTCCTCGACGCCGGCGCGAAGCGCGTGCTGGTCTCGGCGCCTGGCGAGGGCGCGGATCTGACGGTCGTCTATGGCGTCAATCATCACAAGATCACCAAGGAGCATCTCGTGATCTCCAACGCCTCCTGCACGACGAACTGCCTGGCGCCCGTCGCCAAGGTGCTGCATGACGCGATCGGCATCGACAAGGGGATCATGACGACGATCCACTCCTATACAGGCGACCAGCCGACGCTTGACACGATGCACAAGGACCTCTATCGCGCCCGCGCTGCGGCGCTGTCGATGATCCCGACCTCGACGGGCGCGGCGAAGGCCGTGGGCCTTGTGCTGCCGGAGCTGAATGGTCGTCTGGACGGCTATGCGGTGCGCGTGCCGACCCCGAATGTCTCACTCGTCGATCTGAAGTTCGTGGCGAAGCGCGCGACGAGCAAGGACGAGATCAATGCGGCGATCCAGGCCGCTGCGGACGGGCCGTTGAAGGGCGTGCTGGACTATACAAACGACAAGCTCGTCTCCACCGACTTCAACCACTGCCCGGCTTCCTCGACCTTTCACATGGACCAGACCAAGGTCCTCGACGGGACGCTCGTCTCGGTGCTGAGCTGGTACGACAATGAATGGGGCTTCTCGGCGCGCATGACGGACGTCGCTGCGGCGATCGCGAAGCTGATCTGAGGGAGCGCGAACCAATGGCGGAGCCAACATCCCCTACAGATGACCTCCGCCCCACCTCCAACCTCGTGGAGGACGAACGCCTCAACGAACTAGCAAAGCTTGTTAATGAGGCGTTCCCCAACCTCTCCTGTCTGCGCTGCTCGAATGAGCGATTCTACCTTGTCGAAAGTCGCAGCGTCGTGCCGCATGGTTCCTTCCAGCTGCCCGGGGACGCCTTTCCGAGGGGGCATTTTCATCACGTCGAACTCATCTGCTCTCGCTGCGGCTATGTCGAAAGACACGAGGTGACAGTTCTCAAGAACGCAACTAAGCCTATTATAAGCAAGGGATAAAAATGCAGAAACTCGACGCAAAACTCGATAGACTCGACGCGAAAATTGACGTTCAGTTTGCGGAGTTTGGCGGAAAGTTCGCGTCGATCAATGGGCGTTTCACGGGTGTCGAAGGTCGCCTCTCCGGCATAAGCGAGCGGTTCAACGCGCTCCCTACCGTCTGGACCATGCTCGGCATCGTCTTCACCACCTGGGCGCTCGGCTCGGGGATTTTGATCTTCGCGATGAACTACCTCAGAAGGTGACATGACCTCCTTCAAAACGCTCGATCACGCCGATCTCAAGGGCAAACGCGTCCTCCTCCGCGTCGATCTCAACGTGCCGATGGAGGGCGGCCACATCACCGACGCCACGCGCATCGACCGCGTGCTGCCGACGATCAAGGAGATCGCCGACAAGGGCGGGAAGGTCATCCTGCTCGCCCATTTCGGACGACCCAAAGGCGCAAGGAACGACGAGGATACGCTCAAGCCCGTCGCTGCGGCGCTGGCTGAGCATCTGCGTCGTCCCGTGGCCTTCGCCGACGACTGCGTGGGCCCGCCTGCGCAGGAGGCGATCGCCGCGCTGAAGGACGGCGACGTGTTGCTGCTCGAGAACACGCGCTTTCACAAGGGCGAGGAGAAGAACGACCCCGCCTTTGCGGAGGAGCTCGCGAATCTTGGCGATCTCTATGTGAACGATGCGTTTTCGGCGGCGCATCGCGCCCACGCCTCGACCGAGGGCCTCGCTCACAAGCTTCCGGCCTATGCCGGTCGCGCGATGCAGGCCGAGCTCGAGGCGCTCGAGCAGGCGCTCGGCGCGCCGCAGCGCCCCGTCATGGCGATCGTCGGCGGCGCGAAGATATCGACGAAGCTCGATCTCCTCGGCAATCTCGTGTCGAAGGTCGACTATCTCGTCATCGGCGGCGGCATGGCCAACACCTTTCTTGCCGCGCAGGGCAAGGCGGTCGGCAAGTCGCTCTGCGAGACGTCGCTGCTCGACACGGCGCGCGAGATCATGAGCAAGGCGAAGGCCGCCGGCTGCCAGATCGTGCTTCCCGAGGACGTGACCGTGGCGCTGACGTTCAAATCGCATGCGCCGGCGCATGTCGTCTCCGCCGACCATGTCGGCCCCCAGGAAATGATTCTTGACGTCGGACCGAAGGCGGTCGCCCATGTCGAAGGCCTGCTCGAAAAATGCAAGACTCTCGTGTGGAACGGCCCCTTCGGCGCCTTCGAGCTGCCGCCTTTCGACGAAGGGACGAGCGCCGTCGCACAAACGGCGGCGCGATTGACGGTTGAAGGCAAGCTCTTGTCGGTCGCAGGCGGCGGCGACACCGTCTCGGCGCTCAATCAGGCGCATGCTGCGCAACAATTTACTTATGTGTCGACGGCCGGCGGCGCTTTCCTCGAATGGCTCGAGGGCAAGGAGCTGCCGGGCGTCAAGGCGCTTTCGGCCTGAGATATGGGAGGCTGAGCGCCCCGCGCCGGGCTTCAAGAGGCTGCCTCCGCTCCTATGCGGCGGCTGGAAGGCCTATTGCGGCGACGGCACGACCTTGATTTTGGCCATCATGCCGCCGTCCTCGTGTTCGAGGATATGGCAGTCGTAGACGCACTCGCCGATTTCCGAAAAGGCGATGTCGAGCACGACCGGCGGGGAGGCGCATGAGCCATCTCGCCATTGCTCGACACTGCACACGCCGTTCTGATCGTTCATGACCTGATCGTTGATCTTTGGATTGGGCGCCGCCACGCCGAGGGGCAGATTGTCCTCCAAGACCCTGAAGCCAAGACCCCGAAGCCGACATTCGCTCCCGGACTTTTCGAGGCAGGCGGAGTGAGTGACCTTGACCGGGTCGAGCTTGGGCAGGCGATTGACGAAATGAAACTTCAGGACAGCGCTGCGGCATTGAGCAACAGGGTTTGCCACCATATCGGTGTGGCGCCAGTGCAACAGTCAAGCATATAATGGTTGATTGGAATCCTTCTTCATTTAAATCCCATAAGTGAGAATATCTCCAAAGTATATCTTCGCTCATTTACCTCGCTCGCCTTACAGGTTTAGTCTTCGCTCACGATCGGCGCTTTGCCGGCGCCGAAAAGGTCACGAGTGATGACGGCAGGCGAGCAGCAAAACGGAGCAGGGGGCCCACGAAGAGATCGTGCTGCGCCCTCGCTGGGAAAGAGGCTTCTGCTTGGAGGAAGTCTTTGCGTTCTCGCGCTCGCGTCAGACGCTGCGCTGGCTCAGCTCGCGCTTCCCGACATTCACATCAGCAAGCCGAAAGCCAAACACGTCGCGGCGCGCCCTGCCGCGCCGCGCCAAGTTGCCGGGTCCCACGGCGGCCGGCCCGACTCGACGCCGCGAGCCGCGACCAACCCTGTTCCCGCGCCAACCGCTGCGGCCAACACGGGTCCGACGCCCTTCCTTGCCCCCGGTCAGCAAGTGGGACGTGGCCCGAGCGGCGTCGTCGGCTATTCGGCGAGCGGCACGTCGACCGCGACGAAGACCAACACGCCGATCATGGATATCCCGCAGTCCATCACGATCGTCACGCAGCAGCAGCTCAGGGATCGCGACAGCGTGACCTTGCAGGAGGCGGTTTCCTATGTGCCGGGCGTCACGGTCGCCGGCGGCGAGGGCAACAGTGACCAGGTCGTCATCCGCGGCCAGACGACGACGGCTGATTTCTATAAGGACGGCGTGCGCGACGACGCCGAATATCTGCGCGATCTTTACAACATCGAGGCGGTGGAGGTGCTCAAGGGGCCGAGCGCCCTCACCTTCGGCCGCGGCGGCGCGGGCGGCATCGTCAACCGCGTCACCAAGAAGGCGGACGGCGAATCCATTCAGGAGCTCAACCTGAGCGGCGGCAGCTTCGGTCAAAAACGCGTCACCATGGACTGGGGCGGCGCCGTCACCGAGCACTTCGCGGCGCGGCTCAACGGCATGTATGAGCAGTCCTACGGCTATCGCAATTTCTTCGGTCTCGAACGTTACGGAATCAGCCCCACCTTCACCTGGAAGCAAGACGAGAACACGCTCGTCTGGCTCACCTATGAGCATTACCGCGATCACCGGACGGCTGATCGCGGCGTCAACTCGACTGGCCTCTGGTCCGTTTTTCCGGGTCTGCCGACCGACCTGATGACGAATTATGCTCCTGGCTATCCCTCGCCGGTCCCGAGCTGGTTCTTCTATGGCGACGCCAACCCGAGCGCCGCGCAAGTCAATTATTCCAAGGTCGACGTGAACTCGGTCGATCTCGCGGGCGAGCACAAGACGGACTTCGGCCTCGAAATCCGCGACCACATCCTCTTCGCCAATTATCAAAAGCGCTATCAGAACACCTTCACCGACGAGCCCGTGCTGCTTTACGAAGGCGGGGTCAACGGCATCACCGGCTATCGGCATAACACCCCGCGTCAAAACATCATCAACCAGCTCGACTTCGTCTACAGGTTCGAGACGACGCCGGAGGTCAAGCACACGGTGGCTTTTGGCGGAGAGGTTGGACATCAGTCATCAAAAAGCGATCGCGACTTCGCCTGCTTCAATTTCGATTGCGGCACGACCGAGGTCGACACTTTCTATCTGACGCCGACCATCTACAATCCGGTCAACTACGGCAACGTCGCCGAGCGGCGCCGCTCCGATCTGCTCACCGCTTCGGGCTATGTCCAGGATCAGATCGCGATCACCCAATATTTGGATGTGATCGCCGGCGTGCGTTACGACCGCTTCGATCTGAAATTCATCGGCAATGATTACGCCAATCCAAACCTCGCGGCGAGCGGGGACATGGACGAAGGCTCGGCGACGATCGACGGCTACATTCGCACGATCAACAATGAGTGGTCGCCGCGCGTCGGCGTGGTGGTGAAGCCAAATCCGCAGCTCTCGCTGTACGGCGTCTATTCGCGCTCCTTCTTGCCGCCCTCGGGCGATCAATTCGTTCTGATCACGCCCAATCTCGCGGCGCTGTCGCCGCAGGGAATCGAGAATTACGAAATCGGCTTCAAGGCGGAGCCGCAGCCGAACCTTTTCTTCACCGGCGCTCTCTACCTTTTAAATCGCTCCAATCAGCCGCTGGCGGTGAACTCCGTCAATTTCGTCGCGGGGAACACGAAGACGAGAGGCGGCGAGATTGGCGTCGTCGGGCAGATGACCGACAAATGGCGCGTGTCTCTGGGATACGCTCATCAAATCGGGCTGATCACCGCCATTGACGGCGGCGCGCCCTATCCGAACAATCCGTTGCAGACGGACGTCGGCCACAAGACGCCCAATGTGCCGCTCGACACTTTTTCGTGGTGGAACAAATACGACCTGTCGTCGTTCTTCGACGCCGGTCCGGGCGTGCTGGGCGTCGGTCTTGGTCTGATCTACAACGCCAAATTTTTTCCCGAGATCGACAATGCGATCATCGTGCCCGGTTATGCCCGCGTGGACGGCGCGCTCTATGTCAAGTTGAGCGAGAAGGTCAGCGCCCAGCTCAACGTCGAGAATCTCGCCGGCGCCCATTATTACGTGGCGGCGAGCGCCGACAACAACATCATGCCGGGCTCGCCGCGCCGCGCCATTGTCACGCTGCGGGCGAAGTTTTGATCGGAGGCCCGCGGCGGCGCGACCACCGCGGGAACGGCCCAGAGCGATGCGCTATCCGAGCGCTTTCGCCAGCTCCGCGACGATCGCGTCGCCCATGGCGCTCGTCGAGACGCTCGAGGGCGCGTTGCCCTTGATGTCGGCGGTGCGCAGCCCCTTCGCCAGCACGCCGCCAATCGCCGCCTCGATGGCGTCGGCGGCCTTGGGCAGATCGAAGGAATAACGCAACGCCATGCCGACCGAGCCGATCATCGCGATCGGATTGGCGACGCCCTTGCCGGCGATGTCGGGCGCCGAGCCGTGGCAAGGCTCGTACATCGCCTTGCGTTTACCCTTCTCGTCAGGCGCGCCGAGCGAGGCGGAGGGCAGCATGCCGAGCGAGCCGGTGAGCATCGAGGCTTCGTCCGAGAGCATGTCGCCGAAGAGATTGTCGGTCACGACGACGTCGAACTGCTTCGGCCAGCGCACGAGCTGCATGGCGAGCGCGTCGGCGAGCATGTGCTCGAGCTGCACGTCCGCATATTCGCGCTTGTGCAACGCGGTGACGACCTCGCGCCATAGATAGCCCGACTTCATCACATTGGCTTTGTCCGACGATGTGACCTTATTGCCGCGTTTTCTCGCAAGCTCGAAGGCGACTCGGCCAATGCGCTCGATCTCGAAGGTCTCGTACACCTGTGTGTCGACGGCGCGCTTCTGCCCCTCGCCGAGATCGACGATCTCCTTCGGCTCGCCGAAATAGACGCCGCCCGTCAGCTCGCGCACGATCATGATGTCGAGACCGTCGACGACCTCGCGCTTCAGCGAGGAGGCGTCGGCGAGCGCCGGATAGCAGATCGCCGGGCGCAGATTGGCGAAGAGGCCCAGGTCTTTCCTCAGCCGCAGCAGCCCGGCCTCGGGCCGTACGTCATAGGGAACGCCGTCCCATTTGGGACCGCCGACGGCGGCGAGCAGCACGGCGTCGGCCGCATGCGCCCGCTTCATGTCGTCTTCGCTGATCGCGACGCCATGAGCGTCATAGGCCGCGCCCCCGACGAGGCCTCTCTCGATCTCGAATTGGGCGACGCCCGCCCTCGTCAAAAGCGCGATGACCTTTTCCGCCTCGGCCGCGATCTCGGGACCGATCCCGTCACCAGGAAGAAGCAACAGCTTGAAGGCGGACATTCGAACCTCACCCTTTTCTTGTGATTGCCGCCAGGCGGCGTTTTCCGCTCTTAAGGCGCTCGTCAGAGCGGCGCAACCGCGCTCGGCGGCGCCCGCGACAATTGGTCCGATTCGGGCCGCTTGCCGAAGGCTCGGGACGCGTGCAGCTTGAGTTTGCTAAAAAGGTTCCGGCGCGCCGGCCCGCAACGGGCGGCGCCCAGGGGCTCAAAAAATGCAAAATGGGAGGAGATCAGAATGAACGGAAAGTCGTTTCTCGCGCCGGCGGTCCTCGTTGCGGCGCTTCTAGCCGCATCGCCTGCCGCAGCCCTCTGGCCTTTTGGATCGTCCGAGCCGACCGAGGCGGACGCGCGCAAGGTCTTCGAGAATCTGATCCATAAGAAATTCGATCCCGACGCGAAGATCGTCGATTTCAAGGTCGACCGCTTCTGGCGGCTCGACGTCGAAGGCGCCGGCCACGAAGGCGTTGAATTCTACTACACCATCAAGGTCGAATTCCCGAAGGGCGCCCATCTTGAATGCAAGCCGGACGCGGCCGGCAAGGTTTCGGAGGGCTGCTCGCCCAGCACCTATTACTCGACCACGATCCAAAACCAGATGATCAAGGAAAAACAATATATCGAGCCCGGCAAGGTGATCGAATTCAAGGACGAGACTCGCTTCGACAAGACCGACAGCGGCAAGTGGAAGGGCCAGGACGGCAACCTCTACTGAGCGCCTAGAGCGAATTCCGCAAAAGTTGACAGACTTTTGCGATCAGAATTCGCTCCAGCCTTTTGATTTGGCGCGATTCCTTATCGCTCGAACGTCTCCGTTCGAGCGGGAAACGCGCTAGAGCGAATTCCGCAAAAGTTGACAGACTTTTGCGATCAGAATTCGCTCCAGCCTTTTGATTTGGCGCGATTCCTTATCGCTCGAACGTCTCCGTTCGAGCGGGAAACGCGCTAGAGCGAATTCCGCAAAAGTTGACAGACTTTTGCGATCAGAATTCGCTCCAGCCTTTTGATTTGGCGCGATTCCTTATCGCTCGAACGTCTCCGTTCGAGCGGGAAACGCGCTAGAGCGAATTCCGCAAAAGTTGACAGACTTTTGCGATCAGAATTCGCTCCAGCCTTTTGATTTGGCGCGATTCCTTATCGCTCGAACGTCTCCGTTCGAGCGGGAAACGCGCTAGAGCGAATTCCGCAAAAGTTGACAGACTTTTGCGATCAGAATTCGCTCCAGCCTTTTGATTTGGCGCGATTCCTTATCGCTCGAACGTCTCCGTTCGAGCGGGAAACGCGCTAGAGCGAATTCCGCAAAAGTTGACAGACTTTTGCGATCAGAAGTCGCTCTAACCTTTTGATTTTGCGAGACTCCTTATCGCTTGAACGTTTCCGTTCCAGCGGGAGACGCGCTAGGAACTCCTCGTCGGCGAGGGTCGTCTGCCGGAGCGCCCGGCTCGGCGCCCCGGCAGCGCGCGGATCGCTTTTCGGACGGCGTCGGCGTTCTCCGCCCATTTGCGCGCCCGCGCCGTTCGTGTAAAACGCGCGCCTGGAGCATGTCCCGGAAAGGCGCCACGCGGTTTTTCGGTCAGGAGATGCTCTCAGTTTTTGATTTGGAGCGGGTCCTTTTCGTTCGCGTGATTCCACGCGATCGGGACGCGCTCTCACGCGAATTCCGCAGAAGTTGACAGGCTTCCGCGACCAGAATTCGCACCAGCTACTTGATCTGGCGTGGTTTCTTGTCCCTCGAACGCTTCCGTTCGAGGGACAAGCGCTTCAGAGACGGACCGCTGCGCATGACGCGCGCAAGGGATTGAGCAATGCAACAGGTCGTCATGGCGATCCATCTGATGACGGTGGTCGCCCTCGTCACATTGATCCTCTATCAAAAGTCCGAGGGTGGGGCGCTTGGTCTCGGCCAGAGCGGCTTCTTCAGCGGGCGCGGACAGGCCAACGCCTTGACCAGGGCCACGGGCGTCCTGGCCACGGTCTTCTTTGTGACGAGCATATTGCTGACCGTCCTCCCCGCCTGGGAGCGGCGCTCGCTCGGCGGCGAGGACTGGACCAAAGGGGTCGACCAGGAAAAAGTTCAGCTCAAGGAGATCAAGCCCGAGGCGGCGCCGCCGGCGCAGAAGGAAACTCAGATCCCCAAAGACAAAGAGAGCATTTTCGAACAGTTGAAGCGCGCGCAGGAGCAGCGTCAGTCGGGAGGCGGCGCGCCGGCGATGCGGAAGGCTCCCGAAGAGCCCGCGCAACCGACGCAAAAGCCCGAGGCCCCCGCCAGCGCGCAACCCGGCCCGACCCAGGCTGAACCCGCGCAAAAGCCCGAAGCGCCGAAAACCGAAGCCAAGCCGGAGGAGGCAAAGCCGACCGAAGCCAAGCCGGAGGCCGCAGCTCCCAAGCCGGAGGCGGAGCCGAAGGCCGCGACTCCCAAGCCGGAGGCGCCTGCCGCGACGCCGCCCGCGGCTGGAGCGTCGGAGCCCGTGCCGGCCCCGCGCGCGGAGGAGCCGGCCCCGGCCCCGAAGTCCGAGGCCAAGCCCGAGGACGCGAAACCAGCCCCGGAGGCTAATCCGGCGCCCGCCACGCCGCCGCCCCCGGTGCAGTGGAAGTCGCCGACGCGCTAGCGCGTTTCCCGCTCGAACGGAATCGTTCGAGCGATAAGGAATGGCGCCAAGTCAAAAAGTTAGAGCATGTCATGACCGGAAAACCGCTTCGCACTTTTCCGTGACATGCTCTAAAACCGCGGACGCGCTCGCGTCCGCGCCGATCACCGCATGAATTCGCGCTTCCTTCCCCCTTTCGGGGGCGGGCGGGAGCGTCGCCGACCCTTCCAGTGGCGCCCGCGTCTCCGAATTGGGGAAAGCGGCGTCAACGCACTAGCCGAAACGCTAATTAGGCGTTAGGCGTGAGGCCCCATGGCGCGCTACATCTTCATCACCGGCGGCGTGGTCTCCTCCCTTGGCAAAGGATTGGCCTCCGCGGCGCTCGGAGCCTTGCTGCAGGCGCGCGGATTCAGCGTGCGGCTGCGCAAGCTCGACCCCTATCTCAACGTCGATCCGGGGACGATGAGCCCCTATCAGCACGGCGAGGTCTTCGTCACGGATGACGGCGCCGAGACCGACCTCGACCTCGGGCATTACGAGCGCTTCACCGGCCGTCCCGCCTCGCGCACGGACAATGTGACGACGGGGCGCATCTATCAGGACATCATCACGCGAGAGCGGCGCGGCGACTATCTCGGCGCGACGATCCAGGTCATCCCGCACGTCACCAATGCGATCAAGGAATTCGTGCTCGACGAGAGCGACAGCGCCGATTTCGCGCTGATCGAGATCGGCGGCACGGTCGGCGACATCGAGGGCTTGCCCTTCTTCGAGGCGATTCGCCAGCTCGGCAACGACCTTCCCAAAGGCCACTGCGTCTATGTCCATCTGACGCTTCTGCCCTTCATCCCGAGCGCCGGCGAGCTCAAGACGAAACCGACGCAGCATTCCGTCAAGGAGCTGCGCTCGATCGGCATCCAGCCCGATATTTTGCTCTGCCGCTGCGATCGCGAGATCCCGCGCGAGGAGCGCCGCAAGCTCGCGCTGTTTTGCAATGTGCGCGAGGGCGCCGTGATCGAGGCGCGCGACACGCATAACATCTATGACGTGCCGCGCCTCTATCACGCGGCGGGCCTTGACGCGCAGGTGCTCGCGGCCTTCGGCATCGAGCCCGCGCCGCGTCCTGACATGAGCCGCTGGAATGCGGTGCAGCAGCGCATCAACAATCCCGAAGGCGAGGTCACGATCGCCATCGTCGGCAAATACACGGGAATGAAGGACGCCTATAAGAGCCTCATCGAGGCCTTAGCGCATGGCGGGCTCGCCAATCGCGTGAAGGTCAATCTCGAGTGGATCGAGTCGGAGATCTTCGAGACCGCCGACCCCGCCGCGCATCTTGGAGACGTTCACGGCATTCTCGTTCCCGGCGGCTTCGGACAGCGCGGCGCCGAGGGCAAGATCAAGGCGGCGCGCTTCGCGCGCGAGCGCAAGGTGCCTTATTTCGGCATATGCTTCGGCATGCAGATGGCGGTGATCGAAGCGGCGCGCGCGCTCGCGGGCGTCGAGGGCGCAAATTCGACGGAATTCGGCCCCTGCGAAGAGCCGGTGGTGGGTCTGCTCACGGAGTGGCTACGCGGCAATGAGCTCGAGCAGCGGACGACGGGCGGCGAGATGGGCGGCACGATGCGGCTCGGCGCCTATCCGGCGCGGCTCAAGGAGGGATCGCGCATCGCGCAGATTTACGGGCGGCTCGACATTTCCGAACGCCACCGCCATCGCTACGAGGTCAATAACGCCTATTGCGCGCGCCTGGAGGAGAAAGGCATGATCTTCGCAGGCGCCTCGCCGGACGGCAAGCTCCCCGAGACGGTGGAAATTCCTGATCATCCCTGGTTCATCGGCGTGCAATATCACCCGGAGCTGAAGAGCCGCCCCTTCGATCCGCATCCGCTCTTTGCAAGCTTCATCGCGGCGGCGAAGGCCCAGAGCCGGCTGGTCTGAGACGTCCTGCTGGCGGAGCTGCGCCGCGGCGCCGGCAGACTTGACTCGGCGCAACGGGTCGCGCCCAATCGCGCTATAAACTTTTAGAATCGATCGCCTTCTCTGCGTTCAGGCGATTTCGTCTGAACGCAGCGTGATCGAGTTTTCGACTTGGCGCGTTTCCCGCTCGAACGATTCCGTTCGAGCGGGAAACGCGCTAGCTGAAAGCGCTGGCGTTAGCGCCTCTATTCGCCTTGAATAATTGATCGGTGTCCTATGCAGGAGCGCGAAGCACAAATTCCAGAGGAAGAGTTTCGCCTCCTGGCCGATAACATGCCCGTCATGTGCTGGATCGCGGACACGACCGGCTACATTCACTGGTATAATCGGCGCTGGCATGAATATACTGGCACAACGGCCGCCCAAATGAAGGGGTGGGGCTGGCAATCTGTGCATGATCCGCGGATACTGAGCTCGGTGTTGGAGCTTTGGAAGACATCGCTTGCGACGGGGAAACCTTTTGAGATGGTTTTCCCGCTGAGAAGCGCCAAGGGCGAATACAGGCTGTTTCTGACCCGCGTCCAGCCTTATTATGACACCCAAGGCAATTTGAAATATTGGTTTGGGAACAACGTCGACATCACCGCGCAAACGGCCGCGGAGCAGGCGTTGAGCGACCTCAATGCGGATTTGCGCCGGGCGGCTGCTTTCGATGAAGCCGCGCTGAAGTGCCTTGGCGAGGGGCTGTACACGCTTGATCTAAATGGGCTGGTGACCTCCATGAACCCCGCCGCCGAGGAACTGCTTGGTTGGAGCTTTGCTGAGCTGCGCGGCAAGAAAATGCACGACATGGTTCATCACCATTATCGCGATGGGCGACCTTTTCCCGCCAGCGAATGTGCTGCGCTTCAGGCGCTCAGCGGCGGTGAAGCCTTGAAGAACCACGAAGACGTGTTCATTCGAAAGGACGGCGCGTTTTTCGACGTTGTCCATTCGATTGCCCCGCTTCGCGACGAGGACGGCAAAATCATCGGTCTTATCGGGGTTTTTAGCGATGTCACCGAGCGCAAGCGAGCGGAGGCGGCGCTGCGGGAGAGCGAAGCCCGGCTGCGGATGGCGACCGAGGCCGCGAAGATCGGCGCGTTCGACTGGAACGTCGAGACCGGCGTCAACACCTGGAATGCAGAACTCGAGGCGATCTATGGCCTTCGGCCCGGCGAATTCGGCGGGTCGCAAAGGGCTTGGGAGCAGTTGGTCCACCCCGATGATCGGGCTGGCGCCGTGGCCAAAGTGGAGGAGGCGCTGCTGACAGGCCAAGCGGTCGAGCACGAATGGCGTGTCATCTGGCCCGATGGCAGCGTGCATTGGATTGCAGCGAGATTTCAGGGCTTTAAGGACAGCGCTAACAAGCCGCTGCGTCTCATCGGCGTGAACATCGATATGACCAAACGAAAACAGGCCGAATTGGCGCTAGCGGAGAATGATCGGCGCAAAGATGAGTTCATCGCGACGCTCGCCCATGAACTGCGGAACCCTCTCGCCCCTATTCGCAATGGCCTTGTCGTTCTGCGCAAATCTGGCGGCCAAGGTCCGGCTGCGGAGCGCATGCAGGCCATTATGGAGCGTCAAGTCCACCACCTCGTCCGTCTCGTTGAGGATCTGTTGGAGGTCTCGCGAATCACTAGCGGCACGATAGAACTGAAAAGGGAGCGCGTGGCCCTTTCCATCGTCATCGATCTCGCCGTCGAAATGAGCCGCGAGGCGATAGACGCCGCCGGAATAGAGCTGCGGATCGCCTTGCCTGATCAAGCGCTCGTGCTGGACGCCGATCCGGTTCGACTGACGCAAATTTTTGGGAATCTTCTTTGCAACGCTGCGAAATACACGGATCGAGGCGGGCGCGTCGAAATCGCGGCGATGCGCGACGGAGATGACGTCGTTGTGAGCGTGGTTGATAGTGGAGTCGGCATTCCGAAGGAGATGTTGCCGCGAGTATTCGATCTGTTTGCGCGATTCAACCGGACGCTCGGCCGCGCGCAAGGCGGGCTCGGAATCGGCCTTGCTTTGGTGAAAAGCCTCGTTGAGCTGCACGGCGGCAAAGTCGAGGCGCAGAGCGATGGCGAAGGCTGTGGCAGCCGCTTCATTGTGCGACTTCCGACGTTCAATGCGGTAAAGCCGGATGAGCCGCCAAGGCGAAGCGCGCCGCGCTCGGCTGCGTTATTACCGCGCGTGCTGGTGGTGGACGACGCGGTCGACGTCGCTGACGCCTTTGCGGGGTTGCTCGAATGCCTGGGCGCGAAAGTTCGCGTCGCGAATAGTGGGGCCGAGGGTCTGAAGGCGTGCGTCGAGTTCGAGCCCGCGTTGATCTTTCTCGACATCGGCATGCCCGGCATGGACGGCTTTGAAACAGCGCGGCGTTTGCGCAAGCTTCCCGTTGGACGCGAAGTGACGTTGGTCGCCCTCACCGGCTGGGGAGAAGAGGAGACCCAGCGCCGAGCGAGAGACGCTGGTTTCGATCGGCACCTGACAAAGCCGGCCGACATATGCGAGGTCGAAGCGCTGCTCGATGGGGTCGCCCGCGCGTAACGTTGCTGCGACAGACTGTCGCCGAAACCCTCTCGCGCCTTGAACGTTAGCTCTGTGTCACTGAAGGGGATGAGCGACTTCGGGAAACGGCGAGAGCCGCGAACGCAACGCACAGATGAGCGGTTCGCCGATGCTGAGTGAAGCGAGAGCCGTGAGCGAAGATCGCATCGTTGGAGCCCGTCAGCGAGGATCGAGGACAGGCGCGGCGCATGGCGCGTGCGCAGGAGGCTCGCAGCAGCGAACGGCAAGGGTTCGCGGGAGAGGCAAGGCGCGGAAGGACCGCAAATAAGAACCCTCGCCCTTTCCATGCCTCCCGTCGGATTCAATCGGCGCGCTATCTTAGAGCGCGCCGCGTTTTTTTACCGCGGCCTTCATTTGTCGTCCGTGAAGAACTCATAAGCCTCTGTCATGGCGGGTGATACGGCTACGTTAAAGTAATCGTTTTCGCCGGGATTGGGGCTGTTTGCGCTGGTTTCCTTGCAAATTGATCTCGCGCCGGAGGCGTGATTCTCTGCCCTTGACGAACGGTCGGCAGGGAGATTCGCAATGCGTCCGAAGGAGCGGCGTGACAGTGGGCAGCGGGATCTGTTTCGGGCGCGTCTCGATCAGATCGTCGACATGGCTCACCCGCTGGTCAAACTCCTGCGCACGATCGACTGGGGCTTTCTGGAGCGGCGCTTCGGCGCCGTCTACGCCGACGTTCCCGGTCGGCCGCCGCTGCCCACAAGGCTCATGGCCGGCCTCGCCATCCTCAAGCACATGCACGATCTCTCCGACGAGGCGCTGTGCGATCGCTGGCTGGAAAACCCCTATTTCCAGCTCTTCTGCGGCGAGGAGTTCTTCCAGCACAAGCTGCCCTTCGACCGCTCCTCCTTGACGCGCTGGCGCCAGCGCATGGGCGAGGAGAAGCTCGCGGCGCTGGTTCAAGAGAGCCTTTCCGTCGCGACCAGGACCGGGGCGGCGAAGCCCTCTGACTTCGCCAAGGTCATCGTCGACACCACCGTGCAGGAGAAGGCCGTCGCCTTCCCGACCGACGCCAGGCTGATGCATCGCGCGCGGGAGCGACTGGTGCGTCTCGCCAAGAAGCACGGCGTGGCTCTGCGTCAATCCTACGAGCGGATCGGCAAGCACGCGCTCATCGCCTATCAGCGCTACGCCCACGCCAAGCAGTTCAAGCGCGCGGGCAAGGCGCTGCGCAAGATCAGGACCTATCTCGGCCGCGTCGAGCGCGACGTCGCGAGGCGCATCAAGGACAATGAGGCGCTGCGTGATGTTTTCCGTCGGCCGCTCTATCTCGCCGAGCGCGTGCGCGAGCAGCGCCAGAAACAGCGTGGCCGCAAGGTCTACAGCCTGCACGCGCCCGAGGTCGAATGCATCGGCAAGGGCAAGGCGCATCGCCCCTATGAGTTCGGCGTCAAGGTGTCGGTGGCGACGACGCTCTTTCGCTCGAAGGGTGGGCAGTTCGTCGCGCATGTGCAAGCGCTGCCCGGCAATCCCTACGACGGCCATACGCTGGCGCAGGTCATTCCCGACATGGAGAAGCAGATCGGCGCCTCGATCTCACGCATCGTCGCCGACCGCGGCTATCGCGGACACAACGCCCCCGCGGAGCACAAGTTCAGCGTGTTCATCGCCGGCCAGCGGCGGCGCGTGACCGGGGCGATCAAACGCGAGCTCAGGCGACGCTCGGCCGTCGAGCCGGTCATCGGCCATCTGAAAAGCGACCACCGCATGGGCCGCAACTTCCTCGCCCACAGCGCTGGCGACGCCGCCAACGCCGTGCTCGCCGCCGCCGGCTACAACTTCAGGCGCCTGCTGGCCTGGCTGGCGCTTTTTTGCACCATCATCCTAGCCACCCTCGCCCGATTAGGTTCAGCTCAGAATCGCCCACTCGCCGCCTGATTGCTCGTTCTTCACGGGCGACTCATTTGCGTCGCGGCAGCCCATGCCGGGGTCGAAAGAAATAATAGAGCAGGCTCACGGCCGAGAAGGCGAGACCGAACAAAAGAACGACCATGCCGATATTCTGGTCCTTCATGGTCTGGCTATAAAGCGCGATGCACAACCCCACCACGACGAGCCACAGCGGCGTTTGGCTGGGCTCCGGCGGTTGTTGCCGCTTCTTGAAGGCGTCCGACATCCCAGCCTCCTCGATTTCGTGGGCGGTGCGCTCACGGCAAGCAAGCTAGGGCGTTTCTCCCGTCTTGGCTACCGCCCCGATGCGTCTGCGCGCCTACCCCTCTCTGCAGTGCGTTTTCATTGGCGTGAGGGACCCCCTCTCCCCGTTTACGGGGAGAGGGCAGGGGTGAGGGGCTTGGCGGATTGCAAGCCCCTGAGGCCATCGAAATCCGAAGCGAAAGGGCGTGATCGCAGAAGCGTCTCCAGCCCCTGGCCCCTCTCCCTAACCCTATTCCCGTTTGCACGGGGAGAGAGAATCCTACAGCGTCGCGACGATCAACTCCCGCAGCGTCGGCGTCGCCTCGGGCATCACGCCGAACCAGTCGCGAAAAGCCGGGCGCGCCTGATGGATCAACATGCCGAGCCCGTCGACCGCGACGAGGCCGGCGCGGCGCGCGCTTGCGAGCAGCGGCGTCTCCAGCGGCGCATAGACGATGTCGCAGACGACGCTAGAGGGCGGCAGCGCGCTGATCTCAATGTCGAGCGGCGGCTGGCCGACCATGCCCTGGCTCGTCGTGTTCACCAGGAGCCCCGCGCCCCTCTGACCCGCATTGCGCTCCTCCCAGGCGTGGGCGTGAACCTTGTCGCCAAAATCCGCGGCCAGCGCCTGCGCGCGTTCGCGCGTGCGATTGAAAACGCGAATCTCCGTCGCGCCCGCATCGAGGAGCCCGGCCACGATCGCGCGGGCGCCGCCGCCGGCGCCGATCACAACGGCGGGCGCGGCCTCGGCGCGCCACTCCGGCGCAGCGGCCCGCAAGGCCGCGATGAAGCCGAAGCCGTCGTAATTCTTGCCGGTGAGCCGCCCATCCTCTCCGACGACGACGCAATTGATCGCGCCGATGCGCGCCGCGCCGTCTTCCACGACGTCGACGAGCTTTAGCGCCGCCTCCTTGTGGGGAATCGTCAGATTGCAGCCGGCAAGCCCCAGCGTCGCCATCGCGCGCAGCGCGGGCCCAAGCTTGCCGGGCTCAATGGCGAAAGGCGCATAGGCGCCTTCGACGCCATGCAGCTTCAGCCAGTAATTGTGAATCTTGGGCGAGCGCGAATGGGCGATGGGCCAGCCCATGACGCCGGCGAGATGAAAGCGGTTGTGCATGAGGGAACAGTCTCGAAGGGAAATCGCGGTCTCAGGCTACAATTTTGCCGCCGTCTGGCATAGCCGCAAAACGCGGCGGTGGGCTGGATGTGTCGGCGGGTCGTTTTCTTATTGTGACATTCGCTTGATACTCGGGCGCCGCGTCGGCTTTTGCTCCACATCGCCGCTGCACGAAATTCACTTTTGCCCGCCGCCGCAGCCCATAGTCCTCGCGGCGTGATCGGCGAGGCGGCGGAGGCGACGCTGGCATGAGCACGATCGTTCTCGGGCTAACCCGCGCCCTGGTCTACGCCGCCGAGGCGCACGCCAACCAGCGGCGCAAGGGCGCTGCCCAAGAACCCTACATCAATCATCCGATCGAGGTGCTCGACCTCGTCGCCCGCGCCACCGGGGGCGCCGATGAGGAGCTTCTGACCGCCGCGCTCCTGCATGATGTCGTCGAGGACACGCCGGTCACGGCCGAGGAGCTCGCCGCCGCTTTCGGGGAGCGGGTGGCAAGGATCGTCACCGAGAACTCCGACGACATGACCTTGCCCAAGGACGAGCGCCGCCGGCGGCGAATCGCCGCGATGCCGCACAAGTCGGTGGCGGCGCGCATCGTCAAGACCGCGGACGTGATCTCGAACCTGCGCGCGACCGCCGCCTCCCCGCCCGCCGGCTGGGCGATGGAACGCCGCCTCGGCTATCTTGAGGGTGCCGGCAGCTTATCGACGCCGGTCGCGGCGCCAATGCCGCAATCGAGGCGCTCTTCGACGAGACGGCCGCTGACGCCGAGCGGACGATTCGCGCCGACGCGGCCGTCGACGTCGGCGGCGCGGAGGGCGTGGCCCGGCATCTCGACAGCGTCATCGGCCAGGCGGTGCATCTCGTCTACCTGCCGAACACCAAGGGGCGGGCGATCACGGACGCCGACGTGGACCGGCTCTGCGAGACCATCTCCCGCAACTTTCCCTCCGCCACCGTGCAGCACGCGGAGGCGATCTTCGACGGCAGCCGTCGCCCGATCCTGCTCGCGCGCATCCGCACCGACAGCACCGATGCGGTGGTGGCGCTCGCCCAGCGGCTCTGCCTCGCCTTCGACCAGCGCTTCGTCGGGATCGAGGTTGGCGGGCGCTACATCCGCGTCTACGCCGACGACACGGGCTGACCTCGCTGGCTTGCGCCACAGGCTTGCCTGAAGGCGTCGCCTTCGCCAAGCTTGCCGGGCTCAATGGCGAAAGGCGCACAGGCGCACTCGATCCCACGCAGCTTCAGCCAGTAATTGTGGATTTTCGGCGAGCGCGAATGGGCGATGAGCCGCCCATGACGCCGGCGAGATGAAAGCGGTTGTGCATGGGGAGGGGATCTCGAAGGGAGGTCGCGCGCCAAGGCTACAATCTTGCTGCGGGCCGGCATAGCCGCAATACAGGATGATCGATTTCGCTGGTCCTGGCGGCCCTGCGCATGATGCTTTGTGCAGCCCAAGACGACTGCCCCAGCGCAGGGAGCTCGTACATTACTCAGCTGCCGCCGCCCGGGAGTAATCGCTTGAAGCCTCTTCCGTGATCCCTCTGGACGCTTCTTGAGCTGTTCGTCTGACGTTTTCTCGGCGCGCGCGTTCCTGCGCGGTTCTACGCCGACGAAACTCTGCTCGCTCTTCTGGCGTCATCTGGGCAATGTAGCCTCGGTTCTGCGCATTTCTGCGATCCCTGCGCGCGCGCAGATCTTCCGGCGTCGACATGCTCCGAGCTCTTGGCTTAGGCTGCGCCTCGTTCTCCACTTCCAAGCGCCCCGCTTGGCCGTCCTTCTCTTCGTCCACTCCATCGTAGGGCCAGGGCCAAAGCGCTTCTGCGAGGACAAAAACTTGTTCCGTGAAACGCTCGAGCTCTTCGCGCGACCTGATGGTGACGGAAATGTTTAGAGCGTCTTCGTTATTCGCCTGGAACTCGATCTGCATCGATGCCAAACCTCTGTGCTCACCGCTCCTGGAACCTCTTTCAAAACTTTGCAGGGAACGAATCCGATCGGAAGCGCTCTGGTCGGATCGGCGACCGCCCTGCTAGGCGCAGCCGGCGGCGTTGGCGCTCTTGGCGCCGCTACTCTTGCCGCCGCCCCAGGCTGGCATTGCACCCCGGGCCGAGCTAGCGCCTGGCGCGGTGGTCGCTCCCGCTCCAATGAGCGCGAGTATGATGGCGACCAAGCGCGACGGCGCTAATTCCCTTGTTTTGAATTTGGTTCGAGCGGAAGTCTGCCGAAGCAAAGCCTCTCGCTGGCTCTCGCGGCCGGTTCGGCGGCTCTGAGCCCGTCCGAGGCTCACTTTTTTGCGGCTCTTTGCCGCAAACGACGTTTACAACACCAAGCTGACCGGAAGCTGACGACATTACGTACATTCACAACGTACATTCACGGCGCAGCGCGGGCTCGTGCGCCGAAAGGATTTGGGGGCTCACCCCCCCGCGCCATCGCGAAACTTCAGCCACTGCTGGCCAAGGCTTTGGCTATAGGCTACGCGCTTCGCCGAGCTTGCTGGGCTCAAGGGCAAAGGCGCATAGGCGCCCTCGATCCCATGCAGCTTCAGCTTATGGATCTTGGCGAGCGCGGATGGGCGATGGGCCAGCCCATGACGCCGGCGAGATGAAAGCGGTTGTGCATGAGGGAACAGTCTCGAAGGGAAATCGCGGTCTCAGGCTACAATTTTGCCGCCGTCTGGCATAGCCGCAAAACGCGGCGGTGGGCTGGATGTGTCGGCGGGTCGTTTTCTTATTGTGACATTCGCTTGATACTCGGGCGCCGCGTCGGCTTTTGCTCCACATCGCCGCTGCACGAAATTCACTTTTGCCCGCCGCCGCAGCCCATAGTCCTCGCGGCGTGATCGGCGAGGCGGCGGAGGCGACGCTGGCATGAGCACGATCGTTCTCGGGCTAACCCGCGCCCTGGTCTACGCCGCCGAGGCGCACGCCAACCAGCGGCGCAAGGGCGCTGCCCAAGAACCCTACATCAATCATCCGATCGAGGTGCTCGACCTCGTCGCCCGCGCCACCGGGGGCGCCGATGAGGAGCTTCTGACCGCCGCGCTCCTGCATGATGTCGTCGAGGACACGCCGGTCACGGCCGAGGAGCTCGCCGCCGCTTTCGGGGAGCGGGTGGCAAGGATCGTCACCGAGAACTCCGACGACATGACCTTGCCCAAGGACGAGCGCCGCCGGCGGCGAATCGCCGCGATGCCGCACAAGTCGGTGGCGGCGCGCATCGTCAAGACCGCGGACGTGATCTCGAACCTGCGCGCGACCGCCGCCTCCCCGCCCGCCGGCTGGGCGATGGAACGCCGCCTCGGCTATCTTGAAGGGTGCCGGCAGCTTATCGACGCCGGTCGCGGCGCCAATGCCGCAATCGAGGCGCTCTTCGACGAGACAGCCGCCGAGGCCGAGCGGACGATTCGCGCCGACGCGGCCGTCGACGTCGGCGGCGCGGAGGGCGTGGCCCGGCATCTCGACAGCGTCATCGGCCAGGCGGTGCATCTCGTCTATTTGCCGAACACCAAGGCGCGGGCGATCACGGACGCCGACGTGGACCGGCTCTGCGAGACCATCTCCCGCAACTTTCCCTCCGCCACCGTGCAGCACGCCGAGGCGATCTTCGACGGCAGCCGTCGCCCGATCCTGCTCGCGCGCATCCGCACCGACAGCACCGATGCGGTGGTGGCGCTCGCCCAGCGGCTCTGCCTCGTCTTCGACCAGCGCTTCGTCGGCATAGAGGTTGGCGGGCGCTACATCCGCGTCTACGCCGACGACACGGGCTGACCCCGCAGGGTCTCAGCCCCTATGGCTCGCGCGAGAGAACCCTAATGGCGCTTAGGACCCGAAACGGACATGCTGCCCCAACGGATGATGCGGGAGTTGGACTTAAACTCAGAACACGAAGGAATCGTCGACCTACCCACCGTCGACCGGCGTAGTCGATACAGAATTGCACATCAAAATATCCGTCTTACTTTATAATACCTAAAAATCTTTTGACGACCACCACTCAGCGTGCGACGAATGAAGGGCGGCCATGACTCGGTTTGAGCGGCATATTCTAAACAATCGGCGGCGGGGCTACGGTCGGCGGGACGCGTCTTTCAGGAGTTCAGCATCAGTCGTTCAAGGGGAAAGCCGATGACACATATAATGCGCCGGTTCGCTGTGAGCTTCCTTTGCGTCGTGGCGATCACGAGTTTTGGGTCCTCGCTTTCATCGTCTTTTAGGGCTTCCGCCCAACCGACAGATCCAGCGCCTTCTTCCACGCCAGCCCCCAAATTGTCCGTCGAGGAGCGCGCGCTGAGGCAGAGCTGGCGCGCGGACATGCTTAAAGCGGCGCCGCCCAAGCCTGGATGCTTCCATTCAACCTACCCGAACAAGGAATGGCGGGAGGCTCCGTGCAGGACGGCGCCAAACATCCCCTATCCGATGAGGACTGATCTTGTTCGCGCGGATGTGGGCGGTGGATCAGACTACGTCGCCCAAGTGGCGGGCTCCATCTCGACCGCGAGCGGGACTTTCAATCGCGCCACGAACTTCAGCGAGAGTGGTCTCGGAGGCGCAAACGCCTTTTCCTTGCAGCTCAACACCAATCGATTTGTTAGCCCTCTTTGTGAGCCGCCATCCACAACCCCGGCAACGCCTAAGTCCCCCAACTGTATGGGCTGGCAACAATTCTTGTTTTCAAATTCCAGTCAGGGATCCTTCATACAATATTGGCTAATCGGTTACTTCGACAACCGTTCCACATGCTCGGAGGCCGCGGACGTGGCGCACGGTGGTTGTTGCCCGAAGGATTGGACGACATTCAAGGCAACCGCCACTGTCTCTGGAGCCAACGGTTGCTTCCGTAATAGCCCCATGAGCTCGCCGACCACGCCTCGCGTCATTCTTACGGCCCACACCCTCTTAGATATGAACCTCGTGGGCCGAGTCGCAAACAATACGGACAGCGTTGTGTTTGCCGCGGACACCCAGGATTTATACACTGCGAACGGCCTGAGCAACATCCTCAGTCTTGCAGGCAATTGGAACGCCGTCGAGTTCAACATCGTCGGCGATGGCGCTGTTTCCCCGATAGCTAATTTCACCGACGGGACGAAGATGGACGTCTGGGTCGAAGTGGACGGCGAGCCGACCTGCGCGCAACCCTCGACCAGCCAACCCACGACCGGCCTTACGAACGAGTCAAACAACCTCACGTTAGTGAACGGCGACTCAGGTCCCTGCTGTGCCTGGACAGGTCAGGGCGGGGGCGGAATTAGTTTCACCCAGAGCAACGCCGCCGGCGTGAAATCGATTTGCGATGCGGGTGACCATTGCCTACCGCCAGGCGCATCATGCTCTGTCACCGGTCTGGGGTGTTGCGCCCAATTCGGTCAACACGAATGCAAAAACGGACGTTGCGTTCCTGTCGTTCCGGTCCAGAGCTGCAACGGTGTCCGCAGGCCGACACAGGCGTGCGGAGGAGGAGGACTGGGATGGCAATGTTGCGGCGAAGACGGCTGGGAATGCGGACCATGCCGCTGACTGGCGGCCTTAGCGCGCGTCCCGATCGAACGGAATCGTTCAAGCGATAAGCAATCGCGCCAAGTCAAAAGTGAGAGCATGTCATGACCGGAAAACCGCTTCGCGCTTTTCCGGGACATGCTCTGGTTTCCCGCACGGCAGCCCGGCGCGTGCGATTGGCTGCTTGGCCAGAGGCTCCTGAGCGCGCCGGAAGCAACGAGGGTTTTTATCCCTTGGCGCCATCGCGAAACTTCAGCCACTGCTGACCGAGGCTCGCGCCATAGGCCTCCTTGAAGGCCTCGCCGAAAAACGCGCCGTCCTGAAGCTTCGTCAACAATTTCGCGAAAGCCTCGGGCTGCTCGCGTTTTAGCCAAGCCACGAAAAGCCCCGCCTCGCGGAAGGCGAGGTTCTGCCGATAGCGGAAGAAATCCGCGCCCTCGCCCTTCGGCTTCGGCTCCTTCTCGAAGGGGATAGAGTTGAAATCGCGCCAGACGCCCGTCTCTGCGACCTTGATCGCATAGCCGTCTTTGAGCGCCGCCAACGCCTCTTTTTCGTCGACGCTTTCCGCCCCGCCGCCGTCCGAGATCATCACGGCCAGGCCTTCCGTGAACCAGCTCGGCGGACGCTCCGCGATCACGCCGCGCCAGCCGAAGAGATGCGTGTGCGAAAGCTCATGCGTCAGCACTTTTTTCAGCTTCGGCTTGTCTTCATGGCAGAGCGCCGGCGAGAGCAAGACGCGGCCCGAGCGCGCCGTGGCGAGGATGCCCACATCGTCATAGCCGTTGGAGCGCCCGTAATCGCCGTAAGAGGTATAGACGACGACGATCGGCTCCTTGGCGAAGGGCTTGCCCTGCGCCGCGACGACCCGCGCGGTCGCCTCGCCCATGAGCGCTGCGACGTCGCGCGCGCAATCTTCTCCGCCCGGCTGAAAATGCACGCGCGCATCGTCGAGATCCGACGGCAAGGCGGCAGGATCGGCGAAGAGCGAAAGCGGCGTGAGCCGCTTCTGCAAGGAGACGACCGACTGATAGGCTAAGAGCAGCATCAGGCCGACGCCGACGATCTTGAGGAGATGCCAAACAGTCATCGTTAGAGTGCTTCAATGATCTCTTGCGCCCAGGCGGCGACGGCTTCGCTCGCCTTGCCGTAGTGGCGTTCGTCGAAGAGATAGGCGTTGTCGGAAGGTTCGAGATTCAACTCGCACGTTCTCAGCCCCAGCGCGCGCGCTTCGGCGACGAAGCCCGCGGCGGGATAGACCGAGCCGGAGGTGCCGATGGCGACGAAGCGGTCGGCGTGGACGAGCGCCGCATAGATCTCTTCCATATGCAACGGGACCTCGCCAAACCAGACGACATGCGGTCGCAGCGCGCCCTCAGCCTTGCAGGCCGCGCAGGCGCTCACCGCGCAGGCGCTCGCCTCGCCGAGGTCGTCGCGACAGGGCAGAACGGCGTCGCAGCGCAGGCAGCGGGCCTTCAGCAGCTCGCCATGCATGTGGATCACGCGTTGCGAGCCGGCGCGCTCGTGCAGATCGTCGATGTTTTGCGTCACCAGCGTCAACTCCCCGCCGCGCGCCGCGAGCTGTCGCTCGAGCTCGGCCAGAGCGACATGAGCGCCGTTCGGCTCGGCGTCGAGAAGATTGCGCCGTCGCGCATCGTAAAACGCCTGGACGGATGCGGGGTCGCGGGCGAAGGCTTCGGGCGTCGCGAGCTTTATCGGATCGAAGCGCGCCCAAATCCCTTCGCCTTTTTTGTCGCGGAAGGTCCCCAGACCGCTTTCGGCGGAGACGCCGGCGCCCGTCAGCGCAAACAGCCGCATGACGCGCGTCCAGAGCCGGAAACCGCCTGTCTCACGCGGAGACCGGCGTCGCAACGAGAGGGGGCGCCGGAGACTCAGGCGCGAGAGGGGGCTCCGAGGCCGATTGCTTCGGCGCGCTGGCGAGCTCCCAAACCTTCTCGTGGCCAAGATAGATGAAGGGACCGAGCACGAAGCCGAAGGCGGTGAGCGCCACCGCGGTCGTGGCGTCCCCCACCACGAGAAAATTCGTCGTAAACTCGGTCACTGTCGCGAAGGCGCGGAAAGTGACGGTCTTCGCAACGGATCGCTCCACCTCCAGCGCGTCCCTTTCCTCCTGCGGTGCGCCGGAGCCGAACGCCGGGAGCGGAACCGCAACGGTGTCCTGGGGGGCGAAACGGTTCCACGCGGTCTCGTGAACGAAGTAGAAGACCGTGCCCGCCGCGAGCGAAATGGCCGAGAGACCCGCCGCAGCCTGAGCCTGGCCGAGGATCGCGAAGTTCCAGCTCAGATCGCAGGCGGTGATGACGACGCGATAGGTGATCGACTTTCCCAGCGCTTCCTTGATCTTGAGCCCAGGGAGAGAAATGTAGCGCGTTTCTTCTGCGTCGCTCCGCGTCGCGGGCGGAAGCAGGGGAAGGGCGGACGGCTTTCCGCCTCCGCGCGTCTGGCGCCATAGGCGCGGGGCGAACACCACCGCGCCGCCCAGCGCAAGGAAAAGCACCGCCGCCTCCACGAGCGCCGCCCCGGCCCCGACGGCGCCGAGCGTCGCCGCCGCCGCGAAGACTCCGGCGCCCTTGGCGGGCGCGCCGCGCCGGGCGGCCGACCTCGGCGCCTTATTGGTCGGGGCTCGTTTTCCGCGCTTCACGTTCGGCTGCGTCATGCCCGCATCCTATTGCCGGCGGGCGAGAAGCGCAAACTTGAGCTTTCTCTTCCCGGCGGGCTCGATAGGGCGGATCAATTGCAGATTCGTGATCCCTGCCCCGCAGGAGAGTCCGGGGAGCAGATCCGAGCGGGGATTTTGATCAGATTGACGTCCGCGGCGAGACCGATCACCAAAGTCAGCGCAAGGATGGCCGCGAAAACGAAGGTCGCCACGAGCGTGGCGCCCCACAGCAGCTCGACGAGCGCCCACGCGTGCTTCTTGAACCAGTCTTCCGATCTCGAGAGGACCTGGGTGGTCATGGCGAAGTTCCCCTTCGGCGCCCCAGCCCCGTCGCTTGCATGAAAATGCAAGATAGCGTCTTCGCGAAGGAGGGCGAGGTCCGAGAGGGGAGTTCCTCAGTCGATCGAAAAGGACTCGTTCCCGATCAAAAGCTTTTCCGCGACATGCTCTAAAAGGCGTCGGCCGCCTTGCTGACGACGAAGATCAGCAATCCGACGAGGCCGCCGACGAGCGTTCCGTTGATGCGGATGAATTGCAGATCGCGGCCGACGCTCAACTCGAGCTTGTCTACGAGCGTTTGCGCGTCCCATCGGCGGACCACGTCGGAAACATAGGCGCCGATCTCGGCGCGCCGCGGCGGCAGCGCGCGCAGCGCCCAGAGCCGAATACGGCGGTTGAGCGCCGCGGTGAGCGCGGGATCGCTCGCGAGCCAACGACCCAGTCCCGCGAGCGCGGAGTCGATTCCCTTCGCGACGTCGTCGCCGCGCTGAGTGAGATCGGAGAGCAGGCTCGCCTCGACCTTCTCCCAGAGGACTTCGGTCTGGCGCAGAAAAACGGGATCGGCGAGAATGCTTGCCTTGAGCGCCTCCCCCTCTTCTCTGATTTTCGGGTCGGTCGCGAGCGTTTCAATAAAGCCTTCGACCGACTTCTGCAGCTCCTGACGCCAGGGATGATCGGGCTTGCGCATGTTGGAGAGCGTGTCGACGAGCCCGGCGACGACTCTCTCGACCAGCATGGCGTCGATCCATTTCGGCAGCCATTTGGGCGCTCTCTTCGCGGCCCGCCGCTGGATGTCCTGGCGTCTCGCCAAGAGCTGATCGCAAGCCTCCGCGATGGCGCGGTCGAGCAAAGCCTGCGCCTCGCCTCGCGCCCAAAGCGTCTCGAGCAGATGCGCGCCGAGCGTCGCGATGGGGACGGATTGCGCGCCCTGCCGCGCCACTTCGTCGACGACTTGTCGAATTCGATCCTTCGGAACGATCTTCGCGAGCTCGGGCAGCGCCCGACTGCAAAAGGAGGCGATCTTGGCGGAATTCTTGGAATCGCCCAGCCAGCGGGTCAGTGCGCCCACCGCATCGACGCTGCGCAGCTTTTGGTCGACGGTGCGGCGCGTAAGGAAGTTGGTTTCGATGAAGCGGCCGAGCGCGTCGGCGATACGGTCCTTATTGGCCGGCACGATGCCCGTATGCGGGATCGGCAGTCCGAGCGGTCGGCGAAACAGCGCGACCACGGCGAACCAGTCGGCGCAAGCGCCGACCAGTCCGGCCTCGGCGAAGGCGCGCACATAAGGAACCCAAGGATAGGCGTCGCCGAGGCGCTTCGTCGCCGCAAAGACCGCCGCCATCAGCAGCAGCAGCAGCGTCGCGACGAGGCGCATCCGAAGGAGATCCGTCGCGCGCTCGCCGCGCCGCGCCGCTTCCGCGTCGGTGATTTCGGGCGGTTTCAGCATCGCTCAAGCAGTCGCAAAATTCTTCGCCGATCCCAGGGGGCAGAGGCGTTTCCGGCTCACCAATTGAGCCAACGCCGTCCGGCCGCATATCCCGCGAGCGTAACGATAGCGATCGCTAACGAATACCACGCGACGACGAAAAATGGGCTGTCGTCGGTGCAATGGAGGGCATAGAGCGTGGCTCCGACCCCTCCGGCCAGAAGCCCCGCGACGGCGCCCGCGAGCCCCGGGTCGGAGGGCGCTCCCCGTCGCAGCGCATGGAGCGCGCAGGCGAGCGGCGCCGCCGACAGAAGCGGGATTAGCGTCAGGCAATAGGGGGCGTTATGGCCGACGAGTCGCGCAGCCCAGGAAGCGGGCGGCGTCGTGACGGCTTCGGCGAGCACGCCGAAGCCGATGACGAGCAGCGTGAGAGAGAGGGCGCCGAGCCACGGCTTGACCTTCGCCCCCGGCGTCGCAAGCCGCGAGACGAGCCCCAGGCTCGTGACGCTGAGCGTCAGCGTCGTCACGAATTTGAACCAGAGACGCGGCGAGGCGATCTGCGCGCCCAGGTCAGGCCGAAGGCGCAAGGCAACCAGCAAGATGAGGCCCGCCAAAACCGCGCCGCAGGCGAGCTCGAGGCGCAGTCGAGCGCGAAACCTCAGCCTCGAGGGCTCGAGATCGGCGACGAGGATATCGATCAGCGCGCCGGTTTTCATGCCCGCTCTCCCCGAAAGAAGGCGGCGAGCCGCTTGACGGCGCGGTGGAGAGCGACGCGAACCGCGCCTTCGCTCATGTTCAGCGTCGCGGCCGTCTCCCGCACCGAGCGGCCCTCGATCGCCAACGCCCGCACGAGGCTCTGGTCGCGATCGCCCAGTCGCCCGATCATGCGGTCGAGATCGATTCGATCGAGGTCGTCGTCAATGCTTCCGACGCTCAGCATGTCGGCGAAATCCTCGATTGGCGCGACGGTGGCGGCGCCGCGCCGCCGTCTTGCGTCCACGAGCTTGTTGCGCGCGATCGTCATGATCCAGGGGCCGATGGGGCGCTCCGGCTCCCATGTTTCCCGCTTCAAATGGATCGCCAGCAGCGTTTCCTGCACCACATCCTCCGCCTCGCCCGGATCGAGACCGATGCGCCCGCAGTTCCGTCTCACGACGGCGCGAAGCGCAGGCGTCAGGGAAGCCAGGAGACGTCGGTAGGCCTCGCCGTCCCCGGCGGTCGCCTGGCGCATCAACGCCTCCCACTCGGCTTCGGCGCGAGCCAAACCCAATCCCCTCTCCTCTTCCTCGTCGAAAAGCGATCCGGCGTTACAGCGTCAGCCTTGCGGCCGCGTCCCTTTATCATCATTGCCGCCCCCAGGGCGAGCGTCGGCGGGATCGGGCTGTAACGGTCGCCTCTGCATCCGCGAAGTCAAGAACGCGAACCAAACAATTCGCAGAACAACCTGAATCGGGAGAGCGAAATGAAAACCACCGTCTATTCGAGCGCGGCCATTGCCGGCGCGGCCATCGCGCTCGCGCTGAGCGGAGCGGCGTCCACGCCCGCCTTGGCGAAGAAGGCGCCGGTGCATTGCTCCGGGATCAATAGCTGCAAGGGCATGGGGGCCTGCAAGACGGCGAACAACGCCTGCAAGGGCCAGAACGCCTGCAAAGGGCAAGGCTTCGTCGAGGTCAAATCGCAAAAGGTCTGTGAAGCCAAAGGCGGCTCGGTCGTCGAGTAGCGCGAGACGCTCTCGATCGCAATCACGGCAATCGGGGGAAGAGGTCTTTGCACGAACCTCATCCTCAGGAGGCTCCGCAGGAGCCGTCTCGAAGGATGAGGATTCGTACTGGACGTGGCGCTACTGCGTCGCGGCGGCGAGCTGGTCCTTCAGTTTTGGCTCATTGGCGTTCGCCGCGACGAATTTGTCGAAATCTTTTTTGTTTTGGGCCGCGTAGAGCATCGCGAAAGAGGCGATGGCGTCTTCGAAGGTTTCGCTCTTCCCCATGTAGCCCGCAAGCGTCGTCGCGTCCGCAGAGCGGGCATGGGCGCGCGCGAGCGTGCGGCCGCAAAGGATCGCATATTGGGTGAGGGCCTTGGCCTCCAGAAGGTCGCTGATCGAGCCGAGCCGGCGGTTTTTCAAATGGCGAACGTAGAATTGCCGCTTCGAGACCGGGTCCTGCGTATAGCCGAGGAAGCTGTCGGCCGCCGTCTGCATGATGCGCTGACCTGTGACGACGCGGGCTCCCTGTTGTCCAGCCCAGGGTTTGCCACCAAGCCGCTCGAGCGCCGAGGTCATCGCCTCCTTGAGCTGCAGGAAGAGCGGCTCGCCGTCCTCGGTGACGTAGAGGCCGATGGCGCAATAGGTGCCGACGCTGCCGACGCCGACGACCTTCACGGCCGAGTCCGCAAGGCGGTAGCGCGCCAGGAGGATTCCCACCTCCGCCGGCAGGGTTGCGAGGACGCTCTCGAAGACCTGCGGCAAATCGACATGGATGGCCGCATCCTCCACGTCATTGTCGTGATAGATCAGCGGCGGGTGATCGGCGATGCGCCAGCCGCCTTTCTTGGAGTCGCCGACGAGATGAGGGAAGTTCTTGTCGTCTCCGTGGTCGGCGCGCTTGTGCGCGGCGGCCTCGCGCAGCGTCTTCGCCAGATCGCCTTCGAAGAGATCGGCCGCCTCGCGGCGCAGATCGACTCGCGCGTGCCACGCCTCATAGGGAGAGAGCGCCGCGAGCTGCGCCATGCGCTCGCGATAGGCTTTCACCGACTCTTTTGCGACCGCGCGCGCCTTTTTCTCCGAGTCGCCCGCGGCGAGCGCGGCGACGGCGCAACTGGCGGCAAGGCGCTTCACGTCGACAGTGAAATCGACGCCGGGCAGCGTCTCGTCGAAATCATTGATGTCGAAAAGCGCAGCGCCTTCGGGCGAGACGAAGGCGCCGTAATTCATCAGGTGGCCGTCGCCGCAGGACTGCACGGGGAAGCCGGGAGGCTTTTCCGTGGCGAGGTCGACGGCCATGAGCGCCGCGGCGCCGCGCAGGAAGGCGAAAGGCGAGGCGGCCATGCGCTGGCGACGTATCGGAAGCAGATTGGGGAGACGGCCCTTGTTGGTCTCCTCGATGATTGCAATCGGATCTCGCGCCGTGGCGGAGAACTCACCGAGCGACTCGCGCGAGACTTCGGCGCGGCGCTTTTTTCCGGCCTCGTAGCGCGCGTCGACGGAGAGCTGCGCGAGGGAAGTGGCTGAGCTGGATGCTTGCATAGGTGAGCCTCCCCGAGACGTTTGCTCTATCGATCAAGAAAAGCAGGATTATTATAGAAATTTGATCGAAAGGTCACAGCCGAGCTTCCAGTCGGGCTGGGCCATGAGGTGCGTTTGGTCCGCCCGGCAAAGCCCATAGTAGTTCATTGCCAACGCGCCGAACAGTGGCTGAAGGCTGAGCGGTAGCGACGCCATGAATCCGCGCTATGAGGAAAAGGGCGTCGGTCGCTTTTGTCTCATTGTGGTAGAGCGTTATAAGCCAAAGGGACTTAAAGACTCTCGCGAAGCGCTTTCGCAGCGATAATCCCATGAGGTCGCCTGGTGTCAAAAACTGTTCAGATGATCATCATTGCGGCGGTTATCGCGATCGGGGGCTACATCGGCTATCAGCACTGGAGCGCCGCGCGATCGGCGCTGCCGTCGGGGATCGCCTCTGGCAATGGGCGCATCGAGGCGAAGCTCGTCGACATCGCGGCAAAGGAGCCTCTGCGCGTTAAGCAAATCCTCGTCGACGAAGGCGATCTCGTGAAGCCCGGCCAGGTGGTGGTGCGAATGGACACGGTGACGCTCGATGCTCAGCTCGCCGAAGCCAAGCTCAGCGTCGTGGCGAAGCAACAGCAGGAAGCCGTCAGTCGAGCCACGATCGGAAAGAGGCAGGCTGAAATCAACCTCGCCAAGACGGAGGTCAAGCGCAGCACGGCGCTGGTCAGGGAGAGGGCCGGATCTCAGCGCGAGCTCGACGTGCGCCAAATGGCGTTGGCGACGACGACGGCCGGCTTGGCGGAAGAAGAGGCGAAGCTGCGCACGATAGAACAGGAGGTCAAGGTCGCCATCGCCACCGCCGCGACCATTCAGACCCGCATCGACGACGCCATACTCAAATCTCCGGTCACGGGGAGGGTGCTTTATAAGCTGGCCGAGGTCGGCGAGGTGATCGCGGCGGGTGGGAAGGTGCTGACTCTTACCAATCTCAGCGACGTTTACATGGAGATCTTCCTGCCGTCCGCTCAGGCCGCGAGGATCAGGGAAGGCGCGGAGGCGAGGTTGACCCTCGATGCGCTGCCGGGCGTCGCCGTCGCCGGCTATGTCAGCTTTGTGTCGCCGGAGGCGCAATTTACGCCGAAGCAGGTCGAGACCAAGACCGAGCGTGATAAATTGATGTTTCGCGTCAAGATCCGCGTGCCCGAGAAGATGGTCGAGTCCCACATCGACGTTGTGAAAACGGGCGTGCGCGGCGTCGGCTATGTCAAGCTCGACAATTCCGCCGAGTGGCCGGCTTACCTGCAGAATCTCGTTAAGCCCGGGGGCGAGCAGGCAAGTCGCAGCGCGAAACCGTAAAGCCCCGGAGCGACAACCTGATGCTGGATTCTGCGACTGACGCGTCAAAGGATGCACGCGTCGCTCCGCCTGTCGTTTCGGTCGCCAAAGTCACGCATCGCTATGGCAAGACGCTGGCGGTCGACACGCTTTCGCTCGACATTCCGAGCGGGCTCATGGTCGGCGTCATCGGTCCCGACGGCGTGGGCAAGTCGACGCTTCTGGCGCTCATCGCCGGCTCGAAGAAGATCCAGCAGGGCAAGGTGATCGTGCTCGGCGGCGACATGGCGGACGCCCGGCATCGGCGAGACGCCTGTCCCCGCATCGCTTACATGCCGCAGGGTCTCGGCAAGAACCTCTATTTAGAGCTCAGCGTCGCGGAGAACATCGATTTCATGGCCCGGCTCTTCGGCCTCTCCGCCGAGGAGCGTCCGGCCAAAATCAAGGAGCTGCTCGACGCAACGGGGCTTGGGCCTTTTCCCGAACGCCCCGCCGGAAAGCTTTCGGGCGGCATGAAGCAGAAGGTTAGCCTCTGCGGCGCGCTCGTGCATGAGCCGGATCTGCTCATTCTCGACGAGCCGACCACCGGCGTCGATCCCTTGTCGCGGCGGCAATTCTGGGCGCTCATCGACGACATTCGCCGGGACCGCCCGAGCATGAGCGTGATGATCTCCACCGCCTATATGGACGAAGCCGAGCGCTGGGATTGGATCGTCGCCATGGACGCGGGCCGTGTGCTCGCGACCGGCACGCCGAAGGAACTTATGGAGCGAACGGGGACGAAAGACCTGGAGCGGTGCTTCGTCCAATTGCTGCCGGAGGAAAAGCGCAGCGGCCACGTCGACCTGACCATCCCGCCAAGGCCAAAGGGCAAGGCCGAGATCGTCATTGACGCCAAGGGCCTGACGCGCCGTTTCGGCGATTTCGTCGCGGTCGATCACGTAACCTTGACGATCGAGCGCGGGGAAATTTTCGGCTTCCTCGGCTCCAACGGCTGCGGCAAGTCGACGACGATGAAGATGCTGACGGGCCTTCTGCCGCCGACGGAAGGCAGCGCGACGCTCTTCGGCCACTCCGTCGAAGCCGGCAGCATCGAGGTGCGCAAAACGCTCGGATATATGACGCAGGCCTTCTCTCTCTATGAAGAGCTTACCGTCAGAGAGAACCTCGTTCTCGACGCGCGCCTGTATCACCTCCCGCCCGACAAAACGAAGACGCGCATCGACGAGCTTGTCGAGAAATTCGGTCTCGGACCCTATCTCGATGCGCTTACCAAAGATCTGCCCCTGGGTCTGCGCCAGCGGCTTTCGCTCGCGGTCGCCGTGCTGCACGAGCCGCAGATGCTCATCCTCGACGAGCCGACCTCGGGCGTCGATCCGGTGGCGCGCGACGGCTTCTGGGAATTGCTCATCGATCTCTCGCGCAACCAGGGCGTGACGATCTTTATTACGACGCATTTTATGAACGAGGGGATGCGCTGCGATCGTATCTCGCTCATGAATGCAGGAAAAGTGCTCGCCGCCGACGCGCCGCAGAAGCTCATTGAAGCGCGCGGCGCCGCCTCGCTCGAGGAAGCCTTTATCGGCTACATGGAAGACGCGATCGCCGAAAAGGCGGCCAAGGAGAGCGCTGCAGCGGCGGCGCCGGCGAGCGCCGAGAAACCGGTGGGGCTTGCGCACGCCCCGCGCTCTGCTCTCTCGCTCGGGCTTGGCCGCTTGCTCGCCTATAGCGCCAATGAGACCATGCAGATTCTGCGGGACCCGATCCGTCTGGCCTTCGCCTTCCTAGGGTCGGCGCTTCTGATGCTCGTCTTCGGTTTCGGCATCACGACGGACGTCGAGCATATCCGCTATGCCCCCTTCGATCTCGACCAGACCGCGGAGAGCCGCGCCTATCTCGAGCAATTCGCGGGAACGCCGCGCTATTTCACGCTGACGGAGCCGGTTCGCTCAGCCGACAGCGCATTGAGGCGTCTGCAAGCGGATGACATCTCGCTGGTCATCGAGATGCCGCCCAATTTCGGTCGCGACTTGCGCAAGGAGCTTGCGCCGGAGGTGCTCGCCTGGGTTGACGGCGCCAACACCTACCGCGGCGAGACCGTCTCTCAATATGTTCAAGCCGTTCAGATGACGATGATGCAGGATCCCTCGAACGGGCTGCCTACCGAGCCTCCAAAATATACGGCCACGTTCCAAGATCGCTACATGTATAATCCGACATTTGAAAGCATTTATGTTATGGTTCCCAGTGTTCCGCCTATGTTGCTGATCTTCATTCCCGCCATCCTAATGGCGATCAGTGTCGTGCGCGAAAAAGAGCTTGGTTCGATCATCAATTTCTATGTCACGCCGACGGCGCGGCTGGAATATCTGCTCGGCAAGCAGATCCCCTATATCGTGATCGGCTTCGTGAACTATTTTATTTTAACGGCGATGGCGATCATCGTGTTCGGCATACCCGTCAAGGGCGACTTTGTGATTTTAACCATCTGCACGCTGCTCTACCTCGTCACGACGACCGGCATCGGCATGGTGGTCTCGACATTCACGAGCAGCCAAGTCGCCGCCGTGTTCGTGACCGCGATTCTGACCCTTGTGCCGACGATCAATTTCGCTGGTCTGTTGCAGCCGGTTTCGACGCTTGCGGGGAGCGCGAAACTCATGGGCGCAATTTGGCCGACGTCCTATTACATGCATGCCAGCAGGGGCGTCTTCACCAAGGGGCTCGGCGCCGATTTGCTGATGCAGGATGTGGTCTATCTGGCTTTCTGCATCCCCGTTTTATGGCTCGTGAGCGTGCTTGCCTTGCGCAAGCAGGAGAACTAGCCGTGAACACTCTGCTCAACGTCTTCTGGCTGGGGCTGAAGGAGTTTCGCAGCCTCGCGAGCGATCTCGTGATGGTTTTCTTTGTCCTCTATGCTTTCACCGGCGCGATCTATGCTCAAGCGACCGGCACATCGAGCGAGGTCCGCAACGCCTCCATCGCCTTCGTCGACGAAGACGGTTCGGCCCTCTCCAAGGAGCTCATGAACGCCTTCTATCCGCCGCGCTTTCAAAGGCCAGACATCATCCCCGTGTCCGAGGTCGAAACCTCGATGGATCGGGGCGAATATATGTTCGTCGTCGTGATCCCGCCGCGGTTCGAGCTCGATCAGCGCGCCGGCCGTCATCCCGACATTCAGCTCAACATCGACGCGACCGCCATGACGCAGGCGGCGATCGGCAGCGGCTACATCAAGAACATCATCAACGACCGTGTTTCGAGCTTTTTCCGACGAACAGACCGATCAGCCGCCCCTCCGATCAATTTGATCATCCGGCGCTTGTTCAATCCTAATGGCGAATCCTCCTGGTTCACGAGCGTCGTCGCCATCATCAACCAAATCACTCTCATAACCGTCATTTTGACGGGAGCCGCCGTCATCCGTGAACGTGAGCACGGAACGCTCGAACACCTGCTCGTCATGCCGCTCAACGCTTTCGAGATCGCCATGGCGAAGATTTGGTCCAACAGCCTTGTGATCCTCATATGCACGGCGCTTTCGCTGCGCATCGTTGTCATGCAATTGCTGGAGTCGCCTTTTGCGGGCTCTGTCCTGCTATGGTTCGCGGGCGTGCTGCTTTATCTCTTCTTTGCAACCGCGCTCGGCCTGTTCCTCGGGACGATCTCTCGCTCCATGGCGCAATTCGCCTTGCTCATCATTATCGTGGTCCTCGTGCTCCAATTGCTCTCGGGCGGCAACACGCCTGTCGAGAGTCAGCCGGCATGGCTGCAAAGTTTGACCTTCCTCCTGCCGTCTCGCCATTTCGTGAGCTTCTCGCAAATCATCATCTATCGGGGCGGCGGATTTCAGGACGTCTGGCGGCAGTTCGCGATGGTCGGCGGGATCGGCCTAACCTTTTTCGTCTACAGCCTGTCGCTGTTTCGAAAATCGATCGCGGTCACGCGATAGGCGGGGAGCGCACATCGACAGCGCTGGCGCCGTTTGGCCTTTATCGAGAACTAACCCTATTAAGCGAGGCCGCGGCGTTAATTAGCCCCCTCGGTGAGGGGCGGGGAGCTTTATGAAGCGTTCGACGGGCGCGAGGGGCATGCTTGCAAAGCGAGCGCGGAGACCGGCGCGCGCTGCGGGACTCCTCGGCCTCACGATCCTAACCGTCGGCTGCGCCGTCGGACCCGACTTCGTTCCCCCGGAAGTTCCGGTCAATGAGGATTGGCTCGAGCATCGCGATCGGCGCGTGTCCGAGCATTCCGGTCCGCATCTCTATTGGTGGAAGGTCTTCAAGGACCCGACTCTCGACCGACTTATCGAGATCGCGTCGGAGCAGAATCTTCCCCTTCAGGTCTCGGGGCTGCGCATTCTCGAATCGCGCGCGCAACTGGGCGTGGCGGTCGGCGAGCTCTTCCCGCAGGTCCAGCAGGGCACGGGGCTCGCGCAGGAAAATCTTCTGAGCTCGCGCGTGGCGAACCAGAACTTGCCCGTGTTTTTTAGGCATAACTTCCCGATCTACAGTCTCGGTTTCCAGGCCGGCTGGGAGCTCGATTTTTGGGGAAGGCTGCGCCGCAACGTCGAAGCCGCCGACGCCAAGCTCTTGGCGACCGCTGCCGACTACGACAATGCGCTTGTGTCGCTCACCGCAGAGGTCGCGCGCGACTATACGTGGATGCGGACATATGAAGCGCTCATTCGTCTCGCCCACGAGAACGCCAAGGTCCAAAAGGAGGGATTGGACGTCGCCGAATCGCGGTTCCGAAATGGCGCCGTCTCCGAGCTCGACGTCACGCAGGCGCGCACGCTGCTCGAGAGCACGCTCGCGTCGATTCCGGAGTATCAGTCCGAGTGGCAAAAATACAAAAACGCCCTGAGCGTGCTGCTCGGGCGTCCGCCAGGCGCGATTGAGTCTCTTCTTTGCCGTCCGGCCGGAATTCCGTCGGCGCCCAAGAGCATAGGGGTTGGCTTGCCGGCCAATCTTCTCCGCCGTCGCCCGGATATTCGCGCCGCCGAGCTTGCCGCAGCGGCCGAAAGCGCCCGCATCGGCGCCGCTGAGGCCGAACTCTATCCGCGCTTCGTCTTGTCCGGCGAGGTCGGGGTGCAGGCGAGCGACGTCCACAAGCTCTTTGCGCCCCATAGCCTCGCCTACACGCTTGGGCCGACCTTCACATGGCCCATTCTGAACTACGGCCAGATCACCAATAATGTGCGCGCGCAGGACGCACGCTTTCAGCAAGCGCTCACCAATTATGAGCAGACGGTGCTTTCGGCGCAGCGAGAGGTCGAAGACGGGTTGATCGGCTATCTCAAGGAGCAGGAGAGCGCCGTCAATTATCAGCGCGCTGTTGAGGCTGCGCTCGAGTCCGTGCGTCTCTCTATGATCCAGTATCGCGAAGGCGCGACGGATTATCTGCGAGTGCTCAACTCGCAAACTTCCTTACTCCAGCAGAGAAACCGGCTCGTGGAGGCGCGGTCGACCATCGCGCTTAATCTCATCGGCGTTTACAGGGGGCTTGGCGGCGGCTGGGAGATCCGCAACGGCAAGCCGGTCGTTCCCATAGAGGTGCAGGCGGACATGGCGTCGCGCACCAATTGGGGCGATTTGCTGCCGGCGCCTTCTCCGCCCCCGACCGACGCCCTGCCTTTGCCGACGCCGGCGGGCGCGGCGCCGGCCCTGAGGCCCCCGGACTGGTGAGCGGGCGCGCGCCTCGTCCGCGAATCGCGATGAGTCCCCTGCGCAACCTCTCTCTGAGACGGCTCGAGCCCGTCACGGAGGCCGGGCCCAGCGGCGTCGCTGGATTTGACCGCGAGGGGCCGAGCCTTTACAATCCAATCGTAGCCTGCCGCCCCTTCGGGGCGGCGGTTTGTTTTTGGGCTCGAGCGCGATGCGGGCCGCCCTACAGACGCGCCGCCTAGAGCATGTCACGGAAAAGTGCGAAGCGGTTTTCCGGTGAGGACATGCTCTAAGTTCATGATTTGGAGCTGTGTCCTTTTCGATCGCGTGATTCCGCGCGATCGGGACGCGCTCTAGGGGAGCGAGAGCTTTGACGTCGGCGCTTTATCCAACTTACGCTCGCGCGGATCTCGCCTTCGAGAGCGGCGAGGGCCCTTGGCTCGTCGCGAGCAACGGCGGGCGTTATCTCGATTTTGGCGCGGGAGTTGCCGTCAACTCGCTCGGCCATGCCCATCCGCGCCTTCTCGAAGCCTTGCAACAGGGCGCGACGCGGCCCTGGCACGTCTCCAACCTCTATCAGATACCCCAGGCGGAACGGCTCGCGCAGCGGCTCGTCGACGCGAGCTTCGCGGACGAGGTCTTTCTTTGCAATTCCGGTGCGGAAGCGATCGAATGCGCGATCAAGACCGCCCGCAAGTTCCACGCCGCCAACGGCGAGCCGCAACGCTACCGGCTGATCACCTTCGAAGGCGCGTTCCACGGCCGCACGCTCGCCACTCTCTCCGCCGGCGGCAATCGCAAATATCTCGACGGCTTTGGCCCGCCGGTCGAAGGTTTCGATCAGGCGCCCTTCGGCGACCTGGCCGCGGTGGAGACGCTGATCGGCCCCGAGACGGCGGGCGTGCTCATCGAGTCGATCCAGGGCGAGGGAGGCATTCGCGTGTTTCCGCTCGAGTTCCTGCGCGCGCTCCGCACGCTTTGCGATCAGCGTGGCCTGCTGCTTGTCGTCGACGAGGTGCAGACCGGAGTTGGGCGATTGGGAAGCTTTCTCGCCATCGAAAGAGCGGGCGTTTCACCCGACATTGCTGCGCTCGCGAAGGGACTCGGCGGCGGATTCCCCATTGGCGCCTGCCTTGCGACGAAAGAAGCGGCCAAGGGCATGACGCTCGGCGCCCATGGATCGACTTTCGGCGGGAATCCGCTCGCGGCGAGCATCGCCAATGCCGTTCTCGACGTTGTTCTCTCGGAAGGTTTTCTCGAGCGCGTCAAACGGCTGGAGCCGGTGCTGCGCCAGCAGCTCGCCGAGCTCGAGGACGAGCATCCGCAGATCATCGACAGCCTGCGCGGCGAGGGGCTGATGTTCGGCCTCAAGACGCGCGTCCCCAATCTCGAATTTCTCAAAGCGGCGCGTGACGCGGGGCTGCTCCTCGTCGCGGCCGGCGACAATGTCGTCCGCCTCCTCCCGCCGCTCATTATCGACGAGAGCCATATCGCGGAAGCCGGCAAACGACTGCGCGCCGCCTGCGTTGCGCTGGAGAGCGCGGCGCTTGCTGGAGCGGCGCAGTGACCAAAGGACCGGCAAAAGGCGCGCCGCGCCATTTTCTCGATATTTCCCAGCTCCCCGCGAACGAGCTGCGCGCCATTCTTACGCGCGCGGTCGCCATGAAGGCGCGCCGGATCAAGGGCGTGCTGTCCGCGGAGCGCCCGCTCGCCGGAAAGTTCCTCGGCATGGTCTTTGACCGGCCCTCGACGCGCACGCGCGTTTCCTTCGACGTGGCGATGCGCGAGCTCGGCGGCGAGACGATCATGCTGACGGGCGCTGAGATGCAGCTCGGCCGCGGCGAGACGATCGCCGACACGGCGCGCGTGCTCTCGCGCTTTCTCGATGCGGTCATGATCCGCATCTTGGATCGCGACGATCTGCTCGAGCTCGCCGAGCACGCCGCCGTGCCCATTATCAATGGATTGACGAAACATTCGCATCCCTGCCAGGTCATGGCCGATGTGATGACTTTCGAGGAGCATCGCGGCCCGATCGCCGGACGCCGTGTCGCCTGGAGCGGCGACGCCAACAATGTGCTGACGAGTTGGGTTCATGCGGCGCAGCGCTTCGACTTCGAGATCAACATCGCGACGCCGCGAGATCTGCGGCCCGCCAAGGAGCTTCTCGACTGGGCGAAGAAACATCGCGCCAGGCTCAACCTCTGCCATGATCCCTATGAGGCGGTCGCCGGCGCCGACGCGGTCATCACGGATTGCTGGGTGTCGATGGGCGACGAGGAAGAGACGTATCGGCACAATCTCCTTGCGCCCTTCCAGGTCGACGAGAAGCTGATGAAGGCGGCGGCCAAGGACGCGATCTTCCTGCATTGCCTGCCGGCGCATCGCGGCGAGGAGGTCACCTCCGCCGTGATCGACGGTGCGCAATCGGTCGTTTTCGACGAGGCCGAAAATCGACTGCACGCTCAAAAAGGCATCCTGACCTGGTGCCTGGACGCGAGTGCGTCGTGAAGGGCGCGCCGGCGAGCCGTCCCGTCTCGAACGAGCCCGAGGACGACAGCGTGCTGGCCTTCGCCGTGCCGGGGCTCGATCTGCGCGGCCGCATCGTGCGGCTGGGGCCGGTCGTCGACGAGATCCTGACGAATTACCCCTATCCGGAATCGGTCGCGCGCGCGCTCGGGGAAGGGGTCGCGCTCACCGCGCTGCTCGGCTCGATGATGACGCGCCACGACCGCTTTCAGCTGCAGACGCGCAGCGATGGCGCGATCGACCTTCTCGTCGTCGATTACGATCCGCCGGGGCGGCTGCGCGGCTTCGCCCGTTACGAAAAAGAAGGGGAGGCGCCGCTCGGCGCGCCCGCGGAGCTTCTCGGGCGCGGCCATATGGCGCTCACGATCGAAAATCCCGAGGAGGACGCACGCCATCAGGGCGTCGTCGCCCTCGAGGGCGAAGGCTTGGCCTTGGCTGCCTTCGAATATTTCCGCCAGTCCGAACAGATTCCCTCCTTCCTGCGGCTGGCGGTCGCCGAAGTCGTCGAGCCGCGGGGCCGGCGCTGGCGCGCCGGCGGCATATTGCTGCAGTTCCTGCCGCCGCGAGGCGCGTCGCTGATCGAGTCCACGGGCGAAGTGCCGGATTCCTGGAACGAAGGCGTCGCGCTGGCGACCACGATCGCAGACCATGAGCTCGTCGACCCGAGCCTTTCCGCTGAGCGCCTGCTTTACCGCCTATTTCACGAGCGGGGAGTCACCGTGGAGACGGCCCGGCCCCTCAAGGCGGGCTGCCGCTGCACCGACGAGCGCGTCGAAAACATGCTGAAGAGCTTTTCGTCGCAGGACCGCGCCGACATGGTCGGAGACGACGGCCGCATCGTCGTCACCTGCGAATTCTGCAACAGGCGGCGCATCTATGATCCGGCGGCGCTGGATTGAGACGCAGGCGCAGCGAAGCGAGCCCCGCGAAGCTGAAACTAAATCACCTGAACCTTGCGGGCGCCGGCGCTTTCGTGGCACAGCGTGCCTAGGTTTCCTCAGGCGAGAGTCCGCGGTGAATAAGACCGAATTGCGAAAGTTGCAGGCCTTCCTGCGCAAGTCCTTTGGCAACGAAGGGGTACTCGTCGGGCTCGATCCCAAGGACGAGGATGCGGCGGCTGTGCGGCTCGGCGAGCGCCAGATCGCCAAGATCACCGTCGACGACGAGGACGGAGACCGCTCCTTCGCCTTCGCGATGAAAATTCCCGTCGGCCGCGAGGTCCTGCAGTCCTACCTGCAGAAGCTTTTCGAGAACGAGCGCCTCACGCTCGCGGCGCGAGGCCGCAAGGGCGATTTCGTCGAGCTCAACAGCGGCGAGGACTTCCTCGGCGTCATCTCGGCGGACGACGCCAGAGGCTCGAGCTATACCTTGCAGATCGCCATTCTCGACATCGATCTCGACGAGTTTTAAGCGCGCCGGGGTCATGGCCTCGATTCAAACGCTCGAACCGCCCCGCTTCGCGGGAGAGGGAGCGGGCCCTGTCCCCCATCATCGCCGGTCGTTGGCGTCCCCTCTCCCGCGAGCGGGGGAGGGACAGGGAGGGGGCTTAGAGCGCGGCCGGATCGCGTGGGCGCCATCGCCGCAAACGGTGATCGGTCATGCCCGCGCTTGTCGCGGGCGTCCGCGCCAGCGGGCGCCACGGGCGTTCGCAAATGGACGTTGCGGTTCAATGTCTTGCGATTGCGCAGCGGGATGGCGTGGATGGCCGGGACGAGCCCGGCCATGACGACCCTTGAAGCCTGCTTGCCGCCCTTCGGTATTACTTCACATCCAGCAGCTCGACATCGAACAGCAGCGTCGCGTTCGGCGGGATGACGCCGCCGGCGCCGCGCGCGCCATAGCCGAGATCGGGCGGAATGATCAGCGTGCGCTTGCCGCCGACCTTCATCGTCGAGACGCCTTCGTCCCAGCCGGGAATGACCTGGCCCACGCCGATCTTGAATTGGAAGGGCTGGCCGCGGTCCTTCGAGCTGTCGAATTTCTTGCCCTTGGCGCCGTTCTCATAGAGCCAGCCCGTGTAATGCACCGTGACGGTCTGCCCGGTCTTGGGCTCTGCGCCGGTTCCGACCTTCGTGTCGATGTTCTTGAGGCCGGACAGCGTCGTCACGGCCTTGCTGTCCTCGAGCGCGATCGCAGGCGCCGACGCTACGCCGAGGAGCGGCAGGGAGAGAAGAATACCGGCGAGGGCCGTGGTGAGAGAAGATCTCGTCATGCTGCTGTCTCCGTGGTGGGGAATTTCATCTTGGCGTCAGGCGAGGAGCCCGTTGTCGCGGGCGAGTTGCGCCAAGTCCTTTTGCGGGCGAGCGCCGAAATGCGAGATGATCTCGGCCGCTGCGAGCGCGCCGAGCCTTGCGCTTCTATCGTGCGGCAGGCCTTGCGTGAAGCCCGCGAGAAAGCCAGCCGCGAAGAGATCGCCGGCGCCGGTCGTGTCGACGATTTCCTCGACCGCGAAGGCCGGGACGCTCACGACGCCGGCCGCGTCCGCGACGAGGGCGCCCTGGGCCGAGCGCGTGACAACGCCGAGCAAGCCCTTCTCCGCCCGCAGCGCCACAAGCGCCGTGTCGAAATCGGCGGTCTGATAGAGCGAATGCAGCTCGCTTTCGTTGGCGAAGACGATGTCCACCAGCTGGTCGCGTATGAGGCCGAGAAACTCGTCACGATAACGGTCGACGCAGAAGGCGTCGGAGAGGCTCAACGCGACCTTGCGCCCTTTCGCGCGGCTAAGCTTTGCGGCCTTCAGGAAAGCCTCCTTGGCGGCCGGCGGGTCCCAAAGATAGCCCTCGAGATAGAGGACCTTGGCGTCGGCCGCTTGCGCTTCGTCGATGTCCGCGGGGCCGAGCGCCTGACAGGCGCCGAGAAAGGTGTTCATCGTGCGCTGGCCGTCCGGCGTGACGAAGATCAGGCAACGCGCCGTCGCCGCGCCGTCCGTCGCAAAGGGCGTCTCGAAAGCGACGCCCGCCTTGCGAATGTCATGCGCGAATTCGCGACCGGCTTCGTCTTCCTTGACCTTGCCGACGAAGCCGACGCGGCAGCCGAGGCTGGCTAAGCCCGCCATCGTATTCGCGGCGGAGCCGCCCGAGACGATCGTTGTCGGCCCCATGTCGGCGTAAAGCGCGTCGGCGCGGGCCTCATCGATGAGCTGCATCGCGCCTTTATGGAGGCCGGCGCGCGCGAGCGCGTCATCCTCGGCGCGGGTGAGCACGTCGACGATGGCGTTGCCGACGCCGAGCACGTCGAGGGTCGTGGTCATTGAGCAAATCCGTGCGGTGCATGAGAAAACCGCCTCGAGACTCGAGGCGCGGGCTTCCTAGCGCGCTTTCCGCTCGAAGGGAACCATTCGAGGGCGAATGTCTCGCGCGAGCCCGAGCCGCCCCTCGTTCCGATCGCTCCGCATATCCAGCGCGCGACGAAACTCGCTGTGTGAAGGAGGCTCGCGAAGCTGCGTCAAGATGGACGCCGCTTCGCGCTTTCGTGGGTTTTCCTCAGTGCAGGAGTTTTGCGAGGATGAAGTCGACAATGATGACGAATGTCGCAGAGAGAGCGAAAGCCGGAAAGTTCCGCAGCTTGCCGTGGCGATAGATGTAGGCGAAGGCGAAGAAGTTCCAGATGCAGAGCGGAAACAGGAGAAAGCTGACGAGACGAGCGGTTGGCAGCGGCGGCGGCAGCGCGATCGCGAACACGAAATGCAGCACGATGGAGGCGAGCGCGATCACGGCGCCGACGCCCGCGAGCGCGGTGATGGTTTGAACGACCCGGTCGCGCGCGTCGTAGCGCGGCAGCAGGAGGGCTGTGAGCCCGCCGACGAGCCCCGCGCTGGCGAGGCCGAAACCGATCGACCCGAGAAAGCTATGCTCGGGCAAATGATCAAGGCTCTGAAGCACGGCATAGACGCCGAGGCTGCCGGCCATCAGCTGCGTGTTGATGGGAAGCTTGCCCTGTCCTCCCTCGAGCGTGAGGATGTCGAGGAACGCCTTGGGCGTTCCATTCGCCCAATTCGTCCAAGCGGCCGGCACATTGATCGCCATGAGGATCTTTATCCGTGAGTTGGAGCGCGAGATTCGGTTCGGCGTCGAGGACGCGAAGGAGGCTGCGCTCGAATTGATGACAGGACAACCGTCCGCGAGCGGGACGCCCGCCCGCTTTTGGCCGCTCAGAGGCTTCTTAACACGGCTCGCGGCGCGCGAAAACAGCCGGAGGCAAGCGGAACGCCGCGGCGCGGGCTCGGAAAGCCGGCGCCGACGGCGAGCCAAGGGGGCGTTTCACTTTCGCCCGCCAACATTGAGGAGGCGCTGCAAAAACCAGATGGGGAAGACGATCGCGGCGCCCGCCACCACATAGTCGATGAGCTCGCGCACGGCGCCAAAGCCCAGCGCATAAATGCGCCGGAAGAAGTTCGCGAGCCCCATGAGAATGTCGGCCGGGCGGATCTCGAGCCACATCATCAGGGCGCCGACGACGAGCGACATAAGAAGCAGCTTCAACGCCACCGCGGCCGGCGAGCCGCCTAGGAAGGACTCGAGGCCGTTCGCCGGTTCGGACGCGGGCTCTTGCGAGGCGCCAGAGGGCGCGCGCGCGCCATCCGCGCCGGCGCCTTGGGCGCGATCGAGATGTGGCCAGTTGGACAGAGGGTTGTCGTCTTGCGTCACTTGAAACGCTCCTTGATTCTCGGCGCTCAGATTCGGTCGCCCGAGTTCTCTTCCTTAAGAATACGCACCATGCGGCGAAAGAAGCGTTCGACGAAATTGAGCGTCCGCTCGAGCTCTTCTTCCCTTGGCAAGGGCGACGCGCCCGTTTGATTGTGCGCCCCACCGCGACTGGCCTGCAACTCGATGTTCTGACGCCGCAGCTCGGCGATCTCCTTCTCGAGCGCGGCGCGCTCGTCGGCGCCGGCCCGGCAGATGGATTGGCCGGCTTCGACAGTGCAGAAGGACACGGCGCCGGTCTGTTTGTCGAGCCGCAGGAAACCGCCCTGGGCGGGCGTCATCGAGAAACGATCCATAGGAGCCGGCGGCTCAGCGGTTTGCGGTGGCGGCGCCGTCGTTTGCGCCAGCGCCCCCGGCGCGGCGAGCGACGCTGCAGCGAGCGAAATGGGGAAGGCTACGGCGCGCACGGCGGAGCCTCTCCAAGGGAGCGCCAGCGGCGCCGGCAGGCGGGGGGCATGGAGTCTCGCAAAAGTTGGTAGACTTTGGCGACCAAAACTCGCTCCAGCTTTTCGACCTGGCGCGAACTCGCAATCCTCGAACCCCTCCGTTCAAGGGGAAAGCGCGCTACGTAGCCGCCGAGGGCGCCGGCACAGCACATGGTGAGCCCCGGGGCGAGCGTCAATGGCCCAGCGGCCGAACAAGACGAGGTCCGCGTGATCATTGGCGGCAACAGCACAACTTTGGGATTAGCCTGAACAGCTGTCGCCTCGCCCGGGGATGGCCCGTGGTCTCCGAGGAAGTCGCGAAGGTACGAGCTCGAAGATGAAAAAAGGCTATAAGGACTTGTTGGCTGAAGCCAACGCGTTGGTTGACGTAGTCAACCCCGCCGAAGCACGGCTTCTCCTCGATCGAGACGACGTCCTTTTCGTGGATCTTCGGGAGCTTCGAGAGCGGGAGCGCGAGGGAAGCATCCCCCGGGCGTTTTCCTGCCCGCGGGGAATGCTCGAGTTTTGGATCGACCCTGAAAGCCCCTATGCAAAACCCGTGTTCGCGCAGCCAAAGAAATTTGTGCTTTTCTGCGCCAGTGGTTGGCGCTCCGCGCTTGCGACAAAGACGGCGCTCGAGATGGGCTTAGAGAGTGTTTGCCATCTCGAAGGCGGGTTTTCAGCTTGGCGAAAAGCAGGAGGTCCGGTCGAGCCGATAAATCCCAAAAGCGAGTGATAAAGCCTAGCGCCCTGAGGGGCGCGGAGGGAATCACTCCGCCGGCGCTGCGCGGACAGGCTTAGGCGCTGTGGGCAGCGTCGCGGCGAGCCGCGTCGCAAGGACAATGACCGCGATCGTCGCCAGATAGACCACGCCTTGCAGCGCCGACGGCTGGTCCGCGTAGCCAATTAGCGTGCGCAATACGCGCCCCACGACGCCATTGTCGGGCAGGATCGCGGAGGTGTCCCAAAGCGTTTGCGTGAGCACAGGCGCCAATCCCGCCTGCTGCAGGAAGGCCGCGCATTGGGAGGCCAATCCCGCGGCGAGCAGCGTCACGAGCACAGCGGTTGCGCCAAAGAGCTTGCCCGGCGGGATCTTCACGAGCCCGTAGAAGGTGAGGAAGCTCAATCCCGCGCCGAGCGCGAGGCCGATCACGCCGCCCGTGAGCAGATTGGCGGTCGATTCTCCCGAGACCAGAATGCCGTAAAGGAAGAGCGCGACCTCGGCGCCTTCGCGCAGCACGGCGACGCCGACGACCATCGCGAGCGCGACAAAGCCCTTCTCGCCCGTCTTGACCGAGTGGCCCACCGCCGACAATTCGCGCGCGAGCTCGCGCCCGTGCCGCGCCATCCAGATGTTATGCCAGGCGAGCATGAGCACGGCGAAGCCGAGCACGCCCGCGTTGAAGAGCTCCTGCCCGCGCCCCGCGAGCGCGCCGGAGAGCTGTTCGGCGAAGGCGGCGACGATGAGCGCGCCGAGGAGGCCCGCGACGGCGCCGGCGACGATCACGCGGCGCGTGCCAGGGACGCCGCGCGTGACGGCGAGAGCGATCCCGATGATCAGGCCGGCTTCGATAACCTCGCGAAAGACGACGATGAGCGCGCCGAGCATGAATGACCGCCTATTCTACGATCAGCACGCCTTGGGCGGTTTTCTCATGATAGTCGCCGAAGAAGCTATATTTGCCCGGCGCGAGCGCGGGAATGCGCACGGTCGCCTGCGCCTTGCCGGCGACAACTTTCTCGATGCGCAACGGCTTGCTCTCGAATTCTTCCGCCGTCGCATCGAGATTCTTGACCGTCAACGTGATCGCCTTATTGGCCGGCGCATGAAGCTCGGCAGGCTCGAAGCGATGGTCCTTGATCTCGACGCCAAGGCTCGTTTCCTCGGCCGATCCCGCGCCCGCATAGCAGGTCGCGGCGAGCAGAATCCCGGCGGCGACGAATTTTCTGAGACGTGTCACGAAGCAGTTTTCCTCTCGCTTGGCATGCGTGGAGCCAGCCTAGCAGGCCGCAGCAGACGGTCAATGTCGATGTTCTGGACGAGTTCCAAGCTCGACCTGCAGAAAATTTCAAGACTTGCGGGTCCGAGACGCCGCCTACTCCGGGTAGCCGTGCCGGGACTTGCTCGCTCGCAGCAGACTTAGCGCCTTCGCCTCGTCGCCATAGGCGCAGGCGCTCTGGGCCTCGGCGATCTCCTTTTGAATCCGCGAATGGACCTTTTTATCGACGTGGCCCATCGCGAGGTCGTTGTCTTGAATTGCGCGATAGCGAGCGACGGCCGAGGCGCAGCCGGGGCCTTCCGGAATCGTCGCGCTTGTCTGCGCCGCTGGCGCCGCGACCGGGGGCGGCGGAGGTGGCGCGGCGCTGTTGCAGCCGGCTGCGAGCGCCGCGAAAGAGAGAGCCGCCGTCAGGAAGGCTGCGTTACGTCGCATATCGATCCCTCGGTTGTTGGAGCCGTTCCGCAAAAGTTTTCTTATCGCTCGAATGATTCCGCTCAAGCGCGCAGCGCGCTAGAGCGAGCGCTGGAAATGCATCACGCCCGGGCCTTTGAAGGCCTTGATGATGAGCTGGTCGCCTTTGAGGTCCCAAAAGGGGCCGCCGAGCAGAATTGCCCAGAACTGCTGCTCAAAGGCCTTTTGCGCCGGGTCGCAGGGCGATTCGGTGAAGGCCGGCATCGTGCGCGGCCCAAACCGATCTGGACCCACCGCGAAAATTCCCGACCAGTTCTTGCAGCCCGAAGAGCCGTTGGCGCGTCCGGTCGAATCGATTCGCAGCCACATTTCGGCGGGCGGCGCCTTTCCGTCGATGTCGACGAGGTTGAAAATCAAATTATGCGGAAAGGGCGTGTAGCGCGGCGGCGCCTCGCTTTTTGTCTCTTCTTGCTGTTGCCCTTCGTCTTTTTGTTGCTTCTTCTTGGCCTCCGCCGGCGCGACGGCCAGAGCGTAGGCGCACAACACGAGGGTGAGCGTGGTCGAAAGGCTTTTCATTCTCCCCATCCCTTTAATCGTCACAGCTCACAACATGCTGGGCAGGACTCGATCGGGCGGTCTGTGCCCGTCGATGAAGGTTTTGATGTTCACAATGACCTTCTCGCCCATGTCGATGCGGCCCTCGATGGTCGCCGACCCCATGTGCGGCAGCAGCGTCACTTTGCCCGCTTGGGCCAGCTTGAGGAGCTTGGGAGAAACTGCCGGCTCGTGCTCGAACACGTCAAGACCCGCCCCCGCGAGTTCGTCGGACTCGAGCATGCGCACGAGCTCATTCTCGTCGACGATCTCGCCGCGCGCGGTGTTCACCAATATCGCGTGCGGCCGCAACTGCTTCAGACGACGCGCCGAGAGCAAATGGTAGGTCGCCGGCGTGTGGGGACAGTGGATTGAGAGAATGTCCACGCGCGCCAGCATCTGGTCGAGGCTCTCCCAATAGGTCGCCTCGAGCTGTTCCTCGATCTCCGCCGGCAGCCTGCGGCGGTTGTGGTAATGAATGGAGAGGCCGAAGGCATTGGCGCGTCTCGCCAGCGCTTGGCCGATCCGGCCCATGCCGACGATGCCGAGGCGTTTGCCGGTGATGCGCCGACCGAGCATCCAGGTCGGCGACCATCCGCCCCAAGAGCCCGCGCCAATCACATTGGCGCCCTCAACAATGCGACGCGCGACCGCGAGAATCAGCGCCATCGTCATATCGGCCGTGTCCTCGGTCAGCACACCCGGCGTGTTGGTCACGGTGATCGACCGCCGGAGCGCCGAAGCCACGTCAATATTGTCCACGCCATTGCCGAAGTTGGCGATCAGCTTCATTTGCTCGCCGGCTTGAGCGATGAGGCTGGCGTCGATCCGGTCGGTGATGGTCGGCACCAGCACGTCGGCGGTGCGCATCGCCTCGGCGAGCTCCTCATGGGTTGGCGGCTTGTCGTTTTCGTTGAGGCGCGCGTCGAAGAGCTCGCGCATGCGCGTCTCGATCACCTCGGGCAGGCGACGCGTCACGACGACGACGGGCTTCCTTTTCGGCATTTTCGCCTTCGCTCCCACTCCCGATGCATTATTTTCCTAGCAGGAAAACCGGCCATCGGATACGCCGATCTCGCGGACGCGCCAGGCCGAGCAGCGTTCGAGCGCGCGCTTCAACTCGCTGTTAACGCCGCTGCGCCGAAAAATCGGGCTGGCGCGGACTAAGCTCCGAGCCCGGCCTTCTAACAGATGCCGGGCCAAAGACAAGACGAGCGGCGGGCTGTGTCATCGCGTTGCATGAAGGGTCTCGATCAATGCTGTGGATTTCGCGCCTGATCAGAAGAGGGTCGTCGCCGTTGCTCGCCTTTCTCTTCGTCCTGGCCGCTTCGGTTAGCGGAACGCCGGGCGCTTCCGCGCAGCAGGCGCAGCTTGGACCTGTCTCGAAACTTCCGCTTCCACGATATGTGAGCCTCAAGTCGGATCGGGTCAATTTGCATGAGGGTCCGAGCAAGGAGCACCCGACACGTTGGATCTACGAGCGCGCGGGCCTGCCGGTGGAGGTGACCGCAGAATTCGAGATCTGGCGTAAGATTCGCGACTCGGAAGGCGGCGAGGGATGGGTGCTCCATTCGCTGCTGTCGGGACGCCGCACCGCGCTCGTCGCGCCCTGGAAGAAGGAGCCGCTCCTGCTCACCGCCGCCGACCACCAGCAGCCCGTAGCGAAGCTTTCGCCGGGCGTGATCGCGCTGCTCAAATCCTGCGACGGCGAATGGTGTCGGCTGCAAGGGCCGGGCTTCGACGGCTATATGAAGCAGGAAAATCTTTGGGGGGTCTATCCGGGCGAAAAGGTTCAGTGAAGCCCCGCGGCCCGCATTTTTGAGTGCACTTAGACGTGAGGGCGATGCCGAAAGAGCTGCGCCCTCACGCGATCAGTCGTCATCGCGGGTGAGCCGCACCACGACGTCGATGCGCGCGACTTTCATTCCCGGCGGGGGCGGGGGCACATTGGCCACGGCCACAGCGCCCGAAATGTCGAACAGCTCCTCGCCGTCCTCCAGCAGAAAATGATGGTGCTCGGAGATGTTGGTGTCGAAATAGACGCGCGCGCCATCCACCGCGATCTCGCGCAGAAGGCCCGCGGCCGTGAACTGATGCAGCGTGTTGTAGACAGTGGCGAGCGAGACCGGCATCTGCGCGGTCGTCGCCTCGTCGAAGAGCTTCTCTGCCGTCACGTGGCGATCGCCCCTGCTGAAGAGCAATTCCGCCAGCGCCACGCGCCGACGCGTTGGCCGCAGCCCGGCCGCGACCAGTCGCTCCGCGAATGCGCCCGCGCTCGTCTCCACGACAGAGTCGTCACTTTGCCCGGCGGCCGATGGCGTCGTCGTATCCATGCTCATGATATTATGCATTAGAGTCGGCCGACGACAAGGGCGGCGGAAGCCGAAGGCGCCGGAATTTCCGGCGTCCGGCCGTCGCCTTGCCCCAAGGGCGCGCAGCTGGGTCGGCGTTCTACTCCACGTCCTCGACCTGAACCGGCCCGCCGCCCTCTACGCGCTGGGCGAGAGACGCCTGCATGAAATCGTCAAGCTCGCCGTCGAGCACTTCGTCGGGCGTGCCCGACGTGTGACCCGTGCGCAGATCTTTGACGAGTTGGTAGGGCTGCAGCACGTAGGAGCGGATCTGGTGTCCCCAGCCGATGTCGGTCTTGGCGGCGGCCACGGCGTTGGCTTCGGCTTCCCGGCGCTCGAGCTCCTTCTCGTAGAGCCTGGCGCGCAGCATGTTCCAGGCCGTGGCTCGATTCTTGTGCTGGGAGCGCTCGGCTTGGCACGCGACGACAATGCCGGACGGAATATGGGTGATTCGGATCGCCGAGTCGGTCGTGTTGACGTGCTGGCCGCCCGCGCCCGACGACCGATAAGTGTCGATGCGGCAATCGCTCTCGTTGACCTCTATGTCTATCCTGTCGTCGACGACCGGATAGACCCAAACCGAGGCGAAGCTCGTGTGCCGGCGCGCGTTGGAGTCGAAAGGCGAGATGCGCACGAGCCGATGCACGCCCGATTCAGTCTTGGCCCAGCCATAGGCGTTGTGGCCTTTGATAAGGAGCGTTCCGGACTTCAATCCGGCTTCGTCTCCCGCCGTCTCCTCGATGATTTCGACCTTGAATTTCTTGCGTTCCGCCCAGCGCGCATACATTCGGAAAAGCATCCGCGCCCAGTCGCAGGATTCGGTGCCGCCCGCGCCCGAATGCACCTCGAGATAGGCGTCGTTGGCGTCGGCCTCGCCGGAGAGCAACGCCTCCAATTGCAGGCGCTTGGCCTCGGCGAGCAGTGCTTTGAGCGCGGCGACGCCTTCACTCTCGGTCGCCTCGTCGCCTTCCGCCTCGCCGAGCTCGACGAGCGTCAGGGCGTCGTCGAGCTCGCTCTCGAGCTTCTTTTGCGCGCCGAGCCGCTCCTCGAGCTCGCTGCGCTCGCGCATGATCTTCTGCGCGTCCTCGGCGTCGTTCCAGAGATTGGGGTCTTCGATGCGCGCGTTCAGCTCGCCGAGACGACGTGTCGCCGTATCGACGTCAAAGATGCCTCCTCAGCAGTCCCATGGACTGCTCGATCTCTTCTTTCAACGCCAGCGGTTCAGCGCGCATCGATTCTTTCCGTTCGGATTGGAGGTTGTGAACCTAGGGACGCGCAGCGCGCTTGTAAAGAGACGGTTCGGTTGGAAAGCGTAAGCGCGCGCGAACGCCGCTTTCACTTTTGCGTCAGGCGCACTAGATTGACTCTCGCGGCGCTGCGGGGTGCGTGTAGGACAATTTCCCCGGGGCCTTATCGATCTCCTTGGGAGCTGTCCCTGGCCTCGCCCGTGGGCTTGGCCACATGGCGCCCACCTACGTTGTAGGTTCCCGGGATCGACGTCCCACGGCTTTCGCGGCCCGCACCCTCTCCCAATCCATGGTTCTCTTGGCGGCTCGGCGCGCGTGCTCGCGGCGCGGGCTTTCGTCTCTTCTTTTTTGAAATGTGGTCCAAGCAAAAAGAAACCGCCCGCGTCAGGGACGCGGGCGGCGAGATAACCGGTTTCGTCTGATCGCCGATCAGGCGAGCAGCGCGACGCCTTCCTTGCCGACCAGCGCATGGATGCGGCCGAGGATCTGCAGCACGACGCCGAACACGCCCAGCGCCATCCAGCCGAAGAACACGAAGCCCCAATGCAGCGGAGCAACGAACAGCTCTTCCATGAACCAGAAGGTGTGGCCCCACTCGTTCAGGCCAACGTTCGGGATGATCATGAACGGACCAATCGCCACGATCAGGAACGCCAGCGAGTAGCCATGAGCAAAATACGGAATGCGGGTCTTCGCATAGAAGAACGCGCCAACCGCGATCACCGAGTAAATCGGGTAGCTCATGTAGAACTCGATGATGTGCGACGGCGTGAAGTCCGTGTCGCGAATCACCGTCATGTGCCACGTGCCGTCCTGCTCCGTGAAGAAGGACGCGCCCCAGTAAATGGCGATGCCGTAAACCGTCAGCCATTGAACCAGAACCACGAGACGGCGCATCTCCTCGCGAGGAGCCACGGCGTCAACGTTGCGGTCGCGGGTCTTCCAGAGGTAGCCCGCAAGGCCGATGCCCGACACGAGCTCCAGCGGGATCTCCGTCCAAAGGATCGACAGCCAGTACGTCTGGAACTCCGGAGCGAACGAGTCGAGACCCGCGCGCCAGCCGTAGATCTGCTCATAGATGCGAACGATCAGATAAAACACGTTCAGCACCGCAAGGCCGATCCACATTCCCTTCAGATCGACGATGGTGTCTGTGCCAGCGGCTGCGCCAGCAGCCGTGCTTGTTGTCGAACTCATGCTTGGTCTCCCATTCTGAACCCAGGGCTTTGACCCTTGGGCTTAATGCACACTGACTTCTCGCAGCGGGAAAGTCATGTGACTTGGTCGCCACTTTAAATGCAAAATGCGTCCTGGGCTATAAAGTTTTGTGCTGCAGCGCAATAAGGCCCGGGGAGCGTCCCCGGGCCTTCTCGCAACTCTTTCTTTTCACGTCGGCATTAGGCCGGCTGCGGCTCGGCGCCGCCTAATCCGGTCTCGCCGCGATTCGGCGAGGAGGGCACCGAACCGCGGGGTTGGGCGGGGGACGGCGGCTGGTCCTCCCGCGTCGGAACCTTGCCCTCGAGGAGGCCCTTGAGCTCTTCGCCGGTCAGGGTCTCGAATTCGAGCAGCGCGTTGGCGATCACGTCGAGCTGTCGGCGTTTCTCGGTCAGAATGCGTTTCGCCGACTCATAGCCCTCCGACACGAGGCGGCGCACCTCGGCGTCGATCGTCTGCTGAGTCGCCTCCGACAAGGTGACCTGCCGGCCGAGCGAATAGCCGAGAAACTGCTCCTGCTGAGGATCCGCATAGGCCACCGTGCCGAGCTCGTCGGAGAATCCGAACTGCGTCACCATCGACCGAGCCACTCGAGTGCACATCTGGATGTCGCTCGCGGCGCCCGAAGTGACATTATCGTGTCCGAACACGAGCTCCTCGGCGACGCGCCCCCCCATTCCCATTGCGAGCATCGCGACGAGCTGCTCGTAGCTTTGCGAGATCTCGTCGCGCTCGGGCAGCGACTGCACCATGCCAAGCGCGCGGCCGCGTGGGATTATCGTCGCCTTGTGGATCGGCACGGAGCCTTTCATGTTCAAGGACACCAGCGCATGCCCGCCTTCGTGATAGGCGGTGAGGCGCTTCTCCTCATCCGTCATCATCAGCGTGCGCCGCTCCGCGCCCATCAGGATCTTGTCGCGCGAGTCCTCAAACTCGGCCTTGGTCACGATGCGCTTCGAACGCCGCGCCGCGAGCAGCGCCGCCTCATTGACGAGATTCATCAGATCCGCGCCCGAAAAGCCGGGCGTGCCGCGCGCCACCACCTTCAGATCCACGTCCGGCGCCAAAGGCACCTTGCGCGCATGAACCTTCAGGATCTTCTCGCGGCCGATGAAGTCCGGATTCGGCACGTTGATCTGACGGTCGAAGCGGCCCGGACGCATCAGCGCCGGATCGAGCACGTCCGGACGGTTCGTCGCGGCGATCAGGATGATGCCTTCATTGGCTTCGAAGCCGTCCATCTCCACGAGCAGCTGATTGAGCGTCTGCTCGCGCTCGTCATTGCCGCCGCCAAGCCCCGCGCCGCGATGGCGGCCCACCGCGTCGATCTCGTCGACGAAGATGATGCAGGGCGCGTTCTTCTTGGCCTGCTCGAACATGTCGCGCACGCGCGAGGCGCCGACGCCCACGAACATCTCGACGAAGTCCGAGCCCGAGATCGTGAAGAAGGGGACATTCGCCTCGCCCGCAATGGCGCGCGCGAGCAGCGTCTTGCCGGTGCCGGGCGGACCGACGAGCAGCACGCCGCGCGGAATGCGGCCGCCGAGCCGCTGGAATTTCTGCGGATCGCGCAGGAACTCGACGATCTCCTGCAAATCCTCCTTGGCCTCGTCGACGCCGGCGACGTCCTCAAAGGTCACGCGGCCCTGCGACTCGGTCAGAAGCTTCGCCTTCGACTTGCCAAAGCCCATGGCCCGGCCGCCCATGCCGCCCTGCATCTGACGCGAAAGGAAGATCCAGACGCCCAGAAAGGCCAGAAGCGGCAGACCGTTCACGAGGAGGGTCATCATCCAGCCGCCGCCCTCGCCCAGAGGGCGGGCGCTGATCTGCACGTTCTTGCTTTGCAGCCGCTGCACGAGACTGGGATCATTCGGCGCAAAGGTCTGGAACGGCCGGTTGTCGGCGAAATGACCGGTGATCTCGTTGCCCGAAATCGTCACGTCATGAACCCGACCCTGATCGATCTGGGTCAAAAGCTCACTAAACGTGATGTCGCGGATCGAGGAGCGTTGGCTGGGCTCGTGGAAGAGTAGGACAAGGGCTGCGACGAGCAGACCGATGATTGTCCACAGGGCGATGTTGCGAATTTGCGGGTTCATGGCGCGCCTGACATTGATTGCGCATCGTCCGAGGCTGAGCCCGGCGACGCTTCGATTGATGTTAAACTAGGCGCGCAAGCCACGCTTGCCAAGTGAGCGGGGCGGCATGGGCGCGCAGAGCCAGAGCAGAAACCCGGCTCATTAAAGAAAAAGGCTGTTTTTTCGCGCGTTGCAAACAAGCTTCTGATCAAAAGATCACGGTCGTCCCGCGCAGAACGGGTTAACGTTAATTAATGTTGTGTCAAAAGCGCGACGATCGTCATTGAGAGGCCATCCGAGCCCGGGGGATGAAATGCGCGTCAAGCTCGTCTGCCTGCATGGAAATTTCAAAATCGCCTATCATTACGTTGTTACATGTGTCGGCTGCGTGGCGGCGCCGGGCGAAAGCTCAGGAAATCCTCGTCAACATCGATCAGCGCGCCCGCGAGTGTCATGCGCGCCGCTTCGCGTCTCGCCAGAGCGCCTGCGACGCGTTGCGATGCGCGCTCGAGCCGATCCAAGCGCGGGGCCAAGCCAAAATGGGCGACCTGCCTCTCGATGAGACGCATCAGAAGCTCGTCCGGCGCTCCCCGCAGCGCCTCGGCTTTGAAGCGCGCCGGCGCCGCGTCGCCTTCAATACGCGCGCCGGCCTCCACCTCCGCGGCGCAATGTCGCAGCGCCGCTTCGGCCCGCGCCGCGCGGCGGCCCAGGCGCAGCAGCGCGTCCCGATCGAGCCCCTCTGCGGCGAGCGTCGCCGCGAGCGAGCGAAGGCGTCCGCGTGCGAAGCGCGGGTCGAGGTTGCTCGGATCGGTGACGTAAGCCCGGCCGGCCTCGGCGCAGATCGCCTCGAGCGCCGCCTTGGGCGCCTCCAGAAGGGGGCGTAGGAGCCGGACGCTTTTCGACGCGCGCTGCGAGCGAGCAGAGTGGACCAGGAGCGTCGATACGGCGCTCATGCCGGCGAGCCCGGCGCCGCCGCTTCCCCGGCAAAGCCTGAAAAGGATCGTTTCCGCCTGATCGTCGGCATGGTGCGCCGTGACGATCGCGCAGCGCGGGTCGATTTCGGCGGCGCAGTCGGCCAGCAGCGCATAGCGCATTTCTCGCGCGCGCTCCTGGAGCCGCGTCGAGGGCTTTTCGCCGGCCCAGAGGAGCAGCCGATGCTCGAAACCGAGCGCTTGGGCCTCCCCGCCCACGAAAAGGGCTTCCTCGCGGGAAGCTGCGCGCAGGCCATGGTCTACCGTCGCGACGACGATGCGGACCCTTGCGCGCAGCGACCAGGCGGCTGCGAGCAGCATCAACGCGATGGAGTCGGGTCCTCCCGAGACCGCGAGCAGCAGGGCCGTTTCTTCGGCGAGCGGCGCGAGCAGCGCGTCCGCCGAAGTCAGGCTCAGCATTGGTGCTTTTTGATCTCACGCACCGCCGATTCACGCACTCGGGCCGGAGACTGCGGATAGCTCGCGCCGATGTCGGCGAAGGACTGGCAGGCCTCCTCATGGGCGCCGATCTCGGCCAGCGACTGACCCAGACGGAGCAGCGCTTCCGGCGTTTGCGCCGACTGCGGGTGCTTCTTTTTGATGTCCAGGAATTTTTCAGCCGCCTCCCGGAAGCGGGAGCGCAGGAAGAAGCTCTCTCCGAGGCCAAAGGTCGCCGCCGGGACATATTTGCTCTTTGGATATTTCGCGAGAAATGCCGTCAGCGCGCGCTCGGCGGCTTCATATTGCTGCTGCTGCATCAAAGCCGCGGCTTGCTCGTATTCCTCCTTCATCGACGCAGGCGAGGCTTCCGCCGCCGGCCGCGTCGCGGACGGAGCACCCTGCAAGCCGGGCGGGGTCAGGTCCATCGGCGCGCCCGGGTCGCGTGAGCCCGTTCGCGCCGTATCGCTCGGGGTCAGCGGGGCCGAAGGCGTCGTTTGGCCGAGCGGCCGCGGGGCGCCTGCGGCGGTAGGGTTGGCGGCGGGGTCGAAGGCGTCGCGCGATCCGCCGACGGGGGCAGTCTGCGGCCGGCCTGCGACGGGGGCAGAGGCGGGGGCGGGAAGGGCTGCGGACTCCGGGCGCGCGCGGAGTTGCTCTTCGAGCCCCTGAACCTGATGCTGGAGTTCCTCGATCTGCCCCGTAGCCTTGCGCAGCTCGCGCTCGAGTCGATCGACGCGGTTGATGAGAACAGAATCCCGATCGGGGCCGGCCGGTTCGCCGACGTCATAACCATCGGGCGCAGACCGGTTCAGATATTGCGCCTCGGTTGCGCGCGGAGCGGCGATGACGCCGACGAAGACGAGGAGTATTGCGCCAATGGCGCGGGGGATGAGCATGGCGGGATCGCATCGGTTCGAGCGCGGCGACGCGCGGAGAAAGCCTGGGCGAGCATAAGCGACGTTTCGGCCAAAGTGAGGCGCGCCGCTCGCCTCTCCGGCTTTCGCATGGAGGCTGTGGCCAGCTCCATCGCGGGGCGGAGGTTGTTGCATATTGTCGCAAAGCGTGATTGGCGCGGAGCGCGGCAGTAGCTTTAAAGTGCGCGTGGGTGACGCTTTCCTGCGCTTGAGCGGGCCCAGAGGCGGGAAGCCTGGAAGCAGAACCTGGCCGGTTAAAGCGGCGGAGAGGGGTGAGGGCTCGGCGTCCCGTTTGGGCCCACCGTCCCAAATCGGATCGCCGGCGCAATCTTCAAGCAGACCATGACGTCACCCATGCCTTCTTCTCGCCATCGCCAGACGACCCTCGCCCAGAGGGTGACGCTTGTGGGGACCGGCGCCCATACGGGTCGCCCTTGCCGCATGTTCCTGCTGCCAACTGACGCCTCGAGCGGAATCGCTTTCTCGCGGCTCGACTCCGAGGAGCTTATTCCCGCGAGCTGGCGCCAGGTTCGCGATACGCGGCTGCGCGTCGAAGTCGGCGCGAGCGGCGCGCGCGTGTCTACCGTGGAGCATGTGACGGCGGCGCTGTCAGGCCTCGGCGTCGATAATGCGCTCATCGAGGTTGACGGCCCCGAGGCCCCGGCGTTGGACGGCTCGGCCCACCGGATCGTCGAGGCCGTTCTGGAGGCCGGCGTGAGCCGGCTCGCCGCGCCGCGAAGAGCGTTGCGAATCCTTCGCAGAGTCCGCGTCGAGGCGGGGGCCGCCTGGGCGGAGCTTGCGCCGATCGCCGCGCCTCGGCTCGAGATTGACGTCGAGATCGACTTTCCCGCCCCGATCGGCCGGCAGCGCGTGAGGCGCCGGCTCTCGCCGGGCGTTTTCGTTCGGGAACTTTGCTGGGCCCGCAGCTTTGGCTTCCTGGGAGACGCAGAGAGGCTCTGGCGCGAGGGATTGGCGCTCGGCGCCACGCTCGACAACAGCGTCGTCTTTGCGAAGGGGAGGGTGCTCAACCCCGGCGGATTGCGCCGGTTTGACGAGCCTGCGCGGCATAAGGCGCTCGACGCCTTGGGCGATCTCGCGCTTGCCGGGGCGCCAATCCTGGGCCGCTTCCGGTCCTATCGCAGCGGTCACGCGCTCAATGTCGCGCTCGTCAAAAAGTTGATGACGACCCACGGAGCCTTCGCGATGGAAGAGGGAGCGAGCGCAGCCCGGGAATGCCGGGCGGAAGAGCGCGTCCTCTCGCCATAATGTCGCCCGAACAAGCAGGTCTCTAGGATAGGCGTCTCGCTTTGGGCCCCGCCGGGCTTCAAGGCGGAGGTGCGATTCGCAAAATGCCGCGAGAGGCCGTCAGCATGAATGCAATCCTTCGCAGTTTGGGCGCGTTAGCCCCGAGCGTGGCGCTGCTGCTGGTCGCGCAGACCGGCTTCGCGCGCGCCGACATCTCGGACCTTTTTGATCCCGTCACCAATCTTTTCGGGTCGAGCAGCAAATACAAGACGGAAATTACGCCCGACATCCCGGCTGACGAGCTTTATGACGAAGGTCTCGCCAAGCTCAAGGCTAAGGATTACGAGAACGCGGCGAAGAAGTTCCAGGAAGTGGAGAAGCGATTCCCATTTTCGCAATGGGCGCGCAAAGGGCTTCTCATGACGACATACGCCCAGTACGAGAAGCCGGCCTACGATGATGCGATCCAGTCGGCTAAGCGCTATATTGAACTCTATCCGAAGTCGGCTGATACGCCGTATGTGTACTATTTGACCGGAATGTCTTACTATAATCAGATCACCAGCGTGATGCAGGATCAGTCGAATTCGGAGAAAGCCTATCAGGCCTTCTCGGCTCTCGTCGAGAAATTTCCCACCTCTGAATATGCGGCCGACGCCAAGCTCAAGATCAATATCGCGCGTGACCAGCTCGCCGCCAAAGAGATGCAGATCGGCCGTTTCTATCTGACCCGCAAGAATTACCCGGCTGCGGTGAATCGCTATCACGCCGTGCTCGGAAAGTTTCAGACGACCCGCTACGCTGAAGAGGCGCTCTACCGGCTGACCGAGGCCTATCTGTCGATGGGAATTACCCCCGAAGCCGAGACCGCGGCGGCCGTGCTGGGCCACAACTACCCCGATTCACAGTGGTATACGGATGCTGTGTCGCTGTTGAAAACGGGCGGCCTCGCGCCGCAGGAACATAACGAGAGCTGGATCTCGAAGCTTTCGAAGACCTTTAGATCCGAAAAAACCGAGCAACGGGGCGTCGCCCCTCTCACTGCCGCGACCGGCCATTAGCGAGGCCGATCGGGTGGGCCATGCGCAATCAGGGGGCGTTCGCAGATCCGTTTTTTCGGAAAGGCGCTCGCCGCGGCGCGGATTGGCCTGAGGGCAAGCCTGCCCTCTGTTCTCGTCGAGGGAGCTGGCGCCTCATCGCCGCTTTGAGGAGCGGCAAGAGATCGTTCCGGCGGAAACGCATTGGAGATCGCGGCGGATATCGCCGTTCGACAGGCTGGCGGACTCGATATGGCGACTGATGCTGGGCTGCTCGAGCAGGCGCTAGGCAAGAGCGAGCTGCGCTTTCGCACGCTCCTCAGCGCGGTCAGCGCGTTCACGTGGTCCTGCCCTTCGTCCGGCCTGCAGATCGAGCCGCAGCCGGAGTGGATGGCGTTCACGGGGCAGACGTCGGAGCAAATGCTCGGCCTCGGCTGGGCAAAAGCCGTGCATCCGGAGGACCTCGTCGCAGCGGCGTCGGGCTGGCGCGCGGCGGTTGCTCGCGGCGAGCCTTATGCCGGCGAGCATCGCGTCCGCCGTCACGACGGCGAGTGGCGTTGGATGAACGTTCGGGCCGCGCCGATCCGCGATGCGAGCGGCGAGGTCGCCGAATGGTTCGGCATGTGCATCGACATCACCGAACAAAAACAGGCGGCGGACGCCTTGCGCGAGAGCGAGGAACGGTTGCGGCTGTTCGTGGACAACAGTCCGACGGTCGCCTGGATGAAAGACGCAGACGGCCGATATGTTTACCGCAACCGAGCGATCGAACGACGGTTTGGCGGTCAGGTCGCGGATTTTCTCGGGAAGACGGACGCCGAGCTATGGCCGCCGGATGTCGCGGCGGAATTTCGCAAGAATGATTTGGCGGTGCTCGCGACTGGCCGGACGATCGCGATCGTTGAGGAAACGCGTGAGCCGGACCAAGAGCCCAGTTGTTGGCTCAACACCAAATTTCCTTTCCGCGACAAGGCGGGCAAACGATATGTGGGCGGGATAGGACTGGACATAACCGAGCGCAAGAAGATGGAGGCCGCGCTACGCGCGAGCGAGCGGCGGTTTCGCGCCATCTTCAATCAGCAGTTCGAACATAGCTGCCTCGTGGATCCGGAGGGCCGCATCCTCGAAATGAGCGATTCGGTCATGCGCGGCGCGGCCGCAGAAACCGAGGTCCTCGTGGGCCAGCGCTTCCTGGATGCTCCATGGTGGCGAGACACGCCGGAGATGCGCGAGCGCTGGCGGCGCCAGTTCGAGGAGGCGCAGGCGCAGCCCGGCGCTTCGCGAGGCGAGATCGAGTATCGAGCGGAAGACGGCGAGCGAGGCTATATTCTCAGCGCCGTGACGGCGCTGCGCGACGAGCGGGGAGCGCTCGAAGGCTTTCTCGTCGAAGGCCTCGACATCACCGAATGCAAGCTGACCGAGAATGCGCTGGGCGAGACAGAAGGCCATTTGCGGCTGGCGCTCGACGCGTCTCGGGCCGGAAGCTGGGCGTGGGACGCCAAGAGCAGCACGTCAACTTGGGATGAGCGCTTTCGCGAACTTTATGATTTCCCGCCCGGCTCGCCGAGCCGCTTCCATGAATGGATCGAGCGCTTGCATCCAGAGGATCGTCTCCACATCCTCTCTCGGATCGAGGAGCTGCGCAGCGCATCCGGCGACGATCAGTGGAACGAGGAGTTCCGCAGCATATCTTCCGATGGCCGCGTGCGCTGGCATCAGAACCTGGGCCGGGCGCAACGCAACGCCGCCGGCGCGCTCGACAAGGTCGTCGGCATCGATCTCGACGTCACCGCGCGCAAGCAAGCGGAGGAAGCGCTGCGCGAGGCCGATCGGCGCAAGGATGAATTTCTCGCGACGCTGGCGCATGAGCTGCGCAACCCGCTCGCGCCCGTGCGCAATGGCTTGGACGCCTTACGCAGGATCGGCGCGCCTACGCCGGCCGCCGATCGCCTGCTCGTCATGATGGAGGGACAGGTCGACCACCTTGTGCGTTTGGTGAACGATCTCATGGACATTTCCCGAATCAGCCTCGGAAAATTCGAGCTCCAGAAGCAGCGCATGGACCTCGCGGCCGCCGTGGCCCAAGCCGTCGACATGAGCAGACACCTCGTTGAAGCGGGAAACCTCGACCTCCGCCTGAAGCTGCCCCGCGAGCCGGCGCCCGTCCATGGCGACGCGGTGCGGTTGACGCAAGTCTTCTCCAATTTGCTGAGCAACGCGGCAAGACACACGATGCAGGAAGGGCGCATCCAAGTCTCTCTCGAACGAGCGGGAGACGTGGCGGTCGTCAGCGTCGCCGACACAGGCGTGGGCATCCCGGAAGAGTTCTTGCCCTATATTTTCGAGCCTTTTGTTCAGGGAGGCAAAGGCGGGCGACCCGATCAGGGGCTGGGAGTCGGGCTGGCGCTTGTTCACTCGATCACGCAGATGCATGGCGGCACGGTCGAAGCGAAGAGCGGCGCGGAGGGGCTCGGCAGCACATTCGTCGTGCGTTTGCCTCTGCTGGAGCCCGCAAGGACGCAAGCGCCCGCGCCCCAAACCGCTTCGGGGCCTCTAACGACGTCGCCGCGCCTTCTCGTGATCGACGATATGCCACAGGTGGCTGAAGCTCTCGCTTTCTTGCTCAACGTGTTAGGCGCAAACGTTCGCGTTGCTCGCAGTGGCGCGGAAGGGCTCGAAGCCTGCGCCGAGTTTGAGCCCGAGCTGGTGCTTCTGGATCTCTCAATGCCGCATATGGATGGCTTCGAGACCGCCCGCCGAATGAGAGAGTCGCCCGTCGGAAGAAGAGCGAAGCTCGTCGCCTTGACTGGCTCGGGTGAGGACCACATGCGCGCGCGAACGCGGGAGGCCGGTTTTGACGGTCATTTGGTCAAGCCTGCTTCTCTCTCGCAACTTGAAGAGCTGCTTGCTTCCGTGAGCCGGCCCAGGACGCCGACGCCGGCTTCGAATTGATCGAATGATTCAGGAATTCCGCCAGAAACCAGCGTGATCTAGGCGGATCGCGCCAGGCTTGCGTCGTTCAGCGCAAGCGAGACGTACAGCAAATTATCTTCCTGACGCGTCGTCATCGGAAGTCCGCAACGTCGAAACACGCTCAACATCGGGGCGTTATTGCAGAGCACTTCCGCCTCTAGGCTGTGCAGGCCTTTCGCTATCGCGATTCGGACAAGATGGCGCATGAGCGCCGCGCCGACGCCGCGACCCTGGAAATCCTGCTCGACCGTGAAGGCCACTTCCGCATCACGCTGGGCGGCTCCGGGGTTGACGACGAAACAACTGACGCCGCCGATGACGGCCTCGTCTTGTCCTTCGCCGATCGTCGCGAGCAAGGCGATCGCGTTCTCGAAGTCGGCTCCCGTGATGCGGGCGACATCCTCGTCGGTGAGTTTATCTTTTTGGGAGAGGAAGCGCATATAGCGCGTTCTGGAATCCAGCAGGGAAAACGCGCGCCGTATTTTCGGCCCGTCGGCTGGGCGTGCGGCGCGAATGGTAATTTTCTGGCCGTCGTTCAGTCTTTCCACGCAGGCGTAATGTCTCAGGCTGTTAGGCATTTGCCGAACCTCGTGGTCAGCGCCCGAGCGCGCCCCGTTGCCGTCGCGGTGACATTTTAGATTATTCTATGAAAATTAGATCATTCTATGAAAAGCGCTTGACGCGCGGGAGTCAAAAATCTCCGCGTCAGCATAACACATTGAACAAACGACGCATCATCCGTGCGAACCCGTCGGCGAACTCCACGCCCTTACTTGACCGACGCCGGTAATCTGCCTGCCCGACAGGACTTGCTCGCGAGAATCGCTCAAACGCAGACAAGGTGATCGATTCCAAAATTTCAGAGCGCGATGCGCGCGACAAACCGGTTTCCGCATTTTCGCAACGCGCTCTAAGTAGAACTCACTAAGTATAACAGCTAATAGTTTTCCGTGATGCAAGAGTTATTGCGTCGGCGTGACAAACATGCGACGATATGGAGCGATATTCGAATAGAAGCGTTCTCTGTGGGAAGATTGCCTTTGCCAAAGCCAGAGCTTGCGCGCGACTGCGATGCGCGGCCAATCACGGTGTGGGCCGCCTATAGATTTGCTCGTGATAAAGGATAGGGAGCAAGGAGAGAGATGCTTAGATCATATTTTGTCTTAGATTCAACGCTCTCGGAGGAGCATCAGCGCGTAATGGATCAGATCGCGTTTATCGAGCGTGTGGCGGCTGAACCGCGTTTTGACGCGCATCGGATGGTCGTAGCGCTGTGGGAGCTTCTGGAGGTGACGAATCAACACTTTGCGCATGAAGAGAAAGCCATGGTCGATGACGCCTTTCCGCGACTGGCTCTGCATCGCCGTGATCACGAATATTTGCTGAAAGCCCTGCGCGATTATATAGCGGCGTTCGTCGACAACACTGAAAGGCCGTCCGCGAGCTTTTGCGACAATCTTCGAAGCTGGATCGGCTTCCATTGCCGGCGCTATGACGAAGATTATTCGCGCTTCAGCGATTGGAGGCGGGCAAGCGGCTCGCGAGCGTGAAGGCCGCAGCGATCGGAAAAACTCGCTGACATCGTGCACATTCTCGAGAAGTCCGCCCCCGCGCGCCGTGCGACTTGTTCGCCGCGCCCTAGCGTCCTATAGACCTGCCGGCGGCTAGACCCTGAAGCCTCGCGAGCGCCGGGCCGCAGCAGGCGCCGCAACGACGGCCCTCATGCTCACTCCCCTCGAAATCGCTCTCTTCTCCGGACTCGGCCTGATCTTCGCCGCAGGCCTCATCGTCGTGGCGCGCTGGGGCGGCCGCAACCTACCCCATCTGGCGGGCTATGCGCTGATCGCCGCCTGCTTCATCTATGTCGGCCTCGGGCTCGGCTCCGACAATCCGAACAGCTGGAGCGCGGTGGAAATGACCGCCGTCGCCGTGTTCGGCTCCCTGGTCTTCCTCTCCCGGCTGACCTCTGTCTGGGTTCTCATCGCGACGCTTTTCCTGCATCCCGTCTGGCTGATCTATGTGCATTACAAGGGGTCTGCCGCGCTCTTCACGCCGGCGCCGCTCGTCTTCGCGAACGCCGGGTTCGATGTGACGCTTGCGCTTTATCTCGTCTTTCTCACGGTTAGCGGGCGGCTCACGCCGACGCCGTTGAGCAGGCCGGCGGGCAAGGGCGGAAAGAGAGACTCGCGATGAACGCGCCGCCTTTCGTTTTCGAGCTGCGTCACGACTGGACTGTCGAGGAGATCGTCGCGATCCACGACGCGCCGCTACTGGATCTCATCGCCCGCGCCAGCGCGACGCATCGGGGCTTCTTCGACGGCCATGACGTGCAAAAAGCGGCGCTGCTGTCGATCAAGACGGGCGGCTGTCCGGAGGACTGCTCCTACTGCCCGCAGTCGGCGCATCACCGCGAGGTCAAGCTCGACCGCGTGGAGCTCATGGGCGTGGAGGCCGTTCTCGGGGCCGCGCGCGTGGCGCGCGAGGCGGGCGCGGATCGCTTCTGCATGGGCGCGGCCTGGCGCGCCGCGCCGGAAGGGCCGCGTTTCGAGGCGGTGCTGGATATGGTCAAGGGCGTTCGCGCGCTCGGCATGGAGGCTTGCGTCACGCTGGGCATGCTGACGCCGCCGCAGGCCAAGCGTCTCGCCGAGGCGGGTTTGACGGCCTATAACCACAACCTCGACACTGGGCCGGAATTCTACGACGAGATCATCTCGACGCGGAGCTATCGCGACCGGCTCGAGACTTTGAAGGCCGTGCGCGGCGCCGGCATCGAAATGTGCTGTGGCGGCATCATCGGCATGGGCGAGAGCGTCAGGGATCGGGCCGGCATGCTCCAGGTTCTCGCGGGCTTCGATCCGCATCCTGAAAGCGTGCCGATCAACGCGCTCGTCGCCGTCCCCGGCACGCCCCTCGCCGAGCGTCCGCCCGTCGATCCGCTCGACCTCGTCCGGATGATCGCGACGACGCGAATCATCATGCCCAAATCCCGCGTGCGCCTTTCGGCCGGTCGGTCGAGCCTCTCGCGCGAAGCGCAAATCCTCTGCCTCGTCGCCGGCGCCAATTCGATCTTTTACGGTGAGAAGCTGCTCACGACCGCGAATCCCGACGCCGCCGAGGACGACGCGCTGTTCACGGCTTTGGCGCCGCGCGCCGAAGCGGCGCGGTCTGGCGCGGAAGTCTGCCTCGATCGAGACCATTTGGGCCGCCGCGGCGCGTGAGCCGGCTGCCGGCGCGTTCCGTGTCGCGGGCGTGAGGAGCGGAACGTCATGACCTACTGTTGCGGCATTCTGGTGCGCGAAGGCCTCGTCATGATGGCCGACACGCGCACCAATGCGGGGCTCGACAATATCTCCACCTTCCGCAAGCTGCATATCTTCGAGCGGCGCGAAGAAATGGTGCTGCTGCTCGCGAGCGCCGGCAATCTTTCGGTGAGCCAGGGCGTGATCCACCTCCTCGACGAGGGCGTCCCAGATCCGACGGATGAGACGATCTCGACGCGGCTCGTCGACGCGTCCAGCATGTCGGTCGCAGCCCATCTCGTCGGGGCCGCGACGCGTCGCGCGCGCGCGCAGGCGGCCGAAGGCATGGAGCAATCGGGCGTCAATTTCGACGTTTCTTTCTTGCTCGGCGGCCAGATCGGCGGCGGCGCCATGCGCCTATTCATGATCTATTCGGCCGGCAACGCGATCGAGTGCACGATCGACACGCCCTATTTCCAGATTGGCGAGCACAAATATGGCAAGCCCATTCTCGATCGCGCCATCAGCTTCGATATGGATCTCTATGACGCGCTGAAGATCGGCCTGATTTCCATGGATTCGACCATGCGCTCGAACCTCTCGGTCGGCCTTCCGCTCGATTTTGCGCTCTTGCGGCGCGATGCGCTGAAGCTCGAGCTTTCGATCCGTGTCGACGCCTCCGACGCCTATTTCCGGGATCTGCGCGAGCAGTGGTCTAAGGCGCTGAAGGCCGCGCATACAGCGATTCCGCGCCCCCCCTATGGCGGGCTGCAGGATAGGTGACGCGCGACTTTTAGCTTTCTTCAGCTCTGCGATTGCGCGCGCGAGTCCTCAACGCGCATATGCACCGTCGTCTCTTCCGCTCCGCCGCCGACTCGCGCGCCGCGAACGGGAGCGGCGCCGAGCGCATCGAGCGCCATGGCGACGCGCACATAGGACTCGTTCGGACAAAGCGCGTGGACAGGGTCGAATCCGACCCATCCGAGGCCCTCCACATGCGCCTCCGCCCAAGCGTGACCGGCGACCTGATCGCTCTCGCTGTCGTCGCGGCGAAGATAGCCGCTCACATAGCGCGACGGAATGCCGAGCGCGCGTGCGCAGGCGATGAAGACATGCGCGAAATCCTGATAAGCGCCGCAACGCTTCTCGAAAAGCGCGAGGGCGCCCGCCGCGGCGTGGGTCGCGTCCGGATTGAGGGCGAGCTTGTCGTGGATCGCCGCCATCAGCGCATGTAATTTCGCAAGCGTTGAGGACTCGCGCCCGCCGATGTCGCGCGCAAAGCTCGCGAGCGCGGCGTCTGGCCTCGTCAGGGCCGTCTCCCGCAGGAAAAGCGCTACCGGAAAGCGCTCAACGGCGCCGCTCACGACGCCGGCCTGATCGAAGGTTTCAACCTCGCCTTCGACGAGGGTCGTGAGTGATTGGAGCGGCCCTTCCACAAAAAAGCGATGCTCGATGTTTCCGAAGGCGTCCTTTCCCGCGACGAGGCAGCAATCCCGATCGACGTCGATACGCCACTCCCGCACGTGCTGGCCTTCATGATTGCGCGGGGTGACCAGCAGACGTTGCATCGTCGATTTCGCTGGCGCGTCGTAGCGGTAGATCGTCTCGTGCCTGACGCGAATGAGCATGGCGAAGGTTGTGCTTCCTAGATCACGCGACGTTCAGGCGGAATCGCCCGAACGCAGAAAACATGATCGATTCTTGAAGTTTGGAGCGCGATTTGCGCGAAAGACCGGTTTCCACTTTTTCGCATCGCGCTTTTAAGAAAGATACTGCTCGCCAATCAGCGCGCCGAGCTGGTTGTTCAAGGAGATGAATTCCTGCACGAATTCGTGCAGACCGCCCTGAAACGCGTTTTCCATCGTGAGCCGCTCCAGCCTCCCATAGACGGCGCGACTCTGGCGTTGCGCCTCCCCCTGCCGGCCATAGGCCTTCGACAGGCGATCCAGATTGTCCACGAGGCCTTCATAACAGGAGATCAACGAGCGCGGCATCTCGCGTCGCAGGATGAGAAGATCGGCGACGAGCCAGGGCTTCAGATTGTCGCGATAGACCCAGTGATAGGCGGTGTGCGCGGAAACAGCGCGCAAGATGGCCGCCCATTGGAAATAGTCGAGCGAGCCGCCAATGATTTCCTTCTCGGGCAGCAGCACGTGATATTTCACATCCAGCAGGCGCGCCGTATTGTCCGCCCGCTCGATTAAGAGACCAAGCCGCGTGAACCAATAGGCGTCGTTGCGCAGCATCGTGCGATAGGCGCCGCCGTCATAGGCGATCGACAGTTTCTTCACGAATTCGGTGAAGCGGGAGATCGCCGAGCCATCGCAATCGCCGGCTTTTCTCTCGAAGCTCTTCATCTCGAGGAAGCCGTCGTTGATCGCCTCCCAGACTTCGGCAGTCAGCGCGGTGCGCACCGCGCGCGCATTGGCGCGCGCGTGCTCGAGACAATTGCGCATCGAGCCGGGATATTCCGGCGCAAAGGCGAGAAAATGGGCGACATTGGCTTCGTCGACGGGACGTCGCGTCGCCGCAAAGGCGTCGCTCGCGCCCGAAGACAGCAGCACGCTCGTCCATTCGCTCTGGGCTCCGCCATAGGCCTTGGGCAGGGCGGCGAGACGTCGCGAGGCTTCGATCAGCCGCGCCAGAAAGTCGGCGCGCTCCATATAGCGCGCGAGCCAATAGAGATTGTCGGCGGTTCGCGACAGCATGGCCTACCACGCCGCGCGGAAAGGAGGGAGAGATTCAGTTCGCCGCGAGATCATCGACCACCCATGTGTCCTTTGTGCCGCCGCCCTGGCTCGAGTTGACGACGAGGGAGTTCTCGATCATCGCGACGCGGGTGAGCCCGCCCGGCACGATGCGCACATCCTTGGCGCCCTGCAGCACGAAAGGCCGCAAATCGACGTGGCGCGGCGCAACGCCTGAGGCCACCGAAATCGGACAAGTGGAGAGCGAAAGGGTCGGCTGCGCGATGAAATTTTCGGGCGCAGCCCTCAGCTTCGCGCCGAATTCTTCGATCTGCCGCGCCGTCGCATGCGGGCCGACGAGCATCCCATAGCCTCCCGAGCCCGCCACCTCCTTGACGACCAGCTCCGAGAGGCGCTCCGAAACATAGGCGTAGGCCTCCGGCTCGCGGCAGCGCCAGGTCGGCACGTTCTTGAGCAGCGGCTCCTCGCCGAGATAGAAGCGGATCGCCTCGGGGATGTACGTATACATCGCCTTGTCGTCGGCGACGCCGGTCCCCACTGCATTCGCAAGCGTCACATTGCCTGCTTGATAGGCGCCCATGAGCCCTGCGACGCCGAGAGCCGAATCCGGGCGGAAGGCCAGCGGGTCGAGGAAATCGTCGTCGATCCGGCGGTAGAGCACGTCGATGCGACGCGGTCCCTCGGTCGTGCGCATGTAGACGATGTCGTTCTTGACGAAGAGATCGCAGCCTTCCACGAGTTCGACGCCGAGCTTGTCGGCGAGAAAGGAGTGCTCGTAATAGGCGGAATTGAACTGGCCGGGTGTGAGCAGCGCGACCGTCGGCACGCCGGGGGTGTTCGGCGGCGCGACCGAGCGCAGGGTCTCGAGCAATTGGTCGGGATAATCTTCGATCGGCGCAACCTTGTGCCCGGAAAAAAGATCCGGGAAGAGCCGCATCATGACTTCCCGGTTTTCGAGCATGTAGGAGACGCCGGAAGGCGTGCGCGCATTGTCCTCGAGCACGTAGAAATCATGCTCGTCGGTGCGCACGACGTCCACGCCGGCGATATGCACGAAGACGTCGTGCGGGACCCGCCTGCCAGCCATTTCCGGGCGATAGGCCGGGTTGCGATAGACGAGCTCGTCGGGAATGATCCCGGCCTTGAGGATCTCTCCGGGACCGTAAAGATCGGCGAGCAGAAGATTGAGCGTGCGAACGCGCTGCTTCAGGCCGGCCTCGAGCCGTAGCCACTCGGAGCGCGTGATAATGCGGGGCAGTATGTCGAAGGGAATGAGGCGCTCGAGCGATTCTTCCGCGCCATAGACGGCGAAGGTGATGCCGATGCGCCGAAACAAGAGCTCCGCTTGCCGCCGGCGCGTCTCGAGGAGTTCCGGCGAAGCGGTGGAAAGCCATTGCGCAAGCCCTGCATAGCCCGCTCGGACGGCGCCGTTCGCGCCTTGCATTTCATCGAACTGCATCGTCTTGGAACTCAATGTCCGTAGGCTTCGGCGTGGTCGCGCCGTCGCTTCTTGCAGGATTCGAAGGATTTAAGGCAAGAGCGGCGCCAGCCATATGACGGATTTTCTCCTCCGGGTTCAATCGCCAGGGAGTCGCAGGCCCGAATTCTCGCTCCTCGCGCCGACTGGCTCCCCCCTGCGGGCGCACCTTCGGGCGCAGGACCGCGCTGACGTCCGCGGTTACCTCTGCGAGAGGCGGCGCGCCGAGGTCAGGGTGCCAGCGATGATCAGGAAGGCCAAAGCGAGCAATCCCGTTCCGAGGCTGGGGCCGGGGCTCGCCTGGAAATTGCCCGTTCCTGCGCCGGCGAAATTGGTTGTGAAGGTGTAGTTCCCGTCTGCGATGTTGATGTCGCCGAGTCCGCCGACCGCAAAGCTGATGCCGAGTGAGTCCAATTGAGGAGTTGAATTGGGATCGAGGACGTTGTCGTTGCTTAGAGGTGGTTGGCCTACTGGGGTTGGATATCCGTTACGCGGAAGCAGAGCGAGGCCATACGTCGAGCCGTTGTAGTCGGCCGCGCCGTCCAGGACGTTCGTAACGAGAAATTTGCCGGGGCTGTCACCCAGCGGCTCCGCGACCAGGATGCCGGAACCGGAGATGGAGCCGCCCCCCGAAAGATTATCGTCCGTGAAGGTGAAATAGAAATCCTGCGACTGCGGCGGCTTCCGGGGGACGATGTCGGTCGCGAATGCGGGCGCGCCGGCAGCGCTCAGGAGCATAGCGGACAGCGAGACGAACGTGCAGCGGCGGAGAAAAAGCGCAGTTCCTCGACCCCCAGCGCGTATTGAGGCAGTCATCAATAATCTCCAAGGCTGCAGTCCGACGGCCAAATTTTATTCACTAAACTGATCGCCCGAGGGGAGATTGTAAAGGTCAAGTGAGCTCTGCGAGGAAATCTTCTCCGACTGTTGCAAAGAGGTCACACCATTATTTGGGTCGTTCGCATGCGCTTCATGCGGGATTCCTTCGATTGCCGCGAGTGGAGCAGCCTACAGGTTGCGCGGCTACCCCCTTTCCTCGGCGCTTGACAGGCTCGCGCTTCGCTCCGATGGTAACGAACGACTCGTTCGATTTGCCGAACGAAAGGAATTCGTTTGACCTTCTCGCCACCGTCGTCAGGCGCCGCCGCGCCCGAAGCGATCGGCGCCCGGAATGGCGCGGCGTCGAACGGCAAGCGCGTCCATTTTCCGCCCGAGAAGCCGCTTGTCACCGACGGCGGTCGCGTGATCGCGCCGCTCACCATCGCCTACGAGACTTATGGCGCTCTGAACGAGGCCAAGAACAACGCGATTCTCCTCTGTCATGCGCTGACAGGGGACCAATATGCAGCCGGGGTTCACCCGGTGACGGGCAAGCCCGGGTGGTGGGACGTGCTGGTGGGTCCGGGCCGGCCCTTCGACACAAACCGATTCTTCATCATCTCAACCAATGTCGTCGGCGGCTGCATGGGGACGACGGGTCCCGCCTCGATCAATCTCGCCACGGCGCGCCCGTTCGGTCTCGACTTTCCGGTCGTGACCATCCGCGACATGGTGCGCGCGCAAGCCATGCTGATCGACCATCTCGGCATCGAGACGCTCTTTTGCGTCGCGGGCGGCTCGATGGGCGGGATGCAGGTCCTGCAATGGGCGGCGAGCTATCCCGAGCGCGTCTTCGCGGCGATGCCCATCGCCACCGCGCCGCGCCACTCTTCTCAAAATATCGCCTTTCACGAGGTCGGCCGCCAAGCGGTGATGGCCGACCCCGACTGGCGCGCAGGTCGCTACCTGGAGGCGGGCGTCCGGCCCGAGAAAGGCCTCGCCGTGGCGCGCATGGCGGCGCACATCACCTATCTCTCGGAGCAAGCGCTGCAGCGCAAGTTCGGCCGCAAGCTTCAAGACCGCGCGGCGCCGACCTTCTCCTTCGATGCGGACTTTCAGATCGAGAGCTATCTGCGCTATCAGGGCTTGGCCTTTGTCGAGCGTTTCGATGCGAACTCCTACCTCTTCGTCACGCGCGCCTGCGACTATTTTGATCTCGCCGCCGATTACGGCGGCTCGCTCGCCTTGGCCTTCAAGGGTTCGAAGACGCGTTTCTGCGTGATCTCCTTCACTTCCGACTGGCTCTATCCGACCTCCGATTCGCGCGCGATCGTTCATGCGTTGAACGCAGGCGGCGCCTCCGTTTCTTTCGTCGAGATCGAGAGCGACAAGGGCCACGACGCCTTTCTGCTCTACGAGCCGGATTTCTTCGCGACGACGCGCGGATTCCTCGAGGCGGCGGCGAATGCGCGAGGCATAGCGCGAGCGGCGGGCTTGTGACGACGCAGGCGCAAAAAAGATTTGATCTCGCCGTCGTCGCCGACATGGTCGCGCCGGGAAGCCGCGTTCTCGACGTCGGATGCGGCGACGGGCTGCTCTTGGAGATGCTCGCGAGAAACAGGCAGGTCGACGGCCGCGGCGTCGAGCTGTCGCAGAGAGGCGTCAATGATTGCGTCGCCAAAGGCTTGCCAGTTATCCAGGGCGACGCCGACACGGACCTCGCCGATTATCCCAAGGACAGCTTCGACTACGTGATCCTCTCGCAAACCTTGCAGGCCACGCAGCGCCCGCGAGTCGTGCTCGAGCACATGCTACGAATTGGCCGGCGCGCGATCGTTTCCTTCCCGAATTTCGGCCATTGGCGCGTGCGCATGCAGCTTTTGCTCCGAGGCCGCATGCCGCGGGCGACAAATCTTCAATACAGCTGGTATGAGACGCCCAATATTCACCTCTGCACGATCAAGGATTTTGTCGATCTTGCGGAAGAAGCGGGAGCCGTCATCGAGCGCGGCATGGCTCTCGATCGCGCCGGCGCGCCTTTTCGCGTCGCGGCGCCCTTGGCGATGATGAATCTTTTTGGCGCGCAGGCGATCTTTTTGCTCAAGCGCGGTCGCGACTTAAGGGGCTGAGTTCCAAACACAAGAGCGAAAGCGCGCCTGTCCAAGATTTCCATGCATGAAGGAAAATTCCTCCCGGCGAAATTTTGTCGCCTTTCGCGACCGCAGGTTTAGCGCTAGCCTGCGCTCAGCCGGCCACTCATAAGGCCGGAGGAGCGGCCCGTCGGCATGCGGCGACGCGGGACGCAAAAAGACAGAGACTGCGCATGTCTGAATCGCCGTTGCGAGATTTTCCGTTTTTTGCGAACGTCGACAATGCGATCTTGCAACGCCTTGCGACGGAAGCGAAGATTGAAACCTATGAAGCCAGCGCCGTCCTTTTCCGCCAGGGAGAACGGGTCACGGCGCTGACTTTCGTCCTGCGCGGTTTCGTCAAGCTCACGCGAACAGCGGCCAATGGCGACGAAACGCTGATCAGCATGCGCACGGAAGGGGCAAGCCTCAACGAGGCCGCGGCGCGCGCCGACGAGACGCATCATTATTCCGCGGAGGCGGTGGGGCCGGCGACGGCGCTGAAGATTCCGGCGGGCCGGCTTGCTCGGTTCATGGCCGAGAATCCTTCGCTCGCCCTAGCGGCGCTCGCCGACGCCAAGCGCACCGTCGCCGAGCTCACAGGCGAGATCGAGTCGCTGAAAGCGCATAGCGCGGAGCATAGGCTGATGCGCTTTCTCATTTCCTTTTGCCCGCCGGAAGAGGATCGCTGCCATTTTCGTTTGCCATACGACAAGCGGTTCGTCGCGGCGCGTCTCGGCGTGACGCAGGAGACCCTTTCGCGCTCGTTCGCAAGGCTGCGCGCCTATGGCGTTCGCACTGAAGCGCGGGGGATCGGAATCGAGAGCGTCGCAAGGTTGCGCGCTCAGTTCGAGGACAAGGCGCGCGACGCGAGAGTTGAGTAAAGGCCGGAACAGAAACGCGAACCCCGCGTTGACGCGAAGGCGAAAAAGGAATAGGGCGCCGCCGAAGCGATCGCCCCGGAAGCGCAAGCTCGGCAACGCTCGGAGACTCTCTCAGCCATGATCACCAGAAGATTCGCTCTCGCCTTCGCCGGCGCGTGGCTCGCGACGACAGCCGCCGCTCAACAGGAGCCGCACGCTTTTCCGATACGCGCTGACGACGGCGAGGCGGTCGTCAACTCCAAGATTCCCCCGGGAGTGGATCCCACGAAGGTTCCTGGTATCGTCTGGAAAGGCCCTGCAGACGCCAAGGTCTCGCTGATCGAGTATTTCGACTACAACTGTGGCTATTGTCGCGAGGCCGTCGGGGATCTCGACGCGCTGGTCGCAAACGATCCCGCCGTCCGCTTGGGCCTTGTCGATTACGCGGTGCTGTCGCCGGATTCTGCTGAGGCCGCCAAAGTCCATCAGGCGGTGCTGGCGCTGGCCGGACCCGACGTCGCCTATGACTTCCATAGGCGCTTGTTTAGTCGCCGCGGACACGCGAATGGAGCCGCGGCGCTCGCGGTCGCGCGGGAACTCGGCCTCGACTCCAAGAAGGTCGAGGAAATGGCCAACAGCGCCACCGTGCACGATGCGCTCGTCCGTCAGGCGCGCTTGGCGCAACAGCTTCGGCTGGAGGCAACGCCTTCTTTTGTCGTGGATCACGTCGCCATTCTCGGCTGGCCCGGCACGAACTCCATCAAGCGCGTGGTTGCGGAGGTCAAGAAGTGCGGGACGGCGGTCTGCCGATGACCTGCTCACAGGCGGGCTGACGCTGCGGTCCGGATCGCGCGACGCATTTACGGAATGCGTTGGATGCGCACGAGCGTGAAAAGCCCTAACGGCGCAATTCGGCGTCGCTCGACGAGCCGCATATCCGCGCGGCTCTTTAGCCAATCGTCGAAGACTTTCCAGGGGAAATGCGGGCGCCAACCGATCTGCGAACCAAAGCGCCTTCCCACCCATATTTCCAAGGCGGCGAGAGCCGGAAGCTCGGGGCTGATGCGGCCGATCGAAATAATTTCGCCGCCCGGCCTCACCACGCGCGCGACTTCGTTCAGGATCGCCGCGGGCTCCGGCGTCACGCTGAGGACATACATCAGCGCCGCGCAGCCAAAACTCGAGTCCTTGAAGCCGAGCCGGCAGGCGTCCATGCAGGCCAGTCCTTCAACCTGCGCAAGCCGTTTCCGGCGGACCCGACGTTTTGCGAGATGGAGCATGGGCTCCGACAAGTCGACGCCGACCACGCTGGCTGCGGGCGAGAAGAGGGGCAGCTCCAGGCCTGTTCCGACGCCCACGTCGAGAATGGGGCCGTCAGTTCCCGAAGCGGCGGCGGCGGCGGCGCGGCGGCCCGGCTCCAGCCATTTTGCGAAAATAAAGTCGTACATGGGCGCCCATCGAGCATAGGCGGTCTCGACGTTGTAATCGTCGCCCGGCCGCTGCTCAGCTTGGCGTTGAGACTGCGGAAACGCGCTCATTCAAGCCCTCTCGTCCAAATAAGATCTCCGGGACTCGAGCCTCAATTATCGCGCGCGGCCCGAACCGCGAGAGGGAGGCGCTGCGGGCCGCCGCAAGGGTTCAGATGGCGACGGCTTGCTCGTGCGACCGACCGGCTCAATGGGCTCCTTCACAGAAAGCTTGGCCGTCGCGGGCAGCCGTTCTTCGATTCGCTCCACCATATAAGGAAAGAAAGGGTTGGACGACATGCGCAAGAGCGCGTCCATGCTCACGATCAGCGTTCCCCTTTCGCCGCGCAGCGGCAAGGCGCCGAGGTTCACGCCAAAGTTTTCCGTGTCGTCCGGAGCCAACCCATAGAGCGAGTCGGTTAAGGGAAAAGGGAGCGCGACATGGGAGAGCGAAAAGACTCCCTTCGGATAAAACAGTCCCAAGGCGCGCGTGTGGTCGACGGTTGAGTTCGCCTCGACGACCCGCTCGACCACGTCGTCGGTCCCTTCGTCCGTGTTGGTTATCACCGTGAGCCTATACGTGCGCTGCTCGGGCGGCGCGAGCCGGGAGAGAGCCGTTTCCGCCGAGGCTCGAAGCAGCGGGCCGAATTTGGCGTTGCGATTGACGTCGAAAAGAACGAGCTCGCTCCCATTGGCGGGCAGATGCGAGTACAGCCCCGAGACGACCGCCTGCGTGCTGACCGTGAAATCCATGACCGACTGAAAGGTCAATATGGGCGCCAAGGCGGCCAAGCGTCCCTCGCGCTCGAGCCGGGAGATTTGCGTCTGCAGCGCATCGGTCAGGCGATAGGACTGGCGCGCGCCGTTTACCGGGAAAGAATTATATTTGAACGGGTTGAACTCGGGTAGCACGCTGAGCCAGGCGGCCTTTGCAAAAGCGGGCAGGTAGGCCGGCAAGCCGGCCAGGCCTGCAAATCGCGCGAAGCGCGTGATCCCCACCATCGGAGAAATCAAGATGAGGTTATCGGGACGCGCCAGTTGCTCGTTCTCGATGGCGTCCAGTGCGTATTTCAGCGCAAGAGAGCCGCCGTTCGAGAAGCCGACGATATGCAGGGGCAGAGGCTTCGGCGCGAGCCGTCGCGCCTCTCTGACGGCGAGCCGCGTCGCGGCGAGCCAGCTCTCCCAATCCGTTGCGCTGAGCGCCGCTGGCGTCGTGCCGTGCGCGGGCGCGCGGATCGCGACGACGACAAAGCCATGGTCGCGGTAGCGAGCGCCGATGTGGCGGAGGCTGTAAGGCGAGTCCGTCAGTCCGTGCAGAAGCACGACGGCGCCCACGGGCTCGCTCGGCGGCAGAAGCAGATAGGATCGGTTCCAGTCCTGCGCGAAGCTCGGCGGGTAGACGGGGCTTCGGGCGTAATAGCGATTATAGGGAACCTTGTCCTCTTCAGGCAGCGTCTCGGTGACATGCGCGCGCACCGACTGGAAGATCTCTGCTTCCTTGTCGAGATAGGCGCGCCAATCCGCATGATCGAGCTCGTCGACCGTCATCTCGCGCGGCGCGAATTTGTGCCAGGGCTCGAGCGGCAACCCGCGCTGAGAATCATAGATTCGGACGCCGAAGAACGTCAGCAATGCGACGCCCGCCAAGATCAGAATGAATTTCAAGAGTCTCGGCATGGCGATCCGCATTGGCTCGTCCGCGCTCCTCGCGACGCCGATCGAAGCGATCAGACGGATTTCGCATCATGCGAAATAAGCCCTCTTGGCCGCCGGCTCGTCAAGCATCGCCGCTCGCAGCCATTCGGCAATGAAAAGAATCGACCGCAGGGCATGGGCAAGAGGAGAATCCTGCGAGATTTGGGGCGTCCTCATCCTTCGAGACGGCTCCTCGCGCGTTTCCCGCTCGAACGGAAACGTTCGAGCGATAAGGAATCGCGCCAAATCAAAAGGTTGGAGCATGTCCTGACCGGAAAACCGCTTCGCACTTTTCCGGGACATGCTCGAGAGCGCGATGTGAAAAAGTGGGAACCGGTTTTTCGCGCGAATCGCGCTCTAAAACTTTGGAATCGATCACGTTATCTGCGTTTGAGCGATTCCGCTCGAACGCATCGTGATTCCTCTGGATGAGGACTCGCGGGCAGGCGGTTTCACACCCGATTGCCCGGCATCGATCGCCCCTGAAACTTGACGGCGCGGCCTTGGGCGAGACTTACTGTGAGCGCTCCATGCGAAAACGCATGGCTTTCCCTTGGAGTCCGCTCGTGCAGGTAAACGGGGCTCTGCTCAACACCGCGGCCGCCGCGCTTCTCCTTCTCATCTTTCTCGTCTTCTGCAATCTCGGACAGGCGGTGGTCGAGCCTGTCGTGCTCGGCTTCTTTCTGATCGAAGTCACCTGGCCGCTCTATCGCTTTCTGAAGAGAAAAATCGCCGGATGGTTCGCGACCGTGATCACGATCAGCGTGACGATCGTTTCCGTGCTCGCGCTTTTTGCGATCATCGCCTGGGGCGGCAGCCAAGTCGCCGTCTGGCTCCGCGATAATTTCGACAGCATCCAGACCACGCTCGTGAATTCGACCGCCTGGCTCGAGGAGCATGACATCTTCATCCTCGCGATGGTCACCGACCACTTCAACGCGGCCTCGCTCGTCGCGTTCTTCAGGACCGTCGCCCTACGGTTGAACACGATGGCGGCCTTCGCAGCGCTTGTTTTCCTCTATGTCGTGATGGGGCTCGCGGAGACCGAGGTCGTTCAAGAGAACATCGCGCGGCTCGAGGATCCCGATCTCGCGCGGCGACTGCTCGCCGCCGGACGCGGCATCGGCGAGAAATTCCGCTCCTATCTGCTCGTGCGGACCGTCGCGAGCATCGCCACCGGGCTCGCGATCTGGGGCTTCGTCGCCTCTATGCGGCTCGATCTGGCCGGCGCCTGGGGCGTGCTGGCCTTCGCGCTCAACTTCCTGCCCTATATCGGCTCGGTCCTCGTCACGCTCCTCTTGCCCCTCTTCGCGCTGGCGCAAGCCGACTCGCCGGCGACGGCCGTTTATGTCCTCCTGGGCGTCTCGATCATTCAATTCGCGATCGGCAGCGTGCTCGAGCCGGTCTTTTCAGGCTCGGCGCTGTCGATTTCTCCGCCGGTGGTCATCTTCTCGGTGGTCTTGTGGACTTTCCTTTGGGGCGCGCTCGGCGCCTTCCTCGGCGTCCCCGTTACAATCGCGATGCTCACGCTGCTCGAGCAATTTCCTTCGGCGCGCTGGCTGTCAGACCTGCTCGCGGGAGGGCCCGGCGTCTCGAGGAAGAATCGCCAGCTCGTGGGCTGACGCCCGATTGAAGACTCGCGTCCTGCGGCGGTCCGAGGCGCGCCTAGAGCAGTCACGGAAAAGTGCGAAGCGGTTTTCCGATCATGACATGCTCTAATTTTTTGACTTGGCGCGATTCCTTACCGCTCGAACGATTCCGTTCGAGCGGGAAACGCGCGAAGGGCGCGCGCGAAGGCTGCGAGGCTCAGGAGCGCTTGTTGATCGGCGTATAGTCGCGGCGCGTCGCCCCGGTATAGAGCTGGCGCGGACGGCCGATCTTGGATCCGGGATCCTCGATCATCTCCTTCCATTGCGCGATCCAGCCGACGGTGCGGGCGATGGCGAAGAGCACCGTGAAGGTTGTTGTCGGGAAGCCCATCGCCTTGAGCGTGATGCCCGAATAGAAGTCGATGTTGGGATAGAGCTTTTTCTCGATGAAATAATCGTCGTGCAGCGCGATGCGCTCGAGCTCGAGCGCAACTTCCAGCAGCGGGTCCTTGAGCCCGAGCTCCCTCAAAACCTCGCGCGTCGTCTGCTGCATCAGCTTCGCGCGCGGATCGTAGTTCTTGTAAACGCGATGGCCGAAGCCCATCAGGCGGAACGGGTCGTTCTTATCCTTGGCGCGTGCGATGAAATGCGGGATGCGATCGACGGTGCCGATTTCTTCGAGCATCTTCAGCACCGCTTCATTCGCGCCGCCGTGCGCCGGGCCCCAGAGAGAGGCGATGCCGGCGGCGATGCAGGCGAAGGGATTGGCGCCCGATGAGCCCGCGAGGCGGACCGTCGAGGTCGATGCGTTCTGCTCGTGATCGGCGTGCAGAATAAAGATGCGGTCGAGCGCGCGCGAGACGATCTGATTGACTTTATAGTCCTCGCAAGGCACCGCAAATGTCATCCGTAAAAAATTCGATGCGTAGTCAAGGTCGTTCTTGGGATAAACGAAGGGATGGCCGATTGAATATTTGTAGGCCATCGCGGCGAGCGTCGGGATCTTGGCGATCATCCGCGTCGAGGCGATCATGCGCTGGGTGGGGTCAGCGATGTTGGTCGAGTCGTGATAGAAGGCCGAGAGCGCGCCGACAGACGCCACCATGACCGCCATGGGGTGCGCATCGCGGCGGAAACCCTGGAAAAACCGCGCCATCTGCTCATGCACCATCGTATGGCGCGTGATGCGATAGTCGAAATCCGCTTTCTGAGCGGGAGTCGGCAGCTCGCCATAGAGCAAGAGATAGCAAGTCTCGAGGAAGTCGCCGTGCTCGGCGAGCTGCTCGATGGGATAGCCGCGATAGAGCAGAACGCCGGCGTCGCCGTCGATGAAGGTGATCTTCGATTCGCAGCTCGCGGTGGAGGTGAAGCCGGGATCGAAGGTGAACATCCCGGTCTCGCCGTAGAGCGAGCGGATGTCGAGAACCTCCGGACCCATCGAGCCCTGCATGACCGGCAACTCGATAGTTTTTCCACCGAGCCCGAGAGAACCCTTTTCGTCGCTCATCGTGATCCCCCGTGGCTATGGCGTCCCCGCTCAGCGGACCTGCAGGTCGCGTGCCATGAGCGAAGTCGCGTGCGTCGCAAAAGCGAATTGTGCATCGCAAAACGCTATAACAAAGCTGAGCCTTGTCAAGAGAGCCGAGGCAGGGGCGGCGTCACCCTTTCGCCTGGTCGGCGATCCGCGCGAGACTTTCCTCGCGGCCCAAAATCTCCATCACCTCGAAGATCGGCGGCGACACGCCTCGGCCCGTCAGCGCGGCGCGCAAGGGCTGGGCGAGATCCCCGAGCTTCAGCGAAAGCTCGTTCGCCGTCTCGCGCACGGCGGCCTCCGACGTGGCGGCGCTCCATTCGGGAAGGGCCGCCAATCTCTTCGCGAGCGCGGCAAGCCGCGCCTTTCCCTGTTCCGTGAGCAGCGACTTGGCCTTCTCGTCCGGCGCCAGCGGACGTTCGGCGAACAAGAAAGCTGCGCCGTCCAAAAGCTCGTTCAAGGTTTTCGCGCGCGCCTTCAGGCCCGACATCGCCGCCAAGAGTTGCGCGCGCTTGCGCTCGTCGAGCTTGGTGAGCGCTTCGGGTCCGCCTTTGAGATAGGGTAGCGTGTCGATCAAGGCGAGCAGAAGCTCCTCATCCGCCATCGCCCGCATGAAGTGCCCGTTCATATTCTCGAGCTTGACGAAGTCGAAGCGCGCCGGCGAACGATGCACCTGGGCGATGTCGAAAGCCTGAATCAGCTCGTCGGGCGTGAAGAACTCCTTGTCGCCCTGGCTCCAGCCGAGCCGCGCAAGATAATTGCGAAGCGCGATCGGCAGATAGCCCAGGGCGCGGTAGGCGTCGACGCCGAGCGCGCCGTGACGCTTCGAGAGCTTCGCACCGTCGGCGCCGTGGATCAGCGGAATATGCGCGAAGGCCGGAATGTCCCAGCCCATCGCCTGGTAGATGTGCGTTTGTCGCGCGGCGTTGGTGAAATGGTCGTCGCCGCGGATGATCTGGGTCACGCCCATGTCGTGGTCGTCGACGACGACGGCGAGCATATAGGTCGGCGTGCCGTCGGAGCGCAGCAGCACGAAATCGTCGAGGTCCTTGTTGGGGAAGGCGACGCGGCCCTGAACCGCGTCCCCGACGATCGTCTCGCCCTCGCGCGGGGCCTTGAGGCGAACGACCGAGCTCGCGCCTGCGGGCGCCTCAGAAGGATCACGGTCGCGCCAGCGCCCGTCGTAGCGCGGCGGCCGGCCTTCGGCGCGGGCTTTCTCGCGCATCTCCTCGAGCTCCGCGGCCGTCGCAAAGCAACGATAGGCCTTGCCTTTGGCCAGCAGCTCCTCCGCGACCTCGCGATGGCGCGGCGCGCGCGCAAATTGGTAGATTGCGTCGCCGTCCCAATCGAGCCCGAGCCAGCGCATGCCGTCGAGGATCGCCTCGATGGCCGCCTGCGTCGAGCGCTCGCGATCCGTGTCTTCGATGCGCAGCAGCATCTTGCCGCCATGCTTGCGCGCATAAAGCCAATTGAAGAGCGCCGTGCGCGCGGAGCCAATATGCAGGAAACCCGTGGGCGAGGGCGCAAAACGCGTGATGACTTCAGGGGACATTCGATCAATCGGGCTGGAGAAGGTGGGGGCCTCCTCTAACACGGGCGCCGCCATGATTCGACCCGCTGGTCTCCATCCGCAAATCTAACCGCGCGCCCTCATGCTGAGGTGGCTCCGCAGGAGCCGTCTCGAAGCAGGAGAGAAGGCTCCCGCCCCGTCCCGCTTCAAGACGCGCCCGCTTTCTCGGGCTTCTCGGGGGGGACGGTTGCGAAGATTCCCCGGGACAAGGCGTCCGGCGCGCGCTAAGCTTTCGCCGTCCCACTCGGCGGGGAGCCTGCATTTTTGCGCGTGTTGATTGGCCAAGCCGCAGGGGCGGCGGGGTTTCGGCGCCTTCCCGATCTTCCAGCCCTGGCTTTGCGCCTAGGCCGCGCCTTGCGTCTTGCGCTCGACCGAGAGATCGCGCTGCGCCGGCTCTTTCTCTGGACCCCGGTTGCGGCCGGCGCGGGAGCGCTGCTCTATTTCGGCGCCGAGCGTGAGCCGTCGCTTTGGGCCGCTCTGGCCTTGCTTCTCACCACGGCGGGGCTCGCCTTCGCCGCGAGAACGCATCCGCGCCTCTTCACGCCGCTCGTCGTCTTCGCATGCCTTAGCGGCGGCTTCTTCTCCGCCGCCTGGCGCGCGGCGCGCGTTGAGGCCCCGACGCTGACGCGCGTCGGCGTCGGCGAGCTGACGGGCTTCGTCGAAGAGCTGGACCCAAGGCGCGAGGGGGCGCGCTTTTTGTTGCAAGTCGCGAGCGCCGAAGGGCTGCCGGACGGGACAAAACCCGCGCGCGTGCGCCTCACTCTGCATGGCGAGCCGCATTTTTCAGCCGGCGACTTCGTCGTCCTGAAGGCTCGCCTCATGCCGCCGGCGCAGGCGTCGCTGCCCGCCGGCTATGATTTCGCGCGGGACGCCTATTTTCAGCGGCTCGGTGGCGTGGGCAACGTGCTCGGACGCGTCGAGACGATGCCGCCGCCCGACCCGGCGTCTTTCTCGCTGCGGTTCTTCGCCGGCATCGATCGTTTTCGCAATGCGCTCGCCGCGCGCGTCTATGAGCGGTTGCAAGGCGACACCGGCGCCATCGCCGCAGCGATGGTGAGCGGCAAGCGCGACTACCTCTCGGACGACGCCAAGGAGCTCATTCGCAAGGCTGGAATCTTTCACATCGTGACGATCTCCGGCATTCAAATGAGCCTCGTCGCCGGCGTCTTCTTCGTGGGCCTGCGGCGGCTCTTCGCGCTCTCGCGCACGCTCGCGCTGAATTACCCGATCAAGAAATGGGCGGCGGCGCTCGCGATCCTCGGCGCCGTCCTCTACGATCTGGCCACGGGCTCGCGCGTCGGCACGGAGCGCGCGCTTGTCATGACCCTCGTCATGCTCGTCGCGATCCTCTTCGACCGGCCGGCGATGTCGATGCGCAATCTCGCCTTCGCGGCCTTTTTCGTGATCCTCTTCGAGCCTGAGGCGCTGCTCGGCGCGAGCTTCCAGCTCTCCTTCGCCGCGGTCGCCGCGCTCATCGCCGTCTACGAGACGCGCGCCGACGCGCGCTTCGTCCTGCGCGGGGAGGCGCAGCCCAGAATTGGTCTCGATAGCCCCTGGGAGAGATTCGTCTCCGCCTTGTCTCACGTGGCGACGTTAGGACCAGCGGCGGCGCTGCTCACGACCTTTTGCGCGACTCTGGCCACCGCCTCCTTCATGGCCAACGACTTTCACGAATTGAGCCCCTATGTGCTCGTCGGCAATCCGCTCACGCTCGCCGTCATCGAATTCTTCGCCGTTCCCTGCGCCCTTCTCGGCGCGGCGCTCTATCCGCTGGGGCTAGACGGACTACTCTGGATGTATCTTGGGCTCGGGATCGAGCTCGTGCTGAAGATCGCGCATCTCATCGCCGCCGCGCCCGGGGCGGGCTTGCCGGTGAAGAGCTTCGCGCCCTCGGCGATCTTCTTCCTGACGCTGGCGCTGCTCTCCGTCGTGCTGTGGCGCAGCGCCCTCATGCGCCTCACCGCCGTTCCCTTCCTGCTCATCGGCCTCTTCGGCGCCGCCGCCGAACCGCCCTTCGATCTTGCCGTCGCGCCCTCGGGCGAGACCGCGGCGCTGCGCGTCGAAGGCGGCGAGCTTGCGCTCATGGGAAGGAGATCCAATGATTTCGCGGCCGAGCAATGGTTGCGCGCCGACGCCGACCCCCGCACGCCGAAACAAGCCGGCCGCGCCACTTGCGACGATCTCGGCTGCGTCGCGAAGGCGCGCGGCGGCCAGATGGTGGCCCTCGTGACGAAGCGCGAGGCTTTGCTCGAGGATTGCGCCAAGGCGGATGTGCTGATCGCGCCCTTCAACGTTCCGCAAGCCTGCGGCGCGAAGATCGTGATCGACCGCAGCAAGCTGGCCGAGACCGGCGCGGCGACGCTGCGTTTTGCCGACAACGGGGCGGAGTGGACGACGGCGCGGGCGCGCGGCGAGGATCGGCCCTGGTCAAAGGCGCCGAAAGCCCGCCCGGCGCCGCCAAGAAGCGTCGCGACCGAGGCGAAGCGAGAGGAGGCAGCGGAAGAGTGAAGCGGTCGAGAGAGGTCGAAAGGCGCAGCGCGTTGCAGGAGTGGTCGCCCAAGGTTCAGGTTTTCGCTTCGTCAGACTCTGATAGACTTGGCGCAGGCGCCTCGAGAGCGGGGATCGATATGTAAAATGTCGTCCCCTCCTGGGGTTGCGATCGTACGGAAATATCCCATCCTTCACGGTCGCAAATAGACTTGCAGATCGCAAGCCCCATCCCTGAGCCAGGGTACTTAGATTTGCTGTGAAGCCGCTTGAAGGGATAGAAAATAATCTCGGCAAATTCCTGTTCGAATCCAATTCCATCATCAGAGATAGCAAGAATTATGTTTTTGTCTGAGCGTGAAGTGCTAATCGTTATTTTTGGTGGACGATCTGGTTTGCGGTATTTTATGGCGTTTGACAGGATATTCTGCATCAAGCGCGCGAACTGCGAAGGGTCCGCCTTAAAGGGCGTTGGCGGGATGCTCAAGTGGATCTCCGCTCTTGTTTCGGCGCCAGACTGCGAGATGTCGTCCAATGCAAGCCGCATCTGTTCTTGTAGATCGAGAACGTCGTGCTCCAGCTGAATGTTGCTGACGCGCGCATATATAAGGATCTCGTTGACGAGCTCGCTCGCCGCAGACGCAGATTTGAGTATCGCATTTTTTGCTCGTTCGACGTCTGCGTGGTTTCCTGTCGCAATCCCCTGATCGAGCAAGGTCGCAAAGGCCATAATCTTGCGCATCGGCTCCTGTAAATCATGAGCGGCAATCCAGGCGAATTGCGATAGCTGTTCGTTAATCGTCTCTAGTTCAATAATTCTATCTCGTTCTGCATGTCTCTCATCGTGACTCTTAATGCATGTCGATAGAGGATCGTGGCCGCCTGTAGGTTTGGCTGCTAGGGGGTCTGTGTGGTTGCTAAGGTGGCGGCTCTGCGCATCTGCAGATTTTCTTGTTGGGTCCAAGGTGATCTCCCGCAGTCCTGCTGGGAAAAGGCCAAAGCTTAACCGTTATTCTGTCCCGACTTGCGCGCTTCATTCAACAGATGCAACAAAATTTGTCTGTCCACAAGTGAATACGAACATCCGGCGCTGGCTAAATTCGCGCGGGCAGGGCGCGATCGGCGAGGTGGTCAGTGAACGCGGAACGATTCGAATTTTGGATCGCCATCAGATCCAACGCGTATCATGCCGGAGCAACGACACGGTTCGAAACCATTTTCAAACGGTTCTTCAAGGAGTCTATCCGGAGCCGCCTACATCTTGAAATCTTCGCCGAGGTAAATCCGGCGCACGTCGGGATTGGCGACAATCTCCGCGGGCGCGCCCTCGGTCAGCACATGGCCGTTGTAGATGATGTAGGCGCGGTCGGTGAGGCCCAGAGTCTCGCGCACGCTGTGGTCGGTGATGAGCACGCCGATGCCGCGCTGCTTCAAATGGCGCACGAGGTCCTGGATGCCGCCGATCGCGATCGGGTCGATGCCCGCGAAGGGCTCGTCGAGCAGCATGAAGGACGGCCTGCCGGCGATGGCTCGCGCGATCTCGCAGCGCCGCCGCTCGCCGCCCGAAACGGCGATCGCGGGCGTCTTGCGCAAATGCGCCAGGCGGAACTCTTCGAGGAGCCCGTCGAGCTGCTCGGCGCGCTTCTTCTTGTCCGGCTCGACGATCTCGAGCACCGCGAGGATGTTCTCCTCGACCGTGAGCCCGCGGAACACCGACATTTCCTGCGGCAGATAGCCGATGCCGAGCCGAGCCCGGCGATACATCGGCAAGGGAGTCACGTCGTAGCCGTCGAGCGTGATCCTGCCGCTGTCCGGCTTCACGAGTCCGGTGATCATGTAAAAGACGGTGGTCTTGCCGGCGCCGTTGGGACCGAGCAGGCCGACGGCCTCGCCCCGGCGCACATGCAGGCTCACATCCTCGACGACGCGGCGGGTCTTGTAGGATTTGGCGAGATTGTGGATCGCCAAAACGCCTTCGGAGTCATTCTGCGACCCTTCGGCGATCTCTATCGCATGCTGTTCAAAGGCGTCGGGCCGGGGCTCCTCGAAGGTGTGCTGATCAGGCGCGTCGTCGTCGCGGCCCTCCTCCTGCCGCCATTCCTCCTCGGCGAACTCGTCCATTTTCGTCGCCTGGTCGCGCCGAGCGTCCCTCCCGCGCGAGAGAAACTTCCGTGCGGCGTCGACACCGGTAGAAAAGGTCTTGGGCAGGCGCAACCGAGAAGTCCGATCAAAGTGGGCCGGCTGACTCGTGCCGGCTGACTTGGGCCGGCGACTACTTACCCGAAGTCGACGCGGACCAAAAGTTCCAGCCAGCGCGCCTGCGCTGAATGGGTCTCACGCCCAGGGGCGCGCCGCCCCGGCATGGCGCTCATATTCGGAGATTTTCCCCACTTTCTGCAACGTGAGGCCGATCTCGTCCAGGCCCTCGAGCAGACAGTGCTTGCGGAACGGATCGATATCGAAGGCGACGACGCCGCCGTCGGGACCGCGGATTTCTTGTTTCTGGAGATCGACCGTCAGAACGGCGTTGGCGCCCCGCTCGGCGTCGTCCATGAGCTTCTCGAGATCCGCCTGCGAGACCTTGATCGGCAGAATCCCGTTCTTGAAGCAGTTGTTGTAGAAAATGTCCGCGAAGCTCGTCGAGATGACGCAGCGCACGCCGAAATCGAGCAGCGCCCAGGGGGCGTGCTCGCGCGACGATCCGCAGCCAAAATTGTCGCCCGCGATGAGAATCTTGGCGTTCCGGTAGGCGGCCTTGTTCAGGACGAAGTCGGGGTTCTCGGAGCCGTCCTCGCGATAGCGCATCTCGGAGAAAAGCCCTTTGCCGAGGCCCGTGCGCGCGATCGTTTTCAGATATTGCTTCGGGATGATCATGTCCGTGTCGACGTTCATGATCTCGAGCGGCGCGGCGACGCCGGTCAGCGTGTCGAATTTTTCCATCTTGGCCTTGGCCGTCCTTTTAGCCGCCTTCTGGCGGTTTCTCGGCTCGCGGCTTAGCAAATGGCGGGGCTTGGCGCAAAGCCGAAAGGAAAGTGAGCTCGTTGGAACGGTTCAACCCATCTTTGCGTTTCCCCGTCGAGGCCGCACTCGGGCCAGCGACGAGGGTTGCTCGATGCGAACCGAAAGCCGCAGCCGCGGCGGGAGGAATTGCAATGTGCCAAGCTTGCGGATTCCCGAACGCCAGGCATGAGCGGCCATTGCCGCGCCGCGCCTTCATGTTGGGGGCGGCCGCGGCGCTGACCCTCGCCGATGGCGCGAGCGCGAAGCCGGCGCGCAAGCCAGCGCCCACGCCGCCGAAGCCTCAGAACGTCATGACGCCCGATGCGGCCCTGGCGCGCCTCATGGAAGGCAATAAGCGCTACCAGAAAGGCGTCGCCAAGCGGCACGACTTCGTCGCAGAGCGAGAAGCGCTGGTCTCGGGGCAAAACCCCTACGCCGCGATCCTCAGCTGCTCGGATTCCCGTATCGCGCCGGAATATGCGTTCGACAGCGGACGCGGCGATCTCTTCGTCGTTCGGGTCGCCGGCAATTTCGCCAATCCCGACGGGATCGCGAGCTTCGAATATGCTGTCGAGGTCTTGAAGACCCCACTTGTGCTGGTGCTCGGGCATGACAGCTGCGGCGCCGTGAAGTCGACGATGACGTCCCTCCAAGACAAGACGACGCTGCCTGGGCATCTCCCGTCCTTGGTCGCCGCGCTGACGCCTGCGGTGGAAGCCTCCGCGGGCCAGCCGGGAGACAAGCTCGAAAACGCGATCAGAGAGAATGTGCGTCTCACCGTCGACACACTGCGCGCCGCCACGCCGCTGCTCAGCGCCGCGGTAAACGACAAGCGCGTGAAGGTCGTCGGCGGGATTTATCGTCTCAAGGACGGCGCGGTGGATTTGATCGCTTGAGTGGCGCAGCTGTTGGACGATCAGTGGGCCTTGTCGGCGCATGTCCCCATTGCGTAACGGGTCGGCTCCTCGGGCAGACGCTCGCCTTTCTTTTGCAAGACCGAGCGAACGGTCTCGACAAGGGAGCCGTACGCCGGGTCGTTCGGCCAATTGTGCTTCAAATATTGCGCCTGCTCATAGGCTTCCTTCAGCCTGCCTTGATAATAGAGGGCGAAAAAGAGCCCATTCTGGGCCTCTTCGAGCGGAGCCTCGCCCTTGTTGCATTGGGCGGCGCGAAACAGCTCCTCGGCGTTCTTGGCGAGATCGGGCCGGCTGTTCACCCATAATTGCGCGAGCGTCAGGATCGCCGGGACGTCGTTGGGAGCGATCTTGAGCGCCGCGGTCAGATCGGCGGTCGCCCCTTCCCAGGCGCCAGGATAGTCGAAATTATGCCCCATGCTCTGAAGATAGCCGCGTTGATAGAGGAGCTTCTCATCCTTGGGACGTGAGGCCAGAGCGGCGTCGAGATCCTTCTTGAGCGCCTCATATTGGGCTTTGACGGCGCGCGCGCCGGCCTTGTCTTTCATCTCGGCCGGGTAATGGCCGATCGTCGGCTCGAGCGCATGCAAGCGCTCCTCGAAAGAGCCGGCGGCGAGGGCGTCGACGCCGAGCGCGCCCCAAACGAGACAAACTCCAGCGAGAAACCCCGCCCATTGCCGCTTCGACATCGATACTCTCCTTCCGCAGGGTTGAAAAGGCTGGTCTTGTTATCGTAACCCTTCTGCGAAGTCGCCGCCTCAGCGCGCGGCGAAGAACCCGAGCCAGGAGCCTCCGATGATCCGCATCCGCCTGCTCGCCGCCTCGCTGGGCCTTATGTCGGCGCTCGCCGCGACGGCCGCCTCTGCGGCAGGGGCGACCGTCTACGTCTTCACGGTCACCTGCCCTGACAAGACCCAAATCGTCGAGCAATGGACGATCGACGGCGACGATCCGGGCAAGGAAGTCTTGCGTGGCAAGGCCGTCGAGAAGCACCAGGGCTGCACCGCCGCCGACTATAAGGCCGCGACCGACGGCAAGCTCCTGAAGAACACGCAATTCTACAGCACGAAACCGCCCAAGGAGAACAGCTGGCTGCCGAGCTTCGGCAATCCTTTCAGCGGTCTCTGGAAATAAGTCTCGATTCTAAAAGTTTAGAGCGCGATTTGCGCGAAAAATCGGTTTCCAGTTTTTCGCATCGCGCTCTAGGCCTCGATCCCGCTCGAAATCCACGGGGCCTGCGGTAAATTCCCTCCCATGTCGTTTCGTAGCCTCGCCCCCGAAATTACCCCGCAGATGTTGCTGCGCGCCTATACGCTCGGCATTTTCCCCATGGCCGAAAGCGCCGAGGATGAGGAAATCTTCTGGGTCGAGCCGCGCGAGAGGGCCATCTTTCCCCTCGACTCCTTCCACATCTCGCGCTCCCTGGCCAAAGTCTTGCGGCAGGAGCGCTTCGAGGTCTCCGCCGACCAGGATTTCGACGCGGTGTTGGAACTATGCGCTGCGCCCGCCCCGTCGCGCGAGAAGACCTGGATCAACGCGCAGATCCGCACGCTTTATCGGGCGCTGTTCGATCTCGGCGTCGCGCACACGATCGAGTGCCGGCGCGACGGCCGGCTCGTCGGCGGTCTCTATGGCGTCGCGCTTGGCGCCGCCTTCTTCGGCGAGAGCATGTTCCATCGCGAGAGGGATGCGTCGAAGGTGGCGCTCGCCCATCTCGTGGCGCGCCTGCGCGCGGGCGGGTTTCGCTTGCTCGACACGCAATTCATGACCGATCATCTCGCGTCGCTCGGCGCGAGGGAAGTCTCGCGAGAGATCTATCGCCGGATGCTTTCCACCGCGATCGAAACGCCCGGGGCGGACTTCTGGATCTGGCCCAAGGGTCGTCGCTTGCGGGGAACCGAGGCGCTCGCAGCGCTGGGCGCCGCGAGGGACTAGCGCGTTTCCCGCTCAAACGGAATCGTTCGAGCGATAAGGAATCGCGCCAAGTCAGAAAGTTGGAGCATGTCATGACCGGAAAACCGCTTCGCACTTTTCCGTGACAGGCTCTAACGCCTTCCCGCTCTCTCCTGAGCGGGTTAGAAAATCCCGAAGGGATCGTGAATCTGGGGCGCGGGGGCCTGCTGCGGCGCCTGCGGGACTTGCCTTTGCTGCCGTCGTGACCTCTGGGGCTTTTGCGGCTGGGCCGCGGCCGGCTCGGCGGTGCTGTTGAAGACGGGCTCGTCGGCGGGGCCGATCGGCTGCGCCTCGGGATTGACCGGCGTCTTGGGCACGATCTTGCGCGTGCGTCCCCCCTTGGCGGCCTGCTGCGACGCGTCTGGGGCAGGCTGCAGGGCTTCCGGCGGCGGCTGCGTGGCGACTTCTTTTCCGCCTTTGCAGTTGACGAGCCAGACGTCATAGACGGGGTGCTCGACGCCGTGCAGGCCGGGGCTGGAGGCGAACATCCAGCCCGAGAAAATGCGCTTGGTCTCGTATTTGGCCGAGGCTCGGCCCGGAACGTCCGGGGCTTTGGGCTGCTGCTCGTCCACCTCGACGAAGGTCGTGGTCATCGGCGTCTCGGTCTGCGGCTTGGTGTTGCAGACGCGCGGCGTGACCTGAAGCGTTCCGAATTGGACCGTCTCGTCGATGGCCACGTCGAAGTTGATGATCCTGCCGGTGATCTTGTCGAGCCCGGCGAAGATGGCGGTCGGGTGGCGGATCGGGTCGGCGCGCCCAAAGGTGGGCGTGAGCGAAGCGAGCACAGCGCCCAGGAGGGCGCCTCGCAAGGGAAGCGGAAGGCCCTTGGGCGAAGTCATTGCGTCACCGGGGTCGAAGCCTTTGTGAAAGCCGACAATGTTCGGCCGCGCGGAGTAAGCACTCGATCAAGGCGATTGCGTGGTCGCTCTCGTTTCAGCGCCTTCGTCCTTGGGAAGGAGCCTCTTGAGCGACAAGGAGCCGCGCCAGAGTCGATCCCTGCGGAATTCGTTCTAGCCCTCCGGGCGCCAGGCGTCGTAGTCCCCGCCCGAGGCCGGGCGTTGAGCGGCGGCCAGGATCGAACCCGGCGGCCGATAGGCGAGCGCCGTCCCGGTCATATTCTGGCGGTAGGGCAGCTCCCACTCATGCGGCTTGTAGCTCTCCTGCGTCGGCGGCGTGTCCACCGTGTGATGCAGCCAGCCATACCAGCCGGGCGGCGTGGCCGAGCCTTCCGCATATCCGTTGTAGATCACCCAGCGCCGATCGAAGCCGAGCGCCCTGTCCTTCCTGCCGCCTTTCGTGCGGTAGTAGACGTTGCCAAACTCGTCCTCGCCGACGCGCTCGCCCATGAGCAGCGTGTAGACGGCGGTGCTGAGCGTGGACCTGTTCCACCAGGTGAAGAACCGAATGATGAACGACATGCGCCTTGGTCCCTTTGAGCGCATTCCGCAAAAGCTGATAGACTTTCGCGATAAGAATTCGCTCCGGCTTTGCGTTAGCGCGATTTTCGATCGCTCGAACGAACTCGTTCGAGCGGAAAGCGCGCTCGCCGGCGTCTTATCGCGTCTCGAGCCGCGGATGTCCAGCCTCATCGCTCCCGCGCACGAAGGCCCCGAAGGCGCGCGGACCTTCCCCCGTCTCGGTTTTTCCGAGGATTTTGAGGCTCTGCGCGTCGATGGCCCAAAGCTCGTTCGAGAACCAGTTGGTCACATAGACTTTGGCTCCGTCCGGGCTCGCCGCGACGCTTTCGGGATATTCGCCGACCTTGATCGCGGCCAACGGCGCGAGGTTTTGCGCGTCGAGGACGCTCACCGTCTCGCCATATTGGTTGGCGACGAAGACGCGCCCAGCGGCGAGCGCCACGCCGTAAGGGCGCTTCCCGACCTTCACGGTGGCGACGAGCTTTTGCGCCTTGAGGTCGACGACGCTCAAGTCGTCCGACTCGACATTGGCGGCGTAGGCGCGCAGGCCCGCGGGGTCGACCGCGAGGCCAAAAGGGTGCCGGCCGACGGCGATCGTCGCCCTCTTCGTCAGGGTCGCGGCGTCGAGGAGGACGAGCGCGTCGTCGTCGCGCGCCGAGACGATGATCGTCGCGCCGTCCGGCGTCAGCACGACGCCCGAAGGCACGGCGCCGACCTCGGCCTTGCGGCTCGCGCCGCTTTGCGGATCGATCTCCGTGAGATCGCGGCCGTTCATATCGGCGACATAGATCTTCCTCCCGTCGGGCGAGACCGCGACCCCGAAAGGCAGGCCGGGAGCTTCAAGGCGTCTTTCGAGGCGGCGCGCTCTGGCGTCGATGACGGAGACGAAGCCGCCTTCCGGGCTCGTCACATAGACGCGCGCGCCGTCCGGCGCGACCGCGACGCCCGCGGGCTTCCCGCCGAGCGGCAGGCGCGCTGCGACCGTCATGCTCGCGAGATCGACGATGGCGAGATCGCCGCCGCCCTGATTGGGGATGAAGGCCTCGTCGGCCTGGGCGCAAGAGTGGGCGAGGAGGAGAGCGGCAGTGGCGACGGCGACGCCGAGCACGTCATGGCGAGGAGCAAAGCGACGAAGCCATCCAGAAGGGATGGCTCTAGATTGCCTCGCCTCCAGCTCGCAATGACGGGGAGAGACTTCGACGCCGTTCATGGCCGCTCGAGCTTCGCCTTCAGCGAGGCGAGCCCCGCTTTGAAAATTCGCGTCACGGCGTCGACAGCGATCTCGTCGGTGAATTGCTCGGGCGGATTGCCCCCGGGAAAGGCGCGATAGAAGCGGCTCTTCCATTCGACGCGCGATCCGCCGTCGGGAAGGCCGCGCACGTTGAGCGTCGCGGAGAGATTGCCGACGGGCAGCACCGCGATGTCGGCGCGCTCTATGATGTAGCGCAGCGACATGGCGGCGCCGTCATATTGCACGAGGCGCTCGTCGAGAGAGCCGCCGCGCTTGTAATAGAATCGGCGCGTGGCCGTTTCGGGAACATTGCCGCCCTGAGCCTCGGCGCGCTCGATCTCCGGCCGCCAGCTCACGTCGGCAAAGTCGCCGACGACCGCCCAGACTTTTTCCGGCGGCGCAGCGATCTCGATCGTCTCGACGACCTTTTGCGGCGTCGCGCCATGCGCGATGGTGAGGGATGGCGCGAGCATCATCGCCGCGGCGATGACGAAGGAGAGCGTCGCAGCGAGCAGGAAGAGCGGGCGCGGAGGCCCAAAGCCTCCGGGCGACGCGCCGCCCGGAAGACTGTCGTAGCTCAAGAGCTTACTTGCCCTCGGCCTTGGCCTTCAGCGCGGCGAGGCCGGCTTGGTAGAAGTCGGTGATCGCCTTGAGCGCGGCTTCGTCGGAGAGCTCCGGCGGTGGATCATTGTTCAGGAAGCCGCGGTAGAAGGCGCCCTTCCACTCGACGACGCTCTTGCCGCCCTCTTCCTTGACGCTGATCGTCGAGGAATAATTGGCCACCGGAACGACGGTCGGCTCGTCCTTGTCCATCTTGTAAGAAAGCGTCTTGGCGTCGGCGTCGTATTTGGTGATGGACTCGTCGATCGAGCCGCCCTTCTTGAAGGTGACGGTGCGCTTGGCGCCCACGGCGTTGCCGCCTGTTCCTTCCGTCTTGGCGACTCCCGGATGCCAGCTCAGGTCCTGGAAATTGCCCACGATCTCCCAGACCTTGGCGGCCGGCGCATCGATCTCGATCTTCTCGACGACCTTCTGTCGCGACGGGCCATGCGCGAGCGCCGCAAGCGGCAAGAGGGAAAGGGCCGCGGCGAGGACGAGCCGGCGCGAGGCGACAAAAGTCATGCGGATTCTCCTAAAGCATCGCCCGCCATCCGCGCGAGCGCAGGGTCGCCCGCCACTAAAGGCGCCAAGCCGACGGCGTCAAGCGGCTGTGGCCTAAAGAAGCCGGCGCCACAGCTGGCGCGACTGCAATACGAAATTTCTGCGTTGGCTCTCCGGCCGATCTCTGCTTACTGCTTCTGCAGTGCCTATCAGGCGGAATGAGAACGAAGCATGCATGCAATCTTGAGGCATTTCCTCGACACTCCCCTCCAGACCCTTCGCGACGGCGAAATCCTGGTTGCCGAAGGCGAGCGGACCGGGCGCCTGTTCGCGCTCGCCGAAGGACGGCTCGAGGTGGTGCGGGGCGACACGCAGGTGGCGATCCTTACAGAGCCGGGCTCGATCGTCGGAGAGACGTCGGTGCTGCTCGATGCGCCGCATAGCGCGACCGTGCGGGCGCTCGGCGACGCCAGAGTGCATCGGGTCAACGACGGCGAAGCCTTCTTCGCCGAGCGCCCCGAGCTTGGCTGGATTCTCGCGCGCCTGCTCGCCCGCCGGCTGAATGCGGGCACCACCTATCTCGCCGATTTGAAACGGCAAGTCACCGGCGCCGGCAATGAGCTGGAGAAGGTCAGCGAGACGCTGGAAAGCCTCCTGCATCGCCAGGAGGCCGCGCCGCAAACCGACTCTGCCCGCGATCCGGGGCGTTAGAGCGCGAGGCGAACAGCGGAAGCCTCGCGACGCTCTTTCCGGGTTCAACCTTCGGCGAGACGATGCCCGTCGATTTCGGCCGCACGGCTGACGCCTGAGGGGACAGCGAGCGCATCATGCGCGATCTGATGCTGACGCTCGCGGGGCGCCTCGGCCAGGCCAATATCAAGGTCGCTTTGTTGAGCGCGAATTGACCCTCAATAAGCGCTGTCTGCGGCTAGCAAGATAGGCGGCACCTCGAACACATTACTCGATGAAGGCGTCGACGAGTGGGAGCAGGGACGTTGAGTTTTCGCTCTTACGCTATACTTGGCCTGATTTGAAGTCGATGCTCTGGCCGGATGAGGTTGTTGGTGCTGCTTCCTTCCATGATCCTCGCGGGGAGCCCAAGCAGAGATGCGTTTGCCAAAGAACACTGAGGGGATAGAATAGAAAAAGAAGACGATCTACACCGCCACGACGGTGGCCGATGAAGGCGTTGGTAAAGGAATGGCGGGCGGGGGTGCAAAGTGCGATTCCGTCTCAGCACAGAATTTCATTACCTCCTCGATCATGTGCCTGATGGTCAGGTTTTCCAGTTTCGAGAATAGAGGCGTCAGGGCGTCCCGATGCGACTTGATGTGTACGGCTTCATTGTAAATTACTGCGAGCAGAAAAAATTGTTCGGGAAGGTCGATGCCTTTCTCGAGCGCCCAATCGAGTTTATCTCGCGTCTTGTGAATGTCTAAGAACGCCGGCTTATCGGCTGTATCGAGCTTTTGATAGACCGCGCGCTCCAGGGCGTTCCTTACCGCGCAGCAAACGGAGATCGGATCGTAATTCCTCTTCGAAATGTAGCGATCGAGTTGTGTTTTTACATAAGCGTTAAATTTATTGGCAGTGGATATTTCAAAATATAGTCCAAGCGTGTGGAATTTGGCGGATAGGTCGCGATCAGAAGGGTGAAAATGCAGAAAAAACTTTGATATGTCTGTTTCTATCGATGCATCATGTCGCCTCAAAATCATTTCCTTGACATATGTTTCGGGGCATTTGTTATACCTTGAAAGGTATACAACCTTTTGATCTTTAAATGTAAAGTTATTAAAATAGCTGGGGTCAAGATGGGTCAAAATGAGCGGAAATAACTGGCGCCCCTCTTGCTTCCATTGCGGGATCATCTGTGTGAGGTGGTATTGACACGCCACCAGATTGGCATCATCCAGGTAGTCAAAGACCTCATCGATAACCAAGATACAGCGATCCTTCTTGAGCTGTCGCCGCGCTCTGAGCAACTCCGCGACCAGGCATAGCGTGTCACGTTCTCCATTCGAGATCTGGTTTGCCAGAGGAAACCTAAGCACTAAGCGATTGTCGGCCTCAACCGGCGCTATATTCTTCCACGTCGCCTTGAGCGGCTTCAGCTTAGTGACGTAATATTCCTTGTCGTGCAGGTAACTAAAATGTTTGATGCAGGCTTTGAATTCCTCCTTCTTTTCCTTATGTAACTCGCAGATTTGAATTGCTGCGCATAAGGCGTTCACCTGATTCCCGAACTTTCCCGTGTCAAATTCTTTCACAATATCAGCTATTTCACGAATATGATCAATCTGCCGCAGAAGCTCAATTTCCGCGGTATCGACGGCGGCAATAATTTGCGCGGTAGTGCCAGAGCGCGAGTTAACGTGATTGCGAAAGCGGGCGATGGAGGACCGAGTTCCTGTACGATCTTCCTTCGAGAAGTCCACCTGAGCTATTTTTAGCATCAACTTGACGTCCTTCAAGACATCAGAGATGTTGGGAATGGCCTTTCCATTAGAGCCGAACGTCTGCTTAGATTCAGTGTAGGAGTAGACCAAGGGGTGCTTCGGTGGAATTTTTCCAATCAGTTCGATGTCAGGAACGTTGATTGAAGCCGTTGCAATACTGTTCCCTTGGATCTTGTGTACTCTCGCTCTCGGCTTCAAGGCACTTCTGATTACATAGACGCTGAAGGCCGCCGAGATCTCATTCATCCCGCTATTGGCGGTTAGGGTTTCTTCCGATCCGTCGTCCATCGTGCTGGTGATGACAATTTCTGGCATTGCTCCCGCGTTACCGTTGTGTGCGTGCTCATCTTCGATTTCAAGCTTGGAAGGGCGCAGTGAGTGGAATGCCACCGCGAAGGAGCTCTTGCCGAAGCCGTTCGGGGCCACGAGTATGGTCGGCTTGTTTGGGATCAGCTCGACGTCGAAAATCGTGTTCGAGATCCCCTTTACCTGGTTGATCTCAATCTTCTTAATTCTCTTGACGGGAGGCATGCCTGTAGCCTTCAGAACGATGTAGTTGGCTGCACAAAGGGAGGCACCAATTCGTATCTTGTCGAGAGTCGATGACGATGCGTATGGTCAATAACCTTCACACGTCCAAATTCGCGACGCTCAGCGCGTTCTCCTGGATGAATTCGCGCCGCGGCTCGACAACGTCGCCCATGAGCCGCACGAAAATCTCGTCGGCTTCGACGAGGTCCTTGACCTTCACCTGTAAGAGCGAGCGCACATTGGGGTCGAGCGTCGTCTCCCAGAGCTGCTCGGCGTTCATCTCGCCAAGGCCCTTGTAGCGTTGGACCGTGAGGCCCTTGCGGCCCTGGGCGCTCATCGCCTCATAAAGCGCGAGCGGGCCTGAAGTGGAGGCCTCGTCGCCTTTACGGATGAGCAGCGCCTGGCCCTCGAAGATCTCGCGCAGCGACGCCGCGCGCTCGGTCAGCTTGCGCGCCTCGCTCGAAGCCAGGAGCGCGGCGTCGAGCATCGCGACATGTTCGACGCCGCGCAGCGTTCGGCGGAAAATATAGCCGCCGTCGCGGGGGGCGCCGCGCCAGCCGCCTTCCGTTTCTTCGGCAACGAGGTCGAGCCGACGCGAGACTTCGTTTGCGAGCCGCTGCGCCTCCTCGGCGTCCTCCGGCAGAGGCTGCAAGGCGCCGGCCAAGGTCGCCTGCTCGACGACGGTCTGATCGTAGCGCGAATGCAGCGACAGCACGAGCTGGCGGAAGGCGCGGCACTCTTCGAGCACGCGCCGCAGATCGGCCCCGGCGCGCTCCTCGCCCGAGGCGGAGCGCAGCACGGCGCCGTCGAGCAGCGCGTCGATCAGATAATCCTCGAGCGCACGCTCATCCTTGAGATATTGCGTGGACTTGCCCTTGGTCACCTTATAGAGCGGTGCTTGCGCGATATAGATATGGCCGCGCTCGAGCAGTTCGGGCATCTGTCGATAGAAGAAGGTCAGAATCAGCGTGCGGATATGGGCGCCGTCGACATCGGCGTCGGTCATGATGATGATCTTGTGATAGCGCAGCTTGTCGATGTTGAACTCGTCGCGGCCGATGCCGGCGCCGAGCGCCGTGATGAGTGTGCCGACCTGCTCATTGCCGAGCAGCTTGTCGAAGCGGGCGCGCTCGACGTTCAGGATCTTGCCGCGCAGCGGCAGCACAGCCTGGAACTCGCGGCTCCTGCCCTGCTTCGCCGTGCCGCCGGCGGAATCACCCTCGACGATGAAAATCTCGGATTTCGCGGGATCGCGCTCCTGGCAGTCGGCGAGCTTGCCCGGGAGGTTGGCGACGTCCAGTGCGCCCTTGCGGCGCGTGAGATCGCGCGCCTTTCGCGCCGCCTCGCGCGCGGCCGCGGCCTCGCAGACCTTGCCGACGACGATCTTGGCGTCGCTCGGCCTTTCTTCGAGCCATTGGCCTAGCATCTCGTTGACGATGCTCTCAACCGCCGGCCGCACCTCGGAGGAGACGAGCTTATCCTTCGTCTGCGAAGAGAATTTTGGATCGGGGACCTTCACCGAGACGACGCACGTCAGTCCCTCGCGGCAATCGTCACCGGTGAGATCGACCTTCTCACGCTTGGCCAGCCCCGAGCTTTCGGCATAGGAGGTGATCTGGCGCGTCAGCGCGCCGCGAAATCCCGCAAGATGCGTGCCGCCGTCGCGCTGCGGGATGTTGTTGGTGAAGACCAGCACATTCTCGTGGTAGCTGTTGTTCCACCAGAGCGCGACCTCGACCTGAATATGCTCCCGCTTTCCGGCGATCATGATCGGCGCGGAGAGGAGAGGCTCCTTGGCGCGATCGAGATAGCGCACGAAGGCCTCGAGCCCGCCTTGGTAGAAGAGCTCATCCGTTTTCACCTCGGCATGACGCGCGTCGGTCAAGACGATGCGCACGCCGGAATTCAAAAAGGCGAGCTCGCGAAGCCTGTGCTCGATCGTTGCATAATCGAACTCGACCATGGTGAAGGTCGCGGGCGACGGCTGGAAGGTGACTTCCGTGCCGCGCTTCGGCTTTCCGTCAACCTCCGGCGCCGGACCGACGACGACGAGATCGGCGACGGCGTCGCCATTGGCGAACTCCATCGAATGCTCTTTGCCTTCTCGCCAAATGCGCAGCTTCAACCATACGGAAAGGGCATTCACGACCGAGACGCCGACGCCATGCAGGCCGCCGGAAACCTTGTAGGAGTTCTGGTCGAATTTGCCGCCCGCATGTAGCTGCGTCATGATGACATTGGCGGCCGACACGCCTTCCTCGTGGTGGATATCGGTCGGAATGCCGCGGCCATTGTCGGTGACGGTGCAGGAGCCGTCGGGATTGAGCGTCACCGAGACGAGCGTCGCATAACCGGCGAGCGCCTCGTCGATCGCATTGTCCACGACCTCGTAGACCATGTGATGCAGGCCGGTGCCGTCATCCGTGTCGCCGATATACATCCCGGGGCGCTTGCGCACGGCGTCAAGGCCGCGGAGCACCTTGATGGAGCCCGCGCCATAGTCTTCGCCATTCGCAAATTCTTGATCGCTCATGCTTTTCTTATTCTCCGGGGGCCGCGCGCCCCTCAACGATTCGTCAGGGTTGAGTTTACGACGATTCAGCCCCCGGTTGCACGGAGAAAAGGGGGCGCGCTCGATTTCGGGCGAAGCTGTAAATGCCGGCGATGTTTAGGAGATCGCCGGGGCGCGCGAGAGAGTCCCCCCAATCTCGCCTGCCTTGGCTGCGCCCCTATCGCTTATGCGGCGCCGTCTATCGGATCGCAGACTCGTTGCGCTGCGCTTCAATCCTCACCGTCGCTCCGCCGATCGCCGCGCCACGTCGATATCGGACGTCGATCTCTCGCCCGACGGGCAGAAGTCCCACGAGATTTCGAAGCTGGCTGCGAAAAGCTTTTATCACTCGCCGGGAGTCGCTGCTAGCAGCTTGATTTCAAACGGCTTTGGTATGCTCATTGCTTGCCAATTCACAAGGACGTCGGCACAATCGGCGCACGTCCGAGAGCATAGCAAAGAGGAGAACCGCGATGGCTTCGAAGGAGTTTCGCTTGCAGATGGCGGGCTATGGTCTGACGACGGCGAACATCCTCTATCGCCTGCCGGATCATCCCGCCATCATCCAAAGCTACATCTGGCAGGACTACGATCTGCACCCCGAATTTCCGCAGTTGCGGCGATTCCTGGATTTCTGGGCGCAGAAGCTGGAGGGCCCGCTGCACGCTGTCACAGTCTCCCACTCCGGCCTGATCAAGCCGGCGGAAATTAGATTGCTCAATGGGGAGTTTCGAGTGCACTGACGCGCGAGCTCGCCTTTCCGCAGTCGCTTCAAGCCGGCGCCGATGCGCGCATCTCGCGCGCCGGGCCGGCGCTCCTTGCATTTCCAGGGGAGAGCGGCAAAAGCGTTTTTCCGGTCAGGACCTGTGCTCAGTATTTGATCTGAAGCGATTCCTTTTCGTTCGCGTGACTCCACGCGATCGGGACGCGTTCTAACTGTGAGCTTGTTTGGCTCGTCATGCTATGAGCGTAGCCCATGGGGCGACCGGCGGGTCCTGCGCCAACTCAGAGATCATCGGAGATTGAGCCGTGAAAAAGAGCTCCCTTTGCCTCAGCCTCTCCCTCTTGCTTTGCGGGTCGATCTCCTTGCTCGGGGTCGGCGCCGAAGCCTGCACGCGCATCATTTACGAAACCGGCGCGAAAAATTTCATGGTCGGCCGCACCATGGATTGGATGGAGGAGCCTCCAACGGATCTCTGGTCGTTTCCGAAAGGCTTGGCCCGTGACGGCGGCGTTGGGGCGGGGTCGATCAAATGGACCGCCAAGCGCGGTTCGGTCGTCAGCTCCTTTTACAACATTGGCACGGTAGACGGCATGAACGACGCAGGGCTCGTCGCAAATGTGCTCTATCTCGTGGAGGCCGACTACTGCGACGCCGGCGCATCGAAGAAACCGAAGCTCTCCATCGGCGCCTGGGGCCAGTATGCGCTCGATAATTTCGCCACGGTGGCGGAGGCGGTCACAGCGCTGCAAAAAGAGCCGTTCGTCATCGTCGCCCCCGATTTGCCGGGCGGCCACAAGGCCGGCGCGCATCTCTCCATCGCCGACGCTTCGGGCGACAGCGCCATCTTCGAATATATCAAGGGCAAGCTCGTCATTCATCACGGCCCACAATATCGGGTCATGACCAATTCGCCGAGCTACGACCAGCAGCTCGCGAACGAAGCTTACTGGGCGGATGTGGGCGGCCAGTTCCTTCCCGGCACGGCGCGTTCCGCCGACCGCTTCGCCCGCATGAGCTGGAACCTCAACGCCGCCGCAAAAGAAAGCGACCCGAGGCTCGCGACGGCCACGACCTTCTCGCTCATTCGCGCCATTTCCGTGCCGCTCGGCGTCGCGGATTCTGAGCTGCCCAATATTGCCCCGACAAGCTGGCGGACGGTCTCCGACACGCAGGCGAGGCGCTACTACTTCGATTCGGCCTATAATCCGGAGATCTTCTGGGTCGATCTCGACAAATTGAGCCTGGGACCCGGCGCGAAGCCCGCCAAGCTCGATATGAGCGGCCGGCCCATCCTTTCGGGAGAAGTCTCGGAACGCTTTGCGCCGGCGGAGCCGTTCAAGTTCCTGTCGCGCTGAGCCGGCGCGCATCGCGCTCTAGCGCGCGAAAACACACGGCCAACCCAAGGATCTCGCCCGCGCCTCCGCTTGGGAGTCCGCGTAGAAGTTGAAACGATAATGTCGCCAGGCGTCGAGCCTGGAGTAGCGGCCGTCGCCCAAAAGCACATGCGTGTAGCCTTCCGCGCGCAGGATCTCCGGCTGTCCGGCGCGGTAGCTGCCGTTGGGAAATGCGTAGATTTTCGGCGCAAAGCTCAAGCGCTCGAGAAAAAACTCTCGGCATTTGCGAGCGTCATTCCTAAGATAATCGTCAGTTTCCGTCGCCATGGAAGCGTGCTCGAACGAATGCGCGCCGACTTCATGAGATTGGGCGATTTGCCGGACCTCTTCGATCGTCATCATCGGCGAAGGTCGAAAATTTTCGAGCCGCTCGATCTGCGGCTGCAGCTTAGAGAATTGCGCCTTTTGCTCAGCGATCGGCTGCGCCTTCAACGCGCTCGAGCATCTCAAGCAGGATTTGGCGCGTTTGTCGGGATCGGCTCCGTTGGGCAGGCCAGGAAGCGGGACCTCGCGCAGCAGCCGCGCGGGCGCGCAATTGATGAAGTCCTGCAAGATGACGTTCATCGGCGGCCGCCCCGTCTCGATCGCCGCGGGAAGGACGTTTTGATTGACGCGAACGCGATGTTTCTCGAGTATTGGCGCCGCGATGTCGATGAAATCCTTGTAGCCGTCATCGAAGGAAATGATCATCGGCGGCTTGTCGCTTGCGAGTGGCCGCGAGAGCTCATCGAAGCCGATCAGCGAAAACCTTGCTTTGAGCCAAGGGAGCAGCTCATCGAATTGGCTGGGCCCGATGGACGCGCAGCTTCCCGGGCTGGCCGTGACGCGATGAAGATTGAGGATCGTCAACGCTTTCGCGCGCGAAAGCGTGAAGATCTTGAGCGTCACTGTTAGCTCCTGTTGCAAACCCCAGCAGAGCAACGTTTTCACTGTCTGTCTCACGGCCTCAGCCCCCGTTCGCATTCGCTCTTTAAAAATGGGCGGTCGTTCGCATCGGAGCGCCAAAAAATCTACTGTTGGTTTTGACAGCGCTCCTTGGGAGCGATGCGCTGGAGCGTGAGCGGAGTGCTTCTGCTGTATACCCGAATTACACCAGCCTGAAAAGGCGCAATAAGCTTACGCGTAATGCTAACGAGTGTGTAGATAACAATGAACTCAAAAAGTTATCGAGCCAACAGCACATCAATAACACGTCATTATGTCCGGCGATTGTAAGTTTGTCCCATGCAAATGTCTTCATTCGTAATGCCTGGTAGGCATGCGTATGTATACGTAGAGATTTGCTGCATTCCGAGTCGTGCGGCGCTTTCCAGGCGATTGGCGTTCAAATTTTGGCGATTGCGTCTTCAGCAGACGACGGGGAGGGTATCCCCTTGCTCTTTTCAACGAGCAGGGAGAGCGGTAACGCAGAGAGCGACGGCGTCGAGCGGGCGGCTGGGGCGCCCGCGGCGCGATTTGGAGACATGCGAAGCGTCATGCGTCGCCTGATCACTGCGCTCTTCCTGACTGTTCTGCTCACAGCTGCGGGCGTCTCGCGCGCGCTGAGCGCGTCGCAACCAGCCTATGTTTTGCAGGCGGAACAAAATTATCGACACGCGCGCGCCGAGCTCAACGCCGCGCAGAAGGCGCTGGCCCAATTGAAGCAAGAGGAGGCGCGACTCGGCCGGCAAGCGATGCGGCTGCGCGGGCAGTGGCTTGAACCTGCAAAGCTGTGGCGCGCCACACAGGCGGCGCAAAAAAGGCTGGTCTTTGCGCAGCAGAATTCTCAGCAGTCGTTAACAGAGCTGAATATTGCGCGCGACGCGGCGCGCCGACAGAGGGTAGGACCCGTTTCCACGCCCGAGCGATCGCCGCAATGGTGGTGGTGACGTGGGCTATGGCGCTGAAGGCGCGCGTTCACGCAGGCTTTCTCGGGTCGCAATCACCGGGCCGTTCTCGCGACCGTCTCGCATTCGATCACGACCGAGTCCCGCGGGTTTTGCGATTTCCTCGGCGGATCGTCGAAGGACAGCGAGAAATAATCGACTTTCAGGCGCTTCGCCTCCGCCGTCACGCGCAGAAAGCCGGCGTTCATGACGTCGTAACTCTCCAGCCGAACCGTCGGCAGCGTCGTCACAAAAGGCAGTCGATCGACGGTCAGGCCTCGTTGGAGCTTGTGGAGCGAACGCGACGAGTTCGCAAAACCGCCCCCGCCGGCGACGATATAGGGCAGGGTCCTCCCTTCGAAATCGCGGGAAAATCTCTGATAGGAATGGACATGTCCCGCCAGGACGAGGTCCGGAGCCCGGCCGCTGGCCAGAAATGCGGAGTCCATGGCCGACATGATTTCAGCATATCCGCCGTGGGTTTCATCGAGCGAAAAACAAGGATGGTGAGCCGCAACGATCAACCATTTATCGGACGGGGCGTTCCTCAATCGCTCCATGAGCCAGTCTCGTTGCGGCTGTTCGCCGCGTCGGTCCAATTGTCCATCGATATTTGAATATAATCCGATGATATGAACGAAGGGAGCCTCAAGAACCCAATAACAATAAGGCTGTGTCATCGTCGATCTGTATTTGAAAAGCCGCTGTGGCGAGGAAGCGCAGAAATTCTGCATAAAGCCTTGAAGCGACGGTTCATTGCATAGATCGTTGCGTCCAGCGATTTCTCCATCGTGATTGCCTGGAATCGCAAAAATTGGAGCGTCATAATATTGATATGGCTCGTAGAATTGCGCCACGTACTGGCTGCTTTCCCCGCTCAGATAAACGATGTCTCCAAGATGGAAGAGAAACCTAGGCCGCTCTCTCTCCTGCGCATCGGCAATTTGATCCTGCATGGCCGCAGCCACCGCGTTCTGCGTTTCATTGCCGTGAATTCCGCCGGTGTCGCCGAGGGCGTGAAACACCAGAGCGCCCGCTTCTTCCGATTGCCCGGTCACTCCAGGAAGAATCGCTTCCAAGGGAAAATTGAACTTCGTTCCAGCGAATGGAGGCGGCGGCTGGAAGCGCGGCTCCTCGGGGAAATTCGTGACCGGGTTGCCGATCTCGGGCGCGATCTTCGCAAAGGCCGAGCCCTTGATATCCTCGTTCACGACGCAGCCTCCACTCGATCACGCTGCGTTTGAGCCGAATTGCACAAACGCGGACTGGTGATCGATTCCAAAGTTTGAGAGCGCGATTCGCGCGAAAAACCGGTTTCCACTTTTACGCATCGCGCTCTAAAGCTTGATGCGAGCGCGGCAAAATGCGACGCAGAGACGACAACTAGGCGACGGTTTGGCGCGGGAAGGCGCTTTTGCGTCCGCACCCATAGGAATCTATTCCGCCGATGCCGACGACAAGCGCTGATGAGCGAGAAGGTGGCGTGCGAAGACGCGTTTGTTGCCTGGGCAGCATCAACGCTGATGTCACGCTGCGCTTGGATCGTCTTCCACAGCAACATGAGAAAATTGAGGCGCAACAGGTCCGCGTCGGCGGAGGCGGCTCCGCCGCCAACACCGCCGTCTGGCTATCGCGGCAGGGCTTGAGCGTCATGATGAGCGGCTGGATCGGAGAAGACGCCCTCGGAATGCTCGCCCTTTCCGATCTTCGAGCCAATGGCGTCGACACGCGCGCGGTCAAATTGCTGCCAGTCGCCTCGCCAATCGCCGTTTGCTTAGCGCCGCCGGATGACAAGAGGATCATCATCAGTCCGATCATCGAAGCGCCCTGGACGCCCTATGATTGCGCCGACGCTTATGTAACTGTCGATTGGCTGCACACGACCGTTTGTGAGGCGGATTTCTTGAGCGAGGCCAAAAGCGCGAGCCGCGAGCAGGGGACCGTTCTTTCGGTCGAGTTGGACGGTCGTTATGATCCGGCGCTCGCCAACATAGCGGATTACCTTTTCACGAATTCCGACGAGCTGGCGCGCAAGCTGGGAACGGACGACCCCGTCGGTTTCCTATGGGACAAGCATGGGGCGGATCCTGCAACCTGGTTTGTCACTCAAGGCATGCATGGGGTGGTGGTCATTGGCGGCGGGAAGACCGAAACCGTCTCGGCCCTTCCGATTGAAGCCGTCGACCGCACGGGCGGCGGCGACGCTTTCAACGCAGGCGCCATCGCCGCGCTGCTCTCAGGCGCGGATCGTCGCTCGGCGGCGTCCGCAGGACTTCTGCTGGCCGCGCAGGCGCTGCGAGTTCTGGGCGCTCATTGAACCGAGAGAGTCGCTGCGCGGCCTGGCCGAGTTCGAGAGAGCGGCGCATCCGGAGCAGGCGCTGCCGAGATGGAAACGATCGTAAGCGCCAACACGCAATCCGGCTGAGGAGGAAGTCGGATCAGTCCTTCTCTTTGTCCTCGTCGTCGTCTTCTTCCTCGTCGTCGTCCTCTTCTTCCTCGTCTTCGTCGTCGTCCTCGTCCTCATCCTCGTCTTCATCGTCCTTGTCGTCGTCTTCTGCTTTGGCCCCAGCGTCCTTGTCCCAAGCCTTTTCACACTTTTTGAGATCCTCCGTCAGCTTCTCGAGGAGAGACGGCAGCGAATCCGCGATCTTTTCGAGGCCCTTGGTCGCGGGCGCGCCAGAACCAATTTCAAGCAGCCCTTGGCCGCTGCAGATAGAATCGCGGGTTTGTTCGATCGCTCCGTCCAATTCCTGAGTGCCGAGCTTGCCATAAGCCATGAGCTTTCTCCCTTGAGGCGACCCACACCTGAATTGAGGCCGTCCCGCATCACCGATGATGCGCGCATTCCACGGGGAACCGCGAGCGACAAAATTCGCACAGCCCCATAACGCGCGTGCGACGGCGTCAATTCGAGTTCAGAAGCGCGGACGAGCGAGCGCGGCGCCATGCGACGAAGGCAAGACCTGGACGAATTCGCCGCTCGACTCATCAAGGGCGAAGAGGCTCGCATCCTCGATGCTGAAAAAGGCTCCGTGAAGCGCGAGGCGTCCGGCTCCTTCGGCTTCGACGACTTTCTCGAAAGTGCGCAAATTCGCGAGCCCCCGCCTGATCGACTCGCGCGCGAGGCGATCCGCATAGGCCTGGTCGAATGTGGCGGGAGCCGGCGCGATCGCTCGCGCCGCTGGCGCAATCATCGAGATCCAATTGCCGATGTAGTCTTCCTCGTCGAGGGCGGCCTCGCCAATCAGGTTCTCCAGAAACGCGCGGACGCCTCCGCAGCGCGCATGGCCGAGCACGACGATATGGCTCACTTGCAGATTGGAGACGGCGTAGTCGATGGCCGCCCAGGAACCATGATGGTAGTTGTTGGAGGCGTGCGGCGGCACGAGATTAGCGACATTGCGCACGTCGAAGATCTCGCCGGGCTCGGCGTCGAAAATCTCTTCGGGCGTCACGCGCGAGTCGCAGCAGCCTATGACGAGCGTGTGCGGATGCTGGCCGCGCTTGGCAAGATCATGGAACCTTTCCCGCTCACGATGAAAGCGTCCGGAAAGGAAGGTCTCATAACCTTCGAGAAGATGGTGGCTGAGCAGGGGCGCTTGGCGTTTCTCGGTCATCGCGGCTCGCAGGCGGGGAGAGGGCTTGGTCTTCTGAAGCGATCTTCAGGCCGAAGCGCTCGCGGCGAGCGGATCGCTGTTCGCAACGGAGAGCATGATGGCGGGAAGACCCAAAACCGAGCGGAAACGTTGCAGCATCTTCACCGTCTGCGGATCCATGTCGTCGACAGAGCCCGCGATGAACTCCACGACGGCGATGGCGTCCTTGCGCTCGTTTCCTTCCGATAAGAGAACTGGCAAGGTGTTTATCGCCCGATCCGACTCGAACTCGACGATGATCGATTGCTCGCGGATCAGCGCCGCCCGACGCTCCGCGCCGAGCGATGCGAAGGGCTCGTCCTTCGAGAGAACGGTCGCAGCTCTCTGCAGTCGGTCGCGCCGCACCGATCCGCGCGACTCGGCGAGGAGAATGAGCATGCGGATAACCGCCTCCTCGAAACCGCCGCGATCCACCCCGAGCAAGATCGCCTGCACCTCGGGGAGGAAGCGAAGCTCCTTGGGGTCCTTGCGCGTGCGCTCGAACGCATGGGTTGTCGCAACCCAGGTCATGAACGGCGAGCCGTAAAGCATGAGGAACATGGCTTCAAAGCTCGCGTCGCGCAGGTCGCGACTGAGATCGATGGCCTGCAGTGCCCCCGCCGCCCACCATTTCTCGAAGGCCAAGAAAGGATTGGCCGGGTCTGCGGCCTTGCGGTCCGAAAGGATATGCTTCGCGGCTTCCTGAACCGGTCGCATAGCGAGATTTTGGCTGGAGAACATCAAGCGCGACCAGCGCTCGGGATGCATCGCGCTCATCATTCTGGCCGAGTCCGACGTGACCATCGTCTGAACCAGCGGCCGTAGCGAGAGGTCATAGATCTCGACGGCGAGCTCCGAAAGCCGGGCGACGGCTGCGAAGCCGACTTCGTCGGACCGATCATTGTCGTCCAACGCCAGCAGGTCGGCCAATTTTCGCTCTTGGAAATTCACGAGAAATCGCGCGTCCACGCCGTCGCCGATCTGCTCGTCGATTTTCATTTCGTAAAGGCCAGGAGCCAGCGCCTCGATCGTCTTCATCGTGGACGCGACTTCGGCATGTTCCTTTCTTGCGATGCTCGAGGAAACGAAGATGCCGAGATGGCCGGTCGTTGCATGGACCATATAGATGATGCGTTGGCCGCGGATCTTGATCTCGTGCTCGTCGGCGTAGGTGTCGATGATCCAATTGAGCGCCTGCTGGGGAGGTGTGATGTTGTCGGCCAGACTCGTAAAGACGATGATCGGCGACCGGATGGCCTTCAAATCGAGCTGGCGCCCTCGCTCGATTCGCGCTTCGCCGCGCGCGAGACGATTGCCGATGAACAGCTGCTCGACGATCCAACGGATCTCCGCTTCGTTCATAAAATGCATCCCGCCCCACCAACGCTCGAACTCGAGGAACGTCTTGCGGTCGCGATCGACATTCGCAAACAGGTCGTAATATTTGCTGAAGTAATTCCGTCCCGGGTTCAGCATGCCGAAATTCGAGACCAGATGAACTCCGTCGAACTCCCCGTTTCCCAAGTCGGCGAGCATGACGACGGGCAGCGCGCCGCCGAACAGCCCGGCGAAATATCGCATCGGGTTTTCGCCGACGCGCCCGGACCAGTAGGAGAGCGGCGCGCCATTGATGATGAGCGGCCCGCTGATCTCGGGGTTCGCGGCGGCGAGGATCATCGTCGCCCAGCCGCCCTGGCAATTCCCGACGATGATCGGCTTGGACGTGTCAGCGTGACGCCGCCGAATTTCACCGACGAAGGCGGCCTCCGCCCGCATGACGTCGGCCAGCGTCTGACCGGGTTCCGGATGGGGCCGAAAGACGAGAAAATAGACGGGATGTCCATCGCGCAGCGCGACACCCACCTGACTGTCCGCCTTGAAGCCCCCGATTCCCGCGCCATGCCCAGCCCGGGGATCGATGATCAAATAAGGGCGCTTCCAGTCGAAAACTTCGACGCCGGGCGGCGGCTTGATGCGAAGAAGCACGTAATTGACGGGTCGCGCCAGGTCGCGGCCGTCAAGAATCACGTCGCTCTCATAGACGAGCACAGGAGGAGCGCCGGCCGCTTCATGAACAAGGTCATTGTCACCTCGTTCGCGCAGCGTATCGAGCGTGAGCATCGCGCGCTGCCAGGCGTCGACGCCATAGTCATTGGCAGGCGTCAGAAGCCCGCCGTCTCTGGTCGCTGCGGCGAAAAGCTGCTGCACGGATTGCGCCTCGGACCAGTGCGCGCGCAGGCGCCGTCCGTGCTCCCGCGCCAATTTCTCGAGGCGTCGCGCATAGCCGGTCGTCGCCCTCTGAAGCGCGGCCGCCGCAATCTCTTGGTCTTCGGCCAGCCGCTTCGGCATGCTCTCGAGGTTGAAGCGCGGCTTCACGATCTGCATCCTTGTGTTGCTTTGGGCTTGGCTGGGCGCGGCTTCGTGCGTCACTACGCCGCCATTCGGATCCGCTCTTGAAGAAGGCGACAGGTCCTCGCGAGATCCGTCGGACATCGGCGCCCATCCGTCGCATCATTTTCCTCAGCGCAGGTGACAAATCGGTGACCCATTCGATCGCCGGTGGGTTCAGCCTGGCCGCGCCGCGGGCGGGCCGCGCCGGCGAGAGCGGCGCGCCTTCAAGCTTTGCGCGCGGGTTTGCGATCGGCTTCCTCGCTGCGCGCCTGTGCAAGGACCTGATTGAGGGCGCCGCCATACAGCAGCATCGCGGCTAGCCAGTTCAAAAAGATGACGGCGATCATGATCGACGCGAGGCCAGCGTAAGTGGACACGTAGTTTTGGGGGAAGCGCACGAGGAAGGCTCCGAACGCGGCGCCGAAACCAAGCCACGCGAGCACCGTGACCAAGACGCCGGGGGCGATCATCCGCAGGGACCGTCTTCCTGCCGGCAGGTATTTGTGCGCGATGACGAGCACGACGAGAATGACGGCGGAGGAGACGCCGTAACGCACGGGCGTATAGAAGGTCGCGAGTCGCTGCGCCGTTTCGGGCGCCGCTTCTTGCAGGTGAGCCCATAGCAGCGGCGCCACCACCATGAGAAAGGTGAAGGCGAGGAGAGCGACCGCGCCCATGAGCACGAAGAGGATCGCTTCGAGCCGCAGCAGCCACCACGGCCTTGCGTCGCGCAATGCATAGGCTCGATTGAGGCCGACGCGCAGCGCTTCGACGCCGCTCGCAGAAAAATACAGGGACAGCAGGGCGCCGATCGTCAGCAGGCCGCCGCGTGGCGTGGTCAGGACCCTATGAACTTCTGCAGCGATCGGCTCGGCGATGTCCGGCGGCCAGGCGTCGAAGAGCAGCTCGGCCGCCTTGTCGGCGATCTCGGGCGTGCCGAAGAAGCCGGCGACCGCTCCCACGAAGATCAGAAATGGAAAGATCGTAGTGAGGACGGATAGCGAAATGTGGCTTGCGATCGGCCAGCCGTCATCCTCTACGAATTTGAGATAGGCCGCATAGGCTAAATTCATGAGTCGATACATCGAGCCTCGAATGCAGCGGCGCTTCTCGGATGAGGCCCACATGGCGTCGAGGGGGCGTGGAGGCAATGCCTGCGCCGAAGGACGCGCCCGCTCTTTTCGTCAGTCGACAGCTAAAGCCCCGATGACTCTTATTCGGCTCCATTCTAAAAACGAAACCGCCGCCCGGCGCCCGAGACGGGCGACGGCTCTGTCAGAGCATGTCACGGAAAAGTGCGAAGCGGTTTTCCGGTCATGACATGCTCCACCTTTGATTTGGCGCGATTCCTTATCGCTCGAACGATTCCGTTCGAGCGGGAAACGCGCTAGCGCGCGCGGAAGCCGCTCAGCCGTGGCGCTTTCTCTGATACAGGCCGGCGAGCGCCAGGGCCGTGAGCCCGGCGAGCCCCGCGCCCGGCGTCGGAGCCGGGACGAGGGAGATGTCCACAAGCCCGTTCGAGTGAGGACTGAAGCCGAAAAGGGGGCCCGTCGCATTGGCGGCGAGGAAGGAGCCGCCACCGCCGCCACCTTCGCCTCCAAAGCCGTCGCCGCCATAGCCGCCACTATAACCGCCGCCGCCGCCCCCGCCGCCGACACCGGAATAACTCCCACCGCCGCCGCCGCCGCCGCCATAGCCTCCAGTGGGTTGGCAGATGAGAACCGGGGGGCAGAAGCCGAACCCGCCCATGCCGCCGTCGGTAAAGCTGAGGCCGCCGGTACTGGTGGGGAGGAAGGCGTCACCGCCGTTGCGGCTGAAGCCGCCGCCCCCACCTCCGCCTCCGCCGACGAATGCGCCGCCGTTGCCGCCCTGGCCCCCGACGTCGCCGTTATTGCCGGGCAATCCATTTCCCCCGGCGCCCGACGTTCCTCCGCCGCCTCCCCCGCCAGCGACGACCAGGGGTGTGAAGCTCGCTGGAGGCGGTGGAGGAAGCTGAGTGTCCCAGGCGCCCAGAACGACATAGGTCCCGCCGCCCCCGCCGCCGTAGCTTCCGGCGCCTCCTACCGCAATGGTCAGCGTCTGCCCCGCCGTGAGCGCAACACGCCCGCCGATTTCGGCTCCAAAACCGCCTGCTGCGCCGAGGCCGCCGCCCTGCGCCCCGAAAGCTGTGATGTCATAGAGACCCGTCGTCGGAACGCTGTACGATTGCAAGAAGCCCGTATAATCAAAGATCGTCACGCCGGCCTTTGCAGCGTTCGGGGCCATGGCCGAGAGCGCCAAGACCCCCGCGGAGACGAGGTGGAGGAATACTTTGCAACTGAAAAGATCTTGCGCTGACACCTGAGCCCCCTGGCTAGGATTCGCTGTCGCTATAATCTAACGAGGATAGGAAAGTAACAAGGTGATTTTCAATATCCGTGACTTATTGCCACATGCGTATATTTCCGTGTCATTGAGTATTATTACCTAGGGCGGCTTTTGAATTTTGGCGTCATCGCCTCTTCGGGCTATGCCGGTTGCGTGAACGCCTTTCGGGCGCCCGCCGCCTGTTCCCGGACGAAGCATTCCTCCACGTGATCGTTGATGAGGCCCATGGCCTGCATGAAGGCATAAACAGTGGTCGGGCCGACGAAGGACCAGCCACGCTTCTTCAAGTCTTTCGACAATGCAATGGACGCGGCCGAAGTCGATGCCGTCTGTGGCGCGGCCAGTTCATCCGCCTTCGGCTCGAAGCGCCAGACATAGGCGGCGAGCGAGCCCTCCTGTTTCACCAGCTCTTGCGCCCGTTTCGCATTGTTGATGACGGCGACGATTTTGCCGCGATGACGGACGATGCCGGCGTCTTGCAGCAGACGCTCCACATCCGCATCGGTGAAGTCGGCGATGCGATGAAAATCGAACCCATGAAACGCGGCCCGAAAGTTCTCACGTTTGGCGAGAATCGTCCGCCAACTCAGGCCCGACTGAAATCCTTCGAGGCACAGCTTCTCGAACAGGCGGCGATCGTCACCGACTGGGAAGCCCCACTCGGTGTCGTGATAGGCGAGGAATTCAGGCGCAGCGGCGCACCAGCGGCAGCGCGGGCGCTCGTCCGGGCCCGTGATCGTCGTGCTCATGTCTCAGGCTTTCAGAAAGGCGAGCCGGTCATCGGTGCGACCCGGCGAAATGACGAGAATTTGGGCGCTGACCACGCCTTCGGCGACAAAAGGATCGTCCTGCACCCGCGCCTCTATTTCCTCTGGCGACGCCTTATGCGCAAGGATCGCGCCGCCGGCATTCGGCTGGAGGCTTCCTGCCGCCAAGAATACGCCGTCGTCGAAACCGCGTTTGATCCAGGCATTGTGCCCGTCCATGAACTCTGGGGCCTTGGACTTGTCGGCAAAGCGAAGGGTAATGACGAACATGGCTGCTCCGTCAGGCGGGTTGGTGGAAATGAGGTCGTGATGCGAGCGGGCGTTGTGCTTGCAGCCACGCTTCCATGTCGGCGACCTCGCGGCGGATGAAATCCTCATCGTGGAAGGCGGTCGCGAGCGTCGCAACGCCCTGGCTACGCATCAAGACGTGGAGAGCCAATGTATCGGCGTCAGCTTCACGCCCTAGCGCGGCAAACTGCCTGGCCAGCCAGCTACGGAACAGGGTGAATAGGCGGGCTGCATCGTCCTTCGCGGCGTGATCGAGCTTCGCCAGCTCGTTGCAGAGCGTGCCGACCGGGCATCCATGCGCCATGATTTTCGTTTGGTTCGCGATGAGAATGCGCACGAATCTGCGGATACGGTCCGCGGGCGCTTCGGCATCCTGCTCCCAAGCGTCCAGCAGGGCGCGTGTGGCCGCCATGCGCTGCTCGATCACCGCGTGGAGAATCTCGTCCTTGGACTTGAAGTGGTAATAGAAATTGCCTCGCGACAGCCCGACGTCCTTGGCGATGTCGGCGAAGGAGGTGGCCTCATACCCATGCTCGTAGAAAAGCCTGTCGGCGACAGCCACGATTTGTTGGCGCGTTTCGCTCGCGCTCATAGGGGGCTCCACGATCTTGGCGCGACGAGAGAAGGGGTCAGTCGTGTGTAGGACATCTGACCTAGATTTATAGGTCGGATGTCCTACAAAAGCAAGACCTGCCGAACGCGATGGAGCCGCCAGCCTGCCCAGCGCGAGGCTTGACTGTTACGTTGACCCGGCGAAGATAACCCCGCTACGGCTCCCGATACCTGCGTTGCCGTAGCTTAACTGTCTGCGAGCGGGGATGAGACTCTATGTTGAGCATCAAAGACCTCGGCGAAGCCTTCACGCAGACCGCGGGCGTTGGGGAATGTGGACGCAACATCTGCTTTTCTGAATTGATCGACCAAATGCCCACCGCGGTGTATTCGACCGATGTCGAAGGGCGGGTAACTTATTTCAATCGTGCCGCGGCTCAACTGGCCGGTCGAGAGCCCCAAATCGGCAGTGACAGCTGGTGCATCACCTGGAAGCTTTACCGGCCAGACGGCTCTTTTTTACCGCATGATGAGTGCCCCATGGCGCTCGCGCTGAAAGAGCTCCGAAACATTCGAGGAGCAGAAGCGATCGTCGAAAGACCTGATGGGAGCCGTGTCTGGGTAGAGGCTTACCCGACCGTTCTTTATGGCGCCGACGGGCAGGTCACAGGAGCCGTCAACGTCTTAATCGATATCACCGAGCGCAAAAGGGCGGCTGAAGCTTTAGCCGAGGCGGACAGGCGGAAGGTCGAATTCTTGGCTCAGCTTAGCCATGAGTTGCGTAACCCGCTCTCGCCTGTTCGCAACGGTCTGGACGTCCTGCGCAGCGCCGGCCCGCTCAGGCCGCCCCTCGATCGCCTGCTTGTCGCGATGGATGGACAGGTCGAGCATTTGATCCGCCTTGTGGATGATCTTTTGGATATCTCCCGCATCAGCCTCGGCAAGTTCGAGATGCAAAAGCAACGCGTGGATATCGCGGTCCCGCTGGGCCGAGCCGTCGACATGAGCCGGCACCTCGTCGAATCCGAAGACCTCGACCTCCGCCTGAACCTATCCTGCAAGCCGATGCCAGTCGACGGCGACTCGGTCCGGCTGACGCAAGTCTTCTCCAATCTTCTGAGTAACGCCGCCAAGCACACACCGCGCGGCGGGAATATACAGATCACGCTGGACAGAGTCGGCAGCGAAGCGGTCGTGAGCGTCGCTGATACCGGCGCGGGGATTTCGACGGAGCTGCTGCCGCATATTTTCGACCCCTTTGTGCAAGGGGCGGCGAAAGAGGGGGTCTTGAGGCCGGGGCTGGGCATCGGCTTGGCGCTGGCTCGCAAGATCACGGAGATGCACGGCGGCGCGGTCGAGGCGAAGAGCGACGGCGAGGGACGCGGGAGCGTTTTTACCGTGAGACTGCCTCTTCTGGGAGACGCAAGGATTGAATCGCCCGCTCCGAGTAGATCACCCGCGCGTTTAGAAGGGGCGCGGCGGGTTCTGGTGGTCGACGATGTGCCCGATGTGGCCGAGGCTCTCGCTTTTTTGCTCGACGTCCTGGGCGCAGAAGTTCGTGTCGCGCACGGCGGCGAGCAGGGGCTGGCGATCTGCTCCGCGTTTGAGCCCGAGTTGGTGCTGCTCGATCTCTCCATGCCGGAAATGGACGGGTTCGAGACAGCCCGCCGGATCCGGGAAACGCCGGGGGGAAGAGGAGTGAGACTGGTGGCCTTGACCGGATTCAGCGAAGAGCACGCGCGAGCGCAAACGCAGGAGGCGGGCTTTGACGATCAACTGACTAAGCCTGCCCGTCTCGAGTGGCTCGAGGAGCAGCTCGCCTTGGCCCCGGCGGGAGCGGCGCACTAGGGTTATCTGGCCCTCCGCAGAGCGTGAGGCTGGGCGACAAGGGCGGATGTCCCGGCTCGCATCCGGACCGGCGCGAGCGTTGGGCGCATGGGGCGGGACGTCTCTGGGATTGTGCGGCCTGATGTGGGCTTTTGGCGACCGGAGGCTTAACCGAAATTGACTCGGCAGAACGCCAATGCCTCCTTCGCCGGTTCAAGGGGGGCACGCTATGGGGCATTTTGCGATGCGGGATTGAGCTCATACCGCGGGCTCAGGCCGGCCGGGCGCCGCTGCGGCGCATAGATGATCTCCGCTGCGGCGACCATGCGCCAAGACGCTCTCCATCCAGCTTTTTGGTTTGCAGGCGTCCGGTCTCTCAATTGAAGAAACCGAGAACGTCACTCGCGGAGATAATGACCGCCCCGTCGGCGGTCGCTAGCCCGTGGTCGAATTTTTCGGCCGCCAGGAATTCAAGCGCTGGCAAGTCGGCTTCAAGTTGCGCTCTCAACTCGTCATCCGCCAGCATCGACGTCGTCACGACGAGCGCATCGTCATCGACGACTACCTGGACACTTTGGGCAGTTCCCTCGATGCGCATCGGGAAAGCGAAGCCGTGCCTCTCCCGCACGATTTCGCCTTCGATTCTTTGAAGTGGCATTGGACCTGCTCCTATTCCCCCAAGAGAGCGCCTAGCACTTTTCAAATGCGCCCTGACGACGATTCCGTGACCGGCGCGGGCATCGGGCGCCGGGGCGAGACGTGTCTGGGATTGTGCGGGGCGCCCATGGCCGCCATCACGCAGCAATACATCGCGGCATCGGCAAAGCCCAGGATTTCCGCCGCGGGAGTCGGCGATCAGCATGATCCATAGTGAGAGCCGCTGACCAGCGCCGTTGGCGGGCCGGCCACCACGTCCTCTTCGACACGACTTTCCGACCCGACCGCTGTAAGGCCGCAAGGTTCGCTGATCACGCCGGCCAAGGACCGGCAATTCCAATCACGCGGCGCCCCGCCACACGGCATGTGGGGTCTGGAGTCCTCCGCCAACGAGCTGACGAGACAGCCAGAATGGCGCATAAAATATGCCTTTACAGATATATATAAAAAGGGATATGTATATCGCGTGATTATCGAGACCCTGTCCGCGCTGGCTGAACCGAACCGCCTCCAGATCGTGGAGTTGCTTCGTGTCGGGCCGAGCCCCGTCGCCGAGATCTGTGCGCGGATCCCGCTCGGGCAGCCGCAAGTGTCGAAGCACCTCCGCGTCCTTCGCAATGCCGGTCTGGTCCATGTGCAGCCTCGGGGACAACAGCGCTTCTACGCGCTCAACGCGGTGCCGCTCCGCGAACTCGACGAGTGGTTGGAGCGGTTCCGAGACATCTGGGGCGCACGCTTCGACCAACTCGACGCGTTGCTTCTCGAAATGCAAAAAGGGAAAGTAAAATGAGTGGGGGAAAGACGAACGTCGAGCTGAAGTCGGACCGTGAGGTCATCGTCACCCGAGACTTCGCTGCGCCGGCACGCCTCGTGTGGGAGGCGATGTCCAAACCGGAGTACGTGCGCCGGTGGTACGGGCTGAAGATCCTCGATTGCACAGTGTGCGAAATCGACCATCGCGTTGGCGGAAAATGGCGCTTTGTCCTCCGCGCGCCGGATGGGAGCGAGCACGCGTTCAGCGGGGAGTATCGCGAGATCGATGCGCAGAGGCGCGTCGTCTACACTGAGAACTATGAGCCGCTGGGGCCCGGCCACGAGATCGTGGTGACCGCCACATTCGAGGAGAGGGACGGTTACACCCGACTGACGAGCCACCTGCTCTACAAGTCGCAGGCCGATCGCGATGGTCACCTGCAGTCCGGGATGGAGGCGGGCGCCAACGAGTCGCACGACCGTCTCGCGGAATTGTTGGCTACCCTCACCTGAAGGCGACGAACACCAATGTCGACGTTCAACACGCCTTTTCCGACCAATTCTGCGCGGAACGCGGCCCTCGTGTCCAGCACGGGCACGAGCATGTTCCTGGTGATCCTCGCGGCACTCCATGTTGTCAGAGCTGATCTCGATCCTTCGTGTCGCTTCATTAGCGAGTACGAACTCGGTCCGCTCGGCTGGCTGATGCATGTCGCGTTCATCTGTCTCGCCGTCGGCGCCGCCGGCGTCGCGTTCGCCGTCGTTTCGCAAGCCCGGAGTATCGCGAGCTACGTCGGAACCGCACTGCTTCTGATCAGCGCCGCCGGAATGACGCTGGCCGGAGTCGTCGCCCCGGACTCCAACAGCGGAATCCACGATATCGGAGCGATGCTCGACCTGATTCCATTCGCGGCGCTCCTAATTGCATGGAGCCTCTCGCGAAACGCGACATGGGCTTCGACGCGTGTCTCACTGTGGAGGATCGCGCTTCTCCCGATGCTGGGATTGTTGGCGTTCATGGTTTCGATGGCCGTCCTGCTTCCCCGCAATGGCGGTCGCCCGGGGCCGTCGGTGTTCGTCGGCTGGCAGAACCGGTTCATGATCGTCGCGCAGTGCATTTGGCTCCTTCATACCGCACGCCAGGTTCTCGGATCGCCGCCAACTGCGATGATCGACTGCGAAAGTCATTCGAGCGGGAGCGCCTGGACAGCCCCATTGAACCGCGGACAAGAGGTGGAGGATGGCCGAAGCAGGCGGAACGAGGAAGGTTGCGAATGCGAAAGCGACAGATCGCGCACGGACCAGCCAAACCGCTACGGTGATCGACCAGTATCTCGCGCAGGTCCCCGAGCCGGCGCGAGCGGCTCTTGAGAAGCTCAGGCAAGCGATCCGCGCCGCCGCCCCCAATGCCACCGAGACGACAGCTACCGGCTGGCGGCGTTCAGGCACGAAGGCATGCTGGTCGCTTTCGGTGCGGCCGCGAACCACTGCGGCTTCTACGTTATGAGCGGGACGGTCCTTCAAGGTTTTCGAGACGAAATCGCCGAATACAAGACGTCCAAGGGCGCCAGCGCGCTGGTCAAGAAAATCGTAAGAGCGCGCATCGCGGAGAACCGTGCAAGCTTGGCGCAACGACCCTCGCGCGCCGCCTCCTTGAAGAGACTATCAAATAATATCAGCGCGACAGAAGCCATCAAAGCATCATCATGACCAACGCGGAAGATCGCGATCGCATCTTCAACCACCTCTTCAGCCGGGCCTTGCGCGAGGTGCGTGAAACACGGACTTCCTGATCCAGGTCATGTTTGCGCGGTGTCGCCGCGCGATGGCGCTCGGCGCATCGGCCGTGATAGATACTCGTTTAACGCCTGACTGGTCCTTCGCCGCGCTGGAACTGACCGACGGGCGCGGCGTCGATCATATCCTTAAGACCATCGGCGGCGACAATCTCAGCCAATCGGCAGCGGCGGTGGCGAGCGGCGGGCGTATCGCCCAGATCGGCTTCCTCTAGGGATCGGAGATCAAATTATCCGCCGTTCCCAAGATGCTGAACAAGATGCTGAAAAGGAGGAACATCCAGGGCGTCTCGGCCGGGCATTGACGGGCGTTCGAGGATATGAACCGCGCCATTGACGAGCACGGCATCAAGCCTGTGATCGACAAGGCCTACGGCTTCCTGGATGCACATGCGGCGTTCGACCATCTCGAGCGCGGGCCGTTCGGCAAGGTCGTGGTTTGGCTGAAGAATGAATTTCGAAGCTGATTCTCAATGCCGGCTTACGTAACGAGTGGTGTCCGGCGGCGCTTGCGCAGCACCCGCGTACAATATCGGGCCATATCGCGCATTCGGCGGTAAGTGGCGGGCCACGCCCGATAGCGATGAGCACTACGTTTTCTCCATAGCCCTCTTAAATTGAACCACGGGTGACCTGTGAATATTGGCGGGAAACGGTTGGTCTGCGTACAGTTACGGAACCAGGAAGAATTGGACCTCGTTCAAGGGTAGAAAGGGGAAGGCAGCCAAGGGCCAAGTTCGGACAGCCGATGACCGCCGTAAGTCGATGGCCGATGGCTAGCGCTGGAACGTGAGGTGGACGGTCCCGCTCTCGGCCGTTTCGGACTTGGTGGTGTAGCCGGCCTCCAATCCGCGCAACTCGTCCCAGAGGCGTATGCCTCGCCCCAGCAAAATTGGAGCAATGGCGACATGGATGCGGTCCACAAGTCCAGCCTTGAGATAGGCGCGGACCATGGTTGGCCCGCCGCCTATCCGAACATCCTTGCCGTTTGCGGCTTTCTCGGCGCGCTGTAGCGCAACAACCGGGTCGGCCGCGAGGAAGTGGAACGTCGTGCCTCCAGCCATCTCGATGGAAGGCCGCGGCGTGTGCGTCAGGACGAAGACCGGGCAGTGAAATGGCGGCTCGTCGCCCCACCAGCCCTTCCACTCCGGATCATCGGGAAAGTTGTGCAGGCCGAACATGCCGGCCCCCATGATCTCGGCGCCAATGTTGGCGAAATAATCCTTCGCATACTGATCGTCGAGGCCGGTGGCGCCTTGGCCGCTGGTGTCTTTGAGCACGCGCTCTCGAAACGTCCTTGTGGCCACATATGCTGCAACAAGGCGCGACCAATCGGGGCCAAACGGGTTTTCGGGTGTCTGGTCCGTCGTCGTTGCGAAACCGTCGAGCGAGATAAGAAGGTCGACACGTACTGCCATTGGCCTCTCCCAATAGTAAGGCATAAGCCTTACTAATATAGACGGAATACAAAGGCAAGTACCTTATTGTCGTTGACGCATGTGAACGATCCGCCTTACCGTGGCGCATGCCTTATCATTCGACCCCACTCGACCTTGCCTTCCATGCTCTCAGTGACCCGACGCGCCGGGCGGTGGTGTCGCGTCTGGCCGAGGGAGAGTTGCCGGTCAGCGTCCTCGCGGAGCCCTTCGATATGGCGCTGCCCTCCTTCGCTCAGCATCTCAAGGTGCTGGAAGATTGCGGATTGATCGCCAGCGAGAAGCGCGGACGCAGTCGCTGGTGCCGACTGGAACGAGCGCGCTTCGAGGAGGCGGCCAATTGGATGGAGGCGGAGCGTCGACGCTGGGCCGCGCGGCTCGACCGGTTGGAAGCCTATTTGGACAGGACGGAAGAGAACGACGATGGAAAAACTGTTTGAGACCTGGTCGCTCGACCGTGAGATCGTGCTCGTCAAGGTGCTGAAGCACCCGCGACATAAGGTTTTCGCCGCTTGGATGGATCCGGAAGCGCTGGCGCAACGGTATGGTCCTGATGGCCTCAGCATCGAGAACCACGAGGCCGATATCCGCGAGGGAGGGGAATGGCGCTTCGACATGGTGGGCGTATTCGAGGGCCAAGAGCGGCGCTTTCCCAACCTCATGCGCTTCTTGAAGATCGTGCCCAACGAACTGATCGTGGTGGACTATGGCGCCCCGGACCTCAACGACCCTGAGCGCTTCTACATGACGGTTACCTTCGATGAGCAGACCGACGGCAAGACCGTATTGACCCTGCGCCAGCTTCACCCAAGCCGCGAACGGCGTCAGGTTGTTGTCGGTTTCGGCGCGGTGGAGTATGGCCTGCAAACGCTTGCTGGTCTGGCCGCTTGGCTAGATGGTTGACTTTTGATCGCCATTTGAGGGTTTTCAGTTGTGCCTTTGCAAGCGCTCACCCAGTCGATCCACATCGCGGCAGAGCCACAGGAGGTATGGGACGCCATTTTGGATCCCGATGCCGGAGATAAATGGCGCAATGCTCATTTTACGACCGATTGGCATGCGGGCAGCTGGATCGAGATAGTGGCGGTTATCGGGGAGAAACGCTATCGGGATAAGGGACGAATCGTTAAAATTGAACCGCCGTCACAGCTTCAATATACCTATTGGTCGCGGGCATCGGGCTTACGAGACGTCCCTGAATCCTATTCGACGATTACCATGACGCTTGAGCTAGAAGGAGCGGAGACGATCCTGACAGTCTCGCAGCAAGTGCCCCCTTCGCCCGTGCGACGGGGAAAGGGATGGGAAATCGGAGCGGAGTCCGGGGCAAACCATGTCGCGTTCTATTGGCGCATGACGCTACCCATCCTTAAGCGGATTGTGGAAGAAAATCGCAGAAGCTGATCGCGCGCACTGCGCTGTGCCATCTCGCCTTGCGCAATACCGCGCGGAAACGCGACGGCGGGAATCGGCGTTCCCGGTTTTGTTTCGAAGTGGCGGAAGGGGTGGGATTCGAACCCACGGTGGAGTTGCCCCCACGGCGGTTTTCAAGACCGGAGAGACGGCGCTCATTGTCTTGCCGTGTCCCGCCTTGGCATGTGCATAACCCGCGGCCTGCCTTAGGAAAACGGCGGCCTGTCTGGTATTGTCCGGACAAGGCAGGACAGGCCAAGCCACGCTCTTTTGTTTACGTGGCTGTTACATCAGGAAGCAGCGGTCATGAAACCGGCTACCCGGAGGGGCGGCCTCACGGCCAAGGGGATTGAAGCCCTCAAGCCCCGCCTCAAGCCATACGAGGTCCCGGACGGCGGCGGCCTCTATCTGACGGTTCGGCCGAACGGCTCGCGGTCCTTCAACCTCCGATATCGGCACGCCGGCAAGGCGCGAAATCTGACGATTGGGTCCGAGGCGATCGGCCTCGCCGAAGCGCGCAAGCTCGCCCGTGAGGCCCTTGTCGAGATCGCCCGGGGAGAAGACCCCGCCGCGGGCAAAGCCGCGCGCAAGGCCGCCCTGCGCGCGCCGAAGCCGGACCTGTTCGAGAACATTGTCGCGGATTTTGTGCGGCTCTACTGCATAGGCCCTGACACGGCGAAGCCGCATATTCGCGACTGGCGCGAGTCCGAGCGGCTGCTCAAAAAGCATTTCCTGCCCGCCTGGAAAGGCCGGCGGCTTTCCGAAATCACGCGGCGCGACGTGAGTGCCGCTCTCGACAAGATCATCACCGGCGGCGCGAAGATCGGCGCCAATCGCGCCTTCGCCGTGCTGCGCAAGGCTTGTTCCTGGGCTGTGTCGCGCGGCCTTGCCGATCATAGCCCGTGCGACGGCCTTAGCCGCCCGTCATCGGAGAAGGGGCGAGCGCGCGAGCGGGTGCTCGACGAGCGCGAGCTGGCGCTGATCTGGCGCGCGTCCGATTCGCTCGGCTATCCCTTCGGCGCCTTCGTCAAGCTGCTCATGCTGACGGGCCAGCGCCGAACCGAAGTCGGCGCCATGCAGTGGGCCGAGCTCGACCTGGAAAAGGCCGAGTGGACGCTTCCCGGCGCGCGATCCAAGAACCATCGGGCGCATGTCGTCGCGCTGGCGCCGGCGGGGCTGGAGATCCTGCGCCATATTCCCCGCATCGCCACAAGCAAGGGCGACAAGCGCCCCCGATTCGTCTTCACGACGAGCGGCGACGCGGCGTCTTCCGGCTATTCGCTCGCCAAGCAACGTCTTGACGAAGCCATCGCCGAGTTCAATGGCGGCGCGCCGCTCGCGCCATGGGTTTTCCACGACGCCCGCCGCAGCGTCGCAACGCATATGGCGGCGCTCGGCGTTTCGCTTCATGTGGTGGAGCGTTGCCTAAACCACGTCTCCGGAACGTTCGGCGGCATTGTCGCGATCTACCAAAAGCACACTTTCTCCGAGGAACAGCGCGCGGCCTTTGAGGCATGGGCGAAGCGACTCGACGCGATCGTAAGCAGCGAGACCATCGAAGAGCGGGAGCGCACGACGGCGTGATGACGGACGCGACCCCCGCCAAGCGAAAGCCCGGGCGACCGAGGAAGCCGAGGGAGGAAGCTGCGGCCCGCGCGCATCAGTCCCGCGGGCGGCCTTCAAAGATGATTTGGGAAGATGAAGACCGCTACGCCCTGGCCTATTTTTTCGCGTTGGTATCGGGCGGCGGGATGCGGTGCACTCGAGCTGCGATCCTCGCAGCTCTTACCCTGGCTGCTCCCCTCCAAAAGGTCGAGCCCTGGGACGCGAAGGCCAAATTGAAGGCGGAGCGCGAGAGAAAATCCGTGGTCGGGCTCGAGGTAATCGGCTTGCGCCAGTTCTCCAGGGACCCGGGTCGCCCGGGACCTATACGCCAAACGGCGACTAGGCTGCGCAATAAGGCGGCGGCGCGAGGCCGTTCCTTTACCAGTCAGGAGGGCGAATGGCTCTGGCGGATGGCCTTGGCGATGGCGGCGCCCCTATTGGCCGGGGACGGGCTGGCTAAGAACGTAGTCATAAGCCTTGCCGAGTCGGTTGGGGAAAAAGACTTCGCCATTTCGACAATCGTCCCGGCGATCGAGGCGCGACTTGCGGGGGCGGGCCCTACGGAAATTCAATTTCGATTTTTTGCGAATTTATTAGCAAAGCGCGAGGGCTGATTTTCTGCGAGCCTAACCTCGTCAACGCAAGACGAGGCTAACATGCTGCAAAAAGCTGCTCCAATCTTCCCCACGCCGTTTCGTCGCGGCGGTCGCCTCTTATTCGCGCGCAGTCAGGTGGAGGCTTACAAGGCCCGCGTGCTCGAGATCGCGCACGGCGCATCGGCGCCGCCGCGAGAGATTGCCCCCGTCGAAACCTTCGTTTCAGCCGAAGAGGTCGCGCGCGAGCTTGGGATGGCTCGCCGCACGATTGGCCGGCTCGTCGCTGGTCGCGAGATTCCCGAGGTGAACCTCCATGGCGACGCCGAAAAAGGGGGATCCGCATGACGACGCGTCCCGCGCCGGAAGCGTCCGACGCCGAAATATTCCACGTCAAGGCCCTGATCGGCGAATGCACGCTTGCACGCGGGCGCGGCGGGGAAGTCCTGGTCGAAGCGCCGATCGCCACGGGCGCGCGAGTGAGCTGGCGATTGCGCTCGCCCATAGTCAAGCGATGGATTGCAGGGAAATTGCACGCGCGCGGCCTTCCGCCGATCGGCGACGCCGCGCTCGACGAGATTTTCGATCTTCTTGAAAGGGCGGCGCTCGATGGCGCGATCTCCATCTCCGCGAGGCGCTCTTGAAGGGCTGGATGCCCCTCTACATCGCCGATTACCGGGCGGACACGATGCGTCTCTCGACGCTCGAGCACGGCGTCTATCTGCTGTTGATTATGGAGTATTGGGACAAAGGCTCACTTCCCGACGATGACGCCCAGCTCGCGGAGATCGCCGGCCTCTCCGACAAAGATTGGATCCGCATTCGAGACCGGATCCGACGCTTTTTCCACAGCGGCTGGAAGCATAAGCGGATTGAGGCCGAGCTAGCGAAGGCCGCCGACCTTTCTTCGAAGCGAAAAGCAAGCGCAGAGCAGCGATGGGCCAATCGGGGAGCTGATACGCATGAATCCGTCGCAAATCCAGCGCCTTCGCGATCTCGCGCCGATGCAAATGCATTGCATTTGCAATCCGAAAGCAATGCAAATGCAATGCAAACGCAGTGCAAAACCGATGCAATCGGTATGCATCGCGCGCGCGCGGTACAGTCACAATCACAGTCTTCTCTACGAGAAGACAAACGCGCGCGAGATGGGGCCTTTCAGCAATTCTGGACCTCTTGGCCCCACAAGGTGGGCAAGCCAACGGCGGAGCGCGCCTTCGCGAAGTGCTGGCGAGAGCTTCCCGCGATCCTCGCCGGGCTCGATCGCTACGTCCGCGCCAAGCCGCCGCACCAGGCATGGCTGAACCCGGCGACCTTCCTCAACCAGCGCCGCTGGGAGGATGAGCCCGGCGCCATCTCGGGCGCCGGCCCGCCCCGCCGAGGCGACGCACTGGCACAGGAATTGGCGGAGATTTATCGGCAAGAGGCCGAAGATGGCGAACGATATGGCGCTGAGGCGCAAGGCGGTCTTGGAGATGTTCTGCGGCTGGCCGAGCCTCCAATGGTCGACCGAGAAGATGGCCCTAACAGTCTCGGCCTTCCTACAGGACACTGCGATATTCCCCATGGGCGTGCTGGCCAAGGCGTGCTCGAACCTGCGTCGCCGTCAAGGCTACCCCCCGTCGAGCGGTGACCTTGTCGCCGAATGCGGGAGGGTTGCCCATGAGCAGGCCCGGGCCCGCGCCGCCACAAACCCGCGCCTCCCGCGCAGGCCACGCGGCGTCGACGCTGTCCCTGCTGCAGAAAGGGACGCGGTCCGCGCCAGGATACAGGCTGAGGTCGACGACTGCCTGCGACAGCTCCGCGCGCCGCTCGTGGCGCTGGGGGGGCGACGATGACAGGACGCCTGCCTCTAGCGCGGGACGCGGGGACCTCCCGGAAGGTCGCGGGTCCTTCCCGGGCCTCCCGTCATCGGCGGGCCGGGGGGCATTCGCGAAAAAGCTAGTATCTGCAAGCTGAAACAGAGTTGTGCGGGTTGGTTGTTTCCGTGGGCTTGCGGTTGTGTGGAGTAAAGAAACCACATCTATTCAGGTTAGCGGCGATGAATGAACTTGAGCAAAGGGCCGATGAGCTTCGTATGATCTCTGCGAGACTTTCGGAGATCGCCGCCGAGCTTCGCCTCTCCGGCGATGGATCTTCTCCGGCTCCCGCGCGCCCGCTCAATAGCGGCGAAGCGATGCGGCTGACCAGATGGTCGCACTCCAAATTGACGCGCCTCGCCCGCGCGCGGCCCGACATTGCTTGGAAAACGCAAAGCGGCGGCTGGCTCTTCGATCGCGCGGGCCTGTTGGCCTACGTGCGCACGCCGAGAGACGCTCACTCGCTTGTGGAAAAGTGACGCGCTGGCGATTTTGGCGACGCGCTGGCGATTTTGGCGAGTGCGTTCGGCGCGGGGCGGGGCGATGTTTGGCGAGTCGATGGAGGTGGAGCGGTCACATGGGCGGAATCGTTTTTAAGGTCGGCTTCCCGGCGCTGAACACGGGAATTTGAAAAATGGTCGAGGTGAATTCGTTCTACATGGCCACCGTTGGCGAAGCGCGCGGCGCGACTCAGGCTTATCCGCCAGAGCACTACCGCAGCCAAGCGGAGGTCTTGCGCAAGCAGACAAATCTCGCCGCGCGGCTCCCCGAAGGCCGCCCGCGCGAAAAGTTTACGCGCCTCGAGGAGCTCATCGCCGAGCGCCACGCGCTTCACGACCTGCTGCAGCGCCGCTTCGAAGAAGCGCGCGAGCTGAAGCAGGCGCAGGCGCTGCGCGTGCGAGAGTTCGAGCTGCAGCCCGTGACAGGCGACGGCGCCCTCACCGTTGAGCGAGCGGAGCTGGCTCGCCTTGCGGCCGAAGTAGCGCCGGTTGCCGAGCGAAGGGCGGAAGCGTGGAAAAAACACGAGCCCGAGGTCGCGCTCTTCGCCCGGACGCGCGATTACGTGCGCGACCAGGCACAGGACCTTGCGCCCTTCGATGCGCCGCCGGCGCCGCCGCTCGCGCCGGGCGAAAGCCATGCCGACGCTATCGACGCAGCGCGCGCCGAGGTCTTCGCGATAAGGGGAAAGCTTCAAGATATTGATTTCGCGCCCTATCCGAGTGACTGGTGCAAGCAGCGCGCGCGGGCGCAGATCGACGCGCTCGCCGAACGTGGGCGTGTGAACGTGTCGCCGAGTGTCGACACCGGCGCGCCGGCGATCTTTCCGGGGCTTTCTTTTCGCGAGGTTGATAAGGAAATTCCCGACGGCCTGGCCCTCGTCGCCTGGCTGCACCGCGATGCATTGATTGCCCGCGTCGAGCGGGAGATCGACGAGAATTCCGACGACCGGTCGGCGCTGGACCCGGGCCAGCGCAAATCCCTCCGCGCCGAGCTGGAGGCAGCTCTCTTGGCCGCAGAGCGCATCGAGGAAGCGGCGATCGTCGCGGCCGAAGCGGCTGGCGTTCTGATCGTCCGGCGCGCCGACGCGGACATCCGCAGTTTTCTGGAAATTTCGGGCCCGGCGCCGCGACGCTAAGGAGCACACCATGCCGTCAAGCGAGGTAACTTGGAACGATGCGGCGGATATGATGAAGCGGGCGGAGGCGCGGGGGAAGTCCGACGAACGCCGACGCATCAGAGCAATACTCTGCTGCGCAGAGGCGGAGGACCGCCAACGCTTCGCCCGCCACCTGGCCTTTGATACGACCTTCAACGCGGGGGAGGCCAGGGGCTTTCTCGCAAATACGCCTAAGGAGGAAGTCTCGCGGCGTGATCGGCAGAGCCTGCCGCCCTTCGTCCCGAACGCGACTCCTACGCCATGCCCCGTGCCGGTCGCCCTCGCCGCTCCTCGGCCCGCCGCAGCGCCTGGAGCGCCGCAAGCGCCCGCGCCGCCGCGCGAGCCTGCGTCCTTGCAAGGCGCGAAGGGCTGGGAGGAGATTATTTCGAGAGTCAACGGGAAGAACGCTGGGGTTATCGCGCCTTGCGTGAGAGGGGGGCGTCATGGTTGACGGAAACCAGGGCGCCCTTGAGCGCGCGCGGATCGTCGACATCCTGAGCTGCGAAGAGGCGAAGGGTCGCGAGTCTCTCGCGCAATTTCTGGCGTTGAAAACGCGCGTCACCGTCGACGACGCCAGGACCGCGCTCGCCGCCGCCGCGCTCGCCCCGCAAGCCGCGCCGCCGAAGCCCCGCGAGCGGCTGCTTGCAACATACGCGGCGCGTCATCCCGAAATCATGAATGCGCGAATTTCGGCTTTTGATCCGCGCGAGCATCTATCGCCTCCGGCGGATGGCGCGCCGCCAGCGGGCGCGCCCTGGGAAAAAATCATCGCCAAGGCTTGCGCCGAGGCTGGCGTCAAACCGCGCCGCGGCTAGGCCGCGCTGATGCAATTCCAAAAGCAGGAGACCAATAAAATGCCTCAGCCCGGTTACAGCCTCTCGGAGTGTCGGACCTCGCGACGACATGTGCTCTTCGCCGCTGGCGTCGCCGCCGCGGCGGGAACCGTGCTCGGCGTGAAAGCCGAGGGCAACATCTACTGGCCCCTCACTCCCGAAGCGAGTGACGGCACGCAAACCCCGTCCGCGATTCTCTTCGATGAAGTCGCGCCCACACTCTCGCCGAGGGTTGTCACGGTTTCAATAAACATAGTGGCGAATCGTGCGGCGCTCATATGGCCGCCCGGCGTGACGGCGGAGCAAATCTCGACGTTCGAAACACAGCTCGCCTCGGTGGCGAATATCGCTGTGCGCGACGCATAGCGCGCAATGAATTCCCGCGCGCGAGGGCGATAACTCGCACGCGGGCGCAGCCGGCGGTTTGCTCCTTTCCCGCCGGCCGCAAACACAATGCCTTCGCGGCGCGGGACTCCACGCGCCGTGGAGGAGCGGCCGGCGACGCCGGAACCGTCGCCGGCCGCAACGCAACGAAAGCAAATGGAAACGTTATGGCTACAGTCCTGCAAGCCAAGGCCGTCATTGAGGCCGAAGACCGCACAGGCGCCGTCTTCGCCAAGCTCGGCGAGAAGATCGACGCGATCTCGGCCAAGGCCGCGAAGATTTCGCCGACGGTCGACAAGATGTCGACGCCGAGCGTCGAGCGCCTCGGCGCGCTGGCGAAAACCGAGAACGCCATCTCGCGCGCCACGGTTGGCCTGGCCGCCTTCGCCGCCGGCCTCGCCGGCGTCGAGAGCGCTGCCGGCGCCGCGACGGCCTCCATCCACGCCGCCGCCGCGCGTCTGCACGAGGTTGAGCGCATGAAGAGCGCGGGCATGTCGGGTGCCGAAATCAGCGAAGCGCGAGAAAAGGCCGCCGAGTTGCACACGCAAATGCCCTCGCTCGGCACGACGGATCTGCTGCATATGTTTCGGAACCAACGCAGCGTTGTCGGCGGGACGGAAGAGGTGAAGGAGATCATCGACGACGTCGCAAAGCTCCGCGTCATCGCGCAGGCGGCTCGGCCCGGCGAGGATGTGAGCGAGGATCTCGACAAGCTCGTCAAGGGCATGGAGATTCGAGGCGCGACGCAAAACCGCCCAGAGTTTCATCGGATGATGAACGGCATCGCCAAAGGCCTCAATGCCTTCGGCGACACGCTAAAACCCGAGCAATATTACGAGATGTTCAAATATGGGCGTCAGGCCACGCCCGGACTCTCTGAAGATTTTATTTTGTCGACCGCGCCCACGCTGGCGCAGGAATTGGGCGGCAGTTCCTACGGTAAGGCGATCTCGGCCTTTAACGCCGCGATGGTCGGCGGGGTTATGAAGCACTCCGCGCTCGGCGAGTTCGAAAGGCTCGGCCTCGTCGCACCCGGAGATCTCGACCGCACGAAAACCGGAGAAGCAAAGGGCCTCAAACCCGGCGCGCATTTCAAGGGGTGGAGGCTCGCTCAGAGCAATCCCAACGAATACGTAAAGCAATATCTAGTGCCCGCCATGCAAGAGCACGGCATCACGAGCCGCGAGGACGTGCTCGCCGAGATCCCGCGGCTCTATCAAAACCAGATGGCCGGGCAGATGGTCGGCTTGCTCGCGACGCAGCAGAGCCGCATCAACAAGGACAGACAGCTCTACCTGGGCGCGCAAGGAATGGAAGCCGCCGATCGCATCTCGCGTGAAGATCCGCTCGTCGTCTGGCAAGGCCTGAAAACCTCGCTCGAATCGCTCGGCGGCACGATGTTCCAAGGTCTAGTCAGGGACTTTAACGAGCCCATTTTTGCCTTCTCACAGTCGATCGCGCGTTTCGATGCGGCTGTGTCGAAATCCGCCACGGTGTGGGAAGGCGTCAACGCCGCGCTTTACGAAATGTGGGGCAAGCGGCGCGAGCGCGAGGCGCGTGAGAGCTTCAGCGAGCCCGCCTCAAACGTCTTCGACCGCATGCGGCGCCCTTATGGGCCTCCGATGCGCGCCCTACCGTCGCCGAGCGCCTATCTCGATCTCGCGCGCGGTCGCGGGCCAAATATTTCTTATGCTCCCGTGACGAACGTCTGGCACGACTCGGCCGGCCACTACACCGGCGGTCTCGCGGCCTTCGGCGGAACGATCGGCGCGAAGCCTCAAGAGGTCGAGCTCAAGGGGGTCGCGGATATCGTCTCGCGCATCGAGATCGTGCACGACGCCGAGATTATCGTGAACAAGGTGCTCGAGCAAATCACCGCGCGCGGCAATCTGCGCGCCGACACGGGCCGCAGCATGCCCGAGGCCTCTCCCGGCGCGGCCTTCGGCTGATGGCGATTTACACGCTCGAATATCACTTCCTCTTCGGCCGGTTCGACGGGCCGCAGGTCTCGACCTATTCCGCCGAGAGCGGCGAGGCGCAGCCGCTTTCGGGCGCGGGGGCCTCTCCCGCCAGCGCCGGACCCGACGCGATCGCCGCGCCGCATTCCCCTGCGCATCCCGCCGGAGGTCGGCGCGGCCGCGCGCCGCGCGCGCGATCGGGACCCGCGACGCCGCGCCGGCGCTATCCCACGACGCCGCGGGCGCATGCGGTCGCGACGCCCAGGCCTGTCGCCGCGACGCCCCCCAAAGGCCACGCGCCGCCGCTGACGCCGCGGTCCGCGCCCTCCGGCGCATCCCCCGTCACGCCTGCGCCGCCCGCCAGGGGCGTAGTTCCGGCGCCGCAGAAAGCCCCGCCGCCCAAGGCCTCTCCATCTTCGCCGCCGCCGGGATTTTCTGGCCCCATTACGCCTTCGAACTTGCCGGCCGGCAAGACGCCGATGGCCTGGCCCCAAGCGACGGCGCCCGTCGTCTGGGCCGACCCCGGCAAGATCAATTACGGCGCGGACGCCGCCAAGCTCTCCGGAGCGACGCCCCGCATCGCGCCGGTCGCCGCAAAGACGCCCGCGGGCGCGCCGCCGCCCGTGACGCCGCAGCACGCCGCCGCGACGCCGCCGGGACCGCCCGCGCCTGCGACGCCGCCCGGGCCTCCTGCTCCCGCGACGCCCCAGCGCGCGCCCACCACGCCGGCGGGACCGCCCGCGCCTGCGACGCCGGCCCCGCCGCCCGCGTCAAGCCGCGACAATCCCTTCTTCACCAAGGAGAACGCGGACGCGTTGCGGGCCTCGGCGGCGCGCCGCGGCGTCGATCCGCTCGATCTCGCGACCGTCATCTCCTATGAAACGGAGCGTAGCTTCAATCCAAATATCTGGGGCGGCTCGCCATGGTCCGGCGGCGAATATCGGCGCGGCGGAAATTATATGGGGCTCATTCAGTTCGGAAAGCCCGAGCGCAAGCAATATGGCGCGCATGAGGGACAGAGCTTCGTCGAGCAGCTCCCCGCCGTGGAGGCCTATCTCAAGGACCGCGGATTTCAGCCGGGAATGGGGATTCTCGATCTTTATTCGACGATCAACGCGGGTAGCCCCGGGCATTACAATCTCTCCGACGACGGCGGCCGCCATACCGTCCGCACCCACGTCCAGCAGATGCTGGCCGGCGTAGATCGGCAGCTCGCGCGCGAGTTTCTGGATTCAGGCGGCGTCGAAGCGCGCCAGACGATGACGCCAAGCGCTTCTCTCGGCCGCCCCGTCTTTATCGGCGACTCCATCGCGCATGGCCTGCGCGGCGCGGCGCACGGCGAAGGCGACACGAAAATCGGTCGCGGCCCCCAGGCGGTCCTCGGCTCGATCGCGAATCTTCCCGCGGGCGCGCTCGCCGGGCGCAGCGTCGTGATCTCCTCGGGCGCAAGCAATTATCCCGCGGGGGCGGGAGCTCTCTCCGACCAGATCGCCGCGGCTAAAGAGAAGGGCGCGACGCCGGGCCGCATCACGGTGATGGGCGTCGGCCCG